>CALSUF010000005.1:12500-30031 GCA_943789465.1 uncultured Flavobacteriaceae bacterium | reverse complement strand
TACGTGGAGAATCCTGTGACGATGTTGGTTTAAGAAAGTTTTTTGAATACTATATTGGAAAAGGCAGTCTCTTTTTTTGCGCCAATAGTATACATAAGATGCAACTCATATTTAACAACACTTTTTAGCACAGCATCGGGAATACCAGATCAAGGCCTCTATTAACTTGTAAATAAAAAGTATTAAATATCTATTTGACCGGAGAGTCTTTGTATATTGGTATAAAATTAACCAATCATGAAAAAATATCTCTTAGGACTCCTATGCCTTCCAGGCATGATGTTCAGTCAAATTTTAACCGTTTCAAACGGAGCTTCAATTTCAATTGAAAATACAGCCTCTCTAAATTTAAGCGGCTTAACATTAGCCCCTAGCGACACCTATGTTATTAGTGACGCAAATGCAATATCTGTTACAGATATCCCTGTAGTGGTCGAAGGCAATACCAGTGTTGATAGAGTATACGATGCTTCAACAGCTTTGAGCGGTTTTACTGGCACAATTACTTTTGCTTATGATGACGACGAACTCAATGATATTCCTGAAGCCGATTTGGTTTTAGAAACGCTAAGGGCTGAGGGCGTTTGGACGAATCACCCCGCAATTGCAGACGAAACGAATAACACTTTAAGCTATGCTTTTACAGATTTAGAATTTACAAAAATCACAGCCAGCTCGGCTAATGCCAGTCTTACGATTGTAGAAATTGCTACAAATGATTTTGTGAAAGTCTATCCAAATCCAACCACTGACAAACTGATCATTGTCTCAAAAAACCTTCAGAAATCAACGCTCTACAATGTCTCTGGACAAAAGGTGTTAGAATCTGACCGCAACGAATTGAATGTGTCTGAACTTCCAACAGGAGTTTATTTACTACACACCACCAATAAACAAAACCAATTGTCAACTTTTAAAATTATTAAGAAATGAAAAAACTATTAATACTTAGTATTGCTATTTTTAGCATGAGCTTAACGGCTCAAGTAGGAATTAACAACCCAACACCAGATGCTTCGGCGGCTTTGGATATCACCTCAACAGAGGGCGGTATTTTGATTCCACGAATGACAGAAACCGAGCGTGATGCGATTACAGCTGCAGCCAATGGTTTATTGATTTACCAAACCGATGCGACTGCTGGTTTTTATTATTATAATGGAACCGCTTGGACGGCTCTTGCTGGTGCGGGATCTGGCTCTTGGGATCATGTAGCGACTCAAAACATTAGCTTACAAGATTTTTGGATTAACAATGATGGTGGAGCAGCCAAAGGCTTACAAATAGATAATGACGGTTTATTGTATGGAACTGGAGCATCGGCGGTTATAGAACAATTAGAAGATGAAGATAATGGCCCTGGAGCTTTAAATATACTTGCTGAAAACAATACAGGAGACAACATTGCTGTACGAATTCTTGGTAATAACCCCGACGATTATTACAGTGGGGGTAAATTAGTTTTTGGTGACTATCTTTCAGGAGTGTACGGACCTTATATTGCAGAATCCTCAGATGAAAATTTAGAAATTGTTTTGCCTGACGGAGAATTGGACATTAATGTGAGTGGGGATGTCAACGTTTCTGCAGGAAATTTAAGTGTGACTACTGTATTAAATATGAATTCCAATCCAGTCCAAAATGTAGCAGACCCTACAGAGGCGCAAGATGTTGCAACAAAAAACTATGTAGATAGTTTTATAGGTTCTGGTACTGAAGGTCAAGTTTTAACCATGGTTGATGGCGTAGCCACTTGGATAGACCCCTGTGTAAGCAGTCTTTTTTACGCAGATACTGACAGTGATGGTTATGGCGATAACAGTGTTTTTACTGTCGCTTGTTCTGAACCCGAGGGTTATGCGAATAATGCTGATGATTGTGACGATTCTGATGCTGACATAGGTGCTCCCACTGTATGGTACCTAGATATGGATTATGACGGTTACGGAGATAGCAATAGCGCTACCACTGCTTGTTTTCAACCAATGGGCTATGTGAGTAATGCTGATGACTGTAACGATTCTGATGCTGCAATAAACCCAGACACTGTATGGTACGTAGATGCTGATAGTGACGGCTATGGATATGAGTTCACTTCTTTCACTGCTTGTGTTCAACCAAATGGCTATGTGACTGTTGGTAACGATTGTGACGACTCTGATGCTGCAATAAACCCCGGAGCAGTAGATGTCGTAGGAGATGGTATTGACAGTGATTGTGATGGAGCTGATGCGCAGCCAACGCCTCCTACTTTACTCTCTGGATATGCAGACGCAGACACTTTTTCAAATAGTCATTCTCCGAATTATTCGACAGTTAATCTTGGTTCAAACGCACAACCTCAAATATTAGATGCTAATACTCAAATGACTAAAGTTATTATTTACCCATATACAACAACAACGGATGTCACTGTAATTCCTTTTCTTGTGGATGCTAATTATAATGTGATTGTTGTAGGAGAGACCTACACAATTAACACTACCGCAGGTGCAGCTTACGAAATTGTATTTGACTCCACATTATCAGCTAATGAACCGTTTTATTTTGGATGTTATGAAACCATTAGTACTTCGCATGCTCCAAGTAGTGCAAACGAAGGTAGCTACAGATGGCAATTAGGCGAACCTTTAATGAATAGTTTTATTTCTGGTGGACCTTCAGGAGCCAACAACGTGAGAAGTACTCAAGGGTATGGGTTTTAAAATTAAGGTTGAAATAAATGTAACTATAAAGAGACTGCCTGAAAAGGCAGTTTTTTTGCATTTATTTGGTAATAACGCTACTATTTTTAACTTAACATATCTACTTGTTTAATTAAAGAGTGTTTAGACTTGGGATCAGTTAGTTAAAGTTTTAACTAATTATAAATATACCTATAGTTAAGCAAAACTATCAATTTAAAAGAACTCCTCATTTATATGGGGAGTTTTTAGTTATGAATGGTTCATGTATTAACAAAAAAAATCCACTCAAATGAGTGGATTTTCATGTTCTGTGGGCGCGAAGGGATTCGAACCCCTGACCCCCTGGGTGTAAACCAGGTGCTCTGAACCAACTGAGCTACGCGCCCTATTTCTAGGACTGCAAATATAGTCTAGTTTTTCAATTCACAAAAGATTTTTTATAAAAAGTTAAATTATTTCCGCCACCACAAAAGTACTGCCGCCAACATAGATCAAATCGTCGTGGGACGCGCTTTGTTTGGCGGCTTTTAAAGCGTCTTTTACAGACCGATGAAGACTTCCCTCAAAACCATGTTCTGTGAAGATCTGCGCGAGTTGAGTCGCCTCTAGCCCTCTAGGAACATTGGGTTTGCAAAAGTAATACTGCGCCTGCTTTGGAAATAACTCTAAAAGCGACGGAATGTCTTTATCATTCACCATACCCAACACCACATGCAAGCGTTGAAATTTCTCGGACTGTAGTTGTTTAAACACAAACTCAGACCTTCCCTATTGTGTGCCGTATCGCAAATGAGTTTTGGGGAACTCCCCAAAACCTCCCAACGGCCACGAAGTCCCGTGTTTTCGGTGACTTTTAAAAGGCCTTGTTGCACTGCTTCTGTTGGAGATTGTAAACGTCCCAGTATTTAAGATTTCAATAGTCTTGAAGTACCGTGCGTACATTATGAATTTGATAGTCGCCTTTTAAACTTGTGGGAAGAGTATCTTCTATCCGACTGGTCGGCAAAATAAATCGGTGCATGCTCTTTAGTGGCTTTAGTTCTAAAAATAGTTTCTGTTTCTGGCTGTGTTTCGCCAATTACTACAGGAATATTGGGCTTTATAATCCCTGCCTTCTCCCCTGCAATGGCTTCTAGAGTCGTGCCTAAAAACTGGGTGTGGTCCAACCCTATATTGGTAATCACCGACACTTCAGGATTTAGGATATTGGTAGAATCTAAGCGGCCGCCAAGCCCACCTCAACCACGGCAATATCAACCTGTTCTTGTGCAAAATAATCAAATGCCATCCCCACAGACATTTCAAAAAATGACAATGAGTTTGATTCAAAAAAGGATTTATGAGCCGCCACAAAATCCACCACAAAATGTTTCGCTAATCATTTCTCCATTTATACGAATGCGTTCGCGGTAGTCTTTTAAATGGGGAGACGTATATAAGCCTACTTTGTAACCTGCTTCTTGCAACACAGACGCCAACATATGCGCCGTAGAGCCTTTGCCGTTGGTGCCCCCAACATGGATGGACTTAAATTTATGTTCAGGATGATTGAGATGTTTGGCAAGTTTAAGAGTTTGGCTTAAATCTGCTTTATAGGCCGATTTTCCCACATTTTGATAAAGTGGTAGTTGAGAAAAAAGCCAGTTGGTGGTTTCTGAATAATTCATTTACTGTCGGACACTAAAATCAACAATCACAAAACCAATTTGTTTGGCAGGTGCTTTGGAATCTGCAGGCCATTTATGGGTGAGGGCTGTTTTTTTGGCAGCACTATACAAACAGATATCGCCAGTAGTACCTCGTTTTCCGGGGATGGCTTTGACTACATTCCCATTTTGATTCACATGAATTTCTACCACGACTTTGCCTTCTTCGTCACAGTCGGGAATAACTTTTGATTTGGAAGGACGACCCCGACCGTTCAGTCCATAGCCTACGCCTCCGTTTCCACTCCCTGGAGATCCAAAATAACTAGGTGCATACGGATCGCCATTCAGCTGACCTTTATCGCCTGGGGTATCATCATCTCCTTCAGAACCTGTATCGGTACCATCATCAGCGCCAATTCCACCCATCAAGGCATCTAATTGTTGTTTCTTTTTGGCTTTTAAGTCGGCTTCTTTTTTGAGGCGTTCGGCCTTGGCTTTAGCTTCAGCATCCGCTTTTGCTTTTGCGTCTGCCAATGCTTTGGCTGCAATCTCGTCCTCTGCCTTCTTTTTTGCATCTGCATCCGCTTGACGCTTGGCAGCTTTAGCTTCTGCTTTTTTGATGGCAATGGTTTCTAAATCTTCCGCAGTCAAAACCTCTTCTGATGCAGCAGCTTTTGTGGACTGCACAGGAGGTGCCGCTTTTACGGGTTCTACTATAGGTTCGGAAACCGGAGTAGATTCAGAAACAAGTGGTTTTTTGGGTTGCACAGCTCCACTGCCAGTATTGGTGGTTCCAAAATTAACGGCAACGCCATACTCTAAAGGTGGATCCATATAACCAGGCCCTACCACAAACAACAATAAAAGCAACAACAACATGATGACCGTAGTCAATCGTGCCGAATATTTTTGATGTTTGGTTTTAAAGTAACGCATCTCAGTTAGGATTTACGGCTAATATGATTTTGAATTTATTGCGATTAGCAATGTCCATCACTTTGACAACATAGTCTACAGGCACCGATTTTTCAGCTCTCAGCACGAGGGTTGGTTCGGCTTCTTGTTGAAGTAATTGTAGTAATTCCGTTTCTAAATTTTGAATCTCAACTTTACTTTGATCGATGTAGAACGATAAGTCTTTTTGAATACTTACAGAAACCGATTTTTTATTTTCTGTTTTTCCACTGGCTTTTGGCAGTAAAATATCGATTGCATTGGTAGTGACCAATGTGGAAGCAATCATGAAAAAAATCAATAATAGAAATACAATATCCGTCATGGACGACATATTAAATTCTGGAGTAATTTTATTTCGACCTCTAATATTCATTTTAAATAGGTTCGTTGAGTAAGTCTAAAAACTCTACCGAATTGGCTTCCATTTGATAGACGACTTTATTGGTGCGTCCGACTAAATGATTAAAAGCAATGTAGGCCACAATCCCGACCACTAAACCAGCTACAGTAGTAGTCATCGCTGTATACAACCCATCGGCTAATAATTTAATATCGATTTGACCGCCTGAATTGGCAATTTCAAAGATGGATAAAATCATTCCAATAACGGTTCCTAAAAACCCAATCATAGGGGCTGCTCCAGATATAGTAGCAAGAATACTGACGTTTTTTTCTAAGCTATAGACTTCTAGTTTTCCTGCATTTTCGATGGCCGAATTGATATCGGCAAGTGGACGTCCAATGCGGGAAATTCCTTTATCAATCAGTCGAGATACGGGTGAATTGACTTGTATACAAACAGCTTTGGCAGCATCAATTTTTCCATTAACAACATGGTCTTTTATTTGGTTCATAAAATTTGGATCGACTTTAGACGCTGCTTTAATGGTAAACAAGCGTTCAAAATAAATATATAAAGCGACTACTAGTAGTACAGTTAGTAAGGCTATAATAAGCTGGCCAGCTAAGCCTCCGCTCTTAATAAGCTCGATAATAGATAATGTTTTTTCGACAGATTCTGCATCCAATTGGATAGCCATTTCATCTTGAATACTGGTATTGATCATATATGTTTAAGTATTACTTTTGAATATAAAAACGCAAAAAAATGCAATAAAGTATCTTTAAAGGAGTGTCCTTGTAAAGAAAAATGTTAGAGCTCCTGCTAAAAACCCTATTAAGGCCAACCAAGAGATTTTTTTTAGGTACCAGAAAAAATTAATTTTCTCCATCCCCATTGCTACTACACCAGCAGCAGATCCAATAATGAGCATACTTCCACCTGTTCCTGCGGAATATGCAATAAAGTGCCAAAGCTGATGGTCCTGTGGTTCAGAAAACATTCCTAATGACGCTGCAACCAAGGGTACGTTATCAATCACTGCAGATCCAACTCCTAGTAGTAGTACTACTAAATCAGAAATTCCAGCCGCATCAATTTCGGTTCCTAAAGTAGGTGTTGACTCTTTGAGCCAATCTGCAAAACCAAATAAAATACCTAAAGACTCAAGTGCTGCTACTGCCATTAGAATCCCTAGAAAAAATAAGATACTAGGCAATTCTATTTTTGACAAGGAATGATGTACAGGACTCACAAGTACATGACTATCTGATCCTTCTTTATCTAGCTCAGTCATACTAAATTTTGAGGAACTGTATATTTCTGCAAATATTGCCACGACTCCTAAAGAAAGCATCATCCCTACATAGGGGGGTAAATGGGTTGCCATTTTAAAAATAGGTACAAAAACGATGGCAGCTAATCCTAAATAAAGCATGGTGCCACTGAAACGTCCTGTGGGTTCTGAAGCGCTAGTATCTAGTTCCAAAGAGCCTTTAAAAACAGGCAATTTAGAGGCTATAAAGGTGGGTACTACCATACATACAATGGATGGCAAGAGCAAGTATCCAAATAGGTGTCCCGTAGTGACTTTGTTAGCTATCCACAACATGGTAGTGGTCACATCACCAATTGGTGAAAAAGCGCCACCTGCATTGGCAGCAACTACAATTAGTCCTGCAAACCAGAGTCGCATTTTTCGATCGTTAATTATTTTTTGAAGTAACGAAATTAAGACAATTGTTGCCGTTAAATTATCAATAATCGCGGAAAGTACAAAGGCGAGAAGGGCAAAAATCCAAAGTAACTTTGTTTTCTTTTTAGTTTTGATGAAATTTTTTATGGTTGAAAATCCATTAAAATAAGCAATGATTTCAACAATGGTCATCGCACCGATTAAAAAGACAAGGATTTCAGCTGTTTTCCCTAGGTGGTGTAATAAAGTTTCTTCAAGAATGTGCATTTTTTCGACATGACCAAACGCTTCGAAATTACTAAGAAGAGCATGTTTACCCGAATCAAACCATGTTGTAAAATCATCAATTCCAAAAGAAATGAGTGCCCAACTAAAGGCCATCATAACCAAGGCGGGAATTAGTTTGTCAATTTTTAAACTGTGTTCAAGTGTGATGGCTAAATAACCAAATACAAATACAATAATTATTACTGCTTCCATAAATTAAGTTCTTCAAGTTTTAGGCACAGTTTTAATTTATTTAAGACTGCGTAACAAATATAAAAAACTAAAATACGCTTTCTTTAAAATTATTGTTTTTTTTCGGGGAAATAAATAGCGCCACTACTGTGGTCATGTTTTGCTCCCGTTACCGATTGAAGACAATTCGGTTCATTTCGTAATTTTAGGATGCCTAAAAACCCAAATATTAAAGCTTCTTTAAATTCGATTATTTGGGGGTCGGCCCTGGGTAAATCATATCCATACAGGTCTGATATACGTTGTATGAGGAAGGTGTTAAATACGCCACCGCCTGTTATCAATCCTTTAATCAAATGGTTTTTTTTCAACACTTTAGAAAGCTGTAATGCACAGTGTTCAATCATTGTTCTTAAGACCGTTGGCACTTCTAATTCATAGGTTTCTATGAGTGGTAAAATTTCGCTTTGTACCCACTCTAATCCCAAAGATTTTGGCGGCTCCAAAGTGTAGAATTTCAACGCGTTCAACTCTTTTAATAAGGGTTTACAAACCGTTCCTTTGGCCGCTATCTGACCTTCTGAATCATACGCCATTCCCATAGACGACACATAGTGGTTTAAAACAATATTGACGGGGCAAATATCGAACGCTATGCGTTTGTTGTTTTGATCAAAAGAAATATTAGCAAAACCTCCTAAATTGAGACAATAATCATAGTCAGAAAATAAGAGTGCATCGCCGATAGGTACCAAAGGGGCGCCTTGCCCTTCTAAAGCCACATCTTGGGTTCGGAAATCACATACAATTGTTTGTTTCAAATAGGTTGATAAGGTGGGTAAATTTCCTATTTGAAAGGTTTTTCCTTGGTCCGGTTGATGAATTATCGTGTGCCCATGACTGCAAATAGCATCTATGGTTGTATGGCTATGTACCTCCATAAAAGGTTGAATCAAGTCAGCTAAAAGTCGGGTATAATCTTCATTTAGTTCCTTTAATTCTTTTGAATTTAAATCGATGGCGGTTCTTAGACGTGATTTCCATTGTTCCGAATATTTCACTGTTTGAGCAGCGCTGATTTGAAACTTCCATTTGGTTTCGAATTGAAAACTTGAAAGACATAAATCGACCCCATCAAGCGAGGTTCCCGACATCACTCCTATGACATTGTAATGAGATTGTTTTTTTAAATTTGAATTGGTCATAGCTATTATTTACGCTTATTTACTATGCACGCATAGTAAATTTTTATATATTTGGAAAACAAACATGAAACTTATGAATTTTTCCTTTTCTGAAGAACACCTTATGGTTCGACAAGCCGCTCGTGATTTTGCACAGACAGAATTACGTCCCGGCGTTATCAAACGTGATGAACTCCAAGAATTTCCCTACAATTTAGTAAAAAAAATGGGAGCACTAGGGTTTATGGGAATTATGGTAGATCCTAAGTATGGTGGCAGTGGTATGGATACCATTTCGTATGCGTTGATTATGGAAGAACTTTCAAAAGTAGATGCATCGGCATCAGTGATTGTTTCTGTCAATAATTCATTGGTATGCTATGGAATTGAGTCTTATGGTTCGGAAGCTCAGAAAGAAAAATACCTTCCAAAATTGGCAACTGGCGAACATGTGGGTGCCTTTTGTTTGAGTGAACCCGAAGCTGGCAGTGATGCCACTTCTCAGCAAACTACCGCTATTGATCAGGGCGATCATTATCTAATTAATGGCACAAAAAATTGGATTACCAATGGTGGACGATCTGATGTATATATTGTAATTGCACAAACGGACCGCAACAAAGGTTCTAAAGGAATTAATGCTTTTATTATCGAAAAAGGACTGGCTGGTTTTGAAATTGGGCCTAAGGAAGATAAACTCGGGATTAGAGGAAGTGACACGCATACATTGCAGTTTAACGATGTAAAAATTCCCAAAGAAAACCGTATTGGAGAAGATGGGTTTGGATTTAAATTTGCGATGAAAACATTGTCTGGTGGACGTATAGGAATTGCATCTCAAGCTTTAGGCATTGCTTCTGGCGCTTATGAATTGGCGTTGGCCTACTCCAAACAGCGCAAAGCCTTTGGTACGGAAATCTGCAACCACCAAGCAATTGCCTTTAAGTTGGCAGATATGGCGACAGACATTGAAGCGGCGCGTCACATGGTAATGAAAGCAGCATGGGAAAAAGACCAAGGAGTGTCATATGACACGTCCAGTGCGATGGCAAAACTTTTTGCATCTAGGGTCGCTATGAAACACACCGTGGAAGCCGTCCAAATTCATGGAGGTAATGGATTTGTAAAAGACTACCACGTAGAACGTTTGATGCGCGATGCCAAAATCACTCAAATCTATGAAGGTACTTCCGAAATTCAAAAAATGGTGATATCAAGAGCAGTTCTTAAAGATTAGTTTTATTGAAATCATTGGCTTTTTTTTTATTATATTTATTGATGAATTAAACCCATGAACCGAGCATGCAGAAAATCATATCCTACAAGAAAATGACTAAAAGCCAACTGCATGTGTTCTTTTAAAAATAATAAATATACACATGAAATTAAATTTACTGTCTTGCGATGCTCAAAGACCTGACCGAAGAGCCATAGCCAAATGTATGGCAGAAATTTCTTCTAATATTGGTGGTTCCTTGGCAAATGAACTTACAGAAATACTCTTAGAAGGAGATGCTGTAGATATTGAAGTGGATGACAAAAACACTGCCTCTGCTTTAAGATCTTTACGGAAATTAAATATAGATTACGAAATTTTAGAGTAGGGTCTGTTCATTTTTTATTTTGTTTTAGACTTCACTTTTTTTAGAGAAAAAACTTCAACTATTTTTTGACGTAAAAATTTTGGGGTAAGACCATAAATCCTATGACAAGCCTTTCAAAAATAAATTGGATTGATGTATCTTGCTCTTCTATTTGAAGGTAAAAATTATGGAAGAAAATAAAATACTAACTTATATAAAAGAAGTTTTAAAAAACCTCCCAACAGACTGGTTGAATTTAACCACCCATCGGTTGGATATTTATGATGAAAAAGCGGCTAAAACTCAATTTTTAGAACAGTTTGAAATCTTATGTAAAACGCATAATTCTGACCCATCGGCACTACAGTCGCTACCCACCGCTTACGACTACATTCGTTTGGGGCATCCTTTGTCCTGTGTACTAGAATGGACCCTTGCCAATCTGAACCAACTCAATCCAGAAAATGTCATCAGTTTTTCATCACAGACTGTGCCTGTTTTGGCCATTTTAAGAACCAATTTATCAAACGGTAAAAACACCCAAATTGTTTATACAGGAGCGTTACCAGATGCTTTTGATACTGAAACCTTAAAGCAGGTTTATGGCTATCATTTTCAATTAAAACAGGTTGAAAATACTGCAGCCATTCCTAAATTTGACGGCAGCACTATTTATATCTCACAACAAAAAGAACTTTGGACGGTTGAGCAATCGCCAAACATCGATTTTTACGTCCAAACCAATCCAGCACTTGGAAGTGTATTGCTCGTAAATGGACACCAAAATAAAGGGTATATCTCCGACATTCAGCATGTGAGAAGAAGAGAAACCATTGCCATGACACCTGTCAATTGCTTGAAAGCTTTATCAGTTTTAACAAACACATCTTCACCAACAGCACACACTGTTTTAGAAGCCAACAAAGCGCAGGTTTTAGAGGCTATTTCAGCCATTACTCACAGCCCTACAAAGCCTCTCGTAGGCTCTAGTGGTCTTTCGATTCAATATGCGATAATGATGGGGTTGATTCACGATGCTCAAGAAAATCACCCTAAAAAAGACATCAAATTTATTGTGCCCCCCAACTGTTATGGCGGCACTAATGACCAAGCACGACGAGTGGCGGCTTGTATACATAATGTGGAAGTGGTGGATTTGTACGTCGATGGCGACAACGATATGGTACAAAGTATAAATACCATTTTAGATCAGGTTGCTGCCGAGGATGCCATCCCCTACATCATTGCAGAAATCCCTACCAACCCCAGAGTAGAAGTTCCTGATCTAGTTGAATTAAAAAACGCATTAAGTGCTGTCCGTAAGACCAAAACAGGTGAAATAGCAATAGACCCTGTCTTTATTTTGGACCAAACCTTTTGTCCAAATGTGCTGTTTTTAGATAAAAACAACTTGCTTTCCTCCGTTCGAACCCTGTCCTATGCGAGTGGCTCCAAATTTCCGAGTGGTGGAACATGTACGGCAGGTTACGTTGTTGGCAATAAAAAATCCGAAGCCTTGATGGCAAAAATTGAACGGCACCTCCTTCTTTGTGATAATGAGGCAACCGCACATCAATATGAAATTTTGAGCTCACAATTGCCGTCCATGAATCAACGCATACAAGATGCCTATCAAAATACAAAAGACTTTGTGGATTTTATTAAGGACACCCTTCCAGGGGCTAAACTCAATTTTGTGTCGGAAGATTTGGCGGCACAAGGCTTTACACCTTCTGTATTTTCATTAGACTTGCCTACCAAAGGGACTTCTGATGCAGAAAGAGAAACTTATAAGAGAGCCTTAAATCTTAAATTAATTAATTTAATGATTACTAAAATTCCAAACGAAAGTAAGTTTTGTGTGAGCTATGGGCAGTTACAAGGGTGCTATTGGACCATTCCTGCGACGTCCACACAAGGGACTACCAAGGAAGGAGATAAAGATTATATTGTGCGGGTCTCACTGTCTCCAAAAATGGATTTAGAGTTGCATAAAAAAGTGTTTTTAGAGTTTGTGGCTTCCATTTAATAGCACGTCATTGCGAGCACTACTTAGATCAAAATATATTTTGATCGAAAGTATCTTGCGGAGCAAGCGTGGCAATCTGTTTGACCTCACGTCATTGCGAGGATGTAAGACGCGGCAATCTGTTTGACCTCACGTCATTGCGAGGACCTAGGACGTGGCAATCTGTTTAATTTTAGTTTTTATCAACAGATTACTTCGGTCATACTTCCCTCGTAATGACGGTAATTAATTAAATTTAGATCATGAAAAAATCATATGTTTACTTTATGGCTAATAAAAACAACACAGTTATTTATGTCGGCGTAACAAGTAATTTACTCAAAAGAGTCTATCAGCACAAAACAAAAACATATAAAGGCTTCACTTATAAATACAATTGCGATAAGCTCATTTATTTTGAAGAATTTGATGATATTAATCAAGCCATTTCAAGAGAAAAACAAATAAAATCTGGAAACAGAAAACGAAAGGAAAGCTTAGTAAATACTGATAATCCTGAATGGAATGATGTATCTGATGGTTGGTTGTTTTATTTTGATTGACAACGTCATTGCGAACACTACTGAGATCAAAATATATTTTGATCGAAAGTATCTTGCGGAGCAAGCGTGGCAATCTGTTTGACCTCACGTCATTGCGAGGACGCAGGACGTGGCAATCTGTTTGACCTTACGTCATTGCGAACACTACTGAAATCAAAATATATTTTGATCGAAAGTATCTTGCGGAGCAAGCGTGGCAATCTGTTTGACCTTACGTCATTGCGAGGACGCAGGACGTGGCAATCTGTTTAATTTTAGTTTTTATCAACAGATTACTTCGCTCATACTTCCCTCGTAATGACGGTAAGTGCTTCTATTTAGGAAACGTAACACACCGCTTTTGCGCTATAAACCAACGTATTAACCCTCTTTGCGGTGGAAAATTTCCACCGCAAATTTAAACATCTTAAGGGACCTAGAATTGCCTTTGAAATTAACTCAACTATTTTTACTACATTTAACCTGTCTTAGAGCCCTGATCTAATTCTACAAAAAACCAATAAACGCATAAAGTACGGGATTGAATTACTATATAACAATAGTAACTCAACAACCCGTCTATGCCCAAAACTGCCCTAAATCGAAACCTACACCAAGCCAAAAATGCCAAAAAAGACGAATTCTATACCCAATTAACGGATATAGAAAACGAACTCAAACATTACAAAGCACACTTTAAAAATAAGGTCGTGTATTGCAATTGTGATGATCCCAGAATGAGTAATTTCTTTCATTATTTCTCTTACAATTTTGAAGATTTAGGCTTAAAAAAACTCATTACTACTTGCTACCAAAACCAAAATAGGGATTTGTTCAGCAAACATACTTCTGAACAGGCGATTTACTTAGAATACTATGGTGACAAAAACAACAACAAAACACCAGACGTTGAGGAGATTGGTGTCCAATATCTTAAAGGCGATGGTGATTTTAGAAGTGCCGAGAGTATAGCTCTTTTACAACAAGCCGACATTGTGGTCACCAACCCGCCCTTCTCACTCTTTAGAGAATATGTGGCACAACTGATCCAATACGACAAAAAATTTATCATACTAGGGAATTTAAATGCAATTACCTACAAAGAAATTTTTCCATTAATTAAGAAAAATAAACTCTGGTTTGGCCCTAGTATTCATAGTGGAGATAGAGAGTTTGGGGGTACCAGATAATTATCCATTAAAAGCCGCAGGATACCGTATTGATGAAAATGGCAGAAAATTTATTAGAGTAAAAGGCGTAAGATGGTTCACCAATTTAGACCATAACAAACGCCACGAAGACCTCATTTTATACAAAACCTACTCTGAAGAAGACTACCCCAAATACGACAATTACGATGCCATCAACGTGGATAAAACCAAAGAAATCCCTATGGACTACAAAGGAGCTATGGGCGTGCCCATTACTTTTTTGGACAAGTACAATCCTAAGCAGTTTGAATTAATTGGTCGAATGACAACTACTAAGAAAGATGAATTCAATTTTGGATATCCATATATAAACGGAAAGAAAATTTACGCCAGAATCTTAATCAAAAACAAACGCATATGAATAAAAAAGCGTTAAGTTCCATAGAACCTTTGGAACACTACTTGGTGTCGTTTGGACGTAAACAAGTGGTGTTGGATAGCCATGTTGCCAAGTTGTATGGTGTACAGACACGAGACGTGAATAAGGCGGTAAAAAACAACCAAAAAAAGTTTCCTAAAGGGTATGTTATTCAATTGACAAGCAGAGAGTTACAAAGTTTGCGGTGGAAAATTTCCACCGCAAACTTATCGCGAAGACGGAGTCTGCCCTATGTCTTTACGGAGAAAGGGCTGTATATGTTGGCCACCATTTTAAAGTCCAAACAAGCCACTAAAGCCACACTAGAAATCATTGAAACCTACCATAGAATCAGATCATTTGGTAAAGTAGCGAAACAACTGGCTTTAGAAAAGGATAAAAATCAACAACAAAAGCTCATCAAAAAAAGTGGCACCCTTATTAGTGATATTCTCAATCGAGAATTTGATTCCAACGCGGCTAGTGAAACCACTATTGAACTCAATTTAGCCATGCTAAAAATCAAACATACCATTAAAAAAGAACCCAAAAAATGAAGATAATACTCAAAGAAATTACCATCCGAGAATTGACCGAAGGCTATGTGGACAACCAAGAAAGCGGTGTACGTGGCTATGGCGGAACATTGGACATACGTCCCCCCTACCAACGCGAGTTTGTGTATAAAGATAAACAACGTGATGCCGTGATCCATACCGTTATAAAAAGTTTTCCACTCAATGTCATGTACTGGGCAGTGCGTGAGGACGGCAATTATGAAATCATTGACGGACAACAACGAACGGTGTCCATTTGTCAATATATTCAAGGTGATTTTTCCGTGGACATGCGCTATTTTCATAACCTGCAAGACGATGAACAGGCACAAATCCTAAGCTATAAACTGATGGTGTATTTCTGTGAAGGCGCAGCCAGTGAAAAACTAGAATGGTTTAGAACCATCAACATCGCTGGAGAAGAGCTCACCCACCAAGAACTGCGCAATGCGGTCTATTCGGGGGCTTGGGTTACGGATGCCAAACGGCATTTTAGTAAAAACGGTTGCCCTGCCTACGGTATGGGAAGTAAGTATTTGAGTGGGTCTCCCATTCGTCAAGATTATCTAGAAACCACTATTGATTGGCATTCAGAAGGTGCTATTGAAGCCTATATGGCAGAACGTCAAAACCAACCCAACGCCAACGAGCTGTGGCTGTATTTTCTGGCAGTGATCAATTGGGTACAAACGGTGTTCCCCAACTACCGCCGAGAAATGAAAGGCATCCCTTGGGGAGAACTGTATAATTCGCATAAAGACAACGCTTGGGATTCTGCAAAGCTAGAAAAAGAAATTGCGCGCTTGATGCAAGATGATGATGTGACCAAAAAGAAAGGAATATATGCCTATGTGCTGACAGGCAAAGAAAAGCACCTTAATATTCGGGCGTTTTCCCAAAGCCAAAAGCGGACGCTCTACGAACAACAAAAAGGAGTGTGTCCAGCTTGTGAGGACCATTTTGAAATTGGACAAATGGAAGCCGACCACATCAAACCTTGGCACAAAGGCGGAAAAACTGAACTCAACAACGGACAAATGCTCTGTAAAGAGTGTAACAGACAGAAAGGTGGGAAATGAGAAAATAAATAAAATTAGACCCACTCTATTAAAATTTATTAAAAGACAAGATTCTAAATCTATTTCATGAATAAAAGTATTTTTTCCTACTCCTTTGCATATGCACTTATTGTATTTATTGGTTTTTTTGATGCATACAGTTATTATTTTTGCTTTGGAATAGAAGTAAGCAGTTTTATGACGACAGGTGAAATACTCACCTCTTTTTTTCCGAAAACGTTAATTATACTTCCTTTAATTGGTTTACTTTTTTTCACATATGCTTCAAAGAGAACTTCAAATCAAAAAACCCCTTTATATACCACTCAAGGAATAATTAATATTATTGAAGAGTTAAAATTTTGTGTTTCTAAAAATAAGATAACACTTAAAAATGTTTTTAAAATACTTACCTATTTAATTAAAATATTGATTATTATTTTTTTCTGGCAAGGTTTTTTATTTTATCCGATAATTATTGGTTGGTACTTGTTTTATACAGAAACAACGTATCATCTTTTCTTTTTACATAGTAGTATGAGCACCCAATTTATGTTTTTTACAATTTTTGTGGCAGTTAAATACCTATATGATAAAAAACTTTTTTCATATCTCATATTTTATGGAGCCATAGTTTGTGCTTTATCTCACATTGGATTAAATAACAGAGAAAAAGCTAGATTAATTATTTCAGGACAGCCAACACACTTCGTAATTTATTCTACTGAATCAAAACTAATAAGCACAAACGAAACTTATTTATTTATTGGAGTAATTAAAAACTATCTTTTCTTTAGAAACACAATAGATAACAGTAATTCATTTGTCAAAATTGAAAACATTAAAAATCTTAGAATGAAAAAAATAATACATTTAAAAACCCACTAACGAGAGCAACATGCTCGTGCTAATCAAACCAAATCTATGATCGTGAAAAAAAAACTAATCCATGTAGTTGTTTGATATCTTATTCGGTCTTTTCATTCTTTGGGTGGTGTATAAAAGTATGACTAATTACTAACTGTGAGTAAAGTTGATTAGAAGGTTAAAAAAATCCGCAACTCCAAGTAACTAACAAAGCCTATTTCTTTTTTTATCAATTTTTTCTTATTTTTAGATGCACCTAAATCTAACATCATGAAAAAACGTGAATCCGTCCAGCACATTATGGCCACAGAGCCTATTGTTTTACACCTAAACGATGGTCTAAGCAAAGCCGAAAAACTTTTTAAAACCCACCAT
>CALSUF010000005.1:0-7500 GCA_943789465.1 uncultured Flavobacteriaceae bacterium | reverse complement strand
GTGCGGGCCCCCGTCAATTCCTTTGAGTTTCATTCTTGCGAACGTACTCCCCAGGTGGGTTACTTATCACTTTCGCTTAGCCACTCAGACCGAAGTCCAAACAGCTAGTAACCATCGTTTACGGCGTGGACTACCAGGGTATCTAATCCTGTTCGCTACCCACGCTTTCGTCCATCAGTGTCAGTTGATTATTAGTAATCTGCCTTCGCAATTGGTATTCTATGTAATATCTATGCATTTCACCGCTACACTACATATTCTAACTACTTCATAATAACTCAAGATAACCAGTATCAAAGGCAATTTTACAGTTGAGCTGCAAGATTTCACCTCTGACTTAATTATCCACCTACGGACCCTTTAAACCCAATGATTCCGGATAACGCTTGGATCCTCCGTATTACCGCGGCTGCTGGCACGGAGTTAGCCGATCCTTATTCTTACAGTACCGTCAAGCCTCTACACGTAGAGGTGTTTCTTCCTGTATAAAAGTAGTTTACAACCCATAGGGCAGTCATCCTACACGCGGCATGGCTGGATCAGAGTTGCCTCCATTGTCCAATATTCCTCACTGCTGCCTCCCGTAGGAGTCTGGTCCGTGTCTCAGTACCAGTGTGGGGGATCCCCCTCTCAGGGCCCCTATCTATCGTAGTCTTGGTAAGCCGTTACCTTACCAACAAACTAATAGAACGCATACTCATCTTATACCGTAACCTTTACTCTTAAAGTGATGCCACATAAAGAGACTATGGGGGGTTAATCTTCATTTCTAAAGGCTATACCCCAGTATAAGGTAGATTGTATACGCGTTACGCACCCGTGCGCCGGTCGTCAGCAATAGCAAGCTACCCTGTTACCCCTCGACTTGCATGTGTTAAGCCTGCCGCTAGCGTTCATCCTGAGCCAGGATCAAACTCTTCATCGTTAATTTTTAAGATTCAATTAAGAATCTAGTACTATTAACAACTAAAGGAAATTTAATGTGTTGTACTCAAAATGGTTTATTCTCTGTATCTAATCAATCGTTTCCAATTAATTATTTACGCTGTCAATCAATATGTTTAATGAACTTCTTTTTTACAGACTTAAATCATTTAAGACCTAAGCGGCTGCAAATATAAAACCTTTTTTGTTTATCTCAACGCTTTTTGAAAATAAAATTACTTTTTTTTCAAACCTTATAACACCTCAATAACTCAAGATCGTAAACTAATTAACTTCCGTTTTTTAGCGGCTGCAAACATACAACCTTTTTGTCCCTAAACAAGACTTATTACTGACGTTTTTAAATTTTATTTTATTATCAACTTTTATCTTCTGAATTACAAGACTTTATAAGTATTGAACTAGAGAAAGAAATTCCAAACAATTCCAAATCGGACTATAAAATCTCGGTATGGGTAGTTAGGAGCTGAGTAGAAATTGTAGCCAGTGAAGTAAGAATTGAGGTGTTCTGCCTTTAAAAAGAGACGTGTTTGACGAATTTTGGCATTGATAAAAAAGTCAATTCGTGGAAAATCGCCTATTTCCGTAGTGTTTTGCACATAGAATTCTGCCAGTAACGGATCGTATCTGTTCATGTAATAGCTAGAAAAATAACTAAATGTCACCCCAGTTTGCAGGAATAGAGCTTTCTTGAAGAATTCGTTTGTATAGTATAAGGAGTGCCGCGTAACGATTTGAGGCATATTAAATACGTCTTCTCCATCCATAACTTCTTGAAATAGGACGGTATTGTTCAAGGCAAAGTTTCTATAACTGAACTCATTTGACAATTTTGCTCTTAGATAATTGACGGTTTCATCAAACTGAAAAGGTTTGACACCTCCACCATCAACAGAGTCGTCTTTAGTGAAATACACGTAATTGTTTAATGAATTGTAATCTATCTGAAGGGTTCCAAATTTTTTAGAGTTAAGCTCAAAGGCTAATTGTTTTGTGTTTTGGTTTTTAAAATTGTTTTCCCAGTTGTAATTTAGATAGTCACTTTGAAACAACTGAAAGTTAAAATCAGGTGCCTTAGAGTTTGAATTGAGGTTGGCACTCACATCCATGTCCTCATTAATACTATAGGAGGCCTGGGCATTTAGAAAGTTTCCTTGTAAATCCCCTGTAAGGTTTAAGCCAATATCTCCTTTTAGGGCAAATTCCCCAATCGTTTTTTCGTAGGTCCCGCCAAATGAAACAACAGAACCCAAAAGGCGGTTGGTAATTCTTTGATTGTTTAGAACTACAACAGAGTTATAGCCATAATTATAGTTCGTATATCCCGCATTCACTTTAAAAGCACCTAAAGTCTTATTTGAATAACGTGCATTAAATTCTGCATAAAAGGTTTCGAGAGCTACTTTGTCGAAAATTTTTGAAGAAATAAAGGCATCTCCAAAATAGCTATTGGTTGTTGCTTGTTTAAATTGGTAATATTTATCTTCTAATGAAAGGACATTTCCTACTGCTATTTTATTAGAATTAAGAGAATCTTTCTCTTTTAATATATAGGAGTGGTCAAAGTAGAAACGCCTGCATTCTAAATTATTTTCAGCATCTTGAAAGATGGGGTCAAATATGGGACGGTCTAAAAACTCTTCATCTCCAGATTCAAAATTTAAAATATCTTCATCTGAAAGGCCTCCATTTTCTTGATTCAAAATATTTTGGATAACGATATGCGCACGTGCTACATATCGTTTGTTTTTAGTTTTGTAATTTGTTGTGAACCTAAAATTTCCTGAACTTGACAAAACATGCACGTACTTACCTAAGGAACGCATACCTTTAAATGCAATCGAAAAATTAAATTGCTTAGTGGTGTTAACCGTAAAAAATGCATCTAACAAGTGTCCTTGTTCAAAACCAGTCTTGTACAACAGTTCCGTTAGTGGTGTTGGTACATGGTAATAATTAATATCAGCCATTTCCATATAGTTGAAATGTTTTGCTTGCGCTCCAAATGAAGGCTGAAGTGCATTTGAATTAAAATCTTTGGTGAGGGTGTTGTAGGTTTGCCCCATATTACTGAACGGAAGCAATGCAAAATCATCTTTTCGGAGGTAGTTAAATTTATACTCCTTATATATAGACAAGGTTGTATCTAGCTGAATGCTGTCGTTTTCACGAGAAATAATTAGATAGTCTTTAATGTTTGCCTTTTCATTTTTGACAACTTTTTTAGAAGAACGGTCGGATATAGAATCGCGCACGTCACGATTGGTTTTTAAACTTTTAGGCAATTCTTTTGACTCCTGTGGAATGAATTTTTCTTGAGAGAAAGCCGTAGTTCCAAGGAGCAAACAGAAAAGAATTAAAACTAATTTATACATATACAAGGCTCTAATAGCAAATTATTATTCGCACAAAAATAGCAAATATCTAATCTATTTTGTTTTTTTACGGCATAAAGACTGATTTTTACAGTCAATTTAACTTTAAGATGCGGTTTATGTTGGACTTAAATGTTTCAAATTTAGAATTTGAGTGTGGTACAGACGAGGCAGGTCGGGGGTGCTTGGCAGGGCCTGTAACTGCGGCAGCGGTTATTTTACCCTTAGATTTTTCGAATGAAATTCTAAACGACTCCAAACAATTGTCACATACAAAACGGAATTTCTTAAAACCTATCATTGAAACCCAAGCTATTTCTTTTGGGGTTGCACACGTGTTTCCAAAAAAAATTGATCGCATAAATATTCTAAACGCTTCTATTTTAGCAATGCATCAAGCAATTTCAAAATTAGAAAAAGTAGAGTTTATCAGTGTTGACGGCAATCGGTTCAAGGAATTTAAATCTATCCCACACCAGACGGTGATTAAAGGCGATGGCAAGTATCAAAATATTGCTGCTGCATCTGTATTGGCAAAAACCTATAGAGATGCATATATGGAGAAAATCCACGAAGAATTTCCGATGTATAACTGGAAACAAAACAAAGGGTATCCTACGAAAGAGCACCGCGCGGCAATTCGTAAATATGGCACGACCAAATACCACCGACTTTCTTTTAGACTTTTAGCAGAATAACTCCCTTTTGAATTATAAGTCTTATCTTTGTTTAGAGTCCAATAAAGGAGAACAGACAATGCATAAGTTTTTATATTTTTTAGTTATTATTTTAACGGTTTGTAGTTGTGATTACACTCAAAAATCGCCACTTACTATTGAGGATTTGGTTCCAAAAAATACATCTATTGTACTGTCTATAAACTCACTGGAAGGTTTTCAAAGCGCTATTGACAACAATGAATTGATTTCTAAAACAGGCGTTTTTAAATCCTTAAAAAAAGCGCTTATTCCACTTGATAGCCTTAAAAGTTTAAGTCCGATTTTAGTTTGTATAACTAAGGAATCTACCTCAAAAGTATTTACCTTTATTACCCACCAAAGAAACTTCCCTTCATCCGATACACTTCCTATTCCATACATGAAATTAGATAGTGTTTTAGTGGCTTCCACTTCTAGGTCAGTTCTTGAATCTTTGAAAATGCAAAGGGATTCTGAGTATTCAAAAACTTCTAAACTACATCAAAAAACAAATACTTTTTCGGTGTATTGTAAGGCGTTTCCAGAGCTAAAATCAATCCCATTACTAAATGCGGAGTCGTTATATTTAGGGTTTAACGTGACTCCTGAAAGTATTGAGATTAACGGAACTGTTTTAGATGAAAAATCTCAAAATAAATGGTTTAAGCTTTTTGAAGCATTAGAACCGCAACCCCAAAGTTTACAATCGATTATCCCAAGTGAAAGTTCGCTGATTAATTCGTTTAATTATACTGATTTTGAGCAACTGAATCGGAATATTGATTCCGCAGGGTATACCTCAAAAGTATCTGAGTTTTCAAAAACCTTTTTTAATACCATTAAAGAAATTAGCAAGTTTGAAACTTCTGAAGGTGAGGGTGTTGCACTGAAATCCATCGACATCAATGCAACTTATGAAACTTTAACCAGCTTCCAAAATGAGCTGAGTAGTTTTAGATCTGTTCCAGTGTTTGAATTTACAGATCCCTCTTTGTTTACAGATACTTTTAGTCCGTTTTTGTCTCTAATAAATACAACAAAATTTATCATTATAGACGACTATTTGGTGTTTTCCAGTTCTGAAAAAGTATTGCAACTTGTGATTTCAAATTACCTCAATAAAAATACACTTGAAACGTCTTATGCTTACGAAAGAATTCAAAAATCATTGAGCGACGAAGCTTCTTTTCAAACTTATTTTGACACTAAAACTTTGGGAACTGTTTTAGAAGAACTTTTTGACACGAATTTAAATAAAAAAGACCTTAGTGCCTATAAACTTTCTGGTTTACAGTTGGTTAAAGACGATCATATTGTACATATTAATAGTATCCTCCAAAAATCAAAATCAAAACAATCAAAAACACAAATTAGCGAATCATTTAGTTTGACACTTTCAAACTCTATTTTGATGGATCCCCTATTTGTTACCAACCACAGAACCAAAAAGAAAGATATTTTGGTTCAAGATATTGATCATAATTTATATCTAATTTCAAACAAGGGGGTCATCCTATGGAAAAAGAAAATAAAGGGTGCTATTTTAGGAAAAGTTGAGCAGGTAGACTTGTACAGAAACGGTCGTTTACAGCTCACATTTGCAACACAAAATAGGTTGTATGTTATAGATCGGAATGGTAAAAATGTAGAGCGTTTTCCGTTGGAATTTAAGGATGATATTACACAACCCTTGGCAGTCTTTGATTATGACAAACAAAGAAATTATCGGTTTTTAATCACACAAAAGAAAAACCTTTTGATGTACGACTCAAAAGGAAAATCTGTTAAAGGATTTAAATACAAAGCCACGCAGACCATTGGAAGTCAACCAAAGCACTTTCGAGTTCTTGGGAAAGATTTTATTGTTTTTAGTGCTGGCAACCAGCTTAAATTATTAGATAGGCGCGGAAATAATCGCGTCAAAGTAAAAGAGGCTATTAATTTTTCTGGAGAAGCAATTTACTTTTACAACTCTTTATTTACAACTACAAATGCGAAGGGTCATTTAATCCAAGTGAACACAAAAGGAACTGTGAGTCGTCAAACATTAGGACTTGACTCAACGCATGACATTACAAGTTCTTCGAAAACATTGGTAACTCGAAGCGATAATAAATTATCTATAAAATCCAATAGTGTAGATTTAGAATACGGAAGCTATACCCCGCCTCATTTGTTTTATTTAAGGGATAAAATATATATTTCAATTACCGATTTACAAGCTCAAAAAATTTGGATATTTGACAGTCAAGCCAAACTCTTTCCTAGTGTTCCTGTTTTTGGAACAAGTGCTATTGATTTGGCAAATGCAGACGCAGACGCCTCCCTTGAGTTTGTAACCAAAGGAGATTCTAATAGCTTAATTATGTATCAGCTATACTAAACTTTTGTAGCGTCAAAAAGTTTTAGGAAATGTTTTAAAAGTTTTGCTTTTACCTCCGCTTCATCGATCTTAGCTTGCCCGAGTTCTACATGTAATGATGTAACTGCTTTTCCTCGAATTCCACATGGTATTATATTGTCAAAATAACCCAAGTCGGCATTGACATTTAGAGCAAATCCATGCATAGTGACCCATCGACTTGCACGCACTCCCATGGCACATATTTTGCGTGCAAAGGGTGTTCCAACATCTAGCCATACCCCTGTTTCTCCAGGGCTGCGTTCGGCTTTTAGCCCGTACTCTTCCAAAGTTAAAATAATGGTATCTTCTAAAAAACGTAAAAACTTATGAATATCTGTGAAAAAATTTTCTAAATCTAAAATTGGATACCCCACCACTTGACCTGGACCATGATAGGTAATATCGCCACCACGGTTAATTTTATAAAAAGTAGCGCCTTTGGATTCTAATTGAGATTCCGATAACAAAAGATTGGAGATATCACCGCTTTTACCCAAAGTATATACATGCGGGTGACTGACAAACAACAAATGGTTGGGTGTGGTTAATTCCGCAGACTCCCGACGATTTTTAATTTTGATATCAATGGTTTGTTTAAATAAGGTCTCTTGGTAATCCCAAGCTTCCTTGTAATCTTTGAGTCCTAGATCTTGTATATTGACAGCTTTATTCATAGGCCGCAAATATACAGAATTATGACTTAGGATTGTTCAAAATCACCAATGCAGCGATCACGCCAGGCACCCATCCACAAAGCGTTAATAAAAACACAATAATTATGGAACCACATCCTTTGTCAAACACTGCTATGGGTGGGAAAAAAATAGATACTATTACGCGCCAAATACTCATAAATAATTAAGGTTAATTTTAGTTATATCTATAAGACGAAATTTCTAAAAAAACGTTACAAAGACAATGTAGGATTTATTGATCTTTAATTGAAATCCTAAGCAATAGTCGTTATCTTTGTGTCTTTAAATTTTTATCAAAGTATTATGTCGCAACTTTCAGAACAAGAAATTGTCCGTCGAGAAAAACTATCAAAATTACGTGTGTTGGGAATCAATCCTTACCC
>CALSUF010000004.1 GCA_943789465.1 uncultured Flavobacteriaceae bacterium | reverse complement strand
AGGATTCGAACCTAGGACCGCCTCCTTAGAAGGGAGGTGCTCTATCCAGCTGAGCTATGCGACCATACTGTCGGGGTGGCAGGATTCGAACCTGCGACCTCCGCGTCCCAAACGCGGCGCGATAACCGGGCTACGCTACACCCCGAATTGGTTATCTAAATAAAAATGAATCAATAACAGATTTTTTGTGACGTTTAAAAGTGTTTATAAATAAACGAAAAACTATTGTCGGGGTGGCAGGATTCGAACCTGCGACCTCCGCGTCCCAAACGCGGCGCGATAACCGGGCTACGCTACACCCCGAATTGGTTATCTGTTGTTAATTTACTTTTTGCGGAGAGACAGGGACTCGAACCCTGGCGACAGTTACCCGTCGACAGATTAGCAATCTGCTCCATTACCACTCTGGCACCTCTCCTATTAAATGAACTTGCGCAATTAAAATTGCGGTTGCAAATGTAACTTTTCATTATCTAGAACGCAAACAATTTTTTTACTTTTTTACAAGCATTTTTATTTTAATCCGGATATTCTATTCGCAAGTGATACATATTGGCCAATTTTTGCTTTAACACCTTCTTAATCGACTGAATTTCTTTTAAGGTGATATCCGCATTTAAAAATTGATCTGATTCCATTTGTTTGGAAATAATTGCATCTACAAAATTATTTATCTTAGTTGAATTGGGGTCTTTTAAACTTTTAGACGCCGCTTCCACACTATCACACATCATAAGTATAGCTGTTTCTTTGTTAAATGGCTTTGGTCCGTTATAAGAAAAATCAGAGTTTTTAAAATCTAGATTCGACTCTACTTGTTTGTTATAAAAGTAATAGACCATACTCGTCCCATGATGTGTCCTGATAAAATCTATGACACGATCAGGCAAGTTATTTTTCTTGGCTAACTCGATTCCGTCTATAACATGATTGATGATGATTTTTGCGCTTTCTTTAGGAGATAACTCATCATGCGCATTGGTTCCTGTCATTTGATTTTCGGTAAAATAGGTGGGGTTTTTCATTTTACCAATGTCATGATATAAGGCACCTACTCTTACAAGCATCGTATTGGCACCTATTTCATTAGCCGCAGCCTCGGCTAGATTAGCTACATTTAAAGAATGATGAAAAGTTCCTGGTGCTTTATCCGACAATTCTTTTAATAGTTTTGAATTGGTGTCTGATAATTCTAATAAGGATACATCCGATACAAGCCCAAAGAGTTTTTCATACACATATATTAGTGGCTGTACAAACAGCGTTGCCAATCCACATAAGACAAATAACAAAAAGGTTTCCCATTTTAGGCTGTCTATACTTCCTTCATGAATTACAAAAAAAGCAAAATAAGAAACGATGTATATCAAGGTAATTTGTCCCACGGATATAAATAAATTTGCACGCTTATAGAGTTCCGATACGGTTAGTATGGTCACAATTCCAGCAATGATTTGCAAAAACATGTACTCATAATTATTCGCCACGACAAAACCTAGCAATAGCACTGTGATTACGTGTGTAAACAACCCTAATCGTGCATCAAAAAAGGCTTTGAGAATTAAAGGTAAAATACACAGGGGTACAATATATATATAAGACGAATTATAATTGACAACCAAAGTGGTTAAGAATACCATCAAAACAATATTAAAAAATATGAAGGTGACTTTGGTATTATTTGAAAAGACCTCCGTTCTGTATTTTTTCATAAATAACAACAACATCAACAGAGCCAAGGAGACCAAAACGGTATAGGCAGTCACAACTAGGGTGTAGTTTGAATCGGTCCAAACCTGTGATTCATATTCAGAAACTAATGAGTTTAGAACTGCATATTTGTCGCCTTGAACTACTTCTCCTTTTGAAATAATAAGGGTTTGCTTATCCACACGACCACGAACTAATTTCATTTGACTTAAGCGTTCTTCAAGTGACACCTGAGTAATTGCTTTATTTAATTGTGTGTTGGGTTTTACAACATCAAAAAACAGTGCCAAGTAACGCTGTTTATAGGCTTCTAACTCTAGATCTTCTACACTAGATTCTACAAATGATTTTAAATTGGTTTGAAGGAAAAAGCTATCGAAACGTTTAACTCCACTTTGCGTTTTATCAACCAAAATAGAAATTTGTTGATTGGGATCGTAATCGTATGGAGTTTGAAGTACGCCACTTTGATACAATTGATCCAGTAGTACAGCCCCATTATCAAACAAGTCCTTTTTAACTTGATCTTTTGGTAACTCAAAAAATAATCTATCAAATGCAGAAGAATAATCATTTTTTACTGTAGCTAACACTGTGGTATCAACATCAAAAAAAACAGGGGATTGTAGCTCTATTTGTTGTTTTTCTAAATCAATTTCTTCAATTGTTTTTTTAATTGCAAAATCAAAAGGTGCGTATAGGTTTTCGGATTGCCAAGGTTTTCCTTTTTCAAAACTGTACCTAAAAGTTCCACTTTTTGGAAACAAAAAGACAATAACAAAGGTGGTCAAAACAAAAAGGAAGACCTTATAAATTAAGGAATGGTTTTTATGAAAAAGGTTCATTATATCTCTCACTATTTGCTATTTTTAAAGAAAAACTCGTTTGTTATTAATAATTATCTTAGTTGTTAGTCTTTAAATATGGATGATTCATAGCATATTTAAGGAATTTCATAAACACAATATTAGTCGTTTAAAAAAAAGTAAATTTCAACTAATTCTAATATTACGATACAGTCAACACCCAAAAGTAATAAAAAGAAGTATATTTTCTCTCTATATTAAAACATTCCTACTTTATATATCCTAAATTTTAGTTATTTTCGCATGGAGCATCTCTAAATTCTAAACTATGAGTAAAGACGTTGTAATAGTATCCGCAGCAAGAACTCCCATCGGAAGTTTTTTAGGAAGTCTATCTTCTGTACCTGCACCAAAATTAGGCGCGACTGCTATTAAAGGCGCTCTCGAAAAAATCAATCTTAGCCCTGATCTTGTAGATGAGGTATTAATGGGGAATGTTGTACAAGCAGGTACAGGACAAGCACCTGCAAGACAAGCCGCTATTTATGCAGGTATTCCAGACTCCGTTCCTTGTACTACTGTCAATAAAGTTTGTGCTTCTGGAATGAAAACGATTATGCAAGCCGCTCAATCGATTGCTTTGGGAGATGCTGAAATTGTCGTTGCCGGGGGTATGGAAAACATGAGTTCAATTCCACACTACCACCATGCACGCTCAGCACATAAGTTTGGTCCAGTTACATTTGACGATGGCTTACAAAAAGATGGTTTGGTTGATGCTTATGCAAATCAAGCTATGGGAATTTTTGCAGATTGTTGTGCAGTAGAACACCAGTTTAGTAGAGAAGCACAAGATGCTTTTGCGATCCAATCCTACAACCGCTCTAAGGAAGCTTGGAATGCAGGTAAATTTAACTCTGAAGTAGTTCCAGTACAAGTTCCACAACGAAGAGGAGAACCGATTGTAGTAGACAAAGACGAAGAATATACAAACGTCCGATTAGAAAAAATCCCTAGCTTACGTCCTGCATTTACCAAAGACGGAACTGTTACGGCTGCAAACGCATCCACCATAAATGATGGTGCTGCCGCGTTGATACTTATGAGTAAAGAAAAAGCAAACACATTGGGACTAAAACCTTTAGCAACTATAAAAGGGTATGCCGATGCTGCAAGAGAACCTGAATGGTTTACTGTAGCACCATCCAAAGCACTACCTAAAGCGTTGGCAAAAGCAGCTATTGATATTTCGGAGGTTGATTTTTTTGAGTTCAATGAAGCATTTTCAGTAGTAGGCTTAGCAAATATGAAATTATTGGAACTCAACGATTCAAACGTGAATGTCAATGGTGGTGCCGTTTCTTTAGGCCACCCACTAGGATGTTCAGGGGCAAGAATTGTAGTAACCTTATTGAGTGTACTCGAACAAAATAATGGAAAAATTGGAGCTGCAGCGATTTGTAATGGCGGTGGCGGTGCTTCGGCATTGATCCTTGAACGAAATATATAGAGAATGCAATACGGTCTTTGTTATCTAAGCGTTGTTGCTTTAAGATCAGAAGCTTCTGATACGAGCGAATTAATTTCGCAAGTGCTCTATGGTGATTATTTTAAAGTTTTAGAGCATCGAAAATCATGGAGTCGCATTCGTTTGGGATTTGATAAATATGAAGGGTGGATAGACAATAAGCAGTTTCTATTTATTGACGAATTAGAATACAAAGATCTACACAAATCGGATCCTTTAATGTCTACCGATTTGGTTGATTTTATCACAAATCAAAAACAACAATTACACCCTATCTTATTAGGATCAACACTCAATGGTTTATCTTATTTAAAGCATGCTTTTGAAGGAGAAAAATCGGTCGGAACTAAAGAAAAATCTAAACTCATTGATACTGCGGTTTTATACCTTAACACTCCTTATTTATGGGGTGGAAAAACACCTTTTGGCATTGATTGTTCTGGATTAGTACAGATGGTTTATAAACTAAATGGATTCAAAATTTTAAGAGATGCCTCTCAACAAGCAACACAGGGAGATGCCCTTAGTTTTATAGAAGAAAGTGAACCAGGTGATTTGGCTTTTTTTGATAATAATGAGGGAGAGATTATCCATGTGGGTATGATCATGGAAGATCATCACATTATTCATGCGCATGGAAAAGTTAGGATAGACCTACTAGACCAAAGTGGTATCTATAATGTGGACACCAAAACACACTCTCACAAATTGAGGGTCATCAAAAAAATTATCTCATAAAAAAAGTCATTCAAATTGAATGACTTTTTATTTCAACAATAATACTAAATGTTATTCTTGCGGCTCTAATGCATCTGCAAGCGCTTTGTATTCTTTGTATTTATCTGTATTTCCTACAGCACTGAATATATTTGCTAGTGTTTTAGCGGCTTGGAAATTAGCGGGGTCTATACCAAATGCACTTTCTAAATACGGGATTGCATCTAGATACAACTGGTTACGCTTTGCTTTTAATTCATCATATTTTCGATCATCAGCTGCAGAAGACCCTAAATTATTCATTTGATCTAGGATAGACTCTTCTTGACCTAAAATCAAAGCAGATACATTTATGTAAGCATTAACATAATCTGGTTTTAGTTCGATAGCTCTCAGGTAATATTTTTTAGAGTTTTCAAAATCATCAGTTTCTGCAGAAATAACTCCTAAGTTATATTGTAGTTCTGGATTTGTAGGGTCTTTTTCAATGGCGACTTTCAATAATTCTTTAAATTTTGCATTATCTCCCATTGTATAATATACGTTGGCTTCGGTTAGCAATAGATCCAGATTGTCTGGATCTTCTACTCTAGCTATAGCCATGGCTTCTAAAGCCTTTTCATTATTACCATTCTGAACATAAATGAGTGCAATGTTTTTAATGATTTCTGGAAATTTAGATTTAGTTGTTTCGTCTTTAGGGTTAATGTGTGATTTTGATTTCACCGAAACATCTCTAAGTACTTTACTCCCAAACATTTCTTCAACTTGTGTTTCTACGTTTGTAGCTAGGTAATTTTTTTCGATTCCTGTATACCCTAAACTCCTCAATTCTTCATACATCGCTAGAGAGCGATCGTACATTTTAGCATTGACTGCTGTAGAAGCTGCATAAAACAAATAAACAGTATCGTTTGAAGACAATTTATAAGCACTTTCAAAATAATCTGAAGAAGTTTTGTAATCATTTGTTTTCAAAAGCGAGCTTCCTTTGTTTACCAAATGTGCTTTTAAATTTTGTGTTTGGTCCTTTACTCCTTGCGCTTGCGCTGGTGCAGTTGCCATCTTTAGCGTTTCAATGGATTTCTCGACTGTATTAAAGTCTGGCTTACCACTATTTAAAAGGTATATACTTCTCTGTAAGTAGTATTGACTCTTGTACTTTTCATCCATAGAACCCAAAAGAGCTTCGGCTGCATCAAGTGCCAAACCAGCTTTTTCGTAATTCCCTTTAGCTATCTCTTTGGTAGCTGTTTTAATTTCTTTCTTTTGAGCAAAAGCAGAGAAACTTAAGGTTAGTGATATTACAAATACAAAATATTTTTTCATCGTATTTTAAGTTTTAATAGTTAGTATTGTTAGTTATTCTTCTTCTTGGGTATCAATAGTTGTGCCCCCTGCTTCAGATGTATTTGCTTCTTCGCCACCTTCTTCTACCAAACCATCAATGGCTTCAATATCTTCTTCATCTTCGCGCATGACTTTTGCAACGGCAGCGATGGAATCGTTTCCTTTAAGGTTGATCAAACGAACTCCTTGTGTAGCACGCCCCATTACTCTTAAGTTTTCTACGGCCAATCGGATTGCAACTCCTGATTTATTAATGATCATTAAATCATCTTCATCGGTTACATTTTTGATAGATACTAAATTTCCTGTTTTATCAGTGATTGAAATTGTTTTCACTCCTTTACCGCCTCTATTTGTAATTCTGTAATCTTCTAAACTTGAGCGTTTTCCATACCCATTTTCAGAAACGACAAGGATATTGCTTTCCATATCGTCAACAGCAATCATCCCAATGACCTCATCTGCATCATGCGAGAGTGTAATTCCTCGAACTCCTGAAGCTCCACGACCCATAGGACGGGTTTTAGCTTCTTCAAATCGAATGGCTTTACCAGATTTTAACGCTAACATTACTTGACTTTCTCCAGTAGTTAGTTTTGCCTCTAATAACTCATCATCTTCTTTGATAGTAATAGCATTAATTCCATTAGTTCTTGGTCGAGAATATTGTTCTAAAGATGTTTTCTTAACCTGTCCTTTTTTGGTGGCCATAATTACATAGTGCGAATTTGTATAGTCTTCGTCTTTTAAATCTTGTGTACAAATAAAAGCTTTGACTTTATCATCTTGTTCTATGTTTATTAGGTTTTGAATAGCTCGTCCCTTAGAAGTTTTACTGCCTTCTGGAATTTCATAAACCCGCATCCAAAAACATTTTCCTTTTTGAGTAAAAAACAACATGTATTGGTGGTTGGTTCCTACAAATAAATGCTCTAAGAAATCTTCGTTACGAGTCGTGGATGCTTTTTGTCCAACACCTCCTCTATTTTGAGTTCGATACTCTGTCAATGATGTACGTTTGATGTAACCTGCGTGCGAAATGGTAATCACCACCTGCTCGTTTGGAATCATATCTTCTATCGACAAATCACCTCCTGCATATTCGATCACAGATCGACGCTCATCTCCATACTTATCTTTAACAACAATAAGTTCATCTTTGATAATTTGCATACGACGCTCTTTTTTATCAAGAATATCTTTCAATTCTTGAATGGTTTTCATGATATCGTCATACTCTCCTCGTAATTTATCTTGTTCTAAACCTGTTAATTGTCTTAATCGCATTTCAACAATCGCTTTGGATTGTACTTCGCTCAGTTTAAAACGTTCAATTAACTTTTCACGAGCTTCCTCAGCATTTGAACAACTTCTAATAATTGCAATAACTTCATCGATATTATCTGAAGCAATGATCAAACCTTCTAAAATGTGGGCGCGTTCTTCGGCTTTTCTGAGTTCATAAGTTGTACGACGTACCACCACTTCATGGCGATGCTCTACAAAATGGTGAATCATATCCTTTAGATTCAACATTTCTGGACGTCCGTTGACTAAAGCAATATTATTAACACTAAAAGAAGATTGAAGGGCTGTGTATTTGTAAAGTTTATTCAAAACAATGTTAGGAATAGCATCTCTTTTTAATACATAAACGATGCGCATTCCATTTCTATCAGATTCGTCACGAATCGTAGAAATGCCTTCCATCTTTTTATCATTTACCAAATCAGCAGTTTTCTTAATCATATCTGCTTTATTGACTTGGTATGGAATTTCGGTAACGATAATACACTCACGTCCATTAACCTCTTCTATAATGGCTTTACCACGCATAACGATACGACCACGCCCTGTTTTGAACGCCTCTCTTACTCCATCATAGCCATAAATAATTCCTCCGGTAGGAAAATCAGGTGCTTTGACATGTGTAATTAACTCGTCAATTTCGATATCTGTGTTATCTATGTATGCTGTAATTCCATCGACTACTTCCGAAAGGTTGTGAGGGGGCATATTGGTTGCCATTCCTACAGCAATTCCTGAAGCACCATTGACTAACAGACCCGGAATTCGAGTTGGCAGCACCGTAGGCTCTTGAAGTGTATCATCAAAATTTAACTTATGATCAACGGTTTCCTTGTCAATATCCGCCAACATATCTTCAGATATTTTTCGCATTCTGGCTTCTGTGTAACGCATTGCTGCGGGACTGTCACCATCAATAGAACCAAAATTCCCTTGTCCATCAACCAACATATATCGCAAACTCCATTCTTGCGCCATACGAACCATTGCGTCATAAACTGAGGTATCTCCATGTGGGTGGTACTTACCTAAAACCTCTCCAACAATTCTTGCTGATTTTTTATGAGCCGTATTTGACCTAACACCAAGTTCATGCATTCCAAACAATACCCTGCGATGCACAGGTTTTAATCCATCCCTCACGTCAGGAAGTGCACGAGACACTATTACAGACATCGAATAATCGATGTAAGCTGACTTCATTTCATCTTCTATATTAATAGGGATTAACTTTTCTCCTTCTATCATGCTACTCTATGTTTTTGTTTATTTATTAACCTAGCTAATATACTACTTTTCAAATTATTATAAAGTGAGTTTTAATGACTTTTTTAATCAAATTTATCAACAATTTTAAGAAGCAAATTGGTTGATAAATAGACTGTTAAAAATTTTGATTTTAATTAGTTTTTACTATCATTTGTATAATCGAAAAATAAATAAGGTATAGTTTTTGATTTAGTGCCTTTGAATTTGTAATTTTAACCAAAGTATATTTATGGATGATAATTTTTCCCCCAGAGTTAAAGACGTTATTTCTTTTAGTAAAGAAGAAGCATTACGTCTAGGTCACGATTTTATTGGTACAGAGCATCTTATGCTTGGATTGCTTAGAGATGGCAACGGTAAAGCAATTGATATTTTAAATGCTTTAGATGTTGACCTTAGTCATTTGCGTCGTAAAGTAGAAATATTAAGCCCTTCTAACCCCAACATTGTCATAGCCTCCAATGAGAAAAAAAACCTGCACTTGACTCGTCAAGCAGAAAGAGCTTTAAAAACAACTTTTTTAGAAGCAAAACTTTTTCAAAGTAAATCTATCAATACCGCACATTTACTTTTGTGTGTTTTAAGAAACGAAAACGATCCGACAACAAAGCTTTTAAATAAGTTAAAAGTGGACTACGATAGCGTTAAAGAACAATTTAAATATATGATCACAAACGACGACGAATACAACGAAACTCCAAAAGCCGCTTCTTTTCCTAGTGAAGACCTACCCAAAGACGAAAACAAAGACAGTTCTTTTAGTCAAAGTAGCCCTCAGAAAGGATTAAAAAAATCTAAGACACCTGTTTTAGATAACTTTGGAAGAGACCTTACCGCTATGGCAGAACAAGGAAAATTAGATCCCGTTGTAGGACGTGAAAAAGAGATTCAACGCGTATCACAAATATTAAGCCGCCGAAAGAAAAACAACCCTCTACTCATTGGAGAACCTGGCGTTGGCAAATCTGCCATCGCTGAAGGCTTAGCCATTAGAATTATAAAACGAAAAGTATCCCGAATTTTATTTAATAAACGTGTGGTTACTTTAGACTTGGCGAGTATTGTAGCTGGAACTAAATACCGTGGACAATTTGAAGAACGCATGAAAGCGGTCATGAACGAGTTAGAAAAAAATGATGATATTATTTTATTTATCGACGAAATTCATACAATTGTTGGTGCCGGTGGCGCCACAGGAAGTTTAGATGCCTCTAATATGTTTAAACCTGCATTGGCTCGGGGCGAATTGCAATGTGTCGGAGCTACAACACTTGATGAATACAGACAGCACATAGAAAAAGATGGTGCACTTGAACGCCGTTTTCAAAAGGTCATTGTAGAACCAACCTCTGTCAGTGAAACGATTGAAATATTAAATAACATTAAAAACAAATACGAAGATCATCACAATGTTGATTATACAGATGAAGCTATTGAGGCTTGTGTTAAATTAACAAATCGTTATATGACCGATCGTTTTTTACCAGACAAAGCAATTGACGCATTGGACGAGGCAGGATCAAGAGTCCATATCACAAATATTGATGTACCCGACCAAATTGTAGAATTAGAAGCTCAGTTAGAAGAAGTAAAAGCGACTAAAAACTCTGTAGTAAAAAAGCAAAAATACGAAGAAGCTGCCAAACTAAGAGATGATGAGAAACGTCTAGAAAAGAGCCTTACAGAAGCACAAGAAAAATGGGAAACAGAGTCTAAGTTAAATAGAATTCTAGTCACCGAAGAAAATGTAGCTGAAGTGGTTTCTATGATGACCAGTATTCCTGTGAACCGTATTGCACAAAAAGAAAGCAATAAACTATCCAAACTTCCAGAGCTCATTAATGGAAAAGTAATTGGGCAAGACGAGGCTGTTTCTAAGGTTGTAAAAGCCATTCAGAGGAATCGTGCCGGACTTAAAGACCCCAATAAGCCTATTGGGTCATTTATATTTTTAGGACAAACAGGTGTTGGTAAAACACAGCTTGCCAAAGTACTCGCCAGAGAATTGTTTGATAGTGAAGATTCCCTTGTAAGAATTGACATGAGTGAATACATGGAAAAATTTGCTATTTCAAGATTAGTTGGCGCACCTCCTGGCTATGTTGGCTACGAAGAAGGTGGACAACTCACCGAAAAAATTCGTCGTAAACCTTACGCTGTCGTTCTTTTAGATGAAATTGAAAAAGCCCATCCAGATGTGTTTAACATGCTTCTTCAAGTTCTTGATGATGGGTTTTTAACAGATAGCTTGGGTCGAAAAATTGATTTTAGTAACACGATCATTATAATGACTTCTAATATTGGAGCTCGAAAATTGAAGGATTTTGGTTCAGGAGTTGGGTTTGGAACTTCCGCCCAAAAATCTCAAGAAAGTTCTAATGCTCGATCTGTAATTGAAAATGCACTTAAGAAAGCATTTGCTCCAGAATTTTTAAATAGAATAGACGATGTAGTTGTGTTTAATAACTTAGAAAAAGAAGATATTGACAAAATTATTGATATAGAACTTGAAAAACTTCTAAAACGTATTTCAGAATTGGGGTACACTTTAAAATTAAGTAAGAAAGCAAAAAGTTTTATTGCTGAAAAAGGATTTGACAAGCAGTATGGTGCCCGTCCACTAAAACGTGCCATTCAAAAGTATGTTGAAGATGCACTGGCTGAGGAAATTATTAAATCCAATGCGCATGAAGGGGATACTATATCATTAGACCTTGGCAAAGACGACACTAAATTAGACATCAAAATAATATCGCCTAAAGAGACGAAAGAATCTTAAGAATAAGCCTCGCAAAATGTGAGGCTTTTTTTTAGATTTTAATCAAACAAGACGTCGTTCTCTAACTCAAGGGTTTGGATAAACTTGATGGCCTTTTTGATGTCATCATGAAGTATTCTGTCTTCTATTACCTTAGGGATATCAGCTCTAAAACTAGTTAAAATTGCCATTAAAAATGGAGATGTTTTTTGATTTCTAAAAAACAATGCTTGTGAAGCATTGAGTAATTCAATTGCTAAAATTCGTTCTACATTTTCTAAAATCTGATAGGCCTGAGTAGCCGCATTGGCTCCCATACTCACATGATCTTCTTGGCCATTTGAAGACACAATTGAATCAACACTTGCAGGAGTGGCTAATTGCTTGTTGACACTTACAATACTTGCTGCCGTATATTGTGGAATCATAAACCCAGAGTTTAAACCTGACTTTTCAACCAAAAAAGAAGGCAACTCTCGCAAACCTGAAACCAACTGATACGTTCTTCTTTCAGAAATATTACCCAACTCAGCCATAGCAATTTTTAAAAAATCAAAACCAAAAGCTAGAGGCTGTCCATGAAAGTTTCCGCCTGAAATAATTTCATCGTCTTTAGTGAATATATTTGGATTATCGGTCACTGCGTTTATCTCGGTAATAAACGTATTTTTTACAAACATCAGCGTATCTTTTGTAGCACCATGTACTTGCGGCATACATCGAAACGAATAGGGATCTTGAACGTGTTTTTTAGATTGCTTCATTAATTCGCTATTTTCCAAAAAACTCAAGATACGATTCGCTGTTTTTATCTGTCCGTTGTGAGGTCGTACGAAATGCACCAAGGGATTAAAAGGCTCTAATCGTCCATCGTAGGCATCAAGTGACATCGCTCCTACAAGGTCTGCCATATAAGATAATTTAAAAGATTTTAGCAATGAGTGGACACCATAGGCAGTCATAAATTGTGTACCATTTAATAATGCCAGTCCTTCTTTGGATTGAAGTACAATCGGCGTCCAATCAAACGCAGATAAAACCTCAGTAGTAGGCGTTTGGATCCCTTTATACCAAACCATTCCTTCACCAATAAGTGGCAACGCCAAATGTGCTAAAGGTGCAAGGTCTCCAGAAGCACCTAAAGATCCTTGGGTATATATGACAGGTAAAATATCATTATTGTAGAATGAAACCAAACGGTTCACAGTTTCTAACTGAACCCCACTATGGCCAAAACTCAACGACTTAATTTTTAATAAAAGCATCAATTTTATGATTGACTTAGGAACAAGTGCTCCAGTACCACAAGCATGAGATCGTACTAAATTTTCTTGTAATTTTGTGAGGTTTTCAGAGTGAATTCTCACATCACATAAAGAGCCAAACCCTGTATTGATACCATAAATTGGATCAGAAGTTGCCGCAATTTTTTGATCTAAATAATCTCGACACTCTTGAATTTTTTGAACCACTTCATCTGAAAGTACAATTTCTGAGCCTTCAAACACCAAGGTTCTGAGGGTTGGTAAACTTAATGGCTTAGAACTTATAATATGCATTTATATCTTATTTATATTTCTCAAATTTGATCATTCCTAAATAAATATGCAAATAATTGTTAATTTATTAATTTTTTATGACGATTAACTTATTTTTGGAAACTTGCTTATCAATAAATTTTTTAAAATTATACAAATGAAATCTATCCTCACACTATTTTCAATCGTTCTGTTATTAGGGTCTTGTTCAAAAACTCCTAAAGACTACGCAACCCTTTCTGGAACAATCTCCAATGCCAATGAATTTAAAAAAATAACTATTAGCAACAGAAGTGGCTACACAAAAGAAATCAAAGTTAACGACAATGGAACTTTTAGTGATACACTACACATAGAGGAAGGGTTTTATCGTTTTTCCGATGGCAATGAAGTTGGAAATATTTATTTAAAAAAGGATAATGTCATTTCATTTACTCTAGACACAAAAGCGTTTGATGAAACTTTAAAATTTGAAGGTGACGATGCTGATCGAAGTAATTTTATGGTAGCCAACAGTTTGCTTCAAGAAGCTTATTTATCTGAAGATCTTTTTGAGAGCAGTAAAGCTGAATTTTCAAAAACATTTGACAAGCTAGAAGTTGCGTACGATTCTTTAAAAAATAGTTACAATCAACTTGATGCCGCTTACTTTGAAAACCAGGATAGAGATTTTAAAACCTTGCAAAAAAGTTATAAAAATTATTTCATGGGAAAACTTGAAATGCGCAAGGTTTTGGCAAAAGGAACCATGTCTCCTACATTTTCAAATTACGAAAACCATAAAGGAGGTACAACTTCTTTGAGCGACTTCAAAGGAAAGTATGTGTATATTGATATTTGGGCAACTTGGTGTGGACCTTGTAAGGTTGAAATCCCATTTCTAAAAAAAATAGAATCAAAATACCACGACAAAAAAATTGAATTCATTAGTATTTCAGTGGACGACGCACGTCGTAGCGGAACAATGGAAAAAGCACACTCCGCTTGGAAAACTATGGTTACTCAAAAAGAATTGACAGGTGTTCAATTATTTACTGGCACTGGCTGGGAAGCTAAATTTGTTCAAGATTACAAAGTGAGTGGTATTCCTAGATTTATATTAATTGATCCCAATGGAAATATTGTGGACGCAGACGCTCCTCGCCCTTCCAGCAAAAAACTAATTGAGCTTTTTAAAGAGCTCGGTATTTAAAGACTTATAAAAAATCGCTCAGCTGTAAGTCATTAATCCCTTCATGGGACGCGTGAGCAATTGCTTTTCCTTTTTTGATAACAATCAATTGCGGCGATTGGTGTTGTATATCAAAACGTTCGGCAATTACATTAGAGATGTCTCGGTGATTTAATAAGTCGAGATAATGGGCTCCAAACTCTTCTGATGAATATGTAAAATGACTCATGAAATCTGCAAGCACAAACCGACTAATACTACAACGGGTCGAATGCTTAAAAATCAATTGAGGTGTAGTTAATGATGTATTAACTATAGCATCCAATTGGTCTAAAACTTCTAATTGTTCTCCTGGCCAGTTGGAGTCTTTAGTTTCAGATTTAAATAAAGAATCGAAAATTCCCATATATTTTATTTTTAGGTTTTGATAAAAATTGAGGCATTTAAATAACCTTCATTTTCAGTCTTCAAAATTAAATAATAAATCTGAAAAGAAAGCCCCGTTTCAACAAAATCAATAAATATGTAACAATTTTGTTTCAAATTCGTCATACAAGTGTTGGTTAGTTAGTTAAAAAGCAATGCAAATTCTTTTCAATAGAATAGCATTGCTTTTTATTGTTAGTGTATTTAAGTTAAACTGTTAGAATCATCAAAATAAAAAACAATACAACTAAAAGTATCTAATTACACAACCCAATACATCATAAATATTATCAATTCTTGAGAGATTATTCATCAACTCTTAGCCATCGAATAATATTTTGCTTAATTTTGACAACTGATGAAAAAATCTGTTAATATACTAAATAAAAAAGCACGGTTTACGTATGAACTCTTGGATACGTATGTTGCTGGTATTGTACTAACAGGGACCGAAATCAAATCGATTCGTGAGAGCAAAGCATCTATTACGGAAAGTTTTTGTGAATTTAATTTAAAAGGTGAACTTTTTGTGATTAATATGACGATTCAAGAATATGATTTTGGAAATCATTACAATCATGCACCCAAAGCTGAACGGAAGTTATTACTCAATAAAAAGGAACTCAAAAAACTCGAAAAGGAGGTGAAAAACTCTGGGCTAACGATCATTCCTTTAAAGCTTTTTATTAATGAAAAAGGGTTCGCAAAACTAAGAATTTCTTTAGCAAAGGGAAAAAAACTCTATGATAAGCGAGAGACCATCAAAGACCGTGACAATAAACGGGACCTCGATCGAGTAAAGAAGAATTTTAAGTAGGGAATATCATTTGAAAAACGGAGCACTTTTTGTAAAGATCAACTTGTTCCATCGTCTTATGAGTTAAAATTTACAAACAACAACATGCGCTATTTATTAATATTATTTTTTTGCTCTCTATCCGTTTCTGCCCAACTCAAAGGTAGCATTACAGACAGCAACCAGCAACCCATTCCATTTGTTAATATTTACATTGAAAATTCCTATGTAGGAACTACTTCTAATGAGCAAGGTGATTATGTATTGACACTTTCTCAACCAGGCACCTACACCATTGTTTTTCAGTTTCTAGGGTTTAAAACACAAACCAAAACCATTGAAATTAAAGAATTTCCTTACAGTCTTAGACATTACTTTATTAGAAGAAAAAATTAGCTTAAATGAAGTAGTCATTTCTTCCAATGAAAATCCTGCAAATCGCATTGTAAGAGCTGCCATTGAAAATCGAAAATTACAGCTAGAAAAAATCAAGTCGTACACTGCCGATTTTTATTCTAAAGGTCTTATTAGGATTAAGAATGCGCCAGAAAAATTTTTGGGTCAAGAAGTTAAACTTGATATTGGTTTGGATTCTACACGCTCCGGAGTATTGTATTTATCCGAAACCATTTCAAAGATAAAATATCAAAAACCCAATCAACTTTCAGAAAAAATAAGTGCTTCTAAAGTGAGTGGAGACGCAAATGGATTTAGTTTTAATAACGCCAGTGATGTTGATTTTAATTTTTACAAAAATACTATTGAAATCAATGCAGAAATCGTGTCACCCATTGCTGATTATGCTTTTAATTATTACCGCTACAAACTTGAGGGCGTTTTTTATGATAATCGTGGAAATTTAATCAATAAAATTAAAGTCATCCCACGGCGTGAAAACGATCGTGTGTTTTCAGGGGTTATTTTTGTTGTGGATGATCAATGGAGTTTATATGGGCTTGAACTTAGCGTTACTGGCAGTCAAATTCAAACCCCTGCAGCAAATTTGGTAACCATTAAACAAAACACATCTTACGATGAACAAAGTAATTATTGGATTGTCAGGTCTCAAACGATTGAATTTGAATATGGATTTTTAGGATTTAAAGGCGATGGTAGTTTTGTGGCTAATTATTCTAATTATAAGCTGAACCCCAATTTTGACTCTAGCGTATTTACTAATGAAGTTTTGGCATTTGAAGCTGAAGCAAACAAAAAAGATTCTATCTACTGGAACAGTTTTCGACCGGTACCGTTAACATCCGAAGAACTCACAGACTATATTAGAAAAGACAGTCTTCAAACCTTAAAAAACTCTAAAACCTATCAGGATTCTCTAGATGTTAAGAACAATACATTTAAGATTGGAAACCTCATCTCTGGATACACCTACGAAAATTCTTTTGAACATAAACAATTCAGCATTAGCAGTCCAATAACTGGACTTAATTTCAATACGGTTCAGGGTTTTAATTCAAATTTAAACATTGACTATACCAAACGTCATGATGAATATAGAAAATATGTGTCATTTCAAAGTCGCTTAAATTATAGCTATCAAACTCAAAAACTAAGAGGTAATTTAGGTTTTCGTTATAAATTTAATAATATCAATGATTTAAATATAGGCTTCAATGCCGGTACTAAAGTCGAGCAGTTTAACGCTCAAGAGCCTATTTCGAGGTTTCTAAATGACATTAGTAGTTTGGCTTTTGAGAATAATTTCATGAAATTATTTGAAAAACGATTCATTTCAGTTCAATACGGTCAAGAGCTTTTTAATGGTTTCAGGATTCGAGCGGCGGCCAGTTTTGAAAACCGAAAGACGCTTTTTAACAACACAAATTACACAACCTTTAATAGAGATAACAAAACCTATACAAGTAACAATCCTATTGCTCCTTTAAATTTTGAAACAGCCCCTTTTGAGAACCATAACATTGTAAAATTCAAACTTGAAGGCAGCATTCGATTTGGACAAAAATACCTTAGCTATCCTGGAAGTAAATTCAACATAACAAATCCTAAGTACCCTAAACTAAATATTAGTTATGAAAAGGGATTAGGAGCTACAAACCTTAACTATAATTTTGATCACATCAGTACCAGACTGACTCAAAACATTAGTCTTGAAAACAAAGGAACCTTTAGTTACAACATACTTGCTGGTAGCTTTTTTAGCGGCTCTGAGCCCGCTTTCATGGACTTTAAACACGTTAATGGAAATCAAACCCATGTCAATATGAATGGAAACTATTTATCTTGTTTTAAAAATCTTGGCTATTATGATTTAAGTACTTCTGAAAACTATTTTGAGTACCACCTAGAACATGATTTTAATGGCTATATTTTAGGCAAAATTCCTCTGCTTAATTCCTTAAATTATAATTTGATTATTGGTGCTCATAGCTTTTCAACAAAGCAACAAAAACCGTATCAAGAATATAGTTTAGGAATCAATAATATTGGATGGGGTAAATATCGTTTTCTTAGAATTGATTATGTACGGTCGTACCAATCAGGATTTATTAATGATGGCGTGTTATTTGGAATCAGTCTCTAATTTTTATTTTCTAAAAGGGGTACAAACTTAAAATTTCCGAGTTCGTGTTTTTCAAATTCTTTAGCGCCCGTACGAATATAAAGTGTCATTACTTGGTCTTTATCTCCAACTGGAATTACCAAACGCCCGCCTATTTTTAGTTGAGATAACAATGGTTTTGGTACAAAGGGTGCCCCAGCGGTTACAATAATGCTATCAAAAGGGGCTTCTTCTTTGAGGCCTTTATAACCATCTCCAAAAATCAAACGTTTGGCTACATATCCTATTTTTGGTAAAAATTGACTCGTCTTTTTAAACAATTCTAATTGCCGTTCAATACTATATACGTGCGCACCTAAAAGGCACAATACTGCTGTTTGATATCCGCTCCCCGTTCCTATTTCAAGAATTTTATCTCCAGGTTTCACTTCTAATAATTCTGATTGGAATGCAACAGTATAAGGCTGTGAAATAGTTTGGCTGGCAGCAATTGGAAACGCTTTGTCTTGATAAGCGTGATCCAAAAAACTAGAATCCATAAACAGATGTCGAGGAATGGCCCCAATAGCTTCCAGTACAGCTGCATTTGTAATCCCTTTGGTAACTAAAACCGTTACTAATTGTTTGCGAAGCCCTTTATGTTTAAACGTATCTCTCAAGAATAGAATTGAATAGAAGATAAATCTTCTAATTTAAAAAAGTAAAGATAAGTTAAACCATAGCTTTTTCAAATTTTAAATTACTTCAACTTCCTTCTAATAACAATAACTTTAGTAAACTTTTGTAATACCAAGTCATACCAAAAGTAAAGTGACCAATATCAACCGATTTTTGATAAAATATCATTAGAATATTAAAAATGGAATAAAAAAATCATAATTTTACAAAAAACTCATATCATGAAGCTAAAAGCAGGCGTCTTAGGTGCTGGTCATCTTGGGAAAATTCATCTTAAACTACTCCAGCAATCTGAAAAATATGAACTAGCAGGTTTTTATGACCCTGACGAATCAAACGGTAAAAAAGTTGAAAGTGAGTTTGGCTACAAATTTTTTAACTCCATAGAAGCACTGATTGACGCTGTAGATGTGGTCGATATTGTAACACCAACACTTTCACATTTTACATGTGCCATTAAAGCTATCACAAAAGGAAAACATGTATTTATTGAAAAACCAATCACAAACACTGTCGAGGAAGCCGAACAAATTCGCTTGTTAGTCTCGGAAAGTAATTTAAGAGGTCAAGTGGGTCATGTCGAACGTTTTAATCCCGCATTCAAAGCCGTTAAAGAAGACATTCAGTCGCCTATGTTTATTGAGACCCATCGTTTGGCTGAATTCAACCCTCGAGGAACAGATGTTCCTGTGGTGTTAGATTTAATGATTCACGATATTGATATTATATTAAGTGTTGTTAAATCCCCTGTCAAAAATATCACGGCAAGCGGCGTTTCTGTAATTAGTGAAACACCTGATATTGCCAACGCACGTATTGAGTTTGAAAACGGCTGTGTTGCCAACCTAACGGCGAGTCGTATTTCTATGAAAAACATGCGTAAAAGTCGTTTTTTCCAGAAAGATGCTTATATCAGTGTTGACTTTTTAGAGAAACAAGTGGAAGTGGTCAAAATGAAAGAAGCTCCAAAAACACCTGGAGATTTTGATATGGTTTTACAAAATGCAGAAGGCGTTAAAAAACAAATTTATTTTGAAAACCCTGAAATTGAACCAAACAATGCTATTCTTGATGAACTAGAAAGTTTTGCTGATGCTATTAACAACAACACAACCCCTATTGTGACGCTTAGAGATGGAACAGATGCCTTGAGAGTCGCTTATCAAATTATAGATTGTTTTTAAACACATACATATGAAAAATATTGCAGTTATTGGCGCAGGGGCTATGGGAAATGGAATCGCACATGCATTTGCTCAGTCAGGATTTAAAGTTCAATTAATCGATGTTAATCAAGCAGCACTAACAACAGCTGTAGCAACGATTACAAAAAATTTAGACCGCTTAGTTGCTAAAGATAAAATAGACGAGACTGACAAATCACAAACATTAGACAATATTTCGACCTTCACAAATATTGCTGAAGGAGTAGAATATGCAAGTCTGGTTGTTGAAGCTGCCACTGAAAATGTAGATTTAAAACTTAAAATATTTAAGGAATTAGATCAGGCATGTCCAGAAGACACCATATTGGCTACCAACACATCGTCCATCTCCATCACGCAAATAGCAGCACAAACCTCTAGACCAGATCGCGTCATTGGAATGCATTTTATGAATCCTGTGCCAATTATGAAATTAGTTGAAATTATTACTGGCTATAACACTTCAAAAGATGTTCTTGATTTTATTGTAAACCTAACAGAGAAAATTCATAAAACACCTGTTATCGTCAATGACTACCCTGGATTTGTGGCCAATAGAATTTTGATGCCCATGCTTAATGAAGCTATTGAAACTTTATACACAAACGTTGCTGGTGTTCAAGAAATTGACACGGTTATGAAACTTGGAATGAGTCATCCAATGGGACCTCTAGAATTAGCTGACTTTATTGGACTCGACGTTTGTTTGTCTATTTTAGAAGTGATGTATGACAGCTTCAAAAGTCCTAAATATGCTCCAAATCCACTCTTAGTAAATATGGTCAGAGCAGGTAAATACGGCGTCAAAACCGGTGAAGGGTTTTATGACTACTCAAAAGATCGAAAAGCAGTCAATGTTGCTGCTCAATTCTCTTAAAATCTACTGCATAAACACCCTCTTAAACTATGGCCAAAATCTCTCCCTTCAAAGCGGTTCGCCCATCAAAAGAAGCGCTCCCCAACTTTAGTTCAAAGTCCTATAAAACGTATTCTGAGAACGAACTAAAAAAAGAATTAAAAGAAAATCCTACTTCGTTTTTGAGTATCATCAATATAAAAAAAAATGCTTCTTTTTCAGCTGAAAAATCAAAACGTTACAAACTAGTAAAAGATAGATTTGAAGCGTTTAAACGTCAAACGTTTTAATTGAAGATGCGGTTCCCTCCTATTATTTGTATGAAACCATTCAAGCAAACGGGCTTGTGTTTTGTGGAGTAATTGCAACTGCTAGTGTAGAAGATTATGACGCAAACATTATCAAAAAACACGAAGCTACTATTTCGAAACGAGAAAATACGTTTAAAAATTATTTACAAACAGTTCGGTTCAATGCGGCACCAGTATTGCTTACTTATGCCGACGATTTAAGTCTCGAAACGAGTATTCAAAACGCTAAAGAAAAGGCAACTGAGTTTCACTCTTGGACAACTGGAAACGAAACCCATAAACTTTGGTGTATAGATAATGATCAAGATATCCAATGTATTCAAAATGCATTTCAAAAAATACCTTCTCTTTATATTGCAGATGGCCACCACCGTTCTGCATCATCGGCACTCTTAGCACGCGAACTAACACAAAAAGAACACACAACATCCCATGCTGCTTGTAATCATTTTTTAACTTATTTAATTCCAGAAAGTCAACTTAAAATATCACGACTACAACAGAGTAATTAAAGATTTAAATGGTTTAAATACGGAGACTTTTTTGGCACAAATTAGCATTGATTTTGAGTTAGAAAATAAAGGTCCAAAGCCTTACAAAAGCTCTAAGAAACATGATATATCTATGTATTTAGAAGGCACATTTTATTCCTTATCTTTACGTGCTATAAAACAAAACAGTCAATCTGCTATCCATCAACTTGATACTCATATTTTACAAACGCATCTTTTAGAGCCTATTTTAGGAATTACTAATGTTCGCACCAATTCACGTATTGGATATATCCATGGAGTCAACAGTATGGAGCAAATTAAAGCAACGGTAGATTGTGGAGATCACGCAGTAGGGTTTGGACTGTTTCCTATTGAAACCAAAGAATTAATGGCTATCGCAGACTCAAATGCAGTCATGCCTCCAAAAAGCACCTATATTTATCCAAAATTAAGAAGTGGAATCACTATATACGAGTTTTAAATATGTCTATAAAAACCAATTTATCTAAAATTCAATCACAACTCCCGAGTCATGTATCCTTGGTGGCTGTTTCTAAAACGAAACCTGTGGAAGACTTGATGGAAGCCTATGATTTTGGCCAACGTATTTTTGGCGAAAATAAGATTCAAGAAATGGCGGATAAACACCAACAAATGCCCAAAGATATCCAGTGGCATATGATTGGAAATGTACAACGCAATAAAGTCAAATACATGGCGGCATTTGTAGATTTGATTCACGGGGTGGATTCTGAAAAATTACTGAAAGAAATTAATAAACAAGCCGAAAAACACCAACGCACGATCAACTGTTTATTACAACTAAAAATTGCACAAGAAGATACCAAATTTGGAATGACTTCAGAAGCAGCCCATACCTTATTAAGTTCTGAACATTTTAAAAACTTAAAACATATAGCAATTGTAGGCGTCATGGGAATGGCTAGTTTTACAGATAACACCACTCAAATCAAAGAAGAATTTACAACATTAAAAAACACCTTTGATAGCTTAAAAAAAACAAGTCCAGAACTTAAAATAATTTCCATGGGAATGAGTGGCGATTATCCTTTAGCAATTGATTGCGGCAGTACAATGGTTCGCGTTGGAAGTAGTATCTTTGGAGCCAGAAATTACGCCATTTAAAACAGCACTATCTACGCAGTATTAGACATAGAAACCACCGGAGGTAAATTTAATGAAGAAGGCATTACAGAAATAGCCATTTATAAATTTGATGGCCACAAAATTGTAGATCAATTTATCAGCCTGGTCAACCCGGAACGAGACATCCAACCGTTTGTGGTAAATTTGACAGGGATCAACAGTAAAATGCTGCGCTCTGCACCCAAATTTTACGAAGTTGCCAAACGCATTGTAGAAATTACTGAAGGCTGTATTTTGGTAGCTCATAACGCACAGTTTGATTACCGTATTTTAAAAACAGAGTTCAGACGGCTTGGATTTGATTTTGAAAGCGAAAATTTATGTACCGTAGAACTCTCAAAACAATTAATCCCTGACCTTCCCTCCTACAGTTTAGGAAAACTTGTGCGGTCCTTAGGCATTCCAGTGAGTGACCGACACCGAGCGGCTGGAGATGCAACTGCAACTGTGAAACTTTTTAAAATGCTCCTGGATAAAGATGTAGAGAAAACAATTATCAAGGCAGCTATTCGTTTGGATCCAAAACACCAAATGGAACCAAAATTAACTGATATCATTTCTAAACTCCCCTCTGTTACAGGCGTCTATTATGTTCACAAAGCCGATGGGGAAATTGTATATATTGGAAAAAGCAAAAACATCAAAAATCGCATCAATCAGCATTTTACTGGGCAAACGCCAAAATCAAAAAAAATTCAGATTGAAGTTGCCACAGTTACTTATGACGAAACTGGCAGTGAATTGGTAGCACTTCTCAAAGAAAGTGAAGAAATCAAGCGCAATAAACCTAAATTCAATCGAGCACTTCGACGTACTGTTTTTACCCATGGATTGTTTAAATTTAGAGATACTAACGGCTACATCAATTTAAAAGTTGAAAAAATAAAAGGCAATCAAAAACCAATTACAACATTTTCTAATAATGAAAGTGGTAAAAGTTTTTTGAACAAAATCGTTGAAAAATACGAATTGTGTCAAAAATTATGTGGTCTTTATAAAACTTCAAATTCCTGTTTTGGATATGACATTAAAAGCTGTGCCGGAGCTTGCATTTCAGAAGAATCTCCCGAAACTTATAACAAAAGAGTTTTAAGTGTTATTGATTCCCATACATTCAAAGATCAAAATATGATACTCATAGACTACGGTCGTGATGTGGATGAACGCAGTGCCATCTTAATTGAAAATGGCGTTTTTAGAGGATATGCCTATTTTAATCTAAACTTTCAAATACATACAGCTTCCGTGTTAAAATCCATTATAACTCCCATGGAACACAATAAAGATGCACAACATATCATTCAAAGTTATATGCGACGTCATAAAAGATTAAAAATAATTAAACTTGAAGATTAATCTTTTTTAGTATTTTTGAGATATGTCAAAAACAAATCAATCAAAAAGTTGGAGAGAAAAGGTTCATGAAATTATTTATGAAGCGGATACACCAGCCGGTAAATTATTTGATGTCCTTCTTTTAATTGTCATTCTCATAAGCATCCTGCTTGTGATGCTAGAAAGTGTTGAAAGTATTGAAGCTGAATATGCAGCAATTCTCGATATTTCAGAATGGGTCATTACAATTTTATTTAGTTTTGAGTACACCCTTCGTATTATTACTGTTAAAAAACCAAGAGCTTATATATTTAGTTTTTATGGAATTATTGATTTACTATCGACCATTCCAAAATACTTGTCTCTATTTATTTTAGGAACTCACTCTTTAATAGCGATAAGAGCCTTGCGATTGTTACGAGTTTTTAGAATTTTAAAACTCACCCGCTTCATTGGTGAAAGTGCTAATTTTGGAAAGGCATTGAAACGAAGTCGGGCAAAAATAGCTGTCTTTCTTTCGTTTGTTATAGTCTTGTGTATCATTTTAGGGACTGTTATGTACCTGGTTGAAAGTGAACAAAATAGCGGATTCACAAGTATTCCACGCAGTGTTTACTGGGCAGTTGTCACTTTAACCACCGTTGGATATGGCGATATTGCACCAATCACAGCTTTGGGGCAATTTATTGCCTCTTTAATTATGATTTTAGGATATGGAATTATAGCCGTTCCTACTGGGATTGTCACCTCAGAAATGACCAAGACAGAAGAAAAACTCATACCAAATAACACACAAGTGTGTTCTAACTGTAACGAAACGTATCACCAAGATGGTGCCGAATTCTGTCACAAATGCGGTCATAAAATTGGTAATGAATAACTATCTTATTTCGATTGTAGGTCCTACTGGCATAGGTAAAACAGCTCTTAGTTTGAAGCTGGCTGCCCATTTTAATACAGATATTATTTCTGCAGATTCTCGTCAATTCTACAAAGAAATTCCGATTGGAACTGCGGCTCCAAACTCCGAAGAATTAGAAGTTGCGACACATCATTTTATCCACCACAAATCAATTAAAGACGCTTATAGCGTAGGGGCATTTGAAAAAGAGGCCATAGAAAAACTCGAAGTACTACATGCCTCAAAAAACATTGTCGTTATGGTTGGTGGCTCTGGATTGTATGTCAATGCTGTGATTGAAGGATTTGATGAATTCCCAGATATCGCCCCAGAGATTAGAGGACAACTCAACCTGGAGTTAGAATCAAAAGGACTAGTATTTCTTCAGCAAGAATTAAAACGTTTAGATCCTAAAAGCTACAAAACTATTGCAATTAAAAACCCGCACCGTGTGATAAGGGCGTTGGAGATTTGTAAAGGCACAGGTCAGCCTTACTCCTCTTTTTTAAAGAAACATAAAGCACAAAGAAATTTTAAAACAATTTCTATTGGTCTAAAGGCAGATCGGCCTTTGATTTATGAACGGATTAATAACAGAGTCGATCAAATGATCGAAAATGGTTTACTAGAAGAAGCCCAAGCTGTATTTAAACACAGAGACTTGAATGCACTCAACACTGTGGGTTACAAAGAATTGTTCAATTATTTTGATGGGCAATGGACACTAGAATTTGCAATTTCAGAAATTAAAAAAAATACCCGCCGTTTTGCAAAACGACAAATGACTTGGTTTCAAAAAGACTCCGAAACAGAATGGTTTGAATACGATACGAACGTTAAAGTTATCTTGGATTATTTGAGCGAAGAGCTAAAAAAAACCAGCTAAAAGCTGGTTTTTAAACTGTTATTTATTGACTACCAAACGAAAACCTTCGCCGTGAATGTTAAGAATTTCAACTTTCGGATCGAGCTTTAAATACTTTCTTAATTTGGCGATATAAACATCCATACTTCTGGATGTAAAGTAATTGTCATCTCTCCAAATTTTTGTCAACGCAATTTCACGAGGCATCAAATCGTCTTCGTGTAAAATTAGTAACCTTAGTAATTCGTTTTCTTTTGGAGATAATTTAGCTGGTTTCTCATCCTTATGGGTAAGAAATCTTAACTTAGAGTTCAGACTGAATTCACCAATCGTAAATTCAAATTGTTTGCTATCAGCAAGTGTATCTACTGTTTTACGTTGAATGATTGCTTGGATTTTCATCAAGAGAACCTCACTGTCAAAAGGCTTGTTTAGGTAATCATCGGCACCTACTTTATACCCTTTTAAAACATCTTCTTTCAGAGCTTTTGCAGTGAGAAAAATGATCGGAATTTCTGTGTTTTTTTCGCGTATTTCTTTGGCAAGTGTGAACCCATCTTTATAAGGCATCATTACATCTAAAATACACAAATGGTAATCTGTTTTTTTGAATTTCTCAAAACCTTCCATCCCGTTTTTGGCGTGAACAACTTCGTATCCATTGAGCGATAAATACTCTTTAAGAACCGTTCCAAAATTTGGATCGTCTTCAACTAGTAATATTTTTTTTAAATTTTCTTCCATGATGTTATGCTATTAAAGGTAATTTTATAGTGAATGTACTGCCTCTGCCTTTTTCACTATCGACAGAAACTGTTCCTTGATGATTATCTACAATTCGTTTGACATTTGCCAAACCTAGACCGTGGCCTTTTACGTTATGTACATCGCCTGTATATTCTCTATAGAACTCTTCAAATATACGTTTTTGTACGGCTTTATTCATGCCCTTTCCTTGATCTTTGACACTTAACAGGACGTTGTTACCAACGTTTTCTGTATACACATCTATTTTGGGTGCTTCAGGAGAGTACTTTATGGCATTGTCTAAAATGTTTACGATCACATTTGTAAAATAAGTCTCATTGGCCAATACAGACGTTTTAACAGCGTTGAAATGGGTTTTGATATAACCGCTTCTATCTTCGACAATAAGCTCTACGTGTGTGATTGCATCCTCAATTAAATCGTGTAGTTTTAGACGGTCTTTGCTTATATTTAATTGTTTTTTCTGAAGTTGAGAAATACGTAGTACGTTTTCAACTTGGGCATTCATACGTTTATTTTCATCTTTAATCATTCCTAGATACCGTTTTACCTTTTCCTGATCGTTGATAATTTTTGGATTTTTGATAGCATCCAAAGCCAAATTAATAGTAGCAATAGGTGTTTTGAATTCATGCGTCATATTGTTAATGAAATCAGATTTCATTAGCGATATTTTACGCTGTTTGATTAGCTGGTACAAAGCGCTGGTATATGCGACAATGATGATCAATGTAAATAATATGGATAACAATGTAACCCCTATAATCGAGGAAATAATGAATTTTTTTCGCTCTGGGAAATTGATATAAAGTTTAAAATCACTCTCGTCATTATCATCTAAAAAAATAGGAACTCCAATGGTAGGAACCATAGATTGATCAAAATTATCCGATTGTATTTTGGTGCCAATGTCATTGTGAAAAATTGCAAACTCAAAACCAATATCAATATTATCTTCTCGTAATTTTTTTTGCAATAATTTTTGAATCCCATTTGGTGAAACACGCTGATGTATTGGAGTGTTCTTAATTTCTGACTTGTATTGCGTTTCAAAAGTGGCCTTTTGTAATTTATCCATGTTCAGGACTTTCTCAAAAGACTGTTCTGAAGTCGAAATAAGGTCACCTCCAAAACTATTATTGTCATAAATTTTAGTTGTGGTTTTACCTTTAAATTTACTCAAGCCCAAACTGTCTATATTGAGATCTATAAGGGAGGGCACTTTAAAATTTTCTTCTAAAATTCCTGTATTGTAAATAATAATTTGGTTGGTTGTATTGTCTTGCTTATACACCGTAATATTTCGGATGGCCGTTGTGTCTGGCTCTTTTCCTTCTGATATAATTTTATTAAGTGCCAAGACATACTTCTTGTACTCAATATCTGCAACTTGATTGGTGGTATAGGTCAATGCTTTTTTTACATTGAAAGTAAATTGTTCTTCTTTTGTTTCAAGCGAATTATTAATATAATAAGCTTGAACAAAAATAATTCCGATAAGCGATAGGCTCATCAGAATGACCAATAGGGAGAACAACTTTTTATTCATTGTTCAAAATTAAGGTTTTAAATTATGTTAAAATTGCTTTTAACCTCAACTTAACACAAATGTTAAATTTTTATTACTTATTTAGTCTTTTAATAATATCATTGTGAATAAATAGAGATTTACTTTCAATTTCTGAAAATATATTATTATATATCACAAAATTTGATTGATTTATTTTCTCCAAGTCTGGTAATTGATTGTTAATAACAGACATCACCTCTTTTTTTGTTTTTTGATCTCTATCCATCACCCGCTGAATACGGGTTTCAATAGGTGCTGTAACTGTGATAATAAAATCAAAAAGGTGTTGAGATTTGGTTTCAAAAAGAATGGCGACTTCTTTGATAACATAGGGAGCATGTTGATTGGAAAACCACTCCTGAAAATGAGTTGTTACTTTTGGGTGTACTATGGCATTAATTTTTTGCAACAACCGTTGATCCGCAAACACTTGAGAAGCAATAAAAGAGCGGTTCAGTTGACCGTTTGTGTAACAACTTTCACCAAGCAAGTCTATGAGTTCGTGTTTTATAGCATCAGAGTTTTGCATCAATATTTTAGCTTCCTCATCAGCATTGTAAACAGGGACACCAAAAGATTTAAACATTTCAGCAACGGTGGTTTTTCCACTGCCAATACCTCCTGTAAGCCCTACAATTTTAGTCATTTTTTGGTGTGATTACATATTCAAATTCGGTACTTTTTAATTGAGCTGTTTTCACTGTGGTTGGTTGCTTTACCAATACCGGATTCAAATACTTGTTTTCAGCTGTTAAGGTATTAAAATCGCATTCAACAGAAAAATGACTGGCATCTATACTGTTATAAGCACTTAAAGACGCATAAAAAACGACGGTTATTTCTTTAGGGAAAAAATTAAGGGTGAGGTTGTCAGGCACATTCACAATAGTGACAGGCACATTGACACTGCCTTCAGTAAACTTATCAACCTCCCCAATGATTGAAACAGAGAGATCGGAATAGGTGATTTGTTTTGAGGTTTTGGGAATGTCCAAGGCTACAAGCTTATCAATATTGGAATTGACAGCTGTTAAGTCTAAGGTTTTGGTTTGTATTGTAGAAATTGACTTAAGAAGGGATTCTGGACCTATGAGGGTAATAGAATCCGGAACAGACTGAAAAGAGTTGACCAAATCAAACCCAAATGCATAGCTCGAATTTACAGAAACCTCCACAGGTATTTTTTTAATAAACTGACGGTCATAGGCAAATAAAAGAGTATCGGGATTGATGGATTTTACAGCTATTTTTGAGTCAAAATGATTGATGATCTTTTCAAGTTGACTTCGCTCCGTCCAAAAGTAATGAGCTTTGTCTTTATTTAATTGTGAAAAATCAACATCAATAATTCGGGCTTCGACATAATATTTTAAGAGTTCAAATCCTTTACCTGAAAGAGTGACATTGATTGTTTTAGCGTCCTTTGAAACCATTACTTCGTTGGATTCTAACTGTGTGGGCTGCAACTCAAACTGAAGTGTTTGTGTGTAGGTGTTTGACAGTTTCACGAGCAACGAAATTAGAAACGACAAAAATAAAAACAACACAAACACGTTCAGACGTTTGCCTTGTATTAGATTTGATTTTATGTTTTTATGTTTTTTAATCATTGGGCTCTGAAAAATAAATTAGGAAATAACTGAGTTTCGTTTTTAGAAGAAAACCCTAGTTTTAGAGTGGCTTTTAGAAATCCAAATCCATAACCAAAAAACTGAATGAGAATGGCAGGTAGGACTAAAAAAGCGACTATAATATTGTTTGAAGTACGAAAAGCACCAATCATAGCAGCTAAAAAATACAGTGCATAAACAACTAAAAACCAATAAAACCCTAATGCGGACACGACACAGCTAGCAATAAATCCAAGGGTAAACAACGTTGGAAACCAATAGGTCAATCGTTTGGTGTGTGGGTGCCATTTATTGAGTATAGGTCGAGCTTGCCCAAATTTATTGACTTGTGTATAAAAGCTATCTAACGAAATGCGGCGTTTATGAAATACAAATGCTTCGGGAATGAGATGTAAGTGGTACCCCATTTCTTTAAGTCGAATGGACAAATCGGGATCTTCACCAGGGTGTATGCGTCCAAACCCTCCAGTTGCTTGAAAGGCTTCTTTTGAAATTCCCATATTAAAACTTCGGGGTTCGTAATTTTCAACGGAAATTTTACCTCCGCGAATCCCGCCCGTAGTCATGTATGAAGTCATTGAAAAATTAATCGCTTTTTGGAATTCTGTAAAGCTGTCTTTGGCAGCATCCGGCCCTCCAAACCCATCTACATAGCGGCTGTTTAATTTTTTAATAACGGCCTTTAAGTACGTAGGTGGTAGAATACAATCCGAATCTAAAATAATAAAATAACGGCCTTTGGCACGCTGCATACCATAATTTCTGGAATGTCCTGGTCCTGTATTTTCTTTAGCGTAATAACTTATTTTAAGAAGGTCTTGAAAATGATCGACAATCAGTTTTGAGTCTAAAGTAGAGCCATCTTCAATAATGACAATTTCAAAGGTCTTAGGGGCATCTAAAGCACAAAAACTTTCTAGAAGTTCTCTAATTTCTTCTGGACGGTTAAAAACAGGTATGATAAACGAAAAATCACTTGCAATCATAGACACAAAGTTACACAAAGTGTTTGAATTGAAGTGAGAAGTAAGGGTATAAAAAAAGCCTCGCTAATTTCTTAGCGAGACTTTGTATAAAATTAAATTGGATTTTAATTTTTAAGCACTCGTACAGTTTCTATACTGTTGTTGATGGCTACTTGAACAAAGTAAGCACCAGTCTGTAATCCAGACATATCAACAGCTGTTGTCGTAGTGTTTGGTGTCGATCTCACAACCGTTTGCCCTAACATATTGTAAACGGTGATACTGTCAATACTTGCTTGCGCTTTGATAGACAATACATTGTTTACTGGGTTCGGGAAATAGGTGAAATTAGATGTGGATAGCGTATCCATTCCTAAAGAAGTTGCTGTGATAGAAAAATTATCTACAAAGAAATCAATATCCTCAGAACTATTAGCACTTTCACCATAAATAGCAAATTTTGAAGATGCAGTATACCCTGTCAATTCAATTTCTGGCATACTAGTACCATCTGCACCAGGGTTAGTATCCGCATTCCATCGGTAAAGCTCATTCCAAGTTGAACCTCCATCAGTACTTGTCATTAATGTCGCAAAATCATCTGTTCCAAAAATTGCATCGACTGTAGCATTATACTCAGTAGCTGCTGCATCAAGATTTAAATAGTAAGTCCCTCCACTTAAATCAAATGTTGATGAAATTAGCCATTCATTAAGTCCAGAGTATAAATTTATAGCAGCTGAATCAGAACGAGAGGTGTCATTTCCAAAATAAGCTGAATACCATTCAGCATCATCATATGTAATAATTACTGGACTATTTGTCAATGCTCCAGATCCAAAACTCCAAAATCCATCTGTAATTGAAGAAAAATCATTGGTGTAATTTGGAACAATTGGGTCAGGTTCTGTTGTAAATGTTTCAGGCCCTACCCATGCACTAAAACCATTTGCATCACAGTCTGCTTGTACATAAAAATCGTAGCTCGTATTGGCTGTGAGCCCCATGAGTGCGTAAGAATTTGCTGTTACAGCAACCGTAGTTCCTGCGCCTAAAGCGAAGCCTGTAGCACCATATTCTATGTTCCAAGTTGTTTGAGTAGCTCCAGCTGTCCAGCTCAAATCTGCTGATGTATTTGTGAGGTTGCTTGTTGCTAAATCGATAACTGGTTCACATGATGGAATCGCTTCAACAGTGAAATCATCAACGTATAAATAATAACCATCAAGACCACCAGCTGGAACATGGATTGCAATGTAAACATTCCCAGAATAAGCACTTAAATCTATAATCTGTTCTGTATGGGTAGCAGTCGCCACTGTTAAAGCCATTAGATCCGTCGTAAAATCTGTTGGGGCATTACTAGAAGTTGACAGTACAACTTTATAGTCATTTGGCTCTCCAGAAGTTCTAGATCTCACACTAAATTTTAAACGCTCATTGCCTGTTAATGCAAATTGAGGGAGTATTAAATAGTCATCATTGGCTCCAGAATTAAAATCTGTATGCAGAGTTGCTGAATTGCTATTAGAAGTACCATAAGAACCATATGTTTTCCAAGAATCTGAATCAGCATTGTTATTTTTTTCAGACCAACAGGTTGGTAAGCTTGGTGTTGTAATCCCTTCAAAATCCTCAGTCCATGGAAATGCTGTAACTGCATCACATTCAGTTATAAAACTAACCATGACCCATTCGCTTGTTCCATCAGTACCACAATTGGCTCTCACATACACATCATATGTAGTGTTAGCAGTCAACTCCGGTAAGCGCTAATGGGTTATCTGAGGTTGCTTCTCCTGTTTCAGCAGGCGTTGCTCCACCCGCTACCACTTGGTATTCCCAAGCAGTTTGACTACTATCTGCAGTCCAACTTACGGAAGCAGTTGTTGTGTAATATCAGCTACTGTAACATCTGTTGGATCTATACATGATGGATTTTCCATTACTGTAAAATCATCCACTCCGAATCCATAATAAGTAGCCGCCGAATACGTCTGATGTAAAGCAATATATACATCTCCTGTATAAGCTGATAAATCTAATATGTGCTCGGTCCAAGTTTCGTTAGTACAATCATATGTTCCAAGATTTACAGTAAAGTCTGAAATCTCTTTTCCAGTAGTAGACAACAATACATCGTATGTATTATTATCATTGGCAGATTCAACAATATCATACCATACTACACGCTCATTTCCTGTAAGAGAGAACTTTGGAGAAATCAAATAGTCATTATTACTACCCATACCGTGAGCAGTAAAATCACCAGATCTTGGAGTAATATATGTGTCAGATTGTGACCAAGTATAATTGTCTCCGTCTGCATTATTTACAGACCAACAAGACCAATCTGTATCGAAATCTTCAGTATATGGAAATGCTGTAACTGCATCACATTCAGTTATAAAACTTACCATGACCCATTCGCTTGTTCCATCAGTACCACAATTGGCTCTCACATACACATCATATGTGGTGTTAGATGTCAATCCGGTGAGCGCTAGTGGATTATCTAAGGTTGCATCTCCTGTTTCAGCAGGCGTTGCTCCACCCGCTACCACTTGGTATTCCCAAGCAGTTTGACTACTATCTGCAGTCCAACTTACGGAAGCAGTTGTTGTTGTGATATCCGCTACTGCAAGATCTGTTGGGTCTAAACATGATGGTCCTTCGGCAATACATACATCATCAATTAATACTCCATAACCATAACCAGATGTTGCGTTGAATGCAATATAGTAATCATTACTTGCATTTGGTAGATTTAATGTTACTTCTGAGAATGTGGTTGTTGCATCTGTATACGTACCTAGAACAGACCATGCGTCTGCTGCAGTAGCTTTGTACCAAACTTCCAACACGTCCTGATCTGCACCCCACGAAGGGTTCGCTATTTGAAATGTAACCTGAGGACTTGCTAAAGCTGTAATATCCATTGGACGTGAAATAAGAACAGAGCTATCTCCATTGTAGTTGCCACTGTAATAGTAAGCACTACCTCCGCCCGAATACGCTGCTACAGAATTATTTGAAGATGATGCAGATTCCCAATTACTTGTACCTTGTGTAGCTTCTGTAGACCAATCTCCTAGGTCAGTATCGAAGCTTGAACAGTAAGGGAATGATGTTACATTAGCTTCTTCAACGGTCACTGTTCTTACAACTTCGGTTGCTGCATTTAACGCTCCATCACTTACATTGTAAGCTACAGTATATTCGCCTGCGACAGATGTATCAAGATCTGTAATTCCTAATATATCGCTTGTAATATCTCCCTGTTCATCATCAGAAGCTGTGGCTCCTGCATCTGTATAGGTATCACCAACTGTAATCGTCTCATCACCACCTAAAAGTGTAATGACTGGTGCTACACATGTAGTACCACATTGTCCGTAGTTGTTTGTTACATCTCCAGAGTCTAAAATCCATTGTCTGTTGGCATAACTAGCACTGTCTGTAACAGGTGCACAAGTACCTCCATTGGCCATGATAGAAATTAAGTTTTCTTGTACGCCATCTACAACCAGTAGATATTCCATATTTTCTGTTGGTGCAGGGTCAAACGTAAAAGTCCAGGTTCCATCATTATTTGATACAGCTTCAGGTCCACCAGTTGGGTCCCAACCCCACCAAGGGCCTGTCAATCTTACGCTTGTTGCAGTTGCACAAACACTTGTTGTAATTTGTAAAGGAGCAGGACCTGCCGCTTCAACGTTACTGTTCTTACAACTTCGGTTGCTGCATTTAACGCTCCATCACTTACATTGTAAGCTACATATATTCGCCTGCGACAGATGATCAAGATCTGTAATCCTAATATATCGCTGTAATATCTCCCTGTTCATCATCAGAAGCTGTGGCTCCTGCATCTGTATAGTATCACCAACTGTAATCGTCACATCACCACCTATAAGTGTAATAACTGGTGCTACACATGTAGTACCACATTGTCCGTAGTTGTTTGTTACATCTCCAGAGTCTAAAATCCAGTGTCTATTGGCATAACTAGCATGTCTGTAACAGGTGCACAAGTACCTCCATTGGCCATGATAGAAATTAAGTTTTCTTGTAGCCATCTACAACCAGTAGATATTCCATATTTTCTGTTGGTGCAGGGTCAAACGTAAAAGTCCAGGTTCCATCATTATTTGATACAGCTTCAGGTCCACCAGTTGGGTCCCAACTCCACCAAGGGCCTGTCAATCTTACGCTTGTTGCAGTTGCACAAACACTTGTTGTGATTTGTAAAGGAGAAGCTGACGCTCCAGTCAGAACTAAGTTTCTTAATCTATTTCCTTTTCCAGAAATTCCTGAGTTCGTTAGTTTAATCATCACTTGAGCTGATGGTGTTACCGCAAAGACTCCTCCAGCTATATAAGTAGATGAAGTAGCTACTGCACTGGTTTCAGATTGAGTGTAAGTAGTACCTCCATCGTAAGAAAATTCAATTTTTGCCGAATTGTTATCTCCCGGACCGAAAGTAGCTACATCCAAACTGAATGTAGCAGAACTGTATGCACTTAGATCATAGACCGGTGATTCAATAATATCAGATGGATCTCCAGAATCTAACAAAAAATAGGTACTTTGTTCAATGGGTTGGGAAGTCACGTTATTAGTGGCTGTCCATCCAGCAGGAAGTGTACCACCTCCTGGTAAATTGAAAACTTCTTGTCCAAAAGACAGCGAAGATATCGCAAGCGTTATTAATAAATAGTAAATCTTTTTCATAATAAAATTTAAATTGGTTAGTTTATCCACCTAATATATTGTTTAATATTACAAGTAAAAAGTTAAACAATAAAATTCCGATGAATGGTCAAAACAGAACGACGAACGACACACAATAACGCAAGAGTGCATGCGAAAAGCTGTGGAGTCCCTAAAATTTGGGAGCAAAGCATAAAAAAACCCATAGCTAAGCTATGGGTTTTTGATGTATTTGATAATTACAGCTTAAGCATCGTCTTCAGTAAAGGTATCCATCACGGCATCACTGACACCCATATTGCTAAAACCACCATCATTAAATAAGTTTTGGAGGGTGACTCGCTTGGTTAAATCACTAAACAACGAAACGGTATAATTGGCACAATCCAGAGCGGTCGCATTTCCTAAAGGCGACATTTTATCAGCATAGGCAATAAAACCATCAAATCCTTTCACTCCTTTACCCGCGGTGGTGGGTGTTGGCGATTGTGAGATGGTATTGACACGCACATTTTTATCACGGCCAAAGAAGTATCCGAAACTTCTGGCAATACTCTCTAAATAGGCTTTGTTGTCTGCCATGTCGTTATAATCTGGAAACACACGTTGTGCTGCCATATAGGTAAGTGCTACAATACTCCCCCATTCGTTCATCGCATCATGTTTATAGAGCGTTTGCATCACTTTATGAAAAGACATTGCTGAAACATCGGTTCCTTTTTGAGTCCAGTCGTATTTTTGATCGGTATAAGCACGGCCTTTTCTTACATTGATAGACATCCCTATAGAATGCAAAACAAAATCGAGCTTGCCGCCTAAAATCTCCGTAGCTTGTTGTACTAAATTTTCTAAGTCTTCTTCAGAAGTAGCATCAGCAGCAATTACTTGTGAGCCTGTTTTTTTGGCCAATTCATCTATTTGACCCATGCGCATAGCTATGGGTGCATTAGACAATACAAAGGTACCGCCTTCTTCATGGACACGTTCGGCTGTGATCCAAGCAATTGAATTGGGATCTAAAGCTCCAAAAATAATTCCGCGTTTTCCTTTTAGTAAATTGTAAGACATAATTATATATTTTAGTGTCGGTGTGTATTTGATTTCTGGGGCAAATATAACATTAATTCAATAACTGGTTTGCATGTGCGATTGCCGATTCCGATAATTTTTTTCCACCCAGCATTTGCGCAATTTCTTCGACCCGTTCTTGAGACGTTAGTTTTTTAAGAGACGTCACCGTTGTGTTTGGTGTGTCTTGCTTAAAAACTTTAAAATGTGACTGCCCTTTGGCAGCTATTTGTGGCAAATGGGTAATAGAAAATACTTGCATATAGGCACTCATCTGATTCATAATATCGCCCATTTTGTGCGCGATTTCACCTGAAACTCCGGTATCAATTTCGTCAAACATAATGGTTGGTAATTGCTGGTATTTGGAGAGGACAGATTTGATTGCCAACATAATCCGTGAAAGCTCACCACCAGAAGCGGCTTTTTTGAGGGGTAAAAACTGCCCGCCTTTGTTGGCGGTAAATAAAAATTCTAAGTGATCTTTTCCATTGTACAAATAGGTTTCGGATGGGTTTAGCACTAATTTAAAACGTGCATTGGGCATTCCTAAATCTGTTAGAAGGGTTTCTAACTGTTGGACCAAATCAGGCACTACCTGTTGCCGTTGTTTGTGTAGATCTGCAGCTTGCTTATCGAGTTGTTTGACCAGCGTTCCTAATGAATTTTCAACAGTAGTGATGGCACCATCTAAAGAGGCTAAAGTGTCTAATTGTGTTGTTAATTCGGTTTCTATTTGTATAAGAGCTTCGACAGAATTTACATTGTGCTTGGAAAACAAATTATGAATTGTTTGGAGCATCGCATCAATTTCACTGAGTCGTGTAGGGTTGACTTCTAGCTTGGTTTGTTCGGACTCGATCTCACTAAATACATCGTCCAGTTCAATTGCAATGCTTTGCATGCGTTCCGAGAGAGAACTGTAATCCGATGAAATTTCTGAGAGCTTGTGAAACACTTGTTTGAGTGTCCTAAGATTGGAAGCGACACCTAAATCTTCGGTACTTATAATTTGATTGGCCAAAGCGAGTTCTGTTTGAATAGACTCCACATTGTTCAGTGTATTGTATTCGGTTTCTAAGGCTTCTAAATGGATGCCTTTAAGCTTTGCTTCTGTTAATTCGTTCAACAAAAAAGAGTGGTAGTCTTGTTCTTTTTCAGATTGTAACTTGGATTCGTTTAATTCTCTGAGTTGTTTTTGAGTGGATTTATAAGATTTCAACAACTGCTTGTAGGCTTCGACTGCTGTACTATTTTTGGCCAAAGCGTCAATGATTTGAAACTGAAAATCATCGTTGGTCAATTCTTGAGTTTGTTGTTGCGAATGGATGTCAATCAATTGCCCGCCGAGTGCCGCTAAAACTGTAAGGTTCACTGGAGAATCGTTTACAAATGCTCTAGATTTTCCAGAGGGTAAAATCTCTCTTCGCAAGATAGTGTGAGATTCAAAATCGAGGTCTTGATCTTCAAAAAATGATTTGAGATTAAAGGTTTCGATATTGAACGTTGCTTCAATAATACATTTTTGATTGGGATCGTTTATGTTTGATAAGTCGGCACGTTTTCCAAGTACCAATGCCAAGCCACCTAATAAAATAGATTTACCTGCTCCTGTCTCCCCCGTAATACTGGTAAACCCAGAATCAAACTGAACCTGAAGGGTGTCAATGAGAGCATAATTTTTAATGGTGAGTTCTGAAAGCAAGGTTGCAATTTATTTTAGGAACAAGATAGACTATCTAGGAAACTAATTTTAACTGAAATCAAAAAAATTTAAAATTTTATATTTCGCCACTTCCTAGAATACATGGGTGCAATCTTAGTGAGTGTTGAAACTAAGTTTGCAGTGTTCACGCTAGGACCACCAGAAAAAATGTCTGAAATCTCATCTGCCTTTGCATCAAAAAAGACACGAAGTAAAAAGGAGTTTGGCCGTCTGCTGTGTAAGTTTTCTAGTTGGGATAAGGCGGTAGCAACCGCTGTCTTACCCTCTTTTACATTGGCTGCCATCAAATCCATTCCTTTGAGGTGGTAATCAAACAGTACAGAACGAAATTCTTTAAAGGTTGGCGATACGGCACTGGTAATTAATACATTTCGGGTTTGATCGCCCCCTGATGGTGGTGCCCATCCTTTTGAGTTGGTTTGCTGAGAGTAGCTAACAATATCACGGGCTTGTTTGTAATAGTCTTCACCTCCATTTAGCTCAAATGTATCGGCATCGATTCCTAAAATCATGTAGACATGAAATGCAATTACGGATACTAAGTTGGATTCAAATTGATTGGGACTAAAATTTAGGTTTTGATATTCTAAATACTTAAAAGTAAAATCTTTGTCGTTAAAGTTGTAAACCGAACTCGAAAAAGATGAATTATGAACTGGGCGCGCTGATTGGATTTGAATGGAGGCTTGAAAGGTATCCGATTGGTAATTTTGAACTGTGATGACCATACTGCACTCAATGCGTTCTTGAGTTTTGAAGGTTTTATCGGTCCAGCGGGTGTTGTTTACAAATTCATTGAGTTGTTTCTCAAGAGTTTTAAATACTTGGACATTCTCATTACCGGTTTGTTGTGCATTGACAACTACTGCGCAATTTAGCTCTTGCGAACTTCCATATATTGAAGTGAAAATAGCAACTAAAAGGATTAATCTACGCATTGAATTGTTTTAAAAGTTGATTCATAATATCAATTGCCACATCGGCTTTTGACTTTAAAGGGAATTCGGTTTGGACTAAATTTTTATCAATGAGAGTGATTTTATTTGTGGTTCCTCCAAATCCGGCGCCTTCATCATTTAACGAATTTAATACAATTAAATCTAAATTTTTAGATTTTAACTTTTTTATCGCATTGGCAATTTCATCATTGGTTTCTAAAGCGAAGCCAACAAGAAGTTGGTGGGATTTAATGGTTCCTAGCGATGCCAAAATATCTTTAGTTTTTTCTAATTCTAGGGATAACGTTGGGGAGGCCTTTTTTATTTTAGAAGTGGCTTGATTTATAGGCTTATAATCGGCAACAGCAGCAGATAAAATTGCAACGTCCACAGAATTAAAATAGAGATGTACTTGTGTGTACATTTCCTGGGCACTGACAACGGGAATGATTTTGATGCGGGAATGGTCTGTTTTGTAATGTGTAGGACCTGTAATGTAAATTACTTCTGCTCCTAACTGTGCGGCATGGTTGGCTATTTCAAAACCCATGAGTCCACTAGAATGATTGCCTATAAAACGAACGGGGTCAATAGCTTCATAGGTGGGACCTGCAGTGACCAATACGGTTTTGCCATACAATGGCATTGTTTGTAATATATGAGATTCTATATGGTTTACAATCGCTTCTGGCTCAGCCATTCTTCCTTCACCTACCAACCCACTTGCCAGTTCGCCAGAGGTGGCTGGAATCATGATGTTTCCAAAGGATTGCAGAGTTTCTAAGGATGCTTTTGTAGAAGGGTGTTTGTACATATCCAAATCCATGGCGGGTGCAAAATAGACCGGACATTTTGCAGAAAGATAGGTGGCTACTAGAAAATTATCGCTGCTACCTGCTGCCATTTTTGACAAGGTATTTGCGGTCACTGGAGCAACGATAAATAAATCGGCCCACAATCCCAAATCAACGTGGTTATTCCACACTGCGTTGTCATCATTTTCTTCTGTAAATGATGAAATAACGGGATTTTTAGAAAGGGTTGAAAGTGTAAGTGGGGTAATAAAATCTTTCGCAGCTGGTGTCATTATGACCTTGACGTCGGCACCAGCTTTGATGAATAGTCTAACAAGGGAGGCTGTTTTGTATGCAGCAATACCGGCAGTAATTCCTAAAAGGATATGTTTACCGTGTAAAATAGACATGTTTTATTTTCCTTCAGAATCTTCTTCTACACTACGGTAGTAGATTTTTTCATTTAACCATTCTTGAACGGCTAAAGCGTGTGGCTTTGGAAGACGCTCGTAAAACTTAGAGACTTCAATTTGTTCTTTGTTTTCAAATACTTCTTCTAAGCTATCGTTAAAAGTTGCAAATTCTTCAAGCTTGTCAATCAACTCTCTTCTGATGTCAGTATTGATTTGCTCTGCTCTACGAGAAATTACAGAGATCGCTTCGTAGATATTTTGCGTTGGTGCATCTACTTTGTTTCGATCGTACGTTTCTGTATTGACGGGTGCATTTACTTTTTTTAAATCCATAATGAGTATTAACTTTTAGTCGTTGTTGAATTTGTTTGAATTGATTTTAAGTCTTGGTACATCTTTTGGATGTCTTCGTTGTTTTGAGTCTCTGGAAATACATACAAAAGTGAGTTGTAAAAAGTCAATGCTTTTTCAACACGCTCTGTTTGTTTCCATTCTACACTGTTCATAGCCAGTTGGTAGGCGGAATCAAATTTATAATACATGGCTTCTTCTTTGAAAGATGAGCCTGGAAATTCTATTAGAAAATTATCTAAGGCCGTAATCGCAGAATTATAATCGCGATGGTAAGGGCCTGTCTGGTTGTACTGTAAAGCTATATCGAAAGCCTTTTTTTCTAGTTTGTAATCTAATTCTCTAACGAGTGTACTGGCTTGATCTAGGTATTCAGATAAAGGATAGGTATTGATAAAGTTTTGAAGTTTTTCAACAGCTAGTACCGTTTCGGTTTGGTCTTTAGAGAATAGTGGAGAAAGTTTGTAGTAGCTTTTGGCTGCTAAAAAGGCCATTTCTTGTACTTTTTCACTTTTAGGATAGGCATCTACAAAACGCTCCATTTGGTAATTACCAGTATAGTAGTCTTTGGTTTCGTAATAGGTTTTGCAATACATATACATCAGCTTCTCGGCTTGTGGTTTCCCTCTGTATTTTGGAACAATTTGCACAAATATTCGGTTTGCTTTGGCAAATTTACCTTCTTCAAAAAGCTCTGAACCTAGTTTGAATTTAGCGGCAATGTCTTCATTTTTCAATACTTTCTGGTATTCACTACAAGAGTTTATCGAAAAAGCTAAAATTAAGATGTATATAAAATTCTTCATAAATAATTTAAGAATGTGGGCAAAATTACGGATTTATAACGGATTTAAAAAACTATTATTTTAGCTAAATTAATAGGTTTAAATTCAGGTTCTTAGTGTTTAAGTCTTTTTTAACTAAAACTGAGCTATAAAGGTCGCTATTTTAGATTGTAATTTTTCTGTTGCAGCTACGAGTGGTAAACGTACTGAATCTTCACAATAGTTCATTTTTTTCAGGACTGCTTTGATGCCTGCTGGATTATTCTCTTCAAAAATCATATTGATCACAGGCATTAATCGCGCTTCCATGGCTCTTGCATCTTTAGAATTTCCGTCTATCCCCCACTGAATCATTTGAGAAAATTCTTTTGGAAAGGCTTGTCCAATAACTGAAATGACCCCTGAACCTCCTGCCAAAGTAACTCCTAAGACCAAATCATCGTCTCCAGAAATAACTAGGAAATCTGATGGTTTGTTTTTAATAAGTTCTAAATATTGATCCATATTGTTTCCAGCTTCTTTGACTGCAACGATAGACTGAAAGTCCTTGGCTAGTCGCAAAATTGTGGAGGACTCCATATTTTTTGCTGTTCGACCCGGAACATTGTATAAAATTACTGGAATTGTGGATGCTTGAGCTATGGCTTTAAAATGCTGGTAAAACCCTTCTTGAGTGGGTTTACTGTAGTAAGGTGCCACCGATAAAATAGCTGCAAAAGGTGAAAGGTCAGTGGATTGTAATTCCTCGACTACGGCTGCTGTATTATTTCCACCAATTCCAATAACTAAAGGTACACGTCCTTTGTTTGCCTTGATAATTGTGTTAATAATCTCTTTTTTCTCTTTCGCTGTAATGGTCACACTTTCTCCTGTGGTTCCACTAATGACTAAATAATTAACGCCGTTAGAGATGTTAAACTCTACAACTGCTGTTAATGCTTGGTGATCTACACTTAGATCTGGTTTAAATGGAGTGATAAGGGCAACTCCAGTCCCAATTAATGCATTCATTTTATAACCTGTTAAGTTGGGTTAAATATTTAATTAATTCTGTTTTAAAAACGTCTGTATTTTTAGGTTCAATATCAATGGTTAAATCATTCAATCTAGAATCATGGCTAGCTAAACCAATTTTGAAATTTGCTTTGGAACGTGCTGTAATGAAATTAAGTTCTAATTGATTGGAATTGTAATAGCTAATCAATACATCAAAAGGCTGTTCTACAAATTCATCAATTTCAACACTTTTAGGACGTCCTAGCCAATCAAAATTGTCAAGACTAAAAAAGGAATCCCAACTGTTTGGCTTGTTTTTTTCAAATTCAACCTTAGCAATAAAGCGAATTTTGTTTTCCATTATCCCCATATCTTTAATTAGACTGCGAAAAAAATCATAATCACAATACGCATCATAATCGAAAATAACCCCAATAGAGTTGATTTTACTACTTTTAAAATTCTTAATCCGAGACTTAAGAATTAAAGTAATATTCTTTTGAAGCGATAGGGTTCTAAATTGTTTAAAAAACATTTACCTTTATTGTCAACTACAAATGTAATATAAATGAAGTTTAAATGCGTTCAAATTATAGGGTTTATTTCCTTGTTTTTATCTTGTGATCACTCAAAAAAAACAGCAACTATTAATGGCGAAAACATCTCTATTTCTGAAGAGTTACCGTCTAACAAAGCCATTGAAGCGGTTATTGACCCTTACAGGATAAATTTGGATAAGTCGATGAATAAAGTACTGAGCTATGCTGTTGATACCTATTCCAAAACAGATGGTGCGTATAACACCGCTATAGGGAATTTAATGGCTGATGCTGTTTTTGAGCTTTCTAGTCCTCTATTAAAAAGCAGAACGGGAAAGGATTTAGACATTGTACTGTTGAATCATGGAGGAATTCGATCTATTCTACCAAAAGGCAATGTCACAACAAAATCTGCTTACAGTTTGATGCCGTTTGAAAATAGTGTGGTTGTAGTACCACTAAAAGGATCTGTGGTTATGGAAATGACTACCTATTTACAAGAATTTAAAAAAGCCCACCCCATTTCTGGACTTGAATTGGTTTTAGGTCCTGAAAATAACTATCAAAAAATTCTAGTTGGCGGTCAAGCTGTGGATCCATCCAAAACTTACTATGTAGCGACAAATGATTATCTATATAACGGAGGTGATCGCATGTATTTCCTGAAAAAAAGTGATACTCTCTACGATTTAAACTATAAAATCAGAAACGTACTTCTCGATTATTTTACAAAGTACGATACCCTCAATCCTAAAAAAGACCAGCGCTTTATAAAGCTTGAAAATTAATAAAACAAACACCTGAAACGAGCATGTTAAAAATAGAACCTCCTAAGAAAAATGATCTATTGCGCATACATGTGACCGTTAAAAAATAAATAATCATAGACAGATGAAACGTAGAAATTTTATTCAAAAAACAGTGGCTTCCACCGCATTTATTTCTTTAAATGGTTTGGGGTTAGCGTCTTGTTCGCAACCAACAACGACCAAAATTACAATTCTTCACACGAATGATGTGCACAGTCATATTGAGGCATTTGGGCCAAATGATGGTCGTAATTCAAACAAGGGGGGTGTTGCAAGACGTGCATCGTTGGTAGAGACTTTAAGAAATGAAAACCCGAATACTTTGCTTTTGGACGCTGGTGATATTTTTCAAGGAACTCCCTATTTTAACTTTTATGGAGGCGAACTCGAATTCAAGTTGATGAGCATGTTAAAATACGATGTTGCAACCATTGGAAATCATGATTTTGACAATGGAATTAACGGGCTTTATGCGCAGCTTCCACATGCAAAATTTGACTTTGTTTCTGCGAATTACGATTTTTCAAACACCGTAATGGATACGCACGTCAAACCTTATAAAACGTTCCTAAAAGATGGTATTAAAATTGGAGTTTTTGGATTAGGAGTTGAGCTTCAAGGACTGGTTAACAAAGAAGCTTACAAAGAAACTACTTACCTAGACCCTATTGAAATTGCTCAAGACATGAGTCGTGTTTTGAAGGATGACGAAAACTGTGACTTAATTATTTGTTTGTCTCATCTTGGTTATGAGTACAAAAAATCACCTTCTAAAATATCGGATATAAAATTGGCAAAAGCTACCCAAGACATCGATTTGATTATCGGAGGGCATACGCATACTTTTTTAGATAAACCCACTGTAGAAACCAATGCGGTCGGAAAATCGGTGCTAGTCAACCAAGTGGGGTGTTATGGTCTTTTCCTTGGAAAAATAGATTTTTATTTTGACGCTAAAACACTTAAGGTAGCTGAAAGTGACACGCTTACAGTATAGATGAATTCTGATTAAAATACACCTAAATCATCTAAAATTAAAAGTTACAACTTTAGAATACCCTTCTTTATCTTTTAGGGAATAATGGTATCTTTGCCAAAATTATATTTTTATGTCTTTTTTAAGTGAAATTGAACGCCGTCGTACTTTTGGGATTGTCTCACATCCAGATGCAGGAAAAACAACCCTGACTGAAAAGTTACTTCTTTTTGGAGGAGCAATTCAAGAAGCAGGTGCCGTCAAGAGTAACAAAATTAAAAAAGGCGCTACGAGTGACTTTATGGAAATTGAACGTCAACGTGGAATTTCGGTAGCAACTTCGGTTTTAGCATTTGAATATAATGGCATCAAAATTAATATTTTAGACACGCCTGGGCACAAGGATTTTGCAGAAGATACGTTTAGAACTCTTACCGCAGTAGACAGTGTGATTGTGGTGATTGATGTTGCAAAAGGGGTTGAAGAACAAACCGAAAAATTGGTAAAAGTCTGCCGAATGCGTAATATTCCTATTATTGTATTTATCAATAAAATGGACCGTGAAGGAAAAGATGCTTTTGACTTACTAGACGAAATAGAACAAAAACTAAATCTTAAAGTAGCACCTCTAAGTTTCCCGATTGGAATGGGGTATGATTTTAAAGGTATTTATAATCTTTGGGAAAAGAATATCAATTTATTTACAGGTGATAGTAAACGAGATATTGAAGAAACGATTAAAATTTCTGATGTATCTGATCCGGCTCTAAATACAATCGTTGGAGATACTGCTGCAGAAACCTTAAGAGAAGAATTGGAGTTGGTGGAAGGGATTTATCCTAAATTTAATAAAGAGGATTATTTGAATGGCGATTTACAACCCGTATTTTTTGGTTCAGCATTGAACAACTTTGGAGTTCGGGAGTTGTTGGATTGTTTTGTATCTATCGCGCCACAACCGCGTCCAAAAAATAGTGAAGAACGACTGGTCGATCCTAAGGAGGAGAAGTTTACAGGCTTTGTTTTTAAAATACATGCCAATATGGATCCTAATCATCGAGACCGGTTGGCTTTTATTAAAATTGTTTCTGGGGAGTTTAAACGCAATACACCCTACCTCCATGTACGACACAATAAAAAATTAAAATTCTCTAGTCCAAATGCCTTTTTTGCTGAAAAGAAAGAGATTGTTGATGTTTCCTATCCAGGAGATATTGTGGGCTTGCATGATACAGGAAATTTCAAAATTGGAGATACATTAACAGAAGGAGAGCTTTTAAACTATAAAGGGGTTCCGAGTTTTTCTCCAGAACATTTCCGTTACATCAATAATGCCGATCCTTTAAAATCTAAACAGCTTTATAAAGGGATTGACCAGTTGATGGACGAAGGGGTTGCTCAGCTTTTTACTTTAGACCTAAATGGACGAAAGGTGATTGGAACTGTAGGGGCGCTTCAATATGAAGTGATTCAATACCGTCTGGAGCATGAATATGGGGCGAAGTGTAGTTATGAAAATCTAAATGTACACAAAGCATGCTGGATTGAACCTGAGAGCATCAACCATCCAGAATTTATTGAGTTTAAAAGGGTCAAGCAGCGGTTTTTAGCCACTGATAAGCATGGACAATTGGTGTTCTTGGCAGATTCTATATTTTCATTACAAATGACGGAACAAAAATATCCTTCTATAAAATTCCATTTGACTTCTGAGTTTTAAGGAATTTATATAAAAAAAAATCTCACTTTTCAGTGAGATTTTTTTTTGAGTTATTAAGAATTAAGCTTGTCCAGTAGGCCCAAAATTAAGGGGGACTGGAGGTTGCTCATAATCTTTAATTTCGCCATGTGCTTGTTCAAACCGTTTTACATTTTCATGTAAGGCTTTTGCAAGACGTTTTGCATGTTGTGGCGTCAGTATAATACGTGACTTCACTTTGCTTTTTGGCGTCCCAGGCATGATGCTTACAAAATCCACTACAAATTCAGAAACAGAGTGGTTAATAATGGCTAGGTTTGAATAGGTACCTTCCGCTACTGTATCATCCAACTCAATATTAATCTGTCCTTTTTTTGAAGGGTCTTTGGGTGTGCTCATAAGGCTTAATTAAAGTTTAATTCTTCTTTTTTTTCTTTCAATTTTTCAAATTCTTCACTTGAACCGACAATGATATTTTCATAAGCTCTTAAACCTGTACCTGCTGGAATTCTATGTCCAACAATTACATTTTCTTTTAAGCCTTCTAAAGTATCAACTTTACCATTCACAGCTGCTTCGTTAAGAACTTTGGTTGTTTCTTGGAACGATGCCGCAGAGATAAACGATTTAGTCTGTAAAGAAGCTCTTGTGATTCCTTGTAAGATTGGTGTTGCAGTTGCTGGACTTGCATCTCTTGCAACAACTAACGCCTTATCTTCTCGTCTTAGTAAAGAGTTTTCATCTCTCAGTACACGTGCAGTAATGATTTGACCTTCTTTAAGGTTTTCAGAATCACCTGCATTTTCAATGACTTTCTTTCCAAAAATTTCATCATTTTCTGTAATAAAATCAGAAGTATGAACCAATTGATCTTCTAAGAAAATAGTATCTCCAGAATCATTAATTCTTACCTTACGCATCATTTGTCTTACAACAACTTCGAAATGCTTGTCGTTGATTTTTACCCCTTGTAATCGGTAAACTTCTTGAACTTCATTTACTAAGTATTGTTGAACAGCCGATGGGCCTTTGATATTAAGAATATCATTAGGCGTAATTGAACCATCAGATAATGGCATCCCTGCTTTTACAAAATCATTTTCTTGTACTAAGATTTGACTCGATAATTTAACTAGGTATTTTTTAATATCTCCTAATTTAGATTCGATGATAATCTCACGGTTACCTCTTTTTATTTTACCAAAAGAAACCACACCATCAATTTCACTTACAACTGCTGGGTTAGAAGGGTTACGTGCTTCAAAAAGCTCTGTTACACGAGGAAGACCTCCTGTAATATCCCCTGCTTTTGCAGATTTACGTGGAATTTTAACTAAAATTTTACCTAAGCTAATCTTCTCACCGTCTTCGACCATGATATGGGCACCTAATGGTAAGTTATAAGATCTTATAAGGTTGCCTTTAGAATCTTCTACTAATAAGGTTGGAATTAATTTTTTGTTTCTAGATTCAGAAATAACTTTTTCTTGGAATCCTGTTTGCTCATCAATTTCAACTTGATATGTAACTCCTTGTTCGATGTTTTCATAACGAACTTTTCCTGAAAATTCTGAAATAATAACTCCGTTATAAGGATCCCACTGACAAATGACAGTGTCCTTTTTAACTTTGTCACCATTTTTAACAAAGATTGATGAACCGTAAGGAATGTTATTTGTACTAAGTACAATTCCTGTTTTCTTATCAACTAGTTTAATTTCAGATGTTCTTGAAATAACAATGTCAATTTCATTACCCTCGTTATCTTTGCCTTTAACAGTTTTAAGATCTTCGATTTCTGCAATACCATCGAATTTGACAATTAATTTATTTTCTTCAGAAATGTTTCCTGCAATCCCACCAACGTGGAAAGTACGTAATGTTAACTGTGTTCCTGGCTCTCCAATAGATTGTGCTGCCACAACTCCTACTGCTTCTCCTCGTTGTACCATTTTACCTGTTGCTAGGTTACGTCCATAACACTTGGCACAGATTCCTGTTTTGGCTTCACATGTTAATGGAGAACGAACATCTATAGCTTCTAAAGGAGATTGTTGAATTTTCTTCGCTTCGGCTTCATAGATATGATCCCCAGCAGCAACCAAAAGTTCTTCTGTTAGTGGATTATACACATCATTCAATGATGTACGACCTACAATACGTTCTTCTAAAGTTTCTACAATTTCTTCATTTTTCTTAAGTGCTTTTACTGTAATACCTCTTAACGTACCACAGTCAACAGAGTTGACAATAACATCTTGAGATACATCTACTAAACGACGTGTAAGGTAACCAGCATCTGCTGTTTTTAATGCCGTATCGGCAAGACCTTTACGAGCCCCGTGAGTAGAGATAAAGTATTCAAGAATTGAAAGTCCTTCCTTAAAGTTAGAAAGAATTGGATTTTCAATAATTTCACCACCACCAGCATTGGATTTTTTAGGCTTTGCCATCAAACCACGCATACCAGTTAACTGACGAATTTGCTCTTTAGATCCCCTTGCTCCAGAATCCAACATCATATATACAGAGTTAAACCCTTGTTGGTCTTCTCTAATACGTTTCATGGATAGTTCTGTTAACTCAGCATTGGTAGACGTCCAGATATCAATAACTTGGTTGTAACGTTCGTTATTGGTAATCAGTCCCATATTATAGTTAGCCATAATACCGTCTACTTGCTTGTTAGCAGCAGCAATCATGGTATGTTTTTCTGGCGGGATAATAATATCTCCTAAACTGAATGACAATCCACCTTTGAATGCAAAATTATATCCTAGTGATTTAATTTCGTCAAGGAATGCCGCTGTTTCTGGCACAGACGTAGCTTTTAGAATACCGTGGATAATATCTCTTAAAGATTTCTTTGTTAAAACTTCATTGATATATCCTGCCGCAGCGGGTACTTTTTCGTTGAAAAGTACACGACCTGTGGTTGTTTCAATAATTTGAGTCGTTAATTCACCTTCATCATTAAAGTCAACTGTTCTTACACGGATTTGCGCGTTCAAATCAACACGTTTTTCGTTGTAAGCGATGATGACTTCTTCAGGGGAATAGAAGGTTAAACCTTGACCTAATACTGGAACTTCAGGAGTTGACAAACGTAATTTTGTCATATAATAGAGACCCAACACCATATCCTGTGAAGGAACAGTAACTGGAGATCCATTTGCTGGATTCAAAATATTATGTGATGCTAACATTAAAAGTTGTGCTTCTAATATTGCTTCTGGTCCAAGTGGTAAATGCACTGCCATTTGATCTCCATCAAAATCGGCATTAAAGGCCGTACATACTAATGGGTGTAATTGGATTGCTTTTCCTTCAATCAGTTTTGGTTGAAATGCTTGGATTCCTAAACGGTGTAAAGTAGGCGCACGGTTTAGTAGTACTGGGTGTCCTTTTAAAACATTTTCCAATATATCCCAAACAACTGGCTCTCTTTTGTCTATGATTTTCTTTGCAGATTTTACCGTTTTTACAATTCCTCTTTCAATTAATTTTCTAATTACAAAAGGCTTGTATAATTCGGCTGCCATATTTTTTGGCAATCCACATTCAAATAATTTTAATTCTGGTCCTACAACAATTACAGAACGTGCAGAATAATCGACACGTTTTCCAAGTAAATTTTGACGGAAACGCCCTTGCTTTCCTTTCAATGAATCTGAAAGTGATTTTAAAGGACGGTTGGAATCTGTTTTTACAGCAGATGATTTTCTTGTGTTATCAAATAATGAATCTACCGATTCTTGAAGCATACGTTTTTCATTACGTAAAATAACTTCAGGTGCTTTGATTTCAACCAATCGTTTCAGACGGTTGTTACGAATGATCACACGACGGTATAAATCATTTAAATCAGAGGTTGCAAAACGACCTCCATCTAATGGAACTAATGGACGTAATTCTGGTGGAATTACTGGGATGGCTTTCATAATCATCCATTCCGGTTTGTTCTCGCGATTTAAGTTTGATTCTCTTAAAGATTCAACAACTTGTAAACGTTTTAACGCTTCTGTTTTACGTTGTTTGGAAGTCTCTGTGTTGGCTTTATGACGCAATTCAAAAGATAAAGTATCAAGATCAATTCTTGATAAAATATCGATTAAACATTCAGCTCCCATTTTAGCAATAAACTTGTTAGGGTCTGTATCGTCTAAGTATTGATTTTCTTGCGGTTGAACTTCAAGAATATTTAAGTATTCTTCTTCTGTAAGGAAATCCATTTTTTTGACAGGCTCACCTTCAGCATTCACCGCATTACCAGGTTGTATTACGACATAACGTTCGTAATATATAATCATATCTAATTGCTTAGATGGTAAACCAAGTAAGTATCCTATTTTGTTGGGTAAAGAACGGAAATACCAGATGTGTGCTACGGGCACAACAAGGTTGATATGACCAACACGGTCTCTACGCACTTTCTTTTCGGTAACTTCAACGCCACATCGATCACAAATGATTCCTTTGTAACGGATACGTTTGTATTTTCCACAAGCACATTCGTAGTCCTTTACAGGGCCAAAAATACGTTCACAAAATAAACCATCACGTTCAGGTTTGTGGGTTCTGTAGTTAATTGTTTCTGGTTTAAGTACTTCACCACGAGACGCTCCTAAAATCGACTCTGGAGATGCTAAACCAATTGAGATTTTATTAAATCTCTGTACTGTAATATTATCTTGCTTTTTTGCCATAATATATGGATATGATAATGAATTAAATTCTATTATTCTTCTAATCTTATGTCTAGTCCTAAACCTTTCAATTCGTGCATTAGTACGTTGAAAGATTCTGGTAATCCCGGTTCCGGCATTGGCTCTCCTTTCACGATAGCTTCGTATGTTTTGGCACGGCCAATAACATCATCTGACTTCACGGTAAGGATTTCTCTAAGGGTACTAGATGCTCCATAAGCTTCTAATGCCCAAACTTCCATTTCTCCAAAACGCTGACCACCAAATTGTGCTTTACCACCTAAAGGTTGTTGTGTAATAAGAGAGTATGGTCCAATAGAACGTGCGTGCATCTTATCGTCAACCATATGTCCTAACTTTAACATATAGATAACTCCAACAGTTGCCGCTTGATCAAAACGATCTCCTGTTCCACCATCATATAAATATGTATGACCAAATCTTGGAATTCCTGCTTCATCTGTAAGCTCATTGATTTGGTCGAGTGTTGCTCCATCAAAAATTGGTGTAGCATAGGTTCTTCCTAAATCTTGTCCAGCCCATCCTAAAACAGTCTCATAAATTTGACCAATGTTCATACGAGATGGTACACCCAGTGGGTTTAGTACGATATCTACTGGAGTTCCGTCTTCAAGGAATGGCATATCTTCTTGACGTACAATACGTGCAACAATACCTTTATTTCCGTGACGACCCGCCATTTTATCTCCTACTTTTAGTTTACGCTTTTTAGCAATATAAACTTTAGCAAGTTTGATGATACCCGCAGGAAGTTCATCTCCTACAGAGATTGTAAACTTCTCACGTCTTAAACCACCTTGAAGGTCGTTTTCTTTAATTTTATAATTATGGATCAATTCTGAAACCAACTTGTTGTTAGCAGCGTCAGTCGTCCATTTACCAGAAACTAAATGCGCATAATCATCAACAGCATTTAACATCTTTAGAGTGAATTTCTTACCTTTAGGGAATACATCTTCTCCAAGATCATTTGAAATCCCTTGAGCTGTTTTTCCACCAACAATGGTGAATAATTTTTCAACTAAAACAGATTTTAAATCATCAAATTTAGTGTCGTACTGATCTTCTAATTTAGAAATATCTTCTTTATCCTGAGCACGTTTTCGTTTGTCTTTAACTGCTCTAGAGAATAATTTTTTCTCAATAACAACTCCATGAAGAGATGGTGAAGCTTTGAGTGATGCATCTTTTACATCGCCTGCTTTATCTCCAAAAATAGCTCTTAATAATTTTTCTTCTGGTGTAGGATCAGACTCTCCTTTAGGTGTGATTTTTCCAATAAGGATATCTCCTGGTTTGATTTCAGCACCAATACGAATCATTCCATTTTCATCAAGGTCTTTAGTGGCCTCTTCAGAAACATTAGGAATGTCATTCGTTAGTTCTTCATTACCAAGTTTTGTGTCTCTAACTTCAAGAGAATACTCATCGATATGAATAGATGTAAACACATCATTTCTTACTACTTTTTCAGAAATTACAATTGCATCCTCAAAGTTGTATCCTTTCCAAGGCATGAAAGCAACTTTCATATTTCTACCTAATGCAAGTTCGCCATTTTGAGTAGCATACCCTTCAGTTAGTACCTGTCCTTTTTTAACTTTATCACCCTTTTTGACAATTGCTTTAAGGTTAACAGAGGTTCCTTGATTGGTTTTTCTAAACTTAGTTAAAGGATATGTAACGATGTTTGAATCAAAACTAACTAATGATTGCTCATCAGTTCTATCATATTTGATAGTAATTTTATTGGCATCCACGTATTTGACAACTCCAGAACCGGATGCATTTACTAGGACTCTAGAGTCTGAAGCTACTTGACGTTCCAATCCAGTTCCAACAATAGGAGCTTGTGGTCTTAATAATGGCACAGCTTGACGCATCATGTTAGACCCCATCAATGCACGGTTGGCATCATCATGTTCCAAGAAAGGAATTAAAGATGCAGAGATTGACGAGATTTGGTTTGGTGCAACATCAGTATAGTTTACTTGAGATGGATCAATTACAGGAAAATCACCTTCTTGACGTGCAATTACTTTTTCTGAAGTAATTTTACCATTTTCATCAACAGGAATACTTGCTTGCGCAATCATTTGATCTTCCTCTTCTTCAGCACTTAAATATATAGGTGTTCCTTTAATATCTACAACTGCGTTATCAACTTTTCTGTAAGGAGTTTCAATGAATCCCATTGAATTCACTTTTGCAAATACAGAAAGAGAAGATATCAAACCAATGTTTGGTCCTTCAGGTGTTTCAATTGGACATAAACGTCCGTAGTGTGTATAGTGTACATCTCGAACTTCGAAACCTGCACGCTCTCTTGATAAACCACCGGGCCCTAATGCAGACAGACGACGCTTGTGCGTAATTTCTGCTAGTGGGTTGGTTTGATCCATAAATTGAGACAGCTGGTTGGTTCCAAAAAATGAGTTGATTACAGATGATAATGTTTTGGCATTGATCAAATCAATCGGAGTAAATACTTCATTGTCACGTACATTCATACGCTCACGAATGGTTCTTGCCATACGCGCTAAACCAACACCAAATTGTGACGATAATTGCTCACCAACAGTTCTAACACGACGGTTAGATAAGTGATCAATATCATCAATTTCAGCCTTAGAGTTGATTAACTCAATAAGATATTTGATGATGGTAATGATATCTTCTTTGGTAAGCACTTGCTTGTCCATTCCAATATCAAGACCTAATTTTTTATTCATTCTATAACGACCTACTTCACCTAAGTTGTAGCGTTGGTCACTAAAGAATAGTTTATCGATAATACCACGGGCCGTTTCTTCATCTGGCGGCTCAGCATTACGTAATTGTCTATATATATGTTCAACTGCTTCTTTTTCAGAATTAGTTGGATCTTTTTGAAGGGTATTATGAATAATAGCATAATCTCCTTGTTGTGCACTTTCTTTGTGTAAAAGAACTGTTTTGGCAGCCGTTTCTAGAATCTCTTCTATATTATCTTTGTCAAGGATGGTGTCACGATCTAAGATAATTTCATTTCTTTCAATGGAAACAACTTCACCAGTATCTTCATCAACAAAATCTTCATGCCATGTATTTAATACACGAGCAGCTAATTTTCGTCCTTGGACTTTTTTAAGCCCTGATTTTGAAACTTTAATTTCTTCTGCAAGGTCAAAGATTTCAAGAATATCTTTATCTCTTTCAAATCCAATTGCTCTGAAAAGAGTTGTTACAGGTAATTTTTTCTTTCTATCGATGTAGGCGTACATAACGCTATTGATATCGGTAGCAAATTCTATCCAAGATCCTTTAAAAGGAATGACTCTTGCTGAATATAATTTTGTTCCGTTAGCATGAAATGATTGTCCAAAGAAAACTCCTGGTGATCGGTGTAGTTGCGATACTACAACACGTTCTGCTCCATTGATACAAAAAGTACCACTCGGAGTCATGTAAGGAATTGTGCCAAGGTATACATCTTGTACTATAGTTTCAAAATCTTCATGTTCAGGATCTGTACAGAATAATTTTAAACGTGCTTTTAAAGGCACACTATATGTAAGACCTCTTTCGATACATTCTTCTAATGAGTATCTAGGTGGGTCGATGAAATAATCCAAAAATTCTAATACGAACTGGTTACGTGTATCAGTGATTGGAAAATTTTCCATGAAGGTGTTGTACAACCCTTCATCTCCTCTTTCTTCTGATTTTGTCTCTAACTGGAAAAAATCCTGGAAGGATTTTATCTGAATATCCAAGAAATCCGGATATTCGGTTCTATTTTTAATAGACGAGAAATTTAATCTTTCAGCTTTTTTTGCTAACATCGATGGACGAATTATTGATTAAAAAATAATTTTTATGAGTGTATGTAATTAATACACAAAAGGGTTTAGGTCATAGAGCATGTAACTCTAGGACCTAAACCAATGTATGGAATTAGTTGTTAAGCTTACTTAAGCTCAACCTCTGCTCCAGCTTCTTCTAAAGAAGTTTTTAAACCTTCAGCTTCGTCTTTAGAAACACCTTCTTTAATAGCGCTTGGTGCTTCGTCAACTAATCCTTTAGCTTCTTTTAAACCTAAACCAGTTAATTCTTTAACTAATTTAACGACTGCTAATTTAGATCCACCTGCGGCTTTAAGAATTACATCGAATTCTGTTTGAGCCTCAGCAGCATCTCCACCACCAGCTGGTCCAGCAGCGACTGCTACAGCTGCGGCTGCAGGTTCGATACCGTACTCATCTTTTAAAATTGTTGCTAGTTCGTTAACTTCTTTAACTGTTAAGTTTACTAATTGTTCTGCGAAATCTTTTAAATCTGCCATTTTTCTATCGTTTTAATAATTTTTTAATTTAATATATATTTGTAAAAAGTGCGTACACATTTATGTTATCCCTCTTTCTGAGATAACGTTTTTAGGATGCCTGATAGTTTTCCACCACTTGATTGAAGTGCTGAAACAACGTTTTTAGCAGGTGATTGTAATAATCCAATGATGTCTCCAATAAGTTCTTCTTTCGACTTAATGTCAACTAACATATCCAATTGATCGTCACCAATGTAAACTGCTTGTTCGATAAAGGCTCCTTTAAGGAAAGGCTTTTCCGATTTTTTTCTAAAAGCTTTGATTACTTTTGCTGGTGCATTTCCAGTTTCAGAATACATTACTGAGGTGTTACCTTTTAAAGTACTAGGTAAATCTCCGAAATCTTTATCTGAAGCTTCCATTGCTTTTTCAAGCAAGGTGTTCTTAACTACTGCTAATTTAATGTTTGCTTTAAAGCAAGCACGTCGTAAAGCAGATGTTGCTACTGCGTTTAAACCTGAAATATCTGTTAGATATAAATTTGAATTCTCAGCTAATTCTACAGTCAACGCTTCGATTACTTTTGATTTTTCTTCTCTTGTCATAATAAAATTGTTTAACTACTAACTTTTGAATCCACAGCAATACTAGGGCTCATTGTACTTGACATAAAAATGCTTTTTACATAAACGCCTTTTGCTGATGTTGGTTTTAACTTCATAATCGTTGATAATAGCTCTTGAGCATTGTCTTGGATTTTGTCGGCAGAAAAAGATGTTTTTCCTATAGCTGCATGTACAATCCCAGTTTTATCAACTTTGAAATCTATTTTTCCTGCTTTAACTTCTGTTACTGCTTTAGCAACATCCATTGTTACAGTTCCTGTCTTTGGGTTTGGCATTAAGCCACGTGGACCTAATACACGACCTAATGGTCCTAATTTACCCATAACACTTGGCATCGTAATGATTACGTCAACGTCTGTCCAACCACCTTTGATTTTTTCAAGGTATTCTTCTAAACCAACATAATCTGCACCAGCATCTTTAGCTTCCTGAGCTTTATCAGGAGTTACTAATGCTAGTACCTTCATATCTTTACCAGTTCCATGCGGAAGAGATACAATTCCTCTTACCATTTGATTAGCTTTTCGTGGATCTACTCCTAAACGAATTGCTAAATCAACAGATGCATCAAACTTTGTGTTTGTAATATCTTTTACTAAAACTGAAGCCTCTTGAAGACTGTAGATTTTACTCTTATCAATTTTAGCAACTGCTTCCTTTTGCTTTTTTGTTAATCTTGCCATTTCAAATAATTTTGATTAATTGGGTGCTTCACCACCTTTAACAGTTATACCCATTGATCTGGCTGTTCCAGCTACCATTTTCATAGCAGAACCAACAGTAAATGCATTTAAATCTACCATTTTGTCTTCAGCAATTGTTTTTACTTGATCCCAAGTCACTTTTGCTACTTTTTTTCTATTTGGTTCGCCAGAACCTTTTTTTACTTTGGCCGCTTCTAATAATTGTACTGCAGCTGGAGGTGTTTTGATTACAAAGTCAAATGATTTGTCTTTGTAAACAGAAATAACCACTGGTAAAACTTTACCAGGCTTATCTTGAGTTCTTGCATTAAATTGCTTACAGAACTCCATGATATTAACTCCAGCAGCACCTAAAGCGGGTCCGACCGGTGGCGACGGGTTCGCTGCACCTCCCCTTACTTGTAGTTTGACTACTTTACCTAATTCTTTTGCCATTTTTTAATTTTAGTGTGATTCGTTATTATAAGTTGGAAGCTATAAACCCGAATCTTAATATTTGTGTAACAATTATTAAATTTTATCAACTTGCATGTAACTTAATTCTAGTGGTGTTTTTCTTCCAAAAATTTTCACCATAACTTCAAGCTTACGCTTTTCTTCATTTATATTTTCTACTGTACCGTCGAATCCATTAAATGGACCATCAATAACTTTAACTGTTTCACCCTTAACAAATGGAATGACAACGTTTTGATCTGCTTCTAACGACAGCTCATCGACTTTACCTAACATTCGGTTAACTTCTGACTGACGTAATGGTACTGGTTCTCCTCCTTTGGTTTCACCTAAAAATCCAATTACATTAGTAATAGATTTTATAATGTGAGGAATTTCACCACTTAAATTTGCTTGTACCATTATGTAACCTGGAAAGTAAACTTTTTCTTTTTGTACTTTTTTTCCTTTTCTAATTTGGATCACTTTTTCAGTAGGTACTAATACTTGATCTACAAAATCTTCTAATCCTAAACGAGAAATTTCATTTTCGATGTAAGCTTTTATTTTGTTTTCTTGACCACTTACTGCACGAACAACATACCACTTCTTTTCCACTTTGGTTTCTTCCACTTTAGTCTCTTCCATAAGTAGTATTATTTGATCCAGTTAAAATATTGTTCAATAACACCTGCGAACACTGTGTCCACACCCCATATAGCTAAAGAAAATATAATTGAAAAAACCGCCACAAGTACTGTTAGACTTTGTCCTTCAGCCCATGTTGGCCAACTTACATTGTTTTTTAGTTCTCCAAATGATTCTTTTACATATTCTACTATACCTGCCATTGTCTTATTATTTATTTAATTTTGAGTACGCTTACTGTTTGATTTAACAAACGTAATTACACTTTTCCAATTACCTAGCACGGGTTGAGAGACTCGAACTCACGACACCTGGTTTTGGAGACCAGTGCTCTACCAACTGAGCTAAACCCGTAAATACAAGTTAAGGTATCTCGATAAATCGAGACACCTTTACAAGTATTTATCTAATGATATTAGTCTAAAATCTCAGTCACCTGACCTGCACCTACAGTTCTACCACCTTCACGAATCGCGAAACGAAGTCCAACATGCATTGCAATAGGTTGAATCAAATCAACCTCGATAGTCAAGTTATCTCCTGGCATTACCATTTCTACTCCTGATGGTAAAGCAATATTTCCTGTAACATCTGTTGTACGCACATAAAACTGTGGACGGTAGTTAGTATGGAATGGAGTGTGACGTCCACCTTCTTCTTTTTTAAGGATATAAACCTCAGCTTTAAATTTAGCGTGTGGTGTTACTGAGCCAGGCTTAGTAATTACCATACCTCTAGAAATTTGAGACTTTTCAATACCTCTTAATAGGATACCTGCATTATCTCCAGCTTCACCTCTATCTAATATTTGACGGAACATTTCGATTCCTGTAATCGTAGAGTTTAATTTTTCAGCACCCATACCAATGATCTCAACAGGATCTCCAGTGTTTGCGATACCAGTTTCAATACGACCTGTAGCAACTGTACCACGACCTGTAATTGAGAATACATCTTCGATTGGCATTAAGAAGTCTTTTTCAACGTCACGAACTGGTAATTCAATCCATGCATCTACAGCTTCCATAAGCTCTAATACAGTGTCAACCCACTTTTTCTCTCCGTTAAGAGCACCAAGTGCAGATCCAGATACAACTGGTCCATTATCACCGTCATAATCGTAAAAGTTTAATAAATCTCTTACTTCCATGTCAACAAGCTCTAAAAGCTCTTCATCGTCAACCATGTCAACTTTATTTAAAAATACAACCATTCTAGGGATACCAACTTGGCGTCCTAAAAGGATGTGCTCACGTGTTTGTGGCATTGGACCATCTGTAGCAGCTACTACTAAGATTGCACCATCCATTTGTGCTGCACCTGTAACCATGTTCTTTACGTAATCCGCGTGACCTGGACAGTCAACGTGAGCGTAATGACGATTGTTAGTTGCATATTCTACGTGAGAAGTATTAATTGTTATACCTCTTTCTTTTTCTTCTGGAGCGTTATCAATTTGATCAAATGATCTTGCTTCAGAATAACCTGCATCAGCTAATACTTTAGTAATAGCAGCAGTTAAAGTTGTTTTACCGTGATCTACGTGTCCAATAGTACCAATGTTTAAGTGTGGTTTTGAACGATCGAAAGTTGCCTTTGCCATGTTTTAAAATTTATTCTTAGTTATATTAATATTTAGTAATCTTACTTGTATTCAATTTATTTGATCAAAAAAAGAGCCAATGACGGGAATTGAACCCGTGGCCTCTTCCTTACCAAGGAAACGCTCTACCCCTGAGCTACACCGGCCAAAAAAATAGAGCGAGAGACCGGGTTCGAACCGGCGACATTCAGCTTGGAAGGCTGACGCTCTACCAACTGAGCTACTCTCGCAATTTAATTTAATCCATTCATTTAAATGTGGGGAGAGCAGGATTCGAACCTGCGAAGACGTAGTCAGCAGATTTACAGTCTGCCCTCGTTGGCCGCTTGAGTATCTCCCCTCAATTTAAATAATATTTCACTCTTTTAAAGAACTTGAGCCGATGGAGGGACTCGAACCCACGACCTGCTGATTACAAATCAGCTGCTCTAGCCAGCTGAGCTACATCGGCTTTTCTTCAGTACGATTAGGCACTAAAAAAGCCCGCTATTTCTAACGGACTGCAAATGTATATATATTTTTCTTGTTTCAAAACATTTTTTGTAAAATTTTATCATGAAAATTGACGTAATTTTTCTTTTCGCTTTTTTAACTGTCTTTCTAATGAATGTACAGCTGCATCTAATCCCTCTTCAAAAGTTTTAGAAACCTTCTTAATAACGATAACATCACCTGGAATAGAGAGTTGAACTTCAAATATTTTATTTTCTTTTTCTGAAGTATTCTCTACCTTCAAATAAACATTTGATTTTATAATCTTATCAAAAAACAAGTCTAATTTATCCATTCGTTTCTGAATAAAGTTAATTAATTTTTGGTCGGCATTAAAATTTATAGACTGAGTGTGTACTTTCATAATTTATTTTTTTGGTTTAATAATTGTCCTAGGATAAATTTCTAGGATGTGATTTTTCATATACTTTTTTTAGTTCTGAAACATTATTATGGGTATAAACCTGAGTTGCTGCCAAACTCGAATGGCCTAATAGATCCTTTACAGCATTTAAATCAGCACCATTATTTAATAAATGTGTTGCAAAAGAGTGTCTCAAAATATGTGGACTTTTTTTCACTTTGGTTGATATGTTATCAAAATAACTTGTAATAACCCTGTAAACTAACATCTCATAGACTTTTGTTCCTTTTTTGGTTAGAAATAAAACAGAAGGGTTAGTTATGGTTACTAGTTTTAAACGTTTTGAGAGATAAGCTTCTATCGTATCCATCACTGTAGGAAGTAACGGTATAAACCGTTCTTTATTTTGCTTGCCTAATACCTTTATCAATCCTTGGGATAGATCAATATCTTTGAGTTGAAGTTGCACTAATTCTATACGACGAATTCCTGTTGAATAAAACAGTTCCACAATGAGTTTGTCTCGCAATCCTTCAAAGGTGTTCGTATCAATGTTGTTCAATACAGAATTGACTTCTGTTTCAGAAAAGGGTATTTGTATCTTTTTACTCACCTTAAGTGCTTTGTGTTTTACTAAAGGGTTCAATTCAATGGATGTTGTTTTTAATAAAAATTTAAAATAACTATTTAAGGAGGAAACCTTCCGATTGATAGTTCGGTTAGAGATTTTAGAATCTACTAACTGGACAACCCAAGTTCGTATTTGGGAATAATTTGCTTTTGAAATATTGGAATCAGAAAATTCTTGAGTTAAAAACAATTGGAATGCTTCAATATCGTTTTTGTATGCTACAACTGTATTTTGAGAATATTTTTTCTCTAGCAATAAATAATCGATAAATTTTTGGATGTGCATTGCTCATAGTATTAACTACAACAATATAGTAAAATATTCTGATAAACCCGTTAAAAACACAAGGTTTCTAACGGGAATTTTTGATGGATTTAAAGAGTTTTAGGTTTTGTCTTGGCTATAACAAATCCAATCACTCCTCCCATAATGGCAGCAGATACCGCATCAATTGCAACTAGTAATAAAAAATTTGAATCTAAGCTAGTTCCAGACGAATACATGAAAAAATTCATGCTAAGCGTCCACAGAAGGCCTATTAAGAACCCTGCCTTAGCACCTGAATTAAAAGTACTAATATTTGCCCAACGGTTATATATTAGGGCAAATGCGAAGGCGTAAAACAAGCATCCTAGAAAAATGAATAACATGCATGGTTCCGATCCATCTGGATGAAGATCTGTAAAAAGGAAACCATAAAAAAGGAAGCCTAGTAAAAAACTTACAACGGTACCGGCGATACCTGACAAGATAAAAGATTTTGTGTTCATAATATATAGATTTTGGTTCACTCAAATTTAATAAAAAAAATGAGTAAACCAAAATTTTTAACACTTAGAGTACTAATTTACAAACCGTTAAATATCAAAAAAGCACCTTAAATAAGGTGCTTTGTTTGGTATTGATTTTGAAAACTTATAAGTTTTCAGCGTCTCTTAGTCCTTGGATGTATTGCGCTTTTTGAATTTGTGCTCTACGTTTTACAGAGGGCTTTATGAACTGCTTACGCGTTTGTAAAGATCGCTTTGTTCCTGTTTTGTCAAACTTTCGTTTGAAACGTTTTAGCGCTCTGTCTATATTTTCTCCTTCTTTTATTGGTATTATTAACATAGTTTTTAACCTCCCCTCTTTTAGATTTCGTGTGCAAATATAAACTTAATTATTGTTTTGCAATACTTATTTTAAAATATTTCTTGAGATGACTACCTTTTGTATTTCGGTAGTGCCCTCTCCAATTGTACATAATTTAGAATCTCTGTAGAATTTTTCAACTGGATAATCTTTTGAATACCCATAGCCGCCATGAATTTGAACAGCATCATTCGCTATTTTGACACAGGATTCACTCGCATACATTTTGGCCATGGCACCTAGAGTAGTAACTTTTTTTCCATTGTTTTTCAAAAACGCTGATTTATGTAACAACAATTCTGAAGCTTCTATTTCTGTGGCCATGTCCGACAGCTTGAAAGATATTCCCTGAAAACTTGAAATTGGTTTTCCAAACTGAACACGTTCTTTAGCATATTTTAAAGAGGCTTCATAGGCTCCTTTAGAAATCCCTAGGGATAATGCTCCAATCGAAATTCGTCCGCCATCTAATATTTTGAGCGACTGTACAAACCCTTCACCTTCTTCGCCTAGTAGATTTTCCTTGGGTATGCGACAATTATCAAATATTAATTCGGCTGTTTCACTTGCACGCATTCCTAATTTATCTTCTTTTTTACCAGATGAAAACCCTGGCGTTCCTTTTTCAATTACAAAAGCAGACATTCCATGAGAGTCTCCTTTTTCGCCAGTTCGGGCAATCACAACAGCAATATTTCCGCTACGACCATGTGTTATAAAATTTTTAGAACCATTCAGAATATAATGATCGCCATCTTTGACAGCAGTTGTGTTCATACCTCCAGCATCACTCCCCGTGTTATGTTCTGTCAATCCCCAAGCACCGATCCACTCTCCTGTGGCTAATTTTGGAAGCCATTTTTGTTTTTGTGTTTCATTACCAAAATAGTATATGTGACCCGTACAAAGCGAATTGTGAGCGGCGATAGACAGTCCTATAGAGGGATCTACTTTAGATATTTCTTCAATTATGGCAATGTATTCGTGGTACCCAAATCCAGAACCTCCGTATTCTTCAGGGATAAAAACTCCCATAAAACCCATCTCACCTGCTTTGTGAAGCACGTCTGCAGGGAAATGCTGAGATTCATCCCACTCCATAATGTGTGGTCTAATGTATTGCTCTGCAAATTCTTTGGCAGCATTGGCAATCAAATTCTGCTCTTCTGAATAATTAAAATCCATGTCTAATTTAGTTGAGTGACAAATATAATTTAATAATTTCTAATTTTTCCTTAGGAAATTCTTTAACTTTTGTTAATTCATCAAGAGTACTATAACCATCCCTTAACATTCGCAATTCTATGATCTCATATGCCAATTCATAATCGATAAACTCTATGCTCACTAATTGCTCTATTGTGGCCGAATTTAAACTTGTTTTGTTAACCTGCCTAGGGGATTTGACTGTGAATCGCTTAAGAATGTTATCTATAACCTCTGAAGTCAACCCACTAATTCCTTGTAATTGTATATCAGAAATAAAACCACCTTCAAAAGAATCTCTGTATCTTATAATACGTTTCGAATAAAAAGCGCCTATTCCGTATACTTTTTGAAGCTGACTAGCAGTAGCCTTGTTTAAATCGATTTTTTGTAAAAACGATTTCGTCAAATTAATTGGGTTTGATGTCAATTTTTGAGAGGGTTTCGATACCCAATCTGGAAATTTAAAATAAGGCGCGATTCGTTTAAGAAGTGGATCCGACACTTTGGTTACATGTTGAAATTCTTTGCTTGTGTTTACCCATTTATTTTTGGCTCTATAGGCATGCAGTCGATCGATTTCTTCGGCACTCATTCCAAGAGCATACCCCTTGTAATCGGTTATATAATTTGGATTGAAAGGGTATATTTTTGGGACTGAGTTTTGTTGTTGCTTTGCCACTAAACTGTCTACTTCCTTTTGAAATTTTAAATAGGTTTCAGGCCCTACATTAAACGTATTTGTTGGTAATTCGTTATGAGATACCCAAGATAGTTGGAGCGATATGATGATAAGAATCAACACAATGACTGCTACCCTTTGTTGGTTTGAAAAGTAGGTGTAAAATTTCATTTGGGGACAATCATACCTATTTTTTGATAGCTTTCAAGTACTTAGTTAATTCCTTCTTTACGATAGGAAATAAGAAGAACAATCCGACCATGTTCGGGAAAATCATAGCAAATATCATTGCATCAGAGAATTTCCATATAGACCCCATACTCGCTGCAGCTCCAATGACTATAAATAACAAGAATAATAATTTATAAACTAAGTCAGCTAGCTTTCCTCTACCAAATAAAAACTTCCAAGATTGTAGGCCGTAATAGGACCATGAAATCATTGTTGATACTGCAAACAATACCACGGCAATGGTTAAGAAGATATTAGAGTAAGGTATGTATTGAGCAAAAGCTTTGGAAGTGATTCCTGCGCCTTCAAAAGCTTGTCCATCAATATAAACAACACCTGAACCATCACCACCATACTCAAAGAAGCCACCAAAATTAAAAATCACAATAACTAAAGCAGTCATCGTACAAATAACAACGGTATCGATAAATGGCTCAAGTAACGCTACCAACCCTTCAGAAGCAGAATATTTTGTTTTAACAGCTGAATGTGCAATGGATGCAGAACCTGCTCCAGCTTCATTTGAAAAGGCGGCTCTTTGGAATCCTACAATTACTACTCCAATTACAGAACCAACTCCAAAGGCTGTTGGATTAAAAGCTTCTCTAACAATAAGGCTAATGGCATCATCAACTAAACTAAAGTTAGATAGAATAATATACAAACATGCTACAACATACATAACTGCCATAAAAGGCACTACCTTTTCAGTAACTTGAGCAATACGTTTGATACCTCCAATTATAATTATACCAACAAGTACTGCTAATACAACTCCAACAATTGCACCTGCGGCAGTACTATCCCAATTAAATAATTCTTTTATGACTATGGTCGCTTGATTGGATTGTGCAGCATTACCTCCTCCAAAAGAGCCTCCAATACAAAATACTGCAAAAATAGCAGCAATCACTTTACCTATTTTAGCAAACCCTTTTGATTTTAAACCTTTACTTATATAATACATTGGACCACCGTATACAGTGCCGTCCTCGCCCACATCTCTAAATTGAACACCTAAAGTACATTCTACAAATTTTGTAGACATTCCTAAAAGTCCACAAACAATCATCCAAAAAGTAGCCCCTGGACCACCCAAAGCAATTGCTAAAGCAACTCCTGCAATATTTCCATTTCCTACAGTTCCAGAAACTGCAGTTGCCAAGGCTTGAAAATGACTTACTTCTCCCTCAGCACTTTCATCTTTAATCGTTTCTATTGCATCACCTCCAGGAGTAGAATCTCCATACATAGCTTCAGATACGCCATGGTCAACATGGTCATATTTTCCTCTTACAACATTAATTGCTTTACCAAAAAAACGAATGTTTGGAAACCCAAAATAAACCGTGAAAAACAATGCGCTACCGACCAACAAGACCAGTACAAACGGAATTGTAAACGTATCTCCTTTGTATACAGTAAAGAAAATAGCATCAAAAAAGGCATCTGCTACAGGCTGAAAAGCTTCGTCAATTTTTTGATCGAGCCCTTTTTCTTGTGCAAAGGAAATGTATGGAAAAATTAAAGCAATAGTAGTTTGAAAGAACGATTTCATAAAGAAAGTTTGTAATTATAATTAATGAGCGAACAAGATGGTGAAAAAAAATGAAATATTAAAATTCGGTAGTGGTTTAAAAACTCAAACTTCTAGGAACTAATCAACATCAATATTATAGGTGTTGTTTAAATTTTGAATTTGTTCTGGACGCCCCAAAACAATCACTTTAGAGTTTGGATCTAGTTTTTGATTGGCCTCAGGGTTGATGGTGTAATGCCCCGTTTCGTCCTTGTATCCAATTACATTACAGCCCGTTTTTTTTCGCAAATCTAAGTCTTGAATTGTTTTGATATTAGAAGTATTGTATAGTTTTTCAACTGCAATTTCTTCAATATTAATACTACTACTTCCCACAATAGATAGGTTGTCTATAAATTCCAATAAATCTGGAACAACCACTAAAGATGCCATATGATCTCCACCGATTTTATCTGGTAAAATAACATTATTAGCACCTGCTAATTTAAGCTTACTATTAGAAGACTCATTGGAGGCTCGACTGATAATACGTGCTGTATTATTCATTTGACGTGCAGACAACACTACAAATACATTGTCAGAATCGTTGGGCAGTGCAGAAATTAAACACTCGGCACGTTCAATGCCTGCTAATTGAAGTACCTCATCTTCGTTGGCATTTCCTAAGACAAAGAGAATGTCTTCATTTTGATGCTTGTCGATAATTTCTTTATTAGATTCTACAACCACAAAAGAACGTTTATGAGTCAATAACTTTTTGGCAGCTTGCTTTCCATTTCTTCCAAATCCACATATAACAACATGATTGGATAGTGCATCAATTTTTTTTTGCATCTTCTTTTGTTTTAGTTCAGATATATCATTTTTAGAAATTATAAATTCTGTAATAATTGTGAGGGCATATCCAACGATTATAACACTGGTTAATATCAAGAAAATAGTAAATATTTTGGCCTGAGGATCTAAAGGCTGTACTTCTCCAAAACCAACTGTTGTTATAGTGATTACAGTCATGTAAAGCGCATCAATCCATGAATAATCGGAAATGATTTTAAATCCTATTATACCTGTAAAAAGCAACAGTACCAATAAGATAATCGCTGTGCTAATTTTAGATCTGAAAAGTTTGATAAGCGGATTTCCCATAGGTTTTAAATATCAAAAACAGAGGTTCTTTTGGTGTATATCAAATCCTTTATACGAATCCAAAATGCCAAGAATAAATAAAATGCAAATCCAAAACCTAGTGTTACAAATGTTAGGTAAATAAAGGACGTTCGGACAACTTTGGCTCGCATTCCAAAACGGTCGGCAATACGCTGACACACATAAAATCCATATTTTTGTAAATTGAAAAGTCCTTTGTATAATAATTTCATACTGCAATTTATGAATTTCGATTCAAAAGTGCACTACCAATCGCACATTGAAGACATTTATTTTTTGAACAATAATTTTGTTTTAATTGAAGTAACGCCTGAGACTCTAACGCAGTCTTTCCAAACGCGTAAAACGTGTAAAATTTATCGACAATACTATTGTGCTCCAAAGGGATTTTACGCATTATTCCTACAATATCCTCTTGATTGGAATGGCGATTGAATTTATTAAAGGCAAACTTCATTGGGAGGATGGTGTTGATAATTAGTAAATTCATAAACGCTTTTGTCAAGGTTTTTGGTGTTGATTTTGAGGGCTTCTGAAAGGTGTAATGCGTATCCCAAAACTTGGATGTAAACCCTTCAAAAATAGCATACAACTGGTCTGAGGTTTGTGCTTCAATAATTCTTGAAAACAAATTTGAAGATCGGCTGTAGAGCGCTGCTAACTGTGCCAATCGGATGGTTGGAAAATTAGGCGGACGCAATCTAAAGAATTGTACTGGTACCACACCTGCTCTTGAAAGTGAGAATTTATTTTTCAAGAATTCATAGGTACTTTTGAGTTCAGAAATATACCGGTCTTGTGCTTCTGTATCCAAAAGGCCTGCTTGCCCAAAAAAAAGGGCTTCAAGGAGATGGACTTCGTGTTGTGATTTACGAACGACCGAAAAATTAATTGATTTTGAAACACTTAAAAAAGCCTCTCCATTGACTTTAAGCCCAAAGTTTTTGGAGAGTTGCCAAAACAAAACGGCTTCCCAATCTTGCTTGGATTCAATGAGTTGTGTTTCAATAGCTTTGTACTTTCCTTCCAAACGCTCTAAATACAAACGCTCCAGCCAATGATTGATCGTAAAAGCATCTACATCCTTAATACTAGATTCACAAGGAATCCAAGATTGCTTCTGACTCAATAATGAGGTGTAATTTTTAAAAGTGTGTGGAAGGACATAGTTTTTGAGTTCAAGAGTTGGAATTGGTGAATTGTCTTCTCGGAAAACATCGATGTTGTGTTCCCAAACCACGTGTAAGATTACACTGTCATAAGCAGCATCCGTTTCGTGATGGTGCACATACCAATCGGAGGATTTGACATGAATTTCGACGTTACCCGCCCACATCTGTGTGCCGATACTTAGTTGAGCATTAAAAAAATCGGGGCCAGAATTGACATTAGGCAAACCCACAGCCTTAAGAATAATCGGTTCTTGAGTGGTGGTTTGCAATGATTTGAGGCTCATTTTTTTATGCTGCCAGACATAGTGTAGGAAGTCTTCTTGCATCCTACTAAGATAAAAAAAGTTTTGTAGCTGCCAAATTATGTAAATGGGTGGAGGCTCGTAATTAATATCATATGGAATGACTGATAGTAGTTTCTGTGTTATTATTGTCAGTTTATGATTTTAATCCACAAACGTTTCTCGAATAATATCTTTACATTTCTGTATTTCAAATTTTGATAATTGGTCATACTGTTTTATTGCCCTCGATTTGTCAATTGTCCTAATTTGATCGATTGCAATCATTCCTTTTATATCGTTATGCTTGACATTAACTCTGGTTGGATATCGTTTCAAATTTGTTGTCATAGGAGCAACAACAATGGTTCTCAGAAACTTATTTAGTTCATTTGGGGATAGGACCACGCAAGGACGCGTTTTTTTTATTTCACTACCAATTGTTGGATCTAGATTCACAAGTACAATGGAGTATTGATTTAACTCCATTCCTCAAAATTTTCATCCTCGAACACATCATTGAAAAGCAAGGTGTCGTCATTATTTTTAGACATTTCCTCAAAGGCTTTTTCCCAATTTTTTCGTGGACTATCTATTGGTTTTAGGATAATTCGTCCCTTTTCTAAAATCATCTCAACCTTATCCTTTATGTTGTATTTCTCCAAAATGGTTTTGCTTAAACGCAGGCCTTTCGAATTTCCGATTTGTATAATTGCTGTTTCCATAAAACTGTTTTGTAATTACAAAGTTACTACATTTTATTTGATTTGAAAAAAATATTCTGCAACCGCTAAGCTGCGCAAAGTCGTGAGACTTTGCGCATATATAATTCTCATTTACTTTTCCATTCATATTTTTTTTTAATCCTTCACAATTTACATTTCATTGTACACTTTTTTTATGTTCCACGAAGTCAGAGACTTTGCGGAGCGGGTATGACTGATAGTAGTTTCTGTGTTATTATTGTCAGTTTATGATTTTAATCCACAAACGTTTCTCGAATAATATCTTTACATTTCTGTATTTCAAATTTGTGGTAACGGTTTCGTGTATGAAAAGTGCGGGTTTGTGTTAGAGGATTTTCGGAACGAAAATCGGAAGAAAGCAAACACGCACTTTCCTTTTGATTAAGCACTAAAATAAGCATTTTTTATACACAGTGTTCTAAACAGTTTTTATTTAGGTATTTCAATTGTTACTAATTTGTCATTTCTAATCCCAAACCCTATTTTTTCCCAATCAGTTTGTTTACCTCCAAACTCTGGCTTGTACCTTTTAAAAATTGCATAACCATTTTTTATTTCATTGAATTTACTATCACTCTGAAATTTACCATAAACTATATCTCCTTTCCAACCATTTATTTTTTGTCCATCAGTCGTAATTAGTAATATGTGTCTTTCCCAATTATTTCCTCCAATTCCTTCTACAGTATAAATTACAACAACATCAGGTTTTCCGTCTAAATTGATATCGCCGATTTGATAATCTCTTGCGTCTTCAAATTCATATGCATTTCCTTCTTCGGTTAATTGAGAAAGATGCGTAGGAAAATATATTTCACAAAATCTTTCTGTTATTGCCAAAAGTCTATCTGTATCGTAATTTTCATCAACTTTTATGGATGAATCCTCATTATCATAATAGTGTTCAACGTAACAGAATTTATCTACAACTTGTAAAGTGTATAAGGAGTTATTTTCATAGTCTTTCCATTTTAATGGCTCAATTTGAACAGCAATAGAATTTAAAAATTGAACATAAGTATTTGAAGCTTGAGAACAAGATGTATATGCTTCTTTAAAACAGATTTTAGTTTCATTATCTATATAATATGAAGTTAGTTCTTTGCAAGTTTCTCCGTTTAACTTTGGTATTTCTCCAGTGAAATTATAAACTGTAAATTCATCAGTTTTGTCTTTACTCAAATAATTTGATGATTCATTATTTAAGGTTTCATTTTCAGGTTTTCCTAATTGTGAAAAACAGAATTGTGAAAAAAGAAAGAAAATTATAAGTACTCTATACATTACGTTTAAATTGTTTAGAACTATTGTATATCGGCACTAGTTCCGATATTTCCAATATGTTTGATTGTTAAGTTATTACATTTAAATCTTGATTTAGCGGTCCATGGACTTCCTTTAATAAGAGCTAATTACAAACGTAAATTTGTTATTACTATAAATAGTAATGTCCTAATACTTTCTTAATCAGACGGATATCAGAACCCTTCCAATATGCTTTTCTCAGTAAAATAATATCTAAAACTTCGGTTAAGCTTCTTGAAGATTTAGATTTGGGATCAAAATCAGTGTTAAATGTATAAAAAAATCACCTACTTCCAAAAAAACAGGTGACTTTTAAAGTTTTATAGTGCTCAAAAAGAGCGGTATAGCGTAGCTACAAATTAGGATTAATCGATATAGCCTTTTTCGCGCATCCAATCGTCATTAAACATTTTACCCACGTACCGGCTGCCATGGTCATGGAACAAAACCACCACCACATCGTCGGGCTTAAAATGTTCTTTCAATTGAAGAACGCCTTTAATCGCAGAGCCTGCAGAGTTCCCTAAAAACATGCCTTCTTCTTTTGCCAAACGTTGCGTGTAAACCGCCCCATCTTTATCCGTTACTTTTGTAAATCCATCAATCACCCCAAAGTTGACATTCAAAGGCAAAATATCTTCCCCAATACCTTCGGTGACATACGGGTAAATTTCGTTTTCGTCAAACTCCCCAGTTTCGTGGTATTTTTTAAAAACACTGCCATAAGTATCAACACCCCAAATTTTGACATTCGGGTTTTTCATTTTCAAATAACTTCCAACCCCAGAAATTGTACCTCCAGTTCCAACACCTACCACAAAATGAGTTACTTTTCCATCGGTTTGTTCCCATATTTCGGGGCCCGTACTTAAAAAATGAGCTTTACAGTTACTTGGATTGTCATATTGATTCACATACCAAGAGTTGGGTGTTTCTTCTGCCAAGCGTTTAGAAACGGAATAATAAGATCGTGGATCTTCTGGCTCTACAGATGTTGGACAGACCACCACCTCAGCACCAACGGCACGTAAAATATCCATTTTTTCTTTGGACTGTTTATCTGCCAATACAAAAATACATTTGTAGCCTTTAATGATTCCTGCCAATGCCAAGCCCATCCCTGTATTTCCTGAAGTTCCTTCAATAATGGTGCCTCCAGGTTTCAGACGACCATCGGCTTCTGCATCCGAAATCATTTGTAACGCCATGCGATCCTTTACAGAATTGCCTGGGTTAAAGGTTTCATATTTTGCCAAAACCAAACACGGCAATTCTTTAGTGAGGACGTTCATCTTAATCAGAGGCGTGTTCCCAATGGTTTCCAAAATATTTTCAGCGTACTTCATGTTGTAGATTTGCGACAAAAATACATTAAATTTTTCGGGATACAAACCTGGAATACAGAAGTTTTATTCGAACTGAATGGCCTTTACAGGCATAATTTTACTAATTAAAAACGACGGAATTAACAACATTAACAAGCACAAAACAAAAGTCATCAAATTGAGTAAAACCACATAAGTCCAATCGAGATAGACAGGAGCGACGGTTACATAGTAAACGGAAGGATCTAATTTTAGAAATTCAAATTGTTTTTGAAGTAGTAAAATTCCAATCCCAATAAGGTTTCCCCAAAACAATCCGCAGGCAATCAAATAAGAAGCGTTGTACAAAAATAGTTTTCGGATGCTCCAATTGCTACTTCCCAAAGCTTTGAGAATGCCAATCATTTGGGTGCGTTCCAGGATCAAAACGAGTAAGGCAGTAATCATATTAATGGCTCCTACCAAAATCATAATCCCAATAATACCATAGATATTGGTGGTAAAAATGGGGATCCATTCAAAGATGGTCGCATACTTTTGTTTGACGGTCATGGCGTCTAAGGTCGAAGGGGTTTGTGCATACACCTCATTCCCGAGACGGTCTAAATCGTTATAATTAGAGATAAAAACTTCAAAGTTTCCAATCTGATCTTTCGACCATCTATTCAAGCGTTGCACATGGTTGATATCGCCAATGACATAGGTTTTATCTAGTTCTTCAAAACCTGAGTTAAAGATGCCTACAACCACATATTTCATAATGCTTGGTGGTTGACTTGGATCAGATTTCATGAAATACATCTGAAAACTATCGCCAACAACAAACACCAAACGGTCGGCTAAATATTTTGAAATTAAAACTTCGTTGCTGTATTTTTGTGTGTATGATGGAAGGCGTCCTTCAATTAAAAATTTTTTAAAATACCGCCAATCATAATCCGTTCCTACTCCTTTTAAAAATAACCCTTCAAAATCGGTATTGGTTCTAATAATTCCAAATTTATTGGCAACAGCCTGAACGTGCGACACCCCTTCAACTGAGTTAAACTCAGGATAAAAAACTTGATCTTTGGAAATGGGCACTTGCGCGCCCTCAGAAGCGTTACTGTCAAAATTAGAAATGGTAATATGACCATTAAACGCCACCGCTTTATCACGAATTTTATGCTCCAAACCAATTCCAGTCGCAATCGCAATCAGCATCACAATGGTGCTAATTGCAATGGCTGCAATTCCGATTTTTATTATTGGCGCCGATACACTACTTTTATAGGACTTATTTCCAATAATTCGTTTGGCTAAAAAATACTCGTAATTCAAAATTTATAAATGCATTTAAATTTTATCAAAAATACAGTTTTATTATTTGTTTTGACACTTCTTTCGTGCCGAAACCAGTCCAACTCACAAGTACAACCAGCTGTAGTCGTTGGAGCACAACAAACAGAACACTATTTGCCGATTCTAAAGAATAAAAATATCGGTATTGTAGCCAATCAAACCACAGTTATTTTTAAAGAAGAGGGATACACACATTTAGTAGATTCTTTATTGAGTTTAAATATTGTGGTCAAAAAAGTCTTTGCTCCAGAGCATGGATTTAGAGGCACTGCGGATGCTGGGGAATATGTGAAAGATGGTATTGATTCTGGTAGTGGCGTTCCAATTGTATCTTTGTATGGTGCAAATAAAAAACCAAATGCTAAAATATTAGAAGGTTTAGATCTTATTATTTTTGATGTTCAGGATGTTGGTGCGCGTTTCTATACGTTTTTATCGACCCTTCATTATATGATGGAAACCTGTGCCAATTTAGGCATTACAGTCGTCGTTTTAGACCGACCTAATCCAAATGGGCATTATGTGGATGGCCCGATTTTAGATTTAAACTGTTCTAGTTTTGTAGGGATGCACCCTGTGCCTATTGTACACGGTATGACGGTTGGTGAATATGCTAAAATGATCAACGGTGAAGGATGGCTTTCTAAGGGGGTTCAATGTGATCTAAAAGTGATTTCAGTAGAAAACTACACCCACCAAACGGCTTATGAGTTGCCCATAAAACCATCTCCAAACCTTCCCAATACTGCATCTATTAATTTGTATCCGAGTTTGTGTTTGTTTGAAGGGACTAATGTGAGTATGGGGCGTGGAACGGAACTTCAGTTTCAAATCTTTGGAAGTCCTTTTTTAAAGAGTGTTGACTATAGTTACGAGTTTACACCAAAACCAAATGTAGGTGCTAAATACCCAGTTTATGAAAACAAAATCTGTACGGGATTGAATTTAAAAGACCACTCTATTTTATCTCAAATTGAGTTAAAATGGTTGTTAGACGCGTATCAAAATACTGAAAATAAAGCAGAATTTTTCAATCTCTTTTTCACCAAATTAGCAGGACAAAAATTGTTGCAAGAACAGATTGAAATGGGGATGACTGCCGATCAAATTCGGGATAGCTGGAAAACGGATTTAGAACGCTATAAACTACTTAGAGCCCCTTACCTACTGTATCCGTTGTAGGTTTTCTATAGCCTTGAAATGGTTGTTTTAATAAATGCTTTAAACTACTGTTTTCAGACTCACTCGGAAATGTATCTACACCATACACAATATGTTCTCTCTCCATATAGATATAGGTCCCAAGAAGACGATCCCAAATGGAAAAAATATTTCCGTAATTAGCATCTGTGTAAGGCAATTGGTAATGGTGGTGTATTTTATGCATATCGGGTGAAATCAATACAAAACTCAAAAAGTAATCTAGTTTTTTAGGCAGTTTGATATTGGCATGACTGAATTGAGTAGCGACTAAAGACAGGGATTGATACAACATGACAATTCCGATAGGGGCTCCAATAATAAACACGCCTGCAAGCGTAAAAACATATCGAATGACACTTTCTAAAGGGTGGTGACGATTGGCAGTGGTGGTATCAACATTATGATCGGAGTGGTGAACCAAATGCACCATCCAAAGTGGTGGGACTTTATGTTCGGTATAATGTGGTAAATAAGCACCTACAAAATCCATCAATAATACACCTAGAGTAACGTACAACCAAAGCGGCATTTCTGGAAGCCAATTAAGAATTCCAAAGTCATTTACTCCTACCCAGTCAGCTGTACTGAGTAATAAAAAGGCTAACGTAAAATTTATGATAATAGTAGTGAATGTAAAAAATAAGTTCGGAAAGGCGTGTTTCCATTTGTTATAACTAAATTTAAACAACGGTAAGGTGCCTTCTAAAACCCAAAAAAAGGTCAACCCACCAACAAGAATCAGACTGCGGTGGAGTGATGGTATGGTTTCGAAATACTGGATAAGTTGTTCCATGTTGCCGTTTAAAGTTTGATAAATATACTTATTTTAATTTAGCTCTTAAGGCTTCAACGATATTAAATGTAGCAGGGCAAATGGCTACATTCTTAAGCGTAAGGTCTGAAATTTTTTCAAAACTTTTTCGATTGGTATGGGGATATTCTTGACAGGCCTTGGGACGCACATCGTAAATATTACAGGTATTATCATCTGCTAAAAAAGTGCAAGGCGAGGATTTTAGGACATAATCCTGATCTTCATCAAGATTGAGGTAGGTATCTATAAACTGACGTGTTTTAATTCTAAAAGATTTTGAAATACGTTCAATATCTTTCTTTGTGAAAATTGGACTGGTGGTTTTGCAGCAATTAGCACACTGGAGGCAATCTGATTTTTTAAACTCTTCTTCATGTAATTTTTCCATGATGGCATCGAGATTTTTAGGTGTTTTTTTTCGGAGCTTTATAAAAAAATTCCGATGTGCCTTTTGGTTTTCTTTGACTTTTTTGGAAAGGGATTGTAATTGGTCTTGCATACTGCAAAACTAAGAATAAATAGTTGAGAATTTGATATGGATGTTTAGGTTAGTTAAACTTCCCTTCTTTCAAACGTGTTTTGTATGCTTTCAATTCTTTGACCACTTTCGGTGCTAGAATTAGAGTGGACAGCATGGTTGGGATGGCCATCAGGGCAAATGCACTATCAATCAAGTTGATCATCATATCTAAAGAAGCGGTTGCGCCTAGAATGATACTGGCGATATAAAAATAATTGTAGCAATGTTTTTTATCGGCACCTATTAAAAATGACAAACATTTGGTTCCGTAATAGGAAAAAGAAAACAAGGATGATATACTAAACACTGCTATGCATAACAACAACAAATAGCTCCCATAACCAGGCATGGCATTGGCAAAAGCTGCAGCAGTTAAACTTACACCATTATCGGAGGATGTTTCCCATACTCCAGTAACTAATATCGCTAAGGCTGTTAGTGTACACACCAATAAAGTGTCTATAGCAGGGCCTAACATGGCCACCAATCCTTCTCGAACGGGTTCATTGGTTTTGGCAGCTCCATGGGCTAAAGGTGCGGTTCCAATTCCGGCTTCGTTTGAAAATGCTCCTCGCTTGACCCCTAACAAAATCAACCCACCAACAAGACCACCAAAAAAGGCATCGCCTTTAAAGTTATCCGCTGCAAATGCATCTGTGAAAATTAGCCCTAAATATTTAGGAACAACTTCTATATTAACGATTAAAATAATCAGTACTGCCATAAAATAGAGCAACACCATTGAAGGCACCATTTTAGACGCTATTTTACTAATCCGACCAATTCCGCCAAGTATGACAACTGCGGTCAAGGTGACCAATACCAATCCGATGATTAAATTGGATGTAAGTCCAATTTCAACACCATTTGGCGTCAATAAAATACCATTGATGGCTTGGGTCAGTTGATTGACATTAAACACAGGCAAAGCTCCTACCAACCCACAAACACTGAACATCACTGCTAGTGGTTTCCACGATTTCCCTAAACCTTCTATTATAAAATACATAGGCCCGCCTTGTAATACTCCGTTACTATCTTTACCTCTATACATAATTGCTAAAGTGGAAGTGAAAAATTTTGTAGACATTCCAACGACCGCACTGACCCACATCCAAAAAATAGCACCGGGCCCTCCAATAGAAATAGCTACTGCAACTCCTGCAATATTCCCCATTCCAATGGTTGAGGACAAGGCGGTTGTGAGTGCTTGAAAATGACTGATTTGTCCGGGATCGTTAGAGTCATCATATTTTCCGCTTAAAACTTGAAATGCGTGACCAATCAATCGAAAGGTTTGAAACCTTGACCGGATGAGTAAATACAATCCGCCACCAATAAGAAGAATTAGTAAAGGCAATCCCCATACGGCACTCGATAAATCTGCTGTTAGTTGCGTGAGTTGTTTCATAAGTTGTTCTAATAGGAATTAATTTATGTTACAAATGTAGCTTTTTAGAAAGCAATCATTTTTTATGAGCTTGATATGAATTTTATAAGCAGTGTAAAAATGTACTTCATCGCTTTTCCCTATCTTTGACCAACTTATAAAGGGATTTTATAGATCACTAATTTAGCTAAAAACCATTAAAACGCCCCCACATGAAAGATGTTTTTGGAACTGCCATTTTAGATTATCAACAAGGAAATTACACAGAAGATCTTGTCACTTCTACCAGTATTTCGGAAGAAGACGTTTTGCCAATTTCCTATTTATTTAGAGATTTTTCTGAAATGCCAGCCTTGGAACAAACAGCTTTAAAGCTATCTAAAGGAAGTGTTTTGGACGTGGGATGTGGTGCTGGAAGTCACAGTCTTTATTTGACATCCAAAGGACTGAAAGTGAAATCCATCGATATTTCTGAAGGCGCTATCAAAACTTGTCAGTTAAGAGGTTTGAAAAACGCACAGGTTTTAGATGTCATGAATGAATCTGCATCTTTTGACACCCTACTTTTACTAATGAATGGTTCTGGAATATTTCAATCTTTGGCACATACGCCTTTGGTATTAAACCACCTAAAAACACTTCTCAATCCCGAAGGTCAAATTCTAATTGATTCTTCAGATATAAAGTATATGTATCAAGATGAAGATGGTGGGTATTGGATGGATACCAACAAAGAGTATTATGGCGAACTGGACTATACAGTGGGTTATAGAGGCGAAGAAGCTACGTTTAGTTGGATGTATCTGGATTTTGAAAACCTTAAAATAGCCTGTAATCAGGTGGGGCTAAAATGTGAACTCATTAAAAAAGGGCCTCATTATGATTTCCTCGCAAAACTCTCAGTCTCTTAAAAATCAAATTTATAACTCATGCCTCCTAAAATCTGAAATCCTTGAACAGGATAATGATTCCAACGGTTATAGCTATTATTTGCTATATTATTGACTTTTATAAACGCTCCAAATTGGTTGGTAATTTCATAAGTAATATGAACATTCGCATCTAAGAAAGAGTTGAGAGTAACATTGGGCACGATAGATTCTGGAATGAACAGCCCTTCATAATTAGTAGTATCTTGTCTTGATCCCCAATAAAATACATTGACGGCCATTGCTAATTTATCAGAGAATTGATAGTTTAAAAACAGAGAGGTTTCAAATTCGGGTAAGTTCCAAGCGGTAGGCTCTTCATCGCTGGTAAATTTATAAAGATCACCTTTCAAACGTACATTTAATTTTTGACTCATATCAATTTCTAAAGCACCTGAAATATTAAAGACATCGACATCATCATACACAACTCCAAAGGAATTGCCGCGATTGTAGTTATTGGACGCTGAATAATTTTGAATGCTATTCGTCCTAAAAAGAGCCTTATTTTGCTCGCGAGTAAAACTCCCTTTTAAATCATATCCAATGGTTTGAGAGAGTTTTCCTTTGGTTCCAACAAACACATTATAAGGAGTTGAACTTGGACGTATTTCAAGGGTTGGCGAGACAAAGGGGTTTGTTTTTGCAAAATCAAAATAGGTGTTTTGATATATATCGCCTTTAATTCCAGCGTAAGCCACAACAATAGAATTGACAACAGCGTAACTAGCTTCTATATTAGGGTAGATGTAAAAGTCGTTTTTATTTTGTTCAGAATCCATCACGTAATAAGCATTGAACCCAACTAAAACTGTAAGATCATTTTGTATGTATTGGTAATTAGGCGCTACTGAAAATTGAATATTCCCATAGTTTTGAGCGTTTAGTCCATTATAGTTTTTAGCAAAATTTCCTTTTAAATAATCCACTTTAACAGTCGAATTGATTGGACTGTCAAGTAGGTCAAATTGGAAATTCGTTTTGCCTGTAAAGCGGTATTCTTCAGAGTTGTAGGCATCGGAAAAACGACGCAAATGAATTTCTCCAGTTTTTAGAACCCCCTCGGTAAACTGTACATCACTGCCCAATTCTATGGTAGAGTATACTTGTTTAGAATCTAGTGATGTCATTGTTTCGAAAGGAAGTCCATACCAATTCACGGCTTGCCGTTGAAATCTTGCATCTGTATTCCAAACTAAGGTTTTTAAACTTTTGACATAATTAACTTGAATGCTGTTTTTTGAAAAATCATCTTCAAGCTGCAAACCATCAATACCGCCTTGTGAAGAGTGGTGTTCTATATAACCGCCAATGCGCTCCCCTCGACTGAGGCGTTGATTGAGGTATACATTTCCTAAAATTGTTCCATAATTTCCATAGCCCAAAGAGGCATAATTTTGAAATAGTTTTTCTTTTTTTAATTTATCTAAACTTACAGAAGTGCCTTTAGCTGGCGTAAAAGTGGACGCTACGGGGATAGAGAATATGGTGTACTTCACCAGTTTTTGAGGGGTTTCAGAACTGCCCATGCTGGGTACCTGCTTCAGCTTAAATGCATCCGATATTTTTGGTGTATAAGGTTTTACAATAGTGACCACTTGAGTGTCAATCGTATCTTGAGAACGTGATTGCTTATTTTGTGCCAACAAGTTATCTGCTTGAAACATAACCATCAAAACTGACACTAAACATAGGTGTTTTTTTAATCTAATATTCATATAATTAGTTTTCATTTTTGGTATCTACTTCAATAGATGCATTTGTTTTGGCAGCTTCAGTTTTGATGCGGTCCAATTCGACTTGGGCTTCTTCCACAACTTCCTTAAATTCTGGAAAATTTTGAATTACGTTTTCTAAGATGTAAGTGGCTTGAAATACATCGTCAAGAGCTTGAAAATTCTTAGCCATAGTAATCAAACCTTTGGAAGCATAATATTTATAACTTGAGAAATTTTTAATCAATAATTGAATGCTTTCATTAGAGGCTTCATGTGCGCCATCAATATAGTTGAAATAGGCTTCAAAATATTGTGCTTCTGCCCCTATCTCACCTGTACCAATGGTTTTGACCTCTGCATAGGCTAAACGTGCCTTGGTTTCATTGTTGGTTTTCATTGCAGCGCGAGCAATGATTATGTAAGCATCACTCTGTATGTACACATCTGTTTTGGAATTATCCAAAATGAGTTCAGCATATCGAATGGCTGCTTGGTAATTTTCTAACTGAAAATATGTTTTCATTAAATTAGACTGTGCATACAGTCTGTTTTGAGGATTATTAGCTTCTAATTCTAATCGAGACAATATTGATAATGCTTTTTCATATGTTTTAGAGGATAGAACTATTTCAGCTGACTTTAACAAAGCACGTTCTGTAAATTCATTGGTGGATTGTTCACAAACAAAGGTGTAATGAGGAAGTGCATTGGTTGCTAAATCACTCTTATAATACATTTCAGCTAAATAAAAATGGGCCTTTAAAAGTTGCTTACCCGAAGGAAAACGAGCGATGTAGCCGTTAAATAAATCGATGGCTTTTGAAGTCTTATTATCCAGATATTGTTTCTCGGCAGCTTCGTAAGTAGCATCGTCCAATTCGCTGTCGGTCACCCCAACATATTCTAAGGTTTGAGCCCATGCAGCGTAAGTATCAACTTGACCTAAATCAATATAAATAGAACGTGAAGAACTGATGGCCTGAAACGCTTCAGGAGTGGATGGATAGTTAACTGCTACCTTATTTAAGTTTTGAAGTGCAGCTTGTGTATCGCCTCTATTATATAACATCAACCCTTTTCGCAGTAGCGCTTTGGATACCAAAGAGCTCGATGAAAAATCACTAATCAATTGACTGTAATAGGGGAATGCTTTTTCTGGCGTTCCTAAGTTTACATAAGTGTTTGCTAATTCAAATAATGCTTGATCTTTTAAATGCGATTTTTTAAATTTCATGACTCTATTCAAACCTGTAATTTTATCTGAGGTTTGACCTAAATAGCCATGACTGACTGCTATTTGGAAGGTGGCATAGTCCAATTCTATTTGACCAAGTTTTAAAGCAGCTTGATAAGCATCAATTGCAGGGCTGTACTGAGTGGTCACAAAATAAGAATCTCCCAACCTTAAAAATGCATCACTTAATAAAATTAAGTTTTTAGGTTTTGTTGAAATAAAAGATCGAAATGCATTGATGGTCGACGCATATTGTTTTTGTTTAAAATAGGTGTAAGCTAGGTTGTATTCTAAATTTTTAAATTCCTCAAGTTGCTCGTTTTTAGCAGTATTTTTAAAGTTCAAAAACCCCTCTAAGGCTTCCTTAAAATTTGATAACTGATAATCTGTTTCGGCTTTCCAATAGGTTGCTCTTACTGAGAAAACTGGATTTACAGCTGTTGACAAAGATCGATTTAACAACTCTTTTGCATTAGAATACTTGGCATTGTTATACAATTCTAAAGCTCTAAAAAAGGTAACTTTTTGATAGGCTTCTTTATGAGCAGGACGGGACTTATTTTCCAATAACTCAAGTGCTTCTTTAAAGTTATTAGAGCTAATATAAGAATCGATCAATAACGATTCAATTTCAATTTTAAAAGCCGATTTTGGATACAGCTTTAAAAAATCCGTAAGTACCTGTGGAGTGGACTGATAGGGGTTTCCAATATCATAACTTAATTTGGCATAATTCAGCCATGCATCTTCCTGAATATTGAGATTGAAATCCATTTCCGAAGCATTTCTGAAAGCATTTAAGGCTTCTTGTTTTTTATTTAAGTTTATATAACTTTCCGCAAGATGGTAATACGCATTTTGAGCAATCGCATTGGAACCTTCTAAAATTTTATTAAATTCATTGATCGCTTTTAGAAACTCGTTTTGTTTATAAAAAGCATATCCTAACTGGTAGTAATCGGTGTGATTCCAACGGCCTTTTTGACCTTTATAGCCTTCTAAAAAGGGAATTGCTTCTGCATATTTTTGAAGGTTGAAATAACTTTCTCCAATTATTTTAGAAAGCTCAGACACTTCTTTAGAAGAACTTTTATCTAGCTGTGCTGTTGCCAACTCAATAGCTGTTGTAAATTTTCCTAATTTGAAATTTAAATCTGCCTGGTAATAGGACAAATTATTTTTATAAGCTTCTGTTTGTTCTACTTGCTTAAAATATTCAGAAGCTTGGTCATAATCATCGCCTTCATATGCCATAAATCCAATATAATATTTTGCTTGGGAACCATACATTTGAGATGTTTCGACTTTCTTTAAATAGGATTTAGCAGCTTTATAGTTTTTGGTTGTATATAGACTGTAGCCATAATTAAAATTGAAAGAGTCCAGATTTGATTTTGAAATTGAAGTCCTGTCTACTTTCTCATACCATTTTCGAGCATAAGAGTATTTGGCATTTTGAAAATAATAATTTGCGACTTCATAATAAGCCGAATTGCGTTTTGTGCTGGAGGGGTAATGCTCTACAAAAGATTCTACAAGCAATTCCGCATTTGGTTGATTGAGTCGAACGGCACAATTGGCATTGTAATAGGCCGCATTCGATTTCAAAAAAATATCTAAAGTATTTGATTCTACGTATTTAAAAAGCTGTTGAGCGGATTGATATTGTTGAGCATTATAGAGTGCTAAAGCAGATTGAAAATTAACAGCTTCGTTGGAATATACAATTGATTGTTGTGCAGATCCAACACAAATAAAACATAAAAAAACAAGTCGAATTAAACATTTTACGAAGCTCATATACAGAAGGTGTTTTTATTACTTTCAAAGATAAAATATATCAAGTGGATAACGGAAAAAAAACAGCTAAATTATAAGATGATTAAAATTTGTCAGCCATACTACCTTTTTATGCAAGTGATATTTGATAGTTGTGTCAAATAGTAATACTTTTATAGAAATATTTTTTAGGTAAATTACATGTCAAATTCGGTATTAAAATTAGAAAACGTTTCCATTTTCCAAAATGACAACTTAATCTTGAGCGAAGTTAATGTCGATGTCAAAGAAGGAGATTTTGTGTACTTAATTGGAAAAACAGGCTCTGGAAAGAGTAGTTTTCTAAAAACACTTTATGGCGATTTAAAACTGAATAATGGTACTGGATCTATCGTGGAGTTTGATTTAAAAACACTAAAAGAAAAAGACATTCCCTTTTTAAGAAGAAAATTAGGGGTGGTGTTTCAGGATTTTAAACTCCTTAACGAACTCAACATAAATAACAATCTAGAATTTGTTTTAAAGGCTACAGGTTGGAAAGACAAAGCATTAATTAATGCTAAGATTGAAGCCGTCCTAACCAAGGTTAATATGCATACAAAAGGGTCAAAATTCCCTTATGAACTTTCGGGAGGTGAACAACAACGGGTAGCAATAGCCAGAGCACTCTTGAACGATCCTAAGTTAATTTTAGCTGATGAACCTACCGGGAATTTAGACCCACAAACCAGCGTGGAGGTGATGGAAGTTCTTTTAGATCTCAACAAAAAAGGACATACTATTTTTATGGCAACTCATGATTATGCTTTGATTTTAAAATACCCTAGTAAAACACTCAAATGCGAGGACACCAAAGTCTTTGAAGTTGTACAACGAAAAAATTAAGAATGCTTTCTATACTTATTCCAACATATAATTATGATGTAGAAGCATTGGTGACTGAACTTCACGCCCAATCAACTGCTTGCGGTGTAGATTTTGAAATTCTTTGTTATGATGATGGTTCCACAAATCTAGAGCTGATCGCTAAAAATAGTTCTATAAATCTATTGAAACATGCAACCTATAAAGCTTTAGATTCTAATATCGGGAGAAGTGCCATAAGAAACCTTTTAGCTAAGGATACTAATTATGATTTGTTATTGTTTTTAGATGCGGATGTCATCCCAGTAAAAAATGATTTTATTTCTAAATATATCACTGCATTTACACCCTCAACCCAGTTAATATTTGGTGGTGTAAACTACCAAGATAAAAAGCCAAACAAAGAACAAATGTTACGTTGGGCTTTTGGAAGAAAACGTGAAGTTGTCCCTTTAAACAAAAGAGAAAAATCTGTTTACTTAAGTTTTTTATCTTGTAATTTTTTAATAAAGAAAGAGATTTTTAATAGTGTAAACTTTAATGAAGAAATCTCACTTGACGCTCATGAAGATTTATTATTTTCTTTTAACCTAAAAGAGAATGACATATCTATTTCTCATATTAATAATCCAATTTATCACCTTGGTTTAGAAAGTAGTGAAATCTATTTAAAAAAATCATTAAGAGGAGTAAAAGCCTCTCTCAGTTTAGCTAAAAACAATTTGATACACATAGAGTATACACGTATTATTCGAACGTTTCATAATTGCAAAAAAATTGGAATCAATTATTTGCTGGCATTATTGTTTCCTGTTTTTAGAAATTTATTTGAAACAAATTTATTGTCAAAAAAACCATCATTGTTCATTTTTGATTTATACAAACTAAGCTACCTTTGTTACATAAGTAAAAACGAATAATGGCAGTCATATCCGTAATCATTCCGTTATTTAATAAGGAACAGTTTATTAAAAAAACACTTTTAAGCGTTTTGAATCAAACGTTTTCTGATTTTGAAATCCTCTTAATTAATGATGGATCTTCAGATGGCAGTATTGATATCGTAACTTCTTTTGATGATGAACGTATCACGCTTTACACGACTAAAAATAAAGGGGTATCTCATGCAAGAAACTATGGGATTTCTAAATCAAATTCAGATTTAATTGCATTTTTGGATGCCGACGATTTGTGGGAATCTAATCACTTGGAAAACTTACACAGATTATATACGAGTTTCCCTAATTGCGGACTGTATGCAACGGCCTATTCTAAGCAGTTTTTTAATGGAAAAAAAATGAAGGCTCATTTCAATGGGGTGTCTTCTGATCATTTTGGAGTTATTGAAGATTATTTCTTAGCTTCAATCATAGACAGTATTGCCTGGACTTCTGCGGTTTTAATCCCTAAAAAAACGATTCTTGAAATTGGTGGATTTGACGAAGAAATGCGTTCTGGTCAAGATACCGACTTATGGGTGCGTATTGCTCTCAAAAAGTTGGTTGCATTCTCAGCAATAGCTACTTCCAACAAAATTATATTAGAGCCAAAACACCACTTATCTTATTCATCAAGTCGTATTGATCGCATGAAACTATTTGAGAATTTTAAAGATTTGGACACTTCCAATATATCGTTCAAAAAATATATGGATTTGAATCGGTTTTCTGTGGCTATAGAAAGAAAGATAGCAGGGGACTCTAGCAGCTATAGACAGCTGAAAAAAGAGATTGATCCTTTAAACCTTAATTATAAACAACGCGTTTTATTAAACACCCCACCTATTATTATTGGTTTTCTTAAGCAGTTTCAAAACGTTTTGCTACGTTGTAATATATATCTGTCACCTTATAAGAAACATTAATTTAGATTTTTTTTAAGAATTTTCTTCAATAATTCGCTTCCAGTCCTTAGAAATAGTATCCATAGAAAATTTCTCAACACTCTTTTTGGCATTGTTCTTACAGCGATTATAGAGTTCGGTATCAGTCACAAAAAGATTCATCGCCTCGCCAAGTAAATCAGGGTTATTGTTTTCAATTAAGAGTCCATTATGAGTGTCTAAAATAATTTCGGAGGGTCCAGATTCACAATTTACAGAAATCACAGGAGTTCCCAAATAGAGGCTTTCTATTAACGCTGTAGGTAAGCCTTCGTATTTACTCGTGAGTAATGTACACATGGCTTTACTAACTATTGGATACGGATTATTGGTGTATGGTAAGAATATTATATGCTCCAACAAGTTCATAGCTTGCACTTTTTTCTCTAATTTTATTTTGTCTTTTCCATCTCCTAAAATGACTAATTTTATATTATTATCTATTAAATCGGATCGCTTGTAACCATCAATGAGTAATGAGAGGTTTTTCACTTCATCTTCAATTCTCCCAAAAAATATCATGAAGTTTTCTGGAAGTAAAAACGATTCGGATAGATCAGTCGTCTGAGGTTCATCTAAAGCATTATAAATAACGTTTACCTTTTCAAAATGATACTTGTTTGTAAGCTTAGATTTTATTGACTTAGAAACCGTTACAAATTTAATGGCATTGCTGTATAAATAGCTAGCAATAATTTTGCTGTCTGGAATATAATTTTTGAGGAAAGCACTATGAACTATGAAAATTACTTTTTCATTGGCATAGAGTACTTTGTTTATTAAGAATTGTTTTAGAATATTCGGTCTTGACCTGCTATCAATTATAAAATCAAATTTTTGTTCCCTTAAATAGTTAAAAAAGCTCCAGAATCGTTTAATTTTTCCAAAAAAAGAAGCGTCCTTATCTTTTAAAGCACCTAAATTTAATAACGTTCCTTTGTAATCATAATCTATAGTATTAAGCACACTAATAATATGTACCTCATATCCAAGGTTGTGTAACAGAGCTGACAATACTGCAGATGATTTTTCTGCCCCACCCTTACCTAATGAAGAAGTTACAATGCATATCTTTTTTTTTATAGTATTTGTATCGCTCAAAATAAAAATTTACCGAGGTTCATAATCGTTGGTTCAAATTTAATCCAAATTAAAATATGTGTCATATTCCGAAGACTCTAAAATGAATCTTTTTCGGTCTTTAAATGCAGCATTGAAAATACTGCGTTCTTCTTCTACCTCTTTAGCAGAAATTTCTAATAGATCTGCTATACTGTGAAACAAGTCATCAAGCATATAGGAGCGATCTACATCAATTTTGAGTTGTTTCTGTTCCTTATAATCATCCGACTGCCATAATAAAAATGGAACGTCGTACATGTCTTGGGTTGAAACATCCTCATTATGTCCTGCCATGTTACGGTCTTTAAATAATTCTTCCCCATGGTCTGACATATATAACACAAAACTTTTAGTGTTTAAATCTTTAACTTTTTGAATGATTTCAGAAACTACAAAGTCAGTGTACAATACTGCATTATCATAGTGGTTGATTATTCTAGAAGTTTCATCCGATTTATAATTACTAAACGGAGTGTCTTTAAATTTATTGAAAGTGTCAGGATACCTATTTACATAACTAGTATGTGTTCCCATAAGGTGAATTATAATGAATTTTTTGGAGGAGGAATCGTCCGACAGAACCCTTTCAAGTTCAGGTAAAAGTTCGGCATCTTTTACTTTACTATGGACACCATATGTGGTGGTTAAAAATTTACTTTTATTGGATGAGAGTGCGATTTTGGTAACTAGACTTTCATAGATCCCAATGGGTCTTTGATTGGACAACCAAACAGTTTCAAAATTAGCCTTATTTGCGAGTTGAATAATAGAACCATCTCCAATTTTATCTGGATGTTCGTAATTTCCAAGAGTAAAGACCTTAGTGATTGAAGCTATCGAATGGGCATGCGGGCTGATGACATCATTGTAAATTATTAACTCATCTTTAAGAGAATTGAGTTTTGGGGTTGTCGGTCTGGAGTAATCATATAAACCAAAATGTGATCGGGAAGTCGATTCTCCCAAAACAATAACATACACCTCATCTTCTTGGACAATAGGTCGAGAAACATTGTTAAAATTACCCGTTTTATTTGTTTTATAAGCTCCTAATTTACTAGATTCTTCATTGTACTCTATCGAGGATTTTAGTATTAAATAAGCGAGGTTGTAAACAATCAGTCCAGAAAACTTTAGAAATGCTAATACCAGCAATATATAAGTAGAGGTCAGCATCTTAGTCCGAGTTAAGGTTTTATTAAAATCACGTAAAAGCGATTTAATTCTTAAGGTAGAAGTTATAATGACAAAAAGCATCAAAACAGAAAAAATTATGACCCTATAATCGACATAAAAATCAAGGAATTCAGCAGCTTCTGAACTGTTTGAATCAAATAAGACAAATAATGAAGATGCACTCAAATAGGTCTCAAAAAAGTAGTAATAAACCGTTTCAAAATAAATTGAAAGACAAAATACAAGAAACGTGAGTGTTATATACCATAGATGTAATTTACGATTCACAATAAAATTAACGGGGCTTACTAGTATCATAGAAAATAAACTATTTTCTATAAAATTATAAACTGTCGAAACTTCATACCCTTTATTGATGAGTTCAAAAACTACGGCAACAAAGACAGGAATCAAAAACTGATAAAATATTTTTTTTATGATTTTAAAATTTGTCATTTCTATTTGTAACATTACTAATTTTTATATATCCCTGTTTCTCCCTAAAAGGGTGTTTCTTAAAACAAAAAATACAGCTCCTAAATATATTAAATTGCTAACAAATAGAGCCATTACAACCCCTTCGGTTCCAAAAGAGCCTAAATAATATCTACCAAAAATATAATACATAACCAACCCTAAAAGTTGTGTAGAAACAAAATATTTAATTTGTTTTTTTGCTAAAAACTGGTAGGACAAGACATTGGCAATAAAGCGAACAAAATCTCCTGCTAATTGCCATTTAAATAAAATAGCCATGCCCAAAAAGGCTTCTGTAAAAATAAGTTCGATTAATATATTTCTCAAAAGATATACTAAAATCATGCCTACAAAAACAAGTGGAACTAATGATTTATAAATTTTCTTTAGTTCTGTTCTAAACTCAAATGAGGTATTAATAGTTGCGTACTTAGGTAAAATATAGAGAGAGAAAATTGCAATTAAAAATTGCATGTAAATTTTAGAAATTGAACTCATAGCTGTCCATGAGCCAGCTTCAGCTTCACTAATTTTATCTAAAATCAATGTTCTTAAATCAATTTCAACATAATTTGAGAGTACTGTTGCTACAAAAGACATGACCGTAAACCCTAAAAGCTGCTTTAAAAAAGGGATTTTAAAAGTTATTGATTTAAAATCAACATAGTCTTTTAACAGTTTTCCAAAGATGATGATTAGAACGGTAAACTGAATAATTGGCGTCAATGCAATGGCAATTAACACGCCTTTTAAAGAATAAAAATAAAGACTGACAAGCAATAAAACTGCTGCTAGAAAATGAGAAATAAACTCAATTTTAGCATGCTTTTTGTAGTCTGAAAGTCCATTTATAACACCAGTAAAAATTCGATGCATCGAAATAAAAGGAACCACAACAGCCGTCACTTTAAAAACAACTACATAATCATTTGTAAAAAATAATGTATTTGATAAATAAGAAGCTCCAAAAAACAGTATGAAAAATAATAAAACACTCGCCGTAAAACTGACAACATATAAAGTTGAAAATAATTTAAGTAAGTTTTTTTGATCTGACTTGTACTCTGAAACATACTTCACAACGCCGTTAAAGGTCCCAAGAGATGTAAGACTCATAAGCATCGAAGAGATGTTTCGCAACTGACCTACTTTGGCAATCCCTGATTGACCTGTGTACTCAGCCAATAGTTTCTGAACGACTAACGAGATCAGAAGCCGCGCTCCCACAACCAAAGAATTGAGTGAGGTGATCTTTAGGATTAAATTATTACTTATGAATTTAGGTAACTTCAAATTGGCTCATTAGAACTATTAATATAACGCACAAAACTAACATTGATTATTAGCAGAGCACATGAGGCCACTAAATTCTCGTACAACAAGTTAGTATATCTTGTGAAAATACTAATTTTTCTTGAAAAACAGGTAATATATATTAATTCCCATAATAGAGGCATTCGAAATAATTATGGGCCACGAGGTTGATAACATGAAACCATATGCTACAAATAACGTGCAAGCAACAGTGTTCAGCTTCCGTAAATGTCTGATATCTTTCATTAAAAAAGAGATCAACAACAGCAGCATTGCTAAATATCCTACGAGTTCAGTCGCATGAGTTTCCAAAAAAATCATTATATGATTTTATTGCGTTTACGATCCACTTCAGTAAGGTATATTTTACGCAATCTTAAAGACTTAGGCGTTACTTCAACGTACTCATCCTTTTGGATATATTCTAAAGCCTCTTCTAAAGAAAACTTAATTGCTGGAACAATTTTAGCTTTATCATCAGCTCCTGAACTACGAACGTTACTCAACTTTTTAGTTTTTGTAATGTTAATAGCCATATCATCCCCACGAGAATTTTCGCCAATCACTTGACCTTCATAAATACTTTCGCCTGGATCGACAAAAAACTTACCTCTGTCTTGTAACTTATCAATAGAATAAGGAATTGCTTGACCTAATTCCATAGAAACTAGAGATCCATTTTGACGTTCTGGAATTCCACCTTTAAGCGGCTGGTATTCTTTAAATCTGTGTGCCATAATTGCCTCTCCAGCCGTAGCCGTCAAGAGTTGATTACGCATCCCTATAATTCCTCTAGAAGGAATTATAAACTCACAAACCATACGGTCTCCTTTTGCTTCCATGCTTAACATTTCTCCTTTACGCATGGTCACCATTTCAATCGCTTTTCCTGATACAGACTCAGGTAAATCAATCGTCATTTCTTCGACAGGTTCACATTTAACTCCGTCAATAACTTTTATAATTACTTGTGGTTGTCCAATTTGTAATTCATACCCTTCCCGACGCATCGTTTCGATGAGTACAGATAAGTGTAAAACTCCTCTTCCAAAGACCATGAATTTATCGGCACTATCCGTAGCATTAACACGTAATGCTAAATTCTTTTCTAATTCTTTATCCAGGCGCTCCTTAATGTGTCTTGATGTTACAAACTTTCCGTCTTTCCCAAAGAAAGGAGAATCGTTAATTGTAAACAACATACTCATTGTTGGCTCATCAATAGCAATTGTTTTTAAACCTTCTGGGTTTTCAATATCGGCAACTGTATCACCAATTTCAAAGCCTTCTAATCCAACAATAGCGCAAATATCTCCTGTTTGAACCTCATCAATCTTTTTTCTTCCTAGTCCCTCAAAAACATGAAGTTCTTTTATTTTGGATTTCACAATACTTCCATCTCGTTTTACTAACGAAATTTGCTGTCCTGTTTTTAATTCACCACGTGTCAATCGTCCAATAGCGATTCGTCCCGTAAAAGAAGAGAAATCCAAAGATGTAATTAACATCTGTGTATTTCCTTCTGGAATTTTTGGTGAAGGAATGTGCTCAATCACCATATCTAATAACGGCTCAATATTATCAGTTTCCTCTTTCCAGTCATGGTTCATCCAATTGTTTTTGGCAGATCCATAAACTGTTGGAAAATCTAATTGCCACTCTTCTGCTCCTAATTCAAACATCAAATCAAACACTTTTTCATGTACCTCATCTGGAGTACAGTTTTCCTTATCAACTTTATTGACTACTACACAAGGCTTCAATCCTAAATCAATAGCTTTTTGCAGTACAAAACGCGTTTGAGGCATTGGACCTTCAAAAGCATCTACTAACAACAACACACCATCAGCCATGTTAAGAACACGTTCGACTTCACCACCAAAATCGGCGTGACCAGGAGTGTCAATAATATTGATTTTAGTGTCTTTATATACTACAGAAACATTTTTGGACGTGATTGTAATTCCTCTTTCACGTTCAAGATCGTTGTTATCTAAAATTAAATCACCTGTGTTTTGATTTTCACGAAACAGTTGACAGTGATACATAATCTTGTCAACCAACGTTGTTTTTCCGTGATCGACGTGTGCAATGATTGCGATGTTTTTTACATTAGCCATAAGTGCCTTGTTTTAAGCGTGCAAAGTTACATTTAATTTTCTGACTTTTGTACTGCTTATTAATTTTATAACACCTTTTAATTTTGATTATATTTGCAGCATAAATTTACAGCAATGAATCTTCAAGATATTCCAAAATTAAAACATACAACTTCGGACAATTTTTTCTTATTAGCAGGTCCTTGTGCCATAGAAGGCGAAACAATGGCCCTTGAAATTGCAGAAAAAGTGTGTAAAATCACAGAAAATTTAAAAATTCCTTACATTTTTAAAGGCAGTTTTAAGAAAGCAAATCGCAGTCGAATTGACAGTTTACAGGCATTGGAGATGAAAAGGCCTTGAAAATTCTTAGAAAAGTTTCTGAAACCTTTGACATCCCTACAGTAACGGATATTCATGAAGTGTCAGATGCAGCTATGGCGGCTCAATATGTAGATGTGTTGCAAATTCCTGCATTTTTAGTCAGACAAACTGACCTTGTGGTTGCGGCAGCGAAAACAGGAAAAGTTGTAAACTTAAAAAAAGGACAATTTATGAGTCCCGAAGCCATGAAACATGCCGTTCAAAAAGTAAAAGATGCAGGAAATGAAAAAGCATGGATCACCGATCGTGGTACTATGTTTGGCTATCAAGACATGATTGTTGATTTTCGTGGCATTCCAACAATGCGTGCTTTTGCACCCACTGTTTTAGATGTAACACACTCACTACAACAACCCAACCAAACGAGTGGCGTAACTGGTGGTCGTCCGGAAATGATTGAAACTATTGCTCGCGCAGGCATCGTTAACAACGTTGATGGCTTGTTTATTGAAACACATTTTGATCCTTCCAATGCCAAGAGTGATGGCGCTAATATGCTCCATCTCGATCATTTAGAAAAATTACTTACCAATTTAAGTGCAATAAGACGCACCATCAATTCCCTTTAGAACCTATGCAAAAGGCACTACTCATTTGTTTATTAATTGGATTTAGTATTCAAGGATATTCTCAAGAAACTCCCCTAGAAACATTCACTACTGAAATAAATTTCAAAACCAAAAATAAAGGTAAACTTTATTTTTACTGGGGATGGAACAAAGCTCAATACAGCTATTCAGACATCTCTTTTAAAGGAGATGATTACAACTTTACGCTCTATGATGTGGCTGCGAAAGACCGTCAAACCCCATGGGATGCGGACGTGTATTTAAATCCTGCAAACATCTCTATTCCTCAAACTGTTGCAAGAATAGGGTATTATTTCCATGACAATTGGAATCTCTCTGTAGGAGTCGATCATATGAAATACGTAATGGTAGCACAACAATATGCCACAATTGATGGTTATATTGATTTGGATGATCCACTCTCAGAATTTAATGGTGTGTATGACAATGCACCTATATATGTGGATGAAGATTTTTTAGAATTTGAACATACAGATGGCCTTAACTACATCAACCTTGAAATTTCAAGAGTTGACAACCTTGGTGACTACCTAAACTGGAACTCCAAAAAAATACAACTGAATCTGTTAGAATCTTTTGGCGCAGGGGTTTTATATCCAAAAACAAACTCAACTTTACTTTCTAAAGAAAAAAATGATGAATTTCATTTATCAGGATTTGGACTGTCATTTAAGGCTGGCATCAATTTAACCTTGTTTGATCACTTTTTTATACAAACGGAATTTAAAGCAGGATATATTGATATGTCGGACATACGGACCACCAACTCTTCAGCCGACTCGGCTTCTCAAGAATTTTTCTTTTTCCAAAGAAACATTTCTTTTGGATACATCTTTCAGTTAGTGAAATAAAATATCTAGTCTTTGAGTTGTGGTATTTCTTCAATGGAGTTCAACCCGTATTTATCTACCAAATAAATCAATGACGTCATAGTGGCTGCTCCTAATTCTAACTCACGTTTATTTACGGCATCAAACGTATCATTTGCTGCATGGTGGTGATCAAAGTACCGCTGTGAATCTGGACGCAACCCTGCCAATACATTCGTACTTTTTTTCAAAGGACCAATATCTGCACCACTCCCACCTTTTTTGAAATAATGGATAAGATAGGGCTCAAATAAGGGCTTCCATCGCATGATTCGATCAACTTTATAATCTGGTCCATCAAAAGTAAAACCACGCGGAGTAAACCCCCCAGAATCACTTTCCAAAGCAAAAACATGGTTCTCCCCTTTACGGGTGGCTTCTTTGGCATAGGCATTTCCACCTCTCAAGCCATTTTCTTCGTTCATAAACAACACAACTCTAATCGTTCTTTTGGGCGTAATGCCTGAGATTTTTAACAAGCGTAACACATCCATGGACTGTACACACCCTGCACCATCGTCATGAGAACCATCTCCTAAATCCCATGAATCTAAATGCCCTCCAACGGTAATAATTTCATCTGGAAATTCTGACCCTGTAATTTCTCCTATTACATTATAAGACTGCACATCACCTAATTGGCGACAACTTTGTTTGATGTATAATTTAAGTGAAGAATCAATCTTTAACATACCACTTAATTTTTCGGCATCATTGGTACTAATGGCTGATGAAGAAATACGTTTAGAAACAGGGGTATTACCATAAGACATCGCTCCTGTATGAGGCAAATCATCCAATCTCAAATTCATAGACCGTACAATCATTGCAACGGCCCCCAATTTTCCAGCTTCTTCAGCTCCATTATATCGTTGATCGACACAACCTCCATAAGCTTCAAAAGTTAAGATTAAATCAGCTTGCATGGGGCGGTTAAAGAACACTATTTTCCCTTCCACATCTTTGCGATCTAGAGCTTTTAATTCTTCTATACCCTGGACTTCAATCACTTCTGCTTTGACTCCTTGAAGTGGGGTCGCAACCGATCCTCCCAAAGCACAAATATTGACCGATATGGTTTTTCCAGGTGCTGTTTGTATATAAGAAAACTCAGGAGTACCACGCACCCATTTTGGTACCATGACAGGTTGCAACCAAACGCGGTCGAGATCTAAATTTTCTAATTCGGTTTTTGTATACTCAACTGCCAATTCGGCATTTAAAGAGCCTGACAATCGACCTCCAATTTCGTTAGATAAATAATCTAACCATTGGTAACTTTGCCCATTGGTTAAGGAATTTTTATAGATTGATTTTAAATAATCCGCATCCGATTGCGCATTCAACCCAAGCGTTAAAGAACAGAAAATGAAGAGTACTAGATGTTTCATGTGGTTTTATTTAGTTAAGTAAATCTAAACGTTCTAACGAATCTAAGCGTTAATAATTACATAAATATTGTTACTTACTCACAAATGCCTTGACATCAGCGATCGTCACTTCAGCCTCTCCTAATATAATTAGACGTTCAACAACATTCCTTAACTCTCTAATATTCCCAGTCCAATCATAGGCCTGAAGTAATTTAAGTGCCTCTGCTGAAAAACTCTTTTTAACCGTTCCTTGTTCTGAGGCTATTTTATTTGCAAAATAATCGACTAAGACTGGAATATCATCTCTGCGATCATTTAATGGTGGGACTTTAATCAGAATCACAGCCAAACGGTGGTATAAATCTTCTCGGAAACGCCCTTCTGATATTTCAGTCTTAAGATTTTTATTAGTCGCAGCAATAATCCGTACATCGACTTTGATGTCTTTATCACTTCCTACACGTTGGATACGACTTTCTTGCAAAGCACGCAATACTTTCGCTTGAGCAGAGAGGCTCATATCTCCTACTTCATCAAGAAATATAGTTCCTTTATTTGCTGCTTCAAACTTTCCTGCACGGTCTTTATGAGCGCTTGTAAATGCGCCTTTGATATGACCAAACAACTCACTTTCTATAAGTTCACTTGGGATAGCTGCACAATTCACCTCGATCATAGGTCCTTTTGCACGATCACTTTTTTGATGTAACCAATGCGCTACCAATTCTTTTCCTGTACCGTTAGGACCAGTCACTAACACGCGTGCTTCTGTAGGCGCAACTTTATCAATAATTGATTTGATCGTCTCGATTTCAGGGGTATTTCCAACCATCTCGTACTGTTTACTGACTTTTCGCTTGAGTCGTTTATTTTCGACTACCAGTTGTTTGCGGTCGAGTGCATTTCTAATGGTATTCAATAAGCGGTTTAAATCGGGTGGTTTGGAGATATAATCAAAAGCACCCATACGCATGGTATTCACAGCAGTATCTAAATCGCCATGACCAGAAATCATCACCATAGGAATTTCGGGCTTAATTTTTTTGACGGCTTCCAAAACTTCAACGCCGTCCATTTTTGGCATTTTAATATCACAAAGCACCAAATCAAAATCGTCTTTTTTAATCATATCAGTCCCTATCAAGCCATCCTCTGCTTCAAATACTTGATACTGATCGTTTTCTTCTGTAAGAATTTTTACGAGCACACGACGTATGGAGGCTTCATCTTCAATGATTAATATTTTAGACATCTGACTTGTTTTTAGTGTGCTTTACTAACGCATTTTTAAAATTAATATTTCAACCATTTGAAAAGTTCTTTATAAGTTGGTTTTTTTCCATACATCAAAATTCCAACACGGTAAATTTTAGCGGCAAACCAGACCGTAAATATAAAGGTGGCTACTAGAATCAAAAGTGAAACCAATTGTTGCCACAGGGGAACACCAAATGGAATTCGCATCAGCATTACTACTGGAGACGTAAATGGTATGAATGAAAAGACCGTTGAAACAGTACCATGCGGCTCATCAATAACGGTGAATACCCCCACATATATCGCTAAAATTAGGGGCATCAAAACAGGCAACATAAACTGTTGGGTGTCGGTTTCGTTATCCACTGCAGCCCCAATAGCTGCATATAACGAACTGTACAAAAGATAGCCTCCTATAAAAAATAAGATAAAGGCGACTACCAAATTACCGAGGGGAAGCGCACTAATTTCACCAACCATCATTTGAAACTTATCAGCAGACTCTGGATTTGAAAGTGCTTGATTGACCATTTCTTGTTGAGGGGTCTGTGTTTGAGACATATCAACTCCAAAAATGGCGGATGCTGCAACAAACATAACAGCACCTAAAAGCAACCAAATCGCAAATTGCGTAATTCCTGCTAAAGAGGTACCAATGATTTTCCCCAACATCAGTTGAATGGGTTTTACGGACGAAATAATAACTTCTATAATACGGCTGGTTTTTTCTTCAATGACACTGCGCATGATCATGTTTCCGTAGATAATTATAAACATAAATAACAGATAGCCTGCAGCACCTCCAAAGATCAATTTCATGACACTGCCAACCTTAGAAGTTTTGACACCTTCAAAAGTTTCTTGATTAATTTCAACATTTGTTTTAGCCGCTTTGATGAGTTCCAAATCAACTCCATCGTTTTGTAATTTTAGTTCGGATAATTTATTTTCAATTTTTGACTCTAAAGAGGATATTACTGAAAGGGAGGGAGATTCTTCTGAGTAAAATTTAATAGCGTCTGACACTGTATCTAATGAGTTATTTGGAATATGAAGCAAGCCATAAGCTTTTTCTTGATTGGCCAGTATTTTGGCGGTTTCTACATCCAAATCAGAAAGATGTGTGTAAATTGTTTGATCATTTGTTTTAAAGGTTTCCGATAAAAAACTGTTTTCATCTAAAACATAAATGGTACGGATTGTATCGTTATTGATATTGGACAAATAGCCTACAAAGAAAAATAGACCAATCATAATAAGTGGACTCAAAAACGTCATGAGAATAAACGACTTGTTGCGCACTTTAGTCAAATACTCACGTTTGATAATTAATGGAAGGTGATTCATGACTTATTATTTTGAATGGTCTGAATAAAAATATCACTCGCATTTGGAATGAGTTCCTTGAAATGGAGTACTTGTGCTTGGGATGTCAAAAATGCCAACAAATCATTGGAAGTACTTTCTGAACCTAAAGAAATATTCAGTTTTAAATCATCGTCTAACGATTTAAAATCTGCTGGAGATACTTTAAATTTAGCTTTAATGATTTGTTCTAATTCCCGTTTGTTATCAGATATCAATCCTACCTCAAAGGAGTTTGTCTTATAGTTTCGTTTGATGTCTATGAGTTTGCCATCTAATATTTTTTTAGACTCATGAATTAAGGCTATGTGGTCGCAGAGTTCTTCCACGGATTCCATGCGGTGGGTTGAAAAAATGACGGTAGCACCCTCGTCTCTGAGTTGTAAAATTTCGTCTTTTATAAGGTTGGCGTTGATCGGGTCAAATCCAGAAAACGGCTCGTCAAAAATCAGTAATTTAGGTTGGTGTAAAATGGTCACTACAAACTGAATTTTTTGTGCCATTCCTTTAGAGAGCTCTTCGATTTTTTTATCCCACCAGTGGCCAATCTCCAGTTTATCAAACCAGTATTTTAAGCGTTTTTTTGCTTCTGAATAGGACAGCCCTTTGAGCTGAGCCAAATACAGAGCTTGCTCTCCAACTTTCATAGATTTGTACAGACCACGTTCTTCGGGCAGATAACCAATATACTGCACGTGGTGGGGTTGCAAAGCCTCACCATCTAATAGTACCGAACCTGAATCCGGCATGGTAATTTGATTGATAATTCTAATCAAGGTAGTTTTTCCAGCACCATTAGGACCTAACAATCCGAAAATACTGTGTTTTGGGACTTGTAGGGATACGGCGTCTAAAGCTTGAAAATTACCAAAGTATTTTGAAACTTCTTTGGTTTCTAAAAGGGTATTCATGTGTTGATTTTAATTATAAGACGTAACAATATAAGAAAAGTTACACTGAAAAACCAAAACCTTTGATCGATGCGTTTTGGAATGTTAAAATGGCTTCAAAAAATAAAAATATATTTATTTTAAGTCATAATTTTTTTTTAAATTGCAGTTGATTTTGATCCCAAATCTAAATCTTCATACCATATTAACCAAAAGTAAGCTTTTTTTTACTAAAAATTTCAAACCATTCCAACGTTATTTAAGCGAGAGGATGTTGATTTAAATTAAAATAAACTTAAAATTATGAAAAACATCATAGGGATAGACCTAGAAAAAGCGACTAAACTCAGTCAAAAATTAAATGGTTTATTAGCAAACTACCAATTATTTTATCAAAACTTAAGAGGGTTGCATTGGAACATTAAAGGCAAAGAATTCTTTGAATTACACCTTAAATTTGAAGAACTGTACGAAGATGCAGTGATCAAAGTAGATGAAATTGCAGAACGAATTTTGACACTTGAAGGAGAACCACTTCATACATTTTCTGACTACCTCCAAAGTGCTGAAATAAAAGAAGAAAAAAGCATTGTCAATGGCAATCAAGGTATTCAAATTATTATAAATAATTATAAGGTTTTGATAGCTAAAGAAAGGGCCATTCTTTCACTTGCATCTACTGCAGATGATGAAGGAACCGTTAGTTTAATGAGTGATTATATTTCTCAAACTGAAAAAACTTTATGGATGTTGAATTCTTACTTGAGTTAAATCCCCAAAATACTAAAAAAGTGACACACACTTCCCAGCAACACAAACACATGAAAGATGGCGTGGTTGTAGGGAAGTTTTTTCATGGAGTAAAGAACAGCTCCAATGGTATAAAACACCCCACCTGCAAATAAGAGTTGTAAGCCTTCCGTTGAAAAACGCTCCATTAATGGATTGAATACAAACATAATTTGCCAGCCCATCAAAAGATACAATACAGTTGAAAGTTTATCAAACCGTCCTGTATAAAATAGTTTTAAGATAATGCCGGTTAAAGCAAACGTCCACGTAAGTCCAAAAATAATCCACCCCAAAGAGCCTTCTAATACGAGTATTGTGAAAGGTGTATAAGTACCTGCAATCAACACATAAATGGCAGCATGATCAAAAATATTCAATTTTCTTCTAAGGCGAGGATTTTTAGCCGCATGATAAAAAGTAGAAGCGGCATATAAAACGATCAAACTAAACCCATAAATAATTAGACTTGTGGGTTTCCAAAAACCGTTAAGATTAAGGGATTTAAGAATCAGAAATGGCAACCCAATAACACTTAACAGCAGTCCAAACGCATGAGTGATGATATTTAATCGTTCCTCTTTCTCGGAATAATTATGATTTAATTTCTCGCTCATAAGTTTTAAAATTTAAAACGCTATGAAAACATATCTTTTACTTTTTCAAAAAAGGATTTATCCGAACTTTCTGGTTTAGGAGAAAAATGCTCATCTGACTTCATTTTTTCAAAAAAGGATTTTTGTTCTTTACTTAGCGTTTTTGGTGTCCAAACGTTGATATGCACTAACAGATCGCCACGGCTATAGCCATTGACATTTGGAATTCCTTTACCTCTAAGACGAAGTATTTTTCCAGACTGGACACCTGCTTCAATTTTTAAACGAACTTTCCCTGTAACAGTATCAATTTCTATAGAAGATCCTAAAATCGCATCTGGTACACTCACATACAAATCATAATGTAGGTTGTCACCTTCACGCTGAAGGGTTGGGTGTGTTTCTTCAGTTATGGCAACCAATAAATCACCTGAAATCCCATTTCCTGGAGCCGCATTTCCTTTACCTGTAACTTTTAACTGCATGCCATCTACGACGCCAGCAGGGATTTTAATAGAAACTGTTTCCTCTTCCACTACAAAACCTTGTGAATCTGAGTTCGAAGGACGTTTGTCTATACTTTGTCCAGTACCACCACAAACATTACAAGGAGATGCTGTTTGCATACGACCTAAAATAGTGTTTGTAATTCGAGTAACTTGTCCTTGTCCGTTACATGTAGAACAAGTTTTATAAGTCACACCTTTAGCTTGCATTTTTCGCTTGACTTTGACTTTCTTTTCAACACCATTTGCAATTTCTTCGAGTGTTAATTTGACACGAATACGCAGGTTGCTGCCTTTCATCACACGTTGACGTTGTCCGCCACCGAAACCTCCGAAGCCGCCGCCGCCGCCGCCAAAAATATCGCCGAACTGACTAAAGATGTCATCCATATTCATGCCGCCACCACCGCCAAAACCACCGCCTTCAAAGGCTTGGTGACCATATTGATCAAAACGTGCTTTTTTATCAGGATCACTTAATATTTCGTAGGCTTCTGCAGCTTCTTTAAATTTATCTTCAGCAGTTTTATCATCAGGATTTTTATCCGGGTGATATTTAACTGCCATTTTTCTGTAAGCTTTTTTAATTTCTGCAGCAGAGGCACTTTTGTTAATGCCTAATATGTCGTAATAATCGCGTTTTGCCATCTCGGTATTGTACTTTTATGTCTTAATTAAATTAGTTCCCAATAACTACTTTTGGAAAACGAATCACTTTATCCCCTAATTTGTAGCCTTTTTCTATGACGTCAATAATTTTTCCTTTCATATCGTCTGTAGGAGCTGGAATTTGGGTAATTGCCTCGTGATCATCCGCATTAAATACGTCGCCAGACTTCACCTCAACAAGCTCCAATCCTTTTTGCTCAAGAGTCGAAGATAATTTGTTTTTAATCAGCTCCACTCCTTTTGAAAGTTCAGTCGCTTCAGTTTTAGATATTTCTAACAATGCACGGTCAAAATCATCTAAAACAGGTAACAATGCCTTGATTACGTCTTGACTCGCTGTAGAAAATAATTCAATACGCTCTTTTGTAGTACGTCGTTTGTAATTTTCAAACTCAGCAAACAGCCGTAAAAATTTGTCTTTTTCTTGTGCTAAATCTGCCGTCAACTGCTCCTCCACTGAGAGTTCAACAGTTGGCTCAACGACTGTTTCATTTGCTATCGTTTCTTCTGGAGTTTCTACTTCCACTTTGGTTTCTTTTTTACTCATTGTATGTGTAATCGCGTTGGGTGATTGATTTTTTTTAAAACAATGGCAAAAGTACTGCCATTATTACTAAAATGTCAAAATGTCACGAAGTATTTTTTGATTCTAAATTTATTTGAAATTATAAGGGAAATCCAACCGATGCTCTAAGCAATCAAATCTTCTAAAGCGGGCTCCAATTCTAGGTAATTAAATTTAAAACCTGCATCTTGGATTTTAGAAGCACAAACGCGTTGACTTTCAAGCGCGATAGCGCGCATTTCACCCAACATCAATCGAAGGGCAAACTCAGGGATATTGGGTAATACCAAAGGGCGCTGAAGAATTTTAGCAATTAGTTTTGTAAGCTCAATTTGTTGCACAGGATTTGGAGCGACTGCATTGTAAATTCCTTCTAATTTTGATTCCAATACAAACATAAATAAATGTACTAAATCATCAATGTGAATCCAAGATTGCCACTGATCACCTGATCCCAAGGCAGCACCAAAATAATGTTTGATAGGACCTATAATTTTGGGTAATGCACCTTCATGCGCATCTAACACAATGCCTATACGCAGTGCTGTTGTTTTAACTCCAATTGATTGAAATGGTTTTAGACGACCTTCCCAAGACTTCACAACCGTTCGTAAAAAACTAGAGTCTATTCCTTGAAATTTTTCCTCGTAGTAGCGTGTTTTAGAATCTGGATAAATACCAATCGCACTTGCCGAAATGACGTGTTTAACAGATAATTTATGAGTTTCAATACTTGAATACAGCAATGCTAATGCCTCGGTTCGACTGGACAAAATAGAAGCTTTTGCAGCATTAGTCCAGCGTTGAGCTATGGAAGATCCTGCTAAATTAAGAATTACTTCTACGCCTTCAAAACAAGCAATGTCGATCTTATTTTCTTGAGGATTCCAATAAAACCCTTTATAATTTACTTGAGAAACAATTTTGGATTTACACGTGGTTAAATAATGTACTGTGTAGCCGTCAGCTAAACATTGTTTAACCAATGCTTTGCCCACTAATCCAGTAGCTCCAGTAATTAATAGTTTGTGACCCATTTATACAAAACTAACGATAACAGCTTCGAAAAGAAATAAATTGAGGTATGTTTAACATTACTTTAGGCTTCCTAACTCTGTTATTTTGGGATCACACTCACAAAATTAGACTAGCTTGGTTGCTCTTAACATTTCGCGTTTCCCTGGAGGACCTTCCAAACGTTCAACCACAAATCCAACGGCCTGCATGGCACGACGCACACTACCTTTAGCTGCATAGGTGACTAGAACACCATTATCACTTAGAGCATTAAACATACGTTTAAAAATAGATTCTGTCCATAATTCAGGTTGGACACGTGCTCCAAAAGCATCAAAATAAATAAGGTTAAAGTTGTTTTCATCTTCAATATCTATAAAATATTGTTTTCGTTTTTTTAATGAAAAATATAAAGTAATAGGATGTAATTCTTCCCAAGAAACGTCGTGTAAAGCATCAAAAACAGTACATTGATTTGGATCAATTAAAGATGCATAGTTTAACTGTGATAATTCTTCTGCCAAAACTGGATATGCCTCAATACCTTCGTACCTAATTTGAACGGCTTGCGTTTCTGATTCCAAAGCTGTCATAAATGCATTGAGACCTGTTCCAAATCCAATTTCAAGAATATTGATTTCTGCTAGCTTGTGTAAATTCAAAAAATGATGGAGTCCTGTTTTGATAAACACATGTTGCGATTCTTGAATGGCACCATGAATAGAATGGTATTGTTCGTCCCAATCTTCAATTTGAATGGTGTTTGATCCGTCTGAAGTGGTGATAATACTGCGTTTCATGGATTCATTTTGGGAGTTAGCGTGCTAAAAGTACTCCGTCAGCTTCAAAACTATAGGTGAGTTCTGGAGTTATAATGGCTTCGATTTCCAATTCTGAGGCACCAGAATCTTCTGCATAATGCTTTAAATCTTCTACAGAAGTTTCAGAAATAGTGGCGAATCCATTGACAATAACCTCTCCTTTAGCATCTAAAGGCATAAAAAAACCGTAGTCTTTAAAACGTACCATCATCTCTTTTTCTCCGCCTATATCTAGGGTCATCCAACATCCTTTTTTAGAACATACTTCTTTGATTGTTCCCTTAACTTTCGCAAACAGAGTGTCTGTTTTTTTCATCGTTAAAAATGACATCGATACGTCATTGATTGGAATTATTGATTGAGCATCCATAGCTGCACCATAAGTATCATAAACTACAGAGCCAACCTGTATTGGAGACTGTGCAGTTTGGGTTTTTTGCTTACAGGAATATAAAAAGAAGATTGATAAAAACAGATAAACAGTATTTTTCATTGCATAAAATTTTAAATAACGCATAAATATAAGAAGTTTTAGAAGATTGATATTGTCGAAACATTTATTTCTGTAAATTTGTATGCACCTAAAGTTATAAATCTGACAAATGAATACATTAAAAGTAACCCGAACAACTCAATCAAAAATTGATAGTATTGATTTTAATAATCTTGGATTTGGATCTGTTTTTTCTGATCACATGTTAGTCTGCGACTATAAGAATGGTGTTTGGAATACGCCTGAAATTGTACCTTTTCAACCTATTTCGCTCTTACCTTCCGCGAAGATTTTTCATTATGGACAATCTATTTTTGAAGGGATGAAAGCCTATAAAGATACTGACAAAAAAACATGGTTATTCCGTCCAGACGAAAACTTTAAACGTTTTAATATTTCTGCTAAACGCTTAGCGATTCCGGAATTACCAGAAGCGGTATTTATGGAAGGTCTCAAAGCATTGCTCAAGGTTGACGAACAATGGATTCCAACACAAGATGGAAGTTCACTTTACATTAGACCTATTATGTTTGCTACTGGCGAAGGCTTTCATGCCTCTCCTGCAAATGCCTATAAGTTTCTAATTTGTACAGCACCTTCAGGCGCTTATTTTGCTGGTAAAGTTAAAGTTCTTATTGAACAAAACTATTCACGTTCCGCAAATGGTGGTGTTGGATATGCCAAAGCAGGTGGCAACTATGCAGGTCAATTTTATCCAACACAATTAGCAATTGACAGAGGCTATCACCAAGTGATTTGGACCGATGACAATACACACGAATACATTGAAGAAGCTGGGGCAATGAATATTTTTGTTCGTATCAATGATACACTTATAACAGGACCAACGAGTGATCGTATTTTAGATGGTATCACAAGAAAAAGCATTCTTGACATAGCCAAAGACGAAGGTATCAAAGTTGAAGTTCGTAAATTTACGGTTACCGAAATTGTCGAAGCTTCTAAAAACGGTAGTTTAAAAGAAATGTTTGGTGCAGGAACTGCAGCCGTTGTTTCTCCAATTGCAACCTTTGGATTTAAAGATACCGATTATCACTTGCCAGAACTTGAAAACCCAGTTGCATTACGATTAAAAAAACGCATCGTAGATATTCAAACAAATAAAGCGGAAGATTTATTTGGATGGACCGTTAGCGTATAGCATTTACGATTCCAAAATTTCTTGGATATTGGGCTTAAAATAGTGCGGACCTTTCAGTACTTTTCCGTCTTCGCGGTAAATAGGCTGTCCGTCGTCGCCTAGTTTGCTCATGTTGCTACGCTGAATTTCTTCAAAAACAGCTTCTATTTTATCTTGCATTCCATGCTCAATAATTGTTCCACAAAGAATATAGAGCATATCTCCCAAAGCATCGGCAACTTCTACCATATCATTGTTGTTTGCTGCTTCTAAATATTCTTCATTTTCTTCTTTCATCAAATCAAAACGAAGAGTATTTTTTGCAGATCCTAAATCGGCTTTTTGAGTGGTACTGTAGCCAATTTTAAAGGCTTCATGAAATTGTTGGACTGCTTTTATTTTAGCATTCATAATTGGTTGGTTTTTATACATTTTTGATCCCCTAAAGATGAAAGGATAAACATGCTGTGATTGTTGTATTTTTTTATAAATTTGACTGAATTTACAAGCCTAAAAATACATAATTATGTTCAGTCAAGGACAACTTACTTTCGGAATCCTTTTTGCCATTGTTTTTATTGGAATTATTATCTACGCATATCGCAAAGATTTTAACCTTCATCAAAAATATTACAAAGGAAGTTTATGGGTATTATTGGCTTTTGTTGGCTTTATTGCGGGTATTGCTGCTATTAAATTTATTTTAGGTTACTAAAAAAAGCCACTTACCTTTATTAGATAAGTGACTTTTAAATATGTTGAATTAAATCTTCTTTAATTTACTTCTGGTAAAAAGCCGTAATTCTCAGAGTAATACAACATCTGACCTACAAAACTCTCTACATAGTTAACATCAATTGAAGTAATAGCTCCCTCTGAATCGGTTTGAGGAACCAACACAGGATTCACAAAACCACCATAGGCAGCAGATTTAAATTGCTTGTTCCGTTCTAAAACCTCTGCATGAATCACTTGATCGACTTTCACTCCGTACCCTTCTACTAAGTCTTGCACTGCTGCAAAATCTCCTTCTGATTTGATGCGTTGCGTTTCGCGAAGTAACTGACCAAATAAATCGTGTAATTTCTCGTAATCATTGATATTGAAATAGGTCTTCCCATCGCGAGTTAATTTTTCAATCACATTATCTTTTAGTCCTTTTTCATAGGCCCAAGCACTCACCCACTGACGGTTTCTCATGTGTGCTTCTTCTACATCATCTCCTAAGTTCAATCGGATCAACTGAGTCATTAAACCATTACGAATGTACCCATCAAAAGCCGCCATTCCAACCGCTTTCCAGTCGGTTACCAATCCTAACTCTTGAAGTTTTGGGTTGTATAAATAATAAAGACCTACTAAATCTGCACGCCCTTCTTCTAATGTAGAAGCATAATTTTTCAAAGTTTCTTTAGTTTCTCCAACACCTGGATTTAATTGTCCTGACGCATGCCCCACAACTTCATGAAGTGCAGTGTGTAACTTATCTCCTAATTGACCGTATTTTTTTTCGAGTTCATATTCTTGATCGTCATTTACAAATTCTTTGAGTCTTCCAGAACTTCCAGAATTGTTATAAGCATTTGTAATATTTCCTAAGGAAACTGACTTACTCCCAACCTCAGCACGAATCCAATTTGCATTTGGTAGGTTGACTCCAATTGGAGTGGTTGGCGACGCGTCTCCTGCTTCTCCTGCAACATTGACTGTCTTGTAGCTCACTCCTACTACATTTTTCTTTTTGTGTTCTGGAAACAACGGCGAATTATCCTCAAACCATTGTGCATTTTTAGATAAGACCGCCATTTTTGCAGACATATCAAAATCTTTAATTTGAACAATCGTTTCATAAGACCCTCTATAACCTAAAGGATCGTTATAAACTTCAATAAAACTATTGATATAATCAATATTTCCATCTGTAGCAGCGGTCCACGCGACATTGTAATCGTCCCAAGTTTGCAGATCACCTGTATTGTAATATTTAATAAGCAACCCTAAAGCATCGCCCTGGGCTTGATTTTCAGCAACTCCTTGAGCCAGTTCTAACCATTTGACAATTTCATCAATCGCTTCACCATACAATCCTCCAGATTTATAAACACGTTCTTGTAATTCTCCGTTGACTTTTACGAGCTGTGAATTTAATCCGTGAGATAACGGTTTTTTAGGATCTGGAGAGCTAATTTTAGAGTAAAACGACTCTACATCAGCATTGGTGACGCCAGGTCCATAAAAGTTCACAGCAGAAGCTGCAACATTATCTACGTCTTTAGCTTGGTTTACTTTTTTAGCATCTTTATCATTAAAAATCACTTCAAACGCTTCACCTTCTAAAACTGTATTTGTAGCAACTAGTAAAGAGGTTAAATATTCCGAAGAAAAATTGGGCTTCATCTTAGCATTGCTATAATGGTGGTGAATTCCATTACTGAACCAAACGCGTTTCAAATAAACTTCAAAAGCGGCCCATTCAGCAGTTGATTTATCTCCACTAAAATTAGTGTAAACACTTTCGAGGGCTGTTCGTATGGTTAAATTGTGTCGGTAATTTTGATCCCACATAATGTCACGACCTGACAAACCCGCTTTAGTTAAATAATATACTAATTTTTGTTCTTTCAACGTTAAATTTTCCCATCCTGGGATTTGATAACGTAATACTTTCAAGTCTGCAAATTGCTCGACCATAACTGGAAAATTCTCTTCAGCACTAACCGTGATAAAATTGGAATTCATAGCTTCTGAGTTGTCTTCAGTTTTGCAAGACCAAAAAAATTGAGCTAAAACAATGGAGCTCAATGCTATTTTTGAAAATAATTTCATGTGTTTGAGTTTTAAGTTTATTAGTTTGTATAAATATTAATTCAAAAGTTCACGAATATAACGTATTTTCATTAACTAATAAAAATCATTTTTGGTTGTTAGTAAGAAATCTATTTATAATTTAGCACAAAGTATAAGTAAATGAAGCAAGTTTTATTAGTCTTTATAGGCGGAGGTGTTGGAAGTGTACTGCGGTATATGGTTGGAAAATTTTTAAAAACTTCCGATTCAGGGTTTCCCTGGGGTACCTTTTCTGTAAATATACTAGGTAGTTTATTGATTGGGATTTTGATGGGTGTTGCTTTAAAAAACAGCAGTTTTTCTGAAAATCAAACCTTACTTCTTGTCACAGGATTTTGTGGAGGCTTCACCACCTTTTCAGCCTTTGCTTATGAGAATCAAGTCTTTTTGAAAGAAGGCGATTTTACTAACTTTTTAATCTATACATTAGGTTCTATTAGTCTCGGATTGGTAGCTGTGTTTTTAGGTCTTTTTATCTCCAAAAGCTTTTAATGGTCTTTAAAGCGTTTGACCCCTGCATTAACTTTTAATGAAAGGTAATTTTCTCTAGGAACAATTGGGCAAGAGAATTTTTCATTGTAAGCACAATATGGATTGTAAGACTTATTAAAATCAATTGTTACTTGATTACTTTCTGGGATTGTTAAATCAATATAGCGACCGCCTCCGTAGGTTTCTATTCCGTTTGTTGCATCCAAAAAAGGAAGAAATAAATAGTCCGTCTCAGAGTCAGAATTTGAATCTGTTGCACCCTGATACACGTTTAGTTTATAAGACTCTTTGTTAATCGTAAAAGATAAAATTCCAAAAACACGTTCTTTAGTCACCCGTTTGGTGGTGGTTTTCATGTCAAAAAACAAGGAGTTAGGAGTACGCTTCAACTGTGCTTCTACAACAAAAAGAGAATCAATTGGAAAAAATTCAAGACCTTCAAAAACTTTCAAATCCTTGGATTTCAAAGGAGATTTAGAAGCGTCTTTAAAGAAACTATTTTGTTGTGTTTGAAATTCTGATTGTGCTTTCAAAGGTTTTTTTTGAGACTGACAACCTACAAAAATTAAGAATGCTACTGCACTGAAAAAAATAGAGTTTGTTTTCATCTGGGTGTGGTTTTTCGCATTGTTAATATATAAAAATATAATTACATTTTTAGTACGGGACGATTGGACACTACGTTAGAAAGAATAATTTGTGTTTTAGTTTCTCCGTAAGTGATCAGTTGATCGATCAATTTTTCGAGATGACGTTGATTTTGAAGCACCACTTCCATCACAATATTTTCGTTTCCGGTAATGCGATAACAATTGATGACTTCATTCAAAGTTTTAACTTTATGTAAAAAAGGTTGAAGCCTTCCCATAAAAGCTCGCACAGTAATCAGTGCTCTGAAGTCATAACCCAACTCAAAATGAGAAACTTTCGCATAATAACCATCTATAATTCCGGCATCCTCCAATTTTTTTATACGCTCTGTAACTGCAGGAGAGGAAATCCCAACCTGGTGGGCTATGGCTGTATTTGAAATACGCGCATTGCGTTGGAGTTGTTCTAATATTTGAGAATGTAAAACATCTAGTTTCATAATTAACGTATTTTCAATAAAAATATTAAAAATTAAATAAATAAACGAGTATAACTTTAAATATTAAATGCAAGTGAGCGTATTTTATTCTAATTTTGAGTTAATTATAATTCAAGACATGGTATTTCAAAGCTCATCAGAATTGAATCTTGCTTTTTACAAAAAAGCTCTAGAAATTGGATCTCTTTCTAAAGTAATCTCAGGATATTTGAGAGCTGATCTCTCTGTGTTGAAACCCAATGGACACGAGGATACGAACATCTATTTTTCAGGGGATATTATTCGCCAGTCTGATTCGTTAGCACCTGAAATTATGAAAGCAGAAAAAGAACTATTTTCTGAACAAAAACATAAGCATGCCGAAACCTTAAAATGGCTCACAAATCGCTTGTCTATCAACTGTAGTCGTTTGGAAAAATGTAATAGCGATGGGCGTGAATTTATGTCCATTCTCAATAGAGAATTGCATAAGTTTAAAAAACTCCAAAAAAACTGGATGCTAACTATTTAAGATAGTTTGTTCTTAATTTTTGGGCATTAAGGCTGCCATTTCCATTTGTAGAGCTTGGGCTTTTTGAGCCGCATGCAATGCAAAGTCAAGTCCCGATGATGCGTAAATAATTCCTCTAGAAGAATTTACTAAAAGACCAATTTGTGCATTCATTCCGTATTTGCAGACCTCAGCCAAACTACCTCCTTGCGCACCTACTCCAGGAACCAATAAAAAACTATCGGGAATAATTTTTCTAATTTCAGTAAAATAAGATGCTTTGGTTGCACCAACTACATACATTAGGTTTTCAGAGTTTTTCCATTCTTTAGACGTTTCTAACACAGATTGATAAAGCGGATTTCCATCTGTTGTAAGAGTTTGAAAATCAAAAGCACCCGTATTGGATGTCAATGCTAATAGTATCGTATGCTTGTCCTGAAATTCCAAAAAAGGTTCTATTGAATCCTTCCCCATATAAGGAGCAACCGTAACACTGTCAAATGCTAAATCTTCAAAAAAGGCCTTAGCATACATCGTACTCGTATTCCCAATATCCCCTCTTTTGGCATCGGCAATCGTAAAAATTTCGGGGTGATTTGCATTTAGATATGAAATTGTTTTCTGAAGCGATTTCCATCCTTTTAAGCCATAAGCCTCATAAAACGCAGTATTCGGTTTATAGGCAACACATAAGTGATGGGTCGCATCAATAATTGCTTTATTAAATTCAAAAATAGGGTCTTCTAATTCTAATAAATGAGTTGGAATTTTAGAAAGATCAACATCCAATCCAATACAAAGAAAAGATTGTTTTTTTATGATTTCAGAAACAAGAGCTTGCGTGGTCATATAGAATTAAATTGTACCGTTATCTGCTTTGAGTTTCTCAGTATTTTCGGCCATCATCAGTTCGCTAATTATTTTTTGAATATCACCATTAATAATGTTTGATAAATCATATAGTGTCAATCCAATGCGGTGCTCTGTAACTCTCCCTTGAGGATAGTTATAAGTTCTAATTTTAGCACTTCGATCCCCTGAAGATACCATGCTCATTCGTTTCTCAGAATCTGCTGCTTGTTTTTTAGCTAATTCTAATTCATACAGTCGAGACCTTAATACTTTCAGTGCTTTTTCTAAATTTTTATGAGATGATTTTTGGTCCTGACAACTTACAATCATTCCTGTAGGTTCGTGGTGTAATTTGATAGCTGAATAGGTTGTGTTTACCGACTGCCCACCAGGTCCTGTTGAAGTAGTTCTCTCAATTCTGACTTCTGTCATATCGAGCTGTACATCAAATTCCTCAGCTTCAGGCAATACAATTACCGAAGCTGCACTTGTGTGTACACGTCCTTGAGTTTCAGTTTGTGGTACCCGTTGTACTCGGTGTACGCCTGCCTCAAATTTCAAAGTACCATACACATCTTCTCCACTAACTTCAAAAATAACTTCTTTGAAACCGCCAGAGGTACCGTGGTTAAAATCTACAACATCAACTTTCCAACCTTTGGATTCACAATATTTTGTATACATCCGATGCAAATCTCCAGCAAAAATACTGGCTTCATCTCCCCCTGCTCCAGCCCGGATTTCCATGACTACATTTTTGGCATCGTCTGGATCTTTTGGAATTAAGAGTACTCTCATCTCTTCTTCTAGGGCAGGAATTTGAGCCTTGGCTTCTTCCATTTGCATTTTGGCCATTTCGACCATTTCTGCATCACTCCCATCAGTAATAATTTCTTGAGCTTCTTCGACATTAGACATCAAGGATTCATAAACAAGTCCTTTATCAACCAACTTTTTTAAATCTTTATATTCTTTATTAAGTTGTATATAACGCTTCTGATCAGATATAACATCCGGCTGGATGATCAAATCATTTATTTCATCGAAACGTTGTTTAACTATTTGTATTTTTTCTAACATGTACTTGAAGAATAATTATGTTGCAAAAGTACTCTTTTTTATGGATTCAAAGCTGTTCAATAGGACCTCTAATATTCAAACGTTCCAAACTCACTTTGAATGGTCAGTTTTTTAGAGTTAGCAGTTTCGACGCGACCTATAATTTGAGCGTCCACATTATAGGATTTAGAGATGGCTATTATAGCATCTGCAATTTCGGGTTGTACATAGAGCTCCATACGGTGGCCACAATTAAAAACTTGATACATCTCTTTCCAATCTGTACTGGATTGTTCTTGTATCAGCTTAAATAAGGGTGGTACTGTAAACATATTGTCTTTAATGATGTGTAAACCTTCAACAAAATGAAGAATTTTGGTTTGCGCACCACCACTACAATGCACCATTCCATGAATTGAATCAGAATTATATGATTCTAAAATAGTTTTGATAATCGGTGCATATGTTCTTGTAGGTGACAACACTAGTTTACCTGCATCAATAGGAGAATCTTCAACGGCATCGGTCAATTTTACTCGACCAGAATACACCAACTCTTTAGGAACTGCAGCATCAAAACTTTCGGGGTATTTGTCTGCTAAATAGTGTCCAAATACGTCGTGTCTTGCAGAAGTCAATCCATTGCTACCCATACCACCATTATAGGTTGTTTCATAGGTTGCTTGACCAAACGAAGCCAATCCTACAATCACATCACCAGGTTGAATGTTCGCATTGTCAATAACTTTGTTTCGTGGCATTCTGGCAGTTACTGTAGAATCAACAATAATGGTTCTTACCAAATCCCCAACATCTGCCGTTTCTCCACCTGTAGCATGAATGGTTACTCCAAACTCTTTAAGGTCTTCTATAAGTTCTTCTGTACCATTGATAATAGCTGACAGCACCTCACCTGGAATGACATTTTTATTACGACCAATTGTAGAGGACAACATGATATGATCGGTTGCACCTACGCATAGTAAATCATCGATATTCATGATGAGTGCATCTTGAGCAATGCCTTTCCAAACCGAAATATCTCCAGTTTCTTTCCAATACATATAGGCCAAAGAACTCTTTGTCCCTGCACCATCGGCGTGCATGATCAAACAATAATCGGTATCATTCGTTAAATGATCTGGAACAATTTTACAAAAGGCTTGCGGGAACAATCCTTTGTCTATATTTTTAATTGCGTTGTGCACATCTTCTTTGGATGCCGAAACACCTCTTTGTGCATAACGTTTACTTACCTCGTTCCCCATAAAAATTATTTGATATGCAAAAGTAATAAAGTATTTAAGAAAAAAGACTAAAGAGTCAAGGGAAAAGACTTAAAAAATAGAATGAATAAATGAAGTAGTTCAGACTGTTTTTTGTAATCTAAAATTTCTTATAACAATATTATCTACTAAAATCTTGATATCTCTACTTCGTAAAAAGTAATTCGCGGTACTTGGCTAAGGGCCATAATTCGTCATCAATCAATAATTCTAACTTATCACAATGGTAGCGAATGTCATCAAATAATGGCTTGACTTGATTGCAATATACCGTCGCTTTTTTGGTAGTATCCGAAATAGTATTGGCTTTTTTGCGTTCGTTAGTCATGGTGGTTACACCCGAGTTTATAGCTTCAATACGTTGGGATATATCAGCAATTAACACCAACTGTTCACTGGCATATGTTTTGAAATCTTTGCCAAAAATGTCCTTTAAACCCTTAACATTATCAATCAAAATATTCTGATATTTAACTGCTGTTGGGATCACGTGGTTTCTGGCAATATCTCCCAAGCTTCGACCTTCTATTTGAAGGATGTGAACATACTCTTCAATTTCAATATCGTAACGCGCTTCAATTTCCACCTTATTCATCACATTTAATCCTTCATATAATGCGATGGTTGTAGGTTTTATTTTTACTTTGAGTGCTTCAGGCGTATTTTTATTATTACTTAATCCTCGTTTTTTTGCTTCTTTCTGCCAATCATCACCATAACCATTTCCTTCAAAAAGAATGTTTCGAGAGGTTTTGATGTATTCTCTTAAGACATTGAAAATGGCTTCATCTTTTTTCAATCCTTTGGTCGCAATAAGTGCATCAACTTCTGCTTTAAAATCAATTAATTGTCGAGCAACAATAGAATTTAAAACAGTCATTGGGTTGGCACAGTTGGCGGTGGATCCTACAGCACGAAATTCAAATTTATTTCCTGTGAATGCAAAAGAAGAAGTCCGATTCCGATCGGTATTGTCTAATAATATTTCTGGGATTTTTCCAACTACATTCAGTTTTAAATCTGTTTTTTCTTCAGGAGACAGTTTACCCTTAGTTACACCTTCTAATTCATGTAGCACTTTAGACAACTGTGCTCCAATAAATACAGACATAATTGCTGGCGGCGCTTCGTTGGCTCCAAGTCGGTGATCGTTTGTTGCTGAGGCTATCGATGCTCTCAATAATTCTTCATTATCGTGAACTGCTTTGATGGTATTGACAAAAAACGTGAGGAATTGCAAATTACTCATTGGTGTTTTTCCAGGGGCTAATAAATTAATACCTGTATCAGTACTTAAACTCCAGTTGTTGTGTTTTCCAGACCCATTCACACCAGCAAATGGCTTTTCATGAAATAGAACTTTAAAATGATGGCGATCGGCAACTTTTTGCATTACATCCATTACTAACGAATTATGGTCTACTGCTAAATTTGCTTCTTCATAAATGGGTGCCAATTCAAATTGGTTGGGTGCTACTTCATTGTGGCGTGTTTTTACGGGAATTCCGAGCAACATAGATTCTGTTTCTAAATCGCGCATAAAGTTTAAGGCACGGGCAGGGATGGTTCCAAAATAATGGTCATCTAATTGTTGATCTTTAGCAGAACTATGACCTAAGAGCGTACGCCCAGTCATTTCTATGTCTGGTCGTGATGCAACCAAAGCTTTGTCAATCAAAAAATACTCTTGTTCCCACCCCAAGGAAGCGGTCACTTTTTTGACTGTTTTATCAAAATAGCGTGCCACGTCTGTTGCAGCATGATCGACAGCATTTAGAGCACGCAGCAGCGGTGTTTTATAATCCAAAGCTTCACCTGTATAGGCTACAAAAACAGTAGGAATACAAAGGGTGGTTCCAAAAATAAAAGCTGGAGATGTGGGGTCCCAAGCAGTGTATCCACGCGCTTCAAATGTATTTCGAATGCCTCCGTTTGGAAACGAAGATGCATCGGGTTCTTGCTGAACTAACTGATTACCTTCAAAGCGTTCGAGAGAGCCTCCTTGGCTTAATGTTTCAAAAAAGGCATCGTGTTTTTCTGCAGTAGCACCTGTTAAAGGTTGAAACCAGTGTGTATAATGAGTCACTCCTTTAGCCATGGCCCAATCTTTCATAGAAGAGGCGATCTGATCAGCGATCGAACGGTTGATTTTATCTCCTTTATCAATGGCACGCATCAGGCTTTTGAACGCATCTTTAGTCAAAAATTGCTGCATTGTTTTAAATCCAAAAACATTAGCTCCAAAAATTTCGGATTGCTTGGTTTCTTTGGCAACTGTAGTTGGAATTCGGTCTAAAGATTGTTTGAGGGCATGGAATCTGAGTGTTGACATAAGTAACTGGTTTTAAATGAAAATCATAATACAAAAATAAAATAATCGTAGTAAAAATAAGCCTTCGACAGCATATTTATTAACAAATATAAAATTTACATAGTGTTAAAATATGAAAAATATAATGAAACCCCTATAAATATAGGGTATTCAGTAAAAATACATTAGTGTTGATAAATTATACCCTTAAATAATATAGAGTAACTATCAATGTTTTTATATTTGTGGTCATTAAATTAAATTTTAAAAAAATTATGGCAAAAATTAAATTAGAATACATTTGGTTAGATGGATATTTTCCAACTCAAAATATGAGAAGTAAAACCAAAGTTGAAGAGCACGAAAATTTTCAGGGAACAATTGAAGAACTGGACAATTGGTCTTTTGATGGTTCATCTACAAAACAAGCATCTGGAGGTGCTTCTGATTGTTTGCTAAAACCAGTTGCAATCTATAAAGATCCTGCAAGAATTAATGGGTATTTAGTAATGACAGAAGTTTTGAACGCTGACGGTACGCCTCACGTTTCTAATGGTAGAGCCACTATTGATGATAATGATAATGATTTCTGGTTCGGTTTTGAACAAGAATATTTTATCATGGATACAAAAACACAATTACCTTTAGGTTTCCCTGTTGGAGGCTATCCTGCTCCACAAGGTATGTATTATTGTTCTGTTGGAGGGAAAAACACACATGGTCGTGCCTTAGTTGAAGAACATGCTGATCTATGTATTGATGCGGGTCTAAATTTTGAAGGAATAAATCAAGAGGTAGCATCAGGACAATGGGAATTCCAATTGTTTGCAAAAGGTGCTAAACAAGCTGGTGATGAAATATGGATTGCTCGTTACTTATTAGATCGTTTAACTGAAAAGTATGGCTACTACATTGATTACCACCCAAAACCATTAGGAAAAGACATGGACTGGAACGGTTCTGGTATGCATGCAAACTTCTCTAATACAATTTTAAGAACTTGTGGAGACAAAGAGGTTTATGCCAAAATTTGTGAAGCATTCAGACCTGTTGTAAAAGAGCATATTGAAGTTTATGGCGAGTTTAACGACCAACGTTTGACTGGATTACACGAAACTGCTGCAATTACAGATTTCTCTTGGGGAGTTTCTGATAGAGGTGCCTCTATTCGTATTCCAATTATTGCAGTTGAAAAAGGCTGGAAGGGCTGGTTAGAAGACAGAAGACCTGCTTCAAATGGGGATCCTTACAAAATTGCTGGACGTATTATCAAAACAGTAAAGTCTGCAAATATCTAATTACCCTAATATATTATTAAAAAACGCTTGCAATATTTGCAAGCGTTTTTTTTTGATTAATTTTTTTTTATTTATATTTATAGACTATTAAAAACCAATTTAACTAACTAATACCCCCCCTAATTTTAGTTAGTCATATATCATCATTTTACAAGTGTTTTCAGTCTTAACTTATGACTTACTCTATGAGTTGAATTGAAGCTTATAACAGCATTAACTATACTAACTATAATTTAAACATTGTGAAAAAACGTGTCCGTTTGTATAATTTTCTTATTGACTCCTTAGTGTTTTTTATTGTCGTCATAATTTTATCAACACTCTTCAAAGACTATATACTAGAGGAACATTTAAAGTACATTATGATAAGTCTGTACTATTTGTATTATTTTGTTATGGAGTGGACTATGGGGCAAACCGTTGGAAAAATGATAACTAAAACTAAAGTAGTCAGTAGTGTTACTTATAAAAAACCAGGAGCTTTAAGGATTCTCATAAGAACTCTATGTCGCTTAATTCCTGTTGACTTCTTCTCTTACTTATTTATACCCGTGGGGATTCATGACCGAGTATCCAAAACAGAATTAATACAATTTTAAACATAACTATTAAAATGAAAAATGTTGTTGCAATCGGATTAATTGCACTTATGATGACGAGTTGCGCTACCGTTTTTGGTGGAAAAATAACAGCACATCAAAAAACAAAGCCTGCCGCAGTAGAAGAGCAAAGAGAAATTAGAGTTGGCGCATTAATTGCCGATCTTCTACTTTTTTGGCCAGGTATAATTGTTGATTTTGCGACGGGTGCAATCTATAGACCAAAAAACTAAATTTACAAGCTGGCTATTTATGACGGCTCATGGACTGAATGGGCAGAGCTTCAAAATTTAAAAATTGACGCTTTATAACAACCGAGTTTTACTTCAAAAACTTGTTTTTAATTGATTTTAATAATTATAAATCACTAGTCTTGGTAAATTTGACGTTAGAACATTAACAATAATTTTTAAATTTACTTCGAGAAAACAGAGCCTTTAAATCTTCAGAGTTGGATGAAAAACAACACTCTTTTGAAAGCCTTAAAAAGTTCTCTTTTACCTTATAAAAAGTAAGGTAAAAGAGAACTTATATCATATTTCAAGTGCTTAAATTGCATGCTAGAAGTTATGGCAATAAAATGTTTAATTATTGAACAAGATCAAAGCGCCGTTGATATTATCAAAAAGGTTGGGAATGATTTTGACCAAATTGAATTCAGTCACATATCCGAAAATCAAAATGAAGTTTTTGATCGTATTTTAAAAATAAAACCTGAAATAATTTTTATTAATATAGAGACTACTCAAATTAACTTTCCAAAATTTATTTCAGAAATATCACAGTATAGTAAAGGCAAACCCCATATTATTGCACTTTCTACGACCAAGGACAAAGCCTATGATGCGTATCAATACAACTTCTCTTTATATCTTTTAAAACCTTTGACAGAACTTGATATTCGAAAGAGGCTCAATACAATTATGGAGTATTACCCCAAAAAAGAAATGGAAACTATTTGTTTGAAATCGCATAAAGATTTTCATTATTTAAACATTAAACATATCCTGTACTTGAAAGCTGATAACAACACAACCGATTTTTATATGGATGACGGCAAAATAATTGGCGCCTACAAAACTCTTAAAGTCTTTGAAAACGCAATGCCTACTAATTTTTATAGAATCCATAAAAGCTACATCGTTAATATTAACTGCATTTCTAGAATTAATTTTGGAAAATCGACTTGTTTTATTAAAAACCTTCACAAAATACCTTTTACGAAGACGTTTATTGATAACATACTTGAAATGAATGAACTATTATCTAAAAAGGCCTTTTTTGTACCAAACTAATTTCACTCTTGTTTTAGGGGTTTTCACTATTAAATACAGGGCACTTACTAAAATCAACTGTCAATTTTTGTAAACTCATCCAGACCTCTATATATTTGTCTCAGGAATCCTATAATGCACTCACAAACAACAAATTGAGTGCTCTTATTAAAATATCACGCTGTATGTACAGCACAAAAAAAAACTAAACCCTAAAACCAGCACCATGAAAACCTTAAAATTTATTTTCTCTTTATTGACAGTAACACTTATTTTATCTTCTTGTTCACCACAAGCTTTAGATGACGACCAAAACGCCAATGCCGTGGAAGACATACAAGCAACAGGCGATGAAGATGCAAACGTAGATAACGGAAGTAAGAAATAATTCTTAGAAATTTTTCCTATAAAAACCTTTGATAGAAAGACCTGTTAAAGGTTTTTTTAGTAATTTGCACAAAAGCCCCCTCTTTTGAACTCAAACCGTATGACCCCTTTTCTTGCTCTCTGCCTTGCCTGCTCATTGATGGCACTTTCCAGTGAGGACCCAGCCAAGAAAACAGATGTGTCAGCAGTTTCCTCAAAAAACGACAGTATTACCTCTTGGATCGACGCATCCAAAAACACCTCCTTTTCATTAGAACAGCGCAAACAGTTTTTAGTAAAAGCATACCATTATGTAACATCCTCTCATGCGGACTCCGTGCAGGCGAGGACTTTGAATACAATTGCGTATAGAAACCTAAAACTAGGCGATACAGCATTGTTTAAAAAACAAACCAACGAAGGCTTGTCACTGGCCACCAAACAGAACGACTCCTTTGCCATGGGAGATGCCCACTGGAATTATGCCAGTTATTACAACGAAGGGCATGTTTTTGACAGTGCCTACCACCACTTTAATGCCGCAAATAATTTTTTTGAAAAAAGTGGTCATACCTATGAATCGGCAAAAATGCAGTACGGCATGGCATTTATCAAAGGACGGTTCAAAGATTACTCTGGAAGTGAAGTACTAATTTTTATAGCAATTAAAAAATTTAAAAGAATAGAAGACTATGAGTCTCTATTTTCTTGCTACAACCATTTAGGGCAATTACAAAAAGACATCTACGAATACGACAAGGCACTGTTTTATTACGATAAAGCCATTGAAAACTTAAACAGAGTGCAAAACAATCGAAGCCTACAAGGATGCTGTCTTAAACAACATTGGAAACACTTATATTAAAAAAGGAGACTACACCAAAGCGTTGCAAAATTATAACCAGCTCTTGAAAGACGAAAACTTAACGTTTGATAATATAGACAACTATGCCCGTACCCTTGACAACAAAGCTTTTTGCAAACTGTTGATGAAGGATACCCTTGGAGTTGGCGCATCGCTAAATAAAGCTTTGCGGATAAGAGATAGTATGGGTAATAAGTCTGGAGTTATTATCAGTAATATTCATTTAGCTCGCTATTATACGTATGCTCAAGACAGTGTCAAAGCGATCGCGATTGCAAAAGAAGCCAATCGTTTGGCTAATGCAATAAAAAATAACAGAGACTATTTGGAGACCTTAAGTATTCTAGCAAATTTGGACCACAAAAACTCTTCAATCTACCTAAAAAAACACATCGATTTTAGTGATAGTTTACAAATTTTAGAACGAAAAATTCAAAATAAATTTACCAGAATTGCATTTGAAACCGATGAATATATTGAAGAAACGAAACGTTTGGCAGAGCAAAAAGTATGGATCGTTGTAACAAGTGTCGCAGGAGGATTATTGTTTGTTTTGGCTTTATTTATTGTGGCTCAGATATCTAAAAACAGAATCTTGTCGTTTGAGAACGAACAACAAAAATCCAACGAACAAGTGTACTTGCTGACCTTAAAACAACAGGAGAAATTAGAAGCTGAAAAAGTAAAAGAACGCCATCGGATATCAGAAGAATTACACGATGGCGTACTGGGTAAATTGTTTGGAACACGTATGAACCTCGGATTTTTAGAGATTAAGGGGGATAAAAATACTCTAAAACAACATCGAGAAATACATAGATGAATTGCAAACCATTGAAAAGGAAATTCGCAATGTTTCACACAAACTAAGTGATAATATTGACAGTATCCCGATTAGTTTTTCGAGCATCATTGAAGAGGAATTAGAAAAAAAATCTAAGCTAGGAAATTTTAAATATACATTTGACATTGACACCTCCATTGATTGGCATCAAATAGATCAGGTATTTAAAGCAAATTTATTAAGGATTCTACAAGAAGCATTACAAAACATTCTCAAACATGCATTTGCAAAAAAAATAAACTTGGTTTTTATGGTCAACAAAAAAAACTTCGTAGTAGAACTTAAAGATGATGGTGTTGGGTTTGATAGCAATCAAAAGTTTAAAGGAATTGGATTAAAAAATATAAAATCTAGAACAAAAAAATTAAATGGAGTGTTTAAAATTTCTTCTACTCCTACCAAAGGCACCGTATTAACAATTAAAATCCCAAAAAATGAGTCCTAAAAAATATTTCGTTCTTATCATAGACGACCACCCTTTAATTACAGAAGCTTATGAAACTGCATTAAAATATTACAACAGACATAACCCAAACGTAGAGTTTTTAGTAAATACAGCACATGATTGTGATAGTGGTCGCCGATTGATAAAAAAAGCTTTGAAATCCAATAAACATAACTATATAGTGTTTATCGATATAAACTTACCTAAGTCAAAAGATGGTAAAATTCTATCTGGTGAAGATTTAGGTTTACTTGCCAAAGAACTATTACCCAATCTAAGAATCGTCGTATCCACAACCTTAAATAATAATTATCGCGTGCATGGCATTCTTAAAAGCATCAATCCAGAAGGTTTTTTAATAAAAAATGACATTACCCCTCTAGAACTCCTCCACACCATTCAAACCATATTAAAAGACCCTCCATATTATAGCAAAACTGTTATAAAATTACTTCGCGATCAAGTTGTGAATGATTTTATATTGGATCAATATGATAGAAAAATTTTACATGAGTTATCAATTGGCACACGAATGAAAGACCTTCCAAGTGTCTTACCACTTTCAAGTGCAGGAATCGAAAAGAGAAAAAGAAATCTCAAACGCATGTTTAATGTAAAAAAACTAGACGATAGACAACTGCTGATAACGGCTAAAGAAAAAGGCTTTATATAGCTTGAGAAATTATTTCCGGCCATAAAGCCACCAATTCATATCGCGAGTGACCCTATAACCTAATTTTTCATAGAGTGGTATCGCTGTATTTCCTTTATCTGTATGTAAAATAGGTAATTTTTTCTGTTTTAAAACTTCTTTTGTGGTATGGGCAACGAGCTGTTTTGCATAGCCTCTTCGTGTATAATCTGGATGAGTAACGACTGCACTGACCTCAATAAAGTCATCAGATTGCATTCGCTGACCAGAAATTGAAACCAATTTATGATCTTTAAATATTCCAAAAAAATGGCCCATTTCAAAAGATCGTTTTTGATAATATCCAGGCATAACTAGCCATATCAACTCATAAATTTCGTTGGCATGCTTTTCTGTTAAAGGAACGATGTTTTCTGTTATTTTAATATCTACTAAATTATCTAAAACCATCTGGCAGCCCTCTATTTTTTTTTCTATAAATACCGTATTACTATCTATTAGCGGAGTTTCATGTTCTGAAACTAAAAAGAAATTTTTTGATAATTTCGAATATTCATTTAGTGCCTTAGCTGTTTTTTCTACATTTGTAAAAGAACCAAATGTACAGATGTCTGGATGATAAAACTGAACGCCATCATATGTAATGATAAACTTTTTATGAGTTTCATTTAAAGAGTACCAAACAGGGTTTTTTAATTTGTTTTCTAAAGAAGTCATCAATAAATACAAAAATTGCCAGTTCACAAATATATGTTTTTTTAAAAACAACCTATACTAACAAAGTGCATAGATTTTTAGGTTGTGTTATAAAATACAAGTCCAAAAAATGATTGTACCTTTGGTAGCTTATATAAATAACCAAATTTCAATCGGCTAGCCATGGCAAAACTCCCAAAACAATATAAGTTTTTAGACTTATCCGACTACGGTCGTACCCCAGGCCATTGGATTGCATGCCAATTTAAAAATACATCAGTAACACCAATTCATGTTACAACACTATTTATTGTTGCTGGACTTATAGCAATAGGGTGCATGCTGAACGGGCATCATAAAACAGCTGCCCTTTTCATCATCTTAAAATCTATTTTAGATGCCGCAGACGGAGAATTATCGCGTCTAAAAAACACCCCTTCATACACAGGACGCTATTACGACTCGATTGCCGATTTTGTTCTTAACTTTTGTTTTTTACTGGCCTTTTGGCACATTACAGAAGGCTCTATAACATATATGTTAATTGCCTTTTTTGGAATTCAATTACAAGGTACTGTTTACAACTATTATTATGTCATTTTAAGAAACGCAGTAGAAGGCGATTCTACCAGTCGTATTTTTGAAGATGCCGCACCAAAAGCCCTCAAAGGAGAAAGTCAACGCACAGTTAATATTTTTTATAAGATCTATGATATTTTATACATCACCTTTGACAAAATCATGTATGTTATGGACAAAAACGCTAGTGATAGCCCACCTTTTCCAAAGTGGTTTATGACACTAGTATCTATGTACGGCCTCGGATTTCAGCTTTTATTTATGGCAGCTATGTTGGCCCTTAAACTTGAAACTTATGTAATTCCATTTTTTATTGGCTATTCTGCATTAATAGCCGTGTTTGTAGGTATTAGAAAATTAGCACTAAAACCTTTATAAGGTTGGAGCAATTTTAGCGACTGCCGCGATTGTTTCATCCAAATCCTCATAAGTCAAAGCATCCGTGATAAACCAAGTTTCAAAGGCGCTAGGTGCTATATAAATACCTTCATTTAGAAGCCCATGAAAAAAGGTTTTAAAACGCTCATTATTTCCTTCTGCAGCCGTTTCAAAATCAACCACTAAAGTTTCAGAAAAATGAATCGAAATCATAGATCCTACTCTGTTAATAGTGTGTATAACATTATGTGCTGTTAAGGTCGCTGCAATGCCTTTATGTAAGTATTCTGTTTTCTGAGCCAAACGCTGAAAAACTTCGGCATCGGCTTCTAAAGCCTGCAGCATGGCATAGCCTGCCGCCATTGCTAATGGATTTCCACTCAACGTTCCTGCTTGATAAACCGGGCCTAAAGGTGCCAAATGACTCATGATTTCATGACGCGCTGCAAAAGCACCAACAGGCAAACCGCCCCCAATAACTTTTCCAAAACACACAATATCTGCATGCACACCATACAGCTCTTGTACACCACCGCGAGCCAAACGAAAACCTGTCATAACCTCATCAAAAATTAAAACAGCACCATGTACATCACACAAGGCACGAAGACCTTCTAAAAATCCAGATTGAGGAGGAATACAACCCATATTTCCTGCCACAGGTTCCACAATAATACAAGCAATTTCAGAAGGATTGGCTTCAAATAGTTTAGTAACTGATTCTAAATTATTGTACACCGCCAAAAGAGTATCCTTGGCAGTACCTTCTGTAACCCCTGGACTGTTAGGGCTTCCAAAAGTAACTGCACCACTTCCTGCTTGAATCAAAAAAGAATCTGAATGGCCGTGATAACACCCCGCAAATTTGATCATTTTTTCTTTTCCTGAAAACCCACGCGCCAAACGTACAGCACTCATACACGCTTCTGTTCCTGAATTTACAAAGCGAATTTGATCGATATTTGGAACCATAGAAACTGCCAATTCAGCTATTTTAGTTTCAATTTCTGTAGGCATTCCAAATGAAGTTCCTAATTTTGCTTTATCAACTACAGCATTAATTACTGGAGGATATGCATGTCCTAAAACCATAGGACCCCACGAATTGATGTAATCGATAAGGCGGTTGCCATCGGCATCATACAAATAGGCACCCTTAGCTCTATCAACAAAAATGGGAGTTCCGCCAACGGCTTTAAAAGCACGTACTGGAGAGTTAACACCCCCTGGAATCACGTCCGAAGCGGCTTTGAATAATTGACTACTGCGTTGGTATTTCATGAAATTAGTTTGAAGAAATAATGAGTTTTTGTCCAATTGTTAAGTCTGTTGATTTGAGTTTATTCTGTCGTTTGATCGCATCAACAGTCGTATTATATAATTTTGAAAGGGAGTATAAAGTATCCCCTTTTCTTACGGTATGACGATTTTTAATAGTCTTTGAATTCGTAACTTTTTGAGAACGTGACTTTTTAGACTTCGTGTCAAATTTATAAAGTTCATAACGTTCAATTAAAGTGATTAATTTTTGAGGGTACTTTGGATCGGTTGCATAGCCTGCTTTACGAAGACCTTTGGCCCATCCTTTGTAATCATCTTTTTGTAATTTAAACAATGAAGCATAGCGTTTGCGGTAGGTTAAAAATTCTGAATGATCTCTAAACGATTGATTCGGGTTCTTATATTTTCTAAAACATTCTTGATCTTTATCATCATCGTGATAAATACGGGCACCCTTCCAATCATGACATTTGATCCCAAAATGGTTGTTTGCTGCACGTGCCAAACGGCCTTTGCCAGAGCCAGACTCTAAAATTCCTTGCGCTAAAGTTATACTCGCTGGAATATCATACAACTGCATTTCTTTGATAGCAGTTTGTTTAAAATATGTAATATATTCTAGAGTATTATTAATGTTAGGAGTGTTTTTTGAAGCCTTAACCACCACCTTTTTTGGAGGTTTTGGACGATCTTTTACCTTTCGCCGCGACCCACAACTAGTGATTAAAAATCCTAAAAAAATAAAAATTATAATTCGTTTCATATCTAAATTATTACTTCTAATTGTTTTTGTTTCAACCTTAAATTCATGCCTTCAATCCCTTGTAATCCGCCTGTATGAATCGCCAAAACTTTGGCGTCTTTTGAAATTTCACCAGTCTGAATCGCATCAAAAATACCGTACATCATTTTAGCGGTATAAACAGGGTCTAAAGGAATTTTATAAGTGGTTTTAAAGTGGTTCATAAATGTTATTAATTTAGAATCTACTTTGGCATAGCCCCCAAAATGGTAGGCTTCCCACAATTCCCAATTAGACTGTGTGGCAAATTTACAAATATCTTCGTTTAAAAAACCGCCTTTAAGAGCTGGAAATCCAATAATTTTTTGGGTAGGCAAACTCGAGTTTATAAGCCCTGCAATGGTACCACCTGTTCCTACGGCACAACATATGATATCAAAAGCATGATCTTTATCTGTAAGAATCTCTTGACATCCTTTGATAGCGAGTGCATTGGTACCTCCTTCGGGAAGGATATAAAAATTTTTAAAGGTTTCTAAAATCGTTTTTAAATACGTTGAATCTGTTTTTTGTTTATAAACAGATCGCGATACAAATTCTAAATGCATCCCACAAGATTGTGCATATTTTAGGGTTGAATTTAATTCAATTTTAGAAGCTAATTCTTCGCCTCTAATAATTCCCACCGTAGGAATATTTAAAGACTGACCCGCTGCCGCCGTTGCTGCAATATGATTTGAAAATGCTCCACCAAAAGTGAGAATACCTCTATAATTTTCAGATTTTGCTTTTTGTAAATTATACTTTAACTTTCTATACTTGTTTCCCGATACAGTTGGGTGAATCAAATAGTCTGGCTTCAATGAAACCTGAGCATTTAAACGGATATTTTCTAACGTTTTGATAGAGAGCATTGCTGTAAAGACTGAAATGTAAAAATACTAAATACTTTAGTGATAACATTTAATAGGAGACCAATAAAGCAAAAATAAGTAACGATTTCTGTGTCTAAAATTTAGATTATATTTGTTACATATGAAAAAACACATCCCCATAGAAGATGGCGATTACTACCTCACTCCAGAAGGATACCGTTGTTTTACGACCCAATACCACCTCAAACGCGGTTATTGTTGCGAGAGTGGCTGCAAGCATTGTCCGTATGGCTATAATACCCGAACTAATACACAAAATCTAACAAAATGAACGCGATAGAATTGACATTTAAAGAGGAGATTTTAGAAGGAATTCCAGATGTATTGCCTCCAAAAAGGGCGTATGACAGTAGTTATAATCATGCTCCAAAACGAAAATCGATTTTAAGTGTAGAAGAAACTAAATTAGCTTTAAAAAATGCGTTGCGTTATTTTGATAAAAAACACCATACAATTCTTATTGAAGAATTTAAAAACGAATTGGATACTTATGGACGTATCTACATGTACCGCTTCCGCCCTACTCACAAAATTGTAGCGCGTTCCATTGACGACTATCCTGCCAAGAGCAAACAAGCCGCTGCCATCATGTTAATGATTCAAAATAATTTGGATGATGCCATCGCACAACACCCTCATGAACTCATAACTTATGGAGGTAATGGCAGTGTGTTTTCAAATTGGGCACAATACCGCCTGACGATGCAGTACTTGTCACAAATGAACGATACCCAAACATTGGTCATGTATTCTGGACACCCCATGGGATTGTTCCCATCACACTCAGAAGCACCAAGAGTAGTGGTCACCAATGGCATGATGATTCCTAATTACTCAAAACCCGATGATTGGGAAAAATTTAATGCCCTAGGCGTTTCGCAATATGGTCAGATGACTGCTGGTAGTTATATGTATATTGGGCCTCAAGGAATTGTTCATGGCACCACAATAACGGTACTCAATGCTTTTAGAAAAATAAAAAAATCTCCTCTTGGAAATATATTTTTGACCGCAGGTTTAGGAGGTATGAGTGGAGCGCAACCAAAAGCAGGAAATATTGCAGGCTGTATTACTGTCTGTGCTGAAGTGAATGAAAAAGCAATTTATACACGCCACTCACAAGGCTGGGTCGATGAAGTTTTTACGGATTTAGACGCACTTGTAAAACGCGTTCGTACAGCTAAAAAAGATAAAGAAATTGTATCCATTGCATATTTAGGAAATGTGATTGATGTATGGGAAGGGTTTTATGCCTCTGATATTCATGTAGATTTAGGAAGCGATCAAACATCCTTACATAACCCATGGGCTGGAGGATATTATCCTGCTGGAATTAGTTATGAAGAAGCCAATTCACTTATGGGAACAAATCCTGAACTGTTTAAAGAAAAGGTAAAAATATCCTTAAGACGCCATGCCGCGATTGTACAAAAACACACCGACAAGGGTACTTATTTTTTTGATTATGGAAATGCATTTTTATTAGAAGCTTCACGAGCAGGAGCAGATATTATGGCCAAAAATGGGATTGATTTTAAGTACCCTAGTTATGTTCAAGATATTATGGGACCGATGTGTTTTGATTATGGTTTTGGTCCTTTCCGATGGGTTTGTGCTTCAGGAACTCCAGAAGATCTTACAACGACTGATGCTATAGCGTGTCAGGTTTTGGAAGAACTAAAGAAAAAAGCTCCTGAAGAAATTCAACAACAAATGACGGATAATATTCAGTGGATTAAAGGTGCACAGGATCATAAACTGGTCGTGGGATCACAAGCACGGATATTATATGCTGATGCTGAAGGACGTATGAAAATTGCAGAAGCCTTTAATACTGCCATTGCCAATAAACAAATTGGCACCATCATATTAGGTCGTGATCATCATGATGTTTCTGGTACGGATTCGCCATATAGAGAAACGAGTAACATCTATGATGGCTCTCAATTTACAGCTGATATGGCCATCCAAAATGTGATTGGGGATAGTTTTAGAGGTGCCACTTGGGTAAGTATCCACAATGGAGGGGGCGTTGGTTGGGGAGAAGTTATCAATGGTGGCTTTGGTATGGTTCTTGATGGTAGTTTTGATGCAGAAAGACGCTTAAAATCTATGTTGTTTTGGGATGTTAATAATGGCATCGCTCGACGTAATTGGGCTCGAAATGAAGGAGCTATATGTGCCATTAAACGTGCGATGGAATCCGAACCTCTGCTCAAAGTAACCATCCCAAACAGAGTTGATGGTTCACTTTTTGAAAATTTATAAAAATATTAAATATAAACACATGAAAACTAAAATACTTTCTTTTCTGATTGCCCTGCTATTTTTAACCTCCTGTCAATCAGTACGCGTAGTTACTGACTATGATAAGGTAGCTCCTTTCAAAACTTATAAAACCTTTGGGTTTCATAAAGAAGGAGTAGACCGCGCAGAAATTAACGATCTAGATAAACGTCGTATTTTAAACGCTATTGAATCTGCACTTCTTAAAAAGGGCTTTACAAAATCTGATACTCCTGATTTGATGGTTAACTTTTTTACTAAAGAAAAACAACAAATTAACTTCTATAATAATAATTTCAATTCTTTTGGTTATGGATATGGTTGGGGTTGGGGTCCTTATTTTGGGGCACAATATAATGTTTCAAATTCAACTCAAGGTACTTTGTATATTGACTTGATTGACACAAAGCGAAAAGAGCTTATTTGGCAAGGGATTGGACGTGGAAGTTTAACAACAGACGTGAGGTATAAAGAAAAACTCATCAATACATTTGTAGGTTCTATTTTAGAAAAATATCCCCCTGAGATACCACTTTAAGCTTTCACATCTAAAGCGTCTCTTAAGGAGTTTCCTATGAGCATAAAAGCCATGACCAAACTCATGATACACAATCCAGGAATGAGAGCCAAATAGGGTTTTCCTAGAATGATATAATTGTAATGATCTTTGATCATCGCACCCCAACTGGACATAGGGGGTTGTGCACCAATACCCAAAAAACTAAGTCCACTTTCGATAAGAATAGCCGCTGCAAAATTAGCAGCCGAAATTACAATGACAGGCGCCAGAATATTTGGCAAAATATGTTTCAATATAATTCTGAAATCTGTAAACCCTAAAGCACGAGCTGCTGTTACATACTGCATTTCTTTGACACTCATTACCTGACCTCTTACAATTCTAGCGACTTCTACCCACATAGTGAGACCAACTGCAATAAATACTTGCCAAAAACCCTTTCCTAAAGCCAAAGTAATTGCTATGACCAAAAGGAGCGTAGGAATGGACCATGTTACGTTGATAATCCACATGATCAACTTATCCCATTTTCCTCCAAAATAACCTGCAATACTCCCCATTAAAACTCCAATAATAAGAGAAATAAAAACGGCCACAAAACCAATTGAAAATGAAATTCGTGCTCCGACTAAAATTCGACTTAGAAGATCACGTCCATACTTATCAGTTCCAAAATAAAATGTTTTTGGAGTCACAAAAGGGCGTAATGACGTTTCAATATCTGTAGGTATGGTTATTGTCTTTTCTAAACCGTCAAGGCCTTCCGAAGCGAATTCTGTATACTTAATTTGATACGGTTCTGACTCATAACTTGTAATAGGGATTTCGGAAGGCGAGTGTGTTTTTCCGAAAAATATACGATTCAAAAAACTTTGATCGCTTTCCAGCGTATTTGGAATTACAAGCATTTCAACTGTAAAACCTGGTTGCTTAGAATGGATTGACAAATGCATTTGATTTGCAAACTGAGAATTATCTGGTGCTAATACATAGGCGAAAATAGAAATGAAAGCCAAAAAAACAATAAACCAAAAACTAAAAACGCCCCAAAAACTTTTTTTAAATTTCTGAAGTGCTAAAGTTGTTAATCCTTGTTTTTGCATGCTCAATTAATCTTCAATCTGTGCTAATTTGCTGGAGTTATAAGAACCTTCTAAATCGCTTAATACATTAATAGCTTCTTCCATGTAGATGTCTTTACTTAAATTCTCATGCCAACGAGTTCTATTAATTTTTAAAACAGAATCTTGCTCCATCAAAGGGCGTTCGTATGGCAATGATTCAAATGTTAGATTTGTTTGGTAATCAGATAAAGCATCAAAACGCTTTGCTTCAGATTCGCTAAGCTCAAGGTCTTGAGAATATTTTGAAAAATTAAGTGTATACACAGATTTATCTCTAATGGTTTTGATCCAACGCGCATTGTCATCTATAAGCTTAATTTCAGCACTTGAGTTCATACGGTCTTTACTTTTTTTGATGGTCGTCTCGTAATCAAAAGTACGCTCCCAAAGATTATAATTTGCGGGCGCAATTTCGTCCCATTCAAGTGGGTTGTCTTGATCTTTTTCTCCAATTTCAATATAACTATAACGATCTGGTACAACCACATCACTTTTAACACCCTCTAACTGGGTAGACCCTCCATTAATACGATAATATTTTTGGGTTGTGAATTTAAAAGCCCCCATATCGCCATTGGTATTACTTCTAATCATCCGATTCAAATCAATAATATTCTGAACCGTTCCCTTGCCGTAGGTTTGTTTACTCCCAATCACAATAGCACGTTTGTAATCTTGCATTGCAGCTGCTAAAATTTCCGAAGCAGAAGCAGATAATTCATTTACTAAAATAACAAGAGGTCCCTCCCATTCGATAGATCGATCTGTATCTTTTAGTACTTCTTTTTCTTCACCTGTGGAACGCACTTGAACAATGGGTCCTTCTTTGATAAACAAGCCCCCCATATCAACAACGGTCTTTAATGATCCACCTCCATTATTCCTTAAATCCAAAACCAACCCTTGCATACCTTCTGCTTTCAAGCGTTCAATTTCTTTTTTAACATCTGTTGCTGCATTCCGACTGTTATAATCTTCAAAATCTATGTAGAATTTAGGAAGATTTATAACACCAAATGTGGTACCCTCTTTTTCTACAATAGTAGATTTTGCATAGGTTTCTTCAAGTTCAATTTCATCTCTTGGAATACTTAAATCTTCTATAGTACCATCTACTTTTTTTAGGGTTAAAATTACATTTGTTCCTTTTGGTCCTTTGATTAATTTGACGGCATCATCCAAACGCATTCCTACAACGTTCACAGCTTCAATTTCTTCCTCTTGACGGACTTCCAAAATGGCATCTCCGACTTCAAGCTTATTTTGTCGCCACGCAGATCCTCCAGAAATAACTTCGGTAATTGTAATTACATCCATCTTTTTTTGAAGGCGTGCTCCAATTCCTTCGTATTTACCAGACATTTGAGCATCAAAACGGTCTTTATCTTGGGGTGCAAAATAAAAAGTATGCGGATCAAATTCTTCAGCAATCGCATTGATATACATCGATAACCAGTCATCTCTTCTTAAATCATCCATATAACTGGCACTTTCGTTTAAGGATTTTAAAGTAGATGCTCTTGCTTCGACTTCTAGTACTGAATTTGATTTTTTAGATTCTTTATTACTATTGACTAAATCGTGGTAATTTGATAGTGTCGAAAATTTAAGTTGTTTTCGCCAATTGTCTTTCATTTCAGATTTTGAGGTGGCATAAGGTTTGCTTTCATATTCCGTATTGAAAGTTTCCTCTAAATCGTAATCAAACGGCGTTCCTAAAACTTGTTTATAAATTTCTCTAGAATTTTCGATTCGTATCAACAATCGTTCATAAACAACATTAAAAAAATGCACGTCATGGTCTAAAATTTGATCATCTATTTCTGTTTTAAATTGCTCAAATTCATCAATATCTGATTGGTAAAAATAATTCTTAAACGGATCTACTTGGTTTAAAAAACTTGTATAAACACCTTCTGAAAATGTGTCATTTATATCCTTAGGTTCAAAATGACCTTCTTCTAATAAATAGGTGATTAATTGCATTAAAAGTTTATCCTTATCTGGATCGTCAAAGGACTTTGAAGTAAAACTACAAGATGCAAATGCTATGAGTATAGAGACTAAAAAAATGTTGATATTACGTTTCATCTGAATAAACTGTTATAGGGACTGATAAATAATATTCTAAAGTATGGGAAATAATTATGCCAACCTTAATGAACGGTAATAATTTTTTGTTAAAGCGTCTGAAATCATCAAATAAGCAACAAATTACTTACTTTTGTAGCAACTTAAACGGAATATCAATGACAAAAAGACCTTTAATTTTGGTCACTAATGATGATGGCATCACTGCACCAGGAATTCGTACTTTGATAAAGGTAATGAATACTATTGGAGAAGTCATTGTTGTAGCGCCTGACAGTCCACAAAGTGCTATGGGACATGCCATCACTATTAACGATACCTTGTATTGTAAAAGAGAGCGCATCGATAAAGGCCCACAAACGGAGTACAGTACATCAGGAACTCCTGCAGATTGTGTAAAACTAGCAGTGCATGAGCTTTTAGATCGCAAACCTGATTTATGTGTTTCAGGGGTAAATCACGGATCAAACTCCTCTGTAAATGTCATTTACTCAGGCACTATGAGTGCCGCAATTGAAGCGGGCATGGAAGGTATTCCTGCGATTGGATTTTCGCTTTTGGATTATAAGTGGGAAGCTGATTTTAGTCAAATTGAATCGTTTATAAAAACCATCACTTTACAGGTTTTAAATCAAGGGTTACAAAAAGGAATTATTCTAAATGTAAATTTTCCAAAACTTTTAGAAAAAGAGATAAAAGGCATCCGCGTGTGCCGACAAGCCAATGCGAATTGGATTGAAAAATTTGACAAGCGTCAAACTCCATTAGGACGCGATTATTATTGGCTGACTGGCGAGTTTAACAATTTAGATAAGGGAGAAGATACCGATGAATGGGCGCTAGAAAATGGTTTTGTTTCAGTGGTGCCTGTCCAATATGACTTGACTGCACACCACTACATTCAAGAATTAAATAAATGGGATTTCAATGAATAAGAAAAAACTTTTTCAAGGCCTTGTAGTTGGTCTATTGGCAAATATAATAGGATTGATAACTGCAGCTATTGTATTGGGTAAATTATCGGGGCGATCAGATGATATTCTTACTGTTTTAGAAAGCGCTCAATCTGAAAATTTCTTAGGAAAACTAATAAGTTTAGGCGCCATTTTAAACTTGCTCAGTTTCTTTTATTTTATTAGAAAAAGACAAGATGCACGTGCGGGAGGTGTTTTGGCAGCCACTATTTTAATTGCACTCCTAACCTTTTTAATTAGATTATAAATGAAGTATTACATTATTGCTGGAGAAGCCTCAGGAGATTTGCATGCAGCAAACCTAATGAAGGTCCTAAAAAAAACAGATGCGAACGCAGAATTTAGATTTTGGGGTGGTGACTTGATGCAAAATGTAGGAGGTACTTTAGTAAAACATTACAAAGAATTGGCCTTTATGGGCTTCTTTGAAGTAATAATGAACCTAAGAACTATTACCAAAAATTTATCCTTTTGTAAAAAAGATATTGAAGTTTATCAACCTGATTGTTTGATTTTTATTGATTACCCAGGATTCAATATGCGGATAGCAAAATGGGCGAAAATCGAAGGCTATAAAACCCATTATTATATTTCTCCACAAATTTGGGCTTGGAAAGAAAATCGCATTAGTGCCCTCAAGCGTGACGTCGATAAAATGTATGTCATACTCCCTTTTGAAAAAGAGTTTTACGAAGATAAACACGGTATGCCAGTATCATTTGTAGGTCACCCACTTATTGATGCCATTGCCGATAGAGTTCCTGTTGATGAAACCGCGTTTCGTCAAACCCATCAACTCAACAACAAACCTATTATTGCACTGCTTCCTGGAAGTCGAAAGCAGGAAATTAATAAAATGCTTTCTGTAATGCTAAGTGTTGTAAAATCGTTTCCAAATTATCAGTTTGTAATTGCGGGAGCTCCTAGTCAGGATCCTGAATTCTACAGTTCGTTTATTACGAATAAAAACGTGTATTTTGTTGAAAACTGCACCTATGATTTATTGAGTGTTTCCCATGCTGCAATGGTTACTTCAGGAACTGCCACCTTAGAAACGGCTTTATTTAAAGTACCTGAAGTCGTGTGTTATAAAACCAGTTGGATTTCATATCAAATAGGAAAACGATTGGTAAAACTAAAATATATCTCCTTGGTCAATTTGATCTTAGACAAAGAAGTGGTTACCGAATTAATACAAGAAACGTTCAACACCAAACGTTTGACAAAAGAGCTGACTTCTATTTTGGAGGGACCAGTTCGTGAGGCACAATTTGAGGCCTATCATGAACTTGAAACAAAACTCGGAGGCGCAGGCGCCAGTCAAAATGTTGCAGAATTAGTTTATAATTCATTACTTTAGAGGACTTTAAATCTCTAATCTCAACCTGCTTCGGCCCCACAAGTGGTTCCGTTTCTTTATACGATGCAAGCCTTTAAGTACCCCGTATTAAAGCTTACCCTATTTCTTATAATTGGTGTTATTTTAAGCGAGTACACCGCTATAGCAGTAGCTATACTCCTTGGCGCTATTGGTTTTATGCTAATTGTACTAGTCATAGTACATTACCATTGCAAGAAATACAAAAAAACCCTGTATTGGCCTTCGTTAATAGTAGTACTAGTCATGATTTTACTGGGCGTTTTTGTATCTAAATTACATACTCCAACTTTTTATAAACCACATTATACTCATTTAGAGGCTCTCGTAGATACTCAAGCACATCAACTTGAGTTTGCAATCAAAAAACGATTAAAACCAACTACTTATAACCAACGTTATTATGCGGAACTCATAAAAATTGATTCTATTAGGGTTTCGGGGACACTTCTGATCAATTTGAGTAAGAAATCACAGCAAACAAACTTTAACGTAAATGAAAAAATCTTAGCTTCTACATTCCTTCAAGAAGTCAATGAACCTTTAAATCCTTATCAATTTAATTATAAAAAATATCTAAAACGCTTGGGGATTTACCATCAAGTTTTTTTGAGAGACGAAATTATTTTAGTCATTCCTCAATCTCCAAATTCTATTACAGACTATGCGGAGACAATTCGTGAAGCGTTGAACAAGCGTCTCCAAAAGCTCCCTTTCAAACCAATTGAATTGGCCTTTATCAAGGCTCTACTTTTGGGACAACGCCAAGATATTAGAGCGGATGTGTACGAAGATTATGCAAAAGCAGGAGCTGTTCATATTCTAGCGATTTCTGGACTTCATATAGGGATTCTATTATTAATTCTACAATTTATCATGAAGCCATTGCTGTATTTTAGACATGGTAAATTTGTGCGCTTAGTCCTAATTTTATGTGTTTTGTGGAGCTTTGCAATCATTGCAGGCTTATCCCCTTCTGTGGTCAGAGCGGTAACGATGTTTAGTTTATTTGCAATTGTCAGGGGGTTAAAACGGACTTCAAATTCATTAAACACCTTAGCAGTTTCAGCGTTTATACTCTTGCTTGTTCGTCCAGGGTTTTGTTTTGACGTAGGGTTTCAACTCAGTTATGCTGCGGTCGCTTCCATCATCATCGTTAAACCTGTTTTAGATAAGTGGTGGGGTATTAAACATTGGATTGGGAATTGGTTTTTGGATTTGCTCAAGGTATCCATTGCTGCTCAAATTGGAGTTTTGCCTTTGAGTTTGTATTATTTCCATCAATTTCCAGGCTTGTTTTTTGTGACGAATATGGTTGTGATTCCTTGTCTTATTGTGATACTTGGATTGGGAATATTAATGTTGGTTTTGATTGGAATACACCAACCTCCAGATTTATTAATCCAAATTTTAAGCTGGATTATCCAGTTAATGAATTGGTTTGTGGAATGGGTTGCTTCAAAAGAAGCGTTTCTATTTAATCAGATTTCGTTTGATTTAACCGCTCTTATTTTCAGTTACCTCATCCTCTTTTTACTCGGTATTTTTTATCATAAGAAAACGTTTAAAAATTTAATAGTATTGGGGGTCTGTATCTTAGGTTTTCAAGTTATTGTGCAACTAATTCCTGCACTGACTACTAAAAATTCGTTTATTGTATTTCATAAATCTAAACACAGTGTTCTGGGACTACAATCCAAACATCATTTAGAAATTCATCATGATTTAGATTCCCTAACGAAACAACGCATGCTAAATGATTATGTAATAGGTGCTGCTATCAAAACCCAATCTACTGACACCATCCAACGCCTTTATAAGATTAACAACAAGCTTCTTTTGATCGTGGATAGCCTTGGGGTTTATAATATTAAAAGTGTCAAGCCACAGTGGGTATTGTTGAGGCAATCTCCAAAAATTAACTTAAACCGTTTGATTGACAGCATTCGTCCTGAACTCATTATTTGGGATGGAAGTAATTACAAAACCTATCAAGAACGCTGGAAATTAACCTGTGAAGCAAAAAAAACCCAATTCCACCAAACTAGCGAAAAGGGGGCTTTTTTTATCAATTATTAAAAATGTGACATTATAAAGTAACATTTAGATTTAAAAACTACTTTTGTAGGTTGGTTGGTTTAGATTTCAGCCATTCAGATTTTTTGAGATTATACCAATTGCATGTAGATCCTTCAAATTCAAATGTTTCAATAAACTTTAGCCCAATCTTCTTAAGTATTTTATTTGAAACTAAATGATCAACATCAGCAGCTGCGCCAATTTCTTTTAAGTCGAGTTTTTCAAATCCATATTTAAGAGACTGGATTGCTGATTCGGTCGCTATGCCTTTTCCCCAGTATTTTTTTCTAAGTCTGTAACCTAAGTCATAATAACTGAAGTTCTCTCTTAATCCTTGTTCAAATTTTAATCCAGTCCAGCCAATAAAATCATTTGTTTTTTTATCAATAATAGCCCAACGTCCAATTCCATTATCAACATATTGATTTGTTATAAAATCAATCACTTGTTTGGCTTCATCAATAGTTTTTATTGGGTTTTTTCCTAGAAATTCGTGAACATCGGGGTCTGAATCAAGTTCAAAAATCCCCTTTGCGTCATATTTCTCTAAATCTCTTATGAGTAGACGTTCCGTCTCAATATGAACTTTCATTTGTTGAATTTTAGGTTGACTAACTACGGAGTAAAAGAAGGCACAAACGTTTTGTAGTAGTTATTAAATGCTTCCTGGTTGTTCATTTCCTTGTAGGTGTCATCTTTAAACAATTTCAAGTACAGCTCAAGTTGCTGAGCTGTTTGATAGCCAGGAATTGGAGCAATTAATTCTGCATCTAGACCTAAAAACACCATCGTTGGATAGGCATTAACTCCCAAATACTGCGTCAATTCGTGTTGACTGTTTCGGCGTTTTGCCATCTCGGGCTTGTAATTTGGATTTGAAAATTTTTGATCTTTAAGATTTACAGTTTCATTGCCTTCTGCATTGAATTTGACTGCATAATAATGTTCATTGACAAAAGCAATCAAATCTTTGTTGGTAAACGTATTTCTATCTAGCATTTTGCAAGGCCCACACCAAGAGGTATACATATCAATAAGTATTTTTCTGGGTGCTTTTTGTTGTAATTCGAGGGCTTCATCCATGCTTACCCAATTGATACTTTGTGCATCAACTGATAGTGTACCTGCTACGAGTAGGATTGTTAATATATATATTTTCATTTTTATGTTTTTTATAATAAGCAACAAATATAATACCAAAATTAGCGAACACCATGCATTAATTTCTTAATCACTGGATAGAGTAATGCAGATAATACACCGAGTCCTACCGCAATAGCGGTTAATAACCAAAAGAAATAACTTAATCCTTCTGCTTGTGCAATCCCTTCAGAAGCTTCTCCAAATACACCGGCTAACTTCATACCAATAGCTACGGCTAAATACCAGATTCCAAACATCATGGCAATCATGCGACCTGGCACCAATTTACTAACGTAAGATAAAGCGACTGGCGAGATACACAATTCGCCCATGGTATGAAAAAAGTATACCAATACCAACCAAATCATACTCACAGAAGCTGTTTTTGCTCCTGGTGGAATAGACGACGCGCCAATTGCCACACAAGCCATTCCGATTCCTAACAGAATCATTCCAATAGCATATTTCATATTGGCATTTGGATTGTATTTACTTTCCCACCATTTTGAAAACAAGGGTGCGAACGCTATAATAAACAAACTATTTAAAACACCAAACCAAGACGCTGGTACTTCTGCAATTTCTTTTCCAAATTCAATCGTTAACATCCAGATGGCGATAGCCCAAATGATTATAAAACTAATAGCTAGAAAGATATTTGAAAGTGCATACTTTGAAAATGTTTTTTTGAATAATAGCCATAACACCCAAGTGATAATTCCTAACGGAATAATGGTCATTAAAGTATTGACTATTTTAAACATAAAAGCTGAATTTCCCTCAAGAACTCGTTGGGTATAGTCTCGTGCAAAAATGGTTAAGGAGCTTGGCGCTTGTTCAAAAATAGCCCAAAAGAAAATAGTAATAAACGCAAAAAACATTACAGCTAACATTCGGTCTCGAGTGATTTTGTCATACTTAGGGATTCTGATGACTAAGAGTATCACAAACAGTCCTAAAGCAGATAGAATTGCGATGTTAGAACCTTCCATTCCAAACATACTGAAATCAAATAAATTATAAGAGCCTTCTGATATTTTAGAAATAGGGTCATTAAAAATCCATGAGATCCCCAAAAGTGCTGCGACGGCTATCAATCCCAATTGAAATGATGTAAACGGATTTAATTTGGGCTCGTCTGCACTGAGCTCAACCAGTTCTTTATCTACTTTTACTGGCTTTGTTCCGATATTTCCAAAAATATTTTGAGCAAACCAAAATTGAAGTAATCCAAACAACATAAAAATTCCTGCCAATCCAAAGCCCCAACGCCATCCTACTTGTTCACCTAGATATCCACACAACAAAATTCCTAAAAAGGCTCCTGCATTGACACCCATATAAAAAATAGTATAAGCACCATCTTTTTTCTCGTCTTTTCCTTTGTACATTTCAGAGATGATTGAAGTCATGTTTGGCTTAAAAAAACCGCTTCCAAATACCAATAGAGTTAATCCAAGGTAAATGAAAAATGGGGTTTCTACAGCCATAGCGCCATGGCCCAATGTCATGAGCAATGCACCAACAACTACCGCATAGCGATAGCCTATTTTTTTATCAGCGAAATAGCCTCCTAAGAGGGTCGATAAATAGACCAATGAGGTATACGTACCAAAAATTGCATAGGCATGTTCTCGTGGCCAGCCCCAGCCCCCGTCAAGGAGTGATGCGGTAAAAAACATCACCAGTAAGGCGCGCATGCCGTAGTAAGAAAAACGTTCCCACATCTCAGTGAAAAATAATACAAAAAGTCCAGCGGGATGCCCCAAGACTTTGTCTTTGAACATGTCATTAATATCTGTTGTCATAATACTTGTTTTCTATCTATTGTTGGTTAGTTTACTAAATTCGGTAATTAATTCAATACTCTAAAGGTTTTTTTCACTCTCTTCAGCACCATGAGTCAATCGCTTTAATGGTTTTAATATTAAAATAAATAATGTACCTATGATAAGTGTAAGAATCAAAATTCCAGAAAATATAGCATATTCTCCAAAGTCACTAGCAGCTTCACCTATGATACCTGCAACTTTACTACCAAGACCTGTAGCAGCAAAATACACACCCATCATAAGGGAGGCATATTTTACGGGGGTTAGTTTGGTTATAAATGATAATGCTACGGGTGACAAACACAACTCTCCAATGGTATGAAACAGATAAGCTAAAACAAGCCAAATCATACTAGAAGTTCCTGATTTTTCAAATTCCATAGCTGCAAACACCATGAAAAGAAAACCAAATCCCATAATGATAATCCCTAAAGCCATTTTGAATAAAGAACTCGCTTCTTTTCCTTTTAATTTTCGCTTAGCCCAAATACTTGCTACAACGGTTGCAAAAATGATAATAAAACCTGCATTTAAACTTTGAAACATTATAGTTGGAATTTCCCAACCAAACAATACACGATCTGTATTTGATTCTGTGTATAAGTTCATCAGTCCTCCGGCTTGCTCAAAAGCACCCCAAAATACAATTACCATTATAAAGGAGAGTAAAAGCACTAAAAACCGATCTTTAAAAATCTGAGAATCTAGTTCTTTGTATATCATCATTAATAAAGACGTAATAGCCGTTAAAAATATAAAAAGCAACCCATAGCCCCATTCCAAAGTATACCATCCAAAAGCAGAAGCTGCTAAGAGAACAATGGTAAATCCTAACTGAAGAGGAGATTGAAATAATTTAGCGTATAATTTTCCATAGGAAATCTCATTGGGATCATTTTCAATAGAAACAAAATTACCAACATGTGTAAGAAACTTTTGTCCATAAATATAATTAACTAAACCTATCAGCATTACTATTCCAGCTAAGCCAAAACCAGAATGCCATCCCCATTCCTTCACAACTAACCCTATAATTAAAGTTGCCAGAAGTGACCCTAAATTTATGCCGATATAAAATATACTAAACCCTTTGTCTCGTCGAATATCGCCTTCTTTATACAAACCGCCTACCATAGTTGAAATATTTGGTTTTAATAGACCAACTCCTAAAATCACAAGTCCAAGACCAGTATAGAATGCCCATGTATCTGTTAAAACTAATACACCATGTCCAAGACACAATACAATAGCGCCATATAAAACAGCCTTTTTTTGTCCAATGAGTTTATCTGCAATCATGCCACCTGGGATCGACATCACATATACTAACATGGTGTACCATCCATAAAGAGCTAACGCTTCTTTACTTGTCCACCCTAATCCTGCGCCTCTCGCGTCTTCACCAAGTGTTGAAGTTGTCATGTAAAGTACTAGTAAGGCACGCATTCCATAGTAAGAAAAACGCTCCCACATTTCAGTTAGAAACAATATGTATAGCCCAATTGGTTGTCCAAAAAGTTCTTTTTGATTTACTGTATTTGTCGTTGACATAAATTTAGTGTTAGTTAATAATTTGTGTATTGGTTAATTTTAATTCATTCGTTTATCGCCCAATTTTTCATGTAAAAAATTAGTCATTTTAGTATATAAATGCATGGTGGTATTTCCGCCATAGATACCGTGATTTTTATCGGGATATATAGCCCAATCAAATTGTTTATCCGCTTGTATTAAAGCCTCTAACATGCGCATCGTGTGTTGTACATGTACATTATCATCTCCCGATCCATGTACCAAAAGGTAATCGCCTTTTAGCAATTCTGGATAATTAAATGGGGAATTGTCATCGTAGCCACTTGGATTTTCTTGAGGAGTTCTCATAAAACGTTCGGTGTAAATAGTGTCGTAAAAACGCCAGCTTGTCACAGGAGCAACTGCAATGGCCATTTTAAAAACATCATTTCCTTTTAGCAAACAATTGGTACTCATATGACCGCCATAGCTCCAACCCCAAATTCCAATGCGACTTTTATCTATATAACTCAAGTTTGAAAGTTGTTTTGCAGCTTGAATTTGATCTTCGGTTTCGTATTTGACAAGATTTAAATAAGTGATTTTTTTAAAATTTGCTCCTTTAAAACCCGTTCCACGTCCATCAACACAAGCCACAATATAGCCTTGCTGTGCTAAAAATTGATGCCAAAAATCACGTGAGCTGCTCCAAGTATTAGCCACTTGTTGCGACCCTGGTCCTGAGTATTGAAACATCAAAAGCGGATAGGTTTTAGATGGATCAAAATTGGCAGGTTTGAGCATCCACATGTTCAAATCATTTCCATTGACATTGATGGTGCTAAATTCTTTGTTTGAATAATTGAACGCTCCTAGTGTCTCTAAGAGTGCTGAATTGTCTTTTATGTTTTTGATTAACCTCCCTGATTTAGAATCGTTTAATGTGAATTTAGGCGGTGTTGTTGCGCTGGAATAGGTTTTAATAAAATAGGTGAAATCTGCACTAAATTCGGCATCATTTGTACCCTCTTGTAATGATAAACGCTTTTTCTTTTTACCATTCAACCGAATTGAATAGACGTCGCGATTGATAGAACCATTTTCTACTGATTGATAATAGATTGTTTTAGCCGATTCGTTGTATCCATAATAGGCCGTGACTTCCCAGTTGCCTTTTGTAATTTGATTTTTCAACTTTCCATCTTTTGCATAGTGGTAAATATGATTGAAACCGTCTTTTTCACTAGTCCATATAAAACTATTATCTTTTAAAAATGTTAGATTATCTGTTACATCTACATAGGCATCATCTTTGTCGGTCAGCACTAAATCTGATTGATTTGTAGTTGGATTGATCAACCAAAGATCTAAGGAATTCTGATGTCTGTTCATGTACTGTGCAGACAGAACATCTGGATCTTTTGTCCACTTAATTCTAGGGATATAAAAATCATTATAATCCTTAGGTAATGGGACCTTTGAAATAGTGTCTGTGTTTAGATCATAAAAATGAAGTGAAACTTCTGCGTTTGTTTCACCTGCTTTGGGGTACTTAAACACTTCTTGAGTCTGATAGAGTTCGGTTCCATAAATATCCATTGAAAATTCAGGAACATCGGTTTCGTCAAATCGGATAAATGCAATTTTATTACTGGAAGCATTCCACTCAAAAGCCCTTACAAAAGCAAACTCTTCTTCGTAAACCCAATCTGTGATTCCATTAATAATTTTATTTTTCTCACCATCAAATGTGATTTGTTTAGTAGTACCAGAACTCAAGTCTTTTATAAATATGTTGTTATTCCGTCCATAGGCAACTTTTGTGCCATCAGGTGAAAAAGCAGGTTCTTGAATTTTATCATCTGAAATTTTCTCCAGACTTTTGGATTTGGTGTTATAAACATAATAAAGTCCAAGAGCAGAATATCTATATATGGGTTCTGTGTCTGTTTCCAAAATCACTTGACTTTCATCGTCACTAAATATATAATTTGTGAAATATGGAATTGCATCCATCGTTTGAGAGGTTGCAAGGGTTTTTACTTTGGATAGGGTTTTATAATCGTATAAATCAACGGAAGTGGATCGGCTGGACCTGTCAAAATTCAAAACCGAATATTGTTGTCCATTGTTCATAGAATGCAAGGCTGTCATCCCCTGTGTTCTAAACGAACCATCCCAAATTTGATCAAGTGAAATGGATTTTTTTTGAGCAGTTGCTGTTAAAATAAACAGACACGCAATTAGGTAGATAAAAGGAGATTTCATTCTTGTAGAGAATTTTTGATAATATTAGGTCAAGTTTACTAAAAAATTGGGAGAAAACCTCAACTATTAACACATAAATATGCAATTAGAATAATTGCAGCTCCAAAATAATATGAAGATATAGTATCTTTGTATTTCAAAAATAGACACACATGCAGAATTCCGTTTCTGGATTTTCAAAGTTTACAAAAGCCGAAAAAATTGATTGGTTGATCACAAATCATTTTCAAAACAATCCTGAAGCGAAAGCTAACCTAGAACGTTATTGGAATACAGATGAAGTCCTTCAAAAGCTTCATGATGAATTTACTGAAAATACAATTTCTAATTTTTACCTCCCTTTTGGAGTGGCTCCTAATTTTTTAATCAACGATAAAATGCATGTCATCCCCATGACTATCGAAGAAAGTTCGGTAGTTGCTGCAGCTAGTAATGCTGCAAAATTTTGGATGGAACGTGGCGGCTTCAAAGCAGAAGTAGTATCAACCACCAAGGTAGGTCAAGTTCACTTTATGTTTCATGAAAAATTTGTTGAACTGGAATCTCTTTTCAAATCTATAAAACCACACCTTTTTAAACAAACCAAAGCGATTACCAAAAATATGGAAACGCGTGGTGGTGGAATTTTAGATATTGAATTGGTAAATAAAACAGCCAAACTTCCGGGGTATTACCAATTACATGTCACATTTGAAACAAAGGATGCCATGGGAGCAAATTTCATCAATTCTTGTTTGGAGCAAATTGCAACGACCTTCAAAAGCTGTTCAAAAGACACTCAGGTAGTGATGAGTATTTTATCTAACTATGTGCCGGATTGTCTTGTACGGGCACAAGTAAGTTGTAAGGTGGACGCACTCGCTACAAAGGCGTATTCGGGTCAAGAATTTGCAGATACTTTTATACAAGCCGTACGCATAGCGGAAGTCGAACCTTACCGTGCGGTGACGCACAATAAAGGAATAATGAATGGCGTTGATTCGGTGGTGTTGGCAACTGGGAATGATTTTAGAGCCGTTGAAGCAGGGGTACATGCCTATGCAGCACGCTCGGGAAGTTATTCAAGTTTAACGCATGCTTCTGTAGAAAATGGAGTGTTTAAATTTTGGATTGAATTGCCTCTTGCCCTTGGAACTGTGGGCGGTCTGACAGGCTTACACCCTATGGTAAAAACAGCTTTGGAGTTGTTAGGAAATCCATCTGCTAAACAATTAATGGAAATTGTTGCGGTAGCCGGATTGGCTCAAAATTTTGCGGCCTTAAAATCTCTCACAACAACTGGCATTCAGCAAGGACATATGAAAATGCACTTGCTTAATATTTTAAATCAGTTTGAAGCAAATGACGTTGAAAAAGCACAATTAATTGAGCACTTTAAAACCCATATCGTTACTCACAGTGCAGTTGTGGAAGCTCTTAAAAATTTAAGAGCCTAATGCAACCATTTTATAGCCACGGTAAATTATTGATCAGCGCAGAATATGCAGTTTTAGATGGTGCCTTGGCTTTAGCATTGCCTACAAAATTTGGACAATCTTTACATATAGAACCTACTACTGAGAACACAATTTTTTGGAAAAGTATTTCTAGTAAAGGGGTTGTTTGGTTTGAAGCAGAATTTACATTAGGCGACGCTTTAAAAATTTCTACAACAAATACTTCAGATATTGCGGTTCGCTTGGTACAAGTTTTGGACGCTTTGCAACAGTTGAACCCAACACTTTTTAAAGCACACAATGGTTATGTATTAACGTCTACTCTTGAATTTCCAGAAAACTGGGGGCTTGGTTCCTCTTCTACCTTAATCAATAATTTAGCCCAATGGGCACAGGTAGATGCTTTTAAATTACTGGAATTAACTTTTGGCGGTAGTGGATTTGATATTGCTTGTGCACAAGAGGATTCTGGAATTTTGTACCAATTAAAAGAAGGAAAAGCAACAGTCAAACCAGTATCTTTTTCTCCACCATTTTTAGAGAGTTTATTTTTTGTACATCGCAATCAAAAACAAAACAGTAGAGATGGGATTGCGTCCTATAAAACTTTGACTGCAAATCAAACACTTGATTTTACATCTCTGAACCGTTTGACTTTAGATCTCTTAAATTGTACAGACTTAAAAACATTTGAATCGCTGATTGAACAGCATGAACGTTACATTTCTAGTCTCATCCAACAAGCCCCTTTAAAAGAGATCTTATTTTCAGATTACAAAGGTGCCATTAAAAGTTTAGGCGCATGGGGTGGCGACTTCTTCTTAGCAACCGGAAACACAGAAGCAATGGCTTATTTTAAGCTGAAAGGGTTTTCAACTGTTGTACCGTTTTCAGAAATGATTTTATAAAAAAAGGACCCATTTCTGAGTCCTTTATATCTAGTATGTATTGACTTCTTAGTAAAACGTCGCTCTGTTATCTTCGATATCAGAAGCTTCTTTTAGCGCGTTGTACAGTTGTGCATTCACAGCATTAGATTTTGCTTGTCCAACACGGTTTGCAGCGGCCTGATAATTTGGCAACGGCTCTGCAGGAGTTAACTTTGTTAATTGTACTGCATATACACCGCTAGCACCAACAATTAATTTTGAGGTAGCGCCTTCTTCTAATCCAAAAGCAGATCCAATCACTTTAGGCTCTCTTCCTGCTCCTGAAAGTGTTGGGTTTTTCATGTTTACTGCCATGGCAGTTTTAACAGTTTGTCCTTCATCAGAAGAAATAGCATCTAAAGTGGTTGCAGAAATACGGTCTTTAATCATTTCTGCTTTCTTTTCTTTTCTAATTTCTGGAAGTGCAGTAATGGATGCTTTATCAACACTCATTAATCCGGCTTCATTGACGGCTGTAATTTTAGCAACTACAAAACCTCCTCCTGAAATGTTAAAACTTTTAAAATCTCCAACTTCAACACCTTCTTCAAAAGACCATCTTACAATAGCTCTTTGAACTCCAATACCAGGGATTGTTTCATCCAGCTCTTTGATACTACTTACAGGATATGTTGAATAATTATTTTCTTTAGCAACCTCCTTAAAATCAGCATTAGCAACGGCGATTTCAAATTTAGATTTATCAGTAAAAACGGCATCGATTGTTTTTACAGATGGCTCAATATCTTGAACGATCGTAGCAATTTTAAATGCTTCTTGTTTTTTACCTTGATCTAAGATTTCAATAATATGGTATCCGAAGTTCGTTTTTACAACTCCTAAACTTCCTTTAGCGTTCTCAAATGAATACGCTTTGAATTCTTCTGCAAACCCATCTGAGTAAGCAAATTCAATAACACCCTCTTTTTCATTGCTCACTTTATCAGAAGATAAAGAAAGTAAACTTTTAAATTTTGAACGTTTAGAACGAATCACTTTATAGATACTGTCAGCAGTTGCTTTTGCTTGTTCATCTGTTTTAGTTACAGTAGCATCGGCACGAACCGCCCCAACAAATGGGATCAGAATATGACGAACTTTCGCAGAATCTGCGATCATTTTTCTAGCAACTTTTTTGGACAATTTATAAGTTGTACCGTCTTTGTAAGGTCCAAAAATAGCATTTGATTCTAAGTTTGTCAGTTGATCTGCTACAGCAGCTGGAAAGCTAGATGCAAATACGTATGCATCGTTGTACTTTACAGTTGAATTGGCATTTACAAATGCTTCTACATTTTTTGTATTTTGAAAGCCTACTACTGTTTCGTTGGCTTTAGCTGCTTCATTGAATTCTACTTTGTCGGCAATAAGCGCTGATAAATCGTTTTGAATTTGTTGGTCATCTTCTAAAGAAGCTTCTTCTTTGAATTGAACATAGACTAAATCTCTGGAAGCTTGAACTTCATATTTACTAGGATTTGCTTTCACATAACTCGCAATCTCAGATTTCTTAACAGAAACTAAACTGTCTGCAATAGATGCAAATGGAATTTGAACGTATTTAATATCTGCTTTGTCATTTTCTAACACATAATCGAGTTCTCCTTCGGTAAGAGTACCAATAACACCTGCTTTTACAAGGTTAAAATACGTTTGTTGAACACCAGTTTGAGAAATATTTTGTTCGAAATCTGTCCATGCTTTGTAGTTGACAGCACTACCGTTCAGCGTGGTTGTTTCTGGTGCAATTGCTTTTAAGTTTGCAATAAATTCGTTGAGTTTATCTTCATCAAAAAGCCCTGCTTCATTTTTAAATTCTTCAAAAGATCCTAAGTTTTGTTTTAACAATTGACGCATATAATCTCTTTCTATAGAAATCCCAACAGCATCGTATTGCGTTTGCATCACTTTATTTCTTACTTCCTGATCCCATACACGGTTCATTGCTTGTGTGTTTGATACAGAACCTCCAGACTGGCGTTGCATATTTTCAACTTGATTCATGAATGCATCGCGTTCAATGTCTTCGCCATTAACCGTTGCAACAACGGTTTGTGATTTACTTGAAGAATCTAAGTTTTGAAATATATCACCAATAATGAATGAAAATAATGCAAGAGCGATGATAATGATTAAGAATATAGAGCGTTGTCTAATTTTATTTAAAACTGCCATTTGTAGTGTGTGTTATTTTTTTATACAGTGGACGAAAATACCAATTTCTTTGAAATAATAAAAGGAGAAAAGAATATAATTCAAAGAAGGCGTATAAATTAAAAATCTTCTAAGATTTTAAGCTGTACTAATTCGATTTTAGTATTGGAAACTTCCATGATGGTAAAATGAAATTGTTCGATACTAATTTCTTGATTTTGTTCTGGTATTTCTTCGGTGTGATTGACAATAAACCCACCAAGTGTTTCATAATTTTCACTTTCAGGAAGTTGAAGTTTGTAGGTTTCATTGATGTGATCTACTTCTATACGTGCCGAAAAAATATAATTGTTATCATTTGTTTTTTCTTCAATAAGTGCAACGGTATCGTGTTCATCTTCAATTTCACCTACTAATTCTTCAATAACATCCTCCACAGTCATAATTCCTGAAGTCCCCCCGTATTCATCTAAAACAACTGCTAAGCTTTTACGTTTTTTAATTAAAACGTTCAAAACATCTTTTGCAAACATGGTTTCCGGCACATATTCTATGGGCCTTAGCATTGATTTTATATTTTTTGGATTTTTAAACAAATCAAAAGAGTGGACATACCCCAAGATATCATCAATTGTTGTTTTGTAAACTAATATTTTTGAATGTCCTGTTTGAGTAAAAGATTCGTTAAGGTTATTAATGGTGTCATGAATTTCGATAGCAGACAGTTCGGTACGTGGAACCATCACTTCTCTAGATTTTACTTCAGAAAATTCGAGTGCATTTTTAAAAATCTGAATTTCACTGTCTACAGTATCGTGTGCTTCTACAGACTCCATTTGTTCACTTATATAATTCCCTAGTTCAATTTTAGAAAACGCTAATTGAACCTCATCTCCTTCTGTTTTGAATACATATTTTAGGACAACATCAGAAATCCAAATAACAAAATCAGAAACAAAAGAAAATAATATGTAAAATATATAAGCAGGGACTGCAAATAACTTTAGTAATGAATTGGCATAAATTTGAAAAAACACTTTCGGAAGAAACTCCGCAGTAACTAATATAATAAGCGTTGAAATTACGGTTTGTGTAAGCAAGCTCAACTCAGTAAACAGATAATTAATAAGCATACTAGAAGATGGTAGATGTACTGTAAACCAATCTACAAGAAGATCCCCCATAAAAAATCCATAAATCACAAGAGCAATGTTATTTCCAATAAGCATGGTTGCTATAAACTTGGAAGGTTTTGCTGTAATTTTGGTTAGTAATTTTGATAATAAACCGCTTTGTTTTTTCTCAATTTCAATGTGAATTTTGTTTGAGGATACGTATGCAATTTCCATTCCTGAAAAAAATGCAGATAAAATCAAGCTAAAAATAATGATCAAGAAATCTATGGTCATGACTACAATTTACCGCGATCTTTAAATCGCTTCTTGAATTTTTTACGAAAGAAAAACATCGCAACAGCTAATACTGAAAAAAACAAAGAAATATAGGCATCATATCCCTCACTGTTCCACTTGTCAATGGCATCGAAAAGAAATAAGCCCGCAAATCCTAAATATAAATACTGTAAAATTGAAATAATTTTCATTTTTGTAGATTTGAATTAACAACTTAAATTTGTAAAGTAAATATATGAATTATTCATCAATAAATATACGTCCATTGACTTCTAGGACTTGTGCATTGGTGAAGTTTGTATTGGAATCAAATCCTTTTCCGTTGGTAATATAGTCTTTGGTTCTAAATTTTACAGGAAAATTTGTAAAAAGCCACTCTTTTTTTTGATCGTAAAAAAGTTGTTCTGTAAATAGAGTGTCGCTGGTTGAAGTCGTTAAAACCACATTGCCTTGCAAATCGATTAGCCCTGTTTGATCGTACATAATGGCATGATCAGAGATTACTGTGTTCTTATTGTTGTCATCGTCAAAAAGGGTCAAATCGATCCCTTCTGGGAATTTATAAAATGGAAAGTCACGATTTGTAAAGTTTACCATTTTTGGACTCACCAAAACAACGGTCAATCGTCCTGAGTCTGTATATTTTGTATTGATGTTTTTAGCGACAGACTGTGACGTGTAAGAGGTCTCATCAAGCCCCTGTACTTCTTTTAAAGTATTGTTACAAGAAAAAAACACCGCTACCAAAATGACGAACGGAACGGTGTTTTTTATGAATATGTTACAATCAAATCTCATTAAAGCGAAGGAACCGTTACTGAACGTTGAATCCAACATTCAACTTTGATCACTTGACCTGCACGTCCAGAAGAAAATATTTCACTTTTTGCAGGTGCCTTAGCCTCATAATTTGCAATTGATTTTGCTGCATTTTTCTTCATTGTTGGGTCTATCCTTCCTGCTTTATTGGCTTCTTTGGCTGCTAACCAGTAGACTGCTCTTTTAGAGAAGTTGTCCGTTCCACAGTTATTGGCGCTTTTGGCATACATAGCTGCAATAGCTAAATGTGCTCTCCCCATACTTGGATTGGCTCTTAGAGACTTTCATGTAGTAAGTTCTTGCCTGTCCGTAACGCCCTTTCTTTTTGAAATTCGTTGCGATTTTATATAAAATTTTTGATTTCTCAAAACTATCAGATTCTAATTCAACTGCTTGGTTATAATAATTCAAAGCTTCTGAACTCTTACCTGCTTTATCTTTTAAGATTCCTAAATAAAATGCAGTATCAGCGTTAGGTTCTAATGCATTTTTTTGCTCTACAATCTTCACAAATAAAGGATCATCGTTACATTCTTTTGCATACATTCTGTTCATGGCACGTTGTAACCAAACACCATCATTTTTAAATTCCTCAAAATCTCTACCATACAGTGGAATCAGGTTTTCGCAATTGGCCCTAGCACCTAACTTGGTGTCAATACTCCCAGCAATTTTGTCATAAGCTTTTAGATAACTATCGTATGATTTGAGTTTACGAGCTTCTTTTTGACTTATTTCTTTAACCTGACCTTCTTCATCTAAATAGGCGTTTCGTTTGTTGGTATAGTTTTTAACTTCAAACTCAATTTTTTCGCTAATGTCATCGTACTTAGAAAATAATTGTTGTGCTGTTTTTACATTCTCATCATAAAGATCCACCATCAATGAAAAATAGGTATACAAACTCTTTGGGTTTGTAAATGTTTTGGCATCGGAGGTATAGGCTAAATCATAAGAGGTGTATAGTGTCTCTTTAGTTTTGTTTAAAATTTTTCTATGGTCATATTCCAATTGACAAGCTTTTGCTGAGTAGGCACCAGTAGGAGTGACATTTGGAAAGATGGCTTTACGCTCTTCCCACAACTTCAACATGTCATTTATAAAACCAACTTTTTCATCGCCTTCAGTATTGTCTATTTTATACTTAAGAATACGTTCTCCATAAACAAAAATCGCTTTGTTAAATTTAGGGTTGCGATTTCGTAATTCCATCCATGGAGTATAAGCTGCATTGTAATTTTTTGACTTCGCTAACTCACTAAAAATAGAAAGCGTTTCTAAATCCTGTTCATTTTGTGCGAACATCGTTGTGATGCTGATTGAAAGGAAAGCAATTAAAAGGGTGATTTTTGTTTTCATCTGTCTCTTTTGTTGTTTATATCAGATAATGTAGGCTGTTTTTGAAGCCCCAATTGATTGTATTGTTAATTAATTAAATTTTCTTTTCTCAAACCAGCGATCGTTTAATGATAAACTAAGTTGAAATTTTATAAAATTTTCTTTTACTAAGTTGGCTGTATTTACACCCCGCGATCCAAATTCAAATCCGAGGTTTGCGTTTGAAAATATACGCCCCACTGGAAGTCCTACTCCAAAAGATATGCCAAACTCTTTGATATCTTCATTGTTTATTCTCAAACCTGTGTCCTCAAAACGTATTCCTGTTCTGTAAACGATGCGTTTCCAATAGCGGTTAAAAGAATCGTATTTTGGAATATAAAATCCACCAATGGAGAGTGTTGAAGCATCTTGATACGTTGCATTGTCGATTGTTAAAAGTCTATTTGAAAACTGACTTGCTTTTAGGTAGGTGTATTCGACTCCAGCAAACCATTTTCTCGGAGCACCAACCCCAAAACCAAATGATGTTTTGGAAGGAAGTGTCAATTTAGTAGTCGCTAAATTAGATACAGACAAGTCAATTTCTGATGAATTAACTGTAAACTCTTGTTCTGTTAAAGGATCAATTACGATTGTTGAATAGGTGCGGCTGTTGTCGGATGTAAGTTCGGAACTTGGAGAGTAAGTTGCTGAAGCAGTCAGTTCTAAATTAGATGTTATAAGCTTAGAAAAAATTAATCCAAAATTATACATCAAACCTCCTAAGTTTGATCTATTAGATTCTCTTGACTGAAATTGTAACACTTCTCCTTCAGGATTGTACCCAAAAGCAATATTGGTGTTTTTGATACTCCCAAAATTATAACTGGCATCCATTCCTAATTTAAAGTTATCTGTCAATTGGTATCCAAATCCTAAAAATACTTTATTTAAACCCCCTTCTCCTCTGTATTTGTATTGAAGAACTCCGTCAGTATCCGTTGACTGCAATTTATAACCTACTGAAGAATATGGCAAAACACCAAACCCAGCTCCAAATTTACCAAGCGGAATAGCTATCGCTAAATAATCTACCGTTGTTGTGCTCGATTTTCCTGTTTGTTGACCACTAGAGATTTCTACATCTGAGTGGCTCGCCCCTATTGTATATTTTACAGGCCTGGCTTCATTACTGAACGACTTTAAGTTTTTACCAGCGAAAGAAGCTGGATTTCGAAGGTTGATATGAATACTGTCCGAGTACACACTTAACCCTCCCATCGATTGATTTTCTACTGTACCTTTAAACTTTAAACTTCCTATACCATAAAATGAATACGGAGAACTAGACCCTTGCTGCGCAAAAGAGAAGCTTGTAAACACGACTGCAATGAGTATTAAAAACTTTTTTATCATTAGTTTGTATTAAATTCTAGTAAAAAATTAAGTCCTTCTAAAAGAAAATTTGAATGCGCAAATATGCTAATTTTAAATTGCTTACACAAGAAATCTGAGTCTCCTCCTGTTAAAATAACTGTTAAATCTGAATATTTATTTTGATACTCCTTAATAGCACTTTCAATTTCATGCAACACGCCATGTACAACGCCTGAATGTATCGATGCTTTAGTTGAACTACCAATATATTGATTAGGGGTTGTTTTTTTTAGAAGAGGCAAGTTGGATGTAAATGCTTCAAGCGACTTATAACGCATTTCAACTCCAGGCGAAATAGCACCTCCTAAATAATTTTGGTCGGCATCCACAAAATCATAGGTCACACAACTCCCTGCATCGATGACCAAAACATTACGATTAGGATACTGATTGACCGCTGCAGCCACAAGTGCCAATCGGTCTACACCCAAAGTAAGGGGGGTATCATAACTATTATAAAAAGGTAATTTGAAGGAAGCCTCTAAAATTTTGAGTGGCAACAACTTTTGGAGTCTCTCCGCCTGTAAATTATCCATTTTTTTTACAGAAGACAGTAGTCCTTGTTGGATATCCGGAAACTTTTTAAGTAATTTTCCAACCTCCAAAACCAGATCTAGAGTGGAAATCGTTTGAACTTCTCTTATATTATCTAATTGAAAAACAGCTAGTTTAGTCGCTGTATTTCCAATATCAATTATCAAATTCATCTTTCTCATTTAGATTGTAAATCTACAAAACCATTTTTTATAAAATTTTACTTTGCGAATATTAAAATTCCACTATATTTGCAACCGCATTACGCGAGGAGGTGCCTTAGCTCAGTTGGTAGAGCAATGGACTGAAAATCCATGTGTCCCTGGTTCGATTCCTGGAGGCACCACTTTTTAACCCTTCAAATCATATGATTTGAAGGGTTTTCTATTTTATACACCTTACTTGTGTAAAGTTGTCTGGTTCTTTTTTGTATATCCAGTACTCAATATATAAAGTGTGATTATAAATCTTATAAGATTATTTGTAGATAATAAAATACTTAATTTATCATCAGGAATCAAGGTTAGATATGGAAATTGGAATCCCAATTGGGAGAACACAAGGAAAAGGATTCCAACAAAGAATAAAGAACCTAATCACATTGAAAAGAACTTACTTCTAAAAACTAAAGAAAAGGAAATTAAGAAAAATTAGAGATTACAATTATCGATATCTCCATTTAATCTAAACCAATTGAATTGACTATCGTCTCTCCAGGTTATTTTGTTTCCTTCACACTCATAAGTTGGATATTCTTGAGATACATTTCCTACACAATTCGTCCTTGTAAATGTATTATCTTCAATCGTATAAGTTTCGCAATCTGAATATGGGTCACCATCAAATGACCTCCAAAAAACAACATCACATTCACCATCTGGGAGATTAGGACATCCATAACGTTTCATAATACCATTGGATAACTCAATCATTTGGTTAAATGTTGTTCCATTGTAAACTAACCAATTTCCCTCAATTTCAATTGAATCATCAATTTCTTCTTGATTTTCAGAAGAACAGAATGTAAAAATTGAAAGACTTAAAACAAGTAAAAAATTTGTGAATTTTCTCATAATATTCAAATGTAAAGAAAAATTACACAAGTTTTGGTAAGTATTCTATGAGAATTGAACTTACTGATATCCAATTTTCTAAATTAGTGGTTCATTTCAGGTACCACTCAGGTACCACAAATATGAACTTTACACAAAAAAATGAATTTTACACACAATGTAAGGTTAATTGATAAAAACTTTACACAATGTGTAAAGTAATTCTATTCGAGTAAATGATTATCAATCTATTAACTAAATGGGTATAGTACTGGAGGCACCACTTCAAAAGCCCACTCATTGGAGTGGGCTTTTTTATTTCTATTATCTTCATTATGAATTACAATTATTTTATTAGATATTTGTAAATAAATATTGATGGGGCGTGGGTATTTTAAAAATCAAAAAAAACATAATTCTTTATTCAATTACAGTCTTTTGTACCATTCTGTGGGTTCAAAGTTGTAAAAAAATACCAGCTAAACCTGCTTCTCAACCTCAGGTCAATAGAGTACTTGACACACAAGAAGTAGTTAAAAAACAAGATCCTACTACTCCAAACGTCTCACAGCAACAAGAATTTTCAGAATGGCCAAGCTATCCAATTTTAGATATTGCTATAAAAAATCTTGAAAATGGAGACCCTACTTTTTTCAAACAACCAATTGAAGATATCAATCGATTGTTTTTAGATATTAAAAAAAGTGTTCCTAATTCCTTAAAAACAAATAGCATTTTGGTACGTGTCAAAGTTACCGAAACCTTAACTCATAAGTTGAATGAACTTTATAGCGTTGAGGTTAAAGACTTAAAAGAATTGAATCAAACAAAAGCCGATCTGATTGAATCACACTCCAATTTAATATTTCAAATAAATAAAATACGAGAAAAAGAAGCGCAACGCATTGTAAAACCAATTTAATTTTTTTGGAATAAACCGTCTTCTTAAAAATAAGACAAAATTATATTAACCAATCTAACATTATGAGAACTATTCTTATCATACTTTTCACTTTTTGCTGTCTTTTTTCCAATGCTCAAGTTGGCTCTGGAACTCCGTGGATGAAAAACCTAAAACAGTCTAAAAACAATCCTTTAACATTTAAAGAAATTGTTGATGCCGGAAATACCTATTGGAAAACCCGTGATACAGACGCTAAAGGAAGTGGATACAAACCCTTCAAACGTTGGGAATCCTTTTGGCAAAACTATGTGAATGCCGACGGGTTTTTACCAACTTCTCAAGAATTATGGGAGGTCTGGGATGCTAAAAATTCTAAGAAATTACAACGCCGTTCAACAGCTGTGAGAATTGATGAAAGTAATTGGGAATCTATGGGTCCCACTGATTTTTTAAATCGTAATACAAACAGTGCAAACCTTGGTCGTGTCAATACAATAATTGTAAATCCGAGCAATTCAGATGTTATATATGTTGGATCTCCCGCAGGTGGAATTTGGAAATCTACAGATGCCGGAGCGACGTACATTCCTTTAACAGACCACTTACCTCAAATTGGTGTTTCTGGAATCGCAATCGATACAAACAACACCAACATTCTTTACATTGCTACTGGCGATGATGACTATTATAGCTCTACAAGTGTAGGGGTATGGAAATCAACAGATGCAGGAATCTCTTGGCAACAAACAGGACTGAACCCGTCTAACACTCCATACAGAACCTCAGAAATTTATATCAACCCAACAAATAGCAACATGCTTTGGGTCGCTACTAGTGACGGGATTTTTAAATCTACAAATGGTGGTGATACTTGGGAGAACAAACAATCTGGTAGTTTTAGAGACCTAAAAGTAAAACCTAGTGATCCTAATATCATTTATGGAACTACTGATGATAAATTTTATAAATCCACTGATGCAGGAGAAACCTTTACACATATTACAGCTGGGCTTCCAATTTTATCTGGACGTCTTTTTATTGACATCACACCTGCGAATAATAACCTAGTTTATATGGTGGCATCCAATCCCAATGACACTTACCAAGGCATCTACAAATCGTTGGATAGTGGAACAACTTTCACACAAATGGAAAACACTACTGATATTTTTGAAGGGGATCAATCTTGGTATGACTTAGCCATTGGTGTTTCTAACACCAATGAAAATGAAATTTATGTAGGCTGTTTAAACGTCTGGAAATCGAACGATGGAGGGGATTCATTTTCACAGCTTAACCAATGGTATAGCCGTACAGACTCCTATACGCACGCTGATATTCATTTTATCCGCGCTTTTAACAATGGCATATTTGTGGGATCCGATGGAGGTATTTTTGAATCCTTAGATGCCGGTAACACATTTACAGACTTGTCTCCAGGATTGGGTATCAGTCAATTTTACAGAATTTCTGTATCCAAACAAGACTCTAATAAAATTGCAGGAGGGCTTCAAGATAATGGAGGTTTTGCACGTGATGAACAATGGAGCAATTACCATGGAGGAGATGGTATGGAGGGCGTCATTGACCCTAACAACGATAATATCTATTATGGTTTTTCGCAGCGCGGTGGTAGTCTAAATATAAACACTACATCAGGACAAAATGGCGGTACTGCTGGTTATGGACCACCTACTGATGAAACAGGAAACTGGATTACTCCACTTTCAATAAACAAAGACAGTGAATTGTATGCTGGTTTTAGCAGTGTTTACAACTTTAGTTCTGGAAATTGGACTAAGGTCTCAGATACTTTTGAAGCGAATATTGAGGTTTTAGAACTCGACCCTATCAACACTGATATAATGTATGTAAGTTTCGGGTCTAAACTTCATAAAAGCATAGATCATGGAGTTACATTTTCACTGATACAAGATTTCACAAGTAATATTACATCTATAGAGGTTAATAACAATGATAATTCCATCGTATACTTCACCACAAGTGGAGGTTCTGGAAAAGTTTATAGATCTACCGATCAAGGGACTAATTTTACAGAGATTACAGGAACACTCCCCAATGTTACAAAAAACATTATCAAACATCAACCTTTCTCCCCTACTAATGCGCTGTATCTTGGAACAAGTTTAGGGGTTTTTAGATACGACGATCTTACAAACGATTGGGGGCTTTATGAAACAAACCTTCCAAATACTGATGTCAGAGATTTAAGCATCAATACAGTGGACTATAATATTACCGCAGGAACCCACGGTCGTGGTATTTGGCGAAGTGATTTGCAGGCAGAAGCTTTAGCACCGAACGACATTCAATTGATCGCTGTTGAAAATCTAACAAGTATGCAAATCAATTGCGGAGCAATCACACCAAAATTAAGAGTGCTTAATAATGGGCAAAATAGTATCAACTCCGTTGACATTACATACAGCTTTGACGGAATTAATGAGACACCACTCACATGGACTGGAACCATTGGCTCTCAAGCGAGCGCTGTCTTGGACTTAGTTGACATAACGTTAGCTTCTGGAAGCCACTCCCTTAATGTAACCACCACAATTAACAATGATTATTTTACTCACAACAACAGTGCTGAAATTACGTTTTATGTGAATGAAACTGGCGAAACTGGGGTGGTAAATACATTTGAAAATTCTAGTGACGAACTTATCGTCGTTAATGAAGGAGCAGATGTCTGGCAACGTGGAGTTCCTACAGGAACGTTACTTAACACTGCTGTATCCGGAACAAACGTATATGGTACAAACTTGAGTGGCAATTATGAAAACAACTTAAAAGGGTATTTGACATCTAAATGTTACGATCTAACAACCATTGCCAATCCCGTTTTAAAATTTCAAATGGCTTTTGATTTAGAAACAAACTACGATGTCGCCTATGTTCAGTATTCAACAAATCAAGGAGTTGATTGGGAGGTACTTGGAAGCGGTGCAGACCCTAACTGGTATAACTCTAGCTCAAATGGCTGCAACAACTGTGTTGGTGGGCAGTGGACTGGAACAGATACCAATCTCACAGAATATTCGTACGACCTAGCAGCTTTTAGCTCGCAATCTAATATGATTTTTAGAATGGTGTTTCATTCAGATAGTTACATTAACCTAGAGGGAGTGGTTATCGATGATTTGTTGGTAGATGGCACCGTATTGGATGCTGATAATTTTCAAATTAATCAAATTTCAGTATATCCAAACCCTTCCAAAGATGTGTTTTATGTTAAATTAAATAACAACACTCCTTTTGATATTCGCGTCACAGACATCACTGGAAAAGTCGTATATACCAAAAAACAAATGAATGCAACCACGCCGTTTCCTTTACAAATGGAAACATATTCAAGTGGCATTTATTTTTTACAAATCCGAGCTAATAATCAACTCACCACTCGAAAACTCGTCTTAAATTAGCTTTATAAATTGTAATTACTAGGTTTTTATTAAATTAAAATTATGTTAATTCCTATGTGTAACTGTAACATTTTTAGTTATTTGTGAAACTTACATATATAACGATCACTTAAAAAATAAACACATGAACTTAAAACATTTAACCATACTGTGTGCATTTGGGCTCTTGAGCTTCCATGCTTGCAAAACCGAATCGAAAAATCAGTTTTCTGAAGCTGAAAAAATTCCTGGAATTATTCTAGAAAACATGGATACCTCAGTGAATCCAAAAGATAATTTTTATGACTATGTCAATGGTAATTGGATGATAACAAATACCATTCCTGATGACGAATCGAGGTGGGGTGGCTTTGGAGTGCTTAGAAAATCAACTCGAAAAGATGTGCTTGATATTATAAAAACATCTAAAGAACTAGGAACTTATGAAGAAGGATCCGATCAGAAAAAAGCCTTATTGGTTTTTGAATCAGAACTGGATTCTGTTGCCAGAACAAAAGCGGGCATCACTCCTATTCTTCCGCTTTTAGATGCCATCAATAGCATTCAAAACATCTCCGACATGCAAACTGTGTATGCAAAAACAGTAGGAGTTTCTGCTCCTTTTGCAGGCATTGGTGCCGAAGCAGACTTGAACAACAGCAGTATGAATACCGCTTGGGTTTTTCCTGGTGGCTTAGGACTACAACGCGATTATTATTTGGACCAGGATTCAAAAACAAAAGAAATTCGAGGACAATATGTCGATCATGTTGCACGTATGTTTCAATTTATTAATTACGATGAAGCCTCTGCGCAAGCAGCAGCAGAACGTGTACTTGCATTAGAAACACAACTGGCAGAACCTCGATTGGACAAAGTACAAAGTCGTGACATTCGAAACTTTAACAATCCTCGTTCTCTCAAAGAATTGAGCGCTATCACTCCAAAAATTGATTGGAATAAATTTATTAAAGACATGGGGGTTACTCAAACTTTAGACACAGTTTTAGTCATGCAACCAACCTATATGAAAGCCTTGAACTCCTTTTTTAATACAACGCCTATTGAAGACATAAAAACCCTTGTGACTTGGAGTACACTAGACAATGCCGCAGGCTATTTGTCCCCTGAAATTGAAACTGCAAACTGGGAGTTTTACAGCAAAACACTTAGTGGATCTAAAGCACAGCGTGCCGCCGAAGAACGAGCTTTAGGAACTGTCAATGGTTCTGTAGGTGAAGCCATTGGAAAACTGTATGTGGAAGCTAAATTTCCACCAGAAGCCAAAGCAAAAGCTGAAAAAATGATTGCAAATGTCATCATAGCTTTTCAAAATAGAATACAAGTATTGGATTGGATGAGTGATGAAACTAAGACCAAAGCCATTGAAAAACTTGATAAATTTACAGTCAAAATTGCCTACCCAGACGAATGGGAAGATTACTCTGAATTGCAAGTAAAGGAAGGCAATAGCTATGCAGAAAATATGATGGCGGTATCCCAATGGAGTCTGAGTAAAAATATTTCTGAAATTGGACAACCTGTTGACAAATCGGAATGGGGTATGCCACCTCAAACAGTAAATGCTTATTTCAATCCTTTAAACAATGAAATTGTATTTCCAGCGGCTATTTTACAACCCCCGTTCTATAATTATACTGCCGATGAAGCAGTCAATTATGGTGGTATTGGTGCGGTTATTGGACACGAAATTTCACATGCTTTTGACGATTCTGGGGCGCGATTTGATGGCGATGGAAACGTTAATAATTGGTGGACAGACAAAGATCTTACCGAGTTCGAAAAACGAGGAAATGCTTTAGCGGAACAGTACAGTGCCATTCAAGTGATGGACAGTGTATATATTAATGGAAAATTTACTTTGGGTGAAAACATAGGAGATCTTGGAGGTGTACTTGGCGCTTATGATGGACTTCAACTGTTTTTTGAAACCAATGGACGACCAGAAGATATTGATGGATTCACAGCAGAACAACGTTTCTTTATGTCTTGGGCTACTGTTTGGAGAACCTTGACTCGTGAGGACGCTTTAAGAAGACAAATAAAAACCGATCCTCATTCTCCTGGAATTCAGCGTGCTACACAACCACTTAAAAATATTGATGCCTTTTATGAAGCTTTTGATATCAAAGAAGGCGATAAAATGTACCTCCCAGAAGAACAGCGTGTTCGGATTTGGTAAGGATCATTACAAAAAAAAGCAGCGCTATGGCGCTGCTTTTTTTTTCTTAATTTTTAAGAGGATTTACTCTTTATTTTTAGCTTCTTTTTGAGCACGTATCGCATCAACTGCCAAATTTGCCATATTAAAGTTAGGTGCTAATTGGAGAGCTTCATTCAAGATTGAAATTGAAGCATCATGATTTGTCTCTGGATTCTCTCTAAATTTAGCAATTGCCTTTAAATACATAAAACCTGCAAGTGCGGGTACCTGATAAGGCGTTTGTGTTTCGTAGTAAGGCTTCATCATATCGGATGTAGCATTTGCTATTCCGTATGTAATGTTTAGAGTAGCTCCTTCAAGATCCTCTGTTTGGATTTTTAAATCTGCTAACTCATAAGCAAGAGAAACGGTTCGTTTTTGCTTGTATAATACTTCGTAATGTGCAATGGCACGTTTAGGCTCGTTCAATGATTTTAAACTAACTGCTTTTACTTCCGTCGCTAAATTGGTGTCTGTATCTGAAAGTTCAATACCAATTAAATTCAAAGCTTGCGCATACTTTCCTTCATTCATATAAAGGGCTGCTAAAGTATCTTTACGTTTCACATTGGGTTCTAGTAAAACTAGGTGTGTCATCGCATTTATAACCCCTTGTATGTCGCCCTGTTGTTGCATCTGAGCATAATAGGCCTTGAAATGAGACACTAATGTTGATTGGTTTTGAGCCTGAATTTGCATTGAAAAACAAAAAGCTAATAAAATTGTGTATTTAAGATATTTCATTGTTGTATAATTTGATTCAAAAGTAAGAGATTTTTTGAAATCAAATTGATTTTCAACTTCCTTTTTGAACAAAAAAAAAACACCACGAGAGTGGTGTTTTTCAAAAATTAACCAATTTAACTTTTAAGTAACGTCAAGAAAACCCGACCCTACATTAGACAAATGTATGCCCTATTAAGCAGTCTCACAACTACCATGTAACAAACGGATAGTCTGCGTAACCAACGGGGATATAATATATTTAAACGATTTAATAGGTGAGCGTAAAACAAAAAAAACACCACAAGAGTGGTGTTTTCCAAAATTAACCAATTTAACTTTTAAGTAAGATATTAAATTACATACCCCAAATATAGAGTCCTTATACAGCCTCTACAACAGCTATGTAACTAACGGGTATTTGACGTAATAAACGGTAATCATAAGCACATAATCGGAGATACATTCTAATCTAAAAAGTGTTACTCACGCTTAACCAATGCATAAAACTGATTTTCTAAGGGCAAATACCCTTGGTCGTACACAAAATAATAAACTGTGCCAGACTTCGTCGTATAAATGCTTGTAAAATAATTAAAATCAAAACCTTTAGCTATGAGCTTATCACGAGTTGATTTTGTTTTTTGATGCGGATTAAGAGATTCCAAAATACGCCAGTTTTTTCTCAAACGATTATTAATATTTCTAATGAGATTTTTCTGATCCTTATTAACGCGATTATTATAGCTATTCCTACAACCATCACTACAAAACTTTTTGTCTGTTCGACCAATAATTGGATCACTACATTCGGGGCATTGCTTTTTCATTTTATATTAAATTGTGATTATAAAGAGCGAATATACAAATGTAATTAACCAATTACAAACGACTACAAGTAATTACAAACGAAATTAAACAACTAATAACCGACTAACATTTGGACAGTATCACATCTTTGCAGTGTCGAATCGTTCGATAGTAAAACTGTAATAACCTTAAAATTATTTATGATGAACACACTTAGAAACAAAGTACAGTTAATTGGAAACCTAGGAAATGATCCAGAAATCATTACTTTAGACAGTGGACAAAAATTAGCGAAATTTTCATTGGCAACAAACGAGTACTACAAAGATGCTGATGGTCAAAAACAAACCAAAACAGAATGGCACAACCTTGTCGCATGGAACAAAACTGCAGAACTCATCGAGAACTACGTTACCAAAGGCAAAGAAATTGCGATTGAAGGCAAATTAACCAACCGTTCTTGGGACGACAAAGAAGGCAACAAACGGTATACCACAGAAGTGGTGGTCAATGAATTGTTGATGTTTAGTAAATAGCATATTATAACAATGACTCTTTTTACGTTTTATAAAAGCATTAATTTGATTAACTTAGCTGTATAATTATAGTGTTATGGATTTACAAACAGAGAAAATAGAACTTGTTAAGTTATTACTTGAAACGCAAAAAGAGTCATTAATTAAAAAATAAAAGTGCTTTTAAATGACGATACTGAAACTTCTTTTGAATTGCCTCAATCTCATAAAGAAGAGTTAGACAGGCGTTTATCAAGAATTAATAATGGAGACACCAAACTTTACACGTGGGAACAAGTTGAGCAAAAACTAAAACAGACACTATGATTTATGATGTCTTAGTTTCTGATGAAGCTATATTTGACATCGCTGAAGCATCGTTCTGGTATGGTAAAAAGAAAAAAGAATTAGCTAAAAAATTTCAAGAAGAAATTAAACAAAGTATTGAATATCTGTCCAAAGAACCTCAGACCATTCAAAAAAAATATAAAAACGTACACATCTATTTTACCAAAACATTTCCATTTGGCATTCATTATATTATGGATAAAAAAACGATTAAAATAATAGCAGTTTTTCATACAAGTAAAAATCCAAAAAACTGGACAGACAAGATTTAAATACTTGCTTTAATGTCTATTTAACGGTTTTCCACACAAAAAAGAATAGTGAATTTACAACTAACGCAAGTTAACCAACTGTTCTTGGATCGATAAAGAGGGCAACAAACGGTATACCACAGAAGTGGTAATCAATGAAATCGTGTTATTTGGAAAATAAAATTATATACAAGCTCACTTGGTGGGCTTGTATTCTTTTTAGGAGGAATCTCGAACTGATAAAGTAGAACTGACTACAATATGTTTGATCTCTTTAGATTTAGTTCGAATGGCTTCAGTAATCATTTGTGCTGCCGCATTTCCTATTGTATAACTGTGTTGATTGATTGTTGTTAATTCTGGTGTTAGGTTGTGTGCCATACGTTCACTCACATACCCAATCACGGCTATATCTTTTGGAATTTGCATTCCAGAAACCTTCACTGCTTTTAAAGCAGACAAAGAGGCATCTGTGTCCAACGCAATGATCGCATCAACTGGATTAGACTTTAAATAATCAACCATCACAGTACCTGCTTGTTGGTCATCGGATTCTAGAATAACAGGCTGAAATCCTGCCGCATTCATGGCTTTTATATAGCCTTGTGCCCGTTGTTTTCCAACATTCAACTTATGTATGGTAGTCAATAATACAATATTTTTTCGCTCTGAACTTATAAGTGTTTGAGTGGCCTCTGACAAAGCTGTAAAGTCGTTTGTAGTCACTTTTCCACAATTCACAGAATCAATGACACGATCAAACATCACAACCGATTTGCCATTTTCCAATGCATTTGTAAAATGATCGTAATTTTGTAAATTCTGTGTTTCTTCAGAAACAGCTACTATAAAACCATCTACCACCCCATTGGACAACATATTGAAAGTCTCCACTTCTTTGGTGTGAGATTCTTTGGTCAAACACACTATAATATTAAAATTGGTTTCCGAAATTAGGCTTTCAATGCCATACAAAGCGCGTGCAAAAAAACTATTTTGAACACTTGGAATCACTACTGCAATGGTATTGGTTTTTCCAGACTTCAAACCCACCGCAATTTTATTGGGTTGATAGTCATGAAGTTTTGCCATCTCCACAATGCGTTTTTTGGTCACATCACTAATTTCATGACTATCATTCAACGCTTTTGAAATAGTTGAAATAGACACCCCTAAAATGGATGACAATTGTTTTAAAGTAATATTGGACCCCGGCATAAAAGCATTTTGAATAACGAAGGCTAAGGTACTATAACCTTAAGTAGCAACAAAATTTAAAACGAAAAGTCTGTAGAACAGCAAAAAGCAGCTCACTATTATTACTCCCATCAAAAATGGTACTGTGGCATTGGTCAGTCCAGGTATATTACAAACCGCGTTTCGATCAAAAAATCCTGTAAAATATAGGGGGCTTTATTGGTAACCCAAGTAGTTCCAACATTATTTACCCCTATCAAAAATGTCTTAGTTCTATTGGGTATTTCTAAAAATTACTAGAACAAAGTCTATTTCATGGTACAATGATCCGCTTAAAGCTATGGGAATCATTTCAGAAAAACCTCTATTTTTAGCCACTTTGTAGAGTTCATTATTTGCGGGTTCTTATGCTATAATAATAGAGCTCATAACACATCCTACTGCATCGTTTATGCTCTAATACAACGAATCAAAAAACCATATAACAATAAAAAAACCCCCTTGTTATGTCAAACGGGGGCTTTTCCTACTAAAATTTAACTTACTATAATCATAAATTGTTATTTAAATATCATAATTAATATCCAAAACCAAAAACGCTATGTAGCAAACGTCTAATTGACGTAATAAACGTAGCTTATTTTGTAAAGAACGAAAACTATGTCTTTTATGTAGATGCTAGACGCTAGATGCTAAATGCTCACAACTCCTAACCCCTAACTCATGACTCATCACTTTTTTCTACACTCTTTTTTCTAAACAAAAAAAACCACCGCAACTGAGTGCAGTGGTTTTAATTTTAAGGTTGATTATTTAACGCAATAGGGTAACGCCAGCGCTGTTGCTTAGTCCTTAATGCAACGTAACGCGATACCGGAGTAAAACTCGCTTTGGAAATAACTTGAATCTACTAATAGTTAAAACGAAATTTTCCGAATGCGTCTGGTAATTTCCATAACCATCCTCCAGATTGCCTCCAATTTCATTGCGGTCGCCTCCACTTGATAGTTTTAATGGGCTATTAATTGCACCTACTTCACCATTATTTGGACTCCAAGACACACGCTCTACATTCAACTCTCCTGCGCTTGGTACTCTGTAACCTACTGGACAAGGGTTATTTAAACTTCCTTCTCCTTTCCATAAATCAAGGGGGGGACCTGTGTACCAATAACCCGTTGCCTCGTAAGGCCTTAAAATAAAATCATCGTGCCCTACTGTAGTAGATGCAGAGGTGGTAGTAGTTTCTCTTATCTGCTCAGCACCATCAGATCCTGTAGCAGATGTCCAATTGATTAGGGCGTGTCCATCAGAATAACGACCCCATTGGAAGAGACTTCCATAAGCCTTAAAATCGTAGGAGGCTGTTGCCTGTGCTTTTGGGTCAAAAGCCGCATGGTTCACATTGGTGTAATGCGCCCCTAGGTTGTTACTCAACCACGTTTTTCCCGTTGTAGGGTTGGTAACGCTTGTATATATAAACTTATGGTCGGCATCGACAAAATTACGGTCTGTAATTCCTCCAGAAGCTTGCAATACTATGTTGCCCTTAGATATCCCATTTACTTGGAAGTCAAAAGTACCAATAGTTTCTAACACGTTAAAGAGTTGTTTTTTAACGTTAAAAGTCCCATCGCCATCTACAACAACGGTTACTGTAATGGACCCTGTATCACTAAACGTTCCTGCTGGGTAGCTGATGGTGATGTTATTGGTATCCGCTGATTCTCCAGTGGCAACAACTGCAGCACTGGTGTAGGCATCATAAGTTTCATGTCCTCCGGTATACGGAATGTCTATGGTGATTTTGTTGGTGGCATTGTCAATCACCCCTTGAATGTCTACATTTGTATCGCCAATGGAAAGGATAGGATCTATGGGTAGTAGTGTAAAAGCAGCGTCTCCTTTAACAATGGGAGTTGTTTTGGTGCAGCTCAAGTTGAACTTGGTCCATGTCCCAGTTAGGGTGCCTAAAGTAGTGGGCGTGCCGATAAGTGGGTAGGTTACTTTTAGGCTTCCTCCAGATTGCCAATTACTTATACTTAAAGGTGAAGGAGTGCCTACGGTAAGGTCTGAGCTGTTATCGCCGCTCAGCACCAAGTCGTCTGAAGAGAATATAACACCAACCTCTGCAAAACTGTTGTTGGTCAGGGTCACTGAAAAAGAAGAATTTCCTGAGGCATCGATATTTTGTATAGGGGCTAATTCTTCTTTAAAACCATTGGTGTCACAATCGTTGGAAACCGTGCCTCCGTTCGCGCCTCCGCTCAAACATATGGACCAAGCACCATTTTCATAGGTTCTTATACAATTGGAAGTAATGTCATAGACAATAGTTCCGTTTACAGGGGTGGTCACAGCAGCAATATTTGCCACACGAGGTACCACCAATCCACTGTCTGTAGATACCACATCTAAGATACCTTCGGGAGTTTGGGTGTTGATCCCTATTTGTGCAAAAGTTATAAAACTGACTGCAAAGAGTGCAGCACTTAATAGTATTTTTTTCATTTTTTTTGTTTTTATTTTTTATCTAAATCCGATCAGAATTTACACACAATTTTTTGATTACTTTAGTTCTCCTTAACGCAACGCACAGAGAAGCCCTGTGTACGGGGGGTGTAGTCGTTCGAGAAGGAGTTACTATTGTTTATGTTTGTGTACCTGGCGGTTCCCGTAGTATACATAGTACTAGTCCAATATAGGCCTGCTAATCCACGGGACAGCAACGCTCCATTTGTACCACCTCGTGAGCCAGCAGTCGGTAATGTTAATTGTGTTGCACCAGATCCAAAGACTCCTGCAGAACTAAAGTTTGTTGAGCTATTTGTAAATGTACCTATTGTGGTGTATGTATTGTTGGCAATAACTAAATTCCATTGGGACGCTGATGGTACTTTATAACCATCTGGGCAAGGATCTTCAGCAGTTTTACTGGAATCTGACCAAGCACCATTTGGAGCAGTAGAAGTGTTCCAGCCAGATATAGCAGCACTTGGGGTATTAGCATTTGCTGCAACTATACTTCTACCCCATTGGTAATAATTACCGTGTATGGCTTGTAGAGGTGTATTTGCATCTAAACTTGTGTCTGCACCTAAATTGTGTGCCAAAAAGGTTAGAGTAGTACCGCCGGAGGCATTTACTTTAACAGTAGGGGCTCCTCCAGAAGCTTGCAATACTATGTTGCCCTTAGATATCTCATTTACTTGGAAGTCAAAAGTACCAATAGTTTCTAACACGTTAAAGAGTTGTTTTTTAACGTTAAAAGTCCCATCGCCATCTACAACAACGGTTACTGTAATGGACCCTGTACCACTAAACGTTCCTGCTGGGTAGCTGATGGTGATGTTATTGGTATCCGCTGATTCTCCAGTGGCAACAACTGCAGTACTGGTGTAGGCATCATAAGTTCCAGCTCCTGAGGTATACGGAATGTCTATGGTGATTTTGTTGGTGGCATTGTCAATCACCCCTTGCATGTCTGCGTTTGTATCGCCAATGGAAAGGATAGGATCTATGGGTGGTAGTGTAAAAGCAGCGTCTCCTTTAACAATGGGAATTGTTTTGGTACAGCTCAAGTTGAGCTTGGTCCAAGTGGCAGTTAGGGTACCTAAAGCAGAGGGGCTACCTGTGAGTGGGTAGGTTATTTTTTGGCTTTTTCCACCATCCAAGGTCATCAACGTTGAAGGTCCATCTCCAACGTAAGGAGTGCCTACGGTAATATTTGAGCTGCTCGCACCACTGAGCACCAAATCACCAGCTGAAAAAACAGCGGTTGCTTTGGCAAAGGAGGAGTTGGTAAGGGTTACCGAAAAAGAAGCCGTCAAAAGAGCGGCTCCTACTCTAGGGTTTTCGCCTGTTACAACACCACTGGCATCACAATCGTTGGTAACTGTGATGGTGGTAACGCCTGCGCCCAAACAGTTGGCCCAAACACCATTTTCATAGGTTCTTATACAATTGGAAGCAATGTCATAGACAATAGTTCCGTTTACAGGGGTGGTCACAGCAGCAATATTTGCCACACGAGGTACCACCAATCCACTGTCTGTAGATACCACATCTAAGATACCTTCGGGAGTTTCTGTTCCAATACCAACTTGTGCTAGTGTTGTAAAACTGACTGCAAAGAGTGCAGCACTTAATAGTATTTTTTTCATTTTTTTTGTTTTTATTTTTTATCTAAATCCGATCAGAATTTACACACAATTTTTTGATTACTTTAGTTCTCCTTAACGCAACGCACAGAGAAGCCCTGTGTACGGGGGGTGTAGTCGTTCGAGAAGGAGTTACTATTGTTTATGTTTGTGTACCTGGCGGCTTCCCGTAGTATACATAGTACTAGTCCAATATAGGCCTGCTAATCCACGGGACAGCAACGCTCCATTTGTACCACCTCGTGAGCCAGCAGTCGGTAATGTTAATTGTGTTGCACCAGATCCAAAGACTCCTGCAGAACTAAAGTTTGTTGAGCTATTTGTAAATGTACCTATTGTGGTGTATGTATTGTTGGCAATAACTAAATTCCATTGGGACGCTGATGGTACTTTATAACCATCTGGGCAAGGATCTTCAGCAGTTTTACTGGAATCTGACCAAGCACCATTTGGAGCAATACCCCAAATGGTCCAGTCAGATATAGCAGCACTTGGGGTATTAGCATTTGCTGCAACCCTACTTCTACCCCACTGGTAATAATTACCGTGTATGGCTTGTAGAGGTGTATTTGCATCTAAACTTGTGTCTGCACCTAAATTGTGTGCCAAAAAGGTTAGAGTAGTACCGCCGGAGGCATTTACTTTAACAGTAGGGGCTCCTCCAGAAGCTTGCAATACTATGTTGCCCTTAGATATCCCATTTACTTGGAAGTCAAAAGTACCAATAGTTTCTAACACGTTAAAGAGTTGTTTTTTAACGTTAAAAGTCCCATCGCCATCTACAACAACGGTTACTGTAATGGACCCTGTACCACTAAACGTTCCTGCTGGGTAGCTGATGGTGATGTTATTGGTATCCGCTGATTCTCCAGTGGCAACAACTGCAGTACTGGTGTAGGCATCATAAGTTCCAGCTCCTGAGGTATACGGAATGTCTATGGTGATTTTGTTGGTGGCATTGTCAATCACCCCTTGCATGTCTGCGTTTGTATCGCCAATGGAAAGGATAGGATCTATGGGTGGTAGTGTAAAAGCAGCGTCTCCTTTAACAATGGGAATTGTTTTGGTACAGCTCAAGTTGAACTTGGTCCATGTCCCAGTTAGGGTGCCTAAAGTAGTGGGGATACCTGTGAGATGGTAGTATACCCTTTGGCTTTCTCCAGCTTTCAAATTGTATCTGTATCCTCCTTGTACTGAAGGAATGCTTGCGATAATTTCTGAGCTGCTGTCGCCGCTCAGTACCAAGTCGTCTGAAAAGAATTCAAAATTAGCCTCTACAAAACTGTTGTTGGTAAGGGTCACTGAAAAAACAGATTTGTTATCCGTATCGATATTTTGTCTAAGGGCTAATCCTCCTTTAAACCCTTTGTCATCACAATCGTTGGTAACGTTTGCCGTAGAATTGCCTGCGCTCAAACAGTTGGTCCAAGTATTGTTTGCATAGGTTTTTAGGCAAGCAGAGGACATATCGTAAACCATCATGGCATTAATAGGGCTGGTGACGGTTGCGCTATTTGCCACACGAGGTACCACCAATCCACTGTCTGTAGATACCACATCTAAGACACCTTCGGGAGTTTCTGTTCCAATACCAACTTGTGCTAGTGTTGTAAAACTGACTGCAAAGAGTGCAGCACTTAATAGTATTTTTTTCATTTTTTTGTTTTTATTTTTGTTTTTATTTTTGTTTTTATTTTAATTGATACATACTTAAAACACCATCATAGTTTTGTAGTTTATTAGAATTTTTTATTTCTGATATTAAAGCTTCAATGATGTTGTCTTTTTCTACTTTTGTTAATTCTTCGGATAAACTAACAACAAATTCGGTGTACACTTTGTCTGTAGGGATTCGTTTTAATATTGTTTTGACATTGGCAATAAATTGGGCATCGTTTTTTAGCACATTGGTTTGCAATTGCACAAAGTTATTGATAACACCATACCAAAAATTAGAGGTATAAACGGCCTCAAAATCTAGCTGATTTACAATACTATTATTAATGTTTTGTGCTTTTAAATTTTCATTTTGAGTCATAAGAGTACCAATACCTTTTGTAATATTTGCAATTTCTCTAAAACGTGCCGCATATAAAGGGCTGTTTTTTAGTTCATTTACAAATACCTTGTATTCTTCTAAAATTACATCATATTCTTTTGCAAAAACAGAGTACAACTTATGGGTTTTGTTATACGCTCTGGTAGCGTATAGCATAGCATCGTGCTTGGCAAAAAGGGTTTCTTGCTTTTTGTGAGTGCCTTTTTCAAAAATATTTTCTTTAGTGTTTTTGTAAATAATGTTGGTGTCTGTAGGTATAGCATCTAAACAAGACACCGAAAAATCTTCATTATTAATAACCAACTCTAAACCACCACCCGTTTTGCTGTTTGTTAAATACCACATTGCCATACCTTTATAGCCTTTGTATGCTGTGGGTATTTGCAACTGTATTTTGCCACCTTTTGGTATAGTATCATTTTGCAACACAATATGTTTATTGCCTTGTACAATTTTAAACTCATAGGTTTTACCTGCAAAATAAGGGAATTCCAAATTAATGGTTTGGGCAGTAGCACCAAAACTGGCTATAAGTAACCCTAACAGATAAATATATTTTTTGTTCATACTATTAAATTAAAATTTGATTTGTATGGTGAATTGTTTGGTTACAGTGATCTTGGTTTGTTCTGTTTAGTCTTTGTTATAATACTTAAAACCAAGTACTTAATTCTTAATCTTAAACGTCTTTTGGTGGCGGCTTAAAAATGTAAAAATAGGCTTCATAGTCTTTTGGAGCGTACCTTACAAAACAGGAACATTGTACAACGTTCAACTCCCTAGAGTCGGGTGTTTGTGGACTGATTGGTAGTAAAGAAACCAACACGTTTTGTGCCAGTGCATAGGCAAAAGGAGCGGCATTGACAAGCTGTGTGTCGTACAGCAGTTGCCCCTGTGGCATAAGATAAAGAAATGCTTGAGCGCCTAAACGAAGAGCCGAAGGATCTGGGAGTTTTAGGAGGTTAGAAAGTGTAAGGAGTCCGCGGTCAATGTGCAGTTGATTTTGAATGTGGAGATCGGTTTGGAGTTGTACCAAATCAGCATTTTTAATATGGAGTGTTGGAAGTTCCAAAATAGCTTGTGTACTTGTCAGTTGTTGTTTGGAAGTACTATTTAAAATTACAGCACCGTTACCCAGCACGGAAGCATTTATTTGATGGAGTGTTTCTTGAGAACTTAAAATGGTTTCGGAAGTTTGTAAACTAAATAGGGTGCCATCAGTCACATAGAACTGAGCAAACCCACTAAGGCTGCATAAAAACAAAATAATGATTGCGGTTGGACGCATGTATGGTAATGGTTTACCATGCAAAGATTGTTACAAGGTTTTTAAATCTAAAGCAACGTGTAACAAACGGGACATTGACGTAATAAACGATTCATCTAATGGGAAGAACGGGAAGTTGGAGTGGATCAAAAAGTGTTTTTTACACTAATTTTAAGTAAAAATCAGCTTTATCTTACTTTTAGTAAGGTAAAGCTGAACATCAACGAGGGTTATTAAGACCTCTAAAATAGGCTGCCAGCGTTAATTTAAATAAAGCAATACCAAAAAATAATCATAGCAAAAGCCCATCTAAATTAATGGACAGGCTTTCACTTGAATATTAGAATTAACATTACATGCTTTTATGAAATTCCGTTACAAATGTGATTTTAATATTTGTAAATAAAAAAAACAAAGTAACAAACGGCAAAATGATGTAATCTCTTAAGAGAATTATGTAAGGAACGGGGATTTTGGAAATTTAAAAAACAAGCCCCTAAATCATAAGAGGTTTTAGTTTCTAAGAACGACTTTACTTTACAAATTCAGTAATAAGGAAGGGGATTAAAAAACTAAAATACCATTGACCAACATCTCTCTGCAAACCACAACTACTTATATCGCTCTACAAGTTTTAACTAATTCGTAGCCAGTATAAATCCCGCAGCGTAATCATGAGAACACGAAATTGTAATTCGGTTATGAAAAGAAAACCCATGGTTTCCAGGTGGAATAATAGTGATTGTAACGGGTTGATATCTACTGAGTGATCCCGCATAAGTATATTGGTTTGTCCTTAACAACCCTGTCCCCCGAGTACTAGTGCTATAACGATACTCAAACGAGGCATACCCCCACGATTCACTTCCACTAAATCGAGTATCTGTTGTTGTAAGATAAATCTGGCGACTGGAATTAACATAGATCTTAATATTGTAAGGCAATACTGCCACTTGAGTTCCGTAACCTCCTGCTAAATTTGAAAAAGAAAAACTCCAAGCTTGAGGGGATTTAATTGTTTTTGCTCCTATACCGGTAACATGCCCATTTCCATCGAGTGTAATGTCTTGAATAAGTGTACCTCCTGAGTAGTTTACACTGTTTTGAGACGATGTGTCTGGATGGTCTCCACCACTACCACCTGAAATTGCCCAATTGGTAGAATCTAAATCTGGGGCTGTATCTGAATTAGTTCCTGTTAAATTTTTATAGAGTATTCCGTTATAATTTACAATATCATTCGCAATGTAAATTGCTCCATTTGTGGAGGAATCCCATAGTGGTACTGCATTTTGTCCTTCTTTAAAAACACGCCAATTTTCCGTTGGTAAAAATGTTTGTGTACCCCACTGTGACTCGTCAAAAGCAGCTCCTTCTTCATTGGTGGAGGCTAGTATTTCAAAAGCAAGTTTCCTGTCAGTTTGTGTATTTGTTGTAGCAGTAACATCTCCGGAGGCATAAAATAAATCAAATCCATTAACGTTGTCTAAATAAATTTGATTTCCAGGGGGAATATAAAAACCAATGCTCTCATTCCCTGTTAAGTTATAAGGAGTCATTGTAAAACGATCCCAATTATCGCCTAAAGATTCTACATTGGTTGCTATTCTGTTTGCTATTTCGTTTCCACTATTATCAAATATCTTTACTTTTAAAGTCGACATTCCAGAAGATCTTATTTTAAAGCTGTTCCAAGATTGTACTGAAGCAAAACCATAGTTTGAATTTGGATCTATTCTAAAAGTAAATGAACTCCACCCCGCATTTGGAAAAGAAATAGCATTTGTATCATAGGGATAGTTGGTCGGAATAGTTATGTTTTCTTGTGCCACTCTGATGGCTCCCTCATGATAAACCTTATCTCCTATAGAGTACGTGGTCGTTTTACTAAATTGAGGGAATTCAGGAATTGTAATATTTTGTTTAGACACATACATAGTACCCAAATATCCTACAATATTGTCAATCGTGTACTCTTTATTTTCATACACAAGTGTTGACTGCTCCTCTGACAATGGCATCCAGTTAATAATATCAGAATCAGGAGCATCATCTGAATTTGTGCCTGTTATATTTTTGTACAAAACCCCATTATAATTTATGACATCGTTTTCCTCATAATCACCATCATTTGTGGAGGACTTCCATTGAGGCACGGCAGCTTGAGTTTCTCCTGAAATAGATTCCCAGCCAGTTCCATCATAAAACCATATACTGTTGGTAGTCGTATTATAAACTTGCATACCTATTTGATCTACTCCTACAGATAAAGTGGTATGATCTGAGACTCGTGGCATAATGAAACCAGTATCTGTACTTACGACGTCTAGGGCTGCTTTTGGATCAGTAGTTCCTATCCCTACTTGTGCGAATGTAATTAGATGTACTGTAAAAAATAATAATACTAAAAATTGTTTTGAATTGGTTCATTTTATTTTTGTGTTAATTAAAAAATTCTTATGACTGTTTTTTGACTAATTAATTTAAATTCTATTATAATTGTATAAAGCCTGTTCAAATTAATAAACCCCATTTCCAATAGCAATCATTAAAATATTTGACCTCGCACGAGTCCAACCCTGATCGGCACTAATGCTTCCAGAAAACAACCCAGAACTATCATGTCCCTTGTCAGTGTGTATCGATTCAAACCCTTTAACTCCGTTTGCTGTTGTCCTGAGTACAGTACTAGTTCCATGGAGAGTATCAGTTCCTGTTTGCGTGGCTGACCCTGAGGTATCGTAGTAATGAGTTATCTTATTTGTATCATTTGGATCATACATACTTCCTGACAACGCCCAAATTCCACTAGACCCAGCGGAGTCTAAATAACATATTTTACCGTTAACAGCGTGAAGCACCGCACCTGTTGCATCTTCTTCTGTAGCATTTCCATTAAAGATATCATCATCAGTAGCTGAACTGCTATGCGTTGCCATAAGTTGTGCTGTATTTGAAATCCAATTAAATTGGATCGTATAAAAATTTGAATCACTTGTTTTACCTACGAGAATCGTGTCTATACCATCAGATACTACCCCTAAGCTGTTCCTGACCGACGAATTACTAATAGTGACCCCTAGTGAAGCAAAAGTCACATAATGATGATTTCCATTGTTTCTCCAAGCAAAACGCTGATTTACTAAATCTACCCATACAATGATATTACGATTTGTACCATTATTGGTTGCCTCCATAACAGCTTGCCCCACACGTTCTGCTACAGTTGAAAGGGTGGGCTGGGTGCCTAAAAAGCTGCCTAGTGATGAATAGCCTCCAAGATTAAGGGTTCTAGTAAAATAAGAGAGTCCTGTTGATTCACTTGGGTGTGGATCTTGATCTGTAGATCCTGTTCCTACCCGACCCATACCGTCTTCATACGTTGTATCGTTATCGTCAATAACGAGTGTTTTGTAACCTGCTCCTGAAAACGTCATTTGATTTGATGTTGTATCTCCATTCTCCAAATAAAATGTAGAACCATAAACTCCAGAGACATCGTCAAACACAGCATATACTGGGATATTTTGGTCTTGATTGGTTTTTGGAGAAACCAGAACATTTGGTAACCTTCGTAATCCTACCATCGGAGCAAATTTTGTATTGGCTTCTATCAAATCATTATGAGAAGTAGGGTCTATGTAATGATGCAGGGAACGTGGTGCGTAGAAGTTATAATTAGCCGCAAACACGAATCTATTGTATGCCCAATACCCCCCATTGTTTAGAACAAAATATTTTTCAGAAACATTGAACGACAGTGTCGAGCTCGCTAGTAAGCTGTTTTGAGCAGTCGTATCATCAAGTGATTCTACGACCAATGTGTGTGTTTTGTATTTTTTAAGTAGTGCCGCAGTCGATTCTGAAGTATCCACTTGCCCTTTTTGGTAAACTGAAAATGAATTAGCAGAGACGGATTCGACAATCATATCTCCGTTAAAAGTGGTATTAGAAAACCCTTCTACTAAAATACTTTGCCCAGCAATTATCCCATGGGCAATAGAATTATACACAGTAACTTCACTAGTTCTTGTAGCGCTGGTAATAGCTACATCCTGTTCGTATCTTGCAACACCACTAAAGGTACAAGTTGTGCCTGTTTGCACAACCTCAGTTGGCACACCATCTGTTGTTAAAATAAACTTATACCCCCCTGCTGCGGGGTCTAAAGTGACCTGTACTTCTATTTCTCCAGTATTTCCAGCGACTCCATCTGCTGTTAACAAAGAACTAAATTCAAGTGGAGTTCCTGGACGGACGATAACTCTTGCACTTGGTGGCGCAATAACTGGCTTGACATAGAAATAATAAGTAGTTCCGTTTGTTAATCCTGTGATAATAGCTGTTTGCTGGGTAGTGGTCACATCTCCAGCTCCAGTTAAATCATGAATAGGTACTGTATCATAAAACACATGATACAATGCTGCGTCAATTTGAGGATATGTCAGTGTGACTTGCCCACTTTCTAACTCTACAGAAATAAGTTCTTTTTTGATGAGGCCTTCATGATCTATTAGATTTCCTGATGATACTATTTCTGAAACAATCTTACTGCTCGACCAAGCACTACTAGTGGATATTATTCCATCATTTATAATTGCACCAACTCCCCCAGTTATCCAATTTTCGGTATCGGTATCAGGTTCTGTATCTGTATTTGTGCCTGTTAGATTTTTGTACAAAACCCCATTATAATTTATAACATCGTTTTCCTCATAATCACCATCATTTGTGGAGGACTTCCATTGAGGCACGGCAGCTTGAGTTTCACCTGAAATAGCTTCCCAGCCAGTTCCATCATAAAACCATATACTGTTGGTAGTCGTATTATAAACTTGCATACCTATTTGATCTACTCCTACAGATAAAGTGGTATGATCTGAGACTCGTGGCATAATGAAACCAGTATCTGTACTAACGACATCTAGGGCTGCTTTTGGATCGGTAGTTCCTATCCCTACTTGTGCAAAGGTAATTAGAGGTGCTGTAAAAAATAATAATACTAAAAATTGTTGTTTGAATTGATTCATTATGTTTTTGAAACTTTAGGTGTTGGATAATAATTTGCGGTAAGACTGTTTTTCAACATCAACGTTGTTCTTCCAATAGAAAAAATTGTTTAACATCTATATATTTAGGTTAAACAAAGTAAATTAAAAACAGACTCATGTAAAAACACCATGTAACAAAAGGCAAAATGATGTAATAAACGGCAAAATATTGTAATAAACGGCAAAATAACGTAATAAACATTACTTTTTAAGAGGCAAACAGAAGTAAATTTGAGTATGTAACAAACGGTCCAATAACGTAAATAACGGATTTTTATTTTTTACAAACTATTGACCTTAAGTTGTTTAACGACTATTTTAATAAGGAAATCAATGAGTGACAAATGACACGGAAGTACTAAAAATCTTAAAACCCCCAGAACACACTGCGTTGTTTGAACCTGGTCTGTTGAAGTGTAGAAGTAAAAAGTTAAAATATCTTCTGCAGGTTAATACGGACAAAGGAGGTTAGAGATGATTAAACACATTTATCCTTATTATATTTAATAATACTCAATACTCAGAGTCAAATACTTCTTAACTTATTTTCAACCCATTTGCAGCATCTTGAGCCGCATCTGGATTCACAAAAATGAGTTGTCCGTCTGAGGATTCAGTCATTAATATCATGCCTTGACTTTCGACACCCCGCAACGCACGCGGTGCTAAATTGACCAACACAGTCACGCGTTTGCCTAGAACCTCTTCTGCTTTAAAACTCTCAGCTATCCCAGAAACAATGGTACGAATATCGATACCCGTATCCACTTGAAGCACCAATAATTTTTTGGCTTTCGGCATTTTTTCAGCTGCAATAATGGTCCCCACACGAAGGTCTAATTTTGAAAAATCTTCAAAAGTAACCGTTTCTTTTTGGGGCTCTACTACTTTATTAGCTATCGTATTTGCCAATTTACTTTGCGCTAATTTTTCTAATTGTTTTTCTATATCTGCATCTTCAATTTTAGCAAATAGCAGTGCTGCAGTTCCAATGTTGTGATCAGGTTGTAAAAGTGGGTTGCCAGTTTGTACCGCTTCCCAAGAGTGGGGAGCTAGCTGAAGCATTGTTTTTAATTTTTGGGATGATGCTGGTAAAAAAGGTTCAGATACCACCGCCAAAGCTGCAGAAATTTGAAGTGCTACATACATAATGGTTTGTACACGTTCCGGATCCGTTTTGATCACTTTCCAAGGCTCTTCATCTGCTAAATATTTATTCCCCAGTCGGGCGAGGTTCATCAATTCCTGACTGGCTTCTCTAAAACGGTAGCGTTCAATGGATTTTGATAAACTTGCAGGAAAGGCTTTTACTTTTTCTAAGGTTTGAGTATCAATTTCTGAAAAGGTGTTTGGATGTGGCACAATACCATCGTAATATTTATTGGTCAGTACCAACACACGGTTGATAAAATTCCCAAAAATAGCGACCAATTCATTATTATTTCGAGCTTGAAAATCTTTCCACGTAAAATCATTGTCTTTTGTTTCGGGAGCAGTTGCCGTTAGTACGTACCGCAACACATCTTGTTTTTCTGGAAAGTCTTTTAAATACTCCGGCAACCAAACCGCCCAGTTTTTAGAAGTGGATAGTTTTTGACCTTCTAGATTTAAAAATTCGTTGGCAGGTACATTTTTTGGTAGGATATAACTCCCTTCTGCTTTGAGCATTGCGGGAAACATAATACAGTGAAATACAATATTATCTTTTCCTATAAAATGGACCAAAGTGGTGTTTTCATCTTTCCAATATGGCTCCCAATCCTTGCCTTCGCGCTGGGCCCATTCTTTGGTAGAAGATATGTAGCCAATAGGCGCATCAAACCAGACATAAAGCACTTTGCCATCGCCACCCTCCACTGGAACAGGAATGCCCCAATCTAAATCGCGGGTGACGGCACGCGGACGCAAACCATCATCAATCCAAGATTTACACTGGCCATAGACATTGGGTTTCCAATCGGATTTGTGCCCGTCTAAAATCCATTCTTTTAAAAATGCTTCGTGTTTGTCAAGTGGTAAAAACCAGTGTTTGGTTTCTTTTAAGGAAGGAGTAGCACCTGTTATAGCCGATTTTGGGTTGATTAAATCCGTGGCATTATGCGTGGTTCCACAGGCTTCACATTGATCGCCATAACTTTCTTCATTGCCACATTTTGGACAGGTTCCTACCACAAACCGATCGGCCAAAAACTGGTTGGCTTCAGCATCGTATAATTGAGCGGTGGTTTCTTCAATAAAAGCGCCTTTATCGTACAAGGTTTTAAAAAATTCAGCAGCTGTTTGGTGGTGAATTTTTGCAGAAGTTCTAGAATAATTATCAAACGAGATATCAAAGTCTTCAAAAGACGTTTTGATATTTGCATGGAAACGATCTACTATATCCTGAGGAGTGACGCCTTCTTTTTTAGCTTTGATCGTGATGGGCACCCCATGTTCGTCACTTCCACAAATAAAAGCCACATCATGGCCTTGCAAACGCAAGTAACGTGCATAGATATCCGCTGGTACATATACGCCCGCCAGATGGCCAATATGAATGGGTCCATTGGTGTAGGGTAAAGCGGCAGTAATCGTAAAACGTTTTGACATTGAATTCTGAATTATGAGCACAAAAATACATAATAATACATCCAATCTGAAACAGAATTTTAGAGAAATTCCTACCTTTACAAAAAAGCCCTTATAATGATGCTTAATACTTTAATGTGGTGCCTTTTAATACTGGCCCATGATCTAGAACAAAACAAGACGCTTATGAATGCCTCAAATACTTCTTCTTTTTCTCCAAATACATCCTTAGAAATGACACGTCCTTCCTATTTAAAAATGGGTGACACGGTTGCTGTTGTTGCACCTGCAGGTGTTTTAAAACAAGATGCCAAGGTGATTCAAAATACCAAAACCCTTTTAAAAAGCTGGGGATTGGAAGTTGTTTTTGGAAAACACCTCGAAACAAAAGCAGCTCATTTTGCAGGAACAGATGCCCAACGCAGCAGTGATTTACAATGGGCTTTGGACCATCCAAACATCAAAGCAATTTGGTGTGCACGCGGGGGTTATGGCACGCTTAGAATTATAGATCATCTAGACTTTGAGGGTTTTAAAACCCATCCCAAATGGGTGGTTGGATATTCGGATGTAACGGTGCTTCACAATGCCTTAAATAATTTAGGCTACGAAAGTTTGCATGCCATGATGTGCATCAACCTCACCGAAGATGCTAGTGCTATAAAACAATCTATTGAAACCCTAAGAACAGCCCTTTTTGGACAACTCAATTCTTATGAAATTGAGGGGAGTTCTGCCAATAGATTAGGAACTGCAACAGGACTACTTGTAGGTGGAAATTTATCCTTATTAACTGCTACCTTGGGAAGTAATACACAACTTGATACTAGAGGAAAAATTATTTTTATTGAAGAAATTGACGAATACAAATACCACATAGATAGACAACTACAAAGTTTGAAACGTGCCGGATATTTTGAACAGTGTGCCGGCGTGATCATTGGAGATATAAGCCAACTTAAAACCAATACCCCAGCTTGGGGACACTCTATTGAAGCCTTGATTTTAGAGGTACTAAAAGATACTGACGTGCCCGTTGCATTTGATTTTCCAGCAGGTCACGAACTCGAAAATCGTGCCCTTTATTTTGGAAGGAGTGTTCAACTGCAAGTGACCAAATCAAAAACAAGGGTCTTATTTATAGATTAATATTCTTAGGATGATTTCAAACACTCCACCACCACCCTATTATGCTGTTATTTTTAGTACTGTGCGCACCACTAACACTGACGGCTATGCTGAAATAAACGCACTTATGAATGCACTTGCGCTTCAACAAAAGGGATTTTTGGGCATGGAAAATGCCCATTCAGATATTGGAATTACTGTGTCTTATTGGAGTGACTTGGAATCTATCAAAAAATGGAAGGCAGATTTAGACCATCAAAAAGCACAATCTGAAGGTCAAAAAACATGGTATAGCCAATATAAAGTCCGCATTGCCAAGGTAGAACGCGATTATGAATTTTCTAAAAAATAAGATTTCATGTCTGACTCTTATAATCGTGGTATTTCTGGAGAACGCTTAGCAGTGGATTATTTAATATCTAAAGGCTATCAGATTTTAGCACAAAACTTTCGCTATTTGAAAGGGGAGGTTGATATCATTGCTCAAAAAAACAATTGTTTGGTAGCATTAGAAGTTAAAACTCGAAGTAGTATTGACTTTGGAGCGCCTGAGGAATTTCTAAAACCGGCCCAAATACAACGCATTGTTAAAACGGTGGATTATTTTGTGGCTTCCAAAAATTTAGAGGTCGAAGTTCGTTTTGATATCATTGCGATTGTACTTACAAAACAAGCCCCTCAAATTGAGCATATTGAAAATGCATTTTATCACTTTTGATCTAAAACTGCTTTTAAATCTTTTAATAAATACGGCTTCGATGTTATTGTTTTGGAAGCATCCAACACAAAGTAGCTTGGCGTTGCTTGGATGTCATAATTTATTGGAATGCTGTGCTCCCATTTACCTTCTGCAATAGTATGTGTGAATGTGGGCCATTTCTTTATAACTTCACCCCATGGTTGAGGCTTTTTTTCCAATCCAATAGCAATGATTTTTAGGTCTTTTTCAGGATGGCTTGAAATATAGGAATGTACTTGGGGAAGTTCCTTCATACAATGTCCACAGTCGCTACTCCAAAAAATTAAGATGTAAGTGGTGGTATCCTTCAACTCATAAAGAGATGTTTGTAATGCCGTTAAAGGATCTTGTATCTCAAAATTTGGAGCTTTGGCACCTACAGCTGCTCGTAAAAATGTTTGCAGGGACAACATTAGTTCTGTCGCGCTTAGTTCGATCGCCAACGGCAGTACATAGGTTTTTGTGAGATACACTGCCAACGCTTCTTGTTGTGATTTAATTAAAAGTTCCTTTAAAGTATTCAAACTTATCAGTTGATAAGCTAGGTTTGTATTTGAAAAAGCTTGGTACACCGCATCAATATTAGCTGTATATTGCTGAAATGAAGGCGTTTCAGAAGTGTGCATTCCTAGAATATAATCAATGGATTTGTCTATTAAAAAGTTTGAACTTTGAAGGATCGTATCTTGAAAGTTCATGGGTTTAAAATAATCAGATTTTGGATTCTCCATATAGGTTTCAGCCGTTACCACTTTGCTTGGTACGTAGGGTTTACTCGCGACTATAAAATGGGAAGCAATCAGACCTTTAGACAATGTTTCATACGAATTTTGAAGGCTGTCTATTTGTAAGAGGTATTTTCTATATTTTATTGAGTCCAACGTCTTTTGGGTATAAAATTGTAACAACTCATTTTGTGCTGTACTGATGGACTGTTTATAGGATTGAAATAATTGATTTTCCTTCGAGTTTGTAAATTCAACACCCGTAGCCCTATCAAAATTAAAAACAATATCTTCTGTTCCATTATAAATAAATTCAAAATTGTGATCGGATTGAGGCAAGGCATACACCAATTTATAGACTCCAGCAGGGATGGAGGCATCAAGATCGATTTGCACAACGCCTTTTTTGTCCACGGATCCATAACTAGTATAGTTCACATTTCCTGATGAAAGCTGATACAACATGGTTGCTTTAAATTCAGTAGCAGGCGAAAAAGTGCCTTTGATTTGATGTTGAGAAAACCCAAAAATCGGAACAATTAAACTAAGATAGAGAAGGTATTTAAACATGAGACTGTAGGTTTATTGGATTCAAATATAATCAACTTGAATTGAAAACTAAGAGTTATGCAAAAATAGGTTTCAAAGCCTCCAGAGCTTGCCGAACGGAATTTATATTTGAAAATGTCATTAATAATCGAAGTCCCACACGCATTTGTTTTTCTTTCACTACACAGGACTGGGGGTGTGCTTGTACGTATTGCAATACTTTTGAAAAATGAATACTCTGATAAAAACGACTCTCTTGATCACTGATAAAATAGCCCACTAATTTATGGTTTTTCATGACTACTTTTTCAAACCCTAAAGTTGTTGCTATCCACTTGATCCGAACACTGTCCAATAAATCTACAACTTGTGTTGGAAGAGGTCCAAATCGATCTGTTAAATCCCGTTCAAATAAGTGTAATTCATCTTCATTTTTCAAAGTATTCAGTTGGGTATAAAGACTTAAACGCTCTGTAATATTATTGATGTAATCGTCAGGAAATAGCAAAGAAAAATCGGTGTCAATAGTCACATCTCTTACAAATTCTTTGGTGTTTATGTCTTCGTTATAAAGCGACTTGAATTCTGTTTCTTTGAGTTCTTCAATGGCTTCGTTCAGAATTTTTTGATAGGTTTCAAATCCGATATCATTGATAAATCCACTTTGTTCTCCTCCTAAAAGATCGCCTGCCCCTCGAATTTCTAAATCTTTCATGGCAATATTAAAGCCACTCCCAAGAGCTGTGTATTGTTCCAATGCAGAAATACGTTTGCGAGCCTCATCGGTCATGGCATGGTAATCAGGTGTAATAAAATAACAAAAGGCTTTCTTATTACTTCTTCCAACACGACCCCGCATTTGATGTAAATCACTCAATCCAAAATTATTGGCATTGTTAATAAAAATGGTGTTGGCATTGGGAACATCCAAACCACTTTCTACAATAGTGGTACTGACCAATACATCAAATTCTCCACCCATAAAATCAAGCATGAGCTGCTCCAATTTACGCCCTTCCATTTGCCCATGACCAACACGAATTTTAGCATCAGGAACGAGGCGTTGTAAAAGCCCTGCAACTTCTTTAATATTTTCAATTCTGTTGTGAATAAAATAAACTTGCCCTGCACGTTGAATTTCATATTGAATGGCATCACGAATCGTTTCTTCACTTAAACGAATTACAATACTTTCTATTGGGAAACGATTGGGTGGTGGCGTAGTAATTACCGATAAATCACGTGCAGCCATCAAACTAAATTGAAGTGTTCGTGGGATGGGTGTGGCAGTCAGTGTGAGCACATCCACATTGTCTTTAAGGGTTTTGAGTTTTTCTTTGACAGCGACTCCAAATTTCTGTTCTTCATCGACAATTAGCAGCCCTAAATCTTTAAACTTAACCGATTTATTAACCAATTGATGTGTTCCAATAATGATATCTAATTTCCCCGATTCTAACTGCTCTAAGGTTTCTTTGCGTTGTTTGGTAGTTTTAAATCGATTGATATAATCGACTGCAACAGGGAAATCCTTTAAACGAGATTTGAAAGTCTTCGCATGCTGAAATGCCAGAATGGTGGTAGGTACCAAAACAGCCACTTGTTTACCATTGTCTACGGCTTTAAAAGCGGCTCTTAAAGCAACTTCTGTTTTTCCAAATCCTACATCACCACAAATCAAACGATCCATAGGGCGTTCGCTTTCCATATCAGCTTTGATATCGGCAGTAGCTGTCATTTGATCGGGAGTATCTTCAAACACAAACGACGCTTCTAATTCAAGCTGCATTGAACTGTCTGGATTGTATCTAAAGCCTGTTTCTAACTTCCGTTTGGCATAGAGTTTTATGAGATTGAAGGCAATTTCTTTAACCCTAGATTTGGTTTTTTGTTTCAATACTTTCCAAGCCTTACTGCCTAATTTATAGACTTTAGGAGATTTGCCATCCTTACCATTAAATTTTGTGATTTTGTGAAGGGCATGAATACTCAAATACAGGATATCACGTTCGCCATAAAATAATTTTATAGCTTCTTGTTTTTTGCCTTCTACATCAATTTTTTGTAGGCCTCCAAATTTTCCAATTCCGTGATCAATATGAGTAATATAATCTCCAACCTCTAGTTTTGTTAATTCTTGAAGCGTGATAGATTGCTTTTTAGAAAATCCGTTTTTTAGATGAAATTTATGGTAGCGTTCAAATATCTGGTGATCGGTATAGCAAACAATTTTTTTATCATGATCGACAAAGCCTTGGTATAAAGACAGTACGATAGTTTGGCAGTGCACCTCTTCATCTACGGTTTCAAAAATATCATAAAAACGCTGGGCTTGTTGGGCATTTGAACAACAAATATAATTTTGATAGCCTAGGTCATGATGGGTGTTTAAATCTTCAATTATGAGATTAAATTGCTTATTAAACGACGGTTGAGGACTGACTTGAACTTCCAATTGCTGTTCCTTTTTGAGTGCTAAAATAGCGGTGCTTCCAAACTCAACAACAGAGAAGTTTAATAACTGAGATTTAAAATGATGAGAAGTACAAAACAAATCTTCTGGACGGCTATGGTTGATAGCCGTTGAAAGTTGGTCATAGGCTTCAGATGCTTTTTCTTGAAGTTTATCTGTAGCGTCTAAAAATGTCGTAATATTTTTAGTAAACACTACTGTGTTTGAGGAGATGTATTCTAAAAACCCTTGCCGTGTTTCGTTGAGTAACTTATGCTCAATATTAGGGATTATTTGAAGTTTTTTAATTGATTTTATAGAAAGTTGTGATTCAATATCAAACGTACGAATACTGTCTACCTCATCCCCAAAAAATTCAATTCTATAAGGTTCGTCATTCGAAAATGAAAACACATCGACAATACCTCCACGTACAGAAAATTCGCCAGGTTCAGTCACAAAATCAACACGCTTGAACTGGTATTCAAAGAGAACTTCATTAAAAAAATCTAAACTTAATTCTTCACCAACAGCAACTTTAAACGTTGATTTTTCAAGTTCTTTTCTGGATAGTACTTTTTCGAAAAGTGCTTCTGGATAAGTGACTACAAGTGCTGGTTTTTTTTGAGAGTTGATACGGTTTAAGACTTCTGCTCTTAGTAATACATTGGCATTGTCGGTTTCTTCAATTTGATAAGGCCTTCGATAACTTCCTGGATAAAACAACACCTCTTTATCGTCTAATAGGACTTCCAAATCGTTCAAATAGTAAGCTGCCTCTTCCTTGTTGTCAAAAATCAATAAAAATGGTTGATTGGTGGTTTTAAACACACTGGCAATTGTGAAGGACAACGAAGAGCCTAGAACACCTTTCAAATGTATTTTTTCTTTGGATTTGGATATGGCAGTGCTCAGATTTTGATGAATCAAAGACTGTTGAAATACTTGAGAAAGAATGGTTTTACTCAACTAAAAAATTTTTGCAAAGATATAATAATAGTCTTTGAATTTGATTTTTATTAGGAGATAATCCTTTAAAAATTAAATCTAAAGTTTAAAAAAAATATGTAGGTTTGTATACCTAAATTTATAAAATATGACCTTTGCAGATTTATTCAATAGTGGTTTCACTACTCGAAATCAAGACCATTTTGCTTCCATTGTCAAAGTTGCTTACAGAGACAATTTCATTAGTGAAGAAGAAAAAACATTTTTAGATCGGCTTGCACAAAAATTAGACATTTCAAAAGAAAGATATGCAAGCATCCTAAAAGACTACAAATCTCATCCTATTAGTCCTCCTGCTTCCTTAGAAAAACGTATAGAGCGTTTGTATGATTTAGCGAGAATTGTCCACATAGATCACATAAGAGATGTACATGAAATTACAATGTTGAGCAAAATAGCGATTGGGCTTGGATTTGATACTAAAATAGTTTCTAAAGTCGTTCATAAGGCCTTAAAACTTGTGTCTAAAAAAGTAGATTATAAGCGGTTTAAAGACGAAATAACTAGACTTTTTTAAGATTAAAGAAACATTCTCTTTGATTGATAATGAGGACGGAAAGTAACATTTACTGGTGGTCTGAAATATGGAAAACATAAAGAGTGTTATCCATTTTCTCAGCGAAAGCACGGTATTTTTTAGTTATTCTAAAGTACCAAATATTATTTGAGTGGGGCTTCCTTTTCTTTAAATCTACCGCTTTATAATTATCATTGACAATATCTTGCTTAACTTTTAGATACTGTTTGGTAAGATTTCTTTTTTTTAGGTAAATACCAACACTTGTTTTCTCAACAACTATCATTATTTTAAATCTACAAAATCACTATACCCCTCTTTTTTATGTTGCTTCCAAGCTTTAAGCTGCTCAGTAGATAGCGCATCAACAGAGGTTTTTATAATGATTGTATCATCGGCAAAATATGCTGTTAAAAAATCAAATAAGTCTTTTGGATCTTTAAAACTAGTTTTCTTTAAATCACCATTCTTTATAGTAATTGTAGTCATTGATCAAGGTTTTATGTTCAAAGTTACAAAAAAACAATTAATAAAAACAAAAAGGAAAGCGCCTACTTAAGGCTAAAAAGGTGCAGGAATTTTAACAGCATCAGTACTTCCCCTATTAACTAGTTATCGTTATGAAGCCTAAATAGTGCCAACTTTAGACCCTTGATCTAAGATACGCATCAAACCTTCTTGAGCAACAGAAGCGATTAAATTTCCATTGGTATCAAAGATACTCCCTCTTGAGAATCCTCTCGAATTGGAAGCACTAGGACTGTCAATCGCATACAAAAGCCATTCACTGATATCAAAATCGCGATGAAACCACAAGGCATGATCTAAGCTCGTATAAAACACCTCTTTTGAATTCAAAAATTCGCGATGCGGCATCGATGCGGGACGCAAAATATTATAGTCCGACGCATAGGCCAATAACTGATGTTGAAGCGGGATATTCGTGGCTAGTTTTTCAGTAGTTTTAAACCATATATTGTCAAAAGGTGGGCTGTTTTTTACTAACTTAGTTAGCATGTTGTCAACGGGTTTAAATTCGAATATTTTAGGTAAAAATGCTTTGTAACGCTTATAAGTATCTGGAATTACGGCCTTGAATTGTTCAATTTGTTTATGACTATTCATCAATTCTTCGGGGGGTAAAACATTGGGCATCGAAATCTGATGATCAACACCGTCTTGTTTCAACTGAAAGGATGCTGACATATTAAAAATGGCTTTTTCATTTTGAAACGCCACTACACGACGGGTTGTAAAACTACCTCCGTCTCTAATGATATCGACTTCGTATTTTATTGGAACATCTATATTACCTCCTAAAATAAAATAGCCATGCATTGAATGTGCAACGCGATCTTCAGGAACTGTTTGATAGGCTGCATGAAGAGATTGCGCCAACACTTGCCCCCCAAAAACACGCCCCCAAGGCGCTTTATAGTTTTTACCTATATAAGTGTGGTCATTAATTTTTTCGAGGGTTATTAATTTAATAAGTTCAGAAAGGGATTGCATAATTTTATATTTTGTGCAAAAATAGACTTTTGTGGTCAAAATGACTTTTTATTTCTTTTAACAAACTGTTAAATTTTGTAACATTGGAGTACTCTTAGAGTCTAACAAATAAAACCTATGGATCTTCTTTTAATTACAATCGCTACTTCCTTAATGATTCTAGGAATTGTTGGAAGTTTTTTACCTGTTTTACCCGGGCCATTTACTAGTTGGGTTGGACTTTTGGTCGTGTACTTTATGCCCGAAATTGACATCAGTTTTGTAACACTTATTGTAACGTTGATTATTGCTGTGTTAATTTGGATTTTAGATTATATTATACCGGCTCTTGGCACTAAAAAATTTGGTGGTACTAAAGCTGGAATGATTGGAACTTCTGTTGGACTCATTATTGGACTCTTTGCTCCAATCCCTGGTGGTATTATTATAGGTCCTTTTGCGGGGGCTTTTATCGGCGAATTGATAAATAAAGCAGATTCTAAAACGGCTCTGAAAGCTGCTTTTGGAAGCTTATTAGGATTCTTAACATCTGCATTTATTAAGTTTGTAGTAGCTGTGATCTACTTAGGTCTTTTTATTTCGATCATTTGGGAACATAAATCTATCGTATTTTAATACCTCATCGCTTTTAACATAACTTTTAATCAATATTTTATAATTTACATTAATTTCACCATCTAATAAAAAACCTCTTACTATGAACAAGTATTTTTCTATTCTATTTTGTGGCTTATTTCTCTTGTCATCATCCCTAATTGCTCAAGAAAAAGCCCCCTCTAATTACAACTATAACGATGCTTTTGGGCATGATTTTTACAGTAAAAACGGAACAGCAACACGCTCTGCAAGCGGAAAGCCTGGGCATGCCTATTGGCAAAACAGCGCCGATTATACTATTGACGTTAACTTAAACGAAACAACGAAAGAAATTTCGGGGTCTGAAACCATCACTTACACAAACAACAGTCCAGATGCATTGGATTTTTTATGGATGCAATTGGATCAAAATTTATTTAAGAAAGACTCACGTGGAAATGCAATAATACCTTTACAAGGAAGTCGTAACGGGGCCAAAGGTCAAGATATTGATGGTGGATATGGCATCAATACTATCAAACTGATTTACAAAAAAGGACGTCGTTCTACAGAAATTAATACCACTTATTCAATTGTAGATACCCGCATGAAAGTGAACCTTCCAAAAGCGTTAGAAGCTAATGGCGGAACTGTTGGAATTAAGATTGATTTCTCATTTACTTCTCCTGATTATGGGTCGGACAGAATGGGTGTTTTAGAAACCAAAAATGGTCGTATTTTCACCTTGGCACAATGGTATCCAAGAATGAGTGTTTATGACGATGTGAGTGGATGGAACACGCTTCCATACTTAGGAGCTGGAGAGTTTTACTTAGAATATGGAACTTTTGATGTGAACATTACAGCCCCTGCAAACCATATTGTAGTTTGTTCAGGAGCCCTTTTAAATCCTTCTGAAGTCTATACCGCTGAACAACAAAATAGATTGAAAAAAGCGGAAACTAGCGATGCCACTGTTATGATTCGATCGGAATCAGAAGTGACACAACCTAGCTCACGACCAACAAATACTCCTACTTTAACATGGAAGTTTAGAATTGAAAACTCAAGGGATGTTGCATGGGCATCGTCTGCAGCCTTTATTTTGGATGCTGCACGTATCAATTTACCGAGTGGAAAAAAATCTCTTGCCATGTCTGCCTACCCTGTTGAAAGTGTAGGACAAGATGGCTGGACGCGTTCTACAGAATATACAAAAGCATCTATTGAACATTACTCTGAGAAATGGCTAGAATATCCTTACCCTGCAGCTATTAATGTTGCTGGAAACGAAGGCGGTATGGAGTATCCAGGCATCGTGTTTTGTAGCTATGAATCAAAAACAGAGCGTTTGTGGGGCGTAACAGATCATGAATTTGGTCACATTTGGTTCCCAATGATAGTAGGATCTAATGAACGATTACATGCTTGGATGGACGAAGGATTTAATACCTTTATTAATTCTTTGAGTACCGATGCATTTAACGACGGAGAATACAAAGAACGCAAATCAAACATGCACCGTATGTCTGGAATGTTTGTGAATGACAGACTCGAACCCATCTATACTTCGCCAGACAACCTAAAAGAAAGCAACTTAGGAGTTTTGGCATACTACAAGCCTAGTATGGGACTTGTATTGTTGCGTGAGCAAATCTTAGGCCCTGAGCGTTTTGACGAGGCCTTTACAGCTTATATCAACCGTTGGGCGTACAAACATCCAACTCCAGATGATTTCTTTAGAACCATGGAAAATGTGGCTGGTGAAGACTTGAGATGGTTTTGGAGAGGATGGTTTGTTAATAGCTGGAAATTAGATCAAGCGGTTACCGAAGTTAAATATGTTAAAAATGACCCGACGCAAGGTGCTATTATTACAATAGAAAATTTAGAGAAAATGCCGATGCCTGTGGTTATTGAACTAAAAACAAAAAGCGGGAAGGTGACACGAAAAACTTTGCCAGTTGAGATTTGGAAACGCAATATATCATGGACATTTAAAGTGGATACTACCGAAGAGTTGACCAAAGTAGTTATTGATCCCGACTTTGCATTACCAGATGTAGATTCAAGTAATAATAAATGGAAAGCATCTGATGGTGCAGGAAGTGTAGAGATTTTAACAGATTATTTAGGGGTCTATTCATCACCTGTATTTCCAATGAAAATTACTGTTACTGAAAATAGCGGAGTCCTTGTTCTCGAAGCAGAAGGACAACCAACCTTACCTCTAGAGAGTGAAGGTGGTGGTGAGTTTTCTATGGAAGAAGCTGGACTTAGCATTCAATTTAATGCTGAAAAAACTGGTTTTAAATTGAATCTTGGTGGTCAGGAATTTGACTTAACGAAAGAATAAGTTTTAAAAAATACTCATTAATAAAAAAGGCGATCCATGTAGATCGCCTTTTTTATGTTTAAAACTCTTAAAATCAATATTTAATTAACTTATGAACGGAAGATTCTATGGAATTTTTTAATGTTAAAATATAGAGTCCGTTTTGTAAGTTTTTCGTCTGCACCATTGCATTTCCATTTATAAATTCAAGGTCCCCATTCAGAACGCGTTGACCAAGTTGATTTCTTAATTCATACGAAGTCCCTAAATGTTGATTTTCAGACTTCACAAAGAAATCTGTTTTAAATGGATTAGGATATACAGACCATTCAGCAAGTGTTTCGCTAGGGATATTTAAACTGCCTTCATAGCAACTTTCAGGCACCAAAAATTCTGATTTAATCAGCTCTGAGATTTTAAAATCTGTAAAGCTTTCACTGTTCATGTTTCCTACAAAGGCAGCGTCTACGATGGCATCATTAGAGCCTAAGAAATCTTGCATAATGGTTGCAAAAGTTTGTCTATAATCATGTTGAACCGATTGTATTTGAAAATTATTAGATGAAACCGCTTCACTCAAATCAACATTCACTCCTGAAACCCCACTTTTAACCGGTTTTCCAAAAGCAAAAACAGGCGCAACTTCGCCATGATCCGTTCCTAAACTGCCATTTTCTTGGGCTTTTCTTCCAAATTCTGAGAAGGTAATTCCCAACACATCTTCCGCTAAACTATCGGAATTCAAATCTGACATAAATGCTTCAATAGCTCCAGATAATTCGGACATTAATTCATAATGCTTTCCTTGTACATCTCCGGAAGCTTGGTTTTGATTATTATGCGTATCAAATCCACCTAACTTAACCATAAATATTTTAGACTGAATACCTCCTCGCATCAATCTGGCGACCGTCTTTAACTGATCGGCAAGATCAGTATCTGGATAAGTCGTTGCAGCACTGTTTGAACCTGCACTGAATGAGTTGGAAATGATTTCCGAATACTGATTGGAAAGCGCATCGACGTTTATTATGTTCTGAAGTTCTGTTCCGTAATGTGAGTTTGGAATATTTACTGGTGGATTGCCTCCCAAACCACTTAAAACAGAATAAAAATTTTCCGAATCTTGACCATTGATATTTAAGGCAAGACCATGCTCAACGATGCCATGAAATCCAAGATTTGTATTTTGTGAACCTATCTGAATTCCCAATGGGTAGTTTGCTGGAATTAAATCCGCATAAGCTTGTTCCATAAAACGACCAATCCAACCACTGTCGCTGCCATTATTCCAATTACTACCATCATTACCAGTTGCATAAATATCTTGAGACGCAAAATGGCTTTTGTTTTGGGATGGATATCCTACAGATTGAATAATTCTGAGTTGATCTGCTGCATATAAATCTTTCAACCCTGTAAGGGCAGGATGTAATGCAATATCTTGATTTGTGCCTGCTAAACTAGCGTCAATCTGATTAAGCGGAAGATATAAGGCTGATGGAATATGAATGTTTGGACGTAGGGTTTGATAATCGGTAAACGCACTAATAGGGATCACCGTATTAAGTCCATCATTTCCGCCAGAGAGTTCAATCAACACTAATTTCCTGTTTGAGACATCACAATTAAAAAATGAATTCATTAATTTTAAAGAGGCATTCACTTGAAAAGGCATAAGTCCAATCGCTGAAGCTGTTGATGATAGTTTTATAAATTGTCTTCTTTTCATTCTTCTGCGTCTTACATCAATTGAAATTCTGGAGCATTAATCATTTTAGTAAATAGTGCGTCAAGTCGTATTTTGACTTGTACATCAACCCCCGTTTGGAGGTAGTTATTCCAAGCTGAGTTCCAATAAGAGGGATCCATTTCATTAAGAACTGTCATAAAATAGTCGATTCTGATTTGATCTATAGATTCGCAATAAAGCAACTCTGAAATCTCGGTGACTAAAGTCTGAGCATCACTCGCAAAAGAAAAATTTCCAGAACTATGCACATAATCAACACTGTTAAACAACACCCAAATATTGGTATTTGGACTGCTAATTTTATTTTTTCCAGATATAAAACATTCTATAAGTTTATAGCGTGAAATAACCGTGTTGGAAGAAAACCAACTGCGATCAAAATCAGGTGATTGATAATCGCCAGGGTATCCTGCGACTGTTTCAGGTGAAAATGGATTCATCCCAGAGCCAGCAAAATATCCGAAATAACAAAAATTAAAGTAAAATTTGTGAAAATAATCTTGATCTGTTGTCCAAGTCGTTGGCGGATTTGCACTGCTTGCGGAAGGATCTGGTAATTCGATTTGCAATAAACTTAACGCTTCACTTAAAAGTTGAATAGGGTTTTTGACTATACTTCCGATAGTTTCATTTGAGTTATCTGAATCATCTTCATCATAAAAATGCTCTGATTCTAAAAGCGTATTAACGACATCTAACAAGTCATAATCAGATGCAATCAACTGCACTGAAAGCGGCGTAATGATATCATCTTCAACTTCTTGATCCCATTCACTTTTTACAAAATATCTATAAATTTTTCTAACATACGCCTTGGCTGTTGCCTCTTGCGCAAATACCATTTCTACATAATCGTCTATCTCCTGTTTGATCCCTACCTCATCGGATTGCCCTGTAATTGTTAAATTATTAAACGTATTACTAAACGTTTTGGAATCCGTATTGTGTTGAGAAACCTTTGCATAACCCATTGGAATCCCAGTATCAGGGTCGATAACATCCCTATTAGGTTTCATTTTTATTCCAGAAAAAACTTTAGCTGTGGTTTGAATATCGGTCTCTGTGTAATTCGTATAATTTCCTTGTTCGATTTGTGGGCCTTTAAGAATTGTAAAAAGCTCAAGGAATTCGCGCGCATAATTCTCATTAGGATTGTTTTTGTTATTTGTTGTGTTATCCAAATAATTTAACATTCCATTGTCGTATGTGATTTTTTTAGCGAGTGTTTTAATATTTCCAAAAGCATAGAAATCTAATAACTTTAAATAGTCATAAAAATAGGAAGACTTCCCGACGCCATCATCCTTAGAAACCGTAAAAGTTGTATGTAAAAAAAAGATGAGCTTGTGCTTGAGGTTGTTCTGCTTATAAGCGTTGTACCACCACCATCCAGAAAGTATTCCTCGTTTACGAAACTGTCCATATGGAAAATCTGAAGGCACTGTATTGGGCGTATGAATCCAAAAATCATCGGATACTCCAGATTGAGCATATACTTTCATGTCATAAGGATCTTCCCAAAAAACAGTAGGTTCTACAGTGAGTTGAGCCAATGCTTGTTGTGGAGTTAAAGTTGCAAACTGATCCAAAACGGTTTTAGAATATTGGAAACAACTGCGTCTGAGCAAGTGTTTGGCTTTTCTGAACCCTAAAATTGAAGTTGAAGGAGTTAATGATGACATATTTTTGTTGAATTATTGTCGTAGTAACTCATACAATATACGATAAAAACTCACAACAGTATTAAAACATCTATTTTTCACAAGGGTTTAAAAACAGTAAATCAAGTGGATTATATCTAAAAAATTAAAAATTTCTTATTTAAGGATACACTTTTGGATGGTAGTGTTCCGTTAGATTAATCTGAAGAACTGCTAATCCTTGGTGATTAGATATAAAAAAAGCCCTCCATTAAAGGAAAGCTTCTCACTGGTTTTGTCACAAACCACGGATAATCATTTGATTATCACAACACAACGTCTTATTTACTATTTGTATTTTCTTAAAAATACTTAGCGGTCTGGACGGGACTCGAACCCGCGACCCCCTGCGTGACAGGCAGGTATTCTAACCAACTGAACTACCAAACCGTTGCGTTATTGCGGTTGCAAAGATACACTGCATTTTTCATTTCACAACTATTTTTGACTTTATTTTCAACTAAAATGAAAATTAACTAAATTTCTGACGTTCGACCATATACGTGGTCAATATTTTGTCGAATCCTTCTTGAATATCTACCCCTACATAATTGATTTTATATTGCCCACACTTCATGCGTAAGTCCTTGAAATACGATGCTATAGCAGCCTCGTAGTTGGCTTGTAATGCTTCTGGGTGCAAATTCACGGCTCCACCTGTCTCCACGTCCACAAAACGCTTAGGCGTATTGTCAAACTTAAAATTATATTCGGTGGCTTTGTCATAGACATGAAACAACACCAATTCGTGTTTATTATGATTCAAATGGCGTAGCGCTTCAAATAATTGTTCTGATTCTTGATCGGGCTGAAGCATATCTGTAAACAAGAAAATCAATGAACGGCGGTGGAGCTTTTCAGCAATTTGATGTAATACTTCATAGGTTTTGGTACCTACTTCCTTTTGAGGGCTGCTCATGGTGGAGTTCAAACGGTCCATCAGCATTTGATGGTGGCGCTCACTCCCCTTTTCTGGAGCGTAATAATCCATCGCTTCCGAATACACACTCAATCCCACAGCATCGCGTTGTTTTTTTAGGAGCTGCATCATGGCTGCCGCCGCCAAAGCTGAAAAACCAACTTTGTTTAGACTATCAATGGAGTGATTTTTAAGTTTTGGATAATGCATAGAACTGCTATTATCTACAATCAAATGGCATCGCAAGTTGGTTTCTTCGTCATAACGTTTGGTATAGAGTTTATCTGTTTTGGCAAACAACTTCCAATCGATATGGCGGGTACTTTCGCCATTATTATATATTTTATGCTCAGCAAACTCAGCCGAAAACCCATGAAATGGACTTTTATGCATCCCAGAAATAAAACCTTCTACAATGGATTTAGCTAATAAATCAAAGTTTAAAAACCCAGAAGCTTCTTGTAATTCCTTTTGAATATCCATAGGCTCTAAACTAAAAAAGGTTTGCCAATAAGACAAACCTTTTTAAACTTCTTTTTAAAAGAGTGTGATTTACAACAATGCGTCAATCGCTTCTGTGTAAACATTTTTTGGAGATACACCTACTTGGCGTCCAACAACTTCACCGTTTTGAAACACCAAAACTGTTGGAATGTTTCGCACACCATATTTGGCAGCAAATTCTTGATTTGCATCTACATCCACTTTTCCTACTACGGCTTTGTCAGCATATTCTGCACTGACTTCTTCGATGATAGGACCTACCATTCTACAAGGACCACACCATGCTGCCCAAAAATCAACCAATACAGGTTTAGTACTTTTTAATACTGTTTCTTCAAAATTTGCGTCTGTTATTTCTAATGCCATTTTGTTATTTTTAACTGTTTATAATTATTTGTGTATTCATATTAGATGTAATGTATGTAAGCAATCATCCTTAACAAGGTTTTTTTTCTTCTAGTTTTCCTAGATAATTTCCAACAAGAAAAACGAAACCAATAAGGATTTCTATTATGAAAACACTATTGAGTTCTGATTTTTCGACACAATTGACAACGCCAGTAAAAATTAGAAATAGTCCATAAAAATAAAAAAATACTTTTCTAAATTTTGCTTTTCTAACCGCTTCTAATTTCATCAATTTAAGTGATGAAAAATTGAGTAAGGCGATCACTGCAAAAACTGTAAAAAGTATCAACAAACCTTTAATCATACTACTACTAATTGATTGCTTTTAATATGTTACAAAACTAATTAAAAAACTTAGAATCTTAATCGTTAACGATTTGTTTTACTTATGACCGAATTGTCGATTGCTATGAGTCCTTAATTTAATTTATAATATACCTCTTGCGCTTTTAATTCTTCTAACAGTTCTTGCGATATTTTAATTTTTTGCAAACGACTGTTCATCTCTAATTTTAATTCTTCCTCATCGTCATAGACCACAAATTTTAAGTTATGGTTTCCGGAATGCATTTGTAAAAGGTCTTTGATGCTTTGTATTTTTTCTTCAGAAATTTCTTTGATATTTAATTGGATAGAGAGTTTTTTTGCATAGGATTCCATGATGTCATGCAGCAACTGAAAACTATTGAATTGCAATCGGGGATCGCCTTTAGCCCCCGTATCACGGTTGGTCCATCCCTCTCTTATTAAGGCACGCACAAACACAAAATTATTGTGCATGAGGAAATGTTTAAACTTCAAATATTCTTCGCCAAAAATTCGAAATTCGTGACTGTTCATATAGTCTTCAATGGTAAATGTGCCCCAGCCTTTGCCTTGTTTACTCACCCGGTGTTGTACATCCGTTACGACGCCTCCAAAGGAAATCTCTTTGTTTAAAAAACTTGGCATATCATGGAACACAGAAATATCGCCATTACAGAAATTTTGCATTTCGAGCTTGAAATCATCTAAAGGATGTCCAGAAATATAAATTCCAACGACTTCTTTTTCACGGGCTAATTTTTCCATCGTTCCCCATGTTTCACATGGCGGAATTTCAGGCTCTTCTATCTGAACATCGCTCGATTCTCCAAATAAACTGACTTGTGCTGAGTTTTTATTTTCTTGGTAGCGGTTGGCGTATTTAATGGTTTTTTCTAAAAAGGTAATCCCATCGCCTTCGTCTTGAAAATATTGTGCACGATGTGTATGTGGAAAACAATCAAATCCACCTGCATTGGCTAAGTTTTCAAATGCTTTTTTGTTGGCTGCTCTTAAATCGATCCGTTTTGCCAAATCAAATATGGATTTATAAGGACCTTCATTTTTACGTTCCTCTACAATGGTTTTCACAGCACCATGACCAACGCCTTTTATAGCGCCCATTCCAAAGCGTACTGCATTGTCTTTATTTACCGAAAACTTATAATAACTCTCATTGACATCTGGCCCTAATACATTTAATTTCATGCGTTTACATTCTTCCATAAAAAATGTAACTTGCTTGATGTCGTTCATGTTGTTGGACAATACTGCTGCCATGTATTCCGCTGGATAATGGGCTTTTAAATAAGCCGTTTGATAGGCAATCCATGCATAACAGGTGGAGTGGGATTTATTGAATGCATAACTTGCAAATTTTTCCCAATCCGTCCAAATTTTCTCAAGCTTATCCGCTGCCATCCCTTTAGCAGCCGCTTGGTTTATAAACTTCGGTTTCATTTTATCGAGTACCGCAATTTGCTTTTTACCCATCGCCTTACGCAACACATCGGCTTCACCTTTGGTAAAGTCAGCCAGTTTTTGCGACAGAAGCATCACTTGCTCTTGATAAACCGTAATTCCATACGTTTCCTCTAGGTATTCCTCCATTTCTGGAAGGTCATAACTAATTTCTTCATCGCCTTGTTTACGGCGAATAAAACTAGGAATGTATTCAATTGGTCCTGGTCGATACAAGGCATTCATGGCAATTAAATCGGCAAAAACCGTCGGTTTTAAATCGCGCATATGCTTCTGCATTCCTGGGGATTCATACTGAAATACTCCAACGGTTTCCCCACGTTGGAACAGCTCATAAGTCAACTCATCATCCAATGGAAAATTATCAGGATCCAGTGTGATGTCGTGTTTCGCTTTTACAATTTTAACGGTGTCTTTTATGAGTGTTAAGGTTTTTAACCCTAAAAAATCCATTTTTAGCAGTCCTGCATCTTCCACCACAGAGTTGTCAAACTGGGTCACATAAAGGTCGGAATCTTTAGCGGTAGCTATGGGCACATAATTGGTAATATCTCCAGGAGTGATAATCACCCCACAGGCATGAATACCTGTATTTCTAAGCGATCCTTCTAATACCTGCGCCTGATTGATGGTTTCAGCCTCCAAGTCGTCGCCATCAGACAAATTAAGCAACTGATTGATCAGCTCCATATCCTCCGATCTGAACTTCGCTTTTAGCTCCTTTTCAGGCGTATTAAAAATTTTGTTCAACTTGGCCATGTTGGGGATCAGCTTTGCAATGCGATCGGCATCGCCTAAAGGCAAATCTAAAACTCTGGCCGTATCTCGAATAGACGATTTGGCCGCCATGGTTCCATACGTAATAATTTGAGCCACTTGACTAGATCCATACTTTTGGATGACATAATCCATCACACGTCCCCGTCCTTCATCATCAAAATCAATATCGATATCGGGCATGCTCACACGATCGGGGTTTAAGAAACGCTCAAAAAGTAAATCGTATTTGATAGGGTCAATATTGGTGATCCAAAGGCAATAGGCAACCACAGAACCGGCGGCTGATCCACGTCCAGGTCCTACCGACACATCCATGGAACGTGCCACACGAATAAAGTCTTCTACAATGAGGAAATAGCCCGGATACCCTGTGTTTTCAATGGTTTTTAACTCAAAATCAAGGCGTTCTTTGATGTCTTCTGAGAGTTCTCCATATCGTTTTTCAGCACCTTGATAGGTTAAATGCCTTAAGTAAGCATTTTCTCCAAAGTTACTGCCGTCTATTTCATCCGCTGGGTTTATAAATTCTTCAGGAATATCAAACTTTGGTAGTAAGACGTCCCGTGCCAGTTCAAAGGGTTCAATTTTATCAACCACTTCTTGAATGTTTACAATTGCTTCAGGAACATCTTTAAAAATGGATTTCATTTCCTGTGAGGATTTGAAATAATATTCTTGATTTGGAAGCCCATAACGGTATCCGCGTCCACGTCCTATAGGCGTAGCTTGCTTTTCACCGTCTTTCACACACAACAAGATATCATGTGCGTTGGCATCTTCTTGATTGATGTAATAGGTATTATTTGTCGCAACTAATTTGACCGCATGTTTTTTGGCAAGACTGATCAGTACTGGATTGACACGGTTTTCATCTTCTTGGTTGTGGCGCATGAGCTCCACATACAAATCGGCTCCAAATTTGTCTTTCCACCACAAAAGGGCTTCTTCGGCTTGACGCTCTCCAACGTTTAAAATCTTGGAAGGTACTTCGCCGTATAAATTTCCGGTTAGGACAATTAGATCTTCCTTATAGGTTTCAACAATGTTGCGGTCAATTCGTGGTAAATAGTAGAACCCATCTGTGTAGGCCTTGGACGACATTTTCACTAGGTTGTGGTAGCCTTTTTTAGATTTTGCTAGAAAGACGACTTGATAACCGTTGTCTTTTTGAGATTTGTTGGTATGGTCTTCACAGACAAAAAATTCACAACCTACAATTCCTTTAATTTCTTGTGCGTCTGCGGGTTCATTGGCCGCTTCGGCGTCTTTATTTTTTTGACGAATGTCTCTATTATAATTACCAATTTCTTTGACAAAATGAAAGGCTCCCATCATGTTTCCATGATCGGTAATGGCCACGGCAGGCATCTGGTTATCAGAAGCAGCAGCGACTAAATTTTTGATACTGATAGTGGATTGTAAAACCGAAAATTGGGAGTGGTTATGCAGATGCACAACTTCCACATCATTGAGTATATCCGGAATTTCTGTTGTAATTTGCTGGGGTGTTACCGCCTCTTTTTCTTGTTGGATTCGCGCCGCAATTTTGGCTGATTCTTGTTTGAGGTTGACATGCTTTAAACCAATGGGCGTGATTTGATCTGGGTTTTCTGATTGAAAACGCTCGTAAAAATCGTTGGTGCCTTGTAATTGATCTATGGTAAATTCTTTTCGTCGAATTAATTCCAGAAAACAACGGGTGGTGGCTTCTACATCGGCAGTGGCATTGTGTGCTTCTCCAAAAGGTTTATGAAATAAAAATTGATGCAGTTCTGTTAGTGTTGGCAATTTAAACTTCCCTCCTCTACCTCCTGGGATTTGACACATGGAAGCTGTTTTTTCGGTACAGGTATCCAAAACAGGGAGTTCACTCAAAGGCGATGCGACCTGTAGGCGGTGAAATTCACAGCCCATAATATTCAAATCAAAGCCTAAGTTTTGACCGACTACAAAAGTGGTTTTTGAAAGTGCGATATTGAACAGTTCTAACACTTCGGAAAGTGCCAAGCCTTGTTCGGTTGCTAGCTCTGTGGAGATGCCATGAATTTTTTCGGCATCGTACGGGATATTAAAACCGTCTGGGCGTATGAGATAATCTTGATGCTCGATACAGTTTCCGAGCTCGTCATGCAATTGCCATGCAATCTGAATACAGCGCGGCCAATTGTCGACGTCGGTAATGGGTGCATTCCAACGCTTTGGCAAGCCAGTAGTTTCGGTATCAAAAATTAAGTACATATGTGTGTTTTATAAGCAATCAACAGATGCCTAAATATAGAACTATTTAGGGGTTTGAGTATGCCTAAATGCTATTAATTATAAACAAATTAGTCCCTATGATTGTGAATGAAAAAGATGTTTAAAATTGTGATAAATTATAATGTTGTTTAATGATTTAAAACACAAAGTAAACATAATCAATTATTTATGTTAAAATGTGGTATTTTTTTGGGAGTAATCAAATTCTTTAGTACGTTTATTTGATTTTTGACCCCAAGTCTAAATTTTCATAAAATAATTTTATCATAAGTTAAGACGAGGGAAGACTAAAAATCGCACCTTTTTGCAGTGTCTCTTTATTTTATAAATGGGACTCTCTTAGCGGAGCTGTAGGATGTTTAGAAAAAATAATATTGAAACAGAAAGATTCCCAAAACTAGGAAGTAAAATTGAAAATGGTCAGTTATTAATGAAACAACTTTTTCAAATGCCTATTACAGATTCAAAGCAAGTTTCAGACCTTTTAAATATTTCTGCATCTACCGCAAACAGATTAATTAAAGATTTAATTGACTTAGGAATATTATCAGAATTAACAGGTTACAAACGGAACAGAAAATTTATGTTCAAAGAATATTTTAAAATATTTAATACGGAAATAAAAAACTAAAGAAAACACCGTGTATAATTAATTGCTTTGGCACTGTTGGCTTACGAAGCAGAGTATCAACTAAATTAAAAGAATTATTTTGTAATTAAATGTTGTGGTAAATCTTCTACTCTTTCACAACATACTTGTTCCATAACTTGTTGAAATTCTCTTTTCATTAATGAGATTGTATGATTACCACCTTGTTTTCCTAGAGCACCAACACCATACATAAAACTTCGCCCCATAAATGTAAATTCTGCGCCACTAGCCATTGCTCTTGCAATATCTGGGCCACCTCTTAAACCAGAATCTACCATAATTTTTATTTGATTCTTGTATTTTTTAGCCAAATGTATCATTGGTACAATTGAAGATTGACCAGCATCTAATTGTCACCCACCATGATTTGAAAATACTTAATAAATCCTTCAGCAAACTAAATTTTATTTAGATACTAACATTTCTGGTGAAGCAACAGTTCTAAAACCCATATGGTCAGATCCAGAATCTATAGAAACTCCCATTTTTGCAGAAATTCTAAAACTTGCACAATAAGAGGCATGACATAAAAAAGAGCCACCTTTCATTACATATTCTACTTGATAAGGATTGTTTGGATTGAAATGTTTATCAGCTCCTTTTGGATTTAAAATTGGGTAGGACACATCTAATTCAGAATAATGTTTTACATTAAACAAATCACTAGTAAGTTCCCAAACATTTCCAGCCATATCATATAGCCCAATACTATTTGCAGGATAGGATTTTACTGGAGATATAAATTCAAACCCATCTTTTGATTCATTTTTAGTAGGAAAAACTCCTTGCCAAGTGTTTGCGTTGGCGTCTAAAATTGCAGGATCATTTCCCCAAGTAAAAATGGTGTTCGAATTTGTGCCTTGCGCAGCTAATTCCCATTCTGCTTCTGTTGGCAAACGTCTGTTTGCCCATTTACAATATGCTATAGCATCTTCATATGCAATATGTACCACAGGATAATTGTCTTTACCTTCAATAGAGGATTTTGAACCTTCAGGATGTTTCCAATTTGCACCAGTTTTCCAAGTCCACCATTGTCCATAGTTTTCCATATTTACAACTGCATTTACCTTTTTATTAAAAATTAGACTTCCAGGTTGTAAAATTGAATCATGGGGTTTTGGTGTGCTAGCAGGAAGCTGTTTTTTCATCTCTTCCCAATCAATCTGTCGCTCTGCAATAGTAACATAATCTGTAGCACTCACAAATGCTTTAAACTGTTTATTAGTAACCTCAGTTATATCAATAAAAAATCCATCAACAGTTACCATATGAGCAGGTTTTTCTCTTGCCATTGCATACTTATCAGAGTTTTTAGCTCCTTGCAAAAAGGTTTTTTTTTCAACCCAAACCATATTTTCAGGAACTTCTATTTTGGGAGTAGTTTTTATATTAGATGATTTAACTTTATCATTTTTACAATTATAGGTCGTTGAAAAAATCACTAGAATGAGAGAAAAATAGATTAGTTTTTTTATGCTGTTATGATAATACATGCTTTTGTATTTGCTAGATTCAATTAATAAGTGCAACATTTAGGGTTAAAAATAGTTAAAAATACTTCATTCAGAGTTTTGTAGTTCAATAATTTTCTAGGTCTGTTATTTAATTTATTGATAATCTGGTAAATAGTTTTATGGTTTATGAGGTTAAAATCTGTTTTTTAGGTAAATATTGTCTAATGAGTTTGTTGTTATATTCGTTAAGACCTCTTTGCCAAGAAGCATACGGTTGTGCAAAGAAAACATCTATATCGAATATGGAACGTCAAGTTTTTCGAGAGGTTGAAGCCCAAAGACATTTAAAAGAAAAATCGTTGTTAGGAATGAACTTCGAGGACATCTTCAAATAAAAGAGGGATTCGCAGGATTAAAATTTATCGAATGGACAAGTTGGAATTCATGCAAATTTAAAATGCCAGGAAAAGAATTTAAATTATTAAACATTGAAAAAGATACGATTGAAATTGAATAAAAACCCACTCAATACGCCGTATAAAATTAATTTCTAGTACCCCTCCACTATCGCACGAAATCGAAGATTCGACAAAGTCAATCATTTCGTGTCGTACTCAGCTCCTCAAAGCCTAAAGTCTTCGAAAATAAAAAAAACTAAAGCGAGCCCTCAGTCACAGGCAATTTATAAATAACCCCTTCAGAGAAATTCATCACCCGTTCGCCGTCAGCGGTATAGGCATTAAAGTAAAAAGAGCCCGTCACCGTCCCATTGACCACATCAAGTTCGTCAATAGTAATCGTACCATCACTCACATACACAATGCTTGCGTTTCCAGAATTGTTGGTTGAATACATGAATTCTCCTTCGGAATAGGTGGCTAAAGCAGTCGCGTTAGCTCCTAAAGTAAATGTCCCTAAAGCTATTGTAGGTAACGTTAGCGTGAGCATTCCATTACCATCCGTCCCTGCAAATGTTAAGACGCCAGTCGCACCCACCACCAAAGTAGATGAGGAAGATCTCCATGTAAAATCACCATTTTTCAAACCTACAAAAGCAGGCAAACTCGATTCTATGTTATCTTGACATCCAAAAAGAGTCAGTATTATAAGTAGGGAAGAGAATAATTTTTTCATAACTAAGGTTCTTTTTAAGAATGGAACAAATTTTATTTGTAATTGATCAATTGAGTACCTAAATTCAAAAATATAAAAAAAATAAACAAAAGATTGTAGAAAGTAAAAATATAGTATATTTGCGCTCTCATTAATAACCGAGGTCGAGAACCTCACAAATTAATTATTATGCCAGTAAAAATTAGATTACAAAGACACGGTAAAAAAGGAAAACCTTTTTACTGGATCGTAGCAGCTGATGCGCGTTCAAAAAGAGACGGTAAATACCTTGAAAAATTAGGAACTTACAATCCAAACTTCAACCCAGCACAAATTGAACTTAATGTTGACGGGACTGTAAAATGGCTTCAAAATGGAGCACAACCTACAGATACTGCAAAGTCAATTTTATCTTACAGAGGAGTGATGTTGAAAAATCACCTTGTTGGTGGTGTTCGTAAAGGCGCTTTGACTGAAGAGCAAGCAGAAGCTAAGTTTCAAGCTTGGGTAGAAGAAAAGAATGCCAAAGTGGATGCTAAGAAAAGTGATTTAGTAAAAGCAAAAGAAGCGGAAGCTGTAAAACAGTTTGAAGCTGAAAAAGCAACTAATGAAGCACGAATTGCTGCTGCTGCACCTGTTGTAGAAGAAGTAATAGAAGAAGCGGCTCCTATCGTGGAAGAAGCTGCTACTGAAGAAGCTGCACCTGTTGAAGCAGTTGCTGAAGAAGCAGTTGCTGAAGAAGCTGCACCTGTTGAGGCTGCTACTGAAGAAGCAACTCCAGAAGCACCAGCTACTGAAGAAAAATAAAAAAATAAATTTTTTTTATACCTTTAAAACCTGGCAAATTTGTCAGGTTTTTTTTATGCATTGAATCATGACAAAAGAAGAATGTTTTTATTTAGGTAAAATTGTCAAAAAATATAGTTTTAAAGGAGAACTCCTCGCAAAACTAGATACGGATCAACCCGATATTTATGAGAATTTAGATGCCATTTTCATTGAAGTGAATGGTACTTTGATTCCGTTTTTTATTGAAAAATCACAACTGCATAAATCGGATTTACTCCGACTTAAGTTTGACGATGTTACAGATGAAGCTGACGCCGATGCCTTGATGAAATGCGACCTTTACTTGCCTTTAGATTCGCTGCCAAAACTTGAAGGCACTAAATTTTATTTTCATGAAATTATTGGATTTCAATTAAATGATGAAAATTTTGGCCCTGTGGGTACCGTCAAAGGAGTGAATGATTCTACAGCTCAAGCCTTGTTTGAAGTGGACTGCAATGGAATTGAAATCTTGATTCCAATGAATGATGATTTTATTAAAAACCTAGATCGAGACGCCAAAACAATTACAGTCAACACCCCTCCTGGTTTGATTGAATTATACTTAGAATAATGTCGAAACCCTTTCGATTCAAACAATTTAGCGTTGCGCAAGACCGGTGTGCCATGAAAATCGGGACGGATGCCGTTTTATTGGGTGCATGGACAAGCTTAGATTTGAAACCTAATTCTATCTTAGACATTGGTGCTGGAACAGGGATTTTAGCGTTGATGATGGCACAAAGAAGTGGAGCCGAACTTATAGACGCTCTTGAAATTGACGACGACGCCTACGAACAATGTGTCGAAAATTTTGAAACCTCTGATTGGGGTGACCGTTTGTTTTGTTACCATGCATCTCTCAATGAATTTACAGCAGAAATCGAAGATCAATATGACTTGATTATTTCAAACCCTCCTTTTTTTACAGATACCTTTAAAACAACAAATGAAGTGCGAAATCAAGCACGATTTGAAGATGCCATGCCCTTCACAGAGCTTATAAAATCAGTCTCCAAATTACTATCCCCTAATGGAGAGTTTAATGTGGTCATTCCTTTTAGCGAAGAATTTTCATTTACTAAGTTGGCAGCAAAAGAAAATTTATACCCTTCAAAAATTTTACATATAAGAGGACAAGAATCGAGCCCTTTAAAGCGCAGTATGATTTGTTTTACGTTCAAAAAACAAACCGCCCAAACACACGAACTCATTATTGAAATCGCGCGACACCAGTACACAAAAGAATATACATTACTTACAAAAGATTTTTATTTAAAATTGTAGAGTTTTCAAGCGGAATAAGTATTTTTGTACTCACATTATCTAATTCTCATTTTTGATTGTATAAAATTGAATTAAAAACAAAAATTACCGATGAAAGCAGATTTATTTGAAGCACCTGACTATTACAATTTAGATGATTTATTATCTGAAGAGCACAAACTCGTAAGAAGTGCAGCTCGTGACTGGGTCAAAAGAGATGTCTCTCCAATTATAGAAGATTATGCGCAACGTGCAGAATTTCCAACTCAAATTATTGGTGGTTTAGCAGAAATTGGTGCCTTTGGACCTTACATCCCCACAGAATATGGTGGTGCAGGGTTGGATCAAATTTCTTATGGACTGATCATGCAAGAAATTGAACGTGGAGATTCTGGTGTACGAAGTACAGCATCTGTGCAATCCTCATTAGTAATGTATCCCATCTGGAAATATGGAAATGAAGCACAACGTCAAAAATACTTACCAAAACTAGCCAGTGGCGAATGGATTGGTTGTTTTGGGTTGACTGAGCCTGACCATGGAAGTAACCCTGGTGGCATGACTACTAATTTTAAAGATATGGGTGACCATTATCTTTTAAACGGAGCAAAAATGTGGATCTCAAACTCTCCAATTGCGAACGTAGCAGTAGTATGGGCGAAAAATGAAGAAGGACGTATTCACGGATTGATCGTGGAGCGTGGAATGGAAGGATTTACAACGCCTGAAACCCACAATAAATGGTCGTTACGCGCAAGTTCTACAGGAGAACTTATTTTTGATAATGTTAAAATTCCAAAAGAAAACTTATTACCAAACAAATCTGGACTTGGCGCACCACTTGGCTGCTTGGATTCAGCACGATACGGAATCGCATGGGGTGCTATTGGTGCCGCAATGGATTGTTACGACACCGCTTTAAGATACAGCAAAGAACGCATTCAATTTGGAAAACCAATTGGTCAATTTCAGTTGCAACAAAAGAAACTTTCGGAAATGATTACCGAAATCACCAAAGCACAATTACTGACATGGCGTTTGGGTGTGTTGAGAAATGAAGACCGCGCAACTACCGCACAAATCTCAATGGCAAAACGAAACAATGTAGACATGGCTATAAAAATTGCACGTGAAGCCCGACAGATGTTAGGAGGTATGGGCATTAGCGGCGAATACAGTATTATGCGTCATTCCATGAACTTAGAAAGTGTAATCACTTATGAAGGAACTCACGATATTCATTTGCTAATCACTGGGTTTGATATCACTGGATTAAATGCATTCAAATAAATTGAATTTAATGAACAGACGTTTAAATAGTATTGCACTCACACTAACTGTGGGACTCACTTTTTTTGGTTGTAACTCAACTGCAGATTCCCCTACTGGAGATACTGTTACAGAAACTACTGCAGCACCAGAAAACTTCAAACTCATTGCACTTGGCGATAGCTATACCATTGGGCAAAGTGTGTGTGATGACTGTCGGTTTCCAGCACAGTTAAAAGACAGTTTGCAAGCACGCTATACAGAACTTGATACTTTTAATCTAGAAATCATTGCACAAACAGGTTGGACTACTACCAATTTGAAAAATGCCATTTCCAGTGCTGAACCACCGAATGATTTTGATTTGGCAACCCTTTTAATTGGAGTGAATAATCAATATCAAAACAGACCTTTTGAACTGTATGAAACTGAATTTGTTGAGTTAATTCAGACCGCAATTTCATTAGTTGGAGGCGATGCTTCTAAACTAATAGTAGTTTCGATTCCAGATTATGCCTACACTCCATTTGGCCAAGGGAGTAATGCATTAAATATTAGCTCACAGCTTGAGTTATACAACAACTATGCACAAACCTATTGCACTGAAAACAACTTAAAATACGTATACATCACTGATATTACTCAGCAAGGATTGACCAATACAGCATTGGTAGCTTCAGATAATTTACATCCATCGACACTTGCTTACACAAAATTCGTAGAACGAATTTTACCACTAGCTTTAGAAATTTTAGAATAAATACTGTTGGGACAAAGGACTTAGTCTTCAGGCGCTAATTCAATTTCGAGACCTTCCATTTCTGGAGTGATTTGAATCTGGCATCCCAAACGGCTATTGGGCTTGACATTAAAAGCTTCACTAAGCATTGCTTCCTCATCGTCTTGCATTTCACGAAGTGGGTGTTCCGTTAACACATAACATTGGCAAGAGGCACACATGGCCATACCACCACAAATTCCAATAGTTCCTTCGGGAGCCAGTTCGTAAAGTCGAACCACCTCCATAAGATTTAAAGCCATATCCACCGGGGCAGCGATTTCATGTAATTTACCATCACGATCAGTGATTTTTATTTGTACATCTTGATCCATTAATTTATTGATTTTACTACGGCTTTAGGAGCTTCTTTACGCGTCCCATCAAAACCATCGATACCGCTTACAGTTGTATACTTTAACACATAGCGTTTACCTGGATTTATAATCTGATAAGCCGCCTGACACATGAGGGTTGCTTCGTGGAATCCACAAAGAATAAGTTTCAATTTCCCAGGATAGGTATTGACATCTCCAATAGCAAAAATCCCCGGAATATTCGTTTGATAATCAAGTGCATTATTAACCTTGATGGCATTTTTTTCGATCTCAAGACCCCAATCAGCTATAGGTCCGAGTTTTGGGGACAATCCAAATAGTGGAATAAAATGATCTGTTTCTATTCGCACAGGCGATTCTCCAGACTTGGTTACTTCAATTGCTTCCAATTGATGTTCTCCAATAAGAGCAGTGACCTCAGCGGGGGTGATCATATTGATCTTCCCTGCATTTTTAAGCTCTTGAACTTTGTCTACAGAATCTAAAGCCCCTCTAAACTCATTACGTCGGTGGATTAAAGTGACTTCACTGGCAACTTTACTTAGAAAAATACTCCAGTCCAGAGCCGAGTCGCCTCCCCCTGAAATAACAACTTTTTTACGGCGGTAGACTTCAGGATCTTTGATGATATAAGCAACGCCTTTATCTTCATAAAACTCTATATTATCTAGCTGCGGCTTGCGCGGTTCAAAACTCCCAAGTCCCCCAGCAATTGCAACTACAGGAGCTTTGTGTTGGGTCCCTTTATTGGTAGTCACAACAAAAGATCCATCTGTTTGTTTGTCGATCGTTTCAGCCCGTTCACCTAAAGTAAAACCAGGTTCAAATTGTTTGCATTGTTCCAATAGTTTTTCAGTCAGATCACCCGCTAAAATTTCAGGGTAAGCAGGAATGTCGTAAATGGGTTTTTTTGGATAAATTTCAGAACACTGTCCACCCGCTTGTGGCAACGCATCAATTAAATGACACTTCATCTTTAAAAGACCTGCTTCAAAAACTGTAAACAACCCCGTTGGCCCCGCGCCAATAATTAAGATATCTGTTTCAATCATTTTTTAAACTTCAATATTTATGACCGATTGAATCTGTGGCGCATATTTTTTAATGGTCATTTCAACTCCGGACTTGAGTGTCATTTGATTGACACTACAAGAAGAACAAGCACCAACTAATTGCACTTTGACTACTTCGTCATTTTCAATAGCAATGAGGTTGATATTACCGCCGTCATTTTCAAGGAATGGACGGATTTCATCCAAAGCTTTTACAACATTTAGTCTAATTTCTTCTGAACTCATAGCCTTTATTTTTTGACCGCAGAACAGCCTGCCATCGTGGTTATTTTAATTGCATCTGTTGGTGGCAATGCCGTATTTCGGCGCACAACTTCTTGTGCTACATTTTGAGTAATTTGATTGAAGGATGCTTCAATAGGTGTTGCTTCTTGCATCGCTGCTGGTCGACCTAAATCTCCTGCTTCTCTTACACTCTGTACCAAAGGAATATCACCTAAAAATGGGATGTTTAAATCTTCAGCTAAATGCTTCGCCCCTTCCTTTCCAAATATGTAATATTTATTATCTGGTAATTCCTCTGGAGTAAAATACGCCATATTTTCAATGATCCCTAAAACAGGTACATTGATACTTTCTTGTTGAAACATAGCAACGCCTTTTTTGGCATCGGCGAGTGCCACAGTTTGAGGGGTACTGACCACCACAGCTCCTGTAATTGGTAAGGATTGCATGATACTCAAATGAATATCTCCCGTTCCTGGAGGTAAATCAATCAGAAGAAAATCCAATTCTCCCCAAGCGGCATCAAAAATCATTTGATTCAATGCTTTTGCAGCCATAGGCCCTCTCCATACAACAGCCTGATCGGGCTTTGTAAAAAAGCCTATTGATAAAACTTTAACGCCGTAATTTTCAACAGGTTTCATTTTTGATTTTCCATCTACATTGACCGCTAGCGGTTTTTCGTTTTGAACATCAAACATAATAGGGATGGATGGTCCATAGATATCAGCATCTAAAATCCCTACTTTAAACCCCATTTTGGATAGCGTCACCGCAAGGTTAGAAGTTACTGTCGATTTACCAACGCCTCCTTTTCCTGATGCAACGGCTACTATATTTTGAATTCCTGGAATGGACTTTCCTTTGATTTCATTTTTAGGTTGAGTAGAAGCCTCTACTTTTACATTCACTTTGATCTTTGCTTTGGCATATACCAACTCGTGAATCGTTTTTAGAATGTCAACTTCTGTCCGTTTTTTGGCTTGTAAGCTTGGATTGGAAATAGTGATGTCCACAATAACCTCATCTGCAAAAACCATTATATTTTTAACAGCCTTGCTTTCGATCATATTTTGACCTTCGCCTGGAACTGTGATCGTTTTGAGCGCTTGCTCAATATCTTGTTTATTAAATTTCAAAGTTTCTAATTTAGATGGATTCTAAAGTACAAATATACTGTGAAATGTTTTAAAACAGAAGTGGATTTTAGGAAATGATGGGCTTAGAAATTAGAGTTCTTTGGCTGGGTCCCAAAACACAGATTCAAACTGTTGAATTTGGTTGTCTACAATCTGTAAACCTTCATTTTCTAATAATTGCTGCATTAGGTTTGTGCCATCAAAGTGGTGTTTACCTGTCAAAAGACCTTTTCGGTTCACCACGCGGTGTGCAGGCACGTCTTTTCCGTGTGAAGCGGTCATGGCATACCCAACCATTCGGGCACTACGAGCAGCTCCTAGATAAGTGGCAATGGCTCCGTAACTGGTGACGCGCCCCAAAGGAATTTGGCGCGCTACTTGGTAACATTTATCAAAAAAATGAGGTTCTGTAGCCATAAAAATTAGGGGGTTCGCAAGATATTTACCAAGGTCGTTATTGATACAATAGCCGTAATAATTCCAATGCTATAATTCATTCGCTTGGGCGATGTGATTTTTGAGTTTTTAATTTTATCAAAAAATAATATATAAATATAAAGAGCGATAAAGGTACCTGAAGTGGCCCCTGCAACATAGGTCCCAACAGATAGGTTATCCAATGAAAGTAATTGATACGATAACAGTGTTGTTACTACATAGGCTTGGTAAGGAATCGGAAACACATTCAAAGCAGACATAAATATCCCTTGAAAAAAACGACTTTTTTTACTTTTGGAAGCATCTACTTCTTGAGGGACTTGCATCGCTTTTGGCTAAGAGGAAAAAGTAAATTGAAATTAAAATAAAAAGAACCAATGCAACCCGTTTTAGAACATCCACCACATCGGGGTGTTGGCTTAGGTGTTTGGCAAATATCAATGCTAAATAGGTTTGAAACCCTACAATTATACAGACTCCAATGGAAAATACAAACCCTCGGACGTGGCCTTCTTTTAGGCTGATTTTAGCTGCTGACATATTGAGCATTCCAGGTGGAATTACACCAACAAAGGCAAACGAAAGACCCAAAAGAAAGACAATAGATATATCCAAAATTTAGTTGATTTTAAATCTAATATACGTAATTGCTTTTTGAGTGGCTAAATACTGGTTTTCATAAAAGGTTTGAATGGCGGTCACTTCTTCGGGGCTGCCTTCTTGGCGGTACACATCGTGGTTGGCATATTGGACCTCGTGCCCTTGACCATGCAAAAGTCCCAAAGGTATAGCCATGCATGAATTCACTGTCTGTTTTCAGGTGCATGATGCCGTCAGCGTTGAGGATGTTTTTGTAACGTTTCAAAAACGCATCGTTGGTCATTCTGTGTTTGGTACGCTTGTATTTTATTTGAGGGTCAGGAAATGTAATCCAAATTTCATCAACCTCATTAGCAGCAAACAGTTCTTCTATGAGTTCTATCTGCGCACGAATAAATGCCACATTAGGCAATTCATTTTCAATGGCGGTTTTGGCACCTCTCCAGAATCGGGCCCCTTTGATATCGATTCCTATGAAATTTTTATTGGGATACCGTTCGGCAAGACCAACAGTATATTCCCCTTTTCCGCACCCAAGTTCTAAAACCAACGGGTTGTTGTTTTTAAAAAACTGTTGATTCCATTGTCCTTTGAGCGGATACACGGCATCGACTAAGTCTTCGCGTTTGGGTTGAAACACATTGTGAAATGTATCGTTTTCATTAAATCGTTTGAGTTTGTTTTTACTGCCCACTTGTGTTCATTTTTGGCAAAAATACGGAAAGTAATCTGGATTACTGGTTTTGTTTTTGAAGTGTAAAAGAGAATTCACTTCCAATGCCTAATTTACTCTCCACATAAATTTTTTCCTCATGTGCCTCAATGATATGTTTGACGATGGACAGAGCCAAGACCCGAGCCGCCTTCTTCTCTAGATCCGCTTTTATCGACTCTATAAAAACGTTCAAACAAACGTGTCAAATGACTGCTTTCTACGCCTTCGCCGTTATCGGTCACTCGAACAATCAATTTATCAGACTTTAAATCTTCTACACTAATTTCGGTGGTGCCATTTTGATGGCCATATTTAATAGAATTTACTACCAAGTTGGTCAGTACTTGTTGAATGCGTTGGCGATCGGCAGTAACCATAAGAGGAGTTGGATAGTCTTTATCTAATAATAAAGAGATGTTTTTTTTCTCTGCTTTAATTTCGAGCAAATCAAACACATTGGTGATGCATTCTATGATGTTAAACGTTTCAAGAGTGAGGTTGGCATCGCCCACTTCAAGTTTGGTAATCATGTCTAAATCCTTCACTATATAAGTCAATCGGTCGATGCCTTTATCGGCACGTTTTAGATATTTATCTCTAATTTGTGGATCGTCGGCAGCGCCATCAATCAGCGTGGATATATACCCTTGTACTGTAAAAAGTGGGGTTTTTAACTCGTGAGACACATTGCCTATAAACTCTTTTCGGTACTCTTCTCGAATTTTTAAAGCCTCTAACTCTAGTTTTTTATTTTTGGCATAAGTATCAATTTCTTTGGATAAACTTTCCATATCTGTGGTGATTGGACTGTTGTTAAAAGAAGCAGCATCTAAAAGGGTTAAATCTTTGTAAATATTTTTGATGCTATTAAAGACATAGGTTTCCAGTCGTAAATGGAGAATAAAATAAGTAAGCATGAACGAACAGAGGAACCAGAATAAAAGAAAGGATGCTTCTACTTGAGAAAAGCTAAATAAAAAAACTGCCAATAAGAGCGTTTGTATAATTGTTATAAAAAACGCTGTTAGTATAGAAAATGTATGGGAGTTTTTTATTTTTTTATCCATCAAGATTGAAACTTATACCCTACTCCTTTGATTGTTTTAAACGAATCATCACCAATTTTTTCGCGCAATTTTCGGATGTGCACATCAATGGTTCGACCGCCAACAACGACTTCATTCCCCCATACTTTATCGAGGATTTCATCTCTTTTAAAAACTTTCCCAGGTTTGGATGCGAGCAAAGATAACAATTCAAATTCTTTTCGTGGCAATACAATTTCAATGCCTTTGGATATAATTTTATAAGCCTCTCTGTCTATGGTTAATTCGCCTATGTGTATCACTTCAGAATTTACAGTGGATGACGCATCATTCAAACGTCTGAGTAAGGATTTGATTTTGCTGACCAATACTTTTGGTTTGATAGGCTTGGTAATGTAATCATCGGCACCTGCTTCAAATCCTGCGACTTGAGAATAATCTTCGCCACGAGCGGTAAGAAAAGTGATGACTGTATCTTTTAATTCAGGAAGGTTTCGGATTTTTTCACAAGCTTCGATGCCATCCATTTCGGGCATCATCACGTCCATAATAATGAGATGTGGTTGTTGTTTTTTGGCTTTTTTAACGGCTTCTAATCCATTGGAAGCTGTTGATATCAAATAGCCTTCAGCCGACAAATTATAACTTAAAATCTCTAAGATATCCGGTTCATCGTCAACTAATAGAATTTTTATAGAATCGTTACTCATTTTTTTAAAGTGTCATAATTTTTATAAAGATAGAAAAATTAAATACCGTAGCGAAACAAATAACTTTAATAACATTAAAATAACAACATGGTAATATTACTGTAACAAACCGAGAATCTCACAAACTGTTGATAATAAATTATTAAGTAATCATTATATCGATTAAAGATTGTTTAGTTTTTTATATATTTGGATGAACAAAAATTAATCAAAAATATTTTTACTATGAAAAAAATTTACATTTTACTTTTAACACTTACAATCTCGAGCTTGTCTTTTGGACAAACTGTAGTTTTTCAAGAGTCCTTTGAAACAGGAAACTCTGGAACACCATCTGAAACCTGTAATGATGGTTCTGGAGACTTTTTCACAATAACTGATGGCACCGACATCTCTAGCTCATACTCTGTATCTGGTCAAGATGGAATTTTTTTCTTTGCTGCAATGGATACAGATGGTGCACCTTGTACCTTAGCAACACAAACTTTATTGTTTCAAGACATCGACATCTCAACATACTCTAATCTTTCCTTAGCTATACTATTAGCAGAAGATGCGCCTTCTGACAGTAATTTTGATTGGGATGGAGGTGATTTATTTTATGTTGAAGTTGATTATGATAATTCAGGTAGTTTTACTAAAATATTTCAGTTTGCAACTACAGAAACTACAGGATTTAATATTTCTACGCCTTCTCAGGATACTGATTTGAATGGAATCGGAGACGGACAAGAACTTACCCCAATATTCACTGAGTTTACAACTTCCTTAGGAACTGGGAACTCCATTGACATTCGTTTAGTTTTTGAGAACTTAGGCTCAGGCGATGAAGATATTTCAGTTGATAATATTAGAATTATAGATGGATATAACCCATCATCAACTATTAGTGTTTCTAATCCTTCAAACGGTTCAGTAATTGCTCCTGGTACTACAAGTGTGAATGTTGAATGGGTTACAACTAATTCATCTGGGAGTGAAACTGTTGACGTAATTGTGAACGGAACAACAACTAACAATGCGACAAGCCCATTTGCAATTCCTACCACTGACGGCACTACGTACAATGTTACGGTTAATTTAGTTGACGGAGGATCTACAGTTGCCTCTGATGATATTTCTTTTAGTATTGGAAATTTAACACAAGTTGCAGACATCACTGCTCTTAGAGCCGATGTAGATAATAATGGTGCAGGAAGTTTTTACGAAATAACCGGTTCATCATTATTAACTCATACCGACGGTTTTAGAAGCAGAAAATGGTTTCAAGACGGTGCCATTTCTGGGGTTTTAATTTATGACGAAGATGGAATTATCACAACTACTTACGCAGTAGGTGACATGGTTAGCGGATTAAAAGGATACAGCGTCATATCTAACGGGGTGTTGAGGTTTATCCCAACAGAAGACTCTGGTGTAATTGATTCTTCTGGCAATGCTGTTGTCGCACAAACGGTAACAATTACAGATTTTAACGCAAGTCCAGATGATTACGAATCTGAGTATATTGAATTGTTGAATGTAAGTTTTGCTGAAGGTGACGGGACTGCTACTTTTTCAACTGGAACGAACTATACATTAACAGATGGAACTAACAATTCTATTATGCGTACCGATTTTTACGGAGCGGATTATATTGGTGAAATAATTCCTTCCACTCAATTGCCAAGTGTGTCTGGAGTAAGTGGTGAATATAATGGAACTTCACAGTTGTATGTAAGAAGTTTAGCAGATATAACATTAACGACTGGGCAATTTAATCTTTTAGAATTTAGTATCTCACCTAACCCAGCAAAAAGTGGTTTTGTAAACATCACTTCAACTGGATCGGAAACGCTACAAGCTACTGTATTTGATATTCTTGGAAAGCAAGTGATCAATGCAGCGGTTTCTAATGATCGCTTAAATGTATCAACACTTAACACAGGAGTTTATATTGTGAAGCTGACACAAGGGGCTGCTACAACTACTAAAAAATTGATTATTCAGTAATCTACATTTTTTAAATATTTTTAAAGAGCGTTGCCAAATGGCAACGCTCTTTTAATTTTCAGTTATTTTTCTTGTTTTAACATTTTAAAAATACTCTAAACACTGTATTTAACTGCCTCAACTCAATGGCACTTTAACACCCTAAGTCGCTGGTAATAAACTGTTAATAAACTATTAAAGCTCTTGAAATTTCATAAAAATATTATACATTTGGGCAAACCCCCAAATCTATAATCATGAAAAAACTTTACGTTTTAATTTTATCGCTTACAATAACAACGCTGTCTTTTGGGCAGGAAATAATGCTTAATGGTAATTTTGAATCTTGGGACAATGCTACCACGCCAACAAGTTATTCAAAAGCAGAAAGTACGGAACAAGAAACAACAGAAGTTCATGGAGGTGCAAATTCCGCTAAGCATACGGGTGGAACAAAAGATATTGCACAAACGATTACTGGTATAATTCCTGGTTCATCTTACACAATTTCACTTTGGTACAAAGTTGCTTCTGGAGATGCTACTAGTGCTAGAATTTGGAGTTACTGGCAAGCTTCTGGTTCAAATATAACTGACAATGCAAATGAATTACGAGGTCCAAATAATGCTTATTTAAGCAACAACGGCGGAGCATGGACACAATATACGACAACAATAACTGCTCCAGCAACAGCGGATGGCTTTTATTTTGAAGTCAGAACTTACTCTGGCGCAGTCATTTATTGGGATGACTTTTCAGTATTTAAAGAATCGGTAGCGAACCCTGCTTTATCCATTATATCTCCAGGATCTGGGGATAATGTTGCTGGTCCAAATGTGGATGTTACTTTAAGTATTCAAAATTTTAATGTCGCTAATGGTACTGGTGATGGACATATTAATTACTCGGTTGATGGCGGCACTAGTATTAGTAAATATGACACAGATCCTATTTCTTTAACTGGACTATCTTATGGATCTCACACCGTAACCGTAGATCTTGTGGACAATAGTAATGCACCTCTTTCAACTCCATTAACTGCAACCTCAACGTTTACTACTTATCAAATCCAAACACTTCCAACAACAGAAAGTTTCTACATATACGGCCGCAGAAAACTTAGGGGATCAGGGTGCCTGGACAAACTACTTTACAGGCGATGAAATATTAATAGAATCTGGTAATCTCTCTTATTCTGGCTTAGCTGGTACTGGAAATTCAATTTCATTTGATGGCGGAGGAAAAGATCCTGTTCTAAATTTTACTCCTACGAGTAGTGGTACGCTATATGCTTCTTTTATGCTTAAAGTATCCGCATTAGACGCCTCAGCAGTCAATGGGTATTTTGGTGTGTTAAGAAACAATAACGGAGATTATATTTCTAGGCTTTGGATTTCACCAACAAGCGCAACTAGCTATAGAATTGGAATCAGTAGTGGAGGTACTTTGACTCAAATACACGCTCCTACAACTGATTATGCGTTGAATGAAACTATCTTTGTCGTATTTAATTATGATCTCGACAACAACTCTGTTAGTGCGTGGATAAATAAAGGAAATACAACTGCTCCAACTGCTGATATTACTGAAGCTTCAACTTTTACTAGTAACACATTAAATCAGTTTTTAATTCGACAGGATTCAGCAACGGAAACTCCTTCAATTGTTATGGATGAGCTAAGAATTGGTGCGACTTGGACGGATGTTGTTCCGAGTTCATTATCAGCAACCTCAAAGGATTTAAGCTCATTCAACCTATACCCAAACCCCTCCAATGGTGGTTTTGTCAACATCATCTCAAATAAAACAGGTGCAATTAAAGCACAAGTATTTGATGTTCTTGGGAAGCAGGTCCTTAATGACTTTGTAATGAATGGGCGCTTAAATGTATCAAGCCTTAATACAGGGATCTACATTATAAAACTCAAACAAGGTACAACAACAACCACTAAAAAATTGATTGTCCAATAATCCATTTTTTAAATTCCTTAAAAAGAGCGTTGTTAGTTGACAACGCTCTTTTTATTTTTAGCTACTTTTGTATTGGAATATTATGTACATGAACATCAAAAATTCAATTTTCAATATCCAATCCGAAGCCGATTTTAAAGCCGTTGCTTTAGCCGTGTTCAAACATCAATTTGAATACAATACTGTGTACCGTTCGTTTTGTGATTTGCTCTACAAACATCCGAGCGACATCCATACTATAGAGCAAATTCCATTTTTACCAATTGAGTTTTTTAAAACTCGCACTATAGTATCGACTAACAAACCTGTCGAAGCCACTTTTACAAGCAGCGGAACCACAGGCAGCATCGTGAGCAAGCACCATGTGTGTGATTTAGAAGTTTATAAACAAAGTTTTAGAAATGGATTTGCATCCTTTTATGGAAACATCGAAGACTATACGGTTTTGGCTTTGCTACCTTCTTATTTAGAGCGAGAAGGTTCGTCTTTGGTCTATATGGCAAATGATATGATCGCACAGTCCAAACATGCTGAAAGTGGATTTTATTTGCACGATTTAGAGGCCTTGAAAAATACGATCATCAGCCTCGAGGCTAAAGGTCAAAAAACCTTGCTTATTGGCGTTTCTTATGCGTTGTTGGATTTGATTGAGACACATTCATTCAACTTAAAACACAGTATTGTTATGGAAACAGGCGGCATGAAAGGTCGACGAAAAGAGCTTGTAAAATCGGAGTTGCATGCACTTTTGAAACAGGGGTTTGGCGTGGATACCATTCATAGCGAATACGGGATGACGGAGTTATTGTCGCAAGCCTACTCTAAAGGAAAAGGTGTTTTTGAAACTCCCCCTTGGATGAAAATCCTGACAAGAGATCCAGAAGATGCGCTTAGTATTCAGCCGACTGGAAAATCTGGAGGTGTGAATATCGTTGACTTGGCAAACATCAATTCCTGTGCGTTTATTGCTACGCAAGATTTAGGAAAAATCAAACCCGATGGAACTTTTGAAATTTTAGGACGCTTTGACCAGTCCGATATTAGAGGCTGTAATTTGATGGTGCTTTAAACCACTCGAATAATAAAGGTGCTTCGCTTCCCTCGATTGATAATTACATAGGTATCATTAATCAAGTCAGTGCTTGAAATTTTATAGCTCTCCCCTACTTTTTCTTTATTTACCGAAATTGAGTTTTCTTTTAACGCACGTCGTGCTTCGCCATTGGAGGCTAAAAAATTGGTTTCTGCTGAAAGTGCAGCGATCATATCCAATCCAGATTCTAAAAGCGATTTTGAAACCTCAGCAGTTGGTACGCCTTCAAAAACATCTAAAAAAGTAGCTTCATCCAAAGTTTGAATGTCAGCTTTGAACGATTTACTGTATAAAATAGTGGATGCTTTTTCGGCATTTTCAAAATCAGCCTGACTGTGCACCATAGTGGTGATTTCTTGTGCCAGTCGTTTTTGGAGTTGTCTTAAATGCGGTTGTTCTGTATGCGTTTCTACTAGAGATTTGATCTCTTGTTCTTCTAAAAACGTAAATATTTTAATGTATTTTTCGGCATCTTCATCACTAGAGTTTAACCAATATTGATAGAATTTATATGGCGAGAGTTCGCTTGGCATCTAACCATACATTTCCACCTTCACTTTTTCCAAATTTAGAACCATCTGATTTTGTAATTAGTGGACACGTAATAGCAAATCCTTTTCCATTTCCAACTCGTCTGATGAGTTCTGTTCCTGTGGTGATATTTCCCCATTGATCGCTTCCACCCATCTGAATGGTACAGTCGTGTGCTTTAAATAAATGAAGGAAATCATAGCCTTGTACCAGTTGATAGGTAAACTCCGTAAAACTCATACCGTCAGAACTTTCTGCAGAAATTCTATTTTTAACAGAATCTTTGGCCATCATATAGTTGACAGTAATGTGCTTCCCCACATCTCTAATAAAATCTAAAAAGGAAAAATCTTTCATCCAATCATAATTATTAACTAGGACGGCGGCATTTTTTTCACCGTTATCAAAATCTAAAAAATGAGCGAGTTGTTTTTTTATGGCTTCTTGGTTGTGACGCAGTGTTTTTTCGTCTAAGAAGTTTCGTTCGGTAGATTTCCCTGAAGGGTCTCCAATCATTCCAGTAGCTCCTCCCACCAATGCAAAGGGCTTGTGACCACATTGTTGGTAGTGTGCCAATAGCATAATCGGTACAAGATTTCCAATGTGTAAAGAATCGGCTGTGGGGTCAAAACCTACATAGGCACTTCTCATTTGCTCTAGCAAATGGTCTTCTGCTCCAGGCATCACATCATGTATCATTCCTCTCCAACGCAAAACTTCAATAAAATTACTGGCCATTATTTTAAATTTAATTATGACAAAGATAACAGATTCATTAGCGACGAGAAAAGAAAAAAATAGTAATTTAGTGGTATGATATTAGTAACTGGAGGTACAGGGTTGGTAGGAAGTCATTTGTTATTTGAACTTACAAAGTCGCAACAAAAAATTCGTGCGCTTTTCCGAAACAAAAAAACGATTGAAAAAGTAAGACATGTCTTTTCCTTTTACACGGATAACGTTGACGATCAATTTAATAAAATTGAATGGCTAGAAGCCAATTTAAACGATTTACCAAGACTGACAGAAGCATTTGAAGGTGTGACTCATGTGTACCATTGTGCTGCATTAATTTCATTTGACCCAAACGATTATTACAAATTACGAGAAACAAATATTTCAGGTACTGCAAATATTGTCAATTTGAGTGTTATTAATTCTATTCATAAACTGTGTTATGTAAGTTCTATAGCGGCTATGGGCTATGACCCGATAAAAATAACAGAAGAAACTACGTGGAATTCAGAAGCGAACAAAAATGTATATGCGATTTCAAAATATGAGGCTGAAATGGAAGTCTGGCGTGGAGTTCAAGAAGGAGTTCCGTGTGTGATTGTAAATCCTGGCGTCATTTTAGGACCTGGATTTTTTCGTTCTGGCAGTGGTGGTTTATTTAAACGTATTTATAAGGGTCTCGGTTATGCGACAAACGGAGTTGCTGGCTATGTTGGAGTTTTGGATGTTGTAAAAGGAATGACTTCCTTAATGAATAGCGACTGCAAAAATGAACGTTTTATTATGGTTGCTGAAAATCTTTCTTTTTTAGATTTCACAACACTGATTTCAAATGCGTTCAAACTAGTTCCTCCCAAAAAAATAGCTCGCAAATGGATGCTTGCCTTTGCATGGCGTTTGGATTGGTTAAGACATAAATTAACGGGAAAAAAAAGACGGCTTACTAAAAATCTAAGTAAGACTTTAATCCATAAAAGTTACTACAGCTCGGACAAATTTTTAAAAACTGAAAGTGAGTTTAAATTCACCCCTATTTCAAAGGTTGTTTCTGAAGTTTGTCAGTTTTTTTTAAAGGAGGTTTCATCTTAGATTCAAACTTTTTTTGACGCTTAGTATTCAAAGTATCTATTTTGGGTTGCTTGCTTTTACGGATTGAATCCTTGATACGTTTTTTCTCCTTCACCAACGCTTCATGTTCTGTTTTTTGAGTTGTTAATTTCAACTCCAATTTTTCATAGATAGATTTATAGATATCACTTTTAAAGGTATAATAGGCATTACTTTCTACAAATTGAAGACTGTCAATGTTGTGTTTTTTATAAATATATGCTTCGGGGTTTTTAATATTTTTTTCCAGTAATTGTTTATTGACGTTTTTCGCAGAGTTTATAAGCACTACGTCGTAAAGAATTTCTACCATTTGATTTTCAGAAATCAAATTAGATGGTTTTTTCATCTCTAAATTTTCACAAGACATTAAAAACACAATAATCACTAATAGAAAGGCTGTTTTCATCTGTTAAATGTTAAGCGCATGGCTGCATTATGGTTTGTAAAATTTGCATTTTCATACACAATTGTTCCATTTAAGATGGTGTGTGTAACGCGAGACTTAAATGTAGAACCTTCAAAAGGGGACCATCCACATTTGTACAGGCAATTGTCTTTAGTTACTGTCCAAGGGTTGTTTGGATTTAAAAGAACTAAATCGGCAAAATAACCTTCTCTTATATAACCTCTTTTTTCAATTTGAAATAAAATTGCAGGGTTATGACACATTTTTTCTACCATTTTTTCAATGGATATTTTTCCACTGTGGTGTGCTTCCATCATGGCTACTAGCGCATGTTGAACTAAGGGCCCTCCTGAAGGCGCTTTGGTGTATGTATTCGATTTTTCTTCAAGGGTATGTGGTGCATGATCCGTTGCAATAACGTCAATTTTATCATTCAAAAGGGCCTTCCATAAAGCCTCTCTATCTTTGGCCGATTTGACAGCTGGATTCCATTTGATAAAAGTGCCTTTTTTATCATAATCTTCATCTGAAAACCACAGGTGATGCACACAAACCTCAGCAGTAATTTTTTTATCTTTTAATGGTTTTTTATTTGAAAATAAGGCAATCTCTTTCGCTGTTGAAAGGTGAAACACATGCAAACGGGCTCCGGTCTTTTTAGCTAACTTAATTGCGCTTGAAGATGAAATATAACAAGCTTCGGCGCTTCTAATTTCTGGATGGCATTTGATTGGAATATCTTCTCCATAAAGTTCCAAATAACGAGCTGTGTTTTGTTTGATGGTATCTTCATCTTCGCAATGCACAGATATTAATAAGTCAGTGCTTTTAAATATTTTCTCTAAAACTTCAGGATTATCAACCAACATGTTTCCTGTTGAAGATCCTAAGAATAATTTAAGTCCAGCAACTTTAAGTGGATCTACTTTTAAAATTTCTTCTAAATTATCATTCGTCCCTCCAAACATAAATGAGTAGTTTGCTGACGATGTATTGGCGGCAATCTGAAATTTTTCTTCTAACTTTTCGATAGTAGTGGCTTGCGGACTGGTATTTGGCATCTCAATAAAGGAAGTGATACCTCCTGCAATGGCCGCTCTAGATTCTGTTTCAATGGTAGCTTTATGCGTCAAGCCAGGTTCTCTAAAATGCACTTGATCATCAATAACTCCTGGAATGAGGTAATTATTTTCCGCGTCAATAACCTTTATATTGGCATTTTTGACACTAATGGAGCTGGCAATTTCTTTGATATACTGGTCCTCAATTAATACGTCGCCATGAAAAGTTGTTCCTTCATTGACAATACGTGCATTTTTTATGAGTATAGATTTTTTATGCATTTATGATCTTCCTAAAATTGTTTTTAATCGCATTTTGATCACCCCTAAAATAGCTTCTTTTATAATGCCTTTGTTTAGCTTAGAAACTCCGTGGAGTCGATCGGTAAAGATAATTGGGATTTCTTTGATATTAAAGTTTTTTTTGTAGGCAGTATATTTCATCTCAATTTGAAATGCATAGCCAATAAATTTTATGGCATCAAAATCAATGGCTTCTAAAACTCGGCGTTTGTAACAAATAAAACCGGCAGTAGGGTCAAGAACTTTCATACCTGTAATGATTCGTACATATAAGGAAGCTCCATACGAAAGCAACACTCTTGACAAAGGCCAATTAACGACATTCACGCCTTTAATGTAACGCGATCCTACGGCCACATCTGCATTCTTACATTTACAGGCTTCATAGAGTCGCTGAAGATCTTTGGGGTTGTGAGAAAAATCGGCATCCATCTCAAAAATAAATTGATACTGACGAGTTAAACACCATTTGAACCCTTCAATATAGGCAGTACCTAGTCCCTGCTTTCCACTCCGTTTTAGCAAAAAAAGACGATTGATAAAACTATTTTGAAGTGCTTCTACTTTGTTGGCTGTTAAATCTGGTGAATTATCATCTACAACCAAAACATGAACCTGAGAATACTGAGAGAATATAGCTGTTAGGACAACTTCTATATTTTCAATTTCATTATAGGTTGGTATGATGACGATAGCGTCTTGCATTGCGTAGAAAATTTTAACAAAAGTAAGTTATTTTTGGCGGACTCTTTTTATAAATATTCTTCATAGATTTGTATATGCTTAGAGACGTTTTATTTAACGATTGGTACACTACAGTAATTGTAGTCAGTCTTACATTGGTTGTAGTTGCTAAGCTTTTAAACTTTAATCGATTTTGCGATTTTTTAAGACTCTCTGGAAACTCCAATTATTTAAAGATTTATTTCAAAGATCATAAATTTTTAGATCTATTTGATATTGTGTTATTTTTAAATTTTTGCATCAATGGGACGCTCATTGGCATACTTACCTACACACATTTCGCACAAAAAATAGACTTAAATCAACTGATGTTTATAAAAACGGCAGCTATATTAGGTACTGGAGTACTCTTGAAAATTTTGTTAGAATTGGGGGTTGGATATGTGTTTGACATTCAAAAATTGTTTCACAGTTATGTGTTTCAACAAGTTAGTTTTTTAAATTTTTTAGGAATTGTTTTAATCCCCCTAAATTCTTTATTGATTTTTGGAGCTCCTAATAACCAAACGCTAACAGTGTTTATTTTGGTGATTTCTGGAGTGATTCTCTGCATTGGATTGATGAAATCTATTAAATTACATCAAAAGTTACTTATCAATAATTTCTTTTATTTTATTTTGTATCTTTGCACTCTCGAAATTGGTCCATACGTGCTAATTTGTAAGCTTATTTCGTCGGATATAAATTAATCTTTTAGAGTTATTGATCTATGAAAGTAAAAACCATTTTGGTATCTCAACCCGAACCAAAAGTAGAAAACTCTCCTTACTTCGATTTGCAAGACAGGCAAAAAGTGAAAATTGATTTTCGCCCTTTTATTCATGTAGAAGGTGTCACTGCTAAGCAAGTGCGGTTACAAAAAGTAGATTTTTCTAGCTATACTGCAATAATTATGACGAGCAGAAATGCGATAGATCACTTCTTTAGAGTTGCAGAAGAAATGCGTTTTAAAGTGCCTGACAGCATGAAATATTTTTGTCAATCAGAAGCGGTTGCATTTTACTTACAGAAATATGTAGTGTATCGTAAGCGAAAAATCTATGTTGGAAAACGTAATTTTCAAGATCTTTCTCCACTCATCAAAAAATATAAAGATGAAAAGTTTTTACTACCATCTTCTGATAAACTAAAACCAATTGTTCCAATAATGTTAGATGAAATTGGAGTTAAGTGGAAACAAGCCGTATTTTATAATACAGTGATCAGTGATTTATCGGATTTAGCGGATGTATACTATGATATTTTAGTATTTTTTAGTCCTTCTGGAATTGATTCTTTATTTCACAATTTTCCAAACTTCAAACAAAATGACACACGGATTGCTGTGTTTGGTAATACGACCGTAAAAGCGGTTGAAAATAAAGGTCTCCGTGTAGATATTTCTGCTCCAACAACTGAAATGCCTTCAATGACAATGGCCTTGAACAAATACATTCAAAACGTTAATAAAAAATAATTCTTTTTTATTTCTATAAATAAAAAACCTGCTCAATGAGTGGGTTTTTTGCTTTTTCAGCAAACATCTTTCAGCTGTTCAACTGAGTAAATTACTTAATTATTAAAAGTTTTATCTATATTTACTCAAACAAAATAATAAAATGAATTTTCTAAAACCTATTTTATTTTTAGTTGTATTGAGTGTTTTTAGTTGTTCAAACGAAACTTACGAGGAGAATGACAATCCAGATACAGATATAAACCCTCTAAATTACACTCCAACCACACTGGGAGATTATTGGATTTATGACGTCGAAAGCTCAAGCGATGATACTCCTGCAATGAATTTCACTGGAATTGATTCTTTATATATAGCCTCCTCAACAGCAAATTCTTTTACATACCAAGTGAATAATGACATGGCTGCGCTAGGCACTATGAATACTCTTTTAGTAAACGGAAGTTTATCTAAAACAACAACGACCTTAAAATACACAGGGGCATTAGAATTTTCGATTGATATTCCTATTGCTCAAGTGCCTACAATCGATGATTTGACTCTTATAGATTTGGATGCTGCAAACGGAGAAGTCCTTTCTAATTTATCAGGTGATTTTTCTGAAACTATTGACATACAAGGTACAATGATACCCGTTGAAGCGAATTATTCCTTAAAAAGTACAAAAGAAAATTTCTATCCAACTACTTCAGTAAATGGCACTACCTATACAAACGTTTATGAAGCTACTCTAAAATTAAACCTATCTGTGAATGGTACACTAACTATCTTAGGCTTTCCTCAAACTATTGAGGTAGTTCAACCTCAGGATATTTTGACCATCCGCTATTATTATGGCGGCAATGTAGGACTTCTTCGTGCCGAAAGTACCCAAGAGTTTCAACTCAGCTCCGTATTGATTGCACTGATACAACAACTAGGTGGAACTGTTGACATTCCTACTTCATCAACTACAATAAGTGTGGAAGAATTGAGCAGTTACTTTTTAAACTAGAATTGTTAACGCTATAAATAAAGAAGGGCTGTACTTTTAAAACAAGTGGTTGACAACTAAAATTGAGAGGTCAAAATAATTTATTTTTAAGTTTTCTAAGTCTTGGTGAAGATATGGCCCATAAAAGAAACCCACTCATTACAGTAATAAGACCTAAAAGTGAAAAAACTCTTAAAAGGGTTGTATTAAAATTGTCACGAGATTGATAATCCATCGTATGTGTCATCCATAAAAAATCAAACCAGCGCCAATTTCTATGGCGTACCGTTTGAAACGCACCATCAGCATAAGAAACGTAGGCGGTTATCTCGTTTGGATGTGCATAATTAATCGCATAGGCAGGAAGCGGTCTGCCGCGATATTCGTGATGTGCATCTGTTGTTTCAATGAACTCAACTGAAACAACCTCTAATTCTGGTATTATATTTTGACTCGCTACATACAGTGCTTCTTCTTTAGATATTCCATCTCGCTTTTCATATGAAGAGGTATTATACAAGGCTGTTTCATTGATCCAGTAATGGGGTATACCTTTCAAATCTCGGAGTGAAATATGGTGAATTTTCATTTCTGAAAATGCTGTGTTGGAAACTAATAAGTTTGAAAATTCTTGGGGTTGAGGGTTCAATTTATACTGATCTCCATGAATCTCATCAATGTCAGACCAACTAAAATAGAGGCCACTAAGCGTCCAAAACATAAATTGAATACCCAAGAACACCCCTAAATAACGATGGGAGTTTCGTATGAGACCTTTGGCTTTTCGATTGAGTTCCAAACTATAAGTTATAGGTTACAGCCCATATCGTCACCACAACACATAGGAGACTTGATTTTGCCTTCGCACTTTGGGCATTTAGAAACTTGAACTTGTGAGCCATCTGGTAAGTCAATCATCCCATTAGCTAAAGGCACATCGCAGTTCCCACAAGTTGCTTTGACTGCCATTCCACATTGTTTACATTCGTAAGTATTCATAGTAGATGTTTTTAAATTAAAGCATTAAAATTTATTTTAAACTTAAGAAAATACTGTATAGATAAAAACTCCATACAGAAACACCAGCAAAAAGCCTTCTATTTTTTTTATCTTATGGCGTTTGAATATCAATGCTAAAGGTAATAAAAGTCCTGCAAACACAAGCATCCAAATAATATCTCTGGAAAGTATTTCGGCATCCTCAATCACAATGGGTTTGATCATCGCTGTCAATCCTAGCACAGAACCAATATTAAAAATATTAGAACCTATTAAGTTTCCTAAAGAAATGGCTTTCTCTTTTTTCAGGATGGCAACTACAGATGCCGCAAGCTCGGGAATACTGGTACCCACAGCTATTACGGATACCGAAATAACCGCCTCACTCACCCCTATTTCTTGAGCAATTACAATAGCACCATCAACCAACCATTTGGCCCCGAAAAACAAAGCAACTCCGCCAATGATTAACCATATTATAATTTTAAAATTAGAGGTCATTGTCAAGGCATCCATAGAATCGTCTTCTTCAATTCCTTCTGAATTATTAAGTAAATAAGCAATAAAAAGCAATAAACTAAGAAACAAAACCGCTCCTTCGACAGCGTCTAACTTATGATCGTTACTTAAGAAATAATAAAAGGCAAGCGAAAAAATTACCAATGCAGGCCAGTTGATTTTATAAAATGTTTTATCTACATATATTGTTCCTATTAGAGCCGTGATTCCTAGTACCAATCCTATGTTGGCAACGTTGGACCCAATAACATTATTAATCGCAATGGATGGATATCCACTTAAAGCTGCATTTAAACTGACTAAAAGCTCTGGAAGTGAGGTTGCGAAAGACACCACTGTGAGTCCAATTACCATTTTAGAAATATTAAATTTAAACGATATTGCAACAGAAGCACGTACCAGAAATTCACCCCCTATAACCAAAAGGCCAAATCCAAACAGCATCAAAACAACATCCATAATCTTATATTTTTTTACGAAGATAAATCTAAGATATTAAATTTGCATAAAATTAGAATAAGAATTTCTATTTTTGAGCTATGAATACAAAAGCAATTTATAAAATCATAGCCAAGGTAAATAAGTGGATCTTACCTAGCCTTACAAAAAAACGGGTGGATCTAAGCAAAGCAACCAAATTAGAAATGGCCTTATTTGGATGGCGACTTTTTGTGACCAAAAAAGCATTGGACTAGTAACTTATTGCAGCATAGATAGGATGTGGCGCTAGTTTTTGGACCCCCTCTAAAAAGTCAAGTTTCATAATGAAATTGCATTGAACAATTTGACCTCCTAAAGACTCTACCATTTTACAAACTGCTTCAGCAGTACCTCCAGTAGCCAAGACATCGTCATGGATTAGAATTTTATCTCCCGGCTTTATAGCATTCTGATGCATTTCTAACACATCAGAACCATACTCTAAATCAAAGGATTGGGAAACCACTTTTCGAGGTAATTTCCGAGGTTTACGAACGGGCACAAAAGGTACTTTTAAAGACTGTGCTAAAAGCATTCCAAAGAAAAAACCACGCGCTTCTACAGCTACCACTTTGTCAATTTGCTTATTTGTGAGCCCCGACAACAGGGAGTCAAGACAGATTTTTACGCCCTTGGGGCTTTCGAGTAAAGAAGTGATGTCTTTAAATATAATTCCTTTTTTTGGAAAATCAGCAACATCGGTAATGTATGATTTTAGAGTTTCTACAGGTTTTTTCATCAATAAAATTAGTATTATAGTTTTTTAAAATCTATCTGTTTTCAGCTAATTTGAGAAGTGTATTGGGGTCCTCTATTTTAATGCGTTTTCCATCTGTGACAATCAAACCTTGTTGTTTAAAACTCGTCAATGTTCGGATACAGGTTTCTTTGGCGGTCCCCAAAATGTTTGCAATATCTTCTCTAGTCAGAGTCATAACTATAAAACCTTCCATATCAACTCCAAAATTTTTATCAAGGTATAATAATGTTTCGGCCAAACGTTGTTTGACTGTTTTTTGTGCAATATTAACAATCACATTGTCCGCAAATTTCAGGTCTTTTGCCATTTGAAGAAGAATTGCTTTTGCAAACTGTGGGTTGTCATTAATACTATCTAAAAGATGAACTTTAGGAATAAAGCACATTTCCATATCGTTGATAGCAACAGCACTTAAATTCGTTTTTTCTTCTGTTACAACAGAGCGTTTGCCTAAGACTTCTCCTCTAGATGCAATTTTTATGATGGTGTCTTTTCCATTATCACTCATTTTAGAAAGTTTTGACACCCCATTACGCACACAAAAAATGCCGTTGAGTTTCTCACCTTCCTCAAATATAGAATCTCCTTTTTTTATGGATTTAAAAACCTTACTGTCCGAAATACGCTTTAGCTGGTCTTTATTAAGAGAGTTGAGTGCGTTTAGCTGCCTCACCAAACAATTCTCACATCGGTCTTCTTTAAAGCTTTCCATGTAATAAAAGTAAGATTATTAATGTCATTTGGAAGAAAAAAATGTAAAAAAATTTAAAAAAAAGAAAATTTATTCTATTTAATTATAGTGGCAATCGTCATCATTTTAATATATATATGTCTAAAAATTTGTATTATTGTATTAGAATAATCCCCAATTCTAACAAACTATGATTGTATGCTTCCATTGTGGCGATGCATGTATAACCACTACTATCAAGCATCAAGACCATTGTTTTTGTTGTTATGGCTGCAAAACCGTTTTTGATATTTTAAATGAAAACGATTTGTCCTATTATTACGAACTGGAAGCATCACCAGGAAGTACCCCTTCAAAATTTGACGGAAAATTTGATTTTCTAAAAAATGAAACAATTGCTCACAAACTACTAGAGTTTGATGAACTTTCTACAAAAATAGTATCGTTTGTCATTCCTTCTATTCATTGCAGTTCTTGCATTTGGATTCTCGAAAATTTAAATAAATTAAATTCAGATATAAAAACCACACATGTAAATTTTCCAAAGAAAGAGGTACGAATAACTTTTTCTGCTCAAAAATTAACACTTCATCAACTCGTTCTTTTACTTTGTAAAATTGGTTATGAACCTTATATTTCCTTAAACGATTCCAATTCCAAAACACCTGTCATCAATCGAAGTCTTATTTATAAATTGGGGGTCGCAGGGTTCGCTTTTGGAAACATTATGTTTTTGTCCTTTCCAGAGTATTTTGAAGTCTCTGAGTTTTGGTTGGACCGCTATAAACCTATTTTTAGGTGGCTGATATTAATATTTTCCATTCCTGTCGCATTCTACTCAGGGAGTGATTATTTAATTTCGGCCTACAAGAGTATCCGCTCAAAACTATTGAATATTGACGTTCCTATCGCCATCGGTATTTTGGTGCTTTTTTTTCGCTCAACTGTTGAAATTGTAATGGACTGGGGTTCTGGTTTTTTGGACAGTATGGCGGGATTGGTTTTTTTCTTATTGGTAGGTAAATTTTTTCAGGAAAAAACTTATGCATTTCTATCTTTTGAAAGAGATTACAAATCTTATTTTCCAATTGCAGTCACTCGGTTTATAAATGATCATACTTCAAAAGAAAAACCAGGGGTTCAAGAAGAGCAAGCACAAGTTTATGACTTAGTGGCTGGCGACAGAATTATTGTTAGAAATAACGAATTGATTCCTGTGGATGGAGTTTTGAAAAAGGGCAAGGTTCTAATAGATTATAGTTTTGTGACAGGAGAAGCTGAACTTGTTTCTAAACGCCCAGGAGAACACTTATTTGCAGGAGGACGGCAACAAAGTGGCGTGATAGAAATGGATGTGTTAAAATCTGTTGAGCAAAGTTATCTCACCCAATTGTGGTCCAATGAAGTTTTTAGTAAAAACAGTAAAAGTAGCTTTCAAACCTTAACAGATCAAATTAGTAAAAGGTTTACGATAAGTATTCTTAGTATTGCCGTTTTAGCAACACTCTATTGGTTGGTTTACAATCCTTCAGGGGCATGGACTGTTTTTACGGCTGTTCTCATTGTTGCTTGTCCTTGCGCTATCGCACTGGCAGCTCCGTTTACCCTTGGAAATCTATTGCGTATTTTTGGAATCCATAAATGCTACATCAAAAATAGTGGTGTAATTGAACAACTCGCGAATATCGATACTGTTGTATTTGACAAAACAGGAACCCTCACTACAAATTATAAAAATATAATTACGTATGAAGGGATCGAACTTACAGATGAAGAACGGTCTTTATTGACCTCCACTCTACGTGCTACAAACCATCCTTTGAGTCGTTCTTTATATCACATACTTCAAAACTACAACATTCACACCCTCGATAATTTCAAAGAAGAAGTTGGACAAGGAATTATTGGAGTGATCAACCAAAATAAAATCAAAGTAGGTTCCTATGCGTTTGTAGCCAACGACCAACCTGAATTGAATCCAACAATACAAAATCAAACCAGCGTACACATCAGTACAAATGACACTTATAAAGGTTGCTATATGTTTTTTAATGAATATCGGAAAGGCATGCAAAAGGTATTTGAATCGCTCGCTAAAGACTGTCAACTCGCGGTACTTAGTGGAGATAATGAAGGAGAAAAAAATTATTTAAAAAACACACTCCCTTCCGGCACCGACCTTGTTTTTAATCAAAAACCCATCGACAAGCTCAATTATATAAAAGCACTGCAGGCAAAAGGCAAAAATGTACTAATGATTGGGGACGGTTTAAATGATGCAGGTGCACTTGCTCAGAGTGATGTTGGATTGGTAATTTCAGAAAACATCAATGTGTTTTCACCTGCTTGTGACGGTATTTTAGATGCCACTCAATTTAAAAATATACCTGCATTCATCACGCTGTCTCGCAAAGGAAAAAAGGTCATCATATATGCCTTTATTTTCTCTCTTTGCTATAATCTTATTGGATTAGGCTTTGCTGTTACAGGACACCTTGAACCCATTGTCGCTGCAATTTTGATGCCTTTAAGCTCCATAAGTATTGTTCTATTTACGTCCTTATATACGTATATCATAGGAAGAAAGTTTAATCGAAAAAATAACAAATGACAATTGAAACTATTTTATAAAAAACTCCAAAGTTGACAAAAGTCATCTTTTAAAAAAATCAACTAAAGTAATTTTACTTCGTAATTTATAAATAACTATGAGCATTATCTATCTACTACTTGCAATCAGTGTCATTGTCGCACTACTCTTTTTTGTGGCCTTTATTATATCGGTGAAAAATGGACAATATGATGACACCTATACACCTTCAGTACGCATGCTTTTTGAAGATGAACTTATCAAAAAAAAACCTCAAATCGCCACCAAAACCAACGAACAAACACTAATGACTGATCAACTAAAGTAACTATGGAACTACAAAAATTTTATTATGACAACAAGATTGTAAGTAAGTTTATCATCGCCACCATGTTATGGGGTATTGTAGGAATGAGTATTGGGCTTCTTTTAGCTTTTATGTTTTTATTTCCTAATATCACAGATGGTATTTCATGGCTGAGTTTTGGACGTTTACGTCCCTTGCACACCAACGCCGTAATTTTTGCATTTGTTGGAAACGCTATTTTTGCGGGTGTTTATTATTCTTCCCAACGTTTGCTCAAAGCACGGATGTGGAAAGACTGGTTGAGTAATTTGAATTTTTGGGGATGGCAAGCCATTATAGTTGGTGCCGCAATTACGCTTCCTTTAGGCTACACAACCTCCAAAGAATATGCAGAATTAGAATGGCCATTCGATATTGCTATTGTATTAATTTGGGTGGCTTTTGGTGCTAATTTAATAGGAACTATTCTAAAACGAAGACAGCGACATTTGTATGTTGCCATATGGTTTTATTTAGGAACATTTGTAACAGTTGCTGTATTGCATATCGTTAACAGCATGGAGGTTCCTGTCCATGCGCTCAAAAGTTATTCGATGTACGCTGGCGTACAAGATGCTTTGGTACAATGGTGGTATGGACATAATGCGGTGGCGTTCTTTTTGACCACTCCATTTCTTGGATTGATGTATTATTATATGCCGAAAGCTGCCAATAGACCTGTGTATTCCTACAAATTATCAATCGTTCACTTTTGGTCCTTGATATTTATCTATATTTGGGCTGGACCCCATCACCTCCTTTATTCTACATTACCCGATTGGGCGCAAAATCTTGGGGTGGCATTCTCTATCATGCTGATTGCTCCATCATGGGGAGGTATGATTAATGGACTCCTCACCTTGCGAGGGGCTTGGGACAAAGTTCGTACAGATCCCGTTTTAAAATTTATGGTGGTCGCTATTACTGGTTATGGAATGGCCACTTTTGAAGGCCCAATGCTCTCCCTTAAAAATATAAACGCAGTAGCTCACTTTAGCGATTGGATCATTGCACATGTTCATGTAGGCGCTATGGCTTGGAACGGATTTTTAGTTTTTGGAATGGTGTATTGGATGGTTCCAAAATTATTCAAAACAGCACTCTGGTCTACCAAGCTTGCAAACTGGCATTTTTGGATCGGAACGCTAGGAATTATTCTGTATGCATTACCCATGTATGTGGCAGGATTTGTTCAAGCTTCCATGTGGAAACAATTCAACCCAGATGGGACACTTAGTTATGGTAACTTTTTGGAAACCGTGACTGAAATCATTCCTATGTACTGGATGCGTGCTATTGGAGGCACCATGTTTATTGTTGGTGCTTTAATAGGTGTTTATAACATTATAATGACTGCTAGAGCAGGCTCTAAAGTTACCGACGAACTTGCCGAAGCAGCACCACTTCAAAAAGTAACCAAAAAACGGACTTCAAAAGAAGCGTATCATACTTGGTTAGAAAGACGTCCAGTAAAATTAACCATTTTTGCAACCATCGCCATTCTAATTGGTGGTATTGTACAAATCATTCCATCGCTCATTGTGGATGATTATATCCCTGTAATTTCGAGTGTCAAACCTTATACACCTTTGGAGTTAGAAGGTCGAGATATTTATATCCGAGAAGGTTGTGTGGGCTGTCATTCACAAATGATTCGTCCTTTCAGAAGTGAAGTTGAACGTTATGGAGACTATGCCAAAGCTGGAGAGTTTGTATATGACCACCCCTTTCTTTGGGGAAGTAAACGCACAGGGCCAGACCTTTTAAGGATTGGGGGGAAATACAGTGATAATTGGCATTTGAATCATTTTTACGACCCACAGACGACCTCTTCGGGTTCCATTATGCCTGCTTATAAATGGCTTATTAACGACGAACTTGACAAAAGTTATACGGAAGCAAAAATGGAAGCTATGGTCTCACTTGGAGTACCATATACAGAAGAAGAAATAGAAGGTGCTCAACAATCGATGTTAGAACAAGGCATCGAAATAGAGCAAAATTTATACAACGATCCTGATTTTGTAAAAACATATGAAGCTGACAAGCAATATGCACAACAAAATGACGAGGAGTTTATTGAAATGCACAATCGTGAAGTCGTCGCACTCATCGCATATTTGCAACGCCTTGGAACCGATATAAAAGTAAAAACAGAAAGCACATCCCTAATAGATTTAAATAAATAAGTTATGTTAAAATATATAAAAGGCAACCTAGAAAATATTGATGGCATACAAATTTACCCAATGATATCGTTGCTTATATTCTTTATCTTTTTTGTGGTGCTATTCTGGTGGGTGGCTACCGCTAACAAAGCACACATTGAAGAGGTGAGTAACTTCCCATTAAACGACGATACTATCAACCCAAATCAATCAATCATATGAAAACAACAAGCTCAATTTTAAGGGTTTTAGTAGTGGCCCTTATTGGATATCTATTTTTGAATTGGATAGGAACTACCAAAGAAACTTCCGCCTTTGAAGAGCGGTACTGGTTGTGGGGTCTCTATGGATTTGTCATTTTTGTTCATATTTCAGGAGAAATATGCATAGGAGCCTTACAAAGAATTTTGTACCAAACACTATCTCCTGAATCCAAAAAGAGATATGACGAAAAAGTTGCTTTAAAAAAGGCGAACCAATTCTCTTGGATAAAAAACACCTACAAAGCGGCACTAGGGAGTAAAGCTATCGATGAAGAATTTGATATTATTTTAGACCACAACTATGATGGCATTCGAGAGTTAGACAACAAATTACCACCATGGTGGGTCTATGGTTTTTATGGCACTATTTTATTTGCTATTGTATATCTAGTACGTTTTGAAGTATTGAACGAATACAATCAAATAGAAGAATACGAAATAGCAGTTGCAGAAGCTAAAATTGAGGTTGATAAATGGAAAAAAACGGCTAAAAACCTAGTAGACGCTAGTACCGTCAAACTTCTGACAGAGACAAGTGACTTAGAAGCCGGTCGATCTATTTTTACAACAAACTGTGCGGTTTGTCACAAAGCAGATGGCGGGGGCGGAATTGGTTCCAACCTAACTGATCAGTATTGGGTATTAGGAGGTGGTATTAAGAATGTTTTTAATACTATTTCTGAAGGAGGTCGGAGTGGAAAAGGCATGATTGCTTGGAAAAACGAATTAGAACCTTTAGAAAGAGCGCAAGTAGCCAGTTACGTATTGAGTTTTCAAGGGTCAACACCGGCTGAGCCTAAAGATGCTGAAGGCGAATTATGGGTGGACTCTGAATAATTAAATTCATCTTCAATAAAAACGAAAGAGAGCGTCTTACAAGACCCTATAAACTTAAAATTGTAGTGAAAAATTAAGACAACCGGATGCTCGTTATAAATGAAATATCGGAATCGCTCTCAGAAAGCAAAAAACCGCTTATCAAGCAAATCTATGATAAAGCAGGTAAAAAACTCTATGTCATCGGATTGCGTAGTGGCGTAGAATTAGCAGAACACCTAACTAACTCAAAAGCCAAGATAATGGTCGTGCAAGGAGAAATTGACTTTAATACTACTACCTCTAGTTACCGATTGGAACGTTTTGATTCCTTTGAAATTCCTTCAGACACAAAGCATTCTGTAGTGGGCGTATTTGATGCTATTTTTCTACTCCTTTTAAGAAAATCAAATAAAAATCTTTAATGGCAGAACAGGAGCAGGATAATTTTAGAGACACAATTGGAACCTTAAACAACGAAGGTAAACGTGCTTGGGTTTTTCCTAAAAAACCAAATGGAAAATGGTATCAATACCGAAAATATGTTAGTTACTTCTTACTTGTTTTTTTATTTGCTGCACCTTTTTTAAAAATAAACGGTAATCAGTTTTTGATGTTTAATGTACTCGAACGGCGTTTTAATATTTTCGGGGTATCATTTTGGCCACAAGATTTTCACATATTTGTGATCATGATGGTCGTTGGGGTCGTATTTGTTATTTTATTTACCGTTGCTTTTGGCCGTTTGTTTTGTGGTTGGATCTGTCCTCAAACTATTTTTATGGAACTTGTTTTTAGAAGAATTGAATACTGGATTGATGGCGATAGAGGTAAACAAATTCGCTTATCAAAACTACCATGGAATGCTGAGAAGATACGAAAAAGAACACTCAAATGGATTGTGTTTTTTATCATTTCGTTCTTAATTGCCAATGTTTTTCTTGCCTACCTAATAGGGAGTAACGAACTGCTAGGCTATATTTCTGATGGCCCCTTAAAACATCAAAGTACTCTGGTTTCTCTCCTTATTTTTACAGGGGTTTTTTACTTTATTTTTGCTTGGTTTAGAGAGCAAGTTTGCATTATTGTGTGTCCATATGGACGTTTACAAGGAGTGTTGTTAGACAACAAATCCATTGTAGTTGCTTATGACCATAAACGCGGTGAAAAAGAAGCGGGTCGAGCCAAGTTTAAAAAAAATGAAGAGCGGCCAACCACTGGAAAAGGGGATTGTATCGATTGTTTTGCATGCGTTCATGTTTGTCCCACTGGAATAGATATTCGGAATGGTACGCAATTAGAGTGTATCAATTGTACCGCTTGTATTGATGCCTGTGACCATATGATGGCAGCAGTCAATTTGCCCAAGGGTCTCATTCGTTACGACAGTGAAGACGCCATTGAAAAAAAAGAAAAATTTAGTTTTACACCACGCTTAAAAGGCTATACAGCAGTTTTGGGAATTGTCACTGCGGTACTCATTGGAATGCTCTTTTTACGTAATGATGTCGAAGCACAGTTTCTTAGATTGCCAGGCCAATTGTATGAACACAAAGAAAACAATATCATTAGCAATGTATATACCTATAAAATTTTCAATAAAACTGACGATGCGATTGACGAAATTAGATTTAAACTTTTATCGCACAAAGGGCAAATAAAACTCGTTTCTCATGACAATTTCAAAATAGAAAAACAAAAATTTAAAGAAGGTACACTTTTTATAGAACTAAATGCTGCTGTGTTGACGGGCGATAAAGACCGATTGAAAATTGGAATTTTTAGTGGTGAGCGCCTTATAGAAACTATCACAACCTCCTTTTTAGGTCCAAGAAGTTACAACTAAATACCGCTTAATATGAAAAAAACGAAATGGAATTGGGGAACAGGAATTGTACTAGCGATACTAAGTTTTATAGGTTTTATCCTCTACTTTGTAATTACGATGAGTACGAATAAAAAATACAGTCACGATCTAGTAACAGAGGATTATTATGCCAAAGAAATGGCTTATCAAAATGAGATTGATGCTGAGTCAAACACTCATAGTCTGATCAAAAAGATAGAAAGTAAAAAAGTAGCAAATGGATGGCTCATTACATTTCCTACTGAATTTGATCCGTCAAAAATTAAAGGAACAATCTATTTATATAGACCCTCAAATCAACAGTTAGATTTTGAATTGCCGCTGGTTCTTATAAATCATCAAATTCGAATTTCAGACAAAAATATGATAGGGGGTCGCTGGAATATCACTATGGAATGGGTTTATCAAAATAAAACGTTTATGTATAAAGAAAAAATCATGTATTAATGTTGTGGTCCGCGCTTGTTCTAGGATTATTAGGAAGTTTTCATTGCATTGGAATGTGTGGTCCTATTGCGTTTTTATTGCCTCTAGATCGTACAAATCGAAGCAAACGTATTTTTCAATTGTTGAGCTATCATTTGGGACGATTATTCACTTATGGATTTTTAGGTTCTGTATTTGGACTTGTAGGAAAAAGCTTGAATTTGTTTGGAATACAACAGCAACTGTCCATTGTTATTGGGGTGAGTATGGTGGTAATGATTTTATTACCATCAAAGATATTAGATTCATATAAGTTTTCAAAGCCGATCTACTCGATCATCGCAAACTTAAAAGATGCAATGGGTATGTTTCTAAAAAAAAGGAGTTCAAAAACCTTTTTTGTGTTAGGCTTTTTAAATGGTTTATTGCCATGCGGTCTGGTCTATATGGCGGTATTTGGGGCTATGGCAACAGGAAGTGCAACGTTAGGAGCCTTGTATCTGGTGGTGTTTGGATTGGGTACCATTCCGTTGATGACTACTGCTATTTATTTGGGTAATTTTTTGAAAGGAAAAGCAAAGCAAACTATTCTAAAGACCATTCCGGTGTTTGTAGTCCTTATCGGTTTGTTGTTTATTATGCGCGGGATGGGTTTAGGAATTAAGTATATATCGCCCTCAAATATGGTCACCGAACAACAAGTCGATTCAAAATACGACTGTCATTAGTAAAATTTAGAAGGATTGGGTATAGATCAAAGTTCGTTCCTTAAGTTTTGCTCCCAAGTCCATGAAGATTGGATCATCTCTTTCAAACCACGTGTTGCTTCCCAGTTCAAAACTTGTTTGGCTAAGGCTGTAGATGCAAACATTTCAGCAACATCACCAGGTCTTCGTTCTGTAATTTCGTAGTTTAAAGGACTTCCACTCACCGCTTCAAAAGCGTTGATCATTTCTAGCACAGAAAAACCTTTTCCAGTCCCTAAATTAAAAACTTCTAAGGGTTTCGTTGATGCTGGATCTAAGAGTCTTTGGACTGCTTTCAAATGGGCTTCTGCTAAATCTACCACATGAATATAATCTCTAATAGGAGTACCATCTTTGGTTGGGTAATCATTTCCAAATACCATCAATTTTTCTCTGACACCTGCAGCTGTTTGCGTAATATAAGGCATTAAATTATTTGGAACTCCTGTAGGGAACTCCCCAATTTGACCTGATTCATGAGCACCAATAGGGTTGAAATAACGCAATGAAATAACAGAAATATCAGAAGTTGAATTCGTAAAATCTTCTAGAATTTCTTCGGCCATTTTTTTGGTATTTCCGTAGGGAGAAAATGAACGTTGAGTGGGTGCATCTTCTGTGATTGGCATCGATGAAGGGTTTCCATATACAGTTGCTGATGATGAAAAAATGAGACGATTGATGCCGTGTTCTTCCTGGGCTTTTAAGGTATTGATTAACGAAAAAAGATTGTTTTGATAATACATCAACGGATTTTTAATGGACTCCGCTACTGCTTTATGAGCTGCAAAATGAATGACTGCCTTGGCGTCTTTATGGGTTTTAAATATGGATTGAGTCGCTTCATAAGATTTCAAATCGACTTGTTCGAAATGAGGTCTTACTCCCGTAATTTTTTGAATTCGGTCTAAAATTTGCGGGTTGGAATTTGACAAATCATCAATAATAACAACTTCATAATTATGGTTAATCAATGTGACCACTGTATGAGATCCAATGTAACCACAACCACCTGTGACAATAATTTTATCTTGCATGTTTCTAATAAAACTCAAATATACTTAATATTGTTTTATTAAAAAGCAACTATTTTATTGATCCTTTGTTTTCTTGATTTTCTATGCTGCTCTGTAAAGATTTATTTTTGGACTTTAATTTTATATTTTCTTCAATCTGTTCGTAAAGCATTTGTTTGACTTCTTTTCCATAGCTTGAACTCGGTTCATTTACAATATTTGTGTCTGATAAAAGCATATTACCTTCATCAAACAACAACCATTTTATATTCAAATCTCTATAATTATCTAAAATAGTAGCAAGTTTATCCGTTCCAAAAGACTTACCTGAGTCCAAAAAGCCATTAGAAAAATTACAAGTCTTATAAAACCAACTTGGTTTTATGCTCTTATATTCTAGATATTTTAATATTTTTTCTTTATGTGTCATTAAATAATTAGATAATTATTTTTATATATTAGATTTTTATTTCATATTTGTATGAGCAAACTACTAGTAAAGTAACAGAAAAAAACGAATTAAAAAAATAAGGTTTTTCTATGATTCATAAATCTGACAAGGAAGCAATAAAGTGCGTTATCGGACATCGATATGCTTCCATTATTCAAAAGGAGTTAAATGATAGTAACCTATTTAATAGAAAAGGGGAACCATATTCAACGAGACATATCGCCAATGTAATGAACGGTGAAAAACATAAAATCATTGAGGCAGCTATTTTCAGGGTTGTTGAAAATCGCTTAGAAATTCAAGAAAAAAGAGACCGCTTAATCAATAAAAAAACAGCAACAACTGCAATCCGTTATTTTTAACTTATTAAATCGATGGTTAACTCCTTCAAAACTACAAATTTTGACTCTTATCTACAAGCCGCTTAATTTTCTCCAAAATAACTCAAACAAAAACCCCCTAAAAAACCAAACTTATGTTATTAACTTTCTGCACAATTTTACTCCTAGGCTATGGGTACATAGTAAAAGTGTTTTATGACGAGAGATGGTACATACGTTCTTTTCTAGGAGCTTTAGTAATGATTGTTATTGTAGTTTTAATGGTCATAATATACAAGCGTGGCTATTAAAACCCCTCGACATTAGCAAGATCTTTAGACCTGTTCTAGACTTACAATGACCTGAACAATATCAAAAAATTAAAAAAAGTTTTAAAAATTCTTTGGCACCAAAATACTTAATCAAGCCGGTCAAACTTCATATTTTGTTTATGTTATTTGTAAATAATATAAACAAAACTCCATAACAGGGTCACGAAGCTTTGTTTTAACAACATAAATTTGACTTGAAATTGTGTTATTACAATTAAAAATAAGAAAATAGTTTGCTAGTAGTATTCAATAAATATAGTAGTTCGTAGTGTAAGAATTAGCTCCGCTTTGAAAATCAGAACATTCAATGCTATAAATTTAAATTCTAAAGCATTTCCGTAATAGTTAAAGCTGAAAACCTGCGCCTTACGGCGCTGGTTTTAAAAGACGGGGCTGCACAAGACAGCCCCTTAAAGAGTCAAGATTTTTAATCCCTAACAAAACGCACTGAAAGGGCGTGCTGCTTTCCGCCGTAATCTAGCCTGCTAAGTAACGGGGTATTTGTGTTCAGGTGGGGGGAATACGCACCTAATGTATCGTACTCAGTGGAACTCCAAAAGACTGCATTCCTACCCTCACCGTCGAACGAACCATCGTTGTAACGGTTACCCTCAGGGAAGGCATTAAAGCCACTGCTGTTGTTTAAGCTTTGGTCGTTGCCTGGTACTCCAGCATTTGTTGAACTATTCCAGCCTGTGGTGGATGCCATGGACTTTCCTATTTTGTTTTGTGTGGTGGTGTCATCATAATTATAGCCATTTGTAATGAGGTGTTCTTCAAGTGTTGTCCACTCGGTATCGCTTGGTACGTGCCACCCCTCTGGTACAAATTCTTTTCTTAATGATGCATCTAACAATGAAGCTTCATCGTGAATACCCATTACCGCATACCAATTGTATAATTTGCCTTTTGTTGGGTCGTTGTCATAATACGCCCAAGCACCTGTGGTAGTATCGGCCCAGACTCCATTAGAAGTTACCTGTGGAATAGGTGAACCGTCTCTGTAGGTCACCATTTCGGCGTTTTCCACCGTCCATGCTTGGTTGCCATAACTAAGATAATCATAGCTATTGCCGTCCTGGTCGGTTACTGTGTCTGCATCAGGATTAACAGTAATAGTAAAAGTTTTGGGTGGGGATGCACAAGTTACTCCGTTAGTTGTAACTGTAGCTGTTACTGTAAGGTTGGCAATAATAGGGATAGTTGATGAATTAATTGCAGTGAAAGAAGTATTTCCAACACCCATCAAACCCGCTCCAAATTCAATATTTGAAGCCCAATTATAAATTACATCCTCATTCTGTGGAAAAGAATAAAATTCAAAGTTATCGGATTCACCATTCATTAAGACCATATCATTTATGGAGGATATTTCAGTTGGAAGGGTTACATAAACAATCAGTTCAAACGTTTGTCCTTCACAGCCACTAGGTGAATAAGGAGTTACCTCATATGAAATACCGTAAAATACCCCACCATAATTATTAAGTGTTTGACTTATTTGTGATTGATTACTATTGGTCGAACTTTCTTCACCAACTATTTCATTAAAATTATCAGTTACAGTCCAAGTGTAGGTAGTTCCTTCTGGCACTAGTGTAGTTGGAGGATTGTTGACAGGGTCAAACACAAATGTTTCTCCTGAACAAATTGTTATCTCTTGGTTAGGAATTACAGGCGGATAAATTGTAGCATTATTATCGTCACAATCGCCTTGGTTTTCAGTGAAGCCATCCCCGTCATCATCAACATCAGAGTCCGTAATAATTTGCCCCTGAAAATCAGCAACCATCCAATAATCACCTACATTCACTATGGTTTTTAGACCTACTGAGTTAAACCAGCCCATAATAGTATCTGAACTTGTAAACTCCAATGGTAGGTCTCCACCACCAACCGCAACTGGAAACCCATTAGCTTGTAGATTAAATGACAAAGGCGTAAGTGGATCTGCGTCCATTACATACACATAAATAACATCCCCAAAACAACAGTTATCTGGACCATCTGGGAAAACCAAGGTGGTCTCATTTGCATTCACAAATACAAATGAGTTAGGTGTAAGTGTAATTGTGGCATTATCTTGCCAAACTTGGTAGTTATCCCATCCATTAAAATTCATTAACCCTTGAGGGTTTGACAAAGCATCTACATAGGATTTTGTCACTGCATCTGCGCCATCAGTTGGATCTAATAGATTTTTTATTTGCTGTTGGCCAGCAGAGTTGTTTTCTGCAAGTACTGATTGTAAATTTGGTGTAGTTGGCGTGCTGTTGCCGCTGTTTGCTGCGTATAGTGCGTAAGGAACACTCAGTAGTTGTGTGGTGCCCATAGCCACATAGCCGTTGCCTGTATCGAGCTCAATTCCTAAGTAATAACTTCCTAAAGACCAGTCTAATGCTGAAAAGGCACCTGTATTGGCTGTGCCTTCTCCAATGACGAGATTGACCTGTCCCAAGTCGTCCGTAGGGACATAGTGTGTTTCAGTGAAAATAGGGACTGCTGTTTCAGAACCTTGGATCACATTAAACTTAAAATATACATTGGTATTTATAATTAAGTCTCCTGAGTTATTTCTAACTGTTGCCTGGTAGTTAAACCCTTGTGGGGCTTGGGCTTGAAGTACTGTTGTTATTGTGAGGGTAAGGAGTATGAGTAGCTTTTTCATTGCTTGATAATTTTATACGTATTGGTTTGTTTTGACTCTTTTGTAGTGACGGTTACAAAGTAGGTGCCCGTTGTGAGGGTTTGCACACTTAAAGGCTGCTCTTTTTGATGTTGGGTTTGTAGCATTTGTTTTCCGCTGATGTCTGTTATTCTTACTTCAAAAAGTTGTTCTGTTGGATGGGTGATGAAAATGGCTTCTGCTACAGGATTTGGAAAGACCTTGACTTGTAATTGTAGCTGTGGTGTTTGTGTAGTTAAAATTGTTAAATCTAAGGAGGGATAATAGCCGTTTCCTAATTGGATGCTACCATCTTCGGAGGTCATGGCACCGACGGCTAGTTCTCCAGCAGTATAGCTGAGTTTGTTGTTTCCGTTTTCAAAAGTGGCTCCTGCTGGACCAATGACTTGTTTAGAGATGCTTTGCCCATAGCCAGAAAGGCCTAAAAGCAAAAAAAGGAATGTAAAATAACGCATTGTTAAATTGGTTTATAATTCAAATATAAGAAATAAATAAATTATTATTCTTGAGGATAAATTGTGACCTCGGCAGGATGGTTTTTCCTGACAGCACTCAGCGCTGAAAATCAAAAGCAAGCAAAACCAAAAAAGCAAGCTTTATGATTTTGCTTGCTTTTGATTTATTCGTGACCTCGGCAGGATTCAAACCTGCAACCTCTTGAGCCGTAATCAAGTGCACTATTCAGTTATGCTACGAGGCCATTTTGAGGGTGCAAATATAAGGTAATAATCTTTTTATCAAAAGAATATCGTAGCTATTTCAAAAAACTTACATTTGTAACAGTAATGTAACTTCATATGTCATGAAAATAGAACAAATCTATACCAGCTGTTTGGCGCAAGGTGCCTACTATATCGAGTCCAATGGCGAGGTTGCTGTTATCGATCCTCTAAGAGAAACACAACAGTACGTTGATAAAGCAACAGCTAACAATGCAAAAATAAAGTTCATTTTTGAAACCCACATTCATGCCGATTTTGTGTCGGGACATGTGGACTTGGCTAAAAAAACCGGAGCTACCATTGTCTTTGGACCCAATGCCAAAACAACTTTCAATTGTTACAACGCTAGCGATAACGAAGCATTTAAGATTGGAGATATTACGATTAAGGTACTTCACACCCCAGGTCATACCTTGGAATCTGTGACGTATTTACTGATGGACGAAACCGGTAAAAACCATGCTGTATTTACAGGCGACACACTGTTTCTTGGAGATGTAGGCCGTCCCGATTTGGCTGTAAAGTCGGATCTCACTGAAAAAGATTTAGCAGGAATGTTGTACAAATCATTGCGCACAAAGATCATGACTTTAGACGATTCTGTAATAGTATATCCTGCACATGGTGCTGGTTCTGCTTGTGGAAAAAATTTAAGCAAAGAAACTGTTGGCACCATTGGAGATCAAAAAAACACCAATTATGCTTTGCGTTCGGACATGACCAAAGATGAGTTTGTAAACGAAGTTTTGGATGGCATTAGCCCTCCCCCTCAATATTTTGCCAAAAATGCCAAAATGAATCAAAACGGGTATTCCGATTTGGATCAAGTATTGGCAAATGGTGACACCCCCTTATCTGTGGAAGCTTTTGAACAGCTGGCGAAATCCAAAGAAGCACTTATATTAGATGTACGCACGCAGCAAGATTTTGTAAAAAACCACATTCCAGGAGCTGTTTTTATTGGTCTTAATGGTGGATTTGCACCATGGGTTGGTGCTTTAATTTCAGACATCAATCAACCAATATTATTAGTTGTTCCGGAAGGGAAATCAGAAGAAGCGGTAACCAGATTGGCTCGCGTTGGCTATGACAACACGCTTGGCTATTTAGAAGGCGGTATACAGGCTTGGATGGCTTCGGGGAAATCGACTGATCAGATAACTTCTATTTCTGCAGAGGAATTTTCAGTAAAGACAAAAGAAGACAAACTACACGTTTTGGATGTTCGAAAAGACGGAGAATACAATTCGATGCATTTAAAAATGGCCGATTTACAACATTTTGCATTGGATTACATCAACCATCAAATGGATCAAATTAATGCCCACAAAACGTATTATATTCATTGTGCAGGCGGCTACCGCTCTGTAATTGCTGCATCCATATTAAAAGCACGAGGGTTTCATAAGATCGTTGATATTGCAGGTGGGTTTGCAGCGCTCAAAAAAACCAATGTATCAATGTCTGAATTTGTATGCCCTTCAACTCTTTAATCCATAAGCTTATGACAACAACACTTGAAATTCAAAATCTAAAATGTGGTGGTTGTGCCCATACAATTATCTCTAAACTCAATAACTTAGAAGGCATTCAAAATGTAAGCGTGGATACAAATTCTAATACCGTTTCATTTGAAAATGAACTCGCAAGTGAAGTTGAATCTGCTACAAAATTATTATCTAAACTTGGATATCCAGTAAATGGAGATGTCAATTCAATTGGCAAAAAAGCAAAATCATTTGTAAGTTGTGCGGTAGGACGCATGGCAAAATCTTAAACGATTTCAGCACTTAAACCCGCTTTTAGAAGTTGACCGCATTGAGATTCTAGTTCTTCATATACCCCTGTTTTTACGGTACACTTTCCTTTATAATGAACGAGTAAAGAACACTGTTCGGCCTGTTCATAAGAGTGATGACAAACATGGACTAAAGTTTCAATTACATGATCAAAAGTATTGACCTCATCATTGAATAGGACAATTTCATTCAAGTGACCTTCTTCAACTGAAACCTCTACTTCTTCTTTGATTTTTTCTTTTGTACTCATAATGACTTTACGAATTTCAGGGCAACCCAGTTGTTTCGTGTGAATTTATTATCAAGTTTCAAATTAAGTTGGTTGCAAGTTGTTTCTATTAACTCACAATCACTGTCATAAAAACCACTTAAAAATAAGAATCCATTTTCATTTAAACAAGTAACATATGTACTTAAATCATTCAATAGAATGTTGCGGTTGATATTTGCTATAACAACATCAAATCGTTTTCCATCAAGTAAAGACGCATCTCCTTCTAAGACATTGATGTGGTGACAGTCGTTTCGAGATACATTTTCTAGACTGTTCAAATAACACCAATTATCAATATCGATAGCTTCTAAAGATGTAGCACCTTTTTTTTCAGCCAAAATAGCAAGTACTCCCGTACCACAACCCATATCTAAAACAGATTTATTAGTAAAATCTGTTCCTAAAATGTGTTGTATCATCATGTGAGTGGTTTCATGATGTCCTGTACCAAAACTCATTTTAGGCTCGATAACAATATCATATTCAACATCAAATGCTTCATGAAAAGGAGCACGAATGGCACATTGATCATCCACCACAATAGGGTTGAAATTTTTCTCCCATTCTGCATTCCAATTGGTTTGTGCTATGGTTTCAAATTCATGGCTAATGACAAACTCCTCAGATTTTAAAATCTGAACAGCGTCTAAAATAGCATCAAAATGATCCGCTTCTTGAATATAAGCTATGACGCCATCAGGGGTTTCTACAAAACTTTCAAAACCAGAAAAGCCAAGTTCCGCAATTAGAATTTCGGTACCTGGCTGAACGGGTTCAACTTTAAATGTGTAGCCTATATAAACAGAGTCTGCCAAATTTAAAATGCGTTTATGATGGCTGTAAATTGCTCTACATCCAATGCTGCGCCGCCAATTAAGCCGCCGTCAACATCTTCTTTTGAGAAAATTTCTTTAGCATTTGCTGGCTTCACACTGCCGCCATACAAAATAGAGACTTCTGCTGCTAACTCCACAGAATATTGGTTGGCAATGGTTTTGCGTATAAAAGCATGCATATCTTGTGCTTGTTCTGGGGATGCTGTTTCTCCTGTACCGATCGCCCAAACGGGCTCATATGCCAATACGATATGCTCCCATGCCGCTGCTGGCAAATGAAATAAAGCATTTTTAATTTGTGCTTCTACAATAGCTTCTTCATTTCCCGATTTACGATCTTCCAATTCTTCTCCAAAACAAAAGATTGCACGCATATTATGTGCTAATGCAGTATCTACTTTTTTAGCCAATAACGCATCGGATTCATTAAAATAAGCACGACGCTCACTATGGCCTAAAATAACAGTTTTCACGCCAACGCTCTTGAGCATCCCGGCACTAATCTCCCCTGTGTAAGCGCCATTTTCTGCAAAATGCATGTTTTGAGCTGCTACAATAACTTGACTTCCTTTGACTGAGTTTGAAGACGCCAAAAGACTTGTAAAAGGGGGTGCAATAATTACTTCGGTTGTGGTGTGCTTCAATTCCTTAAGCAGTTTAGAAACGAATAATTCTGAATCGACATAGTCATTATTCATTTTCCAATTTCCTGCTACAATTTGTTTTCTCATTTTAAATTATTTAATAGTGTTATATCTGTTGTTTCAATGGCTTTAAAAACTTTAATTTTTCCTTGTTTATCTATAATCATATACCGCGGAATCCAATCCAAATCTAAGAATGTACCCATGGCACCTTTCCAACCGGATTTCATAAAATAATGATCGCCTTTAATTTCTAATCTTTTAATTCCCTTTTTCCAAGCCTTTTGTGTTTTGTCCAAGGATAAATATACAAAGTCCACTTCGGGATGTTCTGTTTGTAATGCTTTCACACTTGGCAAACCCTTTAGGCAGTCTTTACACCAAGAGGCCCATACATCTATAAATACTGTCTTGCCTTGGTGTTTTTCTAAGATGGATTTAAACAAAATGGAGTCGTCATTTAATGTCAGTAAGATGTCATTTAAGGCTGCTTCTGAAAATTGAGTTTCTACACGATTTTGACAACTTAATAGTGTCGTAACGAAAAGAGAGGCTAGAAAAATGTTTTTCATTTTAAATTTTATTTACGGATTCAATTTAATTTTTGGGTCCAAATACGTATAAATAATATCAACTAAAATATTGATAAGCACAAAAGTAAGGGCAATTATTAGAACAGCCCCCATAATTACAGGTAAATCTAAAGTGTTTAATGCATTTACAATTTCTTTTCCCAATCCATTCCAAGCAAATATATATTCTACAAACACAGCGCCGGCCAACAGAGATGCAAACCAACCTGAAATAGCTGTAACGACGGGGTTGAGTGCATTTTTCATCGCATGTTTGAAAATGATTTGAGATTCACTCAAGCCTTTGGATCTAGCCGTGCGAATATAGTCTTGATTAAAAACTTCTAATAATGAATTGCGCATCAATTGTGTGACTACCGCCAAGGGACGGATTCCAAGAACCAGCGCTGGTAATATTAAATTTTTTAGTTTGAGTTGATAGACTTCTCCAAAATCGTCTAACTCATAAAGACTGCCTGTCATTTCTAATCCGGTGTAGTGATGCAATAAAAATCCAAATATCCAAGCGGCCAAAATAGCACTGAAAAAAGAAGGCAAACTCATCCCGAATGTACTGATTACTAAAATCGTTTTGTCTACCCAATGATCTTTATACAAAGCAGAAATCACCCCTAAAAAGAGTCCTAAAACCAATGCAATACATATAGATGCCACCGCCAAAATAATAGTATTTGGAAGCGTTTCTTTAAGAATTTGACTGACTTCTTTTCCTTGCTTTGTAAAAGAAGTTCGAAGGTATGGATATTTCAAAACAACTGTTGTATTAGGGGTTTCAAACAGGGGTTTATAATTATACGAATGTGATTTTAAAAAGGTGTAATTTTCAGAAGTATTCGAGTGAAATGATAGTGGAGACAGATCATTTAAGTAGTACAAATATTGTGTAATTACGGGCTGATCAAATCCATATTTTTGTTTTACAAGTGCCAATTGGGCTTGGTCTTCATTTTGCCCCAACATCATTTGAGCAGGATCGCCAGGTAGGACATTAAACAGAAAAAAAATAGTGGTGACAACTCCTAAAAGTGTCCAGAAAGAATGTTGTATTTTTTTTAATATATAGCTCCCCAAAAGGTTTAAAGATCTAAGTTATCAATATCATTCCAGTGTACTTTTTGTTGGACCGTCCCTTGATTTAGTTCCAAGACACCTGGGTTAGAACGTACCACTGTTTTGAGGGCTTTTTCGTCACATAAATAAAATTCAAAATTGAGGTCATAAGTTGCATTTATGTTGGCAATTGCCGTTTCGCCTGATGCACTCAATCCAATAACAGTATAGCCTTTTGCTTGTGCTTTTTCTGATAAGGCTTTCAGTTTTTGCAATCCTTCATTTTCTGCTGTATCCAAGTTATAGGACACTATTATTATGAGTTTTTCTTCAGCAAGAAAAGCGGTGGTCAAATCTTCATCCTGTGACTCAATCGAGAAATCTAAAATAGAAGGTTGATAACCTTCATCAATAACTTCTGTTTCAACACTTACATAATCACCATCAACCGTTGGATAAGACCCGTCAGTAACAATTGTTTTTTCTTCTCCATCTACATTAAAAACCCATGTAAATTCTTGAATGGCTTTAGGAGCGTCTTCGGGTGTACTCATATTTTCAATAAGGCTATCCCCTATTTTGTAAGCTCTAAAATCAATACTCGGTAAGTGCATTAATACGTGATATCCAAAAGCGAGACTTGCAATAAAACTGAGAAGTGCTAAAATAGTGGTGACTAAAGGTTTAAAAATGGGGGTAATATAGGTTTTCCCAAAAAACAAAATCAATACAAAGACTAATAAAACTACATCTTTTGTGAAACTTTCCCAAGGGGTTAATTTTAAAGCATCTCCAAAACATCCACAGTCTTTGACTTTATCAAAGTATGCAGAATAAAACGTTAGAAATGTAAAAAATACAATCATGAGCAACAAGCTCCATATGGTAAATTTAGGCTTATATCCTATCAATAGAAATACTCCAAGGACGACTTCAAAAACGACCACAAAAACAGAAATCATTAGTGCGTAAGGCTCTAAAAAAGGGATGTTTAAAACATCTGCACTAAAATATTCTTGAAGTTTATAAGAAAACCCTAGTGGGTCATTCAATTTTATAAATCCTGAAATTATAAATAAAATTCCAACAAAAATTCGGGAAATAGGAACTAATATTTTCATTTTTTATTTGTTTAAGTGAATTAAAGCAAAGATGGCATAATTAATCATATCTTGATAATTGGCATCAATACCCTCGCTAACGAGTGTATGACCCGCATTGTCTTCTATTTGTTTGACACGTAATAATTTTTGTAAAATTAAATCTGTTAAAGAGCTAACACGCATATCACGCCAAGCTTCTCCATAGTCATGATTTTTATCCATCATTAATTGTTTGGTGATGGCAATTTTATCTTCATACAGTGCAACAGTTTCTTTAAATGACAGGTCAGGTTGTTCTACAACTCCTTTTTCTATTTGAATAAGAGCCATCACACAATAATTGATGATACCCACAAACTCACTTGCAGCGTCTTCATCTACTTTTTGAACGGCATTTTGCTGAAGCCCCCTAATGCGTTGTGCTTTGATAAAGATTTGATCTGTCAACGAAGGTAGTCTAAGAATTCGCCACGCGCACCCATAGTCTTTCATCTTTTTACTGAACAATTCTTGGCAGACTTGTACAACAGCGTCGTATTCTTTTGAAGTATTTTGCATGAAATAAATCGAATTTTCCGTAAATTTCGCTTAAAATATTCAAAACATCAAGATTTATGGTTTAAAGTTTTAAATCTTGACAAAAACTAGCAACGATCCCTTTTTATGACTCTCAATTGTAACGGCCAACTAATTGACTTGAATACGCCTAAAGTAATGGGTATTTTAAATGTAACTCCCGATTCTTTTTATGATGGTGGACGTTTTAAGGATAAGAAAAGTGTTTTGAATCAAGTTGAAAAACTACTCAAAGAAGGGGCTGCTTTTATTGATATTGGCGCATATAGTTCGCGCCCTGGCGCAGATTTTGTGTCTGAAGAAGAGGAACTAAAACGACTCATCCCCATAGTGAACGCTGTGGTCAATAACTTCCCTGAAAGTCTTATTTCTATTGACAGTTTTAGAAGTGGTGTCATCAAAACGGCTATAGAATCAGGAGCTGCAATCGTCAATGATATTTCTGGTGGACAACAAGACCCACTAATGTTTGAAGTGGTTGGAGCGCTCGATGTTCCCTACATAATGATGCACATGAGAGGTACACCGCAAACGATGCAGCAAATGACAGACTATTCTGATGTGATAAAAGAGGTGTATAGTTATTTTTCAAAACGCATTGAATTAGCAAAAACTCACCAAATAAAAGATATTATTTTAGATCTGGGGTTTGGATTTTCAAAAACTTTAGAACAGAATTTTGAGCTTTTGGGGATGTTAGATTATTATAAAAATCTAAACCTTCCGATTTTGGCAGGGGTTTCTAGAAAATCAATGATTTACAAAACCCTAAACACTACTGCAGACCAAGCGCTTAACGGAAGTACAGCACTTCATATGGTGGCACTTCAAAAAGGTGCAAAACTGTTGAGGGTGCATGACGTAAAAGAAGCAATGGAATGTATTAAACTTCACAAGGCGCTTCAAAAATAGCGTTCATTTTATATTTGTTATATTTATTAAAATTTTCTGACCTAGTGGACATATTCAAAGACTTATTAGATTTCAATATATTAGATATCATCGACATCATTTTAGTTGCTTTTTTGCTATACTATGTCTATAAATTAATAAAAGGAACAGTCGCCATCAATATCTTTTTTGGGATTGTTATTTTTTATCTCTTTTATTTATTGGTAGATGTATTAGAAATGCGGATGCTAAGTAATATTTTAGGTGGTTTTATGAGTGTTGGAATTATTGCTCTAATTGTAGTTTTTCAACCTGAAATTCGTAAATTTTTATTAATGATTGGCTCCACAAATTTGAGTAAAAGTGGCTCTTTCTTGAAACGGTTTAGTTTTGTAAAAGCACAACCTACTAACACCTCTGACGCTGAAGTTATTGTAAAGGCTTGCACCAAAATGGGGAGCACAAAAACAGGAGCACTTATCGTCGTCGAACGCAATAATAATTTAGATTTTTTAGTAGAAACTGGAGATGATATGAAAATTGCTGTTACGCAACCCATACTAGAAAGTATCTTTTTTAAGAATAGCCCTCTTCACGATGGTGCTATTATAATTTCAAATAATACCATCAAAGCCACTCGGGTAATTCTCCCTGTCAATAACGAGAAAAACATCCCTTCACGTTTTGGACTACGTCACCGTGCTGCGATTGGCATTACCGAGAAGACAGATGCATTAGCATTGGTGGTAAGTGAAGAAACCGGGCAGGTTTCCTATGTGAATAACGGGGAGTTTGTGATCTACTCAGATACACAAGATTTGATTGAAAAAATCAAATTAGACTTATCTTAATATCAGCTATTTTTAGTTAAAAACTGAGCATCATATAAATTCCGATAATGTCCGTTTTTATTTTTCAGTAGTTCTTTGTGGGTACCTTTTTCAACGACTTCTCCTGCATCCAACACAATAATCGTATCGGCTTTTTGAATGGTTGCCAAACGATGCGCAATAACAATAGACGTTCGTCCGTGTGTAATTTTCTGGGTCGCCTTTTGAATAAGTTGTTCAGCATAAGAATCTATAGAAGCAGTAGCTTCGTCCAAAATTAAAATTTTTGGATTGGTCACGTAAGCTCTTAAAAATGAGATCAACTGACGCTGACCAGAAGATAACATTACTCCTCTTTCTTTAACATTGTAATGATACCCTTTCGGTAAACTCATGATAAACTCATGGATGCCAATTTCTTTAGCTGCAGCTTCTACCTGTGCTTCAGTGATTTCTGGGTTTTGGAGTGTAATATTATTGAGGATGGTATCCGCAAACAAAAATACATCTTGAAGTACTACAGCTATATTCTGTCTTAAATTTTTAACTAAAATTGTTTTTATATCTTTAGAATCAATCGTGATTTTTCCAGAATCGATATCATACAATCGGTTTAACAGGTTGATAATGGTTGATTTTCCAGCTCCAGTTGCTCCTACAATAGCGATCGTTTCGCCTGCGGCCACTTTAAAAGAAACCCCTTTCAGGACGGGTTCATTTTCAACATAGGAAAACTTAACATTTTTAAATTCTAAGTTGCCTTTTAAATTTTTAAGAACGCCATCGCCACGATCTTGAATATGAGATGTTGTATCCAATACTTTAAAGACACGGTCAGCAGCTACCATCCCCATTTGGAGCGTATTAAATTTATTTGCAATTTGATGCAAGGGTCTAAAAATCATTGGTACCATCATTATAAAAGCCGTTAAATCTCCGATAGAAGCTGTTTGATCCATGACCGTATTTAAACCTCCAAGCCAGATTACTGTCCCCAAAGTAACAGACGACAAGAGTTCTGCAATTGGGAAAAACACAGAATTATACCATACCGTTTTGATCCATCCTTTTTTATGACGTTCGTTGATAGCTCTAAAATTTTCAGACTCCATTTCTTCTCTAGCAAATATTTGAACGATTTTCATCCCCGTAATGCGTTCTTGCACAAAAGAATTCAAATTAGACACTTCTGTACGCACATCTTCAAATGCTTTTTTCATGTACTTCTGAAAAACTTTGGTGGCTATCAAAACGATTGGCAACGTACAAAATACAATCACAGTCAGTCGCCAATTCATATAAAACATAACTCCACCTACTACACTCATTTTTAAAATATCGCTAAAAATCATAAATAGCCCCTCTCCAAAAATATCGGCTATGCGCTCCATATCCGTTACCGTTCGTGTGATTAATACACCCACAGATGAGTTGTCAAAATACTTCATTTTAAATCCTAGAATATGCTTGAAAAGTTTGATTCGAATATCTCTGACCACAGACTGACCTAGCCAGCTTGCATAATAAATAAATAAAAGATTACAAGTAACCTCAAGAACTAAGAGCCCCAACATTAGAAGCATATAGTTTAAAAAACCAGGTTCAAATTTTTGTTCAATATTTTGATCAATGGCCAGTTGTAAGACCTTAGGGCGGAGCGCTCCAAAAACAGCTAGTCCAATGACAGTGGTTAATGCTAGAATAAAAAACCCTCTGTAAGGTTTGATATAGTGCATCAATCTTTTGAACAACTGCGCATCAAAAACTTTACTTTTAGGCTTCTTCATAAACATAAATTGATTTTGGATACTCTATATTTATTAAATACAGTCCGTGAGCTGGTGCTGATGTACCTGCATTAGACCTATTTTTTGAATCGATTATTGCCCGAAATTCTTCAAGAGTTCTTTTTTTAGCTCCCACTTCAATCATGGTACCAACAATGGCACGCACCATGTTCCTTAGAAAACGGTCGGCTTTAATTGTAAAGTTAAGACTGTTTTTATCTACTTTCCAATACGCTTCCATAATAGTGCAGTCATACGTTTTTACATCTGTTTTCACTTTTGAAAAACATTGAAAATCGGTATATTCAAACAAAATTTTCGCTGCTCGGTTCATCAAATCTACATCAAGTGGAAGTGTGTATGTATGTTCGTTTTGATATTTAAATGCATTTTTAGTTCTCGAAATTTTATAGATATATGTTCGGCTCAAAGCTTCAAAACGGGCATGTATCTCAGGCTTTACTTCTTTGATAGAGTTTATATGAATATCCTTTGGAAGGAATACATTGAGTTTATATACAATATCCTCGGTGTCAATTTTTGTGTCGATATCAAAATGAGCGATCATTTGTTTGGCGTGTACACCCGTGTCTGTGCGGCCTGCCCCCATACAATCTAATGGTATTCTCAATACAGTACTGAGTGCATGATTCAGCTCCGACTGTACCGTAGTAACATCGGGTTGAATTTGCCAGCCATGATAGGCACGACCATTATAAGATAAATCAATAAAATATCTCAAGCTAATTTGATACTTTTGTAGTTAGACAGACAAAGATAAATAGACTTTATCATTAATAGCTTTCACATTAACATTTTCTAATGACAAAAATTTTATTACTCTCAGATACTCATAGTTATATGGGAGAAGAAATTCTTAAGCACGTAAAACAAGCCGACGAAGTTTGGCATGCAGGTGATATTGGAGCTCTAAAAGTTACGGATGCCATAAAAAAACTAAAACCTTTAAGAGCTGTTTATGGAAATATCGACAGTGCCGAGGCCCGTTTAGAGTTTCCAGAACACTTAAAATTTAGATGTGAAGGGGTTAAAGTTTGGATCACACACATTGGTGGGTATCCAGGGCGTTATGCTCCTGCTGTAAGAGATATGATTAAAGTGCACACTCCTGACCTATTTATATGTGGCCACTCGCACATATTAAAGGTGATGAATGACAAAAAACTCAACCTATTGCATATGAACCCAGGAGCAGTAGGATCGTATGGAATTCATAAAGTCCGCACAATGTTGCGTTTTGAAATATCAGGTGAAAAAATTCAAAATCTAGAAGTTATCGAGTTTAAAAGAAACGTATAAAAAAACCCTGAGAAATCTCAAGGTTTTTTACGCACTCTTAATACTAAAGTTATTTATCTCAACCGATCCACTGATTTTACAAGCGCTTCGTCCTTTTTTATGGCTTTATTGGCAAACACCAATAATACGATAGATAAAATAGGAAGTAACAGCCCAATACCTTTCTCAGAATTCGCAGTTTCTCCAGATACAGTTAGCAATCGATATATAAATAATCCTAGTAAAATTAAGTTTAGTATGATATTCAAACGTCCCAAAACAAATTGGGTTTGTCTTGTTTTAAATAAAAAAATAGAAATCAGCGAAAGCAAGGCCGAAGCTGAAAATAAAATAATATACTCTATTGAATCAAATGCAAACTCAACTGCACCATCTGTTTGACCCAAAGACACTATTTGTGAGAGTCCTCCTGAACAAATAGCAGCGGTTAATAAGTATAGAGTTTGAATTCTTTGAAGCATTCTTATTTTAATGAACAACAAAAATAATAGTTTCTTTTTTATTACATCTATAAAAAGTTTAAAAATAAAGTTGTATAATTGCATGTGTAACGGTGAAAGCATACTTGATTCACTTTATTCAAATTACCAAAAAATTTACTTCTTCGTAAAATCATTCCAACAAAAAGGACTTTAATATCTCTAAAGGATTTAAAATTAACTCTCATACATAATGTTTGAAATTTCACAATTAAAAGAAAAAAAACTTCCTGAACTACAAGAACTCGCTAAAGAGCTGAACGTACCTAAATTCAAGAGTTTAAAAAAAATGGATCTTGTATACCAAATACTAGATTTACAGGCTGCTAATCCTACAATAGTAACACCTGAAGCGCCAGCAAAACCGCCTAAACCAAAAAGGGAACGTATTTCAAAACCTACCAAAAACCCTAACACAAAACCGGTAGCAAATGCTCCGTCAAAAGCAGCACCAAAGAAAGAAACTCCCACTGAAAATAGACCCCCAAGACCTAAAGTGGAAGCCAAAGAAACAGTTTTAACGGAAACCAAAACAGAGACTAAAGTAGAATCTAAGGAAGAGCCAAAGAGCAATCCAAGACCTCAAAAACAAAATAACCCCAATCAAAATCCGAATTCAAAACAGAATTCAAACCAAAAACAGAACCCGAACCAAAAACAGAATCCAAACCAAAAACAAAACCCGAACCAAAAACAAAACCCAAATCAAAAACAGGGTAATAACGGAAATAAAGATACTAGAAACCGCTATAAAGAACCTGATTTTGAATTTGATGCTATCATTGAAAGTGAAGGCGTTTTGGACGTCATGCAAGATGGCTATGGGTTTTTAAGGTCTTCTGATTATAACTACTTGTCATCTCCAGATGATATTTATGTATCTCAATCTCAAATCCGATTGTTTGGATTGAAAAATGGAGATACCGTATTAGGTCATGTGCGTCCACCAAAAGAAGGTGAAAAATACTTCCCACTTATTAGAGTGAGTAAAATTAATGGGCTCGATCCACAAGCAGTTCGAGACCGAGTAGCGTTTGAACATTTAACGCCTCTTTTTCCAAAAGAAAAATTTAATATTGCAGAAAAACAAAGCACGATTTCCACTCGAATTATGGACTTATTTTCTCCTATTGGAAAAGGCCAGCGTGGAATGATTGTTTCTCAACCAAAAACAGGTAAAACAATGCTTCTTAAGGATGTTGCCAATGGAATTGCAGCCAACCATCCAGAAGTGTATCAAATGATTTTATTGATTGATGAGCGTCCTGAAGAAGTGACCGATATGCAACGTAATGTACGTGGAGAAGTGATTGCTTCTACATTTGATAAAGAAGCACATGAACACGTGAAAATTGCGAATATCGTTTTAGAAAAAGCAAAACGTCTTGTAGAATGTGGATACGATGTGGTGATTTTATTAGATTCTATCACACGATTGGCACGTGCCTACAATACTGTTCAGCCAGCATCTGGAAAGATTTTAAGTGGTGGTGTAGATGCCAATGCGCTTCACAAACCAAAACGTTTTTTCGGAGCTGCTAGAAATATAGAAAATGGAGGCTCTCTCACAATTATTGCAACAGCATTGACCGAAACAGGTTCTAAAATGGACGAAGTAATTTTTGAAGAATTTAAAGGAACAGGTAACATGGAACTTCAATTGGATCGTAAAATATCGAACCGTCGTATTTTCCCTGCCATTGACCTGACCTCATCAAGCACCCGTAGAGATGATCTGTTATTAGATGAAAAAACCATTCAACGTATGTGGGTGATGCGAAAGTACCTTGCAGATATGAACCCTGTAGAAGCAATGGAATTTATCAACGATCGTTTCAAACAAACACGCAATAACGAAGAGTTTTTAATATCGATGAATGGATAATTAACACTTCGTTTTTAATTTATAAAAAAAGCCTTTCGATATCGAGAGGCTTTTTTTCGTCAATATATTTAACTAAATAGTTAAATTAAAAATTTGACTAAGTGTCAAAATCAGATAGGAGAATATTTAGTTTTTAAGCACAAACCTACACTCTGTTTTAGAATAAACACTACAACCTTTTATCACCCTTCCATTTGGGATGCCTGAAAATGCTTTGTTCCTCTTTTAAGTCCATCCACTTTCACCCCTTTTTTGTTATTTAGAAATCCGAAAAAAGTAAACGAATCATGAGATTTAATAGCATTTGGAAATCTACTTAAATCATATTCTTTGATATGCGCTCTAGATCCGTGTAAGGACCAGCAATTAACAACTCATCCCACTCAAAAGAGGATACGGTGTCCAAAACAAACTGAAAAGGAATGTTTTCTTCTTGTTCTGAAATAAACAAATCAATCTTAGTTTCCATTTCACTGAGCCTATGTCTTTCACACGAACTAACGATTAGAAAAAAAACAAATTAGAAGCGTTCTTATATTGAATACATACTTTAATCGCATGGCTTTAAAATTATAAATTCATTATTGTTATTAGCATTCATAAAAGCAGTATAAAATTCGGCTTCTGTGAACTGTTGATTGTTTTGAGGACACTTAACATAAGTGATTATTCATACTCCGTAAAAGACTGATGAACTTCCTGAACATAGATTCTATTTTTAATAGAATCTATGTCTATGAGAAATATTTTCATCTTTCTTAATCTGTCTACTTCTTTTTCACCCAACAAATCTTTCTTATAAAAATTAAGAGGCAACATTTCACTTAAACTATCAATTGATATTATATTCAATTTATTAAGTTTGTCATGTTTTATCTGCACTTTTCTTGTGTTCTCAAAACTTACTAACTCCAATACTTCATCTTTTTTTTTGTAGTAAAATATTTCTTCGAACTTATTTTTATAAAACCTATTGTCTTTGTTATATATGACATAAATTTTTTCTGTCATGTATAAAGAGTCTTTTATTATAAATACCACTCCTAAAAAAGTAAGAATGATTAAACCTAGCCAATATTTTTTCATAATTTATTTCACAAACTGGGCACAGGCAAAAGATGCTCGCACTAGCGAAGGTAATGTTTTGGTCTATTCAATTGCATAAACAACCTGAACTTTGATATAGTTGTTTTCTTTAACCAAAAAGATTAAATATTTACTTAAATATTCAGCTAACTTCCAATCCGACAATTTATCTTTTTCAATATAGGAATTGGATTTTATTAATACTTTTTTTAAGCATTGAATTTTTTTGGACTTTAATTTTCTGTAAAATTTTTGTTCTAATAAATAAACAAAATCATCTCTTTTTCCTGTTCCTTTTATTTTATAATAGATATTATTATCTTCTGTATATTGAAACTTAGTCAATAATGAATCATCATATTTAATAAATAAAGTGTCTTTTTCTAATTCTTGTTTTTGAGCAATCGCATTAAAACTCAATAAGAGTAAAATAGCTGTGATATATATATTCATATTAATTTGGGCAATTTTTTGTTGTCTCATGATAGTTGGCCTCCAAGCTATTTTGTAATTCTGTTTTTTTAGAGTCTGGCAAATTATTATAAGCAGCTACATCATGATTTTTTAATCCTTGCCATGCCATTGCTTCATAAAAGCTATCAGGCAGTGGATGAGCTCCGTTGTCTGTAAGATAATTATAATCTCCGGTTAAATGGTTCTTATGAAAGCTCTTAAGTGCATCACGCATCGATAAAACATATAAACTAGCCATAGATTCATGCTGCGCAGAGGCTTGAAAATTACCATTCTTAAAATATTCATACGTTGTTTTAAAATCTAATTCTCCTTGTGTTGGATAATTGGTGTATAATTTCCTAAACATGTCAGCATGAATATATTCATGAATTAAATCTCTCACTGTTCCTAAAGTAGGTTTAACAGCTTGTTTACTTGTGCTAATCTCTATGTTTATAATATTGGAGTCTAGTAGATAACTTGTTTTACCACTAACTTCATTTGTACCGTTATAAACTTGATTTTTAGATTGTATCTTAATATCAAATTCAGAGTCACCTTTAAATTTATCTAAAATATTTTTTAAGAAACTATTACCCTCTTTTTTAAGTAGATTATTCAAACACTCTTCTTTACCTTCAAGTTCAGCGTCGTCAATTTCATCATAAAATTCTTCTATATCTTTTTGTCTCTCTATTTCTCTTTTTTGCCAATAATAATTAGCGTAAGCAGTTCCCATGGAAGAGTAGTTGTTATTAGACCGACCCCATTGGTAGGCTCGGTTGTTCATGGTTGTATGATTCACCGCTGCATAATTGGAGGGCGAAGGTGCGGTTACAACAACCTCATCTAAAGGGATGCCACAACCAATCCCCCAGCACGGGTCTGGGTCTGTGTTATATATAGGTGTTGAGAAATTAAACGAACCAGAAATATTTCCTAGGTTAATTCTAAACCCGCTCAGTACAGTTCCAGAAAGGTTGGTTGTAAATACAGAGCCTGTAAAAGAATACCCCGTAGTTCTACTAGAACTTCTATTAGTCGCTGTAGTGTCTTCTGGAATGTGATGAAACAAAACCGTTTGGAGTGTTCCATCAATTTCTATTTGTAAAACTTGTGTTTCCACATTATCAAATTTTGTAGTCGCATTTGCTATATTTAATTTGGCATCCGTATCGCTAATATCAACTTGTTCTAAGGATGCTATATCAATTTCTAAGCCAATGTTGTTTTGGTCGCCACTTACTCTATTCAATCTGTTCGTGGTGTTTAATGAGTTGAAAAAGTCCAATGTACTCTCTAAAGGCACGGTGCTTAAATCGTCTTCTTGTAAACTTTGATCTTCAGAAAGAGGGTTGTCTTCTTGAACGTCATCACTACAATTAAATAGAAATAGAGTGACTATTGAAATAGTCATAATTTTAAAAATGTTTTTGTTTGTTTTCATTCCATAAATGTTTTAAGGTTACTATAAATACTGTTGTTTTACTCATTTTGGTACAGAATACCAGACATTCTACATTTGAACTTAAATTCTGACATCCAAAAAAGTATGGATACCTGAAAAAGAACTAATGTTATTTACAGTAAAATAATATCTTAAGCTTGGTTAAATTGCTTATTGAAGAATCAGATTTGAGGTCTAATTTTTTGTAAATGTAATTATGTAAAATGCAGTATCCAAATAAAAAATAAAATTTTTTAAAGAATAATTTAAAATTATAAGCAAAAAACTAGTAAAGTGTCAGTAAAATAGCTTTAATGCAGATAATACCATATTTAGATTGCCTTACCAAAAGTAAGGGAAAACCTTACTTTAAAAAAAAACCCTTCTTAAAGTGAGCATCGCTATTTCACAAAAAAACTAGTACGATAATTAAAAAACAAAAAAAATCCTGTAAAGAAAACTTTACAGGATTTTTAAATTTTATAATCACTAATGCCAACCTATATAGGATGCCAAAGTATGTATGTTATAGTGCTGCAACAAATTTAGACAAACCAGACTTAAGATTCGCCGCTTTGTTGTTGTGAATGATGTTGTTTTTTGCCAACTTATCAATCATTGAAGACACTGTTGAGAATGATTTTTGTGCTTCTTTTTTGTCAGTTAGTTCACGCAAATTTTTAATTGCATTACGGGTCGTTTTATGCTGATACTTGTTCAACACGCGCTTAGACTCGTTACTTCTAATTCTTTTTAAAGCTGACTTATGATTTGCCATAATTCTTAATTTTATTATTATTAAATAATTGTAGCCCGTAGGGGAATCGAACCCCTCTTACATGGATGAAAACCATGCGTCCTAGCCGATAGACGAACGGGCCATTTTTTATAACCAAAAAACAAAATCTTAGTGAATCTGTTTTTATTTCAAATAGCATGCATTATTTCTAATGCGGTTGCAAAAATACAACTATTTTTAAATGTTACAACTTCTTACTAACTTTTTTTGAAAAAAGTTAAAGTTAATAGGCTTTTGCAAATAAAACACGCTGCTTGGAAGGTTGACCCGAAAACACACAGACACCATCTTCTAACTCTGAATCTATTGGAATACAACGGATTGTAGCCTTAGTGAGTTCTTTTATTTTATCTTCTGTCTCTGCTGTCCCATCCCAATGTGCCGAGATAAATCCAGTTGTTTCTTCTAAAACAGTTTTAAACGCCTCAAATGTTTCCACTTTAGTGATGTGACTGGCTCTAAAATCTAGTGCTTTTTGAAAAAGCCCTGTTTGAATTTCTGCAATTAAAGTTTTTACCGTGTCAGTTAAGTCATCCAAAGCCACGACTTGTTTTGTCAAAGTATCTCTTCGTGCCAACTCTACAGTTCCGCTTTCCAAGTCTTTTGGTCCAATTGCTAGCCTTAAAGGCACCCCTTGTAATTCGTGTTGCGCAAATTTAGCACCCGGTCGTTGGGTGGTTCTGTGGTCGTATTTCACAGAAATATTTTCTGCTCTCAAAGCAGTCATGATTGCCTCGGCTTTTGTTGTGATTTCAGTCAACTGCTCTTCACTTTTATATATAGGTACAATTACCACTTGGTAAGGAGCTAAGTTTGGAGGCAACACCAATCCTTTATCGTCACTATGTGTCATGATTAATGCGCCCATCAGTCGTGTTGAAACACCCCATGAAGTTGCCCAAACGTAATCTTGCTTGCCTTCACTATTCGCAAATTTAACATCAAAAGCTTTGGCGAAATTTTGTCCTAAAAAGTGAGATGTTCCTGCTTGGAGTGCTTTTCCGTCTTGCATCAAAGCTTCAATACAGTAAGTTTCTTCAGCACCTGCAAACCGTTCACTCTCGGTTTTGACCCCTTGAATTACAGGAATTGCCATGAAATTTTCGGCAAAATTTGCATAAACACTATTCATGAGTTTGGCTTCTTCCACGGCTTCAGTTTTGGTAGCATGAGCGGTATGCCCTTCTTGCCATAAAAATTCGGCCGTTCTTAAAAACAAACGTGTTCGCATTTCCCATCGCACCACATTGGCCCACTGGTTAATTAAAAGTGGTAAATCTCTGTAGGATTGCACCCAGCCTTTGAACGTATTCCATATAATAGCTTCACTTGTTGGTCTGACTACCAACTCTTCTTCTAGTTGTGCTTTTGGGTCTACTCGAAGTTTTCCTGGATTATCAGGATCATTTTGTAAACGGTAATGAGTTACCACCGCACATTCTTTTGCAAAACCTTCTGCATTTTTTTCTTCAGCTTCAAAAAGACTTTTTGGTACAAACAACGGAAAATAAGCATTTTGATGCCCTGTTTCCTTAAACATACGATCTAATTCTGCTTGCATTTTTTCCCAAATAGCATAGCCATATGGCTTTATAACCATACAACCTCTGACCGCAGAATTTTCAGCCAAATCGGCTTTAACTACAAGTTCATTGTACCATTTTGAATAATCTTCAGATCTTGATGTAAGGTTTTTACTCATATTTTTGTAATTTGGCACAACTATTGCTAATTGTGTTATATAATTGGTTTGACAAAACTAAGTATTTTTGTGACGTTCAACAATTTAATTTAAAGACTTATGAAATTTATTACTTTCTTAAAGAAACAATTGGCACTCGGACTTGCAGTTGGAGTTCTTTTAAGTTTTACCTCTTGCGGATCATTCCAGTATTCTGGAATTTATGATGATGGGATTTACTCTGAAACCAAGCCTGTAGAAGACGTTCAGGAAACTGTTGAAAACTCAGCCAATTCATCTGAATATTATAAAAATTATTTTAAAGAAAAGTCACTTCAAATAGAAGAAGATAATACTGTCTTTACAGATGTTGACTCTTATGGAGGAGCATATGAAGACGACTCTGAAAACACAAATAATTATGCCAGTTGGGGAGAAAATAATAGCAGCGAAACAATCATTAATGTTTATAACAATGATCCTTATTATGGCAATGGATGGGGCTATAACTACCGAAATAACTGGGGATGGAATTTAGGCTGGAATAGTTGGGGCTTTGGCTTTTGGCAGCCAAACTATTACAATCCATGGTTCAACCCCTACTGCAACTTCAATTGCTACAATAACTACGGATATGGATATTACAATTATGGATACAATGGTTACAGAGGCCGTTCTTATGCCTACATTAATGGAACTAGAAATGGAAGGTTTAGAAATTCAACCTTGACTGGTCGAAGTGTTTTAAGTGCTACAACAAGAAATAGAGCTAATACGCGTTCTAACACAAGATCTTCAACACGAACAAGAGCCACTTCTCGTCCCACCAACACGAGATCTACAACTCGAAGTAGAACAATTTCACGTCCTACCAATACCAGATCAACAAGAAGCAATTCAACACCACGCCCCACAAGAACGCGATCTTCAAACAGTACAAGTCGACCTAAGACAACCACAAGATCAAATCGATCTACGACACGTTCAAGCGCACCTTCTACAACAAGAACAAGATCAACCTCAACATCAAGAAGTAGTAGAAGTAGCGGAAGCTCTACAAGAAGAAGAAATAATTAGGGGTAACAAAACATATACACAACCTTAGCTTGTTATGTATAATCCCATACAAGGAGATTTTACTATTGGCAAATCTACCCGAAGCAAGCACATATGGTCGTTAAAAATTAATAAATATAATTACATGAAAAATTTAATCTTAGCTCTTGTGGGGAGTCTCTCCATGATAAACGCCTACAGTCAAGACTTATCAGATGCAATACGGTATTCATCAGGTGAAACAGAAGGGACCGCTCGATTTAAATCTATGAGTGGTGCTTTTGGAGCACTTGGAGGCGACCTGTCTGCAGTGAGTATTAATCCTGCTGGATCGGCTATTTTCAACTTTAGTCATGGTGCGATGACGGTTTCAAATCAAGGCACTTCAAACGATGTGTTTTATGGTTCAAATACACAACGTTTAAAAAACAGCTCTTTTGATATGAATCAAATTGGAGCAGCATTTGTTTTTAACAATAAAGACACCGAATCGTTGTGGGATAAATTTGCAGTGAGTTTATTTTATGAACAACTTCAAAACTATGACAACCAATTTTTTGCGGCAGGAACAACACAAAACTCTATTGGAAGTTATTTTACCGATTATGCGAACGGACTTAAGCTTAGTGAAATTTTAGCACTACCAGGTGAAAATATTTCTCAAGCCTATAGTGGAATTGGATCTGAATTTGGAAGCGACCACCAACAAGCCTTCTTGGGATATGAAAGTTTTATTTTGGAACCTGCTGATGACTCCGATGATGAAAATACTGCATACACCTCTAATATTGCTGAGGGTGATTTCTATCAAGAATACAGCCATGTTTCTACAGGGTATAATGGTAAGTTTTCCGCAAATATTGGATTTCAATATGACAAAAACATCTATTTTGGAATCAACTTAAATTCTCATTTCATTAACTATGAAAGAAGTACTTACTTCTATGAAGATAACACCAACACAGGTTCTACAATAAATCAAGTGAATTTTGACAACACCCTTTCAACAACGGGAGAAGGTTTTTCGTTACAGCTTGGAAGCATTGTGAAAGTAAGTAATTTTTTAAGATTAGGCCTCACATACGACAGTCCTACTTGGTTGCGATTAAGAGAAGAAACGACACAGTACCTCTACACTCTTGAGGATGCCACCAACCTTGAAGCAGAGGTTGATCCCGCCGTTTTTAATGTGTTTCCAGAATACAACTTACGAACTCCGGGAAAAATCACAGGAAGTGCTGCCTTTATCATTGGAACTACTGGACTGATAAGTGTAGATTATTCTAGAAAAGATTACAGCTCAACTAAATTTAGATCAAATACTGGGGTTGATTTTTCACAACAAAACTCTAGGATTGGCAATAGCTTAAAAGTAGCTAACACCCTACGAATTGGGGGCGAGTTAAGACATAAGGAGTTTAGTTACCGTGGTGGCTATAAAATGGAACAAAGTCCTTATGAAGATACGAAAGCTTATGGCGATCTTAAAGGATTTTCTCTTGGACTGGGATATAGTTTTGGAGATTCCCGATTGGATTTGGCTTATGAAAATTCTAAACGCAAAATGGATCACACGTTTTTTAATGCTGGAAATTTAGATGCTGCTAGAATAAACAGTACAAATTCTAATGTTTCACTTACATTTAGCATGAGCTTATAGAAAGTTTAAATATTAAAATAAGAAAGCCCGTAATCTAATTACGGGCTTTCTTATTTATCTTCAATACTCAACTACCTTTTTAGAGAGAAATGTGCATTTAATAGCGACGGTTTCCCTGTAACAGGGTCGTTATAACTCATTATAAACCAATAATCACTTGATGGAAGTGAAGCCCCATTATAAGTACCATCCCAACCGTCACTTGAGGGACGAATTTCTTTTAACAACTTACCATACCTATCAAATATTTGAATCTTTGCATTGAATTGATCTGAAACTCCAGCAATATTCCACGAATCGTGGTATCCATCTCCATTTGGTGTGAAGTATTTTGGATAATCAATCACATACACAATTGCCTGTCCAACTCCACACCCATTCAAGTCACGTACATTAACGACGCGCTCACCAGGATTTACGCCTACAAACACCCCCGTATCTTGCCACGGACCTTGATCGATGTTGTATTCATAATCTCCTAGACCTGTCGCTGTTGCTTGAATAATATGTGTGCTTGCAAATGCTTCTGTAGATACCACCGCACTTACCGTTGGCGGAGAGCTTTCTATAACTGTAAATACTTCGATTGGCGCAGCGCATTGAGTAGCTGAAAGTGCATCAAAAACTTCTAATGTATAAATTCCCGACACGGTTGGCACGTAGCTAGATGCTGTTTCTACAATGGTTCCTGTATCATCTTTCCAAATAAAAATATAGTCAAAATCAGATAAGCCTGTTGTAATTTCTAAAGCGCCTACAACCTCTGTCCCATTGGTGTCTACACAGATTACGTACTCATCATCGATATCTATATATGGCAGAGGATTTACCTTTAATATTACTGGGGCTGTCTCGTAACATACGGAGCTATCCACCAGTGTACCTGTTTGACCTATTACTTGAGTATTGTTATCAACACGTGCGAAAATCTCTTGTGGGTTTACCTCATTCTGATAAAAACTTGGCAATTCAAATTGATCCAAATCGGCATCTATTTGAGTTGCAAAATAACTAACAACATAATTTGAAGGGTTTTGACCATTTAATACTGAGGCGTCTAATGTGGTTAAATCGAATTCTACACTGTCATTCGTTGGGTCGGTATCTGCTTCTACATTGTCATCACATATTATAAAAGGAGTTGAAGGCGAAGTGGCTTGTGCAGCTTCGAGAACTTCTAGATTAAAATCTAATGTAGTGTTTTGACAGTTCGTGATTGTGTTGGTCACATTCACATAAAGTGTCTGAGGATTGCTAGTATTTGTATATGGACTCGCCAATGGATTGATTCTATCGATAGCATCTGACGCTGATTCGTGATACGTAACCAGAAAAGTAGACGCACTTTGAGTTCCTCGAATCAAATCACTTTGAGTTTCTAAATCAAATGCATACTTGCCATCTGTATTGAGTTCACAAACAATTAAAGCTGAATTAGGAACTACATCTGGTAAGGGCGTAACTATCACATCAAAATCTACTATGGCAAAACAGTTCGTTGTGTCGTTAGTCACACGGACATATATGGTCTGAAGAGGAATTGCAGTATTGGTGTAGTTTGCTGGGAATTGTATGGGATTGGTAGCTTCTTCGGCATCAATCAGGGTTTCGTAGTAAGTAGGTGTAACACCCACTTCTCCGTTCAAAATAAATACTTCATTGTCGGTAAGATTAAAAACTCCTTGACCACTTCCACTTGTATTGTTCTCACATTCATACAAATCATGCATAGAAGTTGGAATATTTGGAGTTGGAATGGGCAATACTTCAAGAGTTAAGGTGGTGAAATCATAACAGCTCGTCGCTGGGTTTGTCACACGTACAAAAACGGTTTGAGGATTGCTAATATTTGTATAAGGACTCGTGAGGGCTGAGCTATTCGCTTCTGCATCTAACAGGTTTAAGAAATAGCTTACATCCAGACCCGTTTGTCCGTTTAGAATTTCAGCTGTTCTATCTTCTAATGTAAAGGCTTCTCGACCATCTCCGGGCGCATTGTCGTCACACAATGGCAAAAGACTGGGATTCAAAAATACTGGAAGTGGGTTGACAATTAATTCTAAACTTGTGAGTTTTTCACATCCCGTAGCATTGTAGGCGACACGAATCCATATTGTTTGAGGATTAGAAAGGTTTCTATAGTCTGTTGGAGTACCGATTTCAAGTGTTTCATTTTGAGCATCAAGTTGTGTTTCATAATAAGTAATACTTACATCAGCGGCTGGAACGGCATTTAAAAACTCGGTAGCCTTCTCTGTTAGATCAAACTGCACAAATTGATCTGTATCATCGTCACAGACTTGTAAAGGAATTGGGTCAATTAATTGAGGTGTTGGATTTACAACCAATACCAATTCGACAATTGTAGCACAAAGTGTAGATATGCTTGGGTTCTCTACACGTGCAAAAACGATTTGTGTATTGATCTGTGTATTGGTGTATGGACTTGCTAAGGGGTTGATTTCATCTTCGGCATCTGACAAAGTCTCATGATAACTGACTGTAACGCCTGAAACACCACCTGAAATTTCAAGGTCTCGATCTGTCAATGTAAAATCCCCAAACCCATCACTTTCTGGATCACAAATGGGTAGTTCTGTTGGTGTGTTGGCTGAAGGAGATGATAATACCTTTAATTCTAAATCGACTGTGAAAAAGCAACCTGTATTTATATCCTCTCCGCGTGCAACAATGATTTGTGGAGTGCTAATATTTGTGTAGGGAATTGATAACGGGTTCGTCCCTATATTTGCATCGTTTTGATCTAGATAATAAGTGATTGCGTAATCCATATTACCCCCACTAATCTCATCGTCTTTTTCTGTTAGATCTAGCTGAGTGACCCCATCAGGAGTTCCATCATCACAAACTTCTAGTGGCATTGGAGCCGTCAACTGAGGTAACGGGTCAACGATGATGTCAAATTGTGTTGTTTCATAGCACGACTCTAGACCAATTTCTTCAACTCGAACAAAAATAGTTTGTCGATCTGCGGTTGTATTTGTAAACGGACTTGTTAAAGGATTACTGTTTGAATTTGCCTCTGCTTGAGTTTCGTGGTAGGTAACTCGAAAGTCTGAGGGGAGTTGACTGCCCAAAACCTCTGTCGTTTGCTGCTCTAAATTAAAGGGCATTTTGCCATCTGAATCATCATCACAAGTTGGAATTGGAGATAGTCCCGAAACAGTCGCTTTGTGATTCACTACCAAATTAAATACCGGATTTGGGTCTACGATATAACATCCTGCCCCACCATTTGCTTCCACACGAACATAAATCGGTTGTGGTGAAGAAATATTAGTATATGGAATCGACAAACCATTCGTTCCTGCATCCGCATCTGCAAAAGTGGCGTAATAGCTTACTGTATAATTCGCGAGGAGTTGTCCTCCTAAAATATCAAGTGTTCGCTCTGACAAGTCAAAAGGTTCCGAACCATCATTGCTAATGTCATCACAAGTAATTATGTCGGTTACTGGAAAAATCAAAGGTTGATCGACTAGATTCAATGTAAACGAAACAGTTTCATAACATCCAGATGTTTGGTATTCAAAACGCGCATAAATAATTTGACCATCTGTGGCTGAAAAAGCGACTGCATCTGTAGCTGAAATTGGATTGGAATCTGCATCAGCTTCTGGTTCAGTTTCGTGGTATGTTAATACAAAATCGGTAGGGTTTAGAGTAGGCGCAAATATTATAGCATCATTTTCGGTTAAATCAAAAACACCAAACGCTGTTCCTGTATTACATTCAAACAAATTATCTGCTGCTGCATACACCAACTCTGGTAAAACATCTATACACACTTCTTCTGTATATTCGCAACCAAAGTCATCCGTAGCACGGTACGTGTAGCAAGATACTCCACTTGATGTGGGTTGAACTGTAATCGTGTTAGTATTAGTGTTGGTATTAGTGATACTGCTGTCCGCGTCCCAAGCTTCTGAAACTATCTTTGGTGTAAAAGAAAGATCAGGAGGTTGTATTGCAGGGTCAAAATTTAAATCCCATGAAAATATATTACCATTATCTAGACTTGCATTGTCAGTAATTATAATGGTCCAATTTCCATTTAGGGAAGAATTAACAAGTCCATTTAGAGAGCCTACGGAAGAGTAATTTCCTTGAGGAACAAAGGAATCTGTATACATACCTGGACCATCTCCATCAACAAACCTCCCACCAAACTCAACGCCATCTTCTAAGGTTGGAAAGGCATTTCCTGGAACAAAGCAATACTCAAAGCCGACTCCGGGAGTCGGGTTGTCAGATGCCCCATCAACGGCCCCTTCAGACCAAGGGGTCCCTAGGTTTGCGGACCCTCCTCCTCTATTATGAAGAATTACCCTTTGACCTGTAGGGGAAACTATTTCAATAACTAAATCGCCTAAATAGGAGTGCTCCATCACGAGGCAAATTTCAATTAACTGATCTATATTGTCTAAAGTTTGATCCGCTTCAAAACAGTCTACAATTATTGTTGTATCATAAACCTCTCCACTCCCATCTGGAAGAGGAGTTTCTTCAGCATCTGGAGGCGTACACTCATTTAGATATGGCACTGCATTTGCAACACCACTTAAAGTAATGGATTCTCCAAAACAAATAGTTGAATCTGCTGCTACGGTCCCAGTAAAATCTGTAGGCAATGCCACTTGAATTACTTGGTTTATTAAATTTGTGTTTTTACAACCTGCTGGGTCAATGCTTGTATTGGTATCTGTGATGTTTAAATTCACTAAATATACACCTGGAGTATCATAAGAAAATACTGCTGTTTGACCAACTTGGGTTGTACCATCACCTAAATCCCATTCGTAGGTTGCTCCTGCTCCACTAGAAGAAAACTGTCCACTCCCTGTTAGGGTAATGTCTTCATTTGGACACACCTGTATGTAACCATCTGAATTAGATGCTGGACTCGCAGAATCAAGTACAGAAACAATTGTTTGACAAGGCTCAAAACATGAAATATCTGCCACCCAGCCAGCTTTATTAACTCCACCACTAGATGTAAAGACAATGGTAAGACAGCCAGTAATATTGGCCTGTGTAGCAGAAACAAAACCAGGGCTATTTGCCGCTGTTTCACCTGAAAATTGTCCAAAAGAAGTTGCTGGATCAAGTGCATTATCTGCATTGTAAATGGTCATAACATCCGCCCCAGCTTGAGTGGCAAAGGCCGAAAAATCTATCTGCACCAATTGCCCTGCATTTTCCGGACAAATTGTATAAGTAAAAGATTCATCCCCCGAATAAGACCCAGTCTCCCCTCCTGAATCTACAAAAAGCCCCGTACATGAATTAATGGTAACTCCATCATCAATAACAAACACTTGTGCTGTGGAGGATACCGAAAAGAGTATGCTAAAAAGTAATATTATTTTTTTCATCTCTTGACTTTTTTGGAATGTTGTGATTTGACAACAATGAAATAATCTGTTCCATCTACTCGATACATATGTTCTCCTCGACTGTAAAAAGAAAAGGCATACTTTAGAGGATTGAATTCTTGTGGATTAAAAACAAAATCTCTTTGAAGAGTTGAAACAAAGGCATCAAAAAGAGGAACTTCGGATAATAAGGTACATTTTTTTTGATCTTTGGGATCTGGTCTATTTTCGATCACAATTCGATTCCGTAGTAAATTCTTCATCGAAAGAACTCGATTGGGACGACTCAAAATTTCTTTTTCTAAGGATGCGCCATAGACTTCTTTTAATTGCACCATTTCATCAGCTGAAAAAGGAGCATTGACATTGGAGTCGTACTGCACTAGCTTCAGAGGGTAATACTGTATATTAGATTTTTGAGAATAGCAATTGAAGCAAAAAATACCAATAAAAAATACGAATATCAACTGTGTTTTCATCCTGCTTATAAAATGTTTAATGCTCAACTTTATGAGAATCGTCACTGCTTTATTTAAAAAACAGAAACGGCAGGTTAATTTTCAATACTTGAGAGTAATCAATGGATGTAAAGTTAATGTATTTTTTAAAGTTTTAGAGAAAAAAAAGGAATTATTAATTCAGAATTAAAAGTATCCAACAGTGAATTTAAGTATCTTTGTAATTACTAAACAATGAAAACCTTATTACGATTACTAAAATGGGACTGGAAAATAATACTGAAAAATTTGATACCCTTGGAGAGAACCACATAGGTACTTCTGCTGAAACTCCTATGAGATCAGACGCTTTTAAGCTAAGTAACAACGAGAAAATTGACATCATTAAAAGCGATGTTCAACACATTATGGAAACCCTTGGCTTAGACCTGAGTGACGACAGTTTAAAAGGGACTCCTAATCGCGTTGCAAAAATGTTTGTGAATGAGATCTTTGGAGGTCTAGATCCCTCGAAAAAACCAAAAGCTTCTACCTTTGATAATAAGTATCAGTACGGAGAAATGCTGGTTGAAAAAAACATTACACTTTACTCTACGTGTGAACATCATTTTCTTCCTATTGTAGGAAGAGCACATGTTGCCTACATTTCAAACGGAACGGTTATTGGACTGTCTAAAATGAATCGTATTGTAGATCATTTTGCAAAACGACCTCAGGTTCAAGAACGACTGACCATACAAATTGTTAAAGAACTACAGAAAGCATTAAACACAAAAGATGTTGCTTGTGTCATTGACGCCAAACATTTATGTGTAAACTCTCGTGGTATAAGAGATATTGAAAGCAGTACAGTAACCAGCGAATTTGGCGGGAAGTTTAAAGAAAAAGATACCAGAAGAGAATTTTTAGATTATATACAACTAGACACCAAATTTTAACCCCCTAACGCATGGGCAAACACAGTAAAAACACGCTTCACATTTACAACTCACTTTCAGGAAAAAAAGAAATTTTTAATCCTATAAATGAAGGTGCTATTGGAATGTATGTTTGTGGACCAACGGTGTACAGCAACGTTCATTTAGGAAATGTCCGAACCTTCATGTCTTTTGATATGATTTTTAGATATTTCAAACATCTTGATTACAAAGTACGTTATGTTCGTAATATTACCGATGCTGGTCATTTAGAAAATGACGCTGATCAGGGTGAAGATCGCATTGCAAAAAAAGCACGTCTCGAACAAATTGAACCAATGGAAGTGGTGCAACGTTATACGGTTGATTTTCATACCATCCTAAATACGTTTAATTTTTTACCTCCAAGCATTGAACCCACTGCTACCGGACATATTGTCGAACAAATAGAAATCATCAAATCAATTTTAGAAAAAGGCTTTGCTTATGAAGCGAATGGTTCCATTTATTTTGATGTTTTAAAATATAATGAATCTCATCATTATGGGATTTTAAGTGGTCGTAACATCGAAGACCTCGTTCATAATACTCGAGTTCTTGAGGGACAAACTGATAAAAAAAACCCACAAGATTTTGCGCTTTGGAAAAAAGCAGAACCAAAGCACATCATGCGTTGGCCGTCTCCTTGGAGTGATGGTTTTCCGGGATGGCACCTAGAATGTACGGCGATGAGTACAAAATACTTAGGCGAACAATTTGACATTCATGGTGGCGGTATGGATTTGAAATTTCCGCACCACGAGTGTGAAATTGCACAAGCAAAAGCTTGGCATAGCCATACCCCTGTTAATTATTGGATGCATGCAAATATGCTGACACTCAATGGGCAAAAAATGGCAAAATCTACAGGGAATAATATTTTACCTGCCGAAATTTTAAGTGGAGATACTAATAAGTTAACCAAAGGTTTCTCTGCATCAGTAGTTCGTTTTTTTATGATGCAAGCACACTACCGAAGCATTTTAGATTTCAGCAATGATGCATTGTTGGCTTCAGAAAAAGGATTCATGAAACTCATGGAAGCCGTTTCATCGTTAGATAAGCTTGAAGCTAAATCAGATACCAAGGAATTTGATGTTTTAGAATGGAAATCCAATTGTTACAATGCAATGAATGATGACTTTAACACGCCTATTCTGATTGCAGAATTATTCAGTGCTGTGAAATACATCAACCAAATTAAAGACGGAAAAGCCACTATTAACTCCTCCGACCTGGCATTGTTAACTGAACTGATGCATCAGTTTGTATTTGACATTTTAGGACTTAAAAATACCTCTTCTAACAACCAAGACCAGAAACTTGGAGATACGGTAGAACTTCTCATTAGAATGCGAAATGAGGCGAGAGCACAAAAAGACTTTGCACTTTCAGACAAAATTAGAGACGAACTGCTAGGGATTGGTATTCAATTGAAGGATGGTAAAGATGGCACTACATTTATCTTAGACTAGGATCCATGAAATCTATTTTGATTGCACCATTTTTGTTTTTAATCAAGTTGTATCAAAATTTTATTTCACCCTTAACTCCTTCAAGTTGTCGGTTTCAACCAACTTGTTCACATTACACAAAAGAGGCTTTGCAATCTCACGGTTTACTTAAAGGAGGCTACTTGGGTCTCAAACGCATATTAAACTGTCACCCGTGGGGCGGCTCTGGACATGACCCTGTACCAAAAAAATAATACGATTCTTTATTAAAAATGTGTTAGGCTAAAGTGTCGCTTCTATTTTCTATATTTACAATCTAAACAAACGACTATGTATTTTTTACAGATTATATGGGACCCTACATCGGAAGGGATTACTCTTTTTGGAGATTTTAAAATTCACTATTACAGTCTTATGTGGATGGCTGCTTTTATAGCAGGCTGGTATTTAATGAAAAAGATTTACAAAAACGAAGGGCAAACTGAAGATAAGCTGGACAGTCTCTTTATGTATTCTGTTTTAGGAATTATGATTGGAGCACGTTTGGGCCATGTCATTTTTTATCAACCCGAATTATTTAAAGAGGATTTCTTTAGCATCTTTTTACCCTTTCGTTTTAGTGGAGGATTTGAATTTACAGGGTTTAGAGGGTTGGCTAGTCATGGAGCTGCAATAGGAATGATATTTTCTATGTGGCTTTACAATAAAAAAATATTGAAAAAATCGGTACTTTGGATTCTGGATCGCGTGGTCATCGCCTCTGCTTTGGGAGCTGTATTTATAAGAATTGGTAATTTCTTTAATTCTGAAATGATTGGAAAAGTTGCTGGAAATGACTTCCCTTTAGCGGTCATCTTTAAACAACTCGATACTATTCCTAGACACCCTGGACAACTGTACGAAGCATTTGGTTATGTATTTGTGTTTTTGATCTTATTCTTTTTGTACTGGAAAACAAACAAAAGTAGTCAAACAGGCTTTCTATTTGGCTTATTTTTAGTGTTGTTAATGTCCGTAAGACTGGTGGTTGAACAATTTAAGATTGCACAAATAGACAGTCGAGAAGATTGGATCTTTGGGTTAAACACAGGTCAAGTATTGAGTATTCCTTTTGTGCTTTGCGGACTTTATTTTATGTTTATATACAAACCTAAAAAGGCGTAATTAAAGACTAAGAATAATTAAAAATAAAGCAAATAAAAAAGCCGCTCAATGAGCGGCTTTTTTAATATCTATTAATGAGATTATTACTCTCCTTTTTTATCTAAACGTTTCAATGTATCATGCATAACTGGTGTTGCAATGAATAACGAAGAATAGGTTCCTACGAGCACTCCTACAATAAGCGCAAACAACAATCCTCTTAAGGAATCTGCTCCAAATGTAAACATCGCTAATAACACAACTAAAGTGGTTAAAGAAGTGTTTAAGGTACGACTTAAAGTACTGCTCAATGCGCTATTGACAACTTTGTCGAACTTCCAACTTGTATGTTCATTTAAGTATTCTCTAATTCTATCAAATACAACTACGGTATCATTTAATGAATACCCGATTACCGTCAAAATTGCTGCAATAAATGCCTGATCGATTTCCATGCTAAATGGTAAGAATCTCCAAGCTATTGAAAAGATTCCAAGAACGATAAGTACATCATGAAATACGGCTGCTACTGCACCTAATGAAAATTGCCATTTTTTAAATCGTATTAGGATATAAAGAAATACTACGATTAGAGATCCTAAAATTGCCCATACTGATGATTTTTTAATATCATCTGCAATGGTTGGACTTACTTTTCCTGCATACATTTTACCAATATTATTATCGGCATTTATAAACTGTTTGTAAGTTGTTGCATCTGGTAAAAATGGTACCAAAGCTCCGTATAGTTTTTCCTGAACTTCTTGATCTACCTCCGCTGAGTTTTCATCAACTTTGTACTTGGTAGAAATCTTTAATTGGTTGGCACTACCAATGGTCTTCACCTCAGCACTGTTAAATACGTCATTTAATGCGGTTTTAACTTCTTCAGTGTTCATGTCTTGAGCAAAACGAACGGTATAAGTTCTTCCTCCCACAAAATCAATACCTTGGTCCAATCCAGTAGTAAATAACGATCCAAGTCCTGCAATGATGATTGTTCCAGAAATTAAGTATGCTATTTTACGTTTCTTAAGAAATTCAATATTAATAGAACGGAATAATCCTTTGGTCATTCCTGTGGAGAATTCTAATTTTCCACCACGGTTCAAATGCCAATCGATCAATAATCTTGAGATAAAAATCGCTGTAAACAAAGAGGTTAAAATACCTATGAGAAGTGTCGTTGCAAATCCTTTGATGGGACCTGATCCGAATACATATAAAATTAAAGCGGTTAATCCTGTAGTAATGTTGGCATCCAAAATAGACGATAGTGCATTACTAAATCCATCTTTAACGGATTCTTTTTGACCTTTACCTTTGAATAATTCTTCTCTAATACGTTCGTAGATAAGAACGTTTGCATCTACAGCTATACCAATGGTTAGTACAATACCTGCAATACCAGGCAGTGTTAAAACAGCCCCAAGTCCAGAAAGGATTCCGAAGATTAAGAGAATGTTTAATAACAATGCTATGTTAGAGTAAATACCTGCTTTACCGTAGTAAAACAACATCCATAAAAGTACCAATGATAAAGCAATTAGGAATGATTTCATTCCACTGTCAATCGCTTCTTGACCTAATGAAGGTCCAACTTCTTCCGCTTGAACAATATCTGCAGAAGCTGGTAGTTTACCAGCACGAAGTACATTTGCTAAATCTACTGCTTCATTCAAAGTAAATGAACCAGATATTTCAGAATTCCCACCAGAAATTGGTCCTGTAGTTACTCCTGGTGCTGAATATACAATTTCATCTAAAACAATGGCAATTTGACCTGCAGTATTAAATGCATTACCCGTCATTTCTTCCCAGACTTTAGCTCCTTTAAGATTCATTTGCATAGAAACACTTGGGTTTCCGTTTTGCTGATATGCTTGACGTGCGTCTGTTATTACGGCTCCACTCAATGGAGGTTCGTTGTCTCTATTACCTTTTAAGGCATATAATTCAACCAGTTCAATACTTTGAGCATCTTCTCCTGTGGTTTGTTGAACTTGAGGTATTCCCCATACAAATTTTGCATACCGTTGTTCTGGTGATAGTAAAGCACGAACTTGTGGGTTGTTCAGGTAGTCGGTCACCAATTGCTTGTCTTTTTGTTCAAAAGAAGCGAGTACTGGACCGCCATTGTATCCTGGTGCACGAATTAAATCTATTAACGGATTGATTTCTCCAGTGTCACCTGTTTCAGCATCGGTATCTCCAATGATATCCGAGATCGCATCGTCTGTTGATTCAGTGGCATTGGATTCAACCTCTGGAGTAGAAGTTTCCACAATTTCTTTCAAAGTTTCATTGGCTTGAAAAATAAAGGTTCCAAATTCTTCTCCTTTAAAAGCATCCCAAAATTCTAATTGTGCTGTACTTTGTAACAATCCTTTGACACGTTCAATATCTTTAGCTCCTGGCAATTCAACAAGAATACGTCCAGAGTTCCCAATTCGTTGAATGTTAGGTTGTGTTACTCCAAATTTGTCAATACGTTTACGTAAGACTTCAAAAGCCGAAACAATAGATTCATCTATTTTGAGTGACAATACAGGCTTCACCTCATCGTCTGTCATATCAAACGTAATTTCTTCGCTAAGAGTTCGATTGGCAAAAATATCTGGAGAGGCCAATTTGGTATCCCCTTTAATGGTTTCAAATGCTACAAAAAAGTCTTCTAAATAGGTGTTTTGACTGTCCTTTTGAAGTTCTTCCGCATCACTCAGTGCTTTTCTAAATACAGGGTCTTTACTTTCATTTGCAAGTCCAACAAGTATATCTTTTACAGATATTTGAAGAATGACACTGATACCACCTTTAAGATCCAAACCAAGATTCATGGCTTTTTCTTTTACTTCATCAAAGTTGTACTGTGCAATTCCTATACTATAAACTTCTTCGTTTTTCAACGAGTCTAAATACTTGCCTTGTTCAAGCACGCGTTTAGCGTCATAATCAGCTTCTGCATCGGCTATTTTTTCAATAGCAAATTGCTTAGCATTGTCTTCTATTTGGTTTGCTTTGAAACTAAATGATAATTGGTATATACTTACCATACCAAATAGGAAAGCAAATAATTTTACGAGTCCTTTATTTTGCATTGTGAATTAATTTAATCTGCATTAATTTTTTATAAACGAGCAAATATATGATTTACGATGTGAATTGACAATAGATTCTTTTGATTTCAATAAAAAGAGTGTTTTAATGCTCTTTTATTGGTGAATATACAATCACACACGATCAAAATATTTACACGTCTAGTAATGAATTTGTTTTTTTAACGCCTTCGGCACTGGTATGTAAATGTGTTTTTTCGCTATCGCTTAATTTGATTTCTACGATTTGATCGATGCCATTGGCTCCTAAAACAACTGGTACGCCGATACATAAATCTGATAAGCCATACTCACCGTCTAACAATACAGAACAGGGGAATATTTTTTTCTGATCACAAGCAATTGCTTGTACCAATCCACTCACGGCTGCTCCAGGTGCATACCAAGCGGACGTTCCTAAAAGTTTAGTTAAGGTGGCTCCACCAACTTTGGTATCTTCTTTAACTTGCTCTAAACGGTCGTTTGAAATAAATTCTGAAACTTTGATACTGTTTCGGGTTGCATGGGATGTTAGTGGAACCATTCCTACATCACTATGTCCTCCGATCACCATACCATCCACGTCACTTATTGGAGCTTCTAAGGCTTCTGCTAGTCTGTATTTGAAACGTGCGGAGTCTAAAGCCCCACCCATTCCAATAATTTTATGTTTGGGTAGTCCTGTCACTTTATGAGCGAGATAGGTCATGGTGTCCATTGGGTTACTCACAACGATCAGTACTGTGTTTGGAGAGTGTTCTACCAAACTTGTGGAGACTGTTTTGACAATCCCTGCATTGATCCCTATCAGTTCTTCACGTGTCATTCCTGGTTTTCTTGGAATTCCTGAGGTGATGACACAAATATCACTGTTCGCTGTTTTACTATAATCATTGGTAGAGCCTGTGATTTTAGTATCAAAACCATTTAGGGATGCACATTGCATCAAGTCCATTGCCTTTCCTTCGGCATAGCCTTCTTTGATGTCTAATAAAACAACTTCGGAAGCAAAGTTTTTAATGGCGATGTACTCTGCGCAACTTGCTCCAACTGCTCCAGCGCCTACTACTGTTATTTTCATTTTAATTTATTTTTTATTATTACTATAATTATCTAAAACTAAATGCAATACCAAGGGTTGCAGTATTGTACTCTTGTAACGTATAATCTGCGAAAATCTTGATAAAAGGAAGATTTAAACGCGCACCCAAGGTAGCACGAGTACCTCTGGATTTGAATTTTAAACTAATTGGATCTGAGATGGACTCAACAATTGAACCCTGTCTTGTCCCATCAGGTGATTCAATCTGATATGTTAGGTTATAGTCTCCCTTGATATCAAATGTTGATGTTCCTCTATTGAATCCTAAACCTCCATAGAGGGTCACAATTTGAAAATCTAAAGAGCCTAATGCTTGAACAGTCCAAGTATTTAATTTGAATTGAGCACCTCCGTTGGTTACAGAAATTTGATTTGATAAATCTCCATTTTGAATGTTATAATCAACAGTTGAAGTTGTATAGGCTCCTAAAAGAGAGACAGAAAAAGGAAGTTTTCCTACGAGTCCAAGGTATTGTGTTAAATCATGCTGAAGTCCTACTCCAATTAAGTTAGCTTCAACATCTGATCCAAAATTCGTTTTGGGCACGTACCTTAATTTAACCGTTGTTTTAAATGGTAAACCCAGGCCTACTTGAACAAAAGGGGTTGGAATGGCATTAACTGGTAGCTCTTTTGCGATGCCTCCTGGCATTTTGAATGCGCCGACTTTTAGTTTATCACCATCATATGGGATAGATACGTTAATTTCTGTTTCCGTTTCATTTTTACTTAAAACGGTTGGAATGCTTGTTTCTCCGTTTGCAAGTGATAAAAATTTGTAGTCATCGGCTATAAATTGAAATACTTTGTCTTTACTGGGCGTAAAAGCAGTATTGAGTCCAAAAGTAACATCAAACCCAAGTTTTTTATGAGTTTTAGCTGTTGAGTACCAACCACCATTCATACTGTTCATGAGTCCTTTCATTGATGGACTAAGATAATTTTGAAGCAAAAGACTGGCATCGTCAGATGCGAGTAAAACACTTTCAAGATCTTGAGCGTTGGATACGTTCATTCCAACAAGGAACGAACAAAAAATAATTATTTTTTTCATATAAATAAAATTTGGGGTTATTATTTAAGCATCAATATTGGCATAAATAGCGTTTTTCTCGATAAATTCTCTTCTTGGTGGTACATCATCTCCCATCAACATTGAGAAGATACGGTCTGCCTCGGTTCCATTGTCAACTTGTATTTGACGTAAGGTTCTAAACTCTGGATTCATTGTTGTATCCCAAAGCTGTATGGCATTCATTTCTCCTAAACCTTTGTAACGTTGAATTTTTGCGCCATCACCATATCGTTCCATCAACGCCAAACGCTCTTCATCATTCCATGCATATTCTTTTTTCGCTCCTTTTTTAACTAAAAATAAAGGGGGCGTAGCAATGTAAACATGACCGTTTTCGATCAATTCTTTCATATATCTAAAGAAGAAGGTCAAAATAAGTGTTTCAATGTGGCTACCATCAATATCGGCATCACACATAATTACAATTTTATGGTATCTTAATTTGGATAGATTCAGTGCTCTTGGATCTTCTTCTGTACCTATTGTAACTCCTAATGCAGTGAATATGTTTTTGATTTCTTCATTTTCAAAAACTTTATGAGTCATTGCTTTTTCTACGTTCAAGATTTTACCTCTTAATGGCAAAATAGCTTGAAATGCTCTGTCGCGTCCCATTTTTGCAGTTCCACCTGCCGAATCTCCCTCAACTAGGTAAATTTCACATTTTTCAGGATCTTGTTCGGAACAATCACTCAGTTTCCCAGGCAACCCTCCTATACTCATCACTGTTTTTCGCTGAACCATATCACGCGCTTTTTGGGCGGCATGACGGGCTTGCGCTGCAAGAATCACTTTTTGAACTATTATTTTAGCATCATCTGGATTTTCTTCTAAATAATTGGTCAGCATTTCTGAAACTGCCTGACTCACCGAAGCGGATACTTCTCTATTTCCTAACTTGGTTTTAGTTTGCCCTTCAAATTGAGGCTCTTGTACTTTTACAGAAACAATAGCAGTCAATCCTTCACGGAAATCATCCCCTGCAATGTCAAACTTAAGCTTGTCTAACATTCCGGATTCATCTGCATATTTTTTTAATGTATGTGTCAATCCACGGCGGAAACCTGACAAATGTGTTCCTCCTTCGTGGGTGTTAATATTGTTCACATAGGAGTGTAAATTTTCAGAATATGAGGTATTGTATATCATTGCGACTTCTACAGGAACGCCGTTTTTTTCTCCTTCAAAAGCAATTACTTTTTTCATGATGGGATCACGGTTGCTGTCCAAGTATTTGATAAACTCAGAGAGTCCTTCTGTAGAATGAAATGTTTCCCCTAAAAAGTCTCCTTTTTCATCTTTTTCTCTTTCATCAACAAGAACAATTGTAATTCCTTTGTTCAAGTACGCCAATTCTCGTAATCGGCTTGCCAAGGTTTCGTAGACATAAATTAGAGTTTGCGTAAATATTTGAGGATCGGGTTTAAACGTTACCGTTGTTCCTCTTCGGTCTGTTTCTCCAGTTTGCTTTACAGGATACATCGCTTTTCCGCGTTCGTACTCTTGCTCATAAATTTTCCCGTCTCTAAAAACGGTTGCTTTTAGATGCTCAGAAAGTGCATTCACACAACTTACACCAACTCCGTGTAAACCTCCAGATACTTTATAGGAATCTTTATCAAATTTACCTCCAGCTCCAATTTTAGTCATCACGACCTCCAAAGCAGAGACGCCTTCTTTTTTGTGAATATCCACAGGGATACCACGACCATTATCCTCGGTTGTGATGGAATTATCTTCATTGATAATCACAGTGATTTTATCACAGTGCCCTGCCAAGGCTTCATCAATCGAGTTATCTATTACTTCATACACTAGGTGGTGCAATCCTCTCAAACCTACATCTCCAATATACATGGATGGACGCATGCGCACATGTTCCATACCTTCTAGGGCCTGAATACTATCTGCTGAATAACTTCCTTTGTTAATTTCTTCGCTCATTATGTTGAATGTGTTATTTAGTTTAATGTCAATGCTGTAAAAAACCACAGCAACGCTAACAAAGATAATTAATCTACTCTTGTGTTTAACGTCTTTTTTAAGGCATTTAAGCCGAATTATTAACAATCCGCTATTTTTTAGAAACGCCCTTAAATCCACTAAAAACGCCCTTAAATCAAATTCAAGGGCGCTGTAATATATTGATAAATTAGAATTCTAAAACAAAAGCCTCAGAAGTCTTTATTTAAGCTTTCACAATCTCTAGTCATAAGCCTTATCGTGTACTTTAGCAATCGCTCTACCAGAAGGTTCGTTCATGTTTTTAAAGGCTTCATCCCATTCTAGAGCGATAGCAGTACTACAAGCCACACTTGCCTCTTGAGGTACACTCAAGGCTGCGGCATCACTTGGGAAGTGGCCTTCAAAAATAGAACGGTAATAGAATTCTTCTTTGTTTTGTGGGGTTTGAATTGGGAATCTAAATTTAGCATTTGCCAACTGCTCATCAGAAACCTCTTTATCAACAACTTCTTTAAGCGTGTCAATCCAACTGTAACCAACGCCATCAGAAAATTGTTCTTTTTGACGCCACGCTACACTTTCGGGCAGCATGTCTTCAAAGGCTTTTCTAATGACCCATTTTTCCATGCGTTCGCCATTGATCATTTTATCTTGAGGGTTGATACGCATCGCCACATCTATAAACTCTTTGTCTAAAAATGGCACTCGCCCTTCAATTCCCCAGGCCATCAAGCTTTTATTAGCTCTCAGACAATCGTACATATGTAATTTATCTAATTTACGCACTGTTTCATCGTGAAACTCTTCTGCATTTGGTGCTTTGTGAAAGTATAAATACCCGCCAAAAATCTCATCGGCACCCTCTCCTGAAAGCACCATTTTAATCCCCATAGATTTAATAACGCGCGCCATTAAATACATTGGTGTGGATGAGCGAATGGTGGTAATGTCATAGGTTTCTATATTGTAAATCACATCTTTTATAGCATCCAACCCTTCTTGAATTGTAAATTTTATTTCGTGGTGTATGGTTCCAATATAATCCGCAACTTTTTGGGCAGCAGCTAAATCTGGAGAGCCGTCTAATCCAACTGAAAACGAATGCAGTTGTGGGTACCAAGCTTCAGAAGTGTCATCGGATTCTACGCGTTTCTGTGCGTATTTTTTAGCAATAGCAGAGGTGACTGAAGAATCTAACCCTCCAGAAAGTAAAACGCCGTAAGGCACGTCACTCATCAATTGCCTGTGCACTGCATCTTCTAACGCTTTTTTAACTTCGGCAATGCTTGTCTCATTTTCTTTTACAGCATCGTATTCTGTCCATTCTCTTTTGTACCATTTTACAAATTGACCATCTGTACTTGACATATAGTGTCCTGGAGGAAATAATTGAATTTTAGTACAAACACCTTCTAAAGCTTTTAATTCTGAAGCCACATAAAAGGTGCCATTTTGATCCCAACCAATGTATAAAGGAATAATTCCCATATGGTCTCTGGCGATAAAATAGCTGTCATTTTCTACATCATAGAGTGCAAAACCAAAGATTCCATTGAGGTCGTCGATAAAATCAACGCCTTTTTCTTTATATAACGCTAGAATGATCTCACAATCGGATGCTGTTTGAAAGTTATAGGTTCCATTGAATTGTTTACGCAATTCTCTGTGATTGTATATTTCACCATTGGCAGCCAATATTAGTTTTTTATCTTCGCTAAACAGCGGTTGTTGTCCTGATGCAGGATCTACAATTGCCAAACGCTCATGCGCCATCACGGTTTTTTCATCGCTATAGATTCCGCTCCAGTCTGGCCCACGGTGTCTTATTTTTTTAGACATTTCAAGTACTTGAGGTCTTAAAATTTCTGATTTTTGTTTTAAATCAAATGCACATACAATTCCACACATAATAGTTTCTTAATTATTAGACTGCAAATATGCAGCTATACTTATATATTATAAATAAGAATAATTATAATGATTATAATTTATAACTAAATACCACTAATTAATATATAAATGAAACATTATAGATCCTAATTCAATCAAAAAGTGAAATAAGCCAAGATATTGGGTTATAATTAACTAAAAATGTTTATGCCTCTAAAAAACGCATACTACTAGATAAAAATCAAAAACTTATTTGGAGGTTACTTCTATTTTTATTACGTTTAAAGGGTTAGACCTCAAATCTAATTCTTCATAACCAATTTTTCTTTTAAGTGAATGCGTGTAGACTGTAACTCAGAATACTTGTATTGTGACTTATTTGAGGGGGTTCGTTCAGGTGTTCATTAAAGAAAAAATGATTTAAACCTAAAATGCCTACTTATGAAAAAAAAGTCTTAACTGTCATTTTTTAAAAACCTCGCTCCGTAAAGTTTAACTTTACACAGCACGTTTTTTTAGACGAATTGATTTAAACTTTAGTATTTATTTACGACTATTTAGTTTATTAAAAAGTAATTTTAACGAAAACTAATACATCTTAATTATTATGAAAAAATCAAATTTTATCGCCTCAATTGTTTTTGCATTTTTAATGTTGGTATCATTTAATGTAAATGCTCAGGAGTTTAAAGGGCTAGACGCTAGTCCCATGGATGCAGCATCCTTTCCTAGTTCTTATAAAGAATCAGACAAACTTGTCAAAATAACATACAGCCGTCCACAATTGAAAGGACGTTCGGTTGGTAAATTAGCTCCCGAAGGAAAGGTATGGAGAACTGGGGCAAATGAAGCTGCTGAATTGACATTATACACAGATATGATGTTAGGTTCTACCAAAATAAAAGCTGGTACCTATACGTTTTACCTAATCCCTGGAGAGAAAGAATGGACTGCAATTGTTAGTACGGACCTAAATGTTTGGGGAAGTTATTTCTACAGCGAAAAAAATGATGTTGCTCGTGTCGATGTTCCAGTATCAAAAGGTAAAGAAAACTTAGAAGCATTTTCTATTGCTTTTGAAAAATCAGACAACGGGATACATATGCACATAGGTTGGGGAACAATTAGAATTGCCGTACCTTTTACTAAATAACCTGCCACTTGTTATAAAAAAAACGCCTTGAAAAATCAAGGCGTTTTTTGTTTAAGGAATATTCAAATACTTATGCGTTTGTAGTGACACCTTCCATTTGGGGTGTTTCATCACATAATCGACGATAAAAGGCGTGACTTTATCACGCTTACTCCACTCGGGTTGGAGATACAGAATACAGTTAGAATTTACTTTTGCAGCTTGTTCTTCCGCATATTTTAAATCGTCCAAATTGTAAACGATCACTTTCAATTCGTGTGCTTTTTGATACACCTCATCTAAAGGGCCTTTTAATTTTTTAGGAGATAAACAAATCCAATCCCAATCGCCGGTTAGTCTATAAGCACCAGACGTTTCAATATGGGTTTGCATCCCTTTTGATTTCAAAGCATTTGTCAGTGGATTCATATCCCACATCAACGGCTCACCACCTGTAACTACAATAGTTTGACTGTCTTTAGCTGCTGTGTCCGCTATGGATTCAATAGAAGTTGGCGGATGCAAATCGGCATTCCAACTTTCTTTGACATCGCACCAATGACACCCCACATCACAACCCCCTATTCTTACAAAATAGGCAGCTGTTCCTTTATGGAACCCTTCCCCTTGAATGGTATAGAACGCCTCCATAAGTGGCAGCATTTTACCAGCATTAACGAGCGTTTTAATTTCAGTTTTTAACATAATGCGCAAAAATAGTTTACAGTTTTTTGTTTAAGTCATAAAACTTCATTTATTTTTACTCGAAATTAAAAAACTAGTACTGAATAATACGACACCAATCATGAAAAACTATCTATTTATAGGACTACTACTAAGCCTTTTTGTGGCTTGTGAAACAATAACAGACCCTTTTACCATCACCAAAAACAGTGTAGGAATGCTTACAGACTCTACAAAAGTAAATACCTTAAAAGTGGTGTTTGAAAACGACTCTATTAGCAAATATATTGGCGGAGACGAATTCACAGGCAGTACCAACACCATCAGTATTTATGAAAAAGGAACTGGTAAATTGTTGCTAGAGTTAGATCCTAATTATTCTTTAGATTCCCTTTCAACTATTCGAACAGTACGTGTTATGGACGAACGGTTCAAAAATAAGGACGGTCTGAATACCCTGAGTACTTTTGGAGACATCAACTCAAAATACACGATTTCAAGTATTCAAAATACCCTTAGAAATTTGATTATTTCTGTAGATGAAATCAACGTTTATTTCACACTCAGCAAAATGGAATTAGCTGAAGAGATGCGTTATGATATGACTCAAAAAATAGAAGCCATCTCCATTCCTGAAACGGCAAAAATTAAAGATTTTTACATCCAATGGTATTAAAATATGACGGCTTATAAAATTCAAAAAAAACCGTTTGTAGTACCAACAACAGATGGTAAACTAATTGAAGAACACTTTGGAAACGCAACGAATGGCAACGCTGCACTGAGTATTGCTCATATGGTAGCCCCTCCAGGTTGGAGTGAGCCTTTTCAAACCCCAGAATTTGACGAATATACCTACGTCATAAAAGGAAAAAAACAATTCATTATAGAAGGTGATACTGTGATTTTAGAACAAGGACAATCCATTAAAATTGAAAAAAACAGTCGCGTACAATATTCAAACCCTTTTGACACCCCTTGCGAGTATATAGCGATTTGCACTCCTGCATTTTCAATGGAAAACGTAAACAGAGAAGAATAGACACAAACACATGAAATCACTTATCCCAAAACTTGTGGGCGCCCTTATAAATTTCATTGGGGTTTTTAACTCGGCCTACGCCTCAAAACTTGCCTTACAACTGTTTTCAAAACCACGAGGTGGACAACTTACGCCAAATGGAAAATTATTTTTAGATACCGCTACTAAAACAACTTTGTACTATAATGACTTGCCCATTCAAACCTACCACTGGAAGGGTTCAAAAGAAACTGTTTTATTGGCACACGGCTGGGAAAGTAACAGTAACAGATGGCGGTATGAAATAGAAAAACTTCAAACAGAAGGCTACACTATCCTAGCTTTAGATGGGCCTGCACATGGTGGTTCTGGAAGCGCTACTTTTAATGCGATACTCTATTCAGAATTCATCAATGTGGTAAGTCAAACGTTCAAACCCACGTTTTTTATGGGACATTCTGTTGGGGCGATGGCAGTCATCATTTTTCTTCAAAAACAAATCTATAACGATGCTAAGAAGATTGTGCTTTTGGGCGCACCCTCAGCATTCACGGGTATTATGGAACGCTACAGCACCATGATGGGCTATAGCAAAACCATAGACGACGGCATCGATACGCATGTTAAACATAAATTTGGACACCCTTGTAGTTACTTTTCAACGGCAAATTTTGTAAGTAATATCGATTCCGAAGGCTTGATCATTCACGACAAAAAAGACCCTATCATCCCCTATCAAGATGCAATCGATATTGATGCCCAGTTCAAAAACGCACAACTTATTTCAACAGAAAGTTTCGGTCATTCTCTAAAAGGGGAATTTGTTACGGGCGAGATCATAAAATTTTTGAACCACTAAACTTTTGTAAATTCGCCACATGGAACCAATTTCAACAAGACTGAATAAATATTTAAGCGAAGCCGGGTATTGTTCGCGTCGAGCCGCTGACAAACTGATCGACGAAGGTCGAGTCACTATTAATGGTATTGTCCCAGAAATGGGCACTAAAGTTTTAGAAGGCGACGAAGTTAAGGTGGACGGAAAGACCATTCTTAATGACGCAAAAAAAAGAACCTATATCGCATTTAATAAGCCTGTAGGAATTGTTTGCACGACCGATACGGGCGTTGAAAAAGACAACATTATTGATTACATCAAATATCCCAGTCGGATTTTTCCAATAGGACGTTTGGACAAAGACAGTGAAGGCTTGATTTTATTGACTGACGATGGTGATATCGTGAATAAAATTCTTAGAGCGAGTAACAACCATGAGAAAGAATACATTGTGTCTGTTGACAAACCGATTTCTCAAACATTCGTACAACGCATGTCTGCAGGCATTCCTCTAGAAGAACTCGGTAAAACCACCAAATCCTGTAATGTAGAAAAACTAAGTACTTATGAGTTTAAAATAGTGTTAACACAAGGCCTCAATCGTCAAATTCGTCGCATGTGCGAATATCTTAATTATGAGGTTCAATCGTTGAAACGTACCCGCATCATGAACATTCATTTGAAATGTGACGTCGGCACCTACCGCGATTTAACTGATGAAGAACTCAACACTTTAAACGAAACTTTAAAAGACTCTAAAAAAACACTCTAATGTCTGTAGCACCTTTTCATTTGGCCATCCCTGTTTGGAATCTAGAAGTATGTCGTATATTTTATAGAGACATTCTGGGCTGTGAAGAAGGCCGCCATAGCGATCATTGGGTTGATTTTAATTTTTTTGGACATCAGTTGGTGATTCACTTCAAACCAAAAGAAGAAGAAACAGATCTTCACGTGAATAAGGTAGATGGTAAACAGGTGCCTGTTCCTCATTTTGGAGTCATTCTTCCATGGGAAGATTTTAAAACGTTTTCAGAACATTTGAAATCAAAAAAGATAGATTTTATTATTGAACCTTATATCCGATTTGAAGGACAAGTTGGAGAACAGGCTACACTCTTTTTTTATGATCCTGCAGGAAATGCTTTAGAGTTTAAAGCCTTTAAAAATACGTCTCAGATTTTTGCTAAATAGAAGTATTGGCAGTATGACGCTCACAAGCAAGCAATGTGTTTTTTAGTAACATGGCAATGGTCATTGGCCCCACCCCACCAGGAACCGGCGTGATATAACTTGCTTTTTCGGCAACACTTTCAAAGTGTACATCCCCAGCGATGCGATAGCCTCTTTTCTTAGTTTCGTCTGGCACTCTGGTGATACCTACATCAATAATAACCGCTCCTGGCTTCACCATTTCTGCTGTTAAAAATTCTGGAATTCCTAAGGCGGCAACCACAATATCAGCATCTAAAGTGAGTTCTGCTAAATTAGTTGTGCGGCTATGTGCAATGGTTACAGTCGCATCACCAGCAGGACGTTTCTGACTCATTAAAATACTCATAGGACGACCAACAATATGGCTTCTTCCAATTACTACGACATGTTTTCCAGAGGTTGGGACTTTATAACGTTCTAAAAGCTCCATAATTCCATAAGGCGTTGCGGGTAAAAACGTTGGTAAATCCAAGGCCATACGCCCTACATTCATGGGATGAAAACCATCTACATCTTTATCGGGATGTACGGCCATCAGTACCTTTTGTTCATCGATATGTTCTGGCAATGGAAGCTGTACAATAAACCCATCAATTGCTGGATTGTTGTTTAGCGCCTGTATTTGAGACAACAGCTCGTCTTCTGTGGTTTCAACTGGTAAATCTATCAATGTAGAATCGAACCCTACGAGTTCACAGGCTTTGACCTTAGCGCCAACATAAGTCATACTGGCACCGTTGGTTCCCACAAGAATCGCGGCCAAGTGTGGAGCGCGTTTTCCTTGATTTTTTATTTTTGAAACCGCATCAGCAATTTCTACCTTTAAATCTGCACTTGTTTGTTTTCCGTCTAGTAAAATCATTGTAATCTGGTCGTTAATTTAAAACTATCGGGGCATATTTTTCATCATTTGCATCATTTTTTTACCGCCACCACCTTGCATCATCTTCATCATTTTACTCATTTGATCGAATTGTTTCATCAATTGATTGACTTGTTGGATGGAAGTTCCCGATCCGGCTCCAATTCGTTTTTTACGGCTGGCATTCAAGAGGGTTGGCTTGGTTCGTTCTTCTGGGGTCATGGAATGAATAATGGCTTCTATATGTTTGAAAGCGTCGTCATCGACATCAATATCTTTCATCATTTTTCCAGCCCCAGGGATCATTCCCATAAGGTCTTTCATATTACCCATCTTTTTAACCTGCTGAATTTGTGATAAAAAGTCATCAAACCCAAATTGGTTTTTGGCAATTTTCTTTTGAATTTTTCGAGCTTCTTGCTCATCAAATTGTTCTTGTGCACGTTCAACTAAGGAAACGACATCTCCCATCCCTAAAATTCGCTCGGCCATACGTGCAGGGTAGAATACATCAATGGCTTCCATTTTTTCACCAGTACCAATAAATTTAATTGGTTTATTGACTACTGATTTTATGGAAATGGCAGCTCCACCACGAGTATCCCCATCTAATTTGGTAAGAATAACTCCATCAAAATTCAAAATATCATTAAAGGCTTTGGCTGTATTGACTGCATCTTGACCTGTCATTGCATCCACTACAAAAAGCGTTTCTTGGGGCTGGATTGCTTTATGAATATTGGCAATTTCAGTCATCATGGCTTCATCGACTGCCAAACGACCTGCGGTATCTATAATCACTACGTTACAGCCTTTGGCTTTGGCCTGGGCTATACCCGCTTTTGCGATGGCTACGGGATCGTTATTTCCCTGATCGCTATAAACTTCAACACCTACTTGTTCTCCAACTATATGCAACTGATCAATAGCCGCAGGACGGTAGACGTCACAAGCGACAAGCATTGGTTTTTTGGATTTTTTTGTTTTTAAATAATTGGCAAGTTTTCCAGAAAAAGTGGTTTTACCTGATCCTTGTAAACCGGACATTAAAATCACACTTGGCGTGGCTGATATATTAATTCCTTCAACATCACCACCCATTAGTGTGGTCAATTCGTCTTTTACAATTTTGACCATTAATTGGCCCGGCTGAAGTGTGGTTAAAACGTTTTGACCGAGTGCTTTTTCCTTGACCCGATTGGTAAACTCTTTAGCAATTTTATAATTCACATCGGCATCCAACAATGCGCGTCGCACTTCTTTGAGTGTTTCGGCAACATTGATTTCTGAGATACGCCCGTGTCCTTTGAGGACATGAAGGGCTTTATCTAATTTTTCACTTAAACTATTGAACATAAAATGCGGTTTTTATCGAATTACAAAAGTAAAGAAATATTTTATTTTAAAACCGTTAATAAGCTGTTAAACACATGGGTTTATTTTTAATTCACAATGAAAATCAGGCTAAGGGGTAGAGTTTGATATTTGTAATAATTTACCGTTATAGAATTGCTGACTGTTTTTGGCGAATTCAAAAATATAGTTGGCCATTTCAGTAGCGGTTGTGGGCGCTTCATAGCCTGGAAAGGCTTCGGCTAACATTTCGGTTTGTACAGCTCCCAGTGCCAATACATTAAACGAGGGGCCTGATTCTTTATATTCTTCTGCAAGCAGTTCAGTGAGTGTAATCACTGCGCCTTTACTGGAACTGTAGGCTGACAGTCCTGGGAATTTTACAGAACCTTGCACGCCTCCCATAGAACTGATGGTAACGACATGCCCTTTTTTTGGCATGAATGGGATCATACGGCGAGTGAGTTCGGCCACTCCAAAAACATTGGTTGTATAGACTTGTTTAAAGTCTTCAAAAGTGGTGTCTGTAAACGGCTTATTTAAAAGGGTTCCTGCATTGTTAATCAAAATCTCAACATGAGCCCATTCATTTTTTACAAAGGTTTCTACACGATCGTAATCTCCGGATTTACTCAAGTCAAAAGACAAGGCAGTGATGTTTTCAAAGTTTAGGTTAGAAACAGGGGTAGCATTTCTGGACAGTGCCAAAACATGATAGCCAGCATTGGCAAAAAGATGGACGAGTTCAAATCCAATACCACGGCTTGTTCCTGTAATTATAACTGTTTTAGTTGGTTTCATACATTTGTATTTCTTTGGAATCGGTATTGCAAATTTGCAAGATTCCAGGTATTAATTTATTAATTGTTGTCGCCATAAAAACGAAATCTAATTGGTCAATTTCATCATCTACATGATGATAAAAATCAAAATTAGTCAAATCGCAAGAAGAAATGGTATGACTGGGCACTTTAAATTCTTTATAAAACGAATAATTATCAGAACGTTTAAAAAGGTTGTACTTTTTAGCAACATCTGAAATACCAACTATGGTAGAATTAGTATAGGTATTTAATTTACCTCCTAAATTAGACAATTCATATCCTGTTAGAAAAATTTCATAATCACGATCTATAAACGGGACGCCAATCATTTCAAAATTGAGCATGGTATATAGATCAGTATTTTGTGCTTTTATTTTTTTTGCCAAAGCTTTGGAACCTAACAATCCTTTTTCTTCTCCTGAGAATAAGGCCACAATAACGGAGCGTTTGTTGGTTCCTAATCGAGCCAACCGGTTGGCAATTGCCAATACGGCTGCAGTACCTGATGCATTGTCATTAGCGCCATTGGCTATAGAATCGTTTTTAACTTTTGGACCTAGGCCAATATGATCATAATGCGCACCCAATAGCACTATCTCATCTTTTAATTCTGGGTCACTTCCTTCAATGAAACCAACAACATTAACGCCTTTAAACCGCGTAGATTCGAAGGTGTCAAAATAGGTGTTAAAATAGGGTTTAATACCGGCTTCTATAAATTTTGATCGAATAAATTGCGCCGCCACAAGTTCGCCTTGAGTTGCGGTTTCACGGCCTTTAAGAACGTCAGAACTTAAAAAATCAACACTGGATCGGAGGTCTTGTGGCTTTACTTTTTCAAAGTCTTGTGCGAACGCTATTTGAACAAATAGGCCAGCTAAAAGTAGAGTTTTGAGTTTCATAGGATGAGGTATATATTAGTTTTAGTAGCTAAGATAGTAAAGTCCGTTCACAACATTATTTAGTTCGTTTTTTTTGTATCGAATTTTATGGTAGAAAGTCCATAAAAAATAGACATTAAAATAATGATAAATAATTCAAACCATAACAAATAATAGGGCCAAACGCCGATGATTAAAGGATTATTAGCTTGTGGTGGTTCTGCCAAATACATATAATTGGAACCTAAATAGAAGTTTAAAGGCATGATGATTATCAACAAAATATTTAGAATACCAAAAGATCTAAGAACTGAATATTTTGAAGGTCTGATGTTTAAATTTTGAAGCATGTATAAGGGCATCAAAAAGATGAGTACATGCCTTACATAGTATTCTAAGTACGAAAAATCACTGCCATCAAAACCATTCATTTGTGGGGTGAGTACGGACATGATTCCTCCGATAATTCCAGTATAAAACACAAAATCAAATAGTCCTTGTTTACGTTTCAAAAAGGGTAGAAAAGAACAAATCAAACCTGAAATTCCACATAAATGAAACGGCAAATCTGTGACTATATTCCAGTGTCCATTCAAAGCCGTACGCAAGGGTGTGACCACAGAAGTAAAAAACAAAATTACACCCATAAAATAAGTGACTCTAACATTTTGTTGTCGCGACAAAAAACGACCCAGCATTAACACAAAAATAATGACTACTAAAACAGCACAATTATTAACGATCCATTCATCTGACATGAACTTGATTATATAATTGGGAAATGTTTGATTGGTTAAAAATATCAAGATTCTAAATTTTGGTTAATTATAAATTAAAAAATAAAGATACATAATAAAAAGATATTAGTATTTTTACCACTCTTTGCAAGAGGGTCATTAACTCAGTTGGTTCAGAGTGTTACCTTGACAGGGTAGAAGTCACTGGTTCGAATCCAGTATGACCCACAAAAAAACCACTCGTTATGAGTGGTTTTTTTAGTCGAAATATCTATTTATAATAGAATATGAATTTAATGTATCAGTACTTAATTATATACATAAGAAATTTCTAAATAATTCCCATCACTATTTTTGCTATACGAATTACAAAAATCATCATCATTAGGAAATAAAACAGCTATTAATTTTTTTATTTTTTAATAATCTTAAAAGTTGACAATTGGTTTTGGTTATTGGAGGTGTGTAATAAGTAAACTCCAATTGGAAGTTGTGAAACATTCAATTCGTTGCGGTCAGTTTCTAATACTTTTTGTCCATTGATGTTGTACAAAATAGAGTTCTTAATATTTTTTGAAACAATGATCAGTTTATCGGTTGTTGGATTTGGATACACTTTCACAAAATCATTTTTAGCAATTTCTTCGACAGTAAGACTCGCATTGACCGAGCTGGCTGTGATTTTTGTGAATTCTAAATTTGTAAAATCATAGCTTAAAGTGTTATTCGCATCGTCTACATCTGCCTCATAGCTATTCCAAACGCCGTCAGTACTTAGAGTTTCTAGTACTAAATCAGATTCAGCAATACCATTAAGTTCGTCCTCTGCATACGCAAAAACAAGCGTTCCAGAAAAATCACTCAAAGCTGTTGAAAGTTCATAAACTCTATTGACACTACTGTTCTCATTAACTTCTACAGGGTTATTGGTGACTGAAACAGTGTTTGCGCCTGTAATGACATAGGAGTCGCTAGGCGCTATTGTGAGTCCATCTAAAGAAATAGATGCTGTGTTTTCAATTGCAATTGAAGCTCCATCAATAACGGTTAATATTTGACTAACAACCATGCTTGGTACGCATAGTAGTACTAGAATAAAATATTTCATAATTGGTTAATTTTACTCAAATATACAAATACCTTTTGTATTGAAATAAAATTTATTACTTTTTATTTACAACTCAAAATAATTTTTTTTCAGGGTATCCTACTGCTTTTCATTTAAAAAAAAACGGTCAAGCCTGACTTAAAGCAACAAAAAGAGGGTATCTGAATAACAAAAAATTAGTCGTTATTAATTTATTTCACAATCTTAATTGACTAGAGATTATATTGTATGAGAGTCTGAAAGGAGTTCAGATTGGAAAAAAAAATTTAACCCCTTTTTACTTATGCCCTTTAAATTTAATTAAATCAATTCCAGAACTCGCTCCAAGGCCATACCTCGTGAGCCTTTTATCAAAACACTCGTGTTTGAAATGGTTGATTGTTCTAAGTGCAATTGAAGGTCTTGAAAGGTTTCGAAAAACTGGAGCTTTGGATGGTCTGTTTTTTGTTCAAAAAAATGAGTTCCAACAAAGTAAAATACGCATCCTTTGGTTGCTATTGCTTGGCTTACAACCTCTAAATGTTCTTTAGAGGTCATTGTTCCCAACTCAAACATATCTCCTAAAATAGCGATTTTTTGCGAATTTTGAATGCTATTAAAATTATCCAAAGCAACTTCCATACTGCTCGGGTTGGCGTTGTAGGCGTCTAGTAATATTTCATTGGAGTGTTGCTGGATGATTTGCGATCGGTTATTTGCAGGAATATAGGATTCAATCCCTTGTTTGAGCTGTAAGGGCGTAAGCTTATAATGGGTTCCAATAGCCAAAGCCGCTGCAATATTATGAAAATTATAAGATCCAACAAGCTGTGTTTTAATCACTGTTTCTTTAAGCGCTACACTCAAAAATGGGTGTTTACGTGTTAGCTTCACATTTACGGATGTTTGCAGAGATTCTGAAAATGTATATACAGGATCATAAGCACCCACTTGTACGACTTGTTTGGAATCATCAGAGTTTAAAATAATTAACCCCGAATTCACTTTTAGGTAGTCATACAATTCACTTTTGGCTTTTACGATGCCTTCTTTGGATCCAAATCCTTCTAAATGGGCTTTTCCAAAATTGGTGATGTAGCCGATGTTTGGTTGGGCAATTTCGCAAAGCATGGCAATTTCTTTTGCATGATTTGCTCCCATTTCTACAATGCCAATTTCAGTATCGGCAGTCATGGCTAAAAGAGTTAAAGGTACTCCTATGTGGTTATTTAAATTCCCTATAGTTGCTACGGTTTTGAAATAGGGCTTTAATACGGCATGGATCAACTCTTTTGTAGTTGTTTTACCATTACTCCCCGTCAATGCAATTATGGGCAATTCGAGATGTTTTCTATGAAAATTAGCGAGTGTTTGCAAGGTTTCTAATACGTTGTCGACCAAAATAAAACGCTCATCATTAAGACCGCTAACCTCATCAATAACAGCATAGCTCGCTCCACCTTCAAGTGCTTGTTGTGCAAAGGTGTTTCCATTAAAGTTAGTCCCTTTTAGGGCAAAAAAAAGGGAGTTTTTTACAATGTTTCGTGTGTCTGTTGAAACCCCAGAGCTGTTTAAAAATAAGTGATGAATTTGATGTAATTCCATATCCTAAAAATATAAAAAAAGTCCTAACAATTATAATTGATAGGACTTAATATTATTTGAAGTGAAAAAAGTTAATTTTTTCGTTTCTTTTTCGAAATTGATTTAGATCCTACTCTAGACATTGCACATCTAAATCCGATATAATCTGTTGCCATATCTTCTGGATAATAACGTCTTTGTGCTGGATCGAGCCAGTATTCTCTATCTTTCCAAGAGCCCCCTTTGTAAACTCTTACTTGGTCATTAATAAGTGAGGTTCTAACGTCTGACTTGTCATATTGTCTTTCCACACCTGTGTCATTTGTTGACACACTATGATTTGGAGAGTTGTACATTTTTCGCGTAACAGCTTCATTATCAGTATCTTCTTCTTCAAAATCATCAAAGAATCTTGAAGACCTAGCATCACCATCACGGTAGTTAATATTGTTGCTTTTGTCAAAATTGGTACGCAAATAAGTTTCATCTTCGTCCACCGGTATTTGACTTATTTGACCTGGAAGTCCTGTAGCAATTAGTTTTCCGTTTGAAAGCGTTTTATATTCGATGTCATCAATCCCAATAACTTTAACACTTCCATCTTCTCCAATGGCATTCTTACCATATACATTACCTCTATAGTATCCAAAGTCACTAAATTCATCATCTACGATAGGTCTGTAGACATCGGCAACCCATTCAGCGACATTACCAGCCATATCATAAATTCCAAAGTTGTTAGGCGCATAGGACATCACTTGATTTGTAATATCAGCACCATCATCAGACCAACCAGAAATTCCACCGTAGTCTCCTTTACCTTGTTTAAAGTTTGCTAATTGATCTCCTTTTGTTTTGCGATCTCCGGATCGTGAATATTTACCATCCCAGGGGTATTTTTTTCGTCCTCTGTAAACATTGTAACTTCTAAGTTCTGTAAGTCCCAAAGCTGCATATTCCCATTCTGCTTCAGTTGGCAAGCGGTATTTCAAAGAAATAGCACCTGTTTCCCGCGTAGCGTATATATGGGTAGAATCTTTTTCTATTTTTGATCTTCTTTTATTTGGAATCGTGATAGAATCATTTCCGCCATAAGCTTTGGTTGGTGCATTTATGTAAGTATTTATATTAAAATTACTATCTGCAGTCGTGTGTGTTAGGTGAGAATCTTTTTCAAGATATCCTTCTTTTTGTAATCCCATTTCTGCAACACGATCTGATCTCCAGTTTGCAAATTCAACAGCTTGCATCCAACTAACTCCCACAACTGGATAGTCTTTAAAAGCAGGATGGCGAAGGTAATTGTCGACCATCATTTCACTGTAACCTAAGCGGTTTCTCCATACCAATGTATCTGGAACGGCGCCATTATATATTGCTTTAAATTTTGGTTCACTTGGTGGATATACGCGCTTGACCCAATCTAAATACTCTAAATACATCATGTTAGTGACTTCCGTTTCATCCATATAAAAAGACTGAACATGCTGTTGATTTGGAGAATTATTCCAGTCGTGCATGACATCATCTTGCACTTTTCCCATTGTAAAGGTTCCACCTTCAACAAACACTAGGCCTGGAGCTGTTTCTTGTTCTTTGAAATTTGTATTGTATTGAAAACCACCTTCTTTGGCGTTAATTTGCCAACCTGTAGCTCTTGATGAGTTTCCAGAACTTGAGGACTTGCTACACCCTACAAGAGATGTTGAAAGTAGTACTAGAAGTAAATATCTTAATGTGATGATGTTTTTCATATTCAACTTTTAAATGGTAAAACTCAATTGAATTCAGTCCCGCAATATAGTAATTATAGATTATTATGCAATAAAAAATCCGGGGGATTTATTCTAGTTTTTGATTTATTTAATTTGGATTACTTTGGTTAAAAACGCTGAATTTCAAGATTTATTATTGTAATTTTGAAATTAGCTTTTATTTATCGATACTAATGATCAAAACATTGCGTTTCCTTACTATGAAAAGACTGTTATTGTTTATAGCCTTATGTTGTTTTTATTCTGGAACCACTCAAACTCAAAGCTTTGACATCAAATGGAACGGATCGATCACTTTGAGCACGAGTGATAGCTCAATTGAAATCCCTTCTTTTGGTTCAGAAAATTACAATTTTTCTCATGAAAATGGACTTACTTTTACTGCCCAGTGGAGTTTGAACGGAAATTTAGATGAACGCTCAGCCGAACTAAAATCGATTGAAAGTATTGAAATTTCCAAAATAGACCTAAAACAATTACCCACATCCACAATTCCTAACACACCTTTATTAAAAGTTACGAATGCTGTGTACAGAAATCGCTCTGAAGGTCACCTAGAAATTTCTCCTATTTTTTATGAAAATGGGATTCTTAAAAAAATTATTCGTTTTACCATTTCATATCGAGTAAATACACAAAATAGAAGAGAGTTAATAACAACTTCTCTCAGTAATTCTAATTTAAAGTCTGGTGATTGGTACCGATTTGCCGTCGACACTACGGGCGTTCATAAACTCAATAAAAACTTTCTGAATAGCTTGGGTATTAACACCAGTGCTATAAACCCAAAAAATATTAAAATTTATGGACATGGTGGAAAATCGCTTCCTCTATTAAATTCAAATACTGTTTCTAACGACTTGATTGAGAATACAGTTCAAGTAATTGGCGAAGAAGATGGCGTTTTTAATGACAATGACTACATTTTAATGTATGCCATTGGACCAAAAAAATACAATTCCGAACACAATTCGCACATCAACCCTTACACTGATAAAAGTTATTATTATGTGAATATCAGTCTTGGAAATGGTGCTAGAATGTCCATAGCATCAGAACCCACTGGCAATGTAGATGTAACATACAACTCCTTTCATAACTATAAATTTGTAGAATCCGACACTTATAATATTGCAAAAATGGGAAGGCGTTGGTTTGGACATCGTTTCTATGTGGAAAATGTAAGAGTCTTTAATTTTGACTTCCCTAATTTAATTACGAGTAGCCCTATCGATTTAAAAGTTTATACAGCTGCAGCATCCGAATCGGACACTTCAATGCAGCTCAATCTTAATGGTTCTAATATTAATAATTTCAACTATTCTGCAATTGACAATGATATTCTTGGAAGGTCAAGGTTTTTTAGCGGAGCTGTTTCTAGTAACTCAGAAACAATCGATGTAGAATTATCTTACAACAACAATGGCAATCCATCCGCTAGAGCTTATTTAGATTATATTTCTATAGAAGCCGAGTGCGCTTTAACGAGTCTCGGAACTCAATTCGAATTTAAAAACAATAACTCCTCAACCCAATTTGGTATTGGCCAGTTCGAAATTTCAAATGCCGCTTCCATATCTCAAGTTTGGGACATTAGCAACCCCTATCAAATTCAAGTTTATAACAATGCAGATGCCGCATCAGAATTTAGCTTCAAAACGAGTTTAGGAACCTTAAAAACCTACCAAGCAGTGGGGCCTGATTTTTATGTTCCTAGAAAAACCAATAACACCAATGTTCCAAATCAAGATATTAAAGGGACTGTGTTTTTGGATGCTCAAGGCGAATTTAAAGATGTTGATTATTTAATAATCACTCCCAATTATTTACGAGCTCAGGCAGAACGCTTAGCACAAATTAATCGGATTCAAAACAAATTGAATGTCAAAGTATATACTTTAGAATCCATTTATCAAGAGTTCAGTTCTGGAATGCAGGATATTGGCGGCATTCGGAATTTTGTAAAATATGTCTATGACAATGCCAGCACACCTTCAAAAAAACTAAAATACTTGTGTTTATTTGGCGATGCCTCTTTTGATTATAAAGACCGCGTTTCTAACAACACTAATATTGTTCCCTCTTGGTATTCTACAGAAAGTTTTAGCTTGATAACGTCTTTTATATCTGACGACTATTTTGGTATGATGGACTCCAATGAAGGCACCATGGCTAATAATGACAAACTTGACATTGCTGTAGGGCGTATTTTAGTAGAAAACACCCAACGAGCCAAAGAAATGGTGGACAAAGTTGAATCTTATTACATACCTGAAACTTATGGTAGTTGGCGCAATAACTTTTTGCTCATCTCGGACGATGTAGATAAAGAATCGGACCGCATCATTCAGTCCACAACTGAAATTATTGCGGAAGATGTAAAAGCAGCAAAACCTTTTTTAAATGTTCAAAAAATTCACGCAGATTCCTACGTTCAAGAAACCTCGTCAGGTGGTGCGCGATACAGCTTAGTAAACAAAGCTATTTTTGACGCACTAGAAGTTGGCGCCATTGTGGTTAATTATTTTGGGCATGGTGGCGAAGACGGATTAGCTGTTGAACGCATTTTTGATAAAATAAACGCACAAGAACTTAACAACCCTACTAAACTTAATTGTTTTGTAACCGTCACTTGTGAATACACTAAGTTTGACAACCCATTTAGAGAAACTGCCGGTGAGTATTTATTTTGGAATAAAAAAGGAGGTGCTATTAACCTCATCACAACTACACGAAAAATTTATGTGAATGTTGGAACGAGTTTTAATAAAACTTTAAGTCAATACCTGTTTTCATACGGAAGTAACCAAACCATCAGTGTTGGAGAAGCACTGAGACGCACTAAAAATGATCCTGTAATTTCCAATCAAACCCAGCGTAGATTGGTTTTTAATATTGGAGATCCCGCCATTAAACTCCCTATCGCTAATCCAGACATAAGAATTACAAAAATAAATGACGAAGATATAAATACAAGTACTCAACTTCTCAAAGCCTTAGACACCGCCAAAATTGAAGGCACCGTCACCGATGCACAAGGAACTATTTTAAGCAATTACAACGGGATACTCACCGCAAGTATATACGACAAAGACCTTCAACGCACAACACTTGGAAATGACGGAGTCTCCGATTCATCAGGGTTAATCTTGATGGATTTTGATGCTTTGGGAGAAGTAATATTTAGAGGACAGGCTAGTGTAACCAATGGACAATTTGCGTTCGAATTTATTGTCCCTAGAGACATTAGAGTCACGGAAGGGAATGGAAAAATAAGCCTCTATTCCAAGTCCGAAGCACCCTTATCTGACAACCGAGGGTTTAGTTTTGACATTAAAATTGGCGGTGTTAACCTCAATGCTCCTGAAGACAACACAGGACCAAATATCAATTTGTATATGAATGATGAAAATTTTGTTTCTGGAGGTATCACCAATGAAAACCCAACACTTTTAGCAAATTTATATGACGAAAACGGCATCAACACCGCCAGTGGCATTGGACATGATATTACTGCCATTTTAGACGGCGATGAAACCAATGTTTACAAATTAAACGCCTATTATGTAGCTGCTGTAGATGATTACCAAAGAGGCTCTTTGAGTTATCCCCTGAGAGATTTAAGCCCTGGCTTACACACTTTGACTCTCAAAGCATGGGATGTGTATAACAATGCTTCTACTCAGGACATTCAATTTGTGGTTTTTGACAAAGACGTCAGTTTGGAGCTTACCAATGTATTGAACTACCCCAATCCGTTTGTCAATTACACAGAATTTTGGTTCAACCACAATAGTTCGGATGTATTAGACGTTTCTATTCAAATATTCACCGTTTCGGGGAAATTGATAAAAACCATTAATGGACAAACCAATACGGGATCCAATACAACAAGTTCTTTATCTCGAAATTTAACTTGGGATGGCACTGATGATTTTGGCAGTAAAATTGGAAAAGGCGTTTATGTCTATAAATTAAAAGTACGTTCATCGAGCACTGGAATGCATGCAGAAAAAATTGAAAAACTTGTAATCCTTTAATAATACATTATATTTGTTAATTCATAATACCAAAATTAAAAATGATTCCAATCAAAAAAAACCAAAAATTAACATCCCTTTGCGTACTGTTTTTAGTCGCGCTATTTTCAATTGACACAGTAGCTCAAACAACTGTCATCCCTAATCAAGATTCACGAGTCATTACCACGGGAGTCCCGTTTATTCTTATTGCTTCTGATGCTCGTGCGGCTGGTATGGGAGACATGGGAGTAGCAACCTCTGTGGATACCTATTCTCAACAATGGAACCCTTCTAAATATGCCTTTTCAGAAGCAAAATCAGGGATTGGAATCAGCTACACACCTTATTTAAGCAAATTAGTAAACGACATTTTTTTAGGAAATATCACTTATTTCAATAGAATTAATGAAAGAAGTGCGTTTGCGGTTAGCCTCAAATATTTTTCTCTTGGAGAAATTGAACTCCGTGAAGATGAGTTTGTGGATCCAATAATCGAAAAACCAAACGAATTGACCTTTGACGCCTCCTATTCCTTACGACTCTCAGATCAGTTTTCCATGGCAGTCGCCTTGCGTTACCTCCGTTCAGATTTAAAAATTCAAGCCGTTGATGTGAACGCTAAAGCAGCAAGCTCTTTTGGAGTGGATATTTCGGGTTATTACCAGAGTGAAGAAGAGGCTTACAACGATTTTAATGGCCGCTGGCGAGGTGGGTTTGCCATTCAAAACTTAGGTCCTAAAATTAAATATGATGAAGGAGGAACTGAAAACTTTTTACCAACCAACCTAAGATTAGGTGGAGGATTTGATTTCATTTTTGACCAATACAACAGAGTTAATGTGACCGCTGAAATCACTAAATTACTAGTGCCAACTCCGCCTGTTTACGGGACTGAATTCAACTACACTGACACCAATGGTAACGGTGTTTACGATGCTGACACAGACACTTTAGGGGCAATAGAAAACAGCAATGTCATTATTGAAGGTCAAGACCCCAATGTTGGATTTATGTCAGGAGTATTTCAATCGTTTAACGATGCGCCTGGAGGGTTCAGTGAAGAACTAGATGAGTTTACTTGGGCTTTAGGAGCCGAATACGTATACCAAGATTCATTTGCTTTAAGACTCGGTTATTTTAATGAAAATGAACTCAAAGGCGCCCGCAAATTTTTCGCCATGGGAGCAGGTTTTAAATACAGTGCCATTGATATCGATTTATCTTATTTATTTTCAGCATCCAAAGTACAAAGTCCCTTAGAAAACACCTTACGTTTTTCTTTATCTTTCAATTTTGGAGATGGAGAATACAGCGAATATTAATCGACTGCTCAAATAAAACACTAACAAAAACTATTGCGCAATGCAATAGTTTTTTTGTCTATAACAGCTATGAAAAAAGTAAAGATTGAGTCCACTTTTGAAGTCTATGATACCATTGAAGAGTTAGCAACTCCCATTCAATCCCTCATACAAAAAGCGGCAGAAGCACGTAAAAAAGCCTATGCACCCTACTCAGAATTTTTAGTGGGTGCAGCCTTGGAATTAGAAAACGGAGAAATTATTTCTGGAAACAACCAAGAAAATGCCTCCTACCCTTCTGGACTCTGTGCCGAACGCACCGCTGTTTACTATGCTGGAGCTGAATTTCCGAACCAAAAAATAGTTCGCATGGCAATTGTCGCGGGATCAACCATCAATCCAACCACCAAACCCATTCCACCTTGTGGGGCCTGCAGGCAAGCATTGTCAGAATATGAAGTAAAACAAAATACCCCAATGGAACTCTATTTTATGGGAACTTCTGGACAAATAGCAGCCTCAAAATCAGTTGAAAACATCCTTCCTTGGTTTTTTGACAAAGCCGTACTATAACGTTTTTTTAAAAAATTAACTCCTACTCTTTTTAGGTTATCAATCAAAGTATTACTTTTGTGTTTAGATTAAAAATAATTACTGTAAACGCATGCAGAAAATAACTAAAGAAGTCTACCTTGATTGGTATGAAAACATGATGCTCTGGCGAAAGTTTGAAGACAAACTCGCAGCGGTGTATATTCAACAAAAAGTAAGAGGGTTTCTCCACTTGTATAACGGTCAAGAAGCCGTACTTGCAGGCGCTTTACATGCGATGGATTTATCCAAAGACAAAATGATCACAGCCTATCGAAATCACGTTCAACCTATTGGGATGGGTGTTGATCCACGTAGAGTAATGGCCGAACTTTTTGGAAAAGCAACAGGAACCTCTCAAGGATTAGGAGGCTCCATGCATATTTTCTCAAAAGAAAAAGGGTTTTATGGTGGTCATGGAATCGTTGGAGGGCAAATTCCTTTAGGTGCTGGAATGGCGTTTGGAGACAAATATAATGAAACTGGTGCCGTAACCCTTTGTTATTTTGGTGATGGTGCTGCCCGTCAAGGGTCGTTACATGAAACATTTAATATGGCTATGAACTGGAAACTTCCAGTCGTTTTTGTTTGTGAAAATAACGGATACGCCATGGGAACTTCTGTAGACAGAACCGCTAATCACTCTGATATTTGGAAATTAGGTTTGGGTTATGAAATGCCTTGTGGTCCTGTAGATGGGATGAACCCTATCAAAGTTGCTGAAGCTTTTGACGAAGCAATACAACGTGCTAGACGCGGAGATGGTCCAACATTCTTAGAAATGAAAACTTACCGCTATAGAGGACATTCTATGAGTGACGCACAGCACTACAGAACAAAAGACGAAGTCAAAGAATACAAAAAAATTGATCCAATTACACAGGTTATGGATGTTATTCTTCGAGAAGAATATGCAACAGAAGATGACATTAAAGTCATTGATAAGCGTGTGAAAGACCTGGTGGCTGAATGTGAGAAATTCGCTGACGAATCGCCATATCCAGAAAAAAGTGTCATGTATGACGTCGTATACGAACAAGAAGATTATCCATTTTTACAACATAAATTATAAGTTATGGCAATCATAGTTAATATGCCCCGACTAAGCGACACCATGGAAGAAGGAACTGTGGCGAGCTGGTTGAAAAAAGTAGGAGATAAAGTTGAAGAAGGTGACATACTTGCGGAAATCGAAACCGATAAAGCAACAATGGAATTTGAATCCTTCAATGAAGGGACTTTACTTCATATTGGAGTTCAAGAAGGTGAAACAACCATGGTTGATGAACTTCTTGCCATTATTGGAGATGAAGGCGAAGATATTTCAGCGCTATTAGCAAATCCATCTGCTGCCGCAGAACCAACTACATCCGAAGAAACAACTGAAGACGTAGTGGAAGTGGAAGCTGCAGTAGAAACAAGCTCAACAGATATTCCAGAAGGTGTAATTGTCGTAACTATGCCACGCTTAAGCGATACCATGGAAGAAGGAACCGTAGCAAGCTGGTTGAAAAATGTAGGTGACTCCGTCGAAGAAGGCGATATTTTAGCTGAAATCGAAACAGACAAAGCAACAATGGAATTTGAATCCTTCAATGAAGGAACCTTATTATACATTGGTTTAAAAGAAGGAGAGTCTGCAAATGTAGATGATCTTTTAGCTATTATTGGCCCTGCAGGAACAGATGTTTCAGCAGTTGCTGCTAACTTTTCTGCTGGTGCACCAGCCGCTGTAGAAGCAGCACCAAAAGTTACAGAACCTGCCACTCCAGTAGTCAAAGAAACACCAAAAGTTGACGCTGCCCCTGTAGCGATACCGGTCGCTGTAGCGCCAGTATCAAACACGACAGGGCGTTTACATATTTCGCCATTAGCGCGAAAGATGGCGGACGACAAAGGCATCGCCTTGAACCAATTGGTAGGAAGTGGCGAAAACGGACGCATCATCAAACGCGATGTTGAAAACTACACCCCTGCAGCAGTAAATACTGCTAGTACAGCTAAGTTTGTTCCAACAGGTCAAGAAGATTTTGAAGAAATTAAAAACTCGCAAATGCGTAAAACCATTGCGAAACGATTGGGCGAATCTAAATTCACAGCACCTCATTATTATTTGAATGTAGAGTTTGACATGGATAATGCCATGGCTTTTAGAACGCAATACAATACAGTTCCAGATACTAAAATATCATTTAACGACATCATTGTTAAAGCCTGTGCGCTCGCCTTACGTCAGCACCCACAAGTAAATTCTCAATGGTTTGCAGACCGCATGAAACTCAATAATCACGTACACGTTGGCGTAGCGGTGGCTGTTGAAGATGGCTTGGTGGTTCCTGTGGTGCGTTTTGCCAATGAGCAAAGCTTGCCGCAAATTGGTGCGGCGGTTAGAGATTTTGCAGGTCGTGCACGAAATAAAAAACTAACTCCTCAAGAAATGGATGGCAGCACATTTACAGTGTCTAACTTAGGGATGTTTGGAATAGAAAGTTTTACATCCATTATCAACCAACCCAACTCAGCGATTTTATCGGTGGGGGCGATTGTTCAAAAACCCGTTGTTAAAAACGGACAGGTTGTTGTTGGAAATACCATCAAACTAACCCTTGCTTGCGATCATCGTACGGTAGATGGCGCAACGGGTGCACAGTTCTTACAAACCTTAAAAGGC
>CALSUF010000003.1 GCA_943789465.1 uncultured Flavobacteriaceae bacterium | reverse complement strand
TAACTTTAATACACTACTAGTTTAACCTTTTTTTTGTTTATTTTTTTTATCCGTTTTTAAATACTGAATTACAAGCGGTTAGAGTGAAAATAAAATTACACAGAGATGAAGTGTTATTTTTTAAATTATATAAATAGTTATTGTTAGACTCCTTATATACACTTATATTTGCCTCTTATTATATAATAAATTATGATCAACATTACATTACCAGATGGAAGTATAAGGTCTTTTGAAGAAAACCTTACAGTATTAGACGTCGCTAAAGATATTAGTGAAGGGTTTGCTCGAAATGTTATTTCAGCGAAGTTCAACGACACTACTGTTGAAACCTCAACCTTATTGACTACGGATGGTAACCTTAGATTATATACATGGAAGGATGATGAAGGAAAAAAAGCATTCTGGCATTCGTCTTCTCACGTTCTTGCGCAAGCCCTAGAAGAATTGTATCCTGGAGTGAAACTTTCTATTGGTCCAGCGATTGATAATGGGTTTTATTACGATGTTGATTTAGGGGATCAGGTCATCTCAGAAAAGGATTTTAAAAACATTGAGGATAAAATGATCGATATTGCGCGTGGAAAGCATGATTTTTCCATAAAATCTGTATCTAAAGCAGACGCACTTTCAAAATATAAAGATGAAGAAAATTCCTATAAGGTTGAATTAATCGAAAACTTAACTGATGGTGAAATCACTTTTTGTGATCATTCTTCTTTTACAGATTTATGCCGTGGTGGACATATTCCGAATACAGGAATTATTAAAGCCGTTAAAGTTTTAAGTGTTGCAGGTGCTTATTGGAGAGGAGATGAAAACAATACTCAACTCACTAGGGTTTATGGGATTTCATTTCCAAAACAAAAAGAGCTCACTGAATATCTGATTCTTTTGGAAGAAGCTAAAAAAAGAGATCATAGGAAGCTTGGTAAACAGTTGGAATTATTTACTTTTTCAAAAAAAGTAGGTCAAGGGTTACCGTTATGGCTGCCAAAAGGTGCTGCTTTGCGTTACCGCTTAGAAGATTTCTTAAAGAAAGCACAAGAAAAAGCAGGGTATGAAATGGTGATTACGCCTCATATTGGTCAGAAAGAGCTATACGTTACTTCTGGACATTATGAAAAATACGGAGCTGATAGTTTTCAAAGTATTCAAACACCAAAAGATGGTGAAGAGTTTTTATTGAAACCTATGAATTGTCCTCACCATTGTGAGATTTATAACGCCAAACCATTTAGTTATAAAGAATTACCAAAACGATACGCCGAATTTGGAACAGTATATCGATACGAGCAAAGTGGTGAATTACACGGACTAACACGGGTTCGAGGGTTTACGCAAGATGATGCGCATATATTTTGTATGCCAGATCAATTACATGAGGAATTTCAAAATGTGATTGATTTAGTACTTTATGTTTTTGGTTCTCTTGGGTTTGAAAATTTCTCAACGCAAGTTTCAGTACGCGATCCAAAAAATCTAGAGAAGTATATAGGTGATTCTGACGTTTGGGACAAAGCGGAACAAGCGATTATTGATGCAGCTGAAGCCAAAGGGTTGAATTATGTTATAGAAACTGGTGAAGCGGCTTTTTATGGACCTAAATTAGATTTCATGGTCAAAGATGCTTTAGGTCGCCAATGGCAACTGGGTACAATTCAAGTGGATTATAACTTACCTGAACGCTTTGATTTGACTTACAAAGGTGCTGATAACGAACTACATAGACCTGTTATGATTCATCGTGCTCCTTTTGGAAGTATGGAACGATTTGTGGCCATTTTATTGGAACATACAGGTGGTAATTTCCCGCTTTGGTTGATGCCAGAACAAGTAATTATCCTATCAATTAGCGAGAAATATGAAAAATACGCTCGAAAAGTTTTAAATTCGCTAGAAAATAACGAAATTCGCGCCCTCGTAGACAATAGAAACGAAACAATGGGTAAGAAAATTCGGGATGCAGAAATGCAAAAAGTCCCTTATATGATTATCGTTGGAGAGCAAGAGGAGATCGACGGAACAATAAGTGTTAGAAAACACGGTGGAGACGATTTAGGCACGATTAGTGTGACATCATTTACATCTATTATAGAAGAAGAAATTAAAAAAATATTAAAAGAATTTTAAGTTTAACTAAAATATAAAGCCATAGCAATACGTAGAAGAAGAGACAGAGGTCCTCTAAGAATTATTAAAGAAGATCAACACAAGATCAACAGAAAAATCACAGCACTAGAGCTAAGACTTGTTGGTGACAATGTTGAAGTTGGTGTATACAGCTTATCTAAAGCCTTATCAATTGCTCGAGAGCAAGAGGTAGATTTAGTTGAAATTTCACCTAATGCTGTTCCTCCCGTATGTAAGGTTATGGATTATAAAAAGTTTCTTTATGAACAAAAGAAGCGTGATAAAGCTATCAAATCAAAAGCTACTAAAGTAGTTGTGAAAGAGATTCGTTTTGGACCTCAAACTGACGATCATGATTATGCTTTCAAGAAAAAACACGCTGAAAAGTTTTTAAAGGAAGGCGCCAAATTGAAAGCTTTTGTATTTTTCAAAGGACGTTCAATCATCTATCAAGAACAAGGTCAAATTTTATTATTGCGACTAGCGCAAGATTTGGAAGACTTAGGAAAGGTAGAGCAAATGCCAAAATTAGAAGGGAAACGTATGATAATGTTCATATCCCCTAAAAAAGTAAAATAAGCGAAGCAACTAAATAAAAGGAGAAAATGCCTAAAATGAAAACCAAGTCTAGTGCCAAGAAACGTTTTAAAGTAACTGGTACTGGAAAAATCAAAAGAAAGCATGCGTTCAAAAGCCACATTCTAACGAAGAAGTCTAAAAAACGTAAGCTTGCTCTGACGCACAGTACATTAGTACATGCGAATGACGAAGCAAACATTAAACAACAATTACGTTTAAAGTAAACGTTGTTTAGGTTGAAAATTATTTTATAAACCATGGAGTTAGGCCAACAAAGTATTCAATAAAATTGAATCGCCTACTACAAAAAACATTTAAGAAATGCCAAGATCAGTAAATTCAGTGGCCAAAAGAGCCCGAAGAAAAAAAGTATTAAAACAAGCCAAAGGTTATTTTGGAAGACGTAAAAACGTATGGACAATTGCTAAAAATGCAGTTGACAAAGCGATGCTTTATGCTTACAGAGACCGTAGAAATAAGAAAAGAACATTCCGTGCATTGTGGATCATGCGTATCAACGCAGGAGCCAGAGCTCATGGATTATCCTATTCACAATTTATTGGGAAACTCAAAACGCACAATATCGAATTAAACCGTAAGGTTTTAGCTGATTTAGCGATGAATAGTCCTGAAGCTTTCAAAGCTATTGTAGATAAAGTAAAGTAAGGCAAACAGCCTATTGTATCATATTCGCTTATAAAAAAAAGCCTCGCAAATTGCGGGGCTTTTTTGATTTTAATAGTAAATACATTGATTGAATATAAATTTAATCTTTTTTAGTTTTATAAACATGAGGGTTTTTGACAACCCCTTTTTTGAATAATTTCCTCAAATTCATTCTTAAAAACGAATCAATTTTAAGAAATTGATTTCTTATTTTCTGATGAGGCCTCCCTCTAAAAGTGGTTACATGAAATTTATCAGTACTGGAAAGAGCAGTGTTTGAAAAGTAGTAGTTAGACACACAATTGCGAGAAGCATTGACTACGACGGGGCTTACCGAATGCCATGATTTATCGTGAGTTGCCATAACTATAAGCCGGTTAAATCGAGAGTGTAATGTAGTTTGATGTTGCTCTAGACCTTCAGGCCAAATTTCTAAATGACCACCATTAGAGTCCTTCCAATTTGGAGTGACGTAAAACAATAAATTCAACACTCGCCAACGGCTCCGTTCTTTGTCGTGAGAGTTATCTAAATGTGGATTTAAAAACTGAGATTGTTTCATAGAAGACAACCCACCTGCATACAAATTTTCATCTGGTTGAAGGTCCTCAATCTCACACAAGTCTTTAATTATTTTTACAACGCGTTCATCTTGAAAGGCAAAAATGAGATCTTCTAGGACTCGTGGGTATTGATTCATTTGAACCGCAATGTACTTGTTTTCTCGAATACTCTTCTTTTGAACCATCTTGTCATGTGATGGAAACTGATTATTAATGTGTTCTGTTATTTCTGGTGGTAGTAGGTCATCTATAAAAAAATAGCCAATTTGATTTTTAGTTGCTTCATACTGTTTTTTAATACGATCTTTATCTTGAACAATTCTATCAACAATCAGTTGAGCGAAATCTTTTCTGTTAAGTGACAATGTGGAATTCATATTAAAAAAATATAGTAATTGAAAAGTTAAGTTTTTTTCTTTTTTTTTCGAGCAGCTGGAAATAATACGTTGTTTAAAATGAGTCGATACCCTGGTGAAGTTGGATGCAAATCCAATTCAGTTTTAGGATCCCCTACTCTATGGGTATAATCTTCAGGATCGTGGCCTCCATAAAACGTGAAAAATCCTTGTCCTTTAATTCCATGGATATAACGCGCCTCGCCATTAGATTTATTTTCACCCATTACTAATACATTGGGCTTGACTTGATCTCTTGAATACGATGTAGTTTGTCCCATAAATCCTTTTACGAGTGCGGTATGGTTTTGATTGAGCATGGTGGGAATGGGATCCCATTTTGCAGAATATTCCATAAGCGTGAAGTAATCCAACTCTTTTGTAATCTTACGTTTTTGAGTCATGTCGATACTTGAAAACTCGTATACTTTTGGATCGCGCTCTAAAATAAAATTTTTAAAAGCAAAGGTTTTGGAGTCATCTAATTTTGATTGGTAATTGGGTGTAGTTCCATCACCATCAAACATAGGCTCACAAATATCGAGCGATTGGGCGGCTAAAGCAATGTCGAAACTATCGGTAGCACTACACATGGCAAACATAAAACCACCACCCAAAACATATTCTCTGATTTTTTGAGCGACTGCCAATTTTTGTTTAGAGACCTTATTATATCCTAAGCTTGTTGCAAGTGCTTCAGCATTTTTTTGCTGCTCAATATACCATGCTGCATTTCTATAGGCTCTGTAAAACTTACCATATTGCCCAGTAAAATCTTCATGATGGAGGTGTAACCAATCATAAAGCAACAAAGCATCACTCAGGACTTCGGTATCATAAATAATTTCATATGGAATTTCGGCGTATGTCAAAACCATGGTGACGGCATCGTCCCAAGGTTGTTTTCCGCTAGGAGAATATACTGCAATTTTAGGTGCTTTTTCAAGAACGACAGCATCCATATTTTTACTTGGACTGCTTATTTCTATGAGAATGGCTTCGGCTTCTGAATTACTAATTAGTTCATAAGAAACCCCTCGTATGAGGCATTCATTTTCAATAGTATCTTTGTGTGGCAATAGAAAAGAACCTCCTCTGTAATTGAGAAGCCATTTGACATTTTCTTGTTTACTTAAGGTCCAATACGTAATTCCATAAGCTTTCAAATGATTTTTTTGACTCTCGGCATCCATCGGAATGAGAATGTACGAGGCATGGATTTGAAAGGATATCACAAAAAAAAGACTTAAGAGTAAATGTTTCATTTCCTAAATATAGTCAAAAAAATTAGCTAAAATGATTTAATAGGGTGTATCATCATCAGCATCTCCAAATGCTTGACTCGGATCGATTCTAAAGTCATCTTGTTTAAAGGTGTCATCATTGGCTGCAGCATTCATTTTTGAGTGAAACTCAGTATCAAATGGAGAGTCAAAATCGTCAAGGTTATCAAATTTACCTAAATGTCCAATGAATTTTAAACGGATGTTTTCAAGTCCACCATTACGGTGTTTAGCAATAATAAACTCAGCTTGACCTTCTGAGGGTGTGTGTTGCTCGTCATCCCATTCATCAATTTTATAATATTCGGGACGGTAAATAAAAGATACAATATCGGCATCTTGTTCAATGGCTCCAGATTCCCTCAAATCTGAAAGCAAAGGACGTTTACTCCCTCCACGTGTTTCCACGGCTCTTGATAATTGCGATAAGGCTATCACTGGAATGCTTAACTCTTTTGCTAAGGCTTTAAGGTTTCTAGAAATCATAGAGATCTCTTGTTCTCGATTCCCACTTTTTTGTGTCCCTCCGGCTGTCATCAATTGCAAGTAATCCACAACTATCAGTTTGATACCATTTTGCGAGGCCAATCGACGCGCCTTGGCTCTTAAATCAAAAATAGATAAGGAGGGTGTATCATCTATATACAAAGGTGCTTTTTCGAGGGCTTTTACTTTTACATTCAACTGCTCCCATTCGTGTTTTTCGAGACGACCAGTTCTTAGTTTTTCAGAGTTAAGTCCTGTTTCAGAAGAAATCAAACGTGTAATTAATTGAACAGACGACATTTCTAAAGAGAAAAAAGCTACAGGAATACTTTGAGTGACAGCAATGTTACGCGCCATCGACAGTGTCAGGGCTGTTTTTCCCATACCTGGACGCGCTGCAATAATAATCAAATCACTTTCTTGCCAACCAGACGTTAGCTTATCTAATTTATCAAATCCTGATGGTACTCCTGAAAGGCCTTCTTTATTAGAAATTTCTTCGATTTTTTTCTTGGCTTGAAAAACTAAATCTTGAGCTGTTTCTGTCGATTTTTTAATATTTCCTTGTGTAACTTCATACAGTCTTGACTCGGCCTTGTCTAATAAATCAAAAACATCTTTGGTTTCATCAAAGGCATCTTCAATAATTTCATTTGAAATTTTAATTAAACTACGCTGAATAAATTTTTGTAAAATAATACGTGCATGAAACTCAATATGTGCCGAAGAAGATACTTTTTGAGTTAATGAAATTAAATAAAAATCTCCTCCAACTATATCAAGTTTAGAATTTTTACGTAATTGAGTTGAAACTGTTAATAAATCTACAGGTTCACTGTTTTCAAATAATTGAAGGATGGCTTCAAATATATGTTGGTGGGCATCTTTATAAAAAGCATCCATACTAAGGATATCGATCACTTCATCGACTCCTTTTTTATCAATCATCATTGCTCCTAGCACCACTTCTTCTAAGTCAGTAGCTTGAGGCGGAATTTTCCCTTTTTCTAAGCTAATCAGAGTGCTATTATCTTTCTTGTATACTTTTACTGGTTCTGGTTGTTTCATCTATTTGTAATCATTGTTTTTTTAACGGTTACATGTACCTTGTTAATGCAGGCAAGTTCGCTATTAATCATCCTTATGGATCATTTTGTTTTTTATATGTTTGCTTTATGGTTTTACTAAGATACTTTAATTATGAGGATTAAAAGGACTGTTAAGTCAATGGTTACTCAACAACTGAACTGTTTATAAGTTCAAAATATTGTTGATAAGCATTAAAAAAGTCAAGTGAAACACTTGACTTAATTTTTTACAAGATGGAACTTATAACTTAATCATTATAAACTCCCATTTGAGAGTATTTATCCATGCGTTGATCTACCAGTTCTTTTGGTGATAAGTTTTTAAATTCGTTATAGGACTTAACAATCGTATTGGAAACTGTAGTAAATGTTTGTTCGCGATCTTTATGAGCACCTCCAAGGGGTTCTTTCACAATTTCGTCTACTAATTTCATTCGTTTCATGTCTTTGGCTGTTAATTTTAATGCTTCAGCTGCTTGTTCTTTATATTCCCAACTTCTCCATAAAATAGAGGAACAAGACTCTGGTGAAATGACAGAGTACCAAGTGTTTTCTAGCATCAAAACTTTATCTCCTACTCCAATTCCGAGAGCACCTCCAGAAGCCCCTTCTCCAATAATGATCGTAATAATTGGTACTTTCAAACGGGTCATTTCAAGAATATTTCTTGCGATGGCTTCTCCTTGTCCACGTTCTTCAGCTTCTAATCCTGGGTATGCACCTGGTGTATCTATAAGTGATACGACAGGAATGCCAAATTTTTCGGCAGACTTCATCAATCGTAATGCTTTTCTGTAGCCTTCTGGGTTGGCCATTCCAAAATTTCGATACTGACGAGTTTTGGTGTTGAATCCTTTTTGTTGACCAATAAACATAAAACTTTGATCTCCAATTTTACCCAATCCACCAATCATTGCTTTATCGTCCTTAAAATTCCGATCGCCGTGAAGTTCCAAAAATGAATCTCCACAAATAGCATTGATATAATCTAGAGTGTAAGGTCGGTCTGGATGTCTCGACAACTGGACGCGTTGCCAAGGAGTTAAGTTTTTGTAAATTTCTTTTTTGGCAAGGTCCAATTTTTTCTGGATTTGAATACATGTTTCGGTAACATCTACGTCACTTTCCTCTCCAATAGTTTGGCATTTTTGTAATTGATCTTCTAGTTCCTTTATAGGCAACTCAAATTCTAGATACTCCATAGAAATTCAAGATTAGTTTTTAGTTAGTGTACAAATATAAAACTTTAATAGATTTCAGAGGTTAGATTTTGGATTTATTGGTGTTTTTAAATACTGCATTAAGAAGTACAGTAGAAATAATGAGTCCTGCTCCAATGTAAAATAGAGGTCGCATTGTTTCTGTTTTTGGAAATATTATAACTGCAAGTACAATTCCATAAATGGGCTCCAGATTATAGGTCAATACCAAAGTATAGGGTGTAATGTGTTTCATTACATGAATAGAGGCTATAAAAGCATAGGCCGTACATATGGATGCTAGAATAAATAGGCACAACCAATCGGAATTGGAAATCTGAAAATAAGAGGCATCAAAACCATCTCCTGTAAAGGCGATAAAAATGGACATGAATAACACTCCACTCACAAATTCATAAAATGAAATGACACTGGCTTTATAGTTTTTTACGAATTTTCCGTTGAGGACGGCAAATAATGTTGAAAACAATGCTGAAGAAATTCCGAGTGCAATACCTAAAAGATATTGCAACTCAGTCTGTGTAATAAGAACAACTCCTACTATAACAATACATCCAAATATAATTTCATAGCCAATGATTTTACGTTTATAAAATAAAGGTTCTATCAACGATGCAAAGAATGCTCCTGTAGAAAACATCGCTAAAGTAATAGAAATGTTAGAGGCTTTGATAGCAGCAAAAAAAGTAATCCAATGCAAGGCGATGATAATTCCCGCAATTGAAAATCTGATGAAAGCCTTTAATGGAACTTTAAGCGATCTTTTTTTTAGCTTGATAAAAAAAAACATTAATAGTCCAGCAATGGTCATTCTGTACCAAACCAAAGGAATTGCATCAATAGAAATTAGCTCTCCTAAAATAGCTGTGAACCCTGCAATGAACACCAGTAAATGAAGGTGCAAGTAGTTTTTTAGTTTATCGCTTTGCATTATATAACAGGTAAATTGCTAAACTCCCAAAGAGGATGTTAGGAAACCAAACGGCTAACAATGGGGAGAAATCAGATTGTTCCGCCATGACCCCAAAAACTTTATCAAAAAAGACATAAATCATAGCAATCACAATTCCGAAAGCTAAATTTACTCCCATACCACCACGGCGTTTTACAGAAGAAACTGCGACGGCAATAATTGTAAGAATAAATACAGATACTGGTAAACTCCATTTTTTATATTGGACTACTTTGTAACGATTTATATTGGACGAACCACGCACTTCTTCTCTGGCTATAAAGGTCAATAATTCACCATAGGTCAAGGTTTCAGCGACATACATTGGTGGAGTTAAATCTTGTAGGTCGAAATTGAAAATGGTATCTTTTTTACGAACGTATTCCAGTTCATCTTCAAACTCTCCAATGGTTCTTAAATTATAATTTGTCAATTGATAGCTACTGTCTTTTTCTATGTACCGAATAACTGAGGCGTGAATTTTATAGGCTAATTTATTGTCTTCAAAATGCTCAAGAGTAAAATTATTTCCGCGCTTTATTTTGGTATCAAAGTTACTAACATAAATGTATTCGTTTTCATTTATTTGTCGGTGAATATGACTGGTTTGAGCAACTTTAGTATTTTTAAGATACTTATATGTAAACTCATTAAATCCTTTACTAGCAATTGGTGCCCAATACATTCCTAACATCAATGCGAGTGCAGCAATAATAGTAGCTCCCACCAAATAGGGTCTTAAAAAGCGAGTAAAGGAGACTCCTGAACTTAAAAAAGCAACAATTTCTGTGTTATTAGCAAGTTTGGATGTAAACCAAATTACTGATAAAAATAAAAACAATGGAAATAGTAGGGTCGCAAAATAAATTGTAAAATCAAAATAGTAAGAAGCTACCTCTTCAAATGGAACTTCATTTTCTAAAATACGGTCAATTTTTTCTGCAAGATTTACAGTAATTCCGATAGGAATAAACAGTAATAACATCATGAAAAATGTAAATAAATACCGTTTTAATATGTACCAATCTAGAATTTTCATAAATCTATAAACGATTATCCATTTGTTTGACCATCATAGCTTTCCAAGTTCCAAAATCACCTGCGATGATATGTTTTCGAGCTTCGCGGGTGAGCCATAAATAAAACCCTAAGTTATGAATTGTTGCGATTTGTTTTCCTAATAATTCGTTAACAGTGAACAAATGTTTCAAATATGCTTTTGAATATTCCGTGTCAACAAAGGTGATTCCCATTGGGTCAATAGGGGAAAAATCGTCTTTCCATTTTAAATTTTTAATATTTATAGATCCATATGCTGTAAATAGCATACCATTTCTGGCGTTACGTGTTGGCATCACACAATCAAACATATCGACACCTAAAGCTATATTTTCTAAAATATTGATTGGAGTTCCCACACCCATTAAGTAACGGGGTTTATCTTCAGGGAGAATTTCACATACAACATCGGTCATGGCATACATTTCATCGGCAGGTTCCCCCACAGAAAGTCCACCAATAGCATTCCCTACCGCTCCTGAGTTGGCGATGTATTCTGCAGATTGGCGTCTTAAATCTTTATAAGTACTTCCCTGAACAATTGGAAAAAAGGCTTGATTGAAATCGTATTTGAGCGGTGTTTTATCCAAATGATTTATACAACGGTCTAACCAACGATGCGTCATGTGCATTGATCGTTTTGCATAGTTATAATCGCATGGATAAGGAGTGCACTCGTCAAAAGCCATAATGATATCCGCACCAATACTACGCTGAATTTCCATTACATTTTCTGGGGTAAATATGTGCATACTACCGTCTATATGACTTTTAAATTTAACGCCTTCTTCTTTGATCTTTCGATTTGCAGAGAGTGAGTACACTTGATAGCCTCCAGAATCCGTGAGAATATTACGGTCCCAATTCATAAATTTATGAAGTCCTCCCGCTTTTTCTAATATTTCTATTTGAGGTCGAAGGAATAAATGATAGGTGTTTGCTAAAATAACGTCAGGATTAATGTCATTTTTAAGCTCGCGTTGGTGCACCCCTTTGACCGTACCTACAGTGCCTACAGGCATGAAAATAGGAGTTTCAATCACTCCGTGATCTGTTGTTATAGTGGCTGCACGGGCTTTTGTATCCGTATCTTTTTTTAGTAAATCAAATTTCAAACTCTTAAATTAGGTGATTAATAGTGGATTTTTTAACGGCATAAAAGTAACTTTAATACCCTAAGCACAAAAACTTCTGACGTCTATTATTTCGTTGGGCGTGGCTGGTAATTAATTAAATAATCGCCTTTTGGCTTACCTTCATCAAAAGAGCTACCTTTTAACAATACGCGTGTTTGTTCTCTAGCCTCTTGGTTGCTCCAACCTTCGTACTCCATTCTGTAGATTGCTGAAAATAATTGTGCTCGTCCCACTCCATGATAGCAATGAACTAATACAGGGTAATTAGAAGGCTCGTCCATAATTTCTAAGAATTTATCAACCGTTTCTTGCGTAGGTACTTGATCCGTTCCTAGATTAAAATAGGTAACTCCTTCCAGCTTTTCGACCGCTTCTTTTTCTGCAGTAAGTTCTTGAGGTATTTCAGGATTGTTAACCTTATCAACAGTATGAGGGAATCTCAAATCAATCACACTATTGATCTGATGATCTTGAATATAATTTGCAATTTTATCAGGTGGAATTACCCCAGATTTATAAACCTTATTTTTTGAAATTTCTTTAAAGTTATAATTGAAATGTACATCGTAAACATATTTTGAAACGCCTATTACAATTATACTCAAAAGAAGTAAGCCTATTTTTTTTTTCATCACTATTAAACTTTTAATTATAAATTTCTATCAATAATTCTATCAAAATAATCTTTTAAAAATGCTTTACAGGCCAATTCAACTGTATCCATTTCTTTGGTGCGATTGGCTATCAGATTTGTTTCTAAGTTTATGTCACTTATATCGTAGAAACCAATTGCTTTAACTCCGTCAAAGATACAAATTATATTACCCTTACTGTACTGATAATTTTGACCATTAAAATTGATCACATAAGGAGGCATTTTAACTTCACTATTATCAACTAAACTACGCCCCCAACTTCTAAATGGCTTGTCATATCCGATCATATCTAAAATAGTTGGATAGATGTCAATTTGCTGAGCTAATTCGGAATTAACTCCAATATATTCTTCATTTGGGCTGTAAATCAAGATGGGGACAGCATATCTATTTATAGGGTTCAAATAATGTTCCTTGTAATAAATTTGATTGGTATGATCAGCTGTAATTATAAAAATCGTGTTTTCAAACCAAGGTTCTTTTTTGGCAGCTTCAAAAAATTGTTTAAACGCATAATCAGTGTAGCCCACACATTGGTGCATTGGTAAATTTCCTTTCGGAAATACGCCTTCAAATTCTTTGGGAACAATGTAGGGTTCGTGAGAACTGACCGTAAAAATTGTTGAGAAAAATGGTGTCGTTTTAGCATCCAAAACCTCTTTGGTATACTGAAAAAACGGAGCATCCCAAATACCCCAAACGCCATCAAATAATAGATCGTTATTGAATTCTGTTTTTCCATAATAGTGATCGAAACCTAGGATGTTTGAAAATCCTAAAAAACCCATAGATCCATTGGGAGCTCCATGAAAAAAGGAAGTGTCATAGCCTTCTTGATTCAATACAGAAACAACAGATTCTACTTTTTGATTTGCAAAAGGAGAAGATGTAAAAGCATCTTTAAAGGAAGGTATTCCAGCCAATACAGAAGACATTCCGTGGATAGATTTTCTACCGTTTGCAAAGGCATTATTAAAGATCAAGCTTTTTGTTGATAGAGAATCTAAGAATGGCGTATAACTTATATAATCCTTAATTTGGGTAGGATTATTAAAAGCACCTATGTATTCTCTGCTGTAACTTTCAGTAATAAAAACAACAATATTTGGCTTTTTTTGTATGGTTTTTTGATAGACTTTCATGGGTTGTGCCAAACTGTCAACAACCGATTTTTGCACATCAAAAGACACCTTTTTAAAGGTTATTTTATTGAAGGTTCTCATAATTGCAAAAGGGGTATTTAATACAAAATCTGCATGCTGAATTTTAGTAACATGTCTATTGGCGTCCACTAAATTGATGGGACGTGTACTGTGTTTAAAATCGCCTCTAATACCGCCAACCATAAGAGTTGCCATGATAAGAAACGAAACTACTGATGTGAAGAGATATGATATAAGTCCTTTGGAGTAGGGTTTTGTGCTCACTTCCACCTTTTTGTAAAGGAATATCCACAAAGCGGCTACCATAAAAAATAACAAAAAAACATGCCAGTAGCTAACAGCAAAACGCCCAAACATTTGAATGAGGTTGCTTTCATTTTCAATTACATCCCATTCAGAAACAGTGGTTCGACTAAAATTAAATTTGTAATAAATCAAATCCACAAAATTCAAGGCCATTCCTATCAAGTTGGTTAAGAAATAAATAAAAAATAGAAATTTTTGATATGTTTTGTGCGTATTAACTACAAAAGGTAACATTGAAAATAGCACAAATAAACTGTTTAAATAAAATATAGCTGTGGTATCAAATGCCAGACCGTGATAACTCAGTCTTATGTACTCAAAAATAGAATCTATTTCTAAAAATGAATAATTATAAATAAAAAATAAAAAACGACTTACTGCATAAAAAAAATAAACAAGTAAAATCCTGTAAATCATCACTTTATACTCTTGTAGTCTCAAAAATTTTAACATGGGAATGGTTCAGAAATATCGGCAAAAATAGAAAATAAATTACACTTTCAAAGACTCGTACTTTCTTTTTATAAATTGTTAGTTAAATTGTAAAAATTACAAGATTAAATACTTTATCTATCTAAAATTAAAATTATATTTGAAGATCGATTTTTTAACATCTAAAAACCAATCAATGTCAAACAAAAATTTACATGATTTAACAACTCAAGTTCGTAGAGATATTTTACGAATGGTTCACAAAGTAAACTCTGGGCACCCAGGAGGTTCCTTAGGCTGTACAGAATTTCTAGTGACACTCTATACCAACATCATGAATCGCAAAGAGGGCTTTGACATGGATGGTATTGATGAAGATTTATTTTTCTTATCAAATGGTCATATATCTCCAGTATTTTATAGTGTTTTGGCACATTCTGGATACTTCCCTGTAAAAGAATTAAATACGTTTAGATTGTTAAATTCTCGACTGCAAGGACACCCTACAACCCATGAAGGGCTTCCAGGTGTTCGAATTGCTTCTGGATCTTTAGGTCAAGGGCTTTCGGTTGCGATTGGTGCTGCACAAACAAAAAAACTGAATAACGATTCAAATTTGATTTATAGTCTTTTAGGAGACGGCGAATTACAAGAAGGTCAAAATTGGGAAGCCATCATGTATGCTTCAGCAAAAAAAGTTGACAATCTTATTGCAACGATCGATTTAAATGGAAAACAGATTGACGGAGCCACAGACGATGTACTTCCAATGGGAAGTATTAAAGGAAAGTTTGAAGCTTTTGATTGGACGGTTATCGAAATTGAAAATGGCAATGATATTGAAGCTATACTAGAAGGAATGGCAACGGCCAAAGCTGCAACTGGTAAAGGAAAACCTGTTTGTGTTTTATTAAAAACGATGATGGGTAATGGCGTTGATTTTATGATGCATACTCACGCATGGCACGGAAAAGCACCCAATGACGATCAGTTAGAAAATGCTTTAAATCAGAATCCAGAAACTTTAGGAGATTATTAATTTCAAAACCAATAGAACATGAAAACTTATACATATACAGAGAAAAAAGATACGAGAAGTGGTTTTGGAGCTGGTCTTACAGAGCTAGGAAGAACCAACCCAAATGTAGTAGCACTTTGTGCCGACTTGATTGGATCTTTAAAAATGAATCAATTTATTGAAGAAAACCCAGAGCGTTTTTTTCAAATTGGAATTGCCGAAGCTAATATGATGTCTATAGCCGCTGGCTTGACTATTGGAGGAAAAATTCCTTTTACTGGAACCTTTGCCAATTTTTCAACGGGGCGTGTTTATGATCAAATCAGACAATCCATTGCATATTCTGATAAAAATGTGAAAATTTGTGCTTCTCATGCTGGATTAACGCTAGGGGAAGATGGCGCTACACACCAAATTTTAGAAGATATTGGATTGATGAAAATGCTACCAGGAATGGTAGTTATCAATACTTGTGACTACAACCAAACCAAAGCAGCTACCATTGCGATTGCAGATTATGAAGGTCCTGTCTATTTAAGATTCGGAAGACCAGCAGTGCCTGTTTTTACTCCTGAAGATCAAGTATTTGAAATTGGGAAAGCCATTCAACTTCAAGAAGGATCGGATGTGACAATTGTTGCGACTGGACATTTGGTTTGGGAAGCACTTGAAGCAGCAAAAGTATTGCATGAACAAGGAATTTCTGCGGAGGTTATCAATATTCACACCATCAAACCCTTGGATGACAAAGCAATTCTTGATTCTGTTGCAAAAACAGGCTGTATTGTCACTGCCGAAGAACACAACCACCTTGGAGGCTTAGGAGAAAGCGTGGCGAGAGTCTTAGCGCTTCACCATCCAACACCACAAGAGTTTGTAGCTACTAATGATACGTTTGGAGAGTCTGGAACTCCTGCTCAATTGATGGAAAAATACGGACTTAACAGTGACAGTATTGTAGAGAAAACATTGAAAGTTATCAAAAGAAAATAACGGTAACTACTTACTGTTTTAACAAAAAAAGAGTCGCATTAGCGACTCTTTTTTTGTGCTACCTAAAAATGATATTCAATTCGTAAATTGCAACATTATTGACTCTAATGAATTTTAAGCCCCTTCATTTTAACTGATTATTAGTATTTTAAAAAAATAAAAAATGTTTTGAATTAAAAAAAATCTTATACATTGAACAATAATCTTTAAAACCCTTTAAATCATGAAAAAACCTACTTTTTTATTTTTCTTTTTATTTGTGACTCAAATTATAAGCTCACAAACGTACACCTGTGATAATTTTAATACTTTCTCAGTACAAAAAGTCCCAATAAATAATTCTTTTGTAACATATGAAAATATTACTTATGAGTGTTTTGGCAGTCTTAAGATTCAAATTATCTGGAAAACTCAAGATGATGGAGATCCAAATACGCTTCATATAGATTATGAAGATATAATTAATTTTAAATTGGAATTTGAATTTTGGGACAGACAAATAGAAGAGTATACATCCTATACTCGCATAATTAACAAAAATGAATTCCCACCCATAGGTTCCTACGGAGATATAAATCTTATAAAGGAATATCCAGATACATTTCTTTTGGGTCAAAGTTCGTCAGGACTTGTACAAACTTTTACTGTTAGGCTTTCTGTTGAAGTAGATCCAACCGCCGTACCAACAGGCACGCCACATATATTATATCCATGGCCATCAAGTTCTGCTACAAAGACACTAACACTGTGTAATACAGCTCCAGATTCGGATGGAGACGGACATTTCGATTCTCAAGATAATTGCCCAGATATTTCTAACCCTGATCAAGCTGATAATGATAACGATAGTGTTGGAAATGTATGTGATAATTGTCTCGAAAACAGCAACGCTAATCAATTAGATAATGACAATGATGGTTTAGGGGACGTTTGCGATAGTGATGATGATAATGATGGTTTGTTGGATTCTGTTGATAATTGCCCTACACAATTTAACCCTGATCAGTCTGATGTAGACAATGATGGAATTGGCGATGTATGTGACGATTCGGATGGTAATAATTCTTTACCAAACCTTACTCTTTCTGGTTTTACTGTTGATGTTGGGGGCACTACATATGATGTTTTTGAAGACTCTGACAATGTTCCTGTTTTTAGAAAAGATCAAAATCATGTTTTTGATATTACTATTGAAAATAACGATGAGGGTAATGCCACATCTTCCCCTTATGAAATTTTGGTATCTACTTCTGATCAAAACCCCTACACAAACACAAGCTCTAATTATTATACATTTAGAGATGATAATGCAGGTAGCATTAACGGTAACTCAGAAAAAACAGATACATATTCAACATATCTTTATGAAAATATAGCAGGCATGCAACTTGAAGAGGATACATCATACTATATGCACATTACTATAGACTTAGATGATGATATTGAAGAATCAGATGAATCGGATGATGACAATTGGAAATATTTAAAATTTGAATACCAAGAATCTGCTGGTAGAATGGTATATTTAAACTTGGGGTACGGTGGATTGATAGAAATCCCTTTGAATAATAATATTAGGATCGAAAGAAGTGGAATGAAAAAGCTAACTAATCTTAAGATTTATAATTTATATAATCCTTCCTCACCCATAGTAAATCATTCAGTATACGATGGTCAAACGATAAGTATTTCTTCTTTACCAAGTGGCTTTTATGTTGTTCATATAAATGATCGTTATGTGAAAAAATTTAAAAAGTTTAGAAAAACTATACAATTTGAACCTATGAAATAAATAGTTTATTGGTTTTGTTGTAATTAAAAAAGAGTCCCTAAATATTCAATTTAGGGACTCTTTTTTTTTAAAATTTTATTAGTTGTAATTAATCGTTATATTTTCATCAAGATAATCATCTAAACCATCATTATTAGAATCTACAATCTTAACTGTTTTAATTGTAATAATTCCTGAGTCTTCTGTTTTACTAATTTCAAACTCTTTAGCGGCAAGCAAAGGCTCTATTTCTCCTAAATTAGTATTAATAATGTACTCCGTAGGCTCAAGCTCATTTAATGTAAGTACACCATCACCATCATCATCTTGGTCTACAAAATTAGAAAATAAATTAGTATCTGTATCATCATTAAATACTTCACCATCATTATCAATATCTTCAAAATAAGAAGGCACTCCGTCCATATCATGGTCATTGACTTGACTTTGGTATAATTCAAACTTAAAAATTAAATTTGAATACGATGGTATTGAGCTCCTATAAGCTGCATAAAACCCTAAACCGGAAGGTAAAAACATGACGCCCATACCATAGTTTTCAAAAGTGACTATCCCTGAACTGGTCGTAAATGCACTCGCTACATTAAACTCTGGGAATACTTTTCTCCAACCAGGGATAATATCCGGGTTAACTAAATCAAAAACTCTTGGAACAACTGAACTATCAAAAATTTCTTCATTTAATAAATTACCAGAATAATTTACTCTTACACTGTCAGAAAAATAAGGGCTATTTGAGCCCCCACCTTGTTTAATTTTTAAAATATAATAGTCGTAATCAACCTCTAAATAAGTCGTTGTTTTGGTCTCAACTGCTGATATTAAAAGGGCTGTACCAGAGGGCAGTGTTTCGCCTTCAAGCAACTCTGTGATCACCACATCTGCTACGGTTGGGTTTGATATCGCGTTGACTTCAGTTGCATTGTAATAGTGCGTATTCAGGTAATCTACAAGAGAATCATTATCCACAACTTGCTGTTCTGTACGGTCATTTTCAGGAACAGAAACAGGGGTGTCATCATCATCATCATTACTACAAGCGATTATTGAGAGCATGAGAGCACAAATAAAGAATATGTTATATTTATAGGTCATATGTTTATATTTAGTGCTGCAAGATACAATAATATACTATTTTTGTAAGGTACATTAACGTTGTTTTAAACATTTTATGAGAATCGATAAGTATTTATGGTGTGTTCGTTATTTTAAAACCCGTAACATCGCCTCAACAGCTTGTAAAAAGGGTCATATCAAAGTAAATGAAGCCATAGTAAAACCGAGCAGAGATGTCTATCCCATGGACAAAATAGTGGTGCGCTTGAATCAAGTGAACTATCAACTGACGGTCCTGGACATTCCTGCGAGTCGCGTGGGCGCCAAACTTGTAGATATATATAGAGTGGACAACACACCAAAATCTGAATTTGAAGCACAAGAGTTATTGAAATATTCGAAAGATTATTACCGCCAAAAAGGAGAAGGACGACCAACTAAAAAAGACCGTCGAGAAATTGATGGGTATTTAGAAAATGATGAAAATACGGATTAATACAAAAAGAATAAAAACAGTTTTTTATCTTTGAAAAAACAAATACTATGGGTTTAACAGAGAATTGTATTTTAAATCACGAAGAAATAAATCATAAAGTAAAACGAATTGCGTATCAGATTTATGAATCCAATGTTGAAGAACAAGAAGTCATCCTCGCTGGCATTGAATCAAATGGTTACTTATTTGCTGAAAAATTAAGAGCCGCCATGGTTGAAATTTGTGACATCAACCCTGTACTTTGTAAAGTGACCATCGACAAGAAAAATCCTACAAACCCAATCACAACTTCGCTCACAAAAGATACTTATACAAATAAATCTTTGGTATTGGTGGATGATGTGTTAAACTCAGGTACTACTTTAATATATGGAGTCAAACATTTTTTGGATGTTCCTTTAAAGCAGTTTAAAACAGCAGTTCTTGTCAATCGAAATCATAAGAAATATCCGGTAAAGGCAGATTTTAAAGGCCTGTCATTATCCACCTCTATTCATGAACATATTTCTGTAATCTTTACAGGAAAAAAAACAAAAGTGATTTTAGAATAATTTAGACTGAATTGTAGCTACAGTTTCGGCAACACTCAGGGTATCTGTTTGGATTCCTATTTCAGCTTGATTGTAATAGTACGACCTTTCAAACAAATGTTTTGCTATAAATTCGGGAATATTTTCATTTGATAAATTGGCAATCAAGGGGCGTTTCGCTTTTTCATGAATCAGGCGTTCTGATAGATTTTTTATAGAAAGATTTAAAGAAACAGTCTTAACATTGGGGTGATTTACCAAAAATTGCATGGTGTCTGAATAGCAAGGAGTGCCACCTCCCAATGCCAAAACTAAGGAATCGGATTGTTCACACAATTGTTTAACGGCTTCAGACTCTATCTTTCTAAAAAATATTTCGCCTTTAGAATTAAAAATTTCAGAAATTGATGCCTGCTGTTTTTGTTCAATGTAAGCGTCTAAATCTATAAAATTAAAACCTAGATTTTCTGCAAGTATCTGTCCCACAGTGGACTTACCACACCCCATATATCCTAGCAAAACAACGATCATACTTATATCAAAATTTGATTATACCCTCTCTTTAATTAGCTAGAACAAAAAAACGAAAAATATTCTGAAAAAGCATTGTATAATTAATTAAACCCTTTATATTTGCAGCCGCATTGAGAGGAAATAAATGACCTGGTAGCTCAGTTGGTAGAGCATCTCCCTTTTAAGGAGAGGGTCCTGGGTTCGAGCCCCAGCCAGGTCACTAAAAAAAGTTAAGTTTATTCTTAACTTTTTTTATACCTTTAACATTCATACTGCGCACGTGGCGGAATTGGTAGACGCGCTAGCTTGAGGGGCTAGTGGGAATTATTCCCGTGGAAGTTCGAGTCTTCTCGTGCGCACTTTGTTCTTTTTTAAGTTTAACATTTTGTTTCTAATATTTTTTTGGTTAATTTAGTTAACCCAAATCTTATTGAAACATGAACACAATTAAAACCTCCTTTAGTATAAAGGACCTAGAAAACCTATCTGGTATCAAAGCCCATACTATCCGTATATGGGAAAAACGTTACAACCTTCTCATACCAGAACGGACAGACACAAACATTAGAACTTACAACCTAAAAAGCTTACAAAAATTACTTAACATTAGTTTTTTAAACAGCAATGGTTACAAGGTATCTCGAATTGCAGCACTTGATGAATTTCAAATTGCTACAAAAGTAAAAGAAATTTCCTTTTTAGGAAATGTTGAATCACATGCTTTTAATGCCTTTAAATTGTCAATGCTAAATTTTGATCAAGCACTTTTTTATAATACTTACAACCGTTTATTAGAAGAAAAAAGCTTTCGAGAAATTTTTTATGAGCTATTTATACCCATCATACAAGACATGGGGCTCTTATGGCAAACACTCACCATTAAACCCTCGCATGAACATTTTATCAGCGTTCATATTCGGCAAAAAGTATTAATTCATATCGAACGTATTCAAAGTTCAAATCCAAAACCTGATGCAAAAACTTTTGTATTATTTTTACCTCTTAATGAAATTCATGATATTGGACTACTCTTTATAAATTACGAATTATTGAGTAGAGGCTATCACACAATCTATCTTGGTGAAAACGTACCAATAGAAGACCTCAATCTGATTAATCATCTTTACAAAGATATTACATACGTTTCGTATTTTACAGTAAAGCCAGATCATGACAAGTTATCAGCTTATTTAGATACTCTTTACAGTGAAGTTATTAAAAACACTACTAATTCCGTTCGGGTACTTGGAACTCAGTTAATCGGTTTTAATCCAAAAAAACTATCAAAACGTATTAAATTATTTAACTCAATAAAGGATTTAGTTAAAGATTTGTAAAAAATCATTAGACACACATAAACTGTATTGTCTTTTACTTATTTTTATAGGCGAAATGAAAAAGACAATACAAATTATTGGTTCAGGGTTTTCATCCTTGTCTGCAGCTTGCTATTTAGCACAAGCAGGACACACGGTGTCTATCTATGAAAAAAACAGTACCGTAGGCGGTCGAGCACGCCAACTAAAGAAAAAAGGATTTACTTTTGACATTGGACCTTCTTGGTATTGGATGCCTGATGTATTTGATCGGTTTTTTGCAGATTTTGGTAAAAAGACATCTGATTATTACCACATCGACAAACTAGAGCCTGCTTATAAAATATTTTTTGACGATGAAATTATCACCATTGGTGATTCCATGGACAAAATTTGTGCGGAATTTGAACGTATTGAAAAAGGAAGTGGTATCAAACTTAAAAAATTCATCGATAAAGCACAAAGTAATTACGGCATTGCCGTTGATAAAATTCTGTACAATGCGCCTGGAATTTCTCCATTAGAATTAGTGACTAAAGATACTGTGAAGCGCTTAGACCAGTTTTTTAAAACCATTAGCCAAGAAGTGCGAAAGAATTTTAGCAATCCAAAATTAATTTCAACACTTGAATTTCCCTCTCTATTTTTAGGAGCAAAACCAAGTAAAACACCTTCGTTTTTTAGCTTTATGAATTATGCAGACTTCGGCTTGGGTACATGGCATCCAAGAGGAGGCATGTATGAAATTATAAAAGCCATGGAAGCCTTAGCAATCGAATTAGGAGTTAAAATTCATACCAATCACCCTGTCGATAAAATTGTGGTTGACGCAAATACGGCGAGTGGAATTGTTACCAAAGATGTATTTATAGAATCAGATATCGTATTGAGTGGAGCAGATTATCACCACTCCGAAACGTTGTTAGACAAAAAACACAGACAACATTCAGAAGCCTATTGGAACAAAAAAGTATTTGCACCCTCTTCCCTACTTTTTTATATTGGATTGGACAAAAAACTTAAAAACACAGAACATCACAATTTGTTTTTTGATGCAGACTTTGAAAAACATGCAGAGGAAATATATGACGAACCAAAATGGCCGAGTCATCCGTTATTTTATGCCAACGTTCCTTCCAAAACAGACCCATCGATGGCACCTGATGGACATGAAGCCTTATTTATTTTGATGCCGATTGCTCCAAATATTGAAGACACTCCCGAACTAAGAAATCACTATCTAAAAAAGATAATTGAAAGATTTGAAGCGAAAACAGAACAATCAATTCAAAATAATATTATATTTAAAGATTCCTTTTGTGTTGAAGATTTTAAATCGGAGTACAATTCATATAAAGGAAATGCCTATGGAATGGCAATGACCTTATTACAAACCGCTTTTTTGAGGCCAAAATTGAAAAGTAATAAAGTTAAAAATTTGTATTTTACAGGACAATTAACCGTCCCTGGACCAGGAGTGCCCCCTTCTCTAATCTCTGGAAAACTGACCTCAGAACTTATTCAAAAGATGCTGGATAAATGTTAAGCAACTTAGTGAAAAAAAATAAAATTTAAGTTTATGAAGTCCATATTTGATACTGTTTCAAAAGACTGCAGTCGAATGATCACACAAACCTATAGTACTTCGTTTTCGATGGCTACAAAAATGCTATCGAACTCGATTCGTCAAGATATTTATAATATCTACGGATTTGTGCGTTTAGCAGATGAAATTGTCGATTCATTTCACGACTATGATAAAGAAGCATTATTTGTTCAGTTTGAAGCAGATTTAGAATCGGCTTTAGTTAATAAAATTAGCCTCAATCCTATTCTGAATTCATTTCAAGAAACGTATCATACCTATGCTCTTGAAAAAGATATGGTTGATGCCTTTATGAATTCAATGCGTCAGGATTTACACAAAACGGTCTATCACACAGAAGAGGAGTATAAAAACTATATTTATGGTTCTGCAGATGTAGTTGGACTGATGTGCCTAAAAGTATTTGTCAATGGAGATACTGAACAATACAACACACTCAAACAAACAGCAATGGCACTTGGGTCGGCATTTCAAAAAGTGAATTTCTTGAGAGATTTAAAAGCGGATCATGATCAGTTAAACAGAACGTATTTTCCTAATACCGATCTAAATAATTTAGATGAACTCTCCAAACAATCTATTATTGACGATATTGAGAATGACTTTTCAGAAGGATTAAAAGGTATTAAACAACTTCCTTTAGATGCAAAGTTTGGTGTTTTTATGGCGTACCGCTATTACAATCAACTTCTGAAAAAACTAAAAACAACTCCTGCACTCGAAATTAAAAGTACCCGAATTCGAGTGCCTGATTACAAAAAAGTAGAGCTACTCACTCGTAGCTATGTTAAATACCAACTCAATCTATTATAACCCATTATGAACACATTTTATTGGATACTCGTTTTTTTAGGCACTTTCACGACCATGGAATTTATGGCGTGGTTTACACATAAATATGTGATGCATGGCTTTTTGTGGAACTTACACAGAGACCACCATCACAAAGATCACAAAAGCTGGTTTGAACGTAATGATGCCTTTTTTATATTCTATGCGGTTGTTAGTATGACCTGTTTTTATTTTTGGAGTTACGAAGGATTTTGGGTTGGACTCCCCATAGGTTTAGGAATTATGGCTTATGGCGCAACCTATTTTATTGTGCATGATATTTTTATACATCAACGGTTTAAGTATTTTAGAAACGCTAATAACTGGTATGCAAAAGGGTTGCGACGTGCGCATAAAATCCATCACAAACACCTTGGAAAAGGTGATGGCGAATGTTATGGAATGTTGTTTGTACCGTTCAAATACTTCAAACGCTAACATATGAACACACTCTATCTTTTATTAAACTTAGGGTCTGTTTCAGTGCCATTTTTATATAGTTTTCACCCAAGACTGCAACTTCACAAGCGATTTTTATGGATCTTCATTTCGATCCTACTGACCATGGTCATTTTTATTCCATGGGATGTGATTTTTACACTGCATAAAATCTGGGGATTTAATGACACTTATTTTTTAGGAATCAAATTTTTAAGCCTTCCTATTGAAGAATGGTTGTTTTTTATCTGTATTCCATTTGCTTGTGTGTTTACGCATTATGCACTCCTCCTCTATTTTCCGAATTTGAAGCTTAACAAAACCAGCACAAAATGGATTAGCAACGGACTTATGGCTTTGTTATTTGTTATTGCTGTTGTGAATTATGACAAATGGTATACTGTGATTAATTTTAGTTTGGCAATTCCACTCACATACCTCGTTTATACATACAATATCAAATTGCTCCAGCATTTTCTACTGACGTTTTTGGTGATGTTGATCCCCTTTTTCATAGTCAATGGCATCTTAACAGGAAGCTTTATTGAGGACCAAGTAGTATGGTATAACAATGCCGAAAACTTAGGCATCCGTATGGGAACCATCCCAGTAGAAGACAGTATTTATGCCTATACCATGATTCTTTGTAATTTATTTCTGACTGAGATTTTTGTAAATAAATTTCACAAAACAAATGAACTCTAAATACAAGTATGTTCTCTTTGGAGCTTCGGGCCTCTTGGTTTTAGTGCTTGTTGCTATATTAGGACTCCGAACTCTTGTTGTTTCTATAGCCAACCAACGGACTTGTGAATGGGCAAATATTGATAATATTGAAATAAATGCGAAAATCAATATTCCTTCTATCATTGATTCAGACTGTGTGTATCTAGAATCCATTAATACCAAAAAGGCGTATTTTGAATTTAATTTAGCTGATTTTGATAGTGATCGTTATATAGAAGACAATAAACTTAAGGAGTTGGACTCAAAGTACCCTGAAATTGACTTCATAAACTTTCATACAGATTCTCTGAAATTTGATGTGCTTTATTATAAATCAAAAAAGGGTAAAAAATCAAAATCTTATGCCTTGTTTGATAAAAACAAAGGAGTACTTTGGGTGTCTATTCAGTATTTTGATTAGTAAAATACGGGTTCTCAACCCCTTTTATTAATCAAAAAAAACGAGACCTATCTCATACTTAAATAAGAAATTGGTCTCGATTTTAAATATATTGAAAATCAAAAAAACTTTCAGCGCATTTAATTGGGTCAACTCCAGTCTATGCGTTTTGCTTTTTAATCAAATTCAATGCAGAACCTTCGTTATACCATTCTATTTGAGAATCGTTATAGGTATGGTTTGCAATAATTGTATCCTTAGAACCATCTGCATGAACCGCTTCGATGGTCAAGGGTTTTCCTGGTGCAAATGCATTCAGATCTACAAAATTAAAAGTATCATCTTCTTGAATTAAATCGTAATCCGATTCCGTTGCAAACGTCAATCCTAACATACCTTGTTTTTTAAGGTTGGTTTCATGGATACGTGCAAATGATTTTACAAGCACTGCAGCCACTCCAAGATGCCGTGGCTCCATCGCCGCGTGTTCTCTTGAAGAGCCTTCTCCATAATTATGATCACCTACTACAATCGTATGAACACCCTTAGACTTATAGTCACGTTGCGTCGCTGGTACTGCATCATAATCCCCTGTAAATTGATTTTTTACAAAGTTGGTTTTCATATTAAACGCATTCACAGCACCAATCAAACAGTTGTTTGAGATGTTATCTAAATGGCCTCTAAAACGCAACCATGGCCCCGCCATAGAAATATGGTCAGTCGTACATTTTCCGTGTGCTTTGATTAATAGTTTGGCACCATCAATTGTATTGCCAATCGGCTCAAAAGGGGTTAAAAGTTCTAATCGTTCAGAGTCTGAAGCAACCGTTACTTCAACGTGACTACCATCTTCTTCAGGTGCTAAATACCCCGCATCTTCCACTGCAAATCCTTCTTCTGGTAATTCATGTCCTGTTGGCTCATCCAACATGACTTTTTCACCATCTTTGTTTATTAGTGCATCTGTTAAGGGATTAAAATCTAAACGTCCCGAAATCGCAATCGCAGCAACCATTTCTGGAGAGGCTACAAAAGCATGGGTGTTTGGATTGCCGTCTGCACGTTTGGCAAAGTTTCTATTAAAGGAGTGAACAATACTATTTTTAGGTGCATTTTTAGGGTCTTCGTAACGTGCCCATTGCCCAATACATGGTCCACAGGCATTGGTAAATATTTTAGCATCTAAGTTTTCAAAGACTTCTAAAATTCCATCACGATCTGCTGTAAAACGGACTTGTTCTGAACCAGGATTGATTCCAAATTCTGCTTTGGTGACCAAACCTTTATCGAGTGCTTGTTGAGCTATAGAAGCGGCTCGTGATAAATCTTCATAAGACGAATTGGTACAAGATCCTATCAAGCCCCACTCTACTTTTAAAGGCCAATCGTTTGCTTTGGCTTTATCTGTCATGGTTCCTACTTCGGTCGCTAAGTCTGGCGTAAAAGGACCATTGATATGTGGCATTAATGTAGATAAATCAATTTCTATTAATTCATCAAAATAATCTTCTGGAGACGCATATACTTCCGGATCTGCTGTTAAGGAGTCTTTGACTTTATTAGCGGCATCTGCAACATCATTTCGATCAGTAGAACGCAAATAACGCTCCATAGATTCATCATATCCAAACGTGGAAGTCGTAGCACCAATTTCGGCACCCATATTACAAATGGTTCCTTTTCCAGTACAAGACATAGAGGTTGCGCCAGGGCCAAAATATTCTACAATGGCTCCTGTTCCACCCTTAGCGGTCAGGATTCCAGCAACTTTAAGAATGACATCTTTTGGAGCTGTCCACCCCGAAAGGTTTCCTGTTAATTTAACCCCAATGAGTTTTGGGAATTTAAGCTCCCAAGCCATCCCTGCCATCACATCTACAGCATCAGCTCCACCAACACCAATGGCAATCATTCCTAATCCACCCGCATTTACAGTATGTGAATCTGTTCCAATCATCATACCGCCAGGAAAGGCATAGTTTTCTAATACTACTTGGTGAATAATTCCAGCACCGGGCTTCCAAAATCCAATCCCATATTTATTAGATACAGATTCTAAGAAGTTAAATACTTCATTACTATTATTTAGAGCAAATTGTAAATCTTTAGTCGCACCAACTTTCGCCTGAATCAAGTGGTCACAATGCACTGTTGTAGGAACTGCTACTTGTTTTTTACCTGCTTGCATAAACTGCAATAATGCCATTTGTGCTGTTGCATCTTGACACGCAATTCTATCGGGTGCAAAGTCTACATAATCTTTTCCGCGCTCATAAGCTTTTGCAGCATTGTCATCCCAAAGGTGACTGTAAAGAATTTTTTCTGATAATGTAAGTGGACGTCCAACAAGTTGACGTGCTTTTTCAATACGTCCCGGCATCTGCTGGTACACTTCTTTAATAACATTTATATCGAAAGCCATAATCTAAATAATTTTATTTCGTAATAATCGTTCGTAAAAATACGAATTAAATAAAATTATTCTCAATTAAAACAGGAATAAGAAAGCACGGTAACTATAATTTAATTAAAAGTATGATTTGCTTTAATAAATTAAATTATTAACAATATTTGATGCAAAAATTAGCGATAAAATGATGAAAGTAGAGTTAAAACAAACTTTCAATAATAGACTCTATCGAAACACCATCAGCTTCTGCCTTATAATTCTTAATAGTTCTGTGACGAAGAATGCTAATGGCAACGGCCTGAACATCTTCGATGTCTGGTGAAAGTTTACCGTTGATCACCGCGTAAGTTTTAGCAGCTAAAATTAGATTTTGAGAGGCTCTTGGTCCGGCGCCCCAGTCTATGTATTGTTTGATAAGTTCAGTGGCTTCTAAAGATCTTGGTCGGGTTTTCCCTACCATTTTAACGGCATATTCAATTACGTTATCAGCGACTGGGGTTTTTCTAATAAGTGCTTGGAATTCTAAAATTTCACTAGCAGAAAAAACAACTTCAACTTCGGACTGAAGTTTTGAGGTTGTTTGCTTCACAACCTGCACTTCTTCTTCAAAACTTGGATATGTTAGATTGATGGAGAACATAAAACGATCCAACTGGGCTTCTGGAAGCGGATAGGTACCTTCTTGTTCTATGGGGTTTTGAGTGGCCAACACAAAGTAAGGCGCATCCAATTTGTAATGATGTCCCGCAATCGTAACCGATCGCTCTTGCATCGCTTCTAAAAGTGCGGCTTGCGTTTTTGGTGGCGTACGATTAATTTCATCAGCCAATATAATATTTGAAAAAATAGGGCCTTTGACAAATTTAAACTGACGATCATTGTCTAGTATTTCGCTACCCAAAATATCACTAGGCATAAGGTCTGGTGTAAATTGTATGCGTTTAAAATCCAATCCTAGTCCCTTTGCAATAGTATTTACCATTAAAGTCTTTGCCAGTCCAGGAACCCCAACCAATAGTGAGTGGCCACCAGAAAATATAGAAATGAGAATTTGTTCTATAACAGTCTCTTGACCAACGATGACTTTAGAAATTTCCTGCTTTAAAGTATCGTATTTCTTGAGGTGGTGTTTTAAGGATGCAACATCTGACATGGCTTAATTAATTTTAAACCAGTTACTATTAAAATCACAGGTTCGTAACTCACCGTTAATTTTAATATAGGTGTCCATAATCTTTTCTTCTTGCCACTTTTCTATTGCATTCAATTGTTTTTCCTGCAACGCAAGGGCTTTAATTTTTAAGTAATCTTGTGCAAAGTTGGCCTCATGTTCATCAACACGTGCAGTGACGGTTAAAATCTTAAACTTAACTGGGTGAATTCGATCTTGATCTTTAAGAACTGGACTCACTTCATTATCTTTTAGATTCTGGATTTGAGAATACAATTCAGGGTCCATTTTAGTGAGTTCAAAATTATAGTCTTGCGTTTCAGGGTTTCGCAGTTGACCTCCATCAAACTTTGTTTCTTCTTCGTCACTTGCTTCTCTTGCCGCTTCTGCGAATGTGATTTCGCCATTAACAATGCTTTCTCTTACTTTTTCAAGTTTTTCTTTTGCTAATTGGATGGCAGTTGGAGTCACTTCTGGAATTAATAGAATGTGTCTGACATCAAATTCTTGACCTCTTATTTTTTCTAATTTAATGATATGGTATCCAAAATCGGTTTTAAAAGGTTTCGATACTTCACCTTCTTGCAATGAAAAAGCAACTTCTCTAAATTCTTTAACCATTACAGGACGTTTCCTGTTGAGTGTAAATTTTCCGCCAGTTCTTTTTGATCCAGGATCTTGAGTATAAAGAACGGCTTTGGTGGTAAAGCTTGCTCCATTATCCAAAACATCAGCTCTAAACTCGTTCAAACGATTGATTACTTTATCGACTTCTTCTTGTGTTGTTTCTGGAACGACAACAATTTGAGCAACTCGCATTTCAGTACCGAATTGCGGACGTTCATCTTCTGCAATTTTGTTAAAAAACTGACGTACTTCATCTGGAGTGACTTCAATTTCTTCAATAATAGCTTGTTGCATCATGGATGCCATTTTGCCATTTTTGTTCAACTCAAACATTTCATCTCTAAGTTCTTTTTCAGATGACTTCTTGTAGTAGGCAATCAATTTCTCCATAGAACCAATCTGCTCTGCAAATCCTTCAAGTTGTTGGTCAACATAAGATTTAACCTCTGCATCATTTACTTCAATACTGTCTTGAATGGCATGGTGAATATAGAGTTTGTCTTCTAAAAGTTTTCCAAAAAGCTGACATCGCGTGATGTCTTCTGTAGAAATTCCACCAGCTTCTAATTGAATAAATTGTTTGTCTATATCTGAATCTAATATGACAAAATCTCCTATCACTGCAGCAACTCCGTCAATCTTAACACGTTGAACAGCATCTGTTACAGAATCAATGGTAGCTACTTTTGGCGCCTGGACTTCAACAGTTTCATCTATAATTTCTTGAGAAAAAGAAGAGAAAGTTGTCAAAAAAAGGAATCCTAATACGTATGACTTAATTATAAATTTCAAATTTTTTATTTTTAATGGCATCATTAACTATATCACTTTTTAGTTGTTTGATGAGTTTTAGCTTTCGATTATTAACGACAATTTGTTTTAACGTTGGTAGTACGTACTCAATGGGAGCTTGACTACCACGCTCTAAAACCTCATTAATTTGCATCAAATATAACCCTAAAGAATCTTTGAGCTGTATAAAATTTGGTTTTTTTAACAGTACTTTATTAAATCCTAACTGTAAGGGTTTGATTTTAGAAATTGCTTGTTCAGATTTTATCCAAATAGAGTCTTTTAGATAAAAAGAATTAAACTGAATTGATATAGAGTCTAAGCGTTTTTTATCTTCTTCATTGAACCGTTTGAACCGTTTTTTAACTTCTTCTAAATTGGATAACTTGGTGTTTATATTCAGATACCTCATTTTTAAAAGATCTTCTTTTAAAACAAAAAGTTGTTTATTCCTTAAGTATACGCTATCTAATTCTTGTTTTGATATTACAGTATCTAAATTGTTGTTGACTAGGGCTTCCACATAGGCAGAAGTATAAAGATCGCTCTTATACTGCTGAACCAGTCGTTCAAACTCCGTTTGTGTATCTTTTGTTAGATTTAAATTAGCTCCGTCAATTAGGAGTTGAGTAGTGGCCCAATTATTAATAATATTTTGAACATAAATGATGCTATCTGACTTTGGTTGTCCTTTTACAAAATTAAAATCGATATCACCTTCAAACAAAAACGCATCGTTGACGCGTGCTAACGGATTCACATTAGTATTATTAGGCCTTAAATTACAAGACGCTAATATCAGAAATAAACATGCTAAAAGTTGATTGAAGTGTTTCAAAATTAATTAGGAATTAATGCATTGACTTTCGCAAGTACAGACTCATTGACATCTACCTTAAATTTAGTACGCAACTCTTGAGTCCACTTGGACTCTAAGGCAATTTGATAATCGGCGATAAGCTGACCTTTGGCTTCCTCAAAAGTTTTTTGGGATTTTGGTTTGAATTCTTTAACATTAACAACATAAAAGCTATTGTTCTCTTTAATCAGTTCGGAAATTGGTGTTTTAGTTCTGACATTAAAATTTTTAGGTAATGGCGCTTGGCCTAGTTCTAACTCACCATTTGAAAATATAACATTTTGTTGGTTTTTGTTTATTGCTTCATCAATTTCTTCGTTTGATGAGTTTTTTTGCCAATACTTTCGAACTTTTTTGATGTACTTAGCATTTGTAGATCTGGCTACAGAACCTTCAATTCTTTCAGGCCAAACATAGTTTTGTTTGTTCGCATTGTAAAATTCTTGCAAGCCTATAGAGTCGTTTTTAGCACCTTCCCAAATTTTGTCTTGCATCAATTCAAACAACAGCAAGCCTTCTCTGTATTCATTAAGAACATGGGCAAATTCTTCATTTTCACTCTCAAGGTTATCTTTTTTATATTGGATAACAGATTGTTCTAAAAAGGAAGCATATTGCTTTTTTACAACTACAGCTGTTGTCCATTCTTTTTTATTAGATTTTTGGTTTGCGTTTATGAAGTTCAAAAAGTCTTGATACGTATAGGTTTGGTTTTTAATCGTCAAAAAAGGTAGGTTGTTATCAAAATCCTTAGAAAACCCCCAAGCTTTCTCAGATGTAATATAAGTGAGATTTAATTCGACATTCATCAAATTAGAGTTTGGATTTTCAATCTGATATTCTACTAATAATTGCTCTAACATTTTTGCTTTTACAAGTTGAGATCTCGAATCTTTTCCAACTTGACTTTCCAATTCTGGTTGTAATTCTTCAAAAGATTTTACAGGTATTTTATTGATGTATTTTAAAATGTGCCATCCAAACTGCGTTTGAATTGGTTTAGATATTGGATTGGAGGGACTGAGTTCAAAGGCAGTTGTTTCAAAGATTTCAGAGTTTATTTGACCAGACTTAAAAGGACTAAGTTCACCACCCCGATTTGAACTACTTTTATCATCAGAAAATTGTTTTGCCAACTCTCCAAAATCATCTCCTTGCAGTAGTAATCGGCGTAATTCCTGGATGCGATCCTTAGCGACGAGTGTACTATCTTTTTGTGTGTTTGCAATCATGATATGCGCTACACTTACTTGCCCTCTTGATTTTCGTTTTTCTAAAATTTTTACAACATGAAATCCAAATCTAGTTCTGAAGGGTTGAGAAACGGCACCAACTTCGGTGGCATAGGCAGCCGATTCAAAATTATAAACCATTTTAAACGCAGAGAAATATCCTAAATCTTCTACAAAAACGTTTTTACCATTGTGGAGTTCTTTTTTTAGGGATTCAAAATCTTCATTTACAAGACGTTCTCTGTAGGCTTCAACTTTTGAATAGGCTACTAAGGTGTCTGTTTCTACCTCATCTAACAATATTAAAATATGTTGAGCTTTGACTTCATTCGTAGTTCGATCATAAGCTTCTCGAATTAAATCATCCGTCACATTTTTATCTGTTAAATAAGATTGAGTTAATTGATTTTTATATGACTGAAATTCTTTAAGATATACAGGATCCTTATCATATCTCAAGGCTTTTGCCTCAGTTAATTTTAATTTGTAGTTGATAAAGAGTTCTAAATAAGAATCTATTTCTTTTTGAGAATCATCTTGAACTAAGTTCAGGTTTTTATTGTAAACTCTAACAAATTCATTTGCAGAAACAGGGGTGTTCGCAATTGTAAGTAACGTATCATCATCTGTTATTTGAGCATTTGATATAAAAAATGAAAAGCAGGCTGTGCTTAGAAGTAGGAACGTTTTTTGCATGTTATTAAATTTTATGAAAATCAAAAATACTAATTATAGGGGGAAATACAAGTGTGCACTCCTATTAACATTAAAAAAATGGGAATTGAAGTTACTACCTAGAATAGTTAGGAGCTTCTTTTGTAATCATGACATTATGCGGATGACTTTCGCTGATTCCTGATGATGTAATTTTCACAAAGCGACCTGTTTCTTTAAGCGTTTGAATATCTTTCGCACCGCAATACCCCATGCCTGCTCTGATACCTCCAATAAATTGATGTATACTCTCATAAAGGTCTCCTTTATAAGGAACTCGTCCTACTATACCCTCTGGAACCAATTTTTTAATATCGTCTTCAACATCTTGAAAATAACGGTCTTTACTTCCTTCTTTCATAGCTTCAACGGAGCCCATTCCTCGGTAAGATTTAAATTTTCGACCTTCATAAATGATGGTTTCTCCAGGAGATTCTTTGGTACCTGCTAAAAGTGATCCTAACATTACACAGTCGGCACCAGCGGCAATTGCTTTTGGAATATCTCCAGTATATCGAATCCCTCCATCTGCAATGACTGGAACCCCTGTTCCTTTAAGTGCTGCGGCAACCTCAAGTACGGCTGAAAATTGTGGAAATCCAACTCCTGCTACTACCCGTGTTGTACATATTGATCCTGGTCCTATTCCAACTTTAACCGCATCGGCACCTGCATCCACTAAATATTTTGCAGCTTCCGCAGTCGCAATATTTCCAACAACTACATCAAGGTCAGGGAATTTTGCTTTGATGGATTTTAAAACTCCAACAACTCCTTTGGTATGTCCATGAGCTGTATCTATAATTACAGCATCTACTCCCGATTTCACTAAAGCAGCAGCACGATCCACAGCATCGTGTGTGACGCCAATGGCTGCGGCAACCCGCAATCTACCAAAGCTATCTTTATTAGAAATAGGTTTTTGTGTTAGTTTTGTAATATCTCTAAAAGTGATAAGACCCACCAATTTAAAATTGGCATCAACAACCGGTAATTTTTCAATTTTATTCTTTTGTAAAATTACCTCTGCTTGCTGTAAAGAGGTACCTTCAGAAGTGGTTACCAAACCTTCAGTGGTCATGATTTCTGTGATAGGACGGGCACTTTGCTTTTCGAATCTTAAATCTCTATTGGTAACAATTCCTTTTAAATAACCCTCTCTATCAATAATTGGAATTCCTCCTATACGGTGCTCCTTCATACTCATTTGTGCATCCATAACAGTCGCATCTAATGGCAAGGTAACTGGATCGATAATCATACCACTTTCGGCACGTTTTACTTTGCGTACTTTAATAGCTTGTTGCTCGATAGTCATGTTTTTATGCAACACGCCAATCCCTCCTTCGCGAGCCATAGCAATGGCCATTTTACTCTCTGTCACTGTATCCATTGCAGCTGAACTGATTGGAACATTCAATGAAATATTTTTAGAAAATTTAGACTTAATACTCACATCACGTGGTAGTATTTCTGAATAGGCTGGTATTAAAAGGACGTCATCGTAAGTAAGACCTTCGCCGACAATTTTGGATAGATGTGCATTCATAGCAAATAGCTTATAATTGCATGCAAATTTAAGATTTTTTTTAGTTCAATAGGGCATAATACTCTATTATTTATCAAAAACCCTGAATTCTCATAGGATTTGACATGAAACCGTTCAAATATATCATTGCTTTTGATTTATTAATTTTTTCTTGACATATAAAAACTTGAATATCAATAATTTAATATTTTTATTTTTATTTATTCTAAATAAGCTTTGTAGAACTAAAATTCATTTGTAACTTTGCGCCTGAAATCAAACGTTATTTTTAATCAGTCTAAATAAAATGAAAAATTTATTCAAAATTACCCTATTAGGAATTGGCATGTTAAATGCTCAAGAATCTACAAAACAAATAGATTCTATACAAAAACTGGAACCTGTTTTCATTAACTCACAAGTGATTTTTGGCAGTAAATATGAAGCTGAAAACAGAACAGGATCTTCATTTTACCTTTCACCAGAAGAATTAGAAAAATTCTCTTACTCAGATATCAATAGAGTTTTAAGAGCGGTACCTGGTGTAAATATATACGAAGAAGATGGCTATGGATTGCGCCCAAATATCAGTCTACGTGGAACGTCTCCAGAACGTAGTGCAAAAATATCTATTATGGAAGATGGCGTTCTTATTGCACCAGCTCCCTACAGTGCACCTGCAGCCTATTATTTTCCTTCTGTAGCCAGAATGCAAGCTGTTGAAATTCTAAAAGGAAGTAGTCAAATACAGTACGGACCTTTTACAACAGGTGGTGCTATAAATTTAGTAAGTACTCAAATACCGGATCGTTTTAAAGGAAGTATACAAACGAGTTATGGCAGCTTTAACACGGGGCAAACACACTTAAAAATTGGAGATTCAAAAACTAATATTGGATATTCGGTAGAGTATCTAAATAATAATTCTGATGGTTTCAAAAACTTACCAAATGGCGACAATACAGGCTTTGATAAAAACGATGTTGTAGCCAAATTTAAGCTTCAAAATAAACTGGATGCAAAATTCAAACAATCGCTTGAATTTAAATTTCAATATTCGGATGAAACTTCTAATGAAACGTACCTTGGTTTAACGACTGAAGATTTTAAAACCAATCCTTTCGATCGATATGCAGCATCCCAAAAAGATAAAATGACGAATGAGCATCTTCAGTTTATGGTGACTCATAAAATAGATGTATCTAAATTTTTGAGAATTACGAGCAACGCTTATTATAACGATTTCTCGCGAAATTGGTATAAGCTAAATGATGTGGTTTTTGGTGGTGAGAAAGTGAAGATTTCTAAAATATTAAAGGCTCCTCAAAACTACCCAAGCTATATGGATATTATTAATGGGACTTCCGATTCTGATGCAAACGCCTTCGTCTTAAAAGCAAACAACAGAAGTTATCTCTCTAAAGGAGTTCAAACTAAATTGGATTTCCATTGGGACAATGCAAATGTGTTTCATGATGTTGAAATTGGGTTGCGTTATCATTATGATGATGAAGATCGTTTTCAATGGAAAGATGGCTACAGCATTACGGATGGTCAAATGAATTTAACTTCTGAAGGGGCTCCAGGAAGTGACGCCAACCGCATTAGTAAAGCAGCCGCTTTTGCAGGTTCTATTTTGTATAAATTAAAATTTAATAAGATGACCATAACCCCTGGAATTCGTTACGAAGATATTGTATTGGAAAGAGAAAATTTTGGATCTGATGACCCTAGCAGAACTGGAGCAGACCTTTCTACTAGAGAGAATAAAGTCTCTATTTTCATTCCTGGCATAGGGGTCAACTATAAATTTAATAATTCGACTTCTCTTTTTGGTGGTGTGCACAAAGGCTTTTCTCCTCCTGGAAACACGGTTGGTCAAGAATCAGAAGAAAGTATCAATTACGAATTAGGGTCACGGTTCAATATCAAAGGGATACGAGGAGAAGTTGTTGGGTTTTATAACGATTATAGCAACTTACTTGGAAGTGACTTAGCTGCCTCTGGTGGAACAGGGTCTTTAGAGCAATTTAATGCTGGAGAGGTTAGCGTAAAAGGAATTGAATTATTGCTAAATTATGACTTACCCCAAAAGAATACATCGTATGCGTTACCTATTACCTTCGGATATACGTTTACCGATACTGAATTTTTAAACAGTTTTGGAAGTGATGACGGTTTGTGGGGTGAAGTTCAAAGTGGTGACGAGTTACCTTATATCGCCAAGCATCAATTTAATACTTCCATATCGTTAGAGCATGCAAAGTTTGAACTCAACTTGAGTGGCCGTTTGAATGGTGCCTTTAAAACCGAGGCAAGTGCAGATGCGGTCAACGCTGCTAATGGCATTACATCCAACTTTATTATCGATTTTGTAGGTAAATACCATGTTTCAAAAACACTCAGCTTATCAGCTAAAGTAATTAATGTTTTAGATAAAACTTATGCGGTTGCTAAAGTACCTGCTGGATTACGTCCTGGACATCCTTTTGGAATTTATGGAGGTTTAGACTTCAGATTCTAAAAAAAGATTGAATAACTTTAAAAGGCTATTACGAAAGTAATGGCCTTTGTTTTTAATGGTATATAGAGAAAATTTTTGTAGCCTCGTTGTAGGCACTTTCAAAGCTAAGAGCATTCAAATTAGTAAAGGCCTTTTTAGCTGTAAAATAGGATAGTAATTTTTCTGTAGGCATATTACCCGTTAGGTCGTCTTTGGCCATAGGGCAACCACCAAATCCTTGAATGGCACCATCAAACCTTACACATCCAGCTTTATAGGCAGCGTCCACTTTGGAATGCCAATGTAAAGGGTTGGTATGTAGATGTGCACCAAATTCAATGTGGGGATAGGCAGGAATTAAATTTGAAAACAAGTAAGATATACTCTCCGGAATAGAACTTCCTATTGTATCACTCAACGACAAAATTTCGACACCCATTTTATGTAAACGTTCTGTCCATTTAGCAACGACATCCACATTCCAGGGGTCACCATAAGGGTTTCCAAAAGCCATGGATATATACACAACAACGCGTTTATTATTGGTTTGTGCAATTTCTAAAATCTCTTCCAGTATATCAATAGATTGCGTAATTGTTTTATGCGTATTTCGCATTTGAAAATTTTCAGATATTGAAAACGGATAGCCTAAAAAATCAATTTCCCTATGGGACGCAGCTGCCAATGCGCCTCTACGGTTTGCTACAATAGCTAATAATTTACTAGAGGTAGCATTAAGGTCTAACTGGGCTAAAACTTCAGCAGTGTCTACCATTTGAGGGATGGCTTTAGGAGAAACAAAACTTCCAAAATCGATGGTATCAAAACCAACACGCAACAACGATTGAAGGTACTGAATTTTTTGAGGTGTTGGAATAAATGCCTTTATACCTTGCATGGCATCTCGTGGGCATTCAATTATTTTTAGTTTTGGTAACATCCAATTGATTCAGACTCTAAAATTACCATTATTTTTTTAAACTAAGCGATGGATTGAAACTAAGTCTTCACTCTTTTGGAATGCAGTGTTTTGTGAGCAAAAATAATTTGGCTTAAATCCCTCATAACCTTAAAGGTACGTTCTAAGCCATATTTAGAAACTCCGTAAATTCTTGGGTGGTGAATGATGGGGATTTCTATAATTCGAGCTCCGTTGATATGCGCATTGAGTGCCATGAATCGATGCAGTTCACCATGAAGAGGAATTTCTTTAGCAGTTTTGGATGTCATTACTTTTAATGCACAACCTGAATCTCTAATTTGGAGTTGCGTGGTTTTTCTGATAATAAAATTTGCAATTTTAGAGGGCATTGTTTTAAGAAATGGATCTTGTCTGTTTTGACGAAAACCAATTACCATATCCCACCCTTCTTTTTGAATTAACTCTAACATTTTTGGAATATCTGATGGGTCATTTTGAAGGTCGCCATCCATTGTTGCAATATAATGTCCTCGTGCACTTTCAATCCCCGCAGCTAGAGCCGAACTTTGGCCTTTATGATGTTCAAATGCTATAAGGCTTATGTGAAGATTTGCCTCTGACTTTATAATTTCTGAGGTGGTGTCTGATGAAAAATCATCTACAAAAATAAGTTCATAACTGTATATTGATAGTTCCTTTTGAATAGAAACAATTAATGGTTTAATAGTGTCTTCTTCATTAAACACAGGAATTACAATAGATAATAACGGACTAGATAGCATCACTTTATAACTTAAATGTTTTGTCGGTAAACTAACAAAGTACAACAATAATCATAAAAATTGTGGTACGAAATTAAATTCTAAAAAATTTATACTGTAATTGTACTTTCGTTTATAGTAATAACGTATGTATTTTGATTGCTATATATTAGAACCCGTAGAAGCGACTATTATCTCCTCTTTTGTTCTTGTTGTCAGGATTAAAATCAAATGTAATGTATAATTCAAAACTATTAAAATCGGTACCTACTGGACCTGTAGATCCCATGTCTATTGAATAATTAACCCCAAGTTCTATTTGTTGCACAAAAAGGCTTAGAGATGTTCCGAATTGAGATATTGTAATCCCTTCATAGTTATTGACATGTTGGTTCAGCCCGATAGAAATATTACCTAGTATCAATTCTTGAAAAAGATCTATTCTAGATTTTGCGCCTTGCATAGTAATAGAATTATATAAAAACAAATAAGAAAATGTTGGTAAAATTCCCTGGTCATAAGGATTTAAGTCATACTCATAGCCCGCTTGCAAAGAGAGTAACAACTCTTTCTTATTTTTCGCTGTAGAGTTGAACGAAGTGTCAGGAGTATTCATATGCTTTGCATTAAGCCCAAAAAATAAATTTTCATTATTGTGAAGCGAAAATCCAGCAGCCAAATCAAAATAATTAATTTCACCATCCACGTTTACCGGGTCAATAGTAACCCCGGCAATACTTCCAGTTAATACATTTATTTGATCTTCAAAGATTAAATTATCATAATTTAAAGAGCTGCTACCATACCCAATAGACACGGACGGATTAAACGTCCATTTGTAGTTGAATTGTGTTCTGTAGATATAATGTAAGTTAGCGGATGAAACAGAGTATCCAAGACTATTTACATCAACGGTCTTAACATCCAAAGCCAATGAAAAATTACTTTGTTCAAAGAAATGATTCACAAAGCCAAATTTTGTTTCGATTTTACTAGCATCGGTAAATCCTTCGAATCCAGTTAACACCCCTGCTTTAGAAGAGTCTCCAAAAGCATAAAAGCTTGGGTTTTGAGCACCCATGATTTTGTTTTGGTTTTTTATGATATTATCTTGTGAAAATCCAAAGTTGTAACCTAAGATTGCAAGACATATATATAGAGATTTCAGTTTCATAATTTGTATTATTTTATAAGCATCAATTGACCCGTTTTCTCAACAACATTTCCATCTATAGTTGTTGCTATTACGTAGTATTTATAATTTCCATTTATCGGTTCATCATTTCCTTTTTCTAAACCATTCCAACCCCAATTAGGATCTAATATATCTACATCAGAGGTGATTTCATAAACAACATTCCCCCAGTTATCATACACAAACATGGAAACTTCTGTAAAGCCAATTAATGAGGCTCTAAATACATCATTTATACCATCATTATTTGGAGAGAAAGCTGTAGGAGTCATAATATTTGCACCACGACCTACACTAATAATTTGAGATACCGATCGAGAACAACCCAATCTATTAAAGACGGTGAGCGTAACGGTATAAATACCATCAATTGTGTAGGAATGAAAAACTGTTTTAAAGCTATCTCCTTCAGAATTCGGATCTAAATCTTCTGGATTAAAGAAAACTTTAAAAGGCGAATTATCTCCAAAATCCCAAACAATATAATCGTATTCGGCTGGTATATCATTTAGATCTACTGTATTGGTAAATTCTATACTTTCGTTTACATCAACCGAATTATAGGTTGCGAAATTGAGTGATGTATATTCAAACCCTGGTGACTCAATTGGCGTACTAATGTTAATCGAGTTCCAACAGTCTTGATCATTTTTTACTTTAAGTACTCCAGTAGAGGCTGTAGGATTGTTAATAGCCAATTCATATGTAGAATCCCCTAAGTAAATGTGAGGGACTAAAACATCATTATAATAGAACGTTAGGCTTGGATCTAAACTCGCTACTTTAATTCTAATATTTCCTGGATTATCAGCACATAATGAATCATCCAATTCAAGGTATTCGATATTAAGTGAACTGTAATCAAATATTGTGAACAAATAAGGAATTGACGTACATGAATTACTGTCTTCAATCGTTAAATAATACAATCCAGCTTGCAGGTCACAAATATTAAAGTAGTTATTATTTGCAACTGTAATTGGAACTAACGTTTCAGACGATGGATCTAAAAACTCTAAAGAAAAGTTTGTGTAAATCCCTGTTCCACCTGTAAAATCAAAATTAGCACAGCCTAAATTTCCATTACATGTCACATTAGACGTCGAAAGTAATGAAATTTCCACTGACTCAACGTCTGCAATTACATATGATCTTGTTGGAATTGCACACCCAAGTAAATCGGTTCCTGAGATTGTATAAACTCCAGGCTCTAAACCTGTAATTGTTGCTTGATTTTGTTGATACCCGTTTGGTCCAGTCCAAGATATAGCATACAACCCTCCTGCACTAGCACCGCCTCTTATATCAATTGAAATTGCACCATCATTTTCGCCATAACAAGAAACTTGTGTCACTTGTTCATCAAAAAAGGCAATTGGCGTTGAAACTTTTATAACTCCTGTTTTTACACGCTCACATGGCAAGGTTGTTATGGCGTAATTAAATTCTCCAGAGTCTATTGGGATTCCTGAAATTACTAACTCGCCAGTAACGTTGTTATAATTCGAACTTAAACCAACTGGTAATCCTGTTACAGTAACTCCTGCAACACCAGTTAAGGAGTAAACTATAGGAGTAATTGGTGTGTTAAAATTGGATTGACATAATTGCTGGTCGTCCGTTCCAACTGCAGATGTTAAATCAATAGAAACATTTGTATTAATGTTTGTTATAGAAAATAATTGCGTCGCTACACATCCTGTTGTAACTACATTAAAGTTGAAAGTTCCAAAAGTGACAGGTGTTCCAGACACTGTGTATACTCCAGTCCCAGCATCAAAATCCAAGACAAGGTTATCAGGTAAATTAAGTGGTTCTATACCTGTTGCACCTCCACCAATTGTAAACGTAATTGGCTCAATACTTCCACTTTGACAAATGGCTTGATTAATCGTTGAAACATCACTGGTTACTGTGATCGTAGCCTCCTGTCGTACATCTAATGTAAAGGTCTCTGATTCTGCAACTCCACAAGAACCAACCGTTGTTACAATATAATTTTGAGCAACACCCATCGCATTGACAGGAGTTCCTGAAATCGTAACAATTCCTGAGATCACAGAATAACTCACTCCAACTGGCAGTGAAGGTGTAATAGTAACATCATTAACTCCTGGTGACACTAAGAACACAAATGGATCTATAGGTGAATTCTGACAAGCAGTTTGAGTAGGGTTTGTAGAAATAAAAGATATATCTTGATCTGGATTTACTGTGATAACTCCAGAAAGTATATTACTACAGCCTTCACTAGAACTGATTGTGTAGTTATAAACTCCACTCAGCGTTGGTACCCCAGAAATAATTCCTGTTGTTGGATCAAAAGTAACCCCTGGAATGGTTGGAGTCATTACAAGAGTTGAAGTTGTTGGTGAAATTGCATATTGGATTGGAGTTGCAAAAGCACTACCCTCACAAACAATTGGATCAGGATTTCCTGAGACTAAAGTAATGGTAGAGTTTTCTTTGATTACAATTGTTCCTCCGAAAGTATCCGAACTACAAATTCCAAACGAATTAACCGTATAATCAAAAGTACCTATATCACATGAAGCACCAGAAATAGTCAATATATTAGATGAAATTGACCAAGTAATTCCTGCTGGTGTATTCGGAGAGAATTGAACATCTCCTCCAGTAGCACCACCACCTAAGTTGTAGGAAATAGGTGCTATGGTATCACAAGAACAAACTTCTTGATCAATGGTAGTTGGTGTTAATTCTGTGATTTCATCATTAGAATTCACAACAATAGAGCCTCCGTAAGATGAATTACATCCGTTAGTTGAACCAGCAGTATTAACTACATAGTTAAAGGCACCCGTACTGGTTGGTACACCACTAATGGTTAATGTACTGGTAGTGGAATCAAAAGATGAAACAATACCTGATGGTAATCCTGTCACGAACGCACTGGTCGCTGAACCACCTATTGTATATACTATTGGTACAAGACCAGTATCTTCGCATATTACTTGACTCACTGTGCTAGAGTCCTGTGGAATAATCGTCCCTTGCTCTTGAACATCTACAAAAGCCTCATTTGGCAATGTAATATCTGTTGACTCACAAGCTGTTGGAGTTGAGGAATCAGAAACACTCAGTAGAGTTATTACATTTGATCCTGAATTAGCAGTTGAAATTGAAATTGTAGCGGAATTTGAAGTTCCACTAGAAGTAACTTGCTGAACTGGATCTGAGTTTATTTGATATGTAAACGTATATGGCGCTAAACCATTTGAGCCTTCAAAAGTAATGAAAGGTTCTGCATCATTTTCACAAACCAAATAGCTATTTAATCCTGTAATCGTTGCAACAGGACTAGGGTTCACAATGATTGTGAATACTTCTGTTGAACTACAAGTGCCTCCAGCATTTGTGTAAGTAGCTGTCACAGAAATTGTCGCAGTTTGTTGTGTTGAGCCCGTATTAACTGCTGTGAAGGATGGAAGATCTCCCGATCCGTTTGGAGCAAGTCCAATAGAGGTATTATCATTAATCCATGAGTAATTTACAGAAACACCTGTATTATTAGAACTGAAAACTACAGGCGATAAAACTTGTCCATTACAGACTAATTGATCTGCAGGTTGAACTAAATCTAAGGTTGGATTTACTGTTATCAAAAAGTTTTTTGAAGTGCCATTACAAACAACTCCATTATTTGTGTAAACCGGAGTGACTGTAATTGTTGAAACATTTGGAGACGGACCTGTGTTTAGTGTCGTAAACGATGAAATACTTCCTGTTCCGCTAGCACCCAAACCTGTACTCGTATTATCATTAGTCCAAGTATACGTGGTGGCACCAGGTGTGTTTAAAGAATTAAAATTAATCTCTGTTGATAAATTTCCAGCACATAGGGTTTGATCTGCGGGCTGAATTACATGAGCACTTGGATTTACTGTAATAGTAAATACTTCAGAAGATCCTTCACATGAAACCGAATCATTTGTGTACGTTGGAGTAACAGTAATTGTAGCTACAATCGGGGTAAACCCTGTATTGACTGCTGGAAAAGATACAATATCACCAGAGCCATTTGCCGCTAATCCAATAGTTGTATTGTTATTGAGCCAGCTGTAGGTTGTTGTTCCACCTAAATTAGTTGATGAAAAACTTACTAAGTTTGTATTTTCATTATTACAAAGAACCTGAGAAATCGGAGTGATCAATTCTGCGGTTGGATTGACTGTAATTGTAAACGTTTGGGATGGTCCTGTACAACTTACTCCAGCATTATTATAAATTGGTGTAACCTCTATGGATGCAACAACTGGAATATTTCCAGAATTAATTGCCACAAACGAAGGGATGTTTCCAATTCCGGTCGCATCCAATCCAACACTTGGATTATTGTTAATCCATTCATAGGTTGTGGAACCTGAAGTATTTACTGATGAGAAGTTCACAGAAGTAGTGGAATCCGAATTACAAACCGTTTGGTTTGGAGGTAAAACTACACTTGCTGAAGGGTTGACCATAATTGTAAACGTTAATGTTGAGCCCACACAGCTTACTCCACCGTTTGTATAGGCAGGAGTTACTTGTATTGTAGCAACTGAAGGAACTAACCCTGAATTAGTCGCTGTAAAAGATGGGATATTTCCTGTTGATGGTCCAGTTACCAACCCAATTGATGAATTGTTGTTAGACCATTCATAAGTGGTTGTACCGCCTAAATTATTAGAATCAAAATTATAAAAGAATGTATCTCCATCACAAATGACTTGCGCATCAGGTTGAATCATTTCGGGTTCAGGATTGACTTCAATTGTGAAGGTTTTTGAAACGCCTTGACAACTTACTCCTCCATAGTCGTAAAATGGAGTTACAACAATAGTTCCCACAGCCACAGTGTTTGAACTATTAGATGCCACAAAAGAAGGAAGTGTTCCTGTTCCTGAAGCTGCTAATCCAATACTTGGATTTGAATTGGTCCAACTAAATGTAGTTGTTCCAGTAGTATTTGAAGTTGTAAAGTTGACAGGTATTGTAGAATCGCCATTACACACAATTTGAGAAGCCGGTTGATCCACCTGACCAGATGGGTTGACTGTAATTGTAAACGTTTCTGATGGTCCAGAGCAAGAAACACCACCATTGATAAATATTGAAGTTACTGTTATAGTTGATATAACTGGGTTTGGATTCAAATTGGATGTTATAAATGTTGGAATATTTCCGGTTCCTGATGCAGCTAAACCTATAGACGTATCAGAATTTGTCCAACTATATGTTGTTAACCCAACAGTATTGGCGGTTGTAAAGGACACATTAGTAGAGTCGCCGTTACATACTACCTGCGAAGCTGGTGGATTCACCTGTGCCACAGGATTGACAGTAACCGTATATGATTTTGAAGGTCCACTACAAATTACCCCTGCATTATCAAAAGATGGGGTCACCGTGAACGTAGACACTAAAGGAGCTGTTCCAATATTTGTAGCAGTAAAAGTAGGAACATCTCCTGTACCACTACTAATATTTGAACCTGTTGACAAATTATCATTAGTCCATGTATAAGTGGTTGTTCCCACTGTATTTGAGGAACTAAAGTTAGTAGCAGCTACAGTATCACCATCGCAAACCACTACCGAAACAGGTTGATTTACTTGTGCTGAAGGATTCACTGTGATAGTGAAATTTTCAGTAGAGCCAACACAACTTACACCTGCATTGGAAAATGTTGGAGTTACCGTTAGATTTGCAGTTATTGGCGCATTTCCTGTATTAACAACCGAGAATGCTGGAATCGATCCAACTCCTGATGCAGGAATTCCAATACTTGGCGTATTATTGGTCCATGCATAAGTTGTGGTACCCACACTATTGGATGTCGTAAAGTCAACTGTTGTAGTATCTCCATCACATAAAATTTGTGAATTTGGAGTTATCATATTCGGATTAGGGTTGACCGTAATTGTGAATATTTTGTTTGGTCCATCACAATCTACACCATTATAACTAAATGTTGAGGTTACTATAAGTGTTGAGGTTATAGGCGTTGTTCCAGTATTTGTTGTGGTGAATGATATGGTAGATCCAGAACCAGAACTGCTTAGTAAACCAATTGCAGAATTACTATTAGTCCAGTTATAAGTTGTTGTACCTACCGTATTAGGAGAAGTAAAATTGATAACTGCAACATCTGATTCACAGAAAACTTCGTCTGAAGGTTGATTGACCTCTCCTGAAGGATTCACTGTAATTTGGAATGTTTCTGGTGCCCCAAAACAACTAACACCGTTGTAGGTAAACTCTGGAGTTACAGTAATCGTTGCAACTTGAGGAATAGTACTTACATTGGTAGCTGTAAAAGACGCTATATTCCCTATCCCGTTAGCAGGAAGAGAACCTATAGTTGTATTGTTATTTGTCCATGAATACGTAGTTGTACCTACTGTATTTGTGGTAAAAAAGTTGATGTCAGTAGTTGAATCTCCTGCACATACAATTTGTGAGGCTATTGGATCAACTTGTGCCGATGGATTTACCGTGATCGTAAAGGACTTAGAAGCACCAGTACAAGTAACCGAACCATTTGTAAATGTTGGTGTCACTATAATATTTGCCACTTGTGGAATACCCGTAGAATTAAGCGCTGTAAACGAGCTAATATCTCCAGATCCGCTAGAAGCTGACAACCCTATAGTTACATTATCATTAGTCCAATCATAAGTAGTTGTTCCACCAGTATTTAAGGTATCGAAATCTATATTTGACACCAATTCACCTTCACAAAGTATCTGAGATGTTGGTTGATTGACTTGAGCTGAAGGATTAACCGTAAGTTGGAATGTTTCTGGTGATCCAGAACAAACCCGACCATTAAAGGTATAGGTTGGAGTTACGACTATGGTCGCAACCTGAGGAATTGTGGTAATATTAGTAGCCGTAAATGCTACAATATCCGTAGAACCAGATGCAGCTAAGCCTATGCTCGTATTATCGTTGGTCCAACTGTAAGTAGTAGTACCTGAAGTATTTGAAGTTGAAAATGCGATCGGAGTAAAACTATCTCCATTACACACTACTTCCGACGAGATAGGATTGACTTGAGCCGCTGGATTTATTGTGATTGTAAACGTTTTTGGAGAACCTGTACAAGAAACCCCTTCGTTATCAAACGTTGGTGTGACGACTATAGTTGCTACTTGACTTACTGGTGAAGTATTAATTACTGTGACACCTGAAATATCTCCAGAACCAGTTAATGGTAATCCTATAGAGGAATTATCGTTAGTCCATGTAAACCCTGAGACTCCCCCTGTATTGGTTGTTACAAAATTTACATCTAATGTTTCACCTACACATAGAATCTGTGATGCGGGTTGATCAACATTTGGTTCTGGGTTCACAACAACATCAAATGTAATTGGATCTCCAGTACATCCAGCTGAATTTGCAGGCAGTAATACTGAATATACCACTGTGATTGGAGCAGTTGTAACATTAGTTATAACTTCACTTATCGTATCGACCCCACTACTCCCAGGTTCCGTAATTCCTGTAACACTCGCTCTAGTCCAATTGATACTTCCCGTGACATTGGAGGTTAACGTATGATTAAATTGATCACCAGAGCAAATAGCTGCCACTGGAGTTACCGAAGTTAGAATAGGATTCGGATCAACGTCAACTGTAATAGTTTCTGAATCACTACAACCATCTTCTGAAGTTAAAGTGATAATATAATTTACTGGAATTGTTACAGAACTTGTATTTGTTAGAACTTCGCTAATTATTCCTGTCCCAGATCCCGCAGTATTTGAAATTCCAGAGATGACAGCTCTAGTCCAACTGTAGGTTGTACTAGCTAATGCCGAAGTTGGTACATATTCAAAAGTTTCATCACTACAAATTGAAGGTGGAGTCAATGTACTCGTCAAAGTTGGTTGTGATTGAACTGTGATCGGTAGAGCTGCAGAAGAAGCTCCTAATCCACAAGAATTATTTCCTTGAACAGATAAATTTCCTGAAGTAGCTGAAGCAGCAAACGCAATAGAAATTGTATTGGTAGTTGTAGAAATCGTACTGCCGTCAGGTAATGTCCATAAATAGGACAATGCGTTTGGAATTATTGTGGTTGTATAATCATGTGTTGATCCTGCACACACTGTTTGTTCTCCCGACACAATCCCCGTAGTTGGTAATTCATCAATAGTAATTGGTAATGTAGAATTCGGTCCACTACCACAACCATTTATACCATTTACAGAAACATTTCCTGAAATTGCATTAGCACCATAATCAACGCTAATTGAGTTAGTCCCTAGACCAGAAACAATTGTAGCACCTGTTGGCACTTGCCACTCATAGGTAATTACATTTGAGTTAACTGGAACGGTATATACAACTCCTGAATTTCCTTGACAAACAGTATCTAGTCCTGTAATAGCTCCTAAATTTGGAATTGTACAATTTATAGTTAATGTTACTGAATCTGAAACTGACTCTGAACTACATGCACCTACACCATTGGCTGTTAAGGTCAATACTTCTGGAGTACAATTGTTACTAAAAGATTCGTAAACAACAGGGTTTCCTAGGTTAAAATTACCCGATAAACTTCCTGATGTCGTCCAACTCGTGGAACTCGCATTAGAAACGTTTGTACCAAGTATTGTAAAAGGAGCAATTGCTGTTCCTGGGATATAACAAATGGCCCCGTTATCACCAGCTTCAACTGAAGGAAGCGCTTGAGTAATAACGATAATTTCTTGTATTGCATTTCCTGCACAAGGTGATAATGGAGTTGCTACAAGACGTAGTCTTGTTACCACATTGGAAGGAATATCAGTTCCTAAGTATGAAAAATATACATCATTAATAACCTGTCCAGGACCTTCTATAACACTCCATTCTAGTGTATCAAAATTAGTTCCTGTTCCGTTTAATGGTACACCTGTTGAATTGCTAACACAAGTATTAATATCATTAGCAGACACCGTAGGACTCTTAAGTATATTTAATAACATAGAGCTACTACTCACTGGGCAACTGCTATTTCCAGTTCCTGTGATAGTTAAGTACACATACCCCCTATTTATATCATCAATACTTGGGATATACTCAGGGTTCAGAGCTGTAGCATCTGAAAATGACCCTGGTAAATAGGTTCCGGAAGACGTTCCATTGCTGTTTTCAGAACTTATCCATGTGACGTCTGTAGCACTAGAAGTTGCATCTAACAATGTATAGGTTTCTGATTCGCAAATCGATGCATTAACTCCTGCAAAGACTCCAACTCCGTCAGCTATCGTAACTTGTATAACATCTGTAACAAACGTACCACAAGCAGTGTTCGAAACTCTAATCGTTAGATACACATATCCCAAATCGATATCACCTTGTGAAGGTGTATAACTCGGGTTGAGAATTGCATCGTTTGTAAATATTCCACTTACATAACCACCCGAAGATGACCCATCACTGTTTTGTGAACTCGTCCAAATTATGGTATTTGCGTCCGTAGCAGTTGTGTTTACAATATTAATATTAGAGCTTTCACAAACCGTAAAATCAGCGGCAACGGTGACTGTTGGTTGTGACTGAATTGTTACAGTCATTGTGTCGGAAACATCCCCTGTACATGGAGCGATGCTTGTAGCGGTCAGAGTAAGAAAAATATCACCTGTTTCACTGAGTTCCAGGGATATATTTTGGATTTACTGTATTGATCGTAGAAGGATCAATACTTCCTATTCCATTATGAGACCATGTATATGTTGAGAAAGTTTGTGACTGATGCTCCATTTCCTGAAACAATAACATCATCCCCCTCACAGAATGCTAAAGACGTACCTGCTTCTACTTCTAAAAGCGGTTGTAGATTAACCGTAATCGTTTCACTTAATGTTGTTGTACATCCAGCTTCGGGCACAGTTTCTACCCTAAGTAAAACAAAACCATTAGCGATTTCATTTACTGAAGGCGTAAAGCTTGGTGTTTCTGAGTTTACGTTTGTTAGAACTCCTGGAGTTCCAGAAGCACCTGTAATATTTGTCCAAAGAATAGATGTAGCATTACTGACATCTATCAAGTCAGGCATTGTAAATGTGGCACCACACATTGTAATTGTATTGGTTGTCGCTGAAAGCGTTGTATCTTGATTGATAAAAATCGTCATTTCATCCAAAACAGCAACTTGCGAACAAGCAACATTAGGCATCGCTGAAAGTGTCAAGGTCACAGAAGTGACATCATCCGATCCAAGACTGTAAGTTGGATTAATTGTACTACTAGAGTAATCAAATGTACCATTTCCAGAAGTTGACCATGTGATACTGCTGTAATTACTTGCAGTTGCCGAACTCAAAATGACATCTGTATCTTCACAAATATCAAAAATATCTGAGCCTGCACTCACAATTGGATTCGCGTAAATCGTTAAGATCATCGAATCAGTTGAGGAAGCGCAACCGTTTGTTGAAGTTGATGTAAGATCAAACTGAATGTCCTTGGAACCTGTAGCAGAGTTAAAATCAGTTGGACCAGGGATGTATATTGGTTGTAATGGATCCGCTGTAGACTGAATAATCCCACTACCATTTGATGTTATCCAAGAATAGGTTGTAGAAGCATCTGCATCTACTACTGAGCCAAGGAGTTGATATGAAGATTCCCCTTCACAAAGAATATCATCGTTACCAGCATTGACAACAGGCGAAGCATTTATTTCTAGGATAAAATTATCCGTTATCGAAACTGGACAAACTCCAGTTCCAACAGCAGTTAAGGTCACCACAGCTGTTCCGGTTGCTCCAGCATCTGAAGCAATAACCGGGGTTAAGGTACTTTCGCCAGACACAATCTGAGCTGGACCAGTAACACTCCATGTAAATGTAAATTCATTTAAAACACTCGCTCCAACTACAGTATAGGTTTCAGTTACACATATAGTAGCATCAACACCAGCGTCAACAGTTGGATTTGGAATAATTTCCAATTGTACAGGACTTGAATCACTTGAACAAGAACCAGAAGTTGAAGAAGCAGTTAAGATTAAATTCACTATTCCTGTTTGACCAGGGGCTGGAGTATAAATCGTTGCTAAATCATTGTTAGGAGTAAACGTTCCTAATCCGTTTGATGAAGTCCATAATACTGAACCATAATTAGAAGCGGAAATTTCCGAGCTTGTAAGTGTCAATGATTCACCTTCGCAAATAGTTCGAGTTGAAGGCACAACAACGATTGGACTTGGAACTATGGTAATCGTTTTTGTATCCGTAATTGTTGTATTACAAGAATCGTATCCATTAACTGTTAATGTCAAAATAATATCTCCTGTAGCTCCCACTGTTGGAACAATTACTGGATCTATATCATTTTGAGTACCCGCTTGTATGGTTGCAGGACCTGTTAGAGACCAATTGATATTTGTTGAAACTGATACGTCATAATTGGATGCAAACGCATCATTGACTTGATAAGAAGTTGTTCCTTCACAAATGGATATTGGACCTCCCGCATCTGCAGTTGGGTTACGCTCAATTAATACTTCTAAAGAATAAGTAGCGTCTGGACAATTTGTATTTGAAAAACCTGTCATCATTAGAGTAACTCGACCCAGGCTTAAATCTAAAGCAGAAGGCGTATATATCGTATTTAGATTGGTAGGATCTGCAAAACCAGATGTCAAAGAAGTAGAACTTGTCGACCATAAAATACTAGAAGAATCTGGTGCTAATCCAACTAATGAGATTGTATCCCCTTCGCAAATAGAAGTCGGCGCTGTAAAACTAACGGTTTGCTCTGGGTTAAAATTTAATGTTATTGTATCTGACACATCAAATACGCTTCCACAATCTGCTTCTGCAAGCGCTGTGACTTTTAAGACAACTTGAGCGGCTAGCAGTTGTGAAGCTGATGGTGTAAATGTAGGATTTAAATCGGTTGGATTGCTAAAACCTGCACTACTTCCAGTGCCATCCACTGTCCATAAAACAGAGGCATAATCCGTAGCAGTTACTCCAGAGATCACAAATGGTTCTGAGCTACATAGTTCCTGAACTGAATCGCCTACATCAATCGTTGGTTTTGGTTGTACAATAACTGTAAGCGTCTGAATATAAGGCGCACAAGTTGCCGTTGTTGTTGAGGTTAATTGAATCTCAAAATTCTCATCATTTCCAGGAAATTGATTAAATGTAGCAGTATCTAAATTTGAATTAACAAACGTTCCATGATTGCCATTAATTTCAGTCCATTCGACTGTGTTACCATCCAGGTTGAGAGCTGTCGCGGTATAGGATTCTCCGGCACAAACAGCTCCTAAGAGAACTAATGGTTGCTGTTGGCGCTTGATCTATTGTGATTGTAATTTCTTCAAAATCAGAAGAAGAACAAGGCGCTGCGCTTGTTGCGGTTAAACGTAAGGTCACAAAGCCATTTGCAACATCTGCTGCATTAAATGTATAAGAAGGATTTAGATCAGTTGGGTTTGAAAACGTTCCCGTTCCTGTTGGAGTTACGCGCGTCCAACTTAATATATTTGTCGGATCCTCAACAGCGTTACCTGTTAAATCATAAGTCGATTCTGAACTACAAACTACATCCGTAAGAGTCGTTATAGACACTACAGGAGTTTTAATCACATTCATAGTAAATTGTTCCGTGGTAGGTTCATCGCAAGGTGTGATTCCGTCCACACTAATTTGTATCACAACAGTGTCACTATCAGCACCAGGCTCATAGGTTGGGCTGGCAGTGTTTCCACCTGTTAATGTACCTGTTCCATTAATAATTGTCCAATTGATTGAACTAGGATCATGGTTGGTAAAAGTCGCTGTTAAAGGTTTGTCGATTCCCTCACAGAAAAAACCATCATCCGTAAAATCGATAGTCGCTAAGGGATCAATATTTAACTTAAATGTTTCAATAATTTGAGTGCTACATGGCGCTGTAGGATTTAACGTAAAAATTAAATTCACAAAACTAGTCCCAATATCCGCTGATGAAGGTTCATAAGTTGGAGTTAAGGTATTAGCACCTAATAATGTACCCGAACCAGAAGATGTCCAAGCAAAAGTGTCTACAGAACTTATATTTTCTATAGAAATCGTTCCTGTTGGGATTGTATAACTTCCTTGTGATTCACAAATTGTGTCTTCGTTTGTTGTTAGAGTGACAACTGGATCCCTTGTAATGGTGTGAGTAACTAACTCCGAAATTGTTCCAACACATGGTGCAATTGCGTCTGCAGTAACTACTAATTCAACTAAGCCATTTGCAATTTCATTGGGACCAGGTGTATATTCAGTGGTAATGTTATTGATAGATGCTGTAAAAGTACCATCTCCTCCATTATTGGACCAAACAAGATTCGTAACATTGGTTTCTGTTGCGTCTGCGGTGGATATAATCGCACCTTCACAAATATTTTGAGAAACGCCTGGAAATAATTCAGGTTTTTCCTGAACAGGGATTCGAACCACTTCCACAACAGCGGCACCACATGGTGCGTTTGGAGTTACTGTTAGGGTTAAATCAATAAATTCATTAATTATATCTGTAGCACTAGGGGTCACTAACGGATTCAAAGTCGTAGGATTTGCAATAGTTGTTCCAGTACCTGTTGTTGACGTCCAAATAAAGGAATCTGCATCGGTAATCGTAGTACCTACGACTGCAACATTAGTTTCATCCTCACAAATTGGAGCTTGTGGCGTTACCACTACAACCGTTGGTGAATCTACAAAAGAGACAACCATTGAAGTGACTTCATCGGCCGTACATGGATCTAAGGCTGTGGCGGTTAAAGTTAAGGTTACCGATCCGTTAGCTAAATCTCCTGTTCCAGGGGTATAAATTGGACTTATAATATTGTCAAGATCAAAGGATCCATCTCCTGATCCATTGGACCAAACTAAATTATTAACTGTTGTTGTATCAAAAGTAGCCGTAGTGATTTGAAATGGCAAATCACACTCTGTTAAGTCAACACCCGCATCGGCAACAGGAAGAACCTGAAATAAAAGATCGAAACTTTCGGTCACCTCAATTGCACATGGTAAAACTGAATCGACAGTGATTGTTAAGGTAACACCACCAGTCGCCAAATCAGAATTAGACGGGTTATAAATTGGGTTCAACGGATCACCAGAAGTGGTAAAAACTCCTGTACCTGTTGTTTCCCAAACAATGGAATTTGGATCGTAAGCCGTAGCTGGTGCAATGGATACTCCACCAATACCAAAGGTATTTTGGTCAATACAAATGGACGTTGTCGCCGGAACGGTGATGACTGGAAGTTTTTGTAAATCAAGTTGAATCGTATCCGTTACTAAATCTGTACAGGGCGCATTTGAGTTGGCTTCTAGCGTAAGAATAACAAAGCCTGTGTCGTAATCTGCTGGGGATGGCGTATACGTTTCTAATAAATTGTTTGGATTTGCTGTTGACCAAGTTCCACTACCATTAGAAGACCAAGTAAGCGTTGAATAATCTATAGCGGTCGCTTGATCTGTTACATAAGAAGACGGAGCAAGTGCGCCTTCACATAAACTTACAATTGGCGGCCCCGCATCTACCGTTGGTTTTTCAATAAAATTAAGTGTAATTGTGTCTTGTGTTGAAGAATTACAATTTAAAGGCGTTCTTGAAGCGGTTAATGTCAGTGTCACCACACCAAGTTCATAATCGGCAGGGGTTGGAAAATACGTTGGTGTTTCGGTCGTTTCCAAACCTCCAAAATTACCGGTTCCTGAGGTTTCCCATAACAAGGTATCGTAGTGATCTAAAACAATATTAGCAATTGGAAAATTGGGAGTATCCACACACAAATCTACATTTGGATTAATAAACGTAATTTCCGGTATCTTGTTGATTGTCAGAACCATTGAATCTTCAGCAGCTGCATTACAAGGAAAGTTTTCTAGTCCCGTAAGCGTAAGGGTGACTGTCCCTAAATTTATATCAAAAGAACCAGGGATATAGGTTGGTGTTAATGTTAATTCGGAACCTGGTTGAAACGTACCGTTACCATTGGTAGTCCATATTAATCCAGCAGTATTTGTATTGGTCGCTGAGTTAATCGTATAAGAGTCGCCTTCACATATTTGAGCATCAGTACCGGCATCAACTTGTGGTTTCGCAGTAATTATGATTTCTGTTTGGGATGTAGAAGGCACTGTACATGGAGCAATCGCATCTGCTGTTAAAGTCAAATTAACAGTACCGGACTCGCCTAAAGCAGAATTATAGGTAGGGGCTAAAGTAGAGGTATTTATAAAAGTTCCTAAACCACCACTTTGGGTCCAATTGGTTGTATTTGAAAACTGTGCGGTTGCTGCACTAATTGTAACAGACTCACCTTCACAAATTTGCAATGTCGTCCCCGCATTGGCGATCGGATTTTTTTGAATGGTCAAAACCATTGTATCGGAAGCAGCTGCACAACCTGCTTGAGTTCCTGTAACCGTAAAACTGACCGATCCATTAATTTTATCTCCTGGGCTGAGTGTATAAATAGGATCTTCGGTATTTACATTATCAAAACTACCTGATCCTGTTGAAGTCCAAGTAATTAAATTTTCATTTGCTACCGTTGATTGTAATTGATAGGTGTTATTGCTTTCACAAATGGTCGCATCGCCACCCGCCACAGCAGTTGGTGCTGCATTAATTGTGTAGAGCACAGAATCTTGAACATCTGGACCACAGGCGTTCATAGGCGTGACATTTACAAGAAGAGTCACAGTAGAATTTAAATCGGTCGCAGCAGGAACATAAATTGGATTTTGAACCGTGGGATCAATAAAAAATCCGTTTCCTGTTCCAGGATCAACCGTCCATAATATGGAACCTGCATTTTGAATCGCAGCGCCAACAATGTTTATCGGACCTTCACAAGCTAAACTGTCAGGGCCTGCATCGACGATCGGTGCTTTTATAATATTTAAAATTAAATCATCTGTAACTGGAGCTGAACAAGGGCTATTTCCTGAAGCCGTAAGCGTCAAGGTAACCGTACCATTTAAAATATCAGATGCCCCAGGGATATATGTAGTCGTTAAAGAATTTGTAGACGTAAACGTTCCATCTCCGGATCGAGTCCAAGCATATGTACCTGGCACTCCATTCGTTACCGCTACTTGACCTGGTGAAAATGTGTAATTAGAACCGTCACAAATGTTAGCCTCTATAGGTGCAATATCAACAATTGGAGGTGGAGTAATAAGAATATCAACTGTATCTATTGTACTTGGACATGTATTTCCAGAAAACGCTTCTAGAGTAAGCGTAATAGGTCCAACGTAACTTATATCGGCAATACTTGGTGTAAAAACAGGGTTGTAGGGATCTCCTAAGTTTAAAGTTCCTGTAATTCCTGAGGGTAATGTCCATACTAAAGACGCTGCATTTAAAGTCCCCGTAGCATCTAGAGTTACAGGGTCTGTACCACATGTAATAACATCTGAACCTGCATTTGCAGTAGGAATCGCGTCTATATTAATGGTAATTGTATCTGAGTAGGTTTGTGTACAGGGCCCTAATCCAGTGACTGTGAGTCTTAACGTTGCAAACCCAGTTGAAATATCAGCAGCACTTGGCGTATAAGTTGGGTTTAAAATATTCGGATCGCTAAAATCTCCAGAGCCAACATCGTTAGACCAGACTATAGTTGAGGTATCAAAATTTGTTACAGTTGATTGGAGTTGAATGGACGTCGATGGTGTTTCACAAATATCAAAAGCAGGGCCATTAGTAATGGAAATTACAGGTTCTGGCTGCATGGTCACAACTACCTGATTTGTTTCAGTACAGCCGTTTGGTGTAGTTTCAGTTAAAATATAAGTTGTTGTTACTGTTGGTGTTACCAATGGGTTTGAAGACGTTGATGTAAATCCAACAGGGATACTACTCCAATTATACGTATGTCCTAGAACCGAAGCGGCTCCTACGTTAATAGAGTCAAATTCACAAATTGATGCATCCGAAATGACTTGAGCAATTGGCAAGGGGTCAGTGACGATTTCAAAAGTCTCTTCTATAAAACAATTCGTAGTGTCGTTTGTAATTCTGTAAGTAAAAACTTGTGTCGTTTCTTGATCGAAATTAAGAGTAACCTGGTTAAGGGTACTAAAAGGAACTGTTGGACTCCCGCCCAAATTTGTATACCAAGCATAAGAATGGTTTGCTATAAAAGCTTCCCCATAAGTATCGGTATCTCCTAAACACTTAAGTTGGTTTGGGATGGCGGTAATAGAAGGCGCAGGATTCACAACAATCTCCACCTCATTAGAAAATGAAGGGGGGCAGCTACCGTTTTGAACTTCTGCTCTGAATATAGTAGTTTGGGTCAATACAGGAACCGAATAACTATTGATTGTATTAAAGATAGTCGACCAACTTGCTCCATTATCAGTTGATTCTTGCCATTGGATAATTGTCCCAACTTCAAAAGCTAAATTGATGACTCCTCCAACATTATTTTCACAAATTGATGAATTGGTTGCTGTAAGAACACCTCCATTACTAGGTTGAGAAACTTGCACAAATGCAGGCGTTGAAAACTCTTCAGGAGCTGAACCACTTTGCAACACGGCTCTATAATAAATATCTGATGTGGTATTTGTGACTGTATAGGTAGTACTAACATTGCTTATTGCTATAACTCCCGATGAAAAATCTACTACAGGAGAGGATTCCCATCTGATAATGCTTCCTGTATGACCTGACAAAGTCAATACAGTAGAATTTGTTCCACTACAAACTGTTGTGGTTCCAGAAACACTTCCACCAACCGAAGTCGGAAAAATAGTAACCGAAACGGTTGTTCTATTTACACTTTCACAACCACTAGTATCAATTTGTGCCGCAAAATAATCTCCGGTAACTAAAGTAAAAGTGCTCGCAATTTGAGTTCCGGATACTGCTTGATTGTACCAAACTGGAGATCCAGAGCTCGATATTTGTAAATTTGAAATCGTAGCTGAATCCGATTCTAAAAATGATTGCGCATTCGCAATGGGTGCATTTGGAAGTGTTGGTTGGGCATCTATAACTATATTTAGAGACGCGACAGAAGTACAGCCTTGAGAATTTGTTACTGTATAATTATGGGTTCCAGAAGGAAGTCCAGAAATTGTTCGAATTGTACCTGAGTCTGTTATCGAAACATTATCACTGACTCTAGTTAAGGTCCAATTTCCTGTTGAAGGTAAGTCCGTTAAAGTTACTGAGCCTGTAGATGTTGTACACGAAGGCTGAACAAGTGTTCCGACAACAGGTGCAGACTGAACTGGAATTGGATTGATAGTGACCGAATTTGTTGCTAGGGACTCACAAGTACCATTAGAAACTGAAAATGTATATGTTCCAGAATTTAAACCACTTACTGTATATGGATTTGATCCAGAATTAGAATAGGTTGTGCCATTTGTAATGTTGGTTACTGTCCAGTTTCCTGCCGGCAAATTAGATAATTCTACGCTTCCAGTAGAGGATGAACAGCTCGGATTTGTGACTAACCCAACAGTTGGTGTCGAAGGAATATCATCAATAGTTACTGTGATTGCTGTTCGTAAACTCTCACACCCTAAATTATTTGTTTCACTCACATAATAGGTGTTTGTTCCGACTGCATTAGTATCTATACTAGGAGGAGTTAGGGATCCAATACCACCAGAAGCAACTAAATACCAATTTAAAGTTCCACTTGTTGAAGTAATCGCTGTTAAAGGAGTTGCTGTATCATTTTTACAATAAAAAACGGAAGTAGATGGTACTGCTGGAGCACTTGGTACTGAATTTACAATCACATCAACTTGTGTACGTGGACCTTCGCAACCATCAATAGTCTGACTCACGTAAAAATCAGTAGTCGCAAGAGAAGTTGTGACTGGGGTCAGTGTAGTTCCTAGAAAATTTCCTGCTGTCGGTGCATCATACCACCGTGGATTCGAAATTCCTGAAGTATCTAAAGGGGATGCAGCTTCATTTAAACACAAATTAACTTCAGACGCAACTACAGAAGGTGCTTGTGGTAATGGTTTTACAATAACTGTAATTTGAGAACGTGGACTCTCACATCCGAAGGCATTAATTTGACTCACTTCATAAGTGAGAGATTCTGCATTTGAAGTTTGGGGAGTAGGCGATGAGGGCAACTGTGTCCCATCAAAATCATACCAAACTAAACTATTTCCAGTATTAAATGCTGCTGTTAACGCTGTAGCCGTTTCATTTAAGCAATACTCGATAGGGCTGTTTACTGCAGGGGCAGTAGCGTTGGGATTCACAGTTATGGTTTCCAAATCTGACAGTGCAACCGTACACTCCGCGTTATTGACCGAAACAAGACGCATTTCAACATCGGAGACTTGATTAGTTTCTGAAATGCTAGCCAAACCGCTGCTATCTAGTACCACGGACTGATCAGCACCAGAATCAATTGAATAAACCACTGTTGCATTTGCCGAACCTGTGATCGAAAATAGGGCATCATCTCCTGAGCAAATTGGACCTGAAACACTTAAACTAGCTGTTGGCACAGCGTTTACAATAACTGTTAGGGTTTCAGAACTGGAACAACCATCTGCATCGGTTCCAGTAACGGAATATATTGTATTGGAAGTTGGAGAAACCGTTATTGTCGAAGTCGTCTCACCGCCTGGGCTCCAAACATAAGAAATAGCTCCTGCTGCATTAAGGGTTGTAGATTCTCCAAGACAAATCGTATCACTTCCAGAAATTGAAATTAAAGGAATGACATTAACTTGAACTTTAACTTCAGCTCTTGGACTTTCACATCCGTTTATTGTTTGGCTCACATAATATAAAAATTCTCCAGGGTTTGAAGTTTCTGGAGTGGGCGCTTCAGATAATGGTGCTCCGCTCGTTGAAGCTAAATACCATTTTAAATCCGTTCCTGTTGCGGAAAGAGCTATTGCAATGTCATCTTGGCAATACGTTATTGGGCTAGAAACTGCGGGCATTGCAGGAATAGGGTTGACTAACACAGTCTCAGAGGCTGATAAAATTGTTTCACAAGTTGAATTAGCAACTTTAATTAAGCTAAGTGTTTGATCTGATAAAGCCGTTGGGATCGTGACACTAAAAGTTCCTGAATTATTCAACGTTGCATCTGTATCAACTCCTGAATTTAATTTATAGGTTACTACTGCATTTGGAGTTCCTGTAATTATAAATTGAGCATCTGCCCCAGAACACACAGATGCATTTGACGTTATTGACGCTGCTGGTAATGGACTCACTTGAACTTGAACAGAATTAGAGGCTACACAGCCGTTTGAATCCTCTCCAATGACAACATAGTTTGAAGTTGCAGATGGCGTTACATCAAATGCCGCTACATTTGTAAAACCACTACCCCAATCGTATTTTAAAGCTCCACTAGCAGTTAAAGTCGTTGTTTGACCTTCACATATAATGAGGTTTCCCGTAATACCTATCGTTGGTAGACTATTGACGGTAACTGTTGATGTAGAAGATGTTACAGAACCATCATCATCAGTAACTATACATTGGTATACGCCACCATCAGTTGCTGTTGTAGACCGATATGTTCAAATTAGCCGCTGTTTCAGCACCGATATCAACACCATCTTTTTGCCATTGGTAACTAACAGTTCCTGTTCCAGGTGATGCTACTACAGACAATGCTATTGCATCTCCAAGACAAACATCAAGAGTTGGCTGTGGTTGTGTTGCTATTGAAGGAATAGCTGAAACATTTGAAGTCTCAAACTGGTTTATAAGAAAATTGCTTTTGACTGTTTCGTTAGTATTTGCAAATACACTAAGAGTAGTCGTAAATAATAAAAGTCCTATTAAATTTATTTTGTTCATCTTAAATGAGTAAAGATTAGTCAATTGATTTTATGAACAAATATAAAAAAATTGTTAATAACTTTGATGGTTTTCTGAAATAATGAAGGAAACTAATTACTAAATCTTGAATTATAATATATAAAAATCATTTAAATTCTTGAAAATCCATTATTAGAGAAGGTTGATTCTTGGCGATAATAAAATTAACTTCAGACCAATTATTTAGCTAAAACTACGTTTTGATTCTTAAAAGTTCTTAGTTTTGTTTTAAATAAATGACAATATGAATATTTCGTTTTTTTGGAAATTTTTAATTTTTTGTAGTCTCACTAACTGCAGTACAACAGCAACTAAAGATTCCGGGTGTGTTGTGGAGTTTCAATCAGATGCTTACAAAAACAAGTCTTTTTACCTCGCTAGCCACTACGGGAAGTATCAAACGCTTCTAGATACTGTGGCCGCAGATAGTACCGGTAAACTCACTTTTAAGAAAACCGATAACTATGTAAGCGGAATCTACATGCTTCTAAATAATTCAAAAGAAATAGAATTTGAATTTCTAATGGATGATGTTCAGCAGTTCAAAATAGAGCCCAACTCCAAAGACCCTTCAAAAACAAAAATTTATAATTCTCCACTAAATATAGACTTTAGGGACTTTAATTATTTTTTGAAATCAAAACAAACGCAAATCCAATTGTTACAACAATCTACTACAACTATCGATGCCCAAAAAGAAAAGTTTTTCGTTCAAGAAAAAATTAAAACTGTTGAAGAAGAAATTAAAAATTATAAACGAAACTATGTTTTATCACACGCAAATACTTTAGCTCTTTTATTTAAATTAACGCAGCCAATAGACGATTTTTCATCGCTTACAAAAAATCAAAAATTAGCAACTAAAAAGGACTCTATTTCTTATTTAAAAAACAATTATTTTAAAGGCATTGATTTCAAAGACAGTCGTTTATTGAGAAGTCCTTTTTTAGAACCCAAACTTTCTAAATACTTTGAATTTTTTGTTGCCAAAACTGTGGACGCAATTTCAGATGAGATTATCAAAATTTTAGATGAAGCCTATTCTACTGAAAACGATATGTTTAAATACATGAGCATGTATTTTTTAGACCAATACATAGCTCCGAAACAAATGGGGCACGATCGTATATTTTTAAATTTATACACTAGGTATTTTAAAAACAAAACATATCATTGGCTTCCCTTGGTTCAAAAGGAACTTTTTAACTCAAAGGCACGACATTTAGAGCATAATCAACTAGGATCCAAAGCAAAGGAGTTGTTTATGAATTCTATGGATGGTAACCCACTTTATTTACACACCACTAGCGCCAATTATACTGTCGTTGTTTTTTGGGACCCCACTTGCGGACATTGTCAGACCGAGATTCCAAGAATTAACCGTTTACACAAAAACGAATGGAAAAATTTAGACCTTTCTATTTATGCTGTAAACATGAACACTGATGTGAACACAGAATGGAAAAAATTCATTGAGACTCATCAGTTGAGCTCGTGGAATCATGTGTCACCTGCAAAAGAGGTCAGTGGAAATTATTCGCAAATAGATGTAGATTACCAAACGCTATACAACATCGAACAAACCCCTGTGTTTTATTTATTAGATAAAAATAAAATGATCATCGCCAAAGATATTGACCCACAAGATTATTTAAAACTCATAAATTAGTAAGAGGTCAATTGAAATGAAAACTAACAAAAATCTAAGGCAATCAATACACCAAAAACTTAAATAATTTTGTTTGATTTCTATCTTGAATATGAATTAAATACATTCCTTTGGACAAGCTAGAAACATTTATTTTATTTCCTTCTAATTCATATTCTAGTTCTTGACCTAACTGATTGTATATTTTAACAGAGCCATCAAACAGTTCTAAACCTTCTACATACACATAGTCTTGAGCGATAGTTGGATGAATAAATACAGATTTAAAATCTAAATCTGGTGTAGAAAGTAATCCCCATAAATCTTCTGAAATTGGACCATTCCATATAAGAGTTGCTAAATAGGGGTTGTCAATAAACGGATTTCGATTGCCTTGATAAGAAAAAATAACATCGTTTCGGTTGCGTTCAAAATCAGAAACAGGATCTTCTTCATTCCATTCCAAAAATATATCAGGCATATCGGTAGCGTAGGTTGTATCACCAGCTCCTATATTGACAGGCTCACATTGTGTTGGGTAGCGTAAGTACATATACATAATAATTCGGGCTACATCTCCTTTAAATTCATCTCCAGGATAGAAATTATCATCAATTTGAATCGAATTACCGGATCCACTTCCAAAAACAAAGTTCCATCTGTAACGATTCATCTGACCATCGGCTGCTCTCAAATTATGAACATCTGTTCCTGGACCAGGGTCATCCGTTTCTAAATCGGGGTTTGCTCGAGATTTCGCAAATACGTGTTCTCTATTCCAACGCCCTATGTAAGATGACCCGACTTGTTGTAAACTAATCTCGCGTGTACGATCATTTTTTGTAACATTATCAGTATCATCATATCCATAAATTAAAACCACATTTCCTGAGATGGAAACATCCGCATCACTTTGATAAATAACATCCCAGGTATCTATTGAACTAGAAGAATAAGGAATTAAATTGTTGTGTGTATCAATAATTAAGTTAGAAAGATCTTGTTTGAGTGCATTTCCATTTTGATTAAAACCAACACTGGAGTAATAATCAGGGATTTGAGCAGCAACTAAAAACGGTAGTAGAAACAGTGGTACCAAAAGCGTAATTAATAGCTTTGTATTCATAAAATAAAAGTTAAAATATTGATTAAATTTGATTCAAAATTACAATTAATATTTGGCTTTTAACCAAATTAAAATTGAATTGCTAAATTAAGTTTTAGTTATAGTTTAAAAATTATATTTTTGCAGCAAACAAAAAAAATCACAATGACTTTACTATTGATGGCCGCTGGAAGCGGTAGCCGATACGGAAAACTAAAACAATTTGACGATTTAGGTCCTGCAGAAGAATTTTTGATGGAATTCAGTATTTTTGATGCCCTTAAAAATAATTTTAACCATATTGTAGTCATTACAAAAGCTGCTAACAAATCATTCCTAGAAACTCATCTTTCAGAGCGCCTTCCTAGCAATGTAAAATTAGATGTTTTAGTTCAAGAAATTGAGGACATTCCTGATACAATTTCTCTAAATACGAAACGCGAAAAACCATGGGGTACTGCTCATGCCGTTTGGACTGCTCGAAATGTCATCAAAGGAAGTTTTGTCATTATAAATGCCGATGATTATTATGGGCAAAATGCTTTTGAGGGTGCCGCAAAATTTATCAAAAATAATGATACTCCCGATAAGTTTGCTTTGGTTGCTTACAACCTTAAAAATACACTTTCAAAATTTGGATCCGTCTCTAGAGGTGTCTGTGAAGTGAATAATCACCAGTTATCTTCTATAATAGAACGCACTAAAATTACAGAGAAAGACAATCAAATTATCGATGAAGATTCAGGAGTAGTTCTTGATGCTAATACATCGGTTTCTATGAATTTCTGGATTTGTAATGCGTCGATTTTTAAGTACATCGAAACCTATTTTACAAAATTTTTAGAAAACGTTGACAACCACGAAAAAAACGAAATATACTTGCCTTTTGTGACTCAAGAAATGATGGAAAATGGACATATTACAGTCGAAGTGATTGAAGCTCAAAGCACATGGTTTGGCGTTACTTATTACGATGACAAAAAAGAAGCGGTGAGAACTTTAGCAGACCTTACCAAACAAGGCGCCTACCCGACTCCTTTGTGGGGATAAAAATTTTATTTCTCAACCTCTAAGCCACTTGATTTCCATTTAGAAAAACCGTGGTCTAAATCATAGATTTTCACAAATCCATTGGCGATTAACTGTGAAGCACATTTTGCACTGCGACTCCCACGCTGACAGTACACAATGACAGGTCTAGTTTTATCTAGTTGTTGGATATTTATTTCAAAATTTTTATCTAAAAAATCAATATTTAGTGCATTTGGAAGGTGCCCTTCATTATATTCATTTGGAGTGCGCACATCGACCAACTGAATGCCTTCAATTTTAGAGATTTCCTTCAATTCGGCAGCCGTAATTAGCTCTATAGCCTCAGAAGAATTATTCTTACAATTAAAAAAAGTAAGTAAAACTAAGATTACACATCCAAATTTAAAATAACGCATATTATTGAGGGATTTCGGTTGCACCATCCCACTCATTGAACCCACCTAAAAGATTATAAACAGCTGTAAAACCTAATTGTTGCATGATAGAACATGCTTGCCCACTTCTCGCACCCGATCTACAGTAAACGTAGTAATGGTTTGTTTTATCCAATTTTTCAAGTGCCGAAATAAAGGCTTGACCTTGATGAATATCCAAGTGAATGGCGTCTGGAATCATCCCCTCTTCTACTTCTGCATCTGTACGCACATCTAAAATTATTGATTTTGAATTGCCCTCTAATTGTGAAGCCCATTCATTTTGTGGTAAATCTGACATAGTGTATGTTTAGTAAATTAATTTAAAGTATTGATTTTTGTTTGTTGCGGTAGTCTTAAATCTTGATGGAACAGCCAATAGCTTTGGTTTTATGCGTCTCAAAAGTAACACCCTCTAAAAGAGCATCAACAGCATTTTGAACATATTTGATTTTCACTAATGCTGCATCTTTATAATTATCGTCAATCGCACCAATATACTGTACAACAGGGCCTTTGTCAGTAGATTCTAAAATGTAAACATGTGGCGTTTTAGTTGCTCCATATTGAGGATAAATAGATTGATCGGCATCTATTAAATACGGAAATGTAAACCCTTTTTCTTTCGCACGTTTTTGCATCGCTGTCATGGAATCTCCGGGCTTTGATTGAACGTTATTAGGCATAATTGCAATGACAGGATACCCTTTTGGAGCATATTCTTTGTTCAGGGCTTCAATACGGTCTTCGTAGGCTACTGCATACGGACATGTGTTACAAGTAAAAACAACGATAAATCCTTTGGCCTGCTTAAAATTAGAAAGAGAGACAAAATTACCGTCAATATTTTCTAATTTAAAATCGGTTGCAACATCACCAATATCATATCCTTTATCATGAATAATCGGCGAAAAAGCAACAGTAGAAAATAATAGAAATAAAGAGAAAATAGTTTTCATAACAATTTGGTTTTGTGGGTTATTAAAAAGTTTTAAGTTCAGTTTCTAATTCTTGGTAGGTAAAGGTACGACTATAAAACATACGCTTTGATTTATTATAAATAAGTGTCACAGGGATTGCACCATCCCATTGTGGATTTACTTTTGGAATCCACGAATTCATATCAGGGTCGTCTAAAACTACTACTTTGGATTTTAGATGATGCTTTTGAATAAATGGTTTTAATTTTGTTTCATACTGATGTGGGAAATCCAAACTCACTAAAATAACTTCTACAGAGTCTTTATAGTTGGCCTGAAGGGTTTCAAAATGAGGCAATTCTTTTACACAGGGTGCACACCATGTTGCCCAAAAATTTACTACATAGGTTTTTGAACCTTCAAGTTCTAAATAAGGAGCAACCCCTGCAAAATCATGAACCTCTAATATGACTGGGGCTTTTTTATCGGACTTACAGGACAGATTTAAAAAAATTAACAAGAGAACTAAATATTTCATTTTACAAAGTTAGCAAAATCATCTTAAGGTTCTCGGAAGTTTTAACAGAAAATTACCAACCCTAAAAGTATTGTGCCATTAAAAAAATGTGTAATTTGCATTTAAATTAACTTAATTAATGTCATGAAAAATACAATATCAAAATTATTTGCCCTTTTGTTTGTTTTAGCACTTACAGCATTTACTGCCACAGAAAAAAAACAAGTAGATACTGAACAAAGTATTATTAACTGGGTCGGATACAAAGTAACAGGACAACATGAAGGAACGATTACACTTCGTGAAGGTACGCTTGAATTCAATGGAGATCAATTGACTGGAGGAAATTTTGTAATGGATATGACCTCTATCAACACCACCGATCTTGAAGGGGATTACAAAAATAAATTAGATGGTCATTTAAAAGCAAATGACTTTTTTGGAGTCAAAAAACATCAAAAAGCAACTTTAGTTTTTACTTCGGTTAGCAAAAACGAAGCAAACTACGCTGTTGTTGGAGACCTTACGATCAAAGGAATCACAAATAAAATCACTTTTGATTTAACCGTTTCAGATGATACTGCAACAACGACCTTCCAAATAGACCGTACTAAATTTGGAATCAAATACGGATCTGCTAGTTTTTTTGATGGATTAAAGGATAAAGCCATCTATAATGAGTTTGATTTAAAGGTTTCTTTAAAATTTTAAAAAACTATTAAATTAATTTTGCAATCATAAAAATCGTTGCTACATTTGATTTTTAATAACTAAATTATGAACCTTTCTTTAAATAATACTTGGTGGTGGTACTCTCGAAAAAAAAACTCGTGATACACCCCTGTATGTTTAAATTAAAATATCTAGGCTTGTCATCACGACAAGCCTTTTTTTATGAAAAAATTTGAATTAAAAACACATTACAAAAAAATACTCGCTGATACTATATCGCCAGTGAGTGTGTATCTAAAAATCAGAGATAAGTTTCCGAATAGCATCCTCTTAGAAAGCAGCGACTATCACGGCAATGACAACAGCTTCTCTTACATTTGCTGCAATCCTATAGCATCTATCAAAGTAGACGCCAATTTGATTACTAAAACATATCCTGATCAAACCGTCAACACCACAACTGTAACTTCAGATATAGTGACGTCCGAAATTGATACATTTACAAAACAATTTGAAACCCAAAAAGACACCTCGTTTAAGTTTATAAATAATGGGATGTTTGGGTTTACAGCTTATGATGCTGTAAAATACTTTGAAGATATCACCATCTCAAAAAAGGACGATTCCATTGAAATCCCAGAGATGTATTATGCTGTTTATCAAAATATCATCGCCATTAATCACTTCAAAAATGAAGCCTATATTTTTGCACATTGTTACGAATCCGAAAGCAATATTGATGCCATTGATCATTTGATTAAAGTACAAAGTTTTTCATCTTATAATTTTGAATCTAAAGGAGACATTAGCTCCAACTTGAGCGACGAAGAATTCAAATCGAATGTTGAACTCGCTAAAAAACACTGTGCTCGCGGCGATGTATTCCAATTGGTATTATCTAAAAAATTTCAACAAGATTTTAAAGGAGATGATTTTAACGTATATCGAGCATTGAGAAGTATCAACCCCTCCCCTTATCTTTTTTATTTTGATTACGGAAAATTTAAAATTTTTGGAAGTTCACCCGAAGCCCAGCTGGTTGTACAAGATCAAAATGCAGAAATTCACCCTATTGCTGGAACCTTTGCTCGTACTGGCGATGATTTGAAAGATGCCGAATTAGCAAAAAAATTAGTCGCCGATAAAAAAGAAAATAGTGAACATGTCATGTTAGTTGACCTGGCTCGAAACGACTTAAGTCGTCATTGCACAGACGTATATGTCAAAAAATACAGAGAAGTTCAATTTTTTTCACACGTTATTCATTTGGTAAGTAAAGTGATGGGTAAGGTAAGAAAAGGCACCCCAACAATGCAAATTGTAGCCGATACCTTTCCTGCGGGCACCTTAAGTGGCGCACCCAAATACAAAGCGATGGAACTTATTGAAACCTACGAAAAAACAAGCCGTGCCTTTTATGGTGGTGCTATTGGATTTATGGATTTTGATGGAAACTACAACCATGCCATCATGATTCGAACCTTTTTGAGTAAAAACTACCAACTCCATTGGCAAGCTGGTGCAGGAATTGTTTCCAAATCAAGTCCCGAAAACGAACTTCAAGAAGTATATAATAAATTAGGCGCCTTAACCAAAGCGATAAAACTCGCCGAAAACATTTAGAACATGAAGAAGATATTAGTCATTGACAACTACGATAGTTTTACATTTAATTTAGTCCATTACCTAGAAGATTTGGACTGTGATGTTACAGTCTTGCGGAATGATAAATTTGAAATTGAAGACATCCAACATTTCGACAAAATCGTACTTTCTCCAGGTCCAGGAATCCCTGACGAAGCTGGCTTATTAAAAGCGGTGATTCAGCGATATGCATCCACTAAAAGTATCCTTGGCGTTTGTTTGGGACAACAAGCAATAGGCGAAGTATTTGGTGGAAAAATTATAAATTTAGAGGAAGTTTATCACGGGGTCCATACCGACATTACTATTTGTGTTGACGATGAACCACTATTTAATGGCATGGACAAAACTATTGAGGTTGGTCGCTACCATTCTTGGGTGGTTGATGCAAATTTACCAGAAGTTTTAGAAGCTACATCAATAGATGAAAATGGACAAATTATGTCTTTAAGACATAAAATATTTGATGTAAAAGGAGTTCAGTTTCACCCAGAATCGGTACTCACACCCAACGGAAAACAACTCTTAGAAAACTGGATTAATTCCTAAAAACAATCTTAATTTTCAACAATGAAACACGTTTTAAATAGACTCATTAACCACGAAACAATATCTTCTGAAGAAGCAAAGCAGATTTTGATTAACATCTCCAAAGGCGATTATAATCAAAGTCAAATTGCAGCATTTCTGACTATTTTTATGATGCGAACAGTAACTCTTGAAGAATTAAAAGGTTTCAGAGACGCATTATTAGAATTGTGTATTCCTGTGGATTTATCAGCCTACAACCCTATTGATTTATGTGGTACAGGTGGCGATGGTAAAGACACGTTTAATATCTCAACACTTTCCTCTTTTGTTACAGCCGCTGCAGGCGTTCCGGTCGCAAAACACGGCAATTATGGCGTGTCTTCTGCTTGTGGATCTTCCAATGTTTTAGAATCATTGGGTGTAAAATTTTCAAACGATACAGACTTTTTAGAACGTGCTATTGCTACCACTGGAATTTGCGTACTACACGCCCCATTGTTTCATCCCGCCATGAAAAACGTAGCTCCTATCCGACGCGAATTAGGAGTCAAAACCTTTTTTAATATGTTAGGCCCTATGGTAAACCCTTCCTTTCCAAAAAATCAAATGGTGGGGGTCTTTAGCTTAGAATTATTACGATTGTATAGTTATTTATATCAAGATACAGACAAAAATTATAGTATTGTTCATGACCTTGGAGGCTATGATGAAATCTCATTAACCAATTCCGTTAAAATCGTATCTAATGACTCGGAAGTCCTATTTTCTTCGGAAGATTTAGGTTTACAAAACAACACACAAGAAGCTATTTTTGGGGGAAATTCAGTGGCAGACGCTTCAAAAATATTTAAAACTATTATTAGTGGAAATGGAACAGAAGCACAAAATAATGTGGTGTGTACCAATGCTGGCCTCGCCATTGCGACGGCTAAAAAAATAGCTCACGTAGAAGGTTATGAATTGGCCAAAGAAGCCCTCCATTCTGGAAAAGCAAATGAATGTCTCACCAAATTAATCGCCCTATAATGAGCAGTATATTAGATCGTATTGTAGCAGACAAACGCCTCGAAGTTGCCCTTCGAAAACAATTGATTCCATTACATCAACTGGAAACATCTGTGCTATTTGACCGCCGCTGCCCCTCCTTGAGTACGCGACTAACAGAAAGCACATCTGGACTGATTACAGAACACAAACGCCGTTCACCATCAAAAGACTGTATCAATCAAAATTTGAATGTGCAGGATGTGGCGCAAGGCTACGAATCTGCAGGTGCCTGTGGAATGTCGGTATTAACCGATATGAAATATTTTGGTGGGAGTTTAGAAGACTTATTAACGGCAAGAGCCAGTTGTAACATGCCCTTACTTCGAAAAGAATTCATTATTGATTCCTATCAAATTGTGGAAGCAAAAGCATATGGCGCCGACGTCATTCTACTCATTGCTGCCATTTTGACCCGTGAAGAAATTCAAAATTTCTCAACCCTTGCTCAAAGTTTAGGGATGGAAGTCTTGTTAGAAATTCATAATGAAGAGGAGTTGCACAAATCTCTGATGCCGTCGCTCAATATGATTGGAGTCAATAACCGAAACCTTAAAACGTTTGAAGTCAGCCTAGAAACGAGCAAAAAACTCAGTACGCTTATTCCAGATGATTTTGTGAAAATTTCAGAAAGTGGGATTCGTACTGTCGAAGATATTCAAAGTTTACAACCGTCTGACTATAAAGGATTTTTAGTTGGTGAGAATTTTATGAAAACAGATGATCCTGGAGCAAGTGCTGCAGCATTTATAAAACAATTGAACGGATGAAACTAAAAGTATGTGGCATGCGCTATGATGATAATATTCAGTTGATCGCTGCGATCCAACCTGACTATATGGGCTTTATCTTCTTTGGGGGTTCGTCACGCCATGTATCTGCATCGACTCCTACCCTTCCGTTGACCATAAAAAAAGTAGGCGTTTTTGTGAATGCTTCTTATGATACTATTGTCGAAAAAATCAATACCCACAATTTGCAAGCGGTTCAATTACACGGAAAAGAAACGCCTGAATTTTGCAAATCTTTGCAAGCACTCAATATAGAGGTCATCAAAGTATTCTCCATTAAAAACGAGTTTAACTTTGCTATACTAACGCCATATGAAACCGTTTGTGATTATTATCTATTTGATACCAAAGGGCCTTTGGCTGGCGGAAACGGGTACTGCTTTGACTGGTCTGTTTTAGAACACTACCCCTCAACAAAACCCTATTTTTTAAGTGGCGGGATTGGATTAGAAAATGCAGACCAATTACAAGAATTTAAAACAAGTGTGGCAGCAACCTACTGTCATGCGGTGGATGTGAATAGTAAATTTGAAGACGCACCCGCTAAGAAAAATAAAAATAATTTAGAAAAATTTAAACATTTATTATGAGTTATCACGTAAACGAAAAAGGCTACTATGGCCAATTTGGAGGAGCATTTATTCCAGAAATGTTATATCCTAATGTCGAAGAATTACGTCAAAAGTATTTGAAAGTAATGGCAGAACCTGATTTCAAAAAAGAGTTCGACCAACTCTTGAAAGATTATGTAGGCCGACCAACACCATTGTATTTCGCAACACGATTGTCTGCAAAATACAATACCAAAATATACTTGAAACGTGAAGATTTATGCCATACGGGGGCACATAAAATCAACAACACCATAGGTCAAATTTTGATGGCGAAAAAACTGAAAAAAAAGCGCATCATTGCTGAAACTGGGGCTGGACAGCATGGCGTAGCTACAGCAACTGTTTGTGCTTTAGCAGGTTTGGAATGTATTGTGTACATGGGTGAAATTGACATCGCACGTCAAGCGCCTAATGTAGCACGTATGAAAATGCTCGGTGCAGAGGTACGTCCAGCATTGTCTGGAAGTCGTACCCTAAAAGATGCTACTAATGAAGCCATTCGCGATTGGATCAATAATCCTGTGGATACCCATTATATTATTGGAAGTGCTGTAGGACCACACCCTTATCCTGATATGGTGGCGCGTTTTCAATCGGTTGTTTCCGAAGAAACAAAATGGCAATTAAAAGAAGTTGAAGGGCGCGAGAACCCTGACTACGTGGTAGCTTGTGTGGGTGGAGGTAGTAATGCCGCTGGTGCCTATTACCACTATTTGAATGAACCCGACGTGAAACTGATTGCAGTGGAAGCAGCAGGGAAAGGGATTTATACCGGCGAAAGTGCCGCGACTTCCGTACTTGGAAAAGAAGGGGTGATTCACGGGAGTAAAACCTTATTGATGCAAACTACGGACGGACAAATCACAGAGCCTTACTCTATTTCAGCAGGCTTAGATTATCCTGGCGTTGGTCCTATGCATGCGCATTTGTATGAAACCAAACGTGCAGAATTCATTTCGGTGACCGATGATGAGGCGATGACAGCTGGACTGGAATTATCGCAGTTAGAAGGCATTATTCCGGCGATTGAAACTTCTCATGCGTTGGCTATTTTTGAAGATAAAAAATTCAAACCTGAAGATGTGGTGGTGATTAGTTTGTCGGGGCGTGGCGACAAAGATTTGAATACCTATATTGATTATTTTAAACTCTAAGATTGTGAATCGAATACAAGCAAAATTACAAGAAGATAAGAAGTTATTATCCATCTATTTTACGGCGGGATACCCCAACTTAAACGACACGGTAACAACGATTGAAAACTTAGAAAAAAATGGTGTTGACATGATTGAGATTGGGTTGCCATTTAGCGATCCGTTGGCGGATGGCCCCACCATTCAAGCGAGTTCTACACAGGCCTTACACAATGGCATGACTTCAACAGTATTGTTTGATCAACTAAAAGACATTCGAAAATCAGTGTCTATTCCTTTGATTTTGATGGGCTATTTTAATCCAATGCTGCAATATGGTGTGGAAGCATTTTGTAAAAAATGCCAAGAGGTAGGGATTGATGGATTGATCATTCCTGACTTGCCGGTAGAAGTCTATCACGAGGAATATAAAGCCATTTTTGAACGGTATGGATTGCTCAATGTCTTTTTGATTACACCTCAAACCAGCGAAACACGCATTCGGTATATGGATAGTATCTCAGATGGCTTTATTTATATGGTGAGCAGTGCCAGCACCACAGGAAGTCAGAGTGGTTTTGGAAACACTCAAACGGATTATTTTAAGCGTATTGCAGACCTTAAACTCACCAACCCACAGGTTATTGGGTTTGGAATTTCAGATCATGAGACCTTTAGTCAAGCCACGCAATATGCAAAAGGTGCAATTATTGGTAGTGCGTTTATAAATTATGTGACTGCCCATGGGGTGGATGATTTGGGAGCGTTTACAGAACCTTTACTGAACGGTTAAAAGATACTTCACTTATTAAAATCACGTATATCTTTGGAGGTGCGTGATTTTTTTTGTGATTCTACTTTTTATACTTACCTTTGACGTTAGTAACGGAAAACAATACTATGATTGTTTCATTTGGCTCCAAAGAAACCGAACACATTTGGAATGGTATTCGAGTTAAAAAAATGCCTTTATACATACAAAATGTGGGGCGTCGAAAATTGAGAATGCTTCATAATTCGGCAGATATTATAGACCTGCGCATTCCCCCATCGAATCGACTTGAAAAGTTGACAGGGAATTTAAACGGATTTTATAGCATTCGAATTAATAAACAATGGCGCGTGATCTTCCAATGGAATATAGGAAATGCCAGCAACGTAGAAATTATTGATTATCATTAAAAAACAGTACAATGGAAAAATTAGCAAATATTCATCCTGGTGAAATTTTACGCTCAGAGTTTCTTGAGCCTTTAAATATTTCAGCCTACCGACTCTCAAAAGACTTAGGAATTCCGCAAACTCGAATATCAGAAATCACAAAAGGTAAAAGGCGAATTACTGCGGATACAGCACTTCGTTTGAGCAAATATTTTGGAAACTCTGCTCAATTTTGGTTGGGCATTCAAAACGATTTTGACATTGAGCAAGAACGCGACGAAAAAAAATATGTGTTAGAAAAAATACAGAAATTTGAAGCTGAAAACGTCGCCTAATAACATTAGTATTAATTTATAGTAAGAGTGTTAAAATCACGTATATCTTTAAAGGTGCGTGATTTTTTTTTATATTTATAATTGATTCTGACCCCAAGTCTAAATCTTCATAAGCAACTTAACCGAAGTTTAGAGTTTTAAACCAAGTCCATGCATCAATACCAAAAAGTCTTACCACACTTTAAACCCTAACAAAACCTAAATGTTTATTGTCAGAACAACCAAAAGATTAATACCTTCTTAACGCATTTAAGTATTCTATATTCCGATATTTGTAAGGATGACAGGCATAGACTTCAATTACGGAAAAGGGTTTACGTTCAGTAAACACATCGCCAAAGACGTATCGGACTTTGATCGTGTGTTTGGAGTGTTCAAAGAACTTTTGACACATACCTCGGGCGATATTGAAGAGGCGTTTGAATGGCTCAATACGCTTGACAAAGAGTATAATATCTTTAATGATAACTATTCATTAGAAGACTTTGAAGAGGACCTTAAAAAGCGGGGCTATATCAAAGAAGATATTGATCCGGATGCTGTAAAATCTGGAAACGGAACTGGTAAAGGAAAAAACAAGCTGACTGCCAAACTTGAATCGGCGTTGCGAGATTATGCCCTCAACCAGATTTTTGGGAAATTAAAAAAGAGTGGTCTTGGCAACCATAGTACAAAAAAAATTGGTATTGGCGATGAACGTGATGGTGAAAATAGAGCGTTCCAATTTGGCGATGATTTATCGAGAGTCAACATGACGGAGAGTTTGAAAAATGCACAAATTAACAATGGAATCTCAGACATTCGATTAACAGAAAATGATCTAATTGTTGAGGAAACAAAACACAAAGCTCAAATGAGTACTGTGTTGATGATAGACATTAGTCACTCTATGATTCTGTATGGTGAGGACCGCATTACGCCTGCTAAAAAAGTAGCGATGGCGTTGGTAGAACTGATCCATCGGAAGTATCCAAAAGATTCCATTGATATTATTGTGTTTGGAAATGAAGCCTGGCCCATAAAAGTGAAAGACCTCCCCTATTTAAAAGTAGGCCCTTACCACACCAATACGGTTGCTGGATTGGAACTGGCAATGGATATTTTACGGCGAAAACGGAATACAAACAAACAAATTTTTATGATTACGGATGGCAAGCCGAGCTGCATTCAGTTACCCTCTGGAGAGTTTTATAAAAATAGTAATGGCTTAGACGATATGATTGTTTCAAAATGCCTTAACAAAGCAGCACAAGCCCGGAAATTAAAAATTCCAATTACCACATTTATGATTGCCCAAGATCCTTATCTGCGTCAGTTTGTGGAGTTGTTTACAGCGCAAAATCAAGGGAAAGCCTTTTTAACAGGGTTATCTGGTTTGGGAGAAATGATATTTGAAGATTACGAAAAAAATAGAATTAAAAGAATATGAGTAAAGACATCACGTTTAAAGAGTTGAAAAAATCGGGTTATAAAGATCAAACTATAAACCAAGAGATTCAGGCAAATTTAATTGCGCGTATCAAAGCAAAAAAGCCAGTTTTTGAAGGGCTTTATGGGTATGAAGATACGGTTGTTCCTCAACTAAAAAAAGCAATTATTGCTGGGCATCACATCAATTTATTAGGATTACGTGGGCAAGCAAAAACCAAAATAGCAAGAAGTATGGTAGACCTCCTTGACGAGTACATGCCGATTGTTAAAGGTTCAGAAATTAATGACAGTCCGTTTCAACCGATCTCAAAATATGCACGAGATTTGATTGCCGAAATGGGCGATAAAACCCCCATTTCATGGGTACACCGCTCTGATCGATTCTTTGAAAAATTGGCAACTCCCGATGTGAATGTTTCTGATTTGATTGGTGATATTGACCCGATCAAAGCCGCGACTTTAAAACTACCCTATTCCGATGAACGTGTTTTACATTACGGGATGATACCACGAGCCAATCGGTCTATATTTGTTTTAAACGAACTGCCTGATTTACAAGCACGTATTCAAGTGTCTTTATTTAATATCCTACAAGAAGGTGACATTCAAATACGCGGGTTTCAGCTGCGAATGCCTCTTGATATCCAATTTGTGTTTACTGCTAATCCCGAAGATTACACCAATAGAGGTAGTATTGTAACGCCCTTAAAAGATAGAATTGGTTCACAGATTTTTACGCACTATCCAAAATCAATTGCACTAGCCCGGGAAATTACAGCACAGGAAGCAAGAATTTCTAAAGAAGATCAAGCTTCTATTGTTGTTCCTGACCTAGCAAAAGACTTATTGGAGCAGGTTGCCTTTACGGCCCGTAAAAGTGAATATGTAGATGCCAAAAGTGGCGTGAGTGCACGGCTAACGATCAGTGCCATGGAAAATCTTATGGCAGCAGCAAAATTAAGATTGATTGAAACAGCTGCTGAAAAAACAACGGTTAGATTGGTGGATTTTATGTCGATCATCCCATCTATTACTGGAAAGATTGAATTGGTTTATGAAGGCGAACAAGAAGGTGCTGATGAAGTTGCTAAAACTCTTATAGAAAATGCAGTACTGATACAATTTAGTCAGCTATTTCCACGCATTTCGAAACTAGAAAAAGAAGGCGTTAAAACTCCTTACAGCGATTTGATTGAGTGGTTTGATCACAATTTTATTGAATTGAACTATACGGATTCCGATAACGAATTTTTTACAAGTCTAAAATCTATAAAACCCTTAGTGGCTATTGTTGAAGAGTACGCAGCTAAATTAAGTAAAGAGGATCAATTTTTTTGTATGGAACTCATTTTGTGGGGCTTAACCATTCACAATAAGCTGGACAAATCGGAAAATAATTCTGCTTTTAAATTCGATTCTGCTGGAATTAATCAATATTTCAATAGAAATAATTAGTGTAAAAATTAATAACCATAGCTATTATTTATACAAAGTTTAAGCAGGTAAAACGTATGAATTCCACTGCTCTGGAAACCCTAGAGAAAGTGACAAGTTGGTTTTTCAAGCTAATGATGGCAAAACATTCATCGTAAAAGGAATAAAATTAGGTGTATCAGGGAGAAAAGTATACAGTCGAGGCGTAACAACTAAACTAATTATCGATAACAGTAAATTATCAAAGTATGCTTTGGTGACAATGTCAAGAAAAGCAAAAAAATAATTTACAACTTGCTCAAATACTTCAATATAAGCTAAAAGCAGCTATTAAACGAGTACTAGTACTTGTGTTTTAAATAAATTATGTTAGATTTATAACTAAAATTCTTAAGCGTTTAGGAAAGTATTTATATAGATCATACCATGGTTATAACCACTAGTAATTTAAATGATATTTCTGAAATATTCAGATTATATGATTTAGCAACTAACTTCCAGAAAATAAAATTTCCTAAAAACCAATGGCCCCTTTTTAATCAAAATAATATTGCAATTGAAATTATTCAAAATAGACAATTCAAATTAATAATTGACGGTAAAATAGCGTGTATATGGGCCATCACTTATAGTGATCCACAAATATGGGAAGAGAAAGAAAATGCTCTGTCAATATACATTCATCGCATTGCTACAAATCCAGAATATAGAGGTAACAATTTCGTGAAAACCATTGTTGAATGGGCTAAAGATCATGCACTTCAGCATCACAAACAGTTTATAAGAATGGATACGTGTGGTAGAAACGAAGGGCTTATCAGCTATTATAAAGGCTGTGGATTTAATTTTTTAGGCATTAATAAATTGCAAAACACCACACAATTACCCTCACACTATCATAATGCAGAGGTATGCTTTTTTGAGATAAAATTATAACATATACATGGTTAAATATATGAACACAAATAATTTACATTACTATTTGTGTCCTAATAAGTTGAATATTGATTGAATTAATATTATATTTCGTTTCAATTTTTTACAATAAACTTCAACTGTAGTGTATGAACAAACCAACTTATGAAGCATTAGAACGGCAAATTATTGCTCAAAAAGAAACGATTAAGAACTTAAGCCAATATGAACAACAGATGCATCAGTTTTTGGACACAGCCCCTAAAAATGTTAAAATCATTGAACTGATAACAAAAGGAAATGAGGATGTAAAAGACTATTATTACCGATATGTAAATAAATCGTTCACGGAATTAGTTGGAAAAACAAAATCACAACTTATTGGGAAACGCTACAAAGAGATATTTGAACCTGTTGATTGGTATTGGTTGGAAATATATAATGAAATAGCGAGGAAAGGAACATCGATAAATTACAAGAACAAAAAATCAACTAATGGTAAATACTATGAAATATTTGCTTGGGAAATACAAAAAAATTTAATCGCAGTTATTTTTGCAGATATTACAGAACGTAAATTAAAGGAGCTACAGTTTTTAAAAGATAAAGAAACTGCTGAAAAAAATGACAGAATCAAAAATGATTTTATAAGTAATTTATCGCATGAAATTAGGACGCCAATGAATGGGATTTTGGGGTTCACAAAATTCCTAAATGATCCTGATCTAGCAGAGGTGAAGCGAAAACATTACATCAGTATTATTCAAAATAGTGGACACCAATTACTACGAACAATTGATGATTTAATTGAAATATCAAAAATTACCTCAAACCAAGTAACAGTTATAGAAAGAGAGGTCTGTCTCAATAACTTACTTTTAGAATTATTTACAATTTTTGACCTCAAAGCCAAAGAAAATAACACACCACTATACTTAAGAAAGGAGCTTTCAGACAAAGAAAGCTTCATACTTACCGATGCCGCTAAATTAAATAACATCCTCAGCAATTTACTTGAAAATGCTTTGAAGTTTACAACAGAAGGGGCCATAGAGTTTGGGTATAAAAAAACAGATGAACATTTAGAACTTTATGTTAAAGATACAGGGGTTGGAATAAAAACAAGTAGACAAAAATCTATTTTTGAACGCTTTACACAAGAAGAAAAAGAAATAAAAAAACAATTTGGCGGACTAGGTCTAGGGCTATCAATTGCTAAAGAAAACACTAAATTAATAGGCGGAAAAATCACACTTAAATCTAAAAAGGGAGAAGGAGCAACATTTTTTGTGACCATCCCCTACACCCCAACACAGTACAAACTAGCAACTGATACTTCAGAGCAAACTATAAAAGATAATAGCAAGCATCATTGCAAAATTTTAGTCGCAGAAGACGAGGAAATTAATTATCTATATCTCGAAATATTATTAAAAGATAAAATCAATTTAGATTGTATTATTATTCATGCAAAAAACGGCGAAGAAGCTGTTAGTATTTGCAACACTCAACCGGAAATCGATATTGTATTAATGGATCTAAAAATGCCAAATATGAACGGTTTTGAAGCCCTGAAATTGATAAAGGAAGAGCGTCCAAAATTACCCATTATAGCACAGACGGCGTTTTCATCCGCTGAGGACATAGAAAAAATAAAAGCAGCGGGATTCGATGATTATATTTCAAAACCTATTAGCGAAGAAGCGTTAACAGCTGTCTTAGAAAGAACGAGAAAACGAAAGGAAAAGAACACGCTGAAATAAGCGTTCTAAAAATTCACAAACGTTATCAAATTAAACTGATCACGACTAGAAGTTTCAAAAAGCTGACTCATATATCCTGCTTCCACACGAACGTTTTTATTAATTTGATAGCCAAATCCGCCATACACACGATTGCGATCAAAAACAGCACTTTCAGTATTTAAAAATACTTCATTATACGCTGATAAGTACAGTTTCGAAGGCATTTCTTCTGTTTTCAGCAAGGGCACTTTAAAAGCTAAAAAATAACGCAAACGCATCTTAAAATCTGATTCCACAAAACGCTGCTCAAATCGATAGCGATGGGTTAATGATACTGTTCCTATTTTTTGTTTTGAGGTAAATTGCTGAAAAATTCGGTGTTCATTTACCGTGATTTTTTCTGTTGTATCACCACTATAGTTTTCGGAATTGATATATCCATACCCTAACAATACATTATGATTATTTTCGGATAGGTTATACCCAACTCCTGTACGCAGTAATAATTGCTCTAAATCGCCTATGGCGTCATAATTTCGAAACTGAATCTCGTTGTGAATATTCCACTTGCTGTTCACCTTCTTACTACCAATATAAATCAGCCAATTTCCAAAATCACTACTTTGGGCGACTGTTACAAAAGGCAGCATTAACACACAGGTTAATGCTGCCACAAAGAGATTAGATTTTTTAAGCATAAAAAGTCACTTTTCCATTAGAGATATCATACATACCACCTACTATTATCAATTCGCCATTAGCTTCCATTTCCTTGAGAATAGCGCTTTTGTTACGAATATCGCTTAAAGTCATTTCGACATTTTTAGCGGCAACAGTATTCACAAAGTTGATATTAGCCGAGGTTCTCGACGCTTCATCTTCAGGAAGGTTTACTGCTTCAACTGCAGGTTCAATTTTATTAATCAGTGCCGTTAAATTTCCCATACGTGCATGGTCACAAGCGCCTTTAACGGCTCCACAAGCGGTGTGTCCAAGAACTACCAATACTTTGGTGCCTGCAAGTTTACAAGCGAATTCCATACTCCCTAAAATATCTTCATTAACAAAATTTCCAGCAATACGGATACTGAACAAATCACCAATCCCTTGATCAAAAACATGCTCAGCAGATACGCGCGAATCTATACAATGCAGGACTGTTGCAAAAGGATATTGTCCTGTACTCGTTGCCGCTACTTGTGCGTTTAAATCTCTTACAACTTGCGTTGCATTAACAAAACGTTCGTTGCCTTCTTTTAAAGCTTGTAAAGATGTTTGTGGGGTCATTACTGCTTGACTTTCTTTAGTGTGTGCATTCATAATTTTTTATTTAATTTATTTATATTTTTTTAAACTGTTTGTGGGCGTAATTGAAAAAACTGTATAAAACTTTCTGGGTTTTCAACAACACCTCTAACGGATATTAATTTGATATCAATATGTCTTTGACGTGCTTTTTCAGAAAAATCTTCTAAAATTTCAATGATATCATTGTCAAGATAACGCGTTTTTGTGACATCTAACTCTAAATAACTATCACGTGGCAAATTATCTAACTCTTTAAGAATAGCTCCTTTGTTAAAAAAAGTAACTTCTTCTGCCAAGGTCATTTTTATTTTATGTACGCCATTACTCTTATCTTCGATGTGTAAGAAATGAGAATTCTGGAAATTTTTAATCAAAATAACAACAATTCCAACGGCAAGACCCAATGCGATTCCAACTAAAAGGTCTGTAAATATAATTCCTAATACTGTCACAACAAAGGGAGTAAACTGTTTCCATCCCAATCGATACATCTCTACAAACAATGCTGGCTTGGCTAATTTATAGCCAACAATAAACAAGACTGCTGCCAAAACAGAAAGTGGAATTTTATTTAACAAATTTGGAATTAAAATCACCGATATCAACAATAAAAATCCGTGGATAATGGCTGACATTTTTGTTTTCCCTCCCGACTGTATATTGGCCGAACTACGTACAATTACTTGTGTCACTGGTAACCCTCCTATAAAGCCAGAAACCACATTCCCAATACCCTGAGCTAACAACTCTCTGTTAGTAGGAGTAACGCGTTTTAACGGATCTATTTTATCGGTTGCTTCAACGCATAATAAAGTTTCTAAACTTGCTACCAAGGCAATGGTAAACGCAACAATCCATACTTCAGGGTTGCCGATGGCTCCAAAATTTGGGAAACTAAACTGTGCGAAAGAAAGAGGTTGCATCTTCGGGAACAGGAACGCTCACCAATAAATCTGGTGAAATACCCCACTGCGTACTTCCTTTAGTACTTATAAAATAAATAATTCCCGCAGCAACAGCGACCAATGGCCCTTGAACCAGTTTAAAGAATTTTCCTTTATCGTTTAAAACCTCACTCCAAAGCAGCAATATAGCCAACGCAAAAAGGGCTATAATTGTAGCTCCAGGACTAATGAAATTTATGGCATTTAATATTTCCGAAAATGTGTTTTCGCCATCCACTTTAAAAAAGGCGAAATTCCCTTCTGGATTAGAATTATATCCAAAGAAATGTGGAATTTGTTTTAGGACGATAATAATTCCGATTCCTGTGAGCATCCCCTTAATAACTGAAGATGGGAAATAATAACCTATTACCCCTGCTCTTAAGATCCCAAACAAAAACTGAATAACACCTCCTAATACAACGGCTAATAAAAAGTTTTCGAAACTACCTAGGGTTCCTATGGCGGTTAAGACAATAGCTGCCAAACCTGCTGCAGGACCACTAACGCCTACGGATGATTTACTAATAGCCCCTACAACAACACCACCGACGATTCCTGCTATAAGTCCTGAAAAAAGTGGAGCCCCACTGGCTAGGGCTATTCCTAAACATAGCGGTAATGCTACGAAGAATACAACAATACTTGAGGGTAGGTCTGATTTTAAATTTTTGAATGGGTTTGAACTGTTCATTATAATATGGTATATGATATTTAAGCAATACAAAGAGAGATGTATTACTTGAATTTAATTTTAATGTAATTGAGATGATTTAAAAAGGTGTCCACTTCAAGCAGAGCCTCTAAATGGTGAAAAGACTAGGCCAGTTCTGGAGGGGGATCGTGAGTATCAATGGTAATGTCCATTTTTAAAAAATGCACTCCAAATATAGATCCTCTTTTGAGGTAGATGTTTACAGGAGATTCTTCTTTTGTAAATCGAATCTCTACTTTTTTATCTTTCGAGTCTTCTAACTCTTGATTTTCTTTTTCACTAGAATCACTTTCAGTTTCCATATCGAGCCAAGAAAATGCTTGGGGCTCAGAAACCACCATCGACTTTATAACAGGCTGAAGAATAATAGAGCTAAATACCAATGCAAAAATTAGCACTCTAATACCCATAGGCTATGATGTATGACACTTGTTTCATTGGTTTGAAAGGGTATTAAAAACTAAATCGGTATAAAACCGTAACAATATTATTTTTTCCTTCTTCAAAATCGGTCAGCGATGGTAAGTGTTTTGAAAAATACCGCTGATGATGAGCACCTTCAATCACTGTTGAAATTAACATGTGTGGAAATTCGTAACTCGGATTGATTTCATGTTACAAGGTCGCTCACACGCTGCACTACACGTTTATACGTTTTATAATAGCCTTTTTTATTTTCGCTATCAATAGCTTTTGTATGGTAGGCTTTAGAAGACTCTGAAATAATAATTTTGTTCAACAGGACTTCATTGATGTACGAAAAGGCATTATCCTCTGTAACCTCAGCGGTTAATATCAAAATTGCTTGAGTGAGGCGGTCATGGGCTGATGGCACATTCAAAGTGGAAAATACCAATTTATACTCAATCCAACTCCAATACCAGTTGATCAAATACACCAACATTGCGTGCTTGCTGTCAAAATAGCGATAAACCGAACTTTCGTTAGATCCAATCTCTTGACCCAATTTTTTGAACGTAAAATCTTCAAAACCTAATGCATCAATCATCTCAATACTTTTAGAGACAATTTTTTGTCCTAAAACAGAGGATTCTGGATTCTTTGTGTAAAGATCCGGACTGATAGTGATATGTAATTGAAGTTTTTCCATGGTAATACATTACAAATATAATAGTATTACTATTAATGTTAATTAGTTTAACATTTATTTCACAAATTTAAGGACAAAAGCCAGAGTTGAATTTTATAAAAACAGCAATTGTAATTAGAAAAAATATAAAATCACCTCCGCCCTACTGCGTCTTTAAAAACTTCAAATAAAGGTTCTCCACTTTGGTACGTGCCCAGGGTGTACGTCTCAAAAATTTAAGGCTGGACTTTAAAGTAGGTCCATCTGTAAAACAACGGATATTTATTTTTTCGCCCATCGCTTCCCAGCCATAATGAGCTTCAAGAGCAATCAGAATTTGCTCCAGTTTTACGCCATGTAAAGGATTGTTAGGTTGAGATTCCATAAAATTAGCGTCGACGGTTGTGGTTAGAACGGTTACCGCCACCAGCAGACCCTTGTCGGTTGTTGCTTGGTCGACCTCCTCCGCGTCTTTGACGTCCACCACCTTGTTTAGGCGGTACGGTAGACGCATTTGGATCAGGTTCAAAACCTTCAACAATTTCTTTCTTAAAACGTTGCTTTGTTAGTTTTTCTATCGAAGCTAAGTAAGACGTTTCTTCGGCACAGACTAACGACAAGGCGACACCATTTGCCCCTGCTCGACCTGTACGACCAATACGGTGCACATAATCTTCAGGAATGTTTGGAAGCTCGTAATTGACCACATGTGGCAGTAATGGAATATCCAAACCACGTGCAGCAATATCCGTTGCAACTAACACACGAATATCATGATTTTTAAAACCGCCAAGGCTTTTGTTCTTGCACCTTGACTTTTATTTCCATGAATGGCCATTGCAGAAATGCGGGCACTTTCTAGTTTTTTACAAAGGTTATTAGCGCCGTGTTTAGTCCGTGTAAACACCAATACTTGTTGCCACTGCCCATCTTGAATCAATTTGATAAGAAGGTTTGTTTTTTTCTCTTTAGCCACTCTATATATCTGTTGAGCAATCGCTTCAACAGTTGTATTTTCTGGTGTTGCTTCTACAAGTGTTGGACGTTGTAAAATGGTTTGTGCCAAGCTTTTTATTTCTCTTGAAAAGGTGGCCGAAAACATTAAGTTTTGACGTCTCGATGGAATCAATGATCGGATTTTATCGATATCACGTTTGAACCCCATATCTAACATACGGTCAGCTTCATCAAGTACAAAGATCTCGACTTTGGACAATGATAAATGGCCTTGATTTTCCAAATCAATCAATCGCCCAGGTGTCGCTACGAGAACATCAACTCCATTACGAAGCTGTTTGATTTGTGGATTTTGATTCACCCCACCAAAAATAACAGCAGCACGCAAGTCCAAAAACTTACTGTAATGTTTTACATTGGTATAAACCTGATCCGCCAATTCTCTGGTTGGTGTCAACACTAACGCACGTACGGGACGACGATGTGGTACTGGGTTTTTGGATAAAATTTGCAACATTGGCAGGGTAAATCCTGCTGTTTTCCCTGTTCCTGTTTGAGCTGATGCCAATACATCAAGACCTTCAAGAATTGGAGGAATTGCTTTTTGTTGTATTGGAGATGGGGTTTCATAGCCCTGTAAACGGACTGCTTTAAGTAGGGCTTCAATAAGTCCTAATGATTGAAATGTCATATATTATGTTTTGAAAATGACAGTATACAATACGATAGGTCATTCTGAACGATGCCACAAAGGTACGTCTTATTTTAAATAAATTAACGGGTAAACACCAATTTAGTATCCGTTGATAAATTCGCATCATACGCATAGCCATCCGTTGCAAAGGTTTTCAAGCCATCAATCGTCTCCACTGAATTTTCAATGATGTGTCGTGTCATATAACCTCGGGCAAGTTTCGCAAAAATAGCAATGGTTTTATACTGTCCATTTTTAAATTCTTTAAAATCGACATGAACAACGGGTACTTTAAGAATTTTGACATCAATGGCCTTAAAATACTCTTGACTTGCTAAGTTCACAAACAACTCCCCTTCTTCTAATTCATCATTCAAAGCAGTTGATACTTTTTTCCGCCAAAAGTCATAGAGGTTTTTAGATTTACCTACGGGAATTTTTGTACCCATTTCCAGACGATAAGGTTGTATCAAGTCTAATGGTTTCAAAATACCATATAAACCCGATATAATTCGTACAGATTGCTGTAAAGCTTCTATTTTTGATGCTTCAATGGTATAGGCATCTAACCCACGATACACATCGCCATTAAACGCATAGATAGCTGGCCGCGCATTTTCAGTAGTAAAAGGCACCGTCCACTGTTGATTACGTTCATAATTGAGCTGTCCTAAATTAGATGAAATATGCATCAATTCCGAAAGTGCTTTGGCCGATTTCTTTTTAAGAATTGTATTCAATTGTTTAGCTTCATTCAAAAAATGACTATTGGTGCTTAATTTGGTAGGTAAATCACTCTCGTAATTTAATGATTTTGCAGGTGAGATAACTAGTTTCATGAGTCTTTATTTTCTGAAATATGATTCGAATAGGTTTGCCATTTTTCGATACAATTTTGCATGTCCTGAGGAATTTCAGTTGTAAAAGACATCGTTTTCCCAGTAGTAGGATGTACAAACCCTAAGGTTTTGGCATGCAAAGCTTGACGCGGAAGGGTTTTAAAACAATTATCTACAAACTGCTTGTACTTAGTAAAAGTTGTTCCTTTCAGGATGCGCTCGCCACCATACCGTTCATCATTAAAAAGCGTGTGTCCAATGTGTTTCATGTGTACCCGTATTTGGTGCGTACGTCCCGTTTCTAATCTACAGGCTAACAACGTCACATAGCCCAAACGTTGAAGAACTTTGTAATGGGTAATCGCCGGTTTTCCTTTGTCTGCTTCATCTCCAAAATAGACCGTATTTTGTAACCTATTTTTAGGGTGACGCCCTATATTACCTTCAATTGTGCCTTCTTCTAATTCAACATTTCCCCAAACTAAGGCAACATATTCGCGCTCACTTGTTTTGGCTTTGAATTGTGCCGATAGATGCGCCATCGCTTTTTCAGTTTTAGCAACAACCAACAATCCACTTGTATCTTTATCAATCCGGTGGACTAAGCCTGGTCGGTTACTACTGTTATTAGGTAAATTATCAAAATGAAATAGCAAGGCATTAATTAGAGTTCCAGAATAATTTCCATGTCCTGGATGAACAACCATCCCTGGTGCTTTGTTGACCACCAATAGGTCATCATCTTCATAGACAACATCAATAGGAATCTCTTCGGGTACTAATAAATTTTCATGAGGGGGATGTTCAAATAAAACACGGATTTGATCCAAAGGCTTCACCTTATAATTTGATTTGACAACCAACTCATTGACTCGTATGCTACCCTCTTTAGCAGCGGCTTGTATTTTATTTCGAGTGGCATTTTCGACAAAATTCATCAAGTATTTATCAATCCGTAAAGGCTGTTGTCCTTTTTCGACTGTAAACGAATAATGCTCATGTAATTCACTTTCATTCTCTAAAAATTCATTGGATTCTTCCATGGTTACTTATTGCTTTCGAACACCGTTTCCTAAAACAAGGTCGATTTTCGAGGTTTTTGGAAGCATCGTACCTGCTTCAATAATTTGACCGTTATGGCGTATTTCTAAAACTTCATCTTTCCCTAAATCATCTTCATAGATCATTGATCCAATTTGAAACCCTAGGGTTTCAAGTGTGGGTTTTGCTTGTCTGATCGTCCGACGAATGACATCTGGTACTGGAAGTGTCCTGTAGGCTGAAGGGTTAAGAATTAAATATATTTTTCGATCTTCTTTGACTTTGCTACCTGCCAAAGGATCTTGTTCGATCACAGCCCCCTTAGGGTAGTTAGGGTTGTAGTTTGAAGAATCTTGCACTTCACTTCTAAGATCGAGATCTTTGATAAGAAACTGAGCTGATTCAAAAGTTTTACCTGTAAGTGCTGGCACCGTCACAAAAGAGCCATGATTGGTATACAATTTGAGCCATTTGAGTGCTAAAAAGCCAAAAACTAATAACACTATAAATGCAAAAATTAATTGCTTTATAAATGATTTACTAAAAAAGAATTTAATGAAATTCATGGTTTGTTTTAATGATGTAACAAAGCTAAGCAAATATTTGTGTCCTTAAAATCTTTAGCTTGTTTAGTTTGAAGTAAATATATTTGGTTTAAAATGATTTTGATTTGAGATAAAAGTAATATTTTTACTTTATAAACGTACAAATGAAAAAAAATATTGCCATCATTATGGGCGGATATTCTAGCGAATATTTAATCTCTTTAAAAAGCGGAGGTGTCGTTTACGACAGTTTACCAAAAATAAGCTACAATGCGTATTGCATCCATATTTTTAAAGATAAATGGGTATATGTTGCAGAAGATTTAACAGAACGCCCTGTAGATAAAGCTGATTTTTCTATTAATGTTGCTGGTTCAAAAATAAATTTTGACTGCGTATTTAATGCCATTCACGGCAGTCCAGGCGAAGACGGACTTATGCAAGCCTATTTTGAATTATTATCTATTCCGCATACCAGTTGTAGTATGTACCAAGCGGCCCTAACATTTAATAAACGTGATTGTTTAAGTGCGTTAAAACCTTATGGTATTCTCGCAGCAAATTCCTATTTTTTAAATGTTGGCGATGCAATTGACTCTACAGCCATCGAAAAGGCTGTTGGATTTCCTTGCTTTGTAAAAGCCAATAAAGCCGGTAGTAGTTTTGGAGTTACCAAAGTCTATTCAAAAGCCGACTTACCAAATGCCATAGAAACCGCATTTAAAGAAGATGATGAACTCATTATTGAATCGTTTTTAGACGGCACAGAAGTATCGGTTGGTGTTATTCGATATAAAGGGGAGGTTACTGTACTCCCAATTACCGAGATTGTAACAGAAAATGACTTTTTTGATTACGAAGCAAAATACTTAGGTAAATCAAAAGAAATTACCCCTGCTCGTTTGAGCACTGCCCAAGAAACAGATGTTCGAAAGGTTGCTAAAAAGATTTATGAGGTTTTAAAATTAGATGGGTTTTCTAGAAGCGAATTTATTTTTAAAGACAACAAACCGCATTTCTTAGAAATCAATACAATTCCTGGTTTAACCAAAGAAAGCATCTTACCCCAGCAAGCATCTCAGGCAGGAATTTCATTGCCCGATTTGTTTGACAACGCAATTCGACAAGCACTTCAGAAAAATCCTTAACTTTACAACATGAAGAAAGCAATTTTTCCAGGATCCTTTGACCCTATCACATTAGGGCATTTTGACATTGTTAATAGAGGTGTTACCTTATTTGACGAAGTTATTATTGCCATTGGCGAAAACTCTTCTAAAGACTATATGTTTTCATTAGAAGAACGCAAACAGTTTATTGAAAACACTTTCAAAGACAATCCAAAAGTAAAAGTAATGTCCTATAGTGGTTTGACTACTGAGTTCTGCAAAGAAATTGGAGTTGATTTTATTTTAAGAGGCTTACGGAATCCTGCGGATTTTGAATTTGAAAAAGCAATCGCTCAAACCAACAGGCATTTATCAACTTTAGAAACTGTTTTTCTACTCACCTCTGCCCAAACTTCGTTTATTTCCTCCTCTATTGTAAGAGAAATTATTCGCTTTGATGGAGATTACAAAAAGCTTGTTCCCAATTCTGTACGTATTAAAAAACGCTAGAGTTTATATTCTGAAAGTCCCTCTGTAAAAGCTTCAGGATTTTCAGCTAAATGGTACCTAGGGTCATCAATAGCCTCAATTATAACATCTTTAAAAAGTGGACTGGATTTATATAACAAAATCTTACAATCTTCGCTCAAGTGTTTAAGGTGAATTGTTTTACCATCTTCTTTATATTTATTGACAAGGTTTGATATGGCTTCAATAGCAGAATGATCACTCACTCGCGATTCAACAAAATCAATTTCAACAGATTGAGGGTCATTTTTGACATCAAATTTATCATTAAACGTTTTGATGCTTCCAAAAAACAAAGGTCCCCATATTTCATACACTTTAGTACCATCTTCCTTGATCCGTTTTCGAGCACGAATACGTTTCGCATTTTCCCATGAAAATACAAGCGCACTGACAATCACTCCAGAAATTACAGCGATTGCTAAATCAAAAAATACCGTCATCGATGAAACTAATATCAATACAAATACATCTGTTTTTGGAATTTTATTAATAATTCTAAAACTTGACCATGCAAAAGTACCAATCACCACCATAAACATAACCCCTACCAATGCAGCGATAGGAACTTGTTCTATTAGCCCTGATGCAAATAATATAAATGCTAAAAGTGCGAGTGCAGCTACAATCCCAGAAAGACGGCCTCTTCCACCTCCTTTGATATTAATAATAGATTGTCCAATCATTGCACATCCACCCATACCTCCAAACAATCCAGTAACGATATTTGCACCTCCTTGAGCGATACATTCTTTATTGGAGTTTCCACGTGTTTCAGTAAGCTCATCGATTAGGTTCAATGTCATTAGGGATTCAATCAATCCAATCGCTGCAAGAATCAATGCATACGGTCCAATAAATTTTAAGGTTTCAAAATTAAGGGGGATTTTTTCAAAAATAGCCCACTGTGGAAGTGGTAACCCACCTTTTAAGCCTTCACCACCACCATCTCTAATGAAGCTTCCAACAGTTGCTACATCTAAATCTCCAAAAATAACAATTGCAGAAACCACCAAAATAGCCACCAATGCTTCTGGTAATTTTTTAGTGATCTGTGGCAATCCAAACATAATAGCGATTGTTAAGCCAACCAATCCAATCATAGTCCATAATGAGGTCCCTTGCATCCATACCATCTCGCCATTTTCAGACGTCATAAACATACTTAATTGAGAAAGAAAAATAACAATTGCCAATCCATTCACAAAGCCCATCATTACTGGATGCGGAATCAAACGGACAAATTTTCCGAGTTTAAAAACACCTGCTAAAACCTGAATAACTCCCATTAAAATAACAGTCATAAAGAGATAGTAAAGTCCTAATTCATCACCTTCAGCTCCCATTGCATTTCCACGCGCCACAAGAGTAACCATAACTACTGCTAAAGCCCCCGTAGCTCCGCTAATCATTCCTGGACGCCCTCCAAAAATTGAGGTAATAAGACCAATCATAAACGCTGCATACAAACCAACTAAAGGATCAACTCCTGCCACAAAAGCAAATGCTACTGCTTCTGGAACTAAGGCCAACGCTACGGTCAAACCACTTAAAACATCATTTTTAACATTACTTGAACGCTTTCTTATAAACTCCATCATTTTTTGTCAATTTTGCTGGCAAAAATAAACTTATTGAAAATGATAACAACTGTAAAGCACGTTTAATTGAAGATTTTTATAACAATATACCTCTAAATCACTTTAAATGAGCAATTTGATGTTCGCGTAAGAGTTATTAAATACCTTTTGAAGTTTGGTTTCGGGAATCCATTTGACTTTAGTAATGCCTTCTTTTTCTTGTGGAATTAGTTTTCCGTCGTATTCTGAATACATTTCGAACCAATAGGTCACTTTGATATAGTTACGATCATTTCTTTTGAATATATGATACGTGATTTCTAAGGGCTTGGTAATTTTTAACCCCGTAACGCCTGTTTCTTCTTCTACCTCCCGTAGTGCGGTGAAATTTATCGTTTCTTTTGCCTCTGCTTTGCCTTTTGGTAAATCCCATTTACCATTTCTAAAAATAAATAATATTTCATTTTTCTGATTATAAACCTTCCCACCTCCAGCAATTACATTGGGCAATAAGGACAGAAATTTTTTGAGAAGTACATCTTTGTCGGTTCCAACAAGACGAACAGAGCCGTATTTATCTTTTTTGAGTTTCGCAAGTACTTTGTTGATATCTACTGAATCAATCGAAAAATTCTTGAAATTTGTTTCAGGCTCTAGCTCAGTTGTGAGAACTATTGGTTTATTACCAACAAATATTTTATACATTGTTAATTAAAAACAAGTTAATAGAAAGTAAAAGTAGTTATTTTTAGTAATTTTGACACATGATTTTTAACAAAAGTATTGCCAAAAAAACTGCAGAAGTTTTACTTCAAATAAATGCCATAAAATTAAACCAAAAAAACCCCTTTACTTGGGCTTCAGGATGGAAGTCTCCAATCTATTGCGACAACCGTTTGGTATTATCGTTTCCAATTGTTAGAAACTATATCAAAGAAGAAATTGCTAAAAACATAGAAATAGAGTTCGGAAAACCAGATGTCATTGCAGGTGTAGCCACTGGCGCCATTGGTATTGGAGCTTTGGTTGCAGAATATCTTGGACTTCCTTTTGTGTATGTGCGTCCAGAAGCAAAAAAGCATGGTCGGCAAAATCAAATTGAAGGGTTTATTGAAAAAGGACAAAATGTTGTTGTCGTCGAAGATCTAATCAGTACAGGAAAGAGCAGTCTGGTCGCAGTAGATGCTTTAAAAGCAGCTGAAGTTAATGTAAAAGGAATGGTTGCGATTTTCACCTATGGGTTTGATGTTTCGAAAGAAAATTTTGAAACCAACAATGTCAATCTTTTTACACTTAGTAATTACGAAAGTTTGCTAGAACAAGCTTTAGACACTAACTTTATCAACCAAAATGAAGTGGATATTTTATCAAAATGGAATTCAAATCCGTCTGAGTGGACAGGTAAATAAATTTAGATATGAAACTAGAATCAACAAAAGTGAGTCTTGAAAAATCAGCTCAAGAGGTATTTAATTTTTTAACGAATGTTGAAAATTTTGAACAATTAATGCCCGAAAATATCAATAAGTTTAAACTTATCGACTCCGACACATTTGTATTTGCCTTGAGTGGAATGCCCGAAATAGTTTTAAAGAAAAAATCAATGGTATCTCCACATACTATTATATTAGGTGCTGCTGGCGGAAAATTAGACTTTTCTTTAACAGCTAAAATTGAATCCCTTTCTGTAACTCAAAGTGATGTTCAGTTAACGTTTGAGGGAGATTTTAATGCCATGATGGCCATGATGATTAAAGCCCCCATCTCAAAATTTATTGAAACCTTGGCACTTAATATTCCTAAGAAAATTTAATACAACAATTTCAACTCTTTCAAGTTAAACTCTTGTGTTGTGTTTTCCATTTGAACGCGCAATTTACCTGCGTCTGTTACACCCCTAATGATCCCTGTAAATAGATTATGACTAGGCAATTCAAATGTAGAAGGCTTGTCTTTTCGAAACAGGTAGGATTCGTATTCTGCATTTAAAACACCTTTTCCTTTTTCGGCATACAACTCAAAATAAATTTTAAGATTATTTATGAGTTTATGAAGTAATTCATCCTTGTCAATTGACATTCCTAAAATAGATTTTAAGGAGCTCACCTTAGGTAATCCTTTGAAAAATTCTTGATTAACATTTAGTCCAATCCCAATCACAGAAAAATCGATTTTATTAGATTTAATTAAATTTTCAATTAAAATACCTGAAATTTTATAATGGTCTGACAAAATGTCGTTAGGCCATTTAATCGCTAATTTTGGGATATTATAATCCTCAAGCGTTTTGATAATAGACAAGGAAACGAGGATACTTAAAAGGAATTGTTGGGGCAATACAACGGATGGATTTTTCTTTAAAACGCTAAATGTAAGGTTTTTATCTTTCTCAGAAACCCACTCAGCACCCATTTGCCCTTTCCCTTTGATTTGGTGATTAGTAGTCACCACACAAAAATCTTCTAAAGCAGTATCTACCAATAATTGTTTTAAATAATTATTGGTAGAATCAGTGGCATTAAGTTTGATTATTTGCATAGTTCAAATTGAGGCTCTAAATTATAATATTATTAAGACAATATAAGGGGTTTAGAGCCAAAAAAGTAATAAATTTGCACAGTAAAATTAATTCATGACAAAAAAAACACCTAGCGCAGACGAACTCATCACTTTCACCATAAATGGAATTGAAGACGTTAAAGGTCAAAATATCACTATTCTAGACCTAAGAGCTATCGAAAATACAGTATGCGATTATTTCATCATTTGTGATGGAACATCTAATACTCAAGTCAATGCCATTGTTAGTTCTATACAAAAAAAAGTAAGTAAGAACACCAAAGATAAACCTTGGCATGTTGAAGGTAGTGAAAATGGCGAATGGGTATTGATGGATTACGTCCATGTTGTAGTTCATGTCTTTCAAAAACATATTAGAGAGTACTACGATATAGAAAACCTTTGGGGTGATGCCAAGATTACCGAAATAGAAACTAGTTACTAAAAAAAAACTCATGTCTAAAGATAAAAAACCTAAAAACACAAAATTTAACGCGTATTGGATCTATGGAGTCGCCATTGTACTTTTCTTAGCTTTCAATGTGTTTTCTGGCGGTCTAGCAGATGCTTCAGGAACCTCTACCACGCCTTCTCAATTTTTTAAATTTCTAAAAAATGGTGATGTCAAAAAAGTCGAAATCGTTAACAAAAGAGAGGCTTTAGTTTACCTAACTACAAAAGCATCAAACAAAGATATTCATAAAAAAAACAAAAAAGATCAGCTTTTTCCAGTAGGTTCTGGTGGTCCAAGTTATCAATTTGAGTTTGGGGATGTCCAATTGTTTCAGAAACAATTGGAAGACACCATACAAGAAAAACAATTGGACACAGTTCTTGACTTTAAAACAGAAACCAATGCCTGGGGCGAAATTTTGTCATCACTTATTCCGTTTATTTTAATTATTGGAGTTTGGATTTTTATCATGCGACGCATGTCCGGAGGGAGTGGTCCAGGCGGGGGTGGTCAAATTTTCAATATTGGAAAATCAAAAGCAAAGTTGTTTGACGAAAAACTAGAAACTAAAACCACCTTTCAGGATGTTGCTGGATTAGAAGGTGCCAAAGAAGAAATTCAAGAAATTGTAGACTTCCTTAAACACCCAGAAAAATATACAGCATTGGGCGGTAAAATTCCAAAAGGTGCTTTATTAGTAGGACCTCCTGGAACAGGAAAAACATTGTTAGCAAAAGCTGTAGCTGGAGAGGCTAAAGCACCGTTTTTCTCATTGTCAGGATCTGATTTTGTTGAAATGTTTGTGGGTGTTGGAGCTTCAAGAGTCAGAGATTTATTTAAACAAGCAAAAGAAAAATCTCCTTCAATCATTTTTATTGATGAAATCGATGCCATAGGACGAGCGCGTGGCAAAAGCAATTTTTCAGGATCAAATGACGAAAGAGAAAATACTCTGAATCAATTATTGACAGAAATGGATGGATTTGGAACCAATACTAACGTGATTGTTTTGGCGGCTACCAACCGTGCAGATGTGTTGGATAAGGCATTAATGAGGGCGGGGCGATTTGACCGTCAAATTTATGTTGATTTGCCAGATATCAGAGAGCGTAAAGAAATTTTTGAAGTACATCTAAAGCCCTTGAAAAAATCTAAAGATTTAGATACCGACTTTTTATCCAAACAAACTCCTGGGTTTTCTGGAGCAGACATTGCCAATGTTTGTAATGAAGCAGCACTTATTGCGGCTAGAAATAATAAAAAAGCAGTTGAAAAACAAGATTTCTTAGATGCAGTAGATCGAATCATTGGAGGTCTTGAAAAGAAAAATAAAATTATCACGCCAAGTGAAAAAAAAGCCGTTGCTTTTCATGAAGCTGGCCACGCCACAGTAAGTTGGATGCTGGAACATGCCTCTCCTTTAGTAAAAGTAACCATTGTTCCAAGAGGACGTTCTTTGGGTGCTGCATGGTACCTTCCAGAAGAACGATTGATTGTAAGACCTGAACAAATGTTAGATGAAATGTGTGCTGCCCTAGGGGGGCGTGCTGCTGAAAAAGTCATCTTTGACAAAATATCTACAGGTGCTTTGAGCGATTTGGAAAAAGTAACCAAACAAGCAAGAGCGATGGTAACTGTTTATGGTTTGAGTGATAAAATTGGAAACTTAACATACTATGATTCTTCAGGAGAAAATGAATATGGATTTTCAAAACCCTACAGCGAACGCACAGCTGAACTAATTGATAAAGAAATTTCAAATATTATTGAAACTCAGTACGAACGCGCCATTAAATTATTAGAAGAAAATAAAGAAAAGTTAACAGAACTCGCTGAAGTGCTTCTAAAGAAAGAAGTTATATTTAAAGATAACTTAGAAGCAATCTTTGGAAAACGCCCTTTTGTAATAGAAGAAGCTGTAAAACAAGGCTCTAAAATAGAAGAAGAAGAATAAGTTTAAAATAACTTTCTATTAGATCTTTATTTTTTATCTTTGGAAGTGTGTAAGTACAAAGCCTACACACGAATAAAATGGGTGTATTTCGCAAAATATTTGGTTCAAATATAGATGCGTCTAAAAGTAAAACTGATGAAAAAAATCAGAGTAAATTTTTAGATGTAGACAACTCACCAATTGATGAAGCGTTTACCATCAACTTCAATAAAAATGGTGGGAAGTTTCTTTATTGTGAAAATAACGATGAAGTTCATGATTTTCTAAATAACATTATCGATGAAAATAATTGGGATAAGAAAAAAGCTCTGATCCTAAACAAAAACTTAAAGGAAAAATTTAAGAATTTTAAATTAGAGAACGTTCCAAAAAAAGGAACACCTGACTTTCTATTTACTACTTGTGAATCTCTGATTGCTAATGATGGATCACTTCTTATATCTTCCAACCAAATTGCTGAAAAAAAACTAATTGAATTACCTGAAAATTTCATTGTATTTGCAACCACCAGTCAATTTGTGAATACTATTAGTGAAGGACTTCAGTTAATAAAAGCTAAAAATAAATCTACTATACCCTCCAATATCACTACTATTAAACATTTTAAAGCCAACGTAACCAATGATTTTCTAAGTTATGGAAGTAGTACAAAAAACCTATATTTGCTACTGCTAGAGGACTTATAACATACAAATTGAAAGAACTAACCACAAGAGCACTATCAGGCTTGTTATTTGCGACTATTTTAATTGGCTCAATCCAATTGAAATACGCTTGTATAGCTCTGTTTTTCGTATTTGGATTGATTTGCTTGTTAGAGTTTAATAAATTAATTCATCAAAGAAACATAGCTTCCTATATCATTTTTATGGGATTATTTTTGGTAGTTGCATTTTGGGAAACTATTTTTAAATCTAACGAGAGTCTTTCTGATATATCTCAAATATTACTTGTCATTTCGGTACTAGTAAATCTATTATTGATCAGAGATTTATTTTCTTCAAAGAGCCTCCCAACCTTACTCTCAAATCATTTTATAAATACCACTTTTTATGTAAGTAGTGGATTTGTATTTTTATTATTGATCGCTCTAAACTTTGAAAATTACAATCCTGAAATCATCATGTATATTTTCATTTTGATTTGGATCAATGATAGCTTTGCTTATATTGTTGGGAAAAATTTTGGAAAACAAAAACTTTTTGAAAGCATTTCCCCTAAAAAAACAGTGGAAGGTTTCTTAGGAGGTGTGTTTTTTGCCGCTTTGGGAAGTTATGTCATTGCCAATTGTACGGATTCATTACTCTTTACTAATTGGCTAATAATCAGTGTTATTATTAGTATTTTTGGCACATTGGGAGACTTAGTTGAATCAAAATATAAACGCCAAGCAGCAGTTAAAGACAGTGGTAAAATAATGCCTGGTCATGGAGGTCTATTAGATCGCTTAGATAGTGCTATATTTGCAGCACCATTTATCTATTTATTTTTAAGAATATTAAATTATGTTTCATAAAGAAGGACAAAAAATAATTTTTGTTACACTCGTTTTTGTAGTAGCTACATCGTTATTAATCGACAATTTACAATTGCCATGGCTCGCAAAACTCATTCAGTTTACTTTGTTGGTAATACTCGTGCTAGTCCTACAGTTTTTCAGAAACCCAAAACGTTATACCCGTCATAACGATCGTCAAGTAATTGCACCTGTAGATGGAAAAGTGGTGGTCATAGAAGAAGTTGAAGAGACAGAATATTTTAAAGAAAAACGGCTTCAAGTCAGTATTTTTATGTCGCCTATTAATGTACACGTAACGCGGTACCCAGTAAGTGGCTCTGTACTTTTTAGCAAGTACCACCCAGGAAAATACCTGGTAGCATGGCACCCAAAAGCAAGTACCGAAAACGAACGAACGACAGTTGTAGTAGAAAATAAAACTTATGGCAAAGTCCTATACAGGCAAATAGCGGGTGCCTTGGCACGTCGTATTGTTAATTATGCAAAAGAAGGTACAACTGTAGAACAAGGGACAGATGCTGGATTTATAAAATTTGGGTCACGAGTAGATTTATTTTTACCTTTAGACACTAATATTAAAGTCAAACTTAACCAAAAAGTAAAAGGTGGCGAATGTATCGTTGCAGAACTATAAAATGAATTCAGAGGCCTTGGATATTGAATTTAGAGAAGCTGTTGATAGTATCAATAGCCACGAGCAGCCATTTCCTGCGGATATCCTTTTGAAACTCTATGCCTATTACAAAAAAGCAACCAACGATTATAGCCGACCAAGTAGTAGCAAAGCTATTATAAATGCTTTTAAAACCAACGCCCTTTTTCAGGTTGAAAACATTTCTCAAGATGAAGCAAAACAATGCTACATCGACTTAGCCAACACGTATCTAATTTACCGAAAGTAAAATTATCTTAGATTTTTTAAACTTGTTTTAAGAGTCTCTATTTTGGCAATCGCATCTGCTTCTTTTTTCTTTTCACTTGCCACCACTTGTTCTGGAGCACCCGAAACAAAACGTTCATTAGATAATTTCTTTTGAACAGATTTTAAAAACCCTTCTGTGTATTTAAGTTCTTCTTCAAGTTTTGATATTTCAGCAGCAACATCAATGGTGTCGTTGGCTGGAATAAAATACTCATTAGACTTTACTCTAAAAGATAGCGCGTTTTCAACCGTTTCAGTCGTATAGGTCAAGTTTGAAATATTTCCTAGTTTAGAAATAATCGCATCAAAACCTAGGGTTTGAGACTCATTGTTCAGTACCAAAAATTCAATAGTATTTTTAAAAGCAATATTTTTTTCTTTTCGAATTGTTCGAATTCCTGACACAACATCTGAAGCGAACTCAAAACCTTCTAAAATAGCAGAATCGAAAGACTTTTGTTCTGGCCAAGAAGCTACTATTAAAGCTTGCTCAGGAGTTCTTTTTTCCAAGTGTTGCCAAATTTCTTCTGAAAGAAATGGCATAAATGGATGTAAAATTTTTAGGTTTGATTCCAAAATTGACACTACAGCTTGATAGGTTTTTTTATCAATTGGTGCCCCATAAGCAGGTTTTACCATTTCTAATAACCAAGAACAGAAATCATCCCAAATTAGTTTATAGGTGGTCATCAAAGCATCACTTAAGCGATACTTGCTAAAATGATCCTCAATTTCAACCAATGTCTTTTGAAATTTTGCCTCATACCACTCAATAGCAATGACCGCATAATCGGGTTGTTCGATGTCTGCAACTTCCCAACCTTCAATGAGTCGGAAGGCATTCCATATTTTATTTCCAAATGCTTTTCCTTGTTGACATAATGCTTCATCAAACATTAAATCATTTCCAGCTGCAGAGCTCAATAATAACCCTACACGAACACCATCGGCACCAAAATTTTCTATAAGTTTTAAGGCGTCTGGAGAGTTCCCCAAAGACTTACTCATCTTGCGACGTTGTTTATCTCTTACAAGCCCTGTAAAATACACATTGTTAAAAGGCTTTTGATCTTTATATTCATAACCTGCAACTATCATACGTGCCACCCAGAAAAATAAAATATCTGGCCCCGTGACTAGATCGTTGGTTGGATAGTAATATTTAATGTCTTCATTTTCTGGATTTCGAATGCCATCAAATACGGACATTGGCCATAGCCACGATGAAAACCACGTGTCCAAAACATCACTGTCTTGTGTTAAATTTTCGGTATTTAACTTCGTATTCCCAGATTTAACTTTCGCTAATTCTAAAGCTTTCTCAATAGATTCTGCCACAACAAAATCATCTTTACCATCTCCATAGAAATAAGCTGGTATCTGTTGTCCCCAAAATAATTGTCTTGAAATATTCCAATCACGAATATTTTCCATCCAATGACGGTAGGTGTTTTCAAATTTCTTTGGAAACAGATGGATCGTTTTATCTTCTAAAACTGCTTTGATTGCTGGTTTTGCTAAAGTTTCCATTTTTAAAAACCACTGATCTGAAAGACGTGGTTCAATCACTTCTTTTGTACGTTCCGAAGTTCCAACTTTATGTAAATGTTGTTCTGTTTTAATAAGGAAACCCAGAGATTCTAGTTCTTTTATAATTTCTTTACGAACTACAAATCGATCTTTACCTTCGTAATGTAGACCAAAACTATTCAGCGTTGCATCTGCATTAAAAATATCAATGACCTCTAACTGGTGTTTTTCTCCAAGTGCCTTGTCATTTATATCGTGTGCAGGAGTTACTTTTAAACAACCCGTTCCAAACTCAACATCAACATAATCATCTTCAATAATAGGGATGACACGACCGCATAAAGGAACAATTACTTTTTTCCCTTTCAAGTGCCCATAACGTTCGTCATTCGGATTGATACAAATTGCGGTGTCTCCTAAAATTGTTTCGGGACGTGTGGTCGCAATAGTGACGACCTCATCACTATCTTGTATTTTATAATTTAAATAATATAAATGACCTTGACGTTCTTCATAAATCACTTCCTCATCAGACAAAGTGGTCTGGGCTTGAGGATCCCAATTGACCATTCTAAAACCTCTGTAAATCAACCCTTTGTTGTGCAAGTCAATAAATACTTTGATTACAGATTCGCTCATATCGTCATCCATCGTAAACTTCGTGCGATCCCAATCACATGAGCAACCTAATTTTTTTAGTTGTTCAAGAATGACACCTCCGTACTCTTCAGTCCAATCCCAAGCATGTTCCATAAACTCTGCCCTAGAAAGGTCATTTTTATTAATTCCTTTTTCTTTCAATTTTGATACTACTTTCGCTTCAGTAGCAATTGAGGCATGGTCAGTCCCAGGAACCCAACACGCATTTTTACCTTGTAAGCGCGCTCGGCGCACCAATACATCCTGAATGGTATTGTTCAGCATATGCCCCATATGTAAAATTCCCGTAACATTAGGGGGAGGGATCACAATCGTGTAAGGCTCTCGAGAATCGGGAGTCGAATGGAAATATTTGTGAGTCATCCAATAGTCATACCATTTGTTTTCAACAGTTGACGCATCATATTTTGAAGGAATAGACATATTTTGGAATAGTTTTTGAATATTAATTTACAAAAGTACTTATATTTTATTTTCTTTAGAATTAATAATTGATTTTATATGAGTGCATTTTTGTAGTTTAAAAAAAAAGTAACTAAATTTACATTAATATATTTTATATATCATGAAAAAAACATTTGTAATATTATTCATTTCCATCTTTAGTTTAGGGATGTTTGCACAAGATAAAGTTGCAAAAATTGAATTTGAATCTGAAACTATTGATTATGGAACCATTGAAAAAGGATCTGATGGGGTTCGTGTCTTTAAATTTAAAAATACTGGTGATGCACCTCTAATAGTTTCTGCTGTAAAATCAAGCTGTGGTTGTACGGTTCCTAAAAAACCAACAGCACCTATATTACCAGGTGAAAATGGTGAGATTGAAGTGAAATACGACACAAATCGAGTCAATCCAATTAGAAAAACAATAACTGTAACTTCTAATGCGGATACTCCTACGGTTGCCTTAAAAATTAAAGGAACTGTTATTGACTCCAGTAAGGCGAGTGTCATTGGAGATAAAGACAAAAGCGTTTTAGAGCAATAAATTTAATTCTTTTATATAAATGAAAGCATCTTAATTGGTGCTTTTTTTATGCAATAAATCGCGGAGTCTAAATTGATATTTTAGGACGATACCTCCGCGTTCGATGGTCATTTTAATTTGTTTTCCATCTGCTCCATAAAACTGGTCAATCGCTTTTTGAAGTGTCAATGAGCTGAGGTTTTGATTATTGATTGAAAGTACCACATCACCGATTTCAAGCCCTGCTTTATCAGATGGAGAGTGAGGTCTGATATCTGAAATAATTAATTCGGGGACTACTTCAAACTTATAGGTAGAAGTGAAATTAATCGTATTTGAACTTTGATTAGAAGTCTCCGTAGAAGAATGCACTGTTTTAACTGGGATTCTTGTTCGTGTTTTCACCAGTCGGACTCCAGCATATTGCAACACGACCCCACTCTTATTATAATTAAAAGGGGGGTTGAAAAATTTGTTTTTCTTGAAAGCAACCCATTGTGATTTATAATCAAATACCCAATTAAAACGATGCAACACATCCCCCATTAAACTCCCATTTCTTAACGTATTGATCTTCGCTTTTTGAATTGAGGCAGTATCAGGAAAAGCCACATTAACCTTGTTTAATTGATAGTCTTTTAGACGGAAGGATTCAACGACTGTTCGTTTTCCGAAAATGGTTCCACTGAGACCTTTGCCTAAAAAATCGTCAAAAGTATTCGTCGGAATAGAAAGAGATTGTACAGAATCTTCGAAAAGCCACAATGCATCACTCCCTCCTGTATCTATTAAAAGATTAACTGGAACTACTTGATTATTTACAGTCACAGACGCTTCAATAATTGGTTTTTTATTGTAAAATTTTAGATCTAATTTCCTCCATTTTTTTGATAATTTTGAATCATACAAATGAGGATTGTATAGTTTTATAAATTTTCGACTGTAATTAATTTCGATTACAAAGTCCTTAAAAAGATCATAACCAATAATTCCATGAATTGGAATCCCAAGACTGGGAACAAAGTTAATAGAGGCATCTATAATTGCAAACAAATCTTGGTTCAAAGATACAGCTTCTCCTATGATAACTGTATTATTAGAAGAGCGCAATGCCTCAATTGGTTCATCATTGCCCAATCCTTGAATGAGGATTGTTTCTGTTTCATGGATCGATAATTCTTCTTGTAAATTGAAAAAATTAAAAATAATTGGTTTTGAAACCCCTGTATCTAGTAAAAATGACAATGAAACACCATTAATTGTAACGGGAATGACAATAAGGTTGTTGACTAATTTAAAATGTATCTTATCTCTTATTCCATTTTGAAGTTCAAAATTTCCTTGAGAAAATACACTCAAATTAAAACCCATAAAGAAAAGAATGCATAGTAAATTGATATTCAACATAGTGAAAGTAGTAAGGGGCTAGATACAATTTACAACAGATTTATTTAAATAATAGTTAAAGGGCTTTATTTTATACAAACTTTAAGATAAATTTGTAAACAACATTTATCATAGAATCATGCCGAAAATTTCTCGTAAAGGGGCACTAATGCCACAATCACCCATTAGGAAACTAGTGCCTTATGCCGAACAAGCAAAAAAAGAAGGGGTAAATGTTTACCATCTAAACATCGGTCAACCTGATATTAAAACCCCCGAAGTGGCGTTAAATGCTGTCAAAAACAATACGTTAGACATCTTAGCTTACAGTCGTTCGGAAGGGTCAGAAACATACCGCACAAAATTAGCGGGCTATTATAAAAAAAATGACATTCATATCGTTGCCGATGACATCATTATTACCACTGGAGGCAGTGAGGCCTTATTTTTCACCTTTGGAAGTATTATGGACCCTGAAGATGAAGTGATTATTCCCGAACCTTTTTATGCAAATTATAATGGATTTTCGACAGCTCAAGGAGTAAAAGTAGTGCCAGTCGTTTCAAGTATTGAATCTAATTTTGCCTTACCTCCTATTGCTGATTTTGAAGCCTTAATTACCAAAAACACAAAAGCAATATTAATTTGTAATCCAGGTAATCCTACAGGGTATTTGTATAGTGAATCTGAAATTAAACAGCTAGCAGCTCTTGTTAAAAAACACGATTTATATCTAATTTCAGATGAAGTATATCGCGAGTTTACTTATGATGGGTACGAGCATTATTCTATCATGCAAGAAAAAGGATTGGAGTCAAATGCCATTATTATTGATTCCGTTTCAAAACGATACAGTATGTGTGGAGCAAGAATTGGATGTATAGTGACCAAAAATAAAACAGTTCTTGACACAGCTTTAAAATTTGCACAAGCGCGTTTGTCTCCGCCAACCTATGCCCTACTAGCAAGTGAAGCAGCCTTGGAGACTCCAGATAGTTATTTTAGGGAGGTCATCACTGAATATGTGGAACGAAGAAACGTTTTAGTGGAAGAACTTGAAAAAATTGAAGGAGTAAAAGTAGCTAAACCTAAAGGTGCTTTTTACTGCATTGTGGAATTACCTGTCAAAGATTCCGATGTATTTGCGCAGTGGTTATTAGAAGTGTTTAGATTGCACAATGAAACGATTATGGTAGCGCCCGCTGCCGGGTTTTATTCTACAGATGGTCTCGGAAAAAATCAAGTGAGAATTGCTTATGTCCTAAATAAAGAAGACCTTAGAACTTCGGTAGCTATTCTAAGAGCAGCACTTATTCAGTACAACGATTAATGACTCTAAAAAATAACATATCTCTTAAACCTTTCAATACTTTTGGAATAGATGTAAATGCGTCAAAATTTGTATCCATTGATTCTTTACAAAATCTCAAAGATATTTTAAACACAAATCCAGTAGACTTACTGACACTTGGTGGCGGTAGTAATATGCTACTTACTAAGGATGTTGAAGCCTTAGTATTACAAATAAACTTGAAAGGAATTTCTGTGATTTCAAGTTTTAAAAACAGTGTACATGTTGAAGTTGCTGCAGGTGAAAACTGGCATGAATTGGTGTGTTGGTGTCTAAACAAAGACTTTGGAGGACTAGAAAACCTATCCTTAATCCCTGGAAATGTAGGGACTGCGCCCATTCAAAATATTGGAGCCTATGGGGTGGAATTAAAAGATTCTTTTATAAGCTGTGAAGCCATTCATATTCACACAAAAGAACTGAGAACATTCACTAAAGAAGAATGCAATTTTGGATATAGAAACTCCATTTTTAAACAAGAACTAAAAGGACAATACATCATTACTTCGGTAGTTTTTGAATTAAGCAGGTATGACCACAGTTTAAAAACAAATTATGGAGCGATTGAAGCTGAATTACAAAACTCTGCAATTGAAACTCCCACAATTCAAGACGTTTCAAAAGCCGTTATTGCTATTAGAAACTCAAAATTACCAGATCCAAAAATAATTGGAAACAGTGGTAGTTTTTTCAAAAATCCTGTAATTTCATATTCAAAATTTGAAGTTTTACAGAATCAGTTTCCACAAATTCAACATTACAAAGTATCTGTAGATGCTATTAAAATTCCTGCAGGGTGGCTAATTGATACAGCAGGTTTTAAAGGTAAAACTTTTGGAAATTTTGGCGTCCATTCCAAGCAAGCTTTGGTTCTTGTAAATTACGGAGGTGCTTCAGGAAAAGATATTTTAAACTTATCTCAACAAATTCAAAAAGCTGTAAAGTATATTTTTGATATTGATTTAGAAACTGAAGTTAACATCCTATAAAAGCGCACAAATATACTCTTATACGATATTAAAAATAAAAAAGATTTACGCTTTTTTACTGAGTTTACAAACGAGCCCTGCCACAATCGCTCCTGCTATAGGCGCTAGCCAAAATAACCAAAGCTGACCTGTATAATCTCCTCCAACTGCAAAAAACACTTGCCCCGTAGAACGTGCTGGATTCACAGAAGTATTTGAAATAGGAATACTAATCAAGTGAATCAATGTCAGTGCTAACCCTGCAGCAATAGGCGCAAATTTCTTAGAAGCCTTATGCGTAGTACTCCCAAGAATAATAATCACAAAAAAAGCAGTAGTCACAAATTCTGTAATCAATACCGAAACCATTGAATAATTTCCTGGGGATAATTCTCCATAACCATTTGCAGCAAAACTTCCAACAGATTCGAAATCAGATTTCCCTGAGACTATTAAAAACAAAGAAGCGGCAGCAACTATTGCGCCCAGAACTTGAGCTAAAACATACCCTAATAAGTTATAGAAAGCAAAACGTCCACAGGACCAAAAACCAAATGTGACTGCTGGATTAAAATGCGCTCCAGAAACTGGTCCTACTGCAAAAGCCATTGTCAGCAACGATAAACCAAAGGCTAAAGAGACACCTACAAATCCAATTCCTAGGTCTGGATATCCAGCTGCAAAAATGGCACTACCACAACCACCAAACACAAGCCAAAAAGTTCCAAAAAATTCTGCAAATAATTTTTTCATAATATTAAAAAGTTAGATTTTTAAAGTATGACACTTAAATTAAAAAAAGTCACACAAGGAAATCAAATTACTGAAAAGTGTATCTTTGTAAAAAAATTAAGATGACTCTATTTTTAATTACATTAGCATTATTAGTACTTGCTGTTGGAGGTATTTCGATAAAAATATGGGCAAAAAAAGATGGCGAATTTGCGGGAACTTGTGCAAGCCAAAACCCAATGCTTAATAAAGAAGGGGAAGCCTGTGGGTTTTGTGGTAAAACCCCTGATGAATACAAAGACTGCTCTGAACCTCAACATTCATAAATTCTTTATTATTTAACAAACACATTGGAAGTAAACAACGCCATTCAAAAAGCTAAAGAAAATGATCAAATTGCATTCAATTTTTTATTGCATACATTTTGGAACGACGTCTTTGGCTTTTTGATGAAACGTACGAGGAATGAAAATGATGCAGAAGATATTACGATTGAGACATTTTCAAAAGCTTTCGAAAAAATTGAAACCTTTGATGAAAAATTCAAATTTAAAACATGGTTGATTACCATTGCAAAAAACACCCATTCGGATAGTTTAAGAAAACAAAAAATCTCTCTCAGCAATCTAACCACAGAAGAAGATGAAAAAAGAGTATACAGAATTAAAGATGAAGCACCCTCTCCAGAAGACAAACTCATTACTGAGCAAAACTTAGCAGAGTTATTAAAAAATATTAAAAAATTAAAACCGCACTACCAACAAGTTATCAATTTGCGGTATTTTCTAGAATTGTCCTATATCGAAATTTCAAAAGAAATTAATGCTCCTGTAAATAATGTGAAAATTAAACTTTTGAGAGCAAAAAAGCTATTGGCTGAAATTATTTTAACCAAACAATGAAACGCTTCATACAAAAACTAGGTCCTGGGCTTCTTTTTGCAGGAGCTGCCATTGGCGTTTCTCACCTTGTGCAATCGACACGTGCAGGTGCAGATTTCGGATTTGGATTTATTTGGGCGTTACTACTGATCCACCTGGTTAAATATCCTTTTTTTCAATATGGGCCGCGCTATGCCAGTGCAACCGGTGATAGCTTACTAGAAGGTTACCAAAAATTAGGTAAATGGGTTTTGATACTTTACGGACTGCTAACTTCTTTAACAATGTTTACCATTCAAGCAGCCGTAACGATTGTAACTGCTGGTATTGCCACTTCTTTATTTGGCGATTTTATCAGTGTAAAGGTTTGGACTGTTGTGATTTTAAGTATATGTTTTATCATTCTAAATATTGGAAAATATCATTTTTTAGATGTCATGATGAAAATTATTATCATCACTTTAACTCTTACAACCTTAATGGCAACTGCAATGGCCATTTACAATTCGAACGAAGCAGTTTCATTTATACAATTATTACCAAAAGGTAGTGTCGAAGTTACATTTTTAATCGCCTTTATGGGCTGGATGCCAGCCCCTTTAGATGTTTCAGTTTGGCATTCGTTATGGACTACTGAAAAACAAAAAAATAGCAACGAAAAACAGAGCCCAAAAACAGCATTATTAGATTTTAATATTGGATACTTAGGAACCATTATTTTAGGAATTAGTTTCATAGCACTTGGTGCACTTATCATGTACCCTACTGGACAAAGTTTTAGTAATAGTGCAGGGATGTTTTCTGTTCAACTTATTGAAATGTACACGCAAAGCCTCGGAAATTGGGCTTATATCATTATTGGAATCGCAGCTTTCACTACTATGTTTAGTACCACTTTAACAACGCTTGATGCTTCGCCTCGATCCATGCATAAAACCACTGAATTGGTGTTTGAAAAACCATTCAAAAACGGCTATCTAATCTGGAGTATTGTACTAATTCTAGGCACTCTCTGTATTTATTTTTACTTTCTCTCTGAAATGGGAAAACTCATAAAAGTGGCTACAGTATTATCATTTCTAACGGCTCCCTTTTACGCACTCACCAACTATATTTTGATTTCAAGCAAACATACTCCAAAAGATTGGCAGCCTTCAAAATTCATGCATTTTATAAGTTGTTTGGGACTCCTTTTTTTAGTAGGTTTTAGCATATGGTATCTCACAATTTTATGATTAATTTATAAGAATACTTTGTATCTTTGTGGCTCAAATTGAACACATGGCAGTAGAAACACTTTCAGATCCAATTGTAAGACAACCTAAACCGAAATGGCTTCGTGTCAAATTGCCAACAGGCAAAAAATACACTGAACTCAGAGGGCTTGTTGATAAATATAACCTCAACACGATATGTACTTCTGGAAGTTGCCCAAACATGGGTGAATGCTGGGGCGAAGGTACTGCTACCTTTATGATTCTAGGAAATATTTGCACACGATCCTGTGGTTTTTGTGGTGTTAAAACTGGACGCCCAGAAACTGTGGATTGGGATGAACCTGAAAAAGTAGCACGTTCCATCAAAATTATGAATATCAAACATGCGGTTCTTACTAGTGTCGATAGAGATGATTTAAAAGACATGGGAAGTATCATGTGGGCAGAAACCGTGAAAGCGGTAAGACGCATGAATCCAAATACCACCATGGAGACTTTAATTCCTGATTTTCAAGGCATCGAGAAACACATCGATCGCATTATAGAAGTCGCTCCAGAAGTGGTGTCACATAATATGGAAACCGTAAGACGCTTAACTCGTGAAGTACGAATTCAAGCCAAATACGATAAAAGTTTAGGCGTTTTAAAATACTTAAAAGATCAAGGACAACGCCGCACCAAAACAGGTTTGATGCTTGGTCTTGGAGAAACCCGCGATGAAGTTATTGAAACGCTTCATGACATACGAAATGCAGACGTGGATGTGGTCACAATTGGACAATACCTCCAACCTAGTAAAAAGCATTTACCTGTAAAGCAATTTATCACTCCAGATCAATTCAAAGAATATGAAACCATTGGATTGGATTTAGGATTCCGCCACGTTGAAAGTAGTGCTTTAGTAAGATCTTCTTATAAAGCTCAAAAACACATCAACTAATCATGGTTCGGGTCGCCATCAATGGCTTTGGACGTATTGGCCGGCGGGTCTTCAGACTCTTATTGGCACACCCAACGATTGAAGTGGTTGCTATTAACGATTTGGCTGATACCAAAACCTTGGCGCATTTGCTCAAATATGATAGTATTCACGGGACTTTAAAAAGAACTATTTCTAGCGATCCTACGCACATCAATATTGATGAAATAACAATTCCTGTCTTAAATAAAAGACACCCAAAAGACCTCAACTGGACGCCCTATAATGTAGATATTGTTATTGAAGCTACGGGAAGATTTAAAACCAAAAAGGAGTTAATTCACCATGTAAACAATGGAGCTACTAAAGTTATTTTAAGCGTCCCTCCTACCGACGATGATATGAAAACTGTCGTTTTAGGGGTTAATGACAATTTATTAGATCAAGAGGAGACTATCATTTCAAATGCTTCGTGTACTACTAATAATGCTGCACCAATGCTTTCAATCATAAATGAGTTATGTGGAATTAACCAAGCATACATCACGACGGTGCATTCCTACACTACAGATCAAAGTTTACACGATCAACCACATAAAGATTTAAGACGGGCACGCGCTGCGGGGCAATCCATTGTTCCTACCACTACTGGTGCAGCGAAAGCATTGACAAAAGTTTTTCCAGAACTGGCCAATTGTATTGGTGGGTGTGGAATTCGAGTACCAGTCATTAATGGATCACTCACAGATATTACATTTAATGTTAAAAAAGAAACTTCTGTAGAGGCGATCAATTCTGCTTTTAAAAAAGCTTCAGAAACAACTTTCAAAGGCGTTTTAGAATACACTGAAGACCCTATTGTTTCAATTGATATTGTTGGAAATACGCATTCTTGCATTTTTGATGCGCAAATGACATCTGTCATTGGAACAATGGTGAAAATTATTGGATGGTACGATAACGAAACTGGCTACTCCAGTCGTATTGTCGATTTGATTTACAGATTAAAATCGTAAGAAGTATTAAAATATTTAGGTGTATTTTGTCGTAATAATTCGATGAGGGATGATTTATTTTTTTAGTGTATATCCTGATCGTTCTGTAGTTTCCTAAGTCAACTAAAACTCCTCAACATACCTCTCTACCAAACGATCAAACTCTGAAGCGTTATCAATTTTCAATTGGATAGGCAAATAAAATATCTGATTTTGTGCCTCCGTATGTAAACGTGAAAAATCCTTTTCGGTAGTCACTACCAGCGATTTTGAATGAATGAGTTCCAATTCCGATTTAGAAAACTCATGGTGGTCTTTATAGTTTAAATGCTCAAAATCAAGCCCCATTTCCTTAAGGTAAGAAACTAAAGATTTTGGATTTGCAATGCCTGTAACCAGTGTAAAATGAATTTCTTTTAAATCTGTTAAAGGACGGCTTGATATTGATGAAACAAGTTTTTGGCTGTACTGAATACTACTAAAAAATACCGCTTGATTAGACTTTAAATTCAACCGTTTTGTAATTGCTGTTTTCTCTAAATCACTCAAATAATCTGGGCACTTGGTCACTACAATAACTTGTGCGCGTTTGGCACCCGATCTGGGTTCTCTCAAATTTCCTGTTGGCAAAACAATATCGTCACAATACAATTGGTCATAAGCAGTCAATAGAACATTAAATCCTGCCGTCACTTTTCGGTGTTGGAAAGCATCGTCTAGTAACACCACCTCAAATGAAGGCTTGTATTCTTTTAGAAGTTTCAATCCTTGTTGGCGATCGGCATCCACCGCAACTGTGATATTTTTAAACTTATTAAAGATCTGTAAAGGCTCGTCTCCAACCTCAAGAGATGACACATTGGGCGCAGCAATCAGAAATCCTTTTGACTTGCGACCATACCCACGGCTTAAAGTTGCTAACTTGTATTTTGAATCTAGAAGTGTAATTAAATATTCAATCATAGGCGTTTTTCCAGTACCCCCTACAGACAAATTACCAACACATAACACAGGAAATTCATAGGATTTGGACTGATACACAGACCAATCATACAATTTATTTCTTAGGAACACCGCCACATAATAGAGGGGTACAAGGGGAAATAATATTTTTCTAAAAAGCTTCATTGCAACGAAAGTAATTATTTTATCTTTGAAGTTAAACAAAAACTTATGATAGTTCAAGATGTGATCACGCATTTAGAGGCTTTGGCTCCACTTGCCTATGCTGAAGAATTTGACAATGTAGGCCTTTTGGTTGGGCATAAAACCAGTAAAGTAACAGGTGTGTTGGTGACGCTAGACACTCTTGAAACAGTGGTAGATGAAGCCATCGAAAACCAATGCAATTTGATTGTGAGTTTTCACCCCATTATTTTTAAAGGCCTTAAAAAAATTACCGGAAACACATATGTAGAACGTGTATTGATCAAAGCAATCGAACATAAAATTGCTATTTATGCCATTCATACGGCACTTGACAATGCTTTTGATGGCGCAAATGCTGGTCTTTGTGACCTCTTAGAACTTCAAAACAAAGAGATTCTAATTCCACAAGAGGGTACCATCAAACAATTGACCACCTACGTTCCAGAAAAAAATGCCGAAGCAGTTAGAAATGCCTTGTTTAAAAGCGGTGCAGGAAGCATTGGAAATTACTCAAACTGTAGTTTTAATAGCATTGGATCTGGAACCTATAAAGGAAATGAACATTCTAATCCTGTTATTGGAAAAAAACATATTTTACAGAATATTTCAGAAACAAAAATCACGATTAGCTTTGCAAAACATCTAGAAAATGACATTTTGAAAACACTTTTCAGCACCCATCCTTATGAAGAAGTTGCTTATGAAGTAATCACTTTGGAAAATAAAAATCAACATATTGGTATGGGAATGCTTGGTCAATTGAAGGAACCAATGGATGGAACTACGTTTTTAAACTTTATAAAAACCCGTTTCAACTGTTCGATTGTACGGCATTCTAAATTATTAGACACCCCCATTCAAAAAGTAGCTGTATTAGGAGGCTCAGGAAGTTTTGCAATAAATGCCGCTAAAGCTGCTGGAGCTGATGCATTTATTACCTCTGATTTAAAATATCACGATTTTTTTAGTGCTGAAAACACTTTGTTATTGGCTGATATTGGACACTATGAAAGTGAGCAACATATAAAAAATATTTTAGTTGCCCATCTTAAGAAAAAAATTACTAATTTTGCAGTCCTTTTATCAAAGACAAATACAAATCCTGTAAAGTATATATAAGCATGGCTAAAAAGAAAGAACTATCCGTAGAAGATCGATTAAGAGCTCTTTATGATTTACAATTGATCGACTCAAGAGTTGATGAAATTAGAAATGTAAGAGGAGAACTTCCTTTAGAAGTTAGAGACTTAGAAGATGATGTTGAAGGATTCAAAAACAGAGTTGAAAAGCTTGAAGAAAACCTCACAGAAATCGACAATCAAATAAAATCTAAAAAGATTCTTATAGAAGAAGCTACTGGATTGATTAAAAAATATACTGAACAACAAAAAAATGTTCGTAACAATCGTGAATTTAACTCGTTAACTAAAGAAGTTGAATTTCAAGAATTAGAAATCCAATTGGCTGATAAACACATCAAAGAGTTTAACGCTCAAATGGAACAAAAGAATGTTGTAATCGCTTCTACCAAAGAACGTTTGGAAGAACGCGAAACACATTTAAAACACAAAAAAGCAGACCTTGATGCAATCCTTGCTGAAACAGAAAAAGAAGAAAAACTTTTACTATCAAAATCAGATGATTACAAAAAGGATATTGAAGAACGTCTTGTAAAAGCTTACGTCAAAATACGTACAAACGTCAAAAACGGCTTAGCCATTGTCCCTATTGAAAGAGGTGCTTCAGGAGGATCTTACTTTACGATTCCACCACAAGTACAAATGGAAATTGCATCACGAAAAAAAATCATCACTGATGAACACAGTGGCCGTATTTTAGTAGATGCTGTTTTAGCTGAAGAACAAAAAGTTAAAATGGAAAAGATGTTTACTAAACTCTAGTTTTTTTTCACATAAATATACAAAGCTCTCATTTTTAATGAGGGCTTTTTTATTTAATATAATTTTCACAATTTTATAAAATTTGGGTTGTAGTTTTATACCAAAACAGTTATGCACATGAAAAGTCTTACTTCACTCATACTTTGCCTATCCATCAGCTTTATTAGTTGTCAGACAAAAACAAAAAAGACTCAAACACAATACAATCTAGAAAATGCCTTACCTATTGAAGTTCCCTTAGAGGACGGCATGGCGAGAGCCTATTTTGCCAGTGGATGTTTTTGGTGTGTTGAGGCAGTTTATGAAAGTGTAAAAGGCGTATCTGAGGTTATTAATGGTTATGCTGGAGGGCACACAAATAATCCAACCTATCAAACAAGTAATACAGGTAGGACTGGACACGCGGAAGCTGTTGAGGTTATTTATGATCCAACAGTCGTGAGTTTTTCTAGCTTATTAGATGTCTATTTTGGCTCTCAAAACACCACACAAGTGAATGGTCAGGGACCCGATAGAGGTTCTCAATACCGCTCTATTATTTTTTATCAAAATGAGGTACAAAAAACAATCATCACTCAAAAAAAAGAAGCCCTTACTTTGGAGCTAAACGCTAGCATTGCAGCGGAGGTGTACCCATTTCAGAAATTCTGGAAAGGCGAAGATTATCATCAAAATTATGAGCGTCTGCATCCAAATAATCCTTACATACAAAATATTTCTATCCCTCGTTTAAGAAAATTTCAACAAAAATTCCCTCATCTACTTAAATCGAACCATTAATTTTAATGCTGCAATTGCATTATGTTTTCAACCAAAATTGCTTATTTTTGAGAGAATTCAAACCAACCGATGTTGAAAAACCACAAGCCTGGAATCGATTACGCTAAAAAACAAGATCAAAAAGATCCATTAGCACAGTACCGTGAAAAGTTTCATATTCCTAAAAATGAAGAAGGACAGGATTGGTTGTATTTTACTGGAAACTCGCTTGGACTTCAACCTAAACAAACCAAAAATTATATACAACAAGAGTTGGATGATTGGGCAAAATTGGGAGTAGAAGGTCATTTTGAAGCCAAAAATCCTTGGATGCCTTACCATGAATTTCTTACCGAAACTATGGCTGAAATTGTAGGGGCAAAACCAATAGAAGTAGTAGTCATGAATACACTGACTACAAATCTTCATTTGTTAATGGTTTCCTTTTACCAACCGACCAAAACAAAATATAAAATCCTTATTGAGAGTGATGCCTTTCCATCGGATCGTTATGCTGTGGAAACACAATTAAAATTCCACGGATTTGATCCTTCAGAGTCACTTATAGAATGGACGCCTAGAGATGGTGAAACTCTTCTAAATACAGATGATTTAGCTTCTATCTTAGAAAAACAAGGCGATGAAATCGCTTTACTATTAATTGGGGGCGTTAATTATTATACAGGACAATACTTAGATTTAAAAAAAATTGCGGAATTAGGCCACCAACAAGGCTGTAAAGTGGGAATTGACTTGGCACATGGTGTTGGAAATATCCAACCAAATCTTCACGATTCGGGGGTGGATTTTGCAGCTTGGTGCACCTATAAATACATGAATTCTGGACCAGGCAGTCTTGGCGGTATTTTTGTTCATGAACGTTACGCCCATGACACCTCTTTAAAACGATTTGCAGGCTGGTGGAGCCAAAACAAAGACACTCGTTTTGACATGCGACAACCCTTGGACATCACACCTGGTGCAGAAGGCTGGCAATTGAGTAATCCACCTATATTATCTATGGCAGCAATTAAAGCGTCTTTAGAATTATTTAAAGAGGTTGGAATGTCGACATTAAGAAAAAAATCGATAGAACTGACAGGATATATGGAGTATTTGATTTTGGAATTACAAAACGAAAACATTTCTATCATCACTCCAAAAGATCCTGAACAACGCGGATGTCAGTTGTCCATACAAGTAAAAAACGCAAACAAATCTTTACATACTAAATTAACTGCTGCCCATGTGATCACCGATTGGAGAACTCCAGATGTGATTCGCTGTGCCCCTACCCCTTTTTACAACTCTTTTGAAGATGTGTATAAAATGGTAGAAATTCTAAAAACAATTTTGAATGCCTAAACAAGAATCCATATTAATTATTGGAGCAGGTCTCTGTGGATCTTTACTCGCTTTGCGACTTGGTCAACGCGGATTTAAAGTGCGTGTTATTGAAATGCGTCAAGATTTGCGAAAAGTGGATATTAGTGCAGGACGCTCTATCAATTTGGCATTTTCAAATCGCGGACTGAAAGCCATTAAAATGGTTGGATTAGAGGCAAAAGTTGAGTCTTTATGCATTCCTATGCACGGAAGAATGATTCATGACAAAGAAGGAAATACCTTTCTCTCAAACTATAGTGGTCGTGAGAATGAGTTTATAAATTCTATTTCGAGAGAATTACTGACCGCCCTCTTATTAGACGAAGCAGAAACCTTAGATAATGTGACCATTGAGTTTGAAAAACGCTGTAAAAGAGTAGATTTCGAATCCAAAGTAGGGTTTTTTGAAGATAACGTTACTGGAGATGCTTTTGAAGTATCAGCAGATCTTATCTTTGGAACAGATGGCGCAGGCTCTTCCCTAAGAAAAAGTTATTACCAAGAACGTAAGTTCTTATTTAGCTTCTCTCAGAATTACCTGACTCACGGGTACAAAGAACTCACCATTCAACCTGCAAAAAATGGTGACTTTAAGGCTTATAAAAATGCCCTTCATATTTGGCCAAGAGGCGATTTTATGATCATTGCATTACCAAATTTAGATGGCAGTTTTACGGTTACCTTATTTCTAAGTTATGAAACAGGCGACTATAATTTCAATAATTTAATAACTCCTGAAATTGTCACTGAGTTTTTTAAGAAAGAATTTCCAGATGCTCTCGATTTAATGCCTGATTTAGTGAAAGAGTTTTTTGAAAACCCAACAGCTCCTTTAGGAACAGTTAAGTGTTTTCCTTGGAACTACAAAGGCAACAGTCTTTTATTAGGAGATTCCGCCCATGCGATTGTTCCATTTTATGGACAAGGCATGAACGCCTCGTTTGAAGATGTGGTTGAATTTGATGCGTTTTTAGATGTTCATGACGGTAATTGGGAAACTACATTCAAAACCTTTCAAAAGCACAGGAAAGTGGATACCGATGCGATTGCCGATTTAGCAATTGACAATTTTCACGAAATGAAAGATCATATTGCCAATCCAATATTTCAAGAAAAACGAAAAATTGAAATGGCTTTAGAAGCTGAGTTTCCAGAAACATATCATTCAAAATATTCATTGGTAACTTTCAAAGAAACGATTGGTTATAACGAGGCTATGACAGTGGGTCGTGCACAAGACAAAGCAATTTTGAGTCTAATATCTCATCAAAAAATAGACCCCAAAGAAAGCTTAACGAATCAACTAAAAAAAGTACAAGAAGAAACAAGTAGTATACTTGCAGAGACTACAAAAACATTAAAGCACTAATAAAACAAGCACTATGAGTACCAAAGTTACACCAAGAGGCGCCTATCCACACACCAAACGTGTTGGAGATTTTATCTTTGTATCAGGCACTAGTTCAAGACGTGCAGACAACAGTATTGCTGGCGTAGACATCATTGATGAGATGGGTACGAAACATTTAAATATTGAAACTCAAACTCGCGAAGTTCTTCAAAATATAAACACCAATTTAATCAATGAAGGCGCGAGTTTAAAAGACGTGGTTGATGTGACTACCTTTTTGGTAAATATGAATGATTTTGCAGGTTACAATAAAACCTATGCTGAGTTTTTCAGTCCCGAAACTGGTCCTGCACGCACCACAGTTGCTGTACATCAACTTCCACATCCTGATTTGGTTGTTGAAATTAAAGTAATGGCCTATAAAAAACAAGCATGATCCAAATACAAAACTATATCGACGGCGTATTTTCAAATCCAATTCAAAACGAATGGATAGATAATATTTGTCCCGCTGATGGTTTAGTATATGGAAAAATTCCAAACTCATGTTCAAAAGATGTGCAAGCCGCATACGAAGCTGCTCAAAAAGCATTCATTCCTTGGTCTGAAACCTCCATCGAAAAAAGAAGTGCCATTTTACTAAAAATAGCTCATTTAATTGAAGTCAATTTAGACCGATTTGCAGCAGCAGAAAGCAAAGATAATGGGAAACCTATTTCAGTTGCAAGAGCTGTTGACATTCCAAGAGCCGCAAGTAACTTCCGATTTTTTGGGCATGCAATTACTCAATTTTATAGTGAAAGCCACGAGACTAAAAGCGACAAAACAATCAACTATACATTGCGACATCCGATTGGTGTTGTGGGTTGTATTTCTCCATGGAATTTACCATTATATTTGCTGTCATGGAAAATAGCACCCGCATTAGCCGCTGGGAATTGTGTGGTTGCCAAACCAAGTGAAGTGGCGCCCTATACTGCTTTTTTGTTAGGAGAAATTTGTACGGAAGCAGGACTCCCAAAAGGAGTTTTGAATATTGTACATGGATTGGGGTCTACTTCTGGAAAGGCAATTGTAGAACACCCTCGCATCAAAGCAATCTCATTTACTGGAGGTACAGAAACAGGAAAGTTTATTGCCAAAACTGCAGCTCCTATGTTTAAAAAATTATCACTGGAATTGGGTGGGAAAAATCCAAATATCATTTTTGCAGATTGTGATTACGAAAAAATGCTAACCACCACGCTGAGATCTTCATTTTCTAACCAAGGACAGATATGCTTATGCGGAAGTCGAATTTTTGTAGAAGCCTCTATTTACGAAAAATTTAAGGTCGATTTTATAGAGCGTGTGCAGCAACTTATTGTGGGATCACCCTCAGAAGAATCGACACAAGTGGGAGCCTTGGTCTCTAAAACCCATTTTGAAAAAGTACAGTCTTATATTAAGGAGGTTGATAACAAAGAAAGTAGATTATTATGTGGAGGTGAACCCGTCCATGTGGAAGGTTTTGAAGATGGCTACTACCTTTCCCCTGCTGTTATTGAAGTGGATTCCAATACGTGTAAATTAAGTCAAGAAGAAATTTTTGGACCTGTGGTCACACTGATGTCTTTTGATTCAGACTCCGAAGTTTTAGCAATGGCCAACGATGTGAAATATGGTTTATCGGCCACGGTATGGACCAATAATTTAAAAAGAAGTCTCCGATTTTCAGAACAACTAGAAACAGGAATTGTTTGGGTAAATACTTGGATGCAACGTGATTTGCGCACCCCATTTGGAGGTGTAAAATCTTCAGGTGTTGGTCGTGAAGGTGGATTTGAAGTGCTTCGATTTTTCACCGAAACAAAAAATATATGTATTAATTACGAATAATAAACAGATGAAATTAAACTTAAAACATAAATACGCACTTGTTTGCGGTAGCACACAAGGCATTGGAAAAGCAGCCGCTTTCGCATTGGCTGCAGAAGGAGCTATTATCACCTTAGTCGCAAGAAATGAAGCCAAGTTAAAGGACGTAATTGCATCACTTCCAAATGCAAATCAACACAATTATATCATTGCAGATTTTATGAATCCTTTGGATTTAAAATCTAAAGTAGACGCTTATATTCAAAACAATCATGGGTTTCATATTCTAGTCAACAATACAGGAGGCCCTAGAAGTGGTGCAATTATAGATGCCAGCTTAGAAGCCTTTGAAAATGCATTCACACAACATCTAAAATGTAACCATGTACTGGCACAGCTCACAGTTCCATTTATGAAGGAAAAATCATACGGCCGGATTATTAACATCATTTCAACCTCAGTAAAAGAACCTATTGAAGGTTTAGGCGTTAGTAATACCATCCGAAATGCAGTGGGAAACTGGAGTAAGACACTGTCTTTTGAGTTAGGAAGTTTTGGGATTACCGTCAATAATGTATTGCCAGGATTCACAGAAACGGAGCGTTTGAATGAGATCATTAAAATTAAGTCTGAGCAAGCACAGACGAGTATTGAGCAAATGACAGCCATCATGAAAAACTATACCCCAGCTAAACGTTTTGCAAAACCAGAAGAAACTGCCAACGCGATTGTGTTTTTGGCAAGTGCTGCAGCTAGCTACATAAATGGTGTAAACATCCCTGTTGATGGGGGTCGCACAAAATCTTTGTAACTTGAAAAAATTAATCCTAATACAATAACCTATGAGCAAGCTAGTATCTCCCTTAAATATTAAAGCATGGATTGAAGAAAACAGAGCATTGTTAAAACCCCCTGTTGGAAACAAATGTGTTTGGAACGATGGTGAATTTATTGTGATGGTCGTTGGTGGTCCCAATAACCGAAAAGATTATCATTACAATGAAACTCCTGAATTTTTCTACCAAATAGAGGGCGATATTATTTTAAAAATAATTGATAATGGCGTAGCAAAAGATATCCATATCAAAGAAGGTGATATTTATTTATTACCATCCAAAGTCCCCCATTCTCCACAACGAGGTGCCAACACGGTTGGGATCGTTATTGAGTATCCCCGACCAAGTGGGGTTGAAGATGCTTTGGAATGGTATTGCGAAAATTGTAACCATCAACTGTTCAGAGCACCATTTGTTCTTGACAATATTGAAACCGATATGCCTTCAATTTTTAACCGCTATTACTCAAGTGAAGAAAAATGTACATGCTCGAAGTGTGGCAACTATAATGGAAGCACCCAACAAAATTTAAAATATATGAACCATCCATAACTTGAGCTTGATACCCAATGAAAATGATCAAATGGATGTAACATGTGACCGTTAAAAAACAATAAACAAAGACAGATGAAACGCAAACTTCGCATCAACGGACATTCCCATTTACTACCTTATCCAGAAGAGATTCCTGATTTTATGAAAGAAAAGGAGATTTTTTGGGTGGACGATGAGCGCAAACATATGCTTCAAAAAGGTTGGAGTCGACCGGTAACTCACTCAAGTTTTTTCTTAGATGAAAAACTGGAGTGGATGGATGAAAATAAAATTGACCATGCAGTTGTTTTAAATTTATCCCAGCTCTATGGAAACGGTTTACGTCTTGAAGAAATGAAAAAAGCATTGCGCTTTCAAAACGATTATAATGCAAGAATACAGCTTGACAATGCGTCAAAGTTTACCTGTGGATTTGTGGTACACCCCGGTTTTATTCAAGGCGCATTATGGGAAATTGAACGCTGTGTCAAAGAATTAGACTTAAAAGTATTGTGTTTACCCACCCATTTTATGGATAGTATTGGTCAATGGCGAAGTGTGTTTGATAAAGAAAATGATGCTATTTTTGAACTGGCAAACGAATACAATCTAGCAATTGAAGTTCATCCATACGATGGCGAAAAAATGATTAAACTTGAAAATACTTCTTGGCGTTTTCATTTGATATGGATGCTAGCTCAATGTGGAGATGCGTATCACTTTTATACTCTAAATGGGATGCAAGAACGCTACCCAAATATTAGAACTTGTTTTGCCCATGGCGGGCAAATGGCACAAATGAACCTTGGACGACGCATTCAAGGATTTGATGGGCGTCCTGATTTATTTGAAGGAAAAACCCATCCACGTAAAGCTGTAGGGCATCCAAACATTTATTTTGACACCCTAGTTCACGATACAGACTCTTTAAATTTAATGTTGAAGCGTCAGGGAAGTAATCAAATAATTATGGGCTTAGACGATCCTTATCCTCTTGGTGAAATGGAAAGCGAAGCACAATCCTCTTATCCAGGGAAACTCTTAGACCTAGCTATTGACCGCAAACTTATAACAGAAAACCAATACGATGATATTTGGGAAGACAATGTTTTAAGATGGTTGTTTGGAGATGACAAAGCAAAAAAAGAAGAACTGATTCAAAAAATAGTATCCTAAATGCATTTTATTTCAGAAAAATTAGACGATTATGTTGTAAAACATTCCGAAGAGGAACCCGCACTTTTAAAAGCACTTACTAGAGAAACGTATCAGAAAATTTTGCAACCACGCATGCTTAGCGGACATTATCAAGGACGTGTATTAAGTGTACTATCCAAAATTATTCGCCCTAAAACCATTTTAGAATTGGGGACATTTACAGGTTATTCGGCCTTGTGTTTAGCAGAAGGTTTGGACAAAAATGGCGTTCTACATACCATTGACGTCAACGAAGAATTGGTAGACTTTCAACGCTCCTATTTTGATAAGTCTGATTATGGTTCACAAATAATTCAACACTTGGGATCCGCAATAGATATTATCCCAACACTAGACACTACTTTTGACTTAGTGTTTATGGATGCTGACAAACCAAATTATATAAACTATTTTCATCAAATTATTGACAAGCTAAATCCTGGCGGTGTGATTCTTTCTGACAATGTTTTATGGAGTGGTAAAGTGATTGAAACTCTTGACCCATCGGATGTTTCAACTAAAATTGTTTTAGAATACAATGCTTTATTAAAAGAGGATCCGCGCCTAGAAACCGTATTGCTTCCTATTAGAGATGGTCTGACGGTTAGTATAAAAAAATAGATTTAAAGATTTCGACGAATAGACCCAGTTAAGTCATTAATTTCATCTTTTGCTTTACTTATTTCTTCCTTTACGTCCTTAGAAATGGTGGTGTCGATCCCGTTTTTATCAGCACTTTTTTGAATTTCACCTTTGATATCATTGGTCGCATCCTTTAGTGTTCTCATTCCTTTACCAAGCCCTTTTGCGATGCTAGGAATTTTATCCGCGCCAAAAACCAATATCACTATGAATAGGATAAATGTGATTTCGGTGCCACTAATGAATAAAAAATGCGTGTGTATCATGGTACAAATATAACGAGATTTCTTTGATCCACTTTATTAATTATCAGACAAACTTGCAATCTTAAACGCTTTTAATTTGCTGTCTAAAAACTGAAAAATTTCTACATCACTACGTCCTTTACAACGTTGTTGAAAATCAGGTGCATCGGCACAGAAGTAATAAAACTCTACACGCTTGTCTTCATTCAACTCATTTGTTTTAAAAAAAAGTGGCCCTACAACATCTTTTATATGTTGAATCGTTTGCTTGTCGTTGTCAAGCTTCACATGTTCTTTAAGCATTTTGGTACGACCAGAAATCATATTGAGAAGCTTAGAAAAATTTAAACTTAAACCAGTAACGAGAGGGCCATCATCGGCTTCAAAAAGGCGTCTTTCTGCTAAATTTAGTCGAGGTCCTGTATAGCCAGGAATTCCTAAATCATAAAAATCTAGGGGACGTTCGGCATCAGAATTGGAAATATCCGAGTTTAAATCGCCTGTTAATACAGTTCCAATCGTAACCTCATCCAGGGCATTAATAGATTCAGAAAGGCTGACCGTAATGGATTTACTGCTGATATGCTGCGCATTTAATACAATTGTTTTTGGGATATTTTGAATGGAGGAAAAGTAGAGCGAGTCCGATAGCTTTCCTACAATAGTAAACAATCCATTTTCATCTGTTGTTGTATACCTATAAGATGTTTTATTAATGACATGAATCCCTTCCAATTCACCATTAGAAATAATTTTACCTGAAAGTTCAACTTTTTGAGCTTGTATGTTACATAGTGCTGTAGCGCTGACAATTATAAACGATAAAATAGTTTTGACTGAAAAAAAACGAGAGCCCAAATTGATTTAAAATTATATATTTTGGTAAATTTACAAAAATTAAAAGATGAAACGAGCGTATTAAAATTATTATCACCCATGGGAATGACTAATAGCGAACAGCATGTGATCTTTTAAAAACATAAATATAGACACATGAAACAACTCTTAATTGCAAGCACCTCTACTGTGCATGGCAGTGACTATCTAGATTATTTGTTAGAGCCATTAAAAATTCATTTTAAGAATGTAGAAACTATTTTATTTATTCCTTTTGCGCGTCCCGGTGGGATTTCGCATGAAGGTTATACCAAAATTGTTAAATTGGCTTTTTCTAAAATAGATAAATCCGTTAAAGGATTGCATGAATTTGAAAATCCAAAAGAGGCCATCAATACTGCAAAAGGAATTTTTACGGGAGGTGGAAATACCTTTGTATTGGTTGATCAACTTTATAAAATAAATGTGATTGACACATTAAAAACAGCTATTGAATCAGGAACACCATACGTTGGTACTAGTGCAGGAAGTAATATTTGCGGACTGACCATTGGCACATCAAATGACATGCCTATTGCTTACCCACCAAGTTTTAACACATTGGGAGTTATCCCTTTTAACATCAATCCTCACTATTTAGACCCTAACCCAAATAGTACTCATATGGGTGAAACACGTGAAACACGAATTCAAGAGTTTCACCACTTTAATTCACAACCTGTTATTGGACTAAGAGAAGGTAGTTATTTGGAAGTGTTAGGCTCAAAAATTACACTTAAAGGACCTTTAAACGCTCGCGTGTTTAAAAAAAATAAAATGCCTTACGAGATTCAGCCTGAATCAGATGTGTCAAATTTGAATTAGCCAATCACTTTTACAAAATGATATCCTAATTTCTGAAAACCATCTCGTTCGTAGAATTTTTGAGAAGGTTCATTATCAATATAAGCATTGAGTTCGATTGCTTCACACCCTTTTGACTTGACATAGTTTTGAATCCAATGGATAAACTGCGTACCTAACCCTTTGTTTCTATAGGCATCATCAATAAATACATGATCTAGTTCTGCACTACGTCCAGAATAGTGTCGCGTACAAAACCACAAACCCGAAACACCAATGAGTTGATCTGCTTCATAAACCCCTACACATTCATAATTCTGAGTGACCATTTCCTTAAAACGCTTTAAAAGTAAAGACTCTGTGATTGAAGGTTTAGACATTTTTTTAACCAATGGCACAACGATTTCAATGGACTCAGCAGGAATAATTTTGAAATGAAATTGCATCTTAATGAATTTAACTCTTCAAAAATACAACTATTTTCTAGGATCTAAATCCAACATCTCATCTGAATTTTATTTTAATCTTCTTATATTTGACCACGTTTTAACAACGAGTTTATGAACAAGAAAGTTATTTTAATGATTTTAGATGGGTGGGGGAAATCTCCTGATCCCAAAGTATCGGCAATTGATAATGCAAATACACAATTTATTGATTCTTTATATACAAAATATGGCCATGCAAGCCTCCGAACAGACGGCTTACATGTAGGACTTCCAGAAGGTCAAATGGGTAATAGTGAAGTTGGACACATGAATTTGGGTGCTGGACGTATTGTTTATCAAGATCTTGCTAAAATTAATTTAGCAGTAACTAACAACACCCTCAAGGATGAGGCTGTCTTAAAGGACGCTTTACAATATGCAAAGTCAAACCAAAAAGCGGTGCATCTTTTAGGCTTGGTGAGTGATGGTGGTGTTCACTCACATTTGAATCATTTATACGGATTGTTGGATGTCATTGAAAACACTGGAGTTGAAAAATCTTTTATTCACGCATTTACAGATGGGAGAGATGTAGACCCTAAATCGGGATATGGGTTTATTTCTGAACTCGAAACACGTTTAGAATCTTCATCTGCAAAACTAGCAACCATTACAGGACGCTACTATGCCATGGATCGTGACAACCGTTGGGAACGTGTGAAAATTGCTTATGATGCCTTAATTAATAATGAAGGTATACATTCTAGTAATGCGACTAAAACTATTGAATCCAATTATGAAGATGGTCTGACTGATGAATTCTTAAAACCCATCATCATGACTGATAAAAACAACGAACCTGTTGCTAAAATTGAAGAAGGTGATGTTGTTTTATTCTTTAATTTCAGAACAGATCGTGGAAGAGAATTAACAGAAGTACTCAGTCAAAATGACAAGCATGAATACAATATGCATAAGCTCAATTTGCATTATGTGACCATGACAAATTATGATGATAATTTTAAAAATGTTCAAGTCATTTTCAATAAAGACAACGTCACCAACACACTCGGAGAAGTACTGGAAACACACGGAAAAACACAGCTAAGAATGGCTGAAACGGAAAAATACCCACATGTTACTTTTTTCTTTTCTGGTGGGCGTGAAGCACCTTTTGAGGGCGAATCGCGAATTTTGAAAAATTCACCTAAAGTAGCCACATATGATCTTCAGCCCGAAATGAGTGCTTTTGAACTTAAAGATGCACTTGTAGAAGAACTCAAAAAAGAAACGCTTGATTTTGTATGTTTAAATTTCGCTAATGGAGATATGGTTGGACATACCGGCGTAATGGATGCTGCAATAAAAGCCTGTGAAGCGGTAGATACTTGTGTGGAAGCTGTGATCACTACTGCTTTGGAACACAACTACACAACCTTACTTATTGCCGATCATGGGAATTGTGAAACAATGATCAACCCCGACGGGTCGCCCAATACGGCACATACTACCAACCCCGTCCCCATAATTTTAATTGACAAAGAACTCACCTCCATAAAGGATGGTGTTCTTGGAGATATCGCTCCTACTATTTTGAAACTGATTGGAGTTGAAAAACCTGATGTTATGACCCAAAATAGCTTAATCTAAATTAGTATTAATGGACTTAACCAAAACCTTTACTCTAGCAATTGACTTTGACGGTACAATCGTAGAAGATGCCTATCCAAAAGTTGGCAAGCCAAAACTATTTGCTTTTGAAACCTTAAAGAAATTACAACAAAATGGTCATAGATTGATTCTTTGGACCTATCGTTATGGAACTACATTGCAGGAAGCCGTCGATTTTTGTAAAGAAAATGGCATCGAATTTTATGCCGTAAACAGTAGTTTTCCTAACGAAGAATATGACCCACAAAAAAGTAGAAAAATAAATGCAGACCTTTTTATCGATGATAGAAACGTTGGTGGCTTTTATGGGTGGGGCGAAATTTACCAATTACTGTCAGAGGGTGATAATCCTTTATCACTTCCAAAGAAAAAAAGATTTTTTGGATTATTCAACTCTTAAAACTTTAAGACAACTCTAACAAAATCAAGGCTGTAATTCCAATAAAAAAACGCTTAATTTAAGTACCTTTGATGCATAATTTTTTTAACTATGCTCACGCTTAAATCAAAAGAAGAAATAGAACTCATTCGCGAAAGTGCGCTTATTGTTTCCAAAACATTAGGGATGCTTGCTAGCGAAGTGAAACCAGGGGTTACTACTTTACGTTTGGATGCACTCGCAGAATCTTTTATTAGAGATCATGGAGCTATACCAGGTTTTCTTGGAATGTACGATTTTCCCAATACACTTTGTATGAGTCCCAACACACAAGTTGTACACGGGATACCAAATAACACACCATTAGAAGAAGGTGATATTATCTCTATTGATTGTGGAGCTCTAAAAAATGAATTTTATGGTGATCATGCTTATACATTTGCTGTTGGTGAGATAGATGCCGAAACTGAAAAGTTATTAGATGTTTCTAAAGCGTCACTTTACGAAGGTATTCGTGCCTTTAAACAAAATAATCGTGTAGGTGATGTTGGTTATGCTATTCAAAATTACTGTGAATCTCATGGTTATGGGGTCGTGAGAGAACTGATCGGACATGGCATTGGCCGCATTATGCATGAAGAGCCTGAAATGCCAAATTATGGAAAAAGAGGCCGTGGAAAAAAATTCCAAGAAGGTATGGTAGTTGCGATTGAACCCATGATAAATATGGGAACTCATAAAATTAAACATCACAACGATGGATGGACGATTACCACCCGAGATAATAAGCCAAGTGCCCATTTTGAACACAATGTTGCACTTGTAAATGGACAACCAGAACTGCTTTCAACTTTCGCTTATGTTTATGAAGCACTAGGCATAAAAAGCAATGAAGAAGATGGATTAAGAGCGAAACCTTTAACTTTATAATTAACCAATACATGAGTCGCCTAGAAGCTATTGAATTACAACTAGAACCCTTTCGGAATCAACTAAAATCACACCCCTTATATAGCACACTTTCTAACATGGATGATGTGGCCATTTTTATGGAAAAACATGTGTTTGCCGTATGGGATTTTATGTCTTTATTAAAAGCACTTCAAAACCACCTCACCAATGTGAATGTCCCTTGGACCCCAAAAGGTGGTGGTGCTACAGCTCGTTTTATCAATGAAATCGTAATGGCCGAAGAAAGTGATATCAACGAACTAGGAATACCTATGAGTCATTACGAAATGTATTTGGATGCGATGCATCAAGTAAAAGCAGATACAAGCGCCATAAAACTATTTGTAAATGCAATTGAAAACGGAAACTCCATTGAAACAGCCGCCAAACGAATTGATCTGGAGGCACCTATTTTAGAGTTTATACAATTCACTATGGAAGTGGTAAGCTCCAACAAACCTCACTGTATTGCTTCGGCTTTTACGTTTGGAAGAGAAGATGTGATTCCAGATATGTTTTTAGAAATTGTGAGTCAATCTCAGACCAAAGGTAATGATCAGACCTATGGTAAATTATTGTACTATTTGAACCGTCATATCGAATTAGATGGCGACGAACACGGTCCTATTTCACTTAAAATGGTCGCTGAACTTTGTGGCGAGGACACCACTAAATGGGAAGAAGTTTTGGAAACTGCAAAAGACGCCTTGAAATTCCGTCTTAAATTATGGGATCATATCACTGAAGCCATTATACAACTGAATGTAAAAGAAGTGCAAAACACTTAAATTTTGAAAACACTTTTTAAGTTTATTTTAAATTTAATTCCACGGCCACTACTCATTAAATTGAGTTATGTTGCAAAACCCTTTCTCGTTTTATTTTTAAGAGGCACTACTTATACCGACCCAATTGACGGGAAAAGTTTTCAGAAATTTCTTCCTTATGGGTATGGCAAACAACGTGAAAATGTGCTGTCACCCTCTACCCTTTCCTTGGAACGCCACCGTTTATTATGGTTGTACTTAAAAAATGAAACCAACTTTTTTACAACACCAAAAAGAGTGTTACACTTTGCTCCCGAGCAAGCGTTTTATAAACGCTTCAAAAAAATAAAACATTTTGATTACGTAACTACGGATCTAAATTCACCGATTGCGACGGTCAAAGCAGACATTTGTAACCTTCCCTTTGAGTCTAATAGTTTTGACGTTATTCTTTGCAATCATGTGCTTGAACATGTCCTAGATGACACCAAAGCCATGCAAGAACTCTATCGTGTGATGAAACCAAGTGGCATGGGTGTGTTTCAAATTCCTCAAGATCTAAAACGCGAGACCACTTTTGAAGACCATAGTATTACTGATAAAAAAGAACGTACCAAAATTTTTGGGCAGTATGACCATGTTCGAATTTATGGCAAAGATTACTTTGAAAAACTAAGAACAATAGGTTTTAAGGTAGATGAAGTGGATTACACAGCTACATTATCCAATCAGGATATTGATAGATACCGATTGGCTAAAGGTGAAATTATTCCTGTGGTTTATAAGGCTACTGAATTGGGAAATTATTAAATTCCAAAATCTCAAATTCCTTATTTTCATTTTCAAAAATAATATAAGCCTTTAGTTCTGGATGCTTTGTCAAAAACTGTTTTACCTTTTCAACACCCATTGCTTGAAAAGCGGTGGCATAGCCATCTGCCATCATGCAATTCTCTGCAATCACAGAGACACTTAAAATATTAGTTTTTGTTGGATAGCCTGTTTGGGTGTTAATAATGTGCGCATAACGGTTGCCATTCGCATCCAATTTATATTTACGGTAAGTACCTGTTGTTGCCATTGCTTTGTTTCTAAGCACAAATACCTTATTGTAACTTTGTGAGCCATCAAAATTAGGATTTTCGACTCCTACAGTCCACCCACTATGTTTGTCTATATTCACACCTTTTGTTCGGAGTTCACCGCCAATATTAACCAAATAATTTGTGACATTTTTAGACTCTAAAAATTCCCCAACAATGTCAACTGCATAGCCTTTTGCAATCGCGTTAAAATCGATATAGGGCTTGGGAGTTGTTTTGATTAAAGAGTTGTTTTTTAATACTATTTTTTCAAAACCTACATATTGCATTAAACTGTCAATTTTGAGGCTGTCTAATTTAGTTTTATTTTGTTCTGAGCCAAAATTCCAAGCATTTACAAGTTTTCCAATGGTAGGATCAAACACCCCATTTGTTTCGTTATATATTTTTTTTGATGCTTTGAATACTTCTACAAAATGAGCATCGACACGCTCTTGTTCATGTCTATTAACTTTAGAAATATCTGAATCCTCTTGGTAATTAGACATCGATTGATTGATAACTGCAAAGATACTGTCTACTGATTTTTGATAGTTTTTATCAGTGTCAGATGCATAGGTCACCTCATAAAATGTACCAAAAATTGGACCATTTAATTTGGTGTTTGTCAATTCCTGTTTACAAGAAATAGAAATAACTATAATTAATAAAAGTAAGGGGAGGCGCTTATGTGTCATCTAATTAAGGTTCGTTTCTATGACTTGAATGCCGTTGTATTCAATGAGGTATTCTTCGTTAAGATACACGGGAAGATCTTCTCCTTGAGGGTTGGAAATTCCAACTCCAGCATATAATACTTTGGCATCTTTATCTTGTGCATGATTTTTAAAGGTTTCCATCCAAACAACGTCGTAGTTATTAGGGTTATCTGGTAATTTAACCACCCGAACTATGACAAAAAAGTATTGACTATTTTTATCAATACATACAAACTGTGGGTGTTTTTTAAGTTTACTATTGATGGCTACAAATTCAAACCCACGGGATTCTAAATCTTTCCCGACATGGTTCATTGCCAAATTGTGCATCTCTTGTTTTGATAGTGGTTGACTCATGCTACAAAAATACAAAAAGCCCAACACAAGTGCTGGGCTAGATTATAAAAAATTCAGAAGTGATTACCCTCCAAAGTCATCAAATCGAATGTGTTCATCTGGGATTCCGTAGTCTTCTCCCATTTTTTGAACGGCTTGATTCATTAATGGTGGTCCACAGAAATAAAGCTCGATGTCTTCTGGTGACTCATGATGATCTAAATAGTTATCGATGACACAGTTGTGAATAAACCCAACAAATCCATCACCTTCACCTTCAATTCCATCTTTTACTTTCCAGTTATCTTCTTCCATAGGTTCTGATAACGCTAAGTAAAATTTGAAGTTTGAAAATTCTTTTTCGAGTTGTTCAAAGTGGTCTAAATAGAATAATTCACGTTTAGAACGTCCACCATACCAATACGTAACTTTACGACCTGTTTTCAGAGTTCTGAATAGGTGGTATAGATGCGAACGCATTGGTGCCATTCCTGCACCTCCACCAACGTATAACATTTCTGATTCACTTTCATTGATAAAGAATTCGCCGTAAGGTCCCGAGATAGTAACTTTATCCCCTGGTTTTTGAGCAAATATGTAGGAGGATGCAATCCCCGGATTCACGTCCATCCAACCGTTATTAGCACGGTCCCATGGTGGTGTTGCAATACGCACGTTTAACATGATTTCACGCCCTTCTGCTGGGTAAGATGCCATTGAGTAAGCACGTTCTACAGTTTCGTTGTTCTTCATGGTAAGTGGCCAAAGACCAAATTTGTCCCATTCCGCTTGAAACTTATCTGCTGTTTCGTGTTCTTCTGGATGCGCAGTAATGTCAATATCCTTAAAGTTGATTTCACATTCAGGGATTTCAATTTGGATATATCCACCAGCTTTGTAGCCCATATCTTCTGGGATTTCTACTACAAATTCTTTAATAAAAGAAGCAACATTATAGTTTCGAACTACAGTGGCTTCCCATTTTTTAATTCCAAAGACTTCCTCTGGAATGGTGATTTCCATATCTTGTTTTACTTTCACCTGACATGATAGACGTGCTCCATGTTTCAATTCTTTTCTTGAAAAATGTGGTGTTTCTGTTGGTAAGGCTTCACCTCCACCAGAGAGTACGTGGCACTCACATTGAATACAGGTTCCACCACCACCACAAGCGGATGGTAAAAATATTTTGTTACCTCCAAGAGTAGACAACAATGTATCTCCTGATGCTACTTCAATTTCGCGTTCACCATTGATAAGAATCTTTACAGGTCCTGATGGTGATAATTTTTGTTTTACAAAAAGGAGCACACTAATTAATAGTAACGAGGTCACTAAAAATGCTACAACAGTAGCTAAAATGGTTCCGGTTGTTCCAGCGGCTAAAATCATATTAGTTAACTATTTTTATTTGATTATCTACTTCTTTTTCAATTCCTGTAGTCTCTACAACTACTTCTTTTGGTTCTTCTTTCACCTCTTCATCACCTCCTGTTAGCATACCTCCAAAGCTCAAGAAACCAATCCCCATGAGTCCTGTTACAATAAATGTAATTCCTAGACCTCTAAGGGGTGCAGGCACATTAGAATAACGGATTTTTTCACGAATAGCAGCAATGGCTAAAATGGCTAAAAACCAACCAATTCCTGATGATATACCATAATTAACAGCTAATCCTAAGGTTTCTATCTCACGTGATTGCATGAATAAAGATCCACCTAAAATGGCACAGTTTACAGCAATTAATGGTAAGAATATACCAAGTGAATTATACAGTGAAGGTGAAAATTTTTCAACCACGATTTCTACTAATTGTACCATGGTTGCTATCGTAGCAATAAACATAATGAACGACAGGAAACTAAGGTCATATTCAGCAAATTCTGGGCCTAACCATACAAGCGCTCCAGGTTGTAATAAATATTGGTCTAACAACCAGTTTAAAGGGACTGTGATCGCCAATACAAAGATGACGGCGGCACCAAGTCCTACAGCGGTTGCTACTTTTTTAGAGACAGCTAAATATGAGCACATGCCCAAGAAAACTGCAAACACCATATTATCAATGAAAATTGATTTGAAAAATAATTCGATGTGTTCTATCATTGTCTTTTATTTAAATTCTTACTAAAGAAATTAATCTTCAATTAATGTTGTGTTTCTACTACGTTGTACCCAAATAATGAGTCCTACAATGATCAGAGCCATTGGAGGCATGAGCATAAATCCATTGTTTTCATACCCTGTAGAATAGAGTCCTGTTTTTTCGATAGGGTCACCCAGTACAGGGATTCCAAAAAGCGTTCCAGATCCTAAAAGTTCTCTGAAAAACCCTACAACAAGAAGGATTACTGCATATCCTAATGCATTTCCTATACCATCTAAAAAGGCTTTCCAAGGACCGTTTCCGAGCGCAAAAGCTTCAAAACGACCCATGATTATACAGTTGGTAATAATCAATCCAACGAATACAGAAAGTGTTTTACTTAGTTCATAAGCATAGGCTTTAAGCACTTGATCGACAATAATTACTAAGGACGCTACAACGATGAGTTGAACAATAATTCTAATTTTAGAAGGAATGATATTACGCATCAACGAAATAACAACGTTTCCAATTCCTAAAACGAACAGTACTGCAATTCCCATTACTAAGGACGCTTTGAGTTCGGCTGTAATAGCTAAAGCAGAACATATCCCTAAGACTTGAATCGTAATTGGGTTGTTATCTGCTAACGGATCCGTTATTAATTTGGCATCTTTTTTTGAAAGTAGTCCCATATTAGTTCAATTGATTTTTTAAGTTTTTAAAGTATGGTAAATACAATTTAAGATCGCTTTTAATCATTGCAGACACGCCGTCTCCTGTGATTGTAGCCCCTGCTAATGCATCTACTTCATAATCATCTTTGGTAAGATTCTTTGGGTCGTTATTTCCTTTCGCTACAGTGATTCCTTTAAAATCCCCATTTTCTGATAGTAATTTTTCTCCAACAAAATCATCCATAAAGTAACGTTGTTTGATGTTAGCTCCTAAACCTGGAGTTTCAGCAGCATGATCAAAAAAGGCGCCTTGAACAACCATGTCTTTATCTAATGCAACATAGCCCCAAATAGCATCCCACAGTCCTTTTCCTCTGATTGGAACGATGTAAAATGTTTGGCCTTCTTTTTCTCCAACAAATAAAGGCAATTCTCTAGTACCTCCATTTTTAGCTTTCGCTTGTTCTTTTTTGACATCAATTAGGTAGGCTTCCAGATTTTCATCAGAAGTTCCATCGGCATTGATAGTCAACTGTTTTGAGATGTATTTTGAAAACTCACCTGCTACTTTATCGGTTCCAATAAATTTAATATCAGTAGCTCCATTTTCATTAATTCCCATTGCATACAGAATATTTTGTTGTTTTTCCATACGCTCATTCTCTTGAATATTGGGTTTCAAAGAAGAGGCTGTAAATGCTAACAAGGATCCTACGATTACCACCATTGCTATGGCAAATAAAATCGTGTATTTGTTTGTGTCTGTATTAGTACTCATAATTATGCAGTTTTAACATTAAGACGTTTCATTCGTTTTTTGACATTTCCTTGAACCACATAATGATCGATGGTTGGAGCAAATACATTCATCAGAAGAATGGCTAAGAAGACACCTTCTGGATAGGCAGGGTTAAATACACGGATCATTATAGAAATGAATCCAATCAAAAATCCATAAATCCATTTTCCTTTATTCGTTTGGGCAGCAGTTACAGGGTCTGTAGCCATAAATACAGCTCCAAACAAGATGCTTCCTATGATTAAATGTTGCCAGAACGGTACGCTCATCAACCCAAAGAATTTGCTTGAACTTGAAATCCAACCGGCATCTACAACGCCGTTAAAAATAAGTCCCATTGCAAGTGCTCCAATGAGCGTACTAACAATGATTCTCCAGCTTCCTATTTTTGTAAATATCAAAAAAAGTGCTCCAAGTATAATCAATAATTTAGACGTTTCTCCAACAGAACCAGGTATGATTCCCCAAAACATATCCCAATAATCGTAGATTACAGAGTTGTTTTGAGCATAGCTTCCTAAAATAGTTTCTCCAGAAATTGCGTCAGCTGTACCAGCGCGTTCAACTGCTCCGTGCACCCATACTTTATCGCCACTCATCCATGTTGGATAAGCAAAAAACAGAAACGCTCTAATGGTTAATGCAGGATTTAGAATATTCATTCCTGTTCCTCCAAAAACTTCTTTTCCAATCACCACCCCAAAGGCAACGGCAACGGCAAGCATCCAAAGGGGTAAATCAATAGGTACAATAAGTGGGACTAACATTCCAGTCACCAAATACCCTTCTTCTACTTCATGTCCTTTGATAACTGCAAAGAGGAATTCAATTGCCAAGCCAACACCATAAGATACGACTACTAATGGCAAGACTTTCCACATTCCAATGACTAAATTATCCCAAGTCCAAAAGGAAGCTCCTAAGAATCCTTGAGCAGACTCAATAGTTCCTAAGGCCAAATGGTGTTGATAGCCTGCATTAAACATTCCGAAAATCAAACAAGGAACCATGGCCATAATGACTGTATTCATGGTACGCTTTAAATCGTCGGCAGCTTTGATGTGTGTACCGCTGTGCGTGATTTCGTTTGGTAAGTACAAAAATGTATGCAAGGCATTAAAAGCCGGAGCCATTTTAGTGCCTTTATACTTTTCTTTAAGGTTGTGTAAATTACTTTTTAAACTCATTTTTATCCTATTTCTTTTAGCATTAAGTCAAGTCCTTCTCTAATTATTTTTTGATGTGGCTGTTTAGAGACACACACAAATTCAGTCAATGCAAAATCTTCGGGAGCAACTTCATACATTCCTAAAGCTTCCATTTCATCAAGATCTTGGTACATACAAGCTTTTAAAATCTGCATTGGATAGATATCTAACGGAAAAACTTCTTCATAAGACCCTGTAATTACAAAAGCTCTGTGTTCTCCATTAGTATTTGTATTTAAATCGAATTTTTTATTTGGGGTTAACCATGAAAATGTCAAAGCTCTGGATGTCGATACTTTATCAAACACAGGTTTATTCCATCCAAAGAATTCGTAATCATCGCCTTCTGGAATCACAGTCACTACATTTGAATAGTAGCTTAAATAGCCATCTGGTTTGATTTCTTTACCGCTTAAAACATTCCCTGAAATAATTCGAACATGTGCGTCCTTTTCAATCCCGCGATCGTAAACCATCGTCGCAATTTCACTACCAATTTTAGTGACTAAGTAACGAGGCTCTTTAACACCAGATCCGGCAAGTGCTACAATACGTTCGGCATTGAATTTACCTGTTAAAAGTAATTCTCCAATGATAACCAAATCTTGAGGCGTCACTGTCCAAACAACTTCCCCTTTGTTAATGGGGTCAATTTTGTTGATAAGCGTTCCAACATTTCCTGAAGGATGTGGTCCTGAAACTTTATGAGTTACCACATCTTCTAAATTTGTAAAAGGAGAATGTGAATCTTTAGAAACACTGACGTTTACATTTCCACTAGTCAATTTTGAAAGTGCTGATACAGCAGCTTGCAATTCCGCTTTTTTTCCAGTTAATACAAAATCATAATCTGCTGCTAAGGGTGCAGAGGCATATGCAGAAACAAAAATACCTTTCGGAGTATTCTCTGGATTTGCGATGACATCATAAGGACGTTGCATGATAAAAGGCCAACAACCAGAAGCTAGTAATTTGGCTTTAATTTCATCGGCTTTTGCACTTTCAACTTCTAGTTTTTGGTGATCCAAAAATGTTTGAGTTTTGTCTGCTTGTATTTTAACTTCTAAGATACGACGTTTATCTCCTCTTAATATTTCAACAATTTCTCCTGATACAGGCGAAACAAATTGAATAGATTCGTTGGATTTGTCATAAAAAATAGGCTCACCAGCTTGGACTTTAGCGCCCGCTTTTACTAATAATTTAGGTGTGAGTCCGTGAAAATCTTCAGGTTTAATACTGTAAAAGTTACTTTTGATGGCATCACTTTTTGTTAAGGCTGCCTCCCCTACTAACTTAATATCTAACCCCTTTTTAATTCGGATGTCGTTTGACATAGGTATTTTTTGTTGAATTATTATCTAAAAAACGCTGCAAAATTACAAATTTAATGTACAGTTTCCATAATAATTACTAACATTTTTTTAATAAAAGTCTGCAATTTACTTTAGGCATAAAATTTGTTTATATTTACCTAGTATTTCATAAAATTACTATGCTTAAACATCTATATATTCCATTATTTTTAATAGTATCTATATTAAGTTTTTCACAAGTTGAAGAAGTAGAACCAAATAATTTTATTAAAACAATCACTTTTAAAAGCAATACCAATCAATCTGAATTGCCAATTTTAAGCCTTAATGAACGCCTATACCTAGAGTTTGATGCACTTAGTTCTAACGAAGACGATTTTTATTATGTCATCGAACATTATAATTTTGATTGGACCAAATCAAAATTAATGAAATCTGAATACCTACAAGGACTTGATAATTTACGAATAGTCAATTATGAAAATTCTTTCAATACTTACGAAATTTATTCAAATTACCGACTGCAAATTCCCAACAAACAAACACGATTAAAAGTAACTGGTAATTATTTGATTAAAATTTTTGATGAAGACGACGAAATAGTCTTTAGTCGCAAGTTTATGATCTACGAAAACCTGGCAAATGTTGGGGTACAAATAAAACGCTCTCGAGATGTAAGAGATGTAAATACAAAACAATCTGTTGATTTTGTGATCAATACGACCAACTTTAGTTTTAACAACCCCAAACAAACCGTCAACACCGTTATCCTTCAAAACAATAATTTAAAAACAGCCATATCAGGACTGAAACCCCAATATATTCTAGGGAATGAATTGATTTACCGCTATACTACTGAGACCTCTTTTTGGGGTGGAAATGAATATTTATACTTTGAAACTAAAGACGTTAGAGGCACAAATTTAGGGGTGCAATTTACCGATCTGGAAGATATATACCATAGTTATTTATATTTGGACAGCAATCGGTACAACAGAGGCTACACTTACAACCCAGATATCAACGGAAATTTTCAAATTACCATTTTAGATCGAGACAATCCATCGATTGAAGCCGATTATACGGTCGTACATTTTTCACTTTTGAATCCTGAATTAGCTAATGAATCTATATATGTTTATGGCAGCTTTAATAACTTTGCTTTAAACACTTCAAACGAGATGATTTTTAATCCTGATAGTGGTACTTATGAAAAAGAAATAAAACTCAAACAAGGATTTTACAACTACAAATATGTTCTTGTAAATACTCAAGGAGAATTAGAAGAAGGCGTAATTAGTGGAGATTTTTATGAAACAGAAAATAATTACAAGGTATTGGTGTATTATAGAGATTTGGGGGCACGCTATGATCGTATTGTAGGGTTTGGAGAAGGAACTTCTACACAAATTGGAAATTAGATCATTTTATAGGATAGTCACCGACATAGATCTAAATACCTGTTTAGTGACAGCTTTCTATAAAATAATTTTTTAGTATGACTTAATTTACTATTTTTATAGGCTATGATAGAACAAATTACAAAAGGTATAAAAATTTCGATTGAAACTGAATTTGAAGGTACTTTCTACAAGGATGATTGTATTCACTATGCGTTTAGTTATGAAGTCGTTATCGAAAACCAGAGTAATGAAGTGGCACAACTGATTGCAAGAAAATGGGACATCATGGAAGCTCTCAATGAAAATGAAACCATCATTGGAGAAGGAGTTGTTGGCGAAAAACCCATTCTAATTCCTGGTGATCGGCACACCTACTCTTCTGGATGTGTTTTAAAATCTCCCTTTGGCGCAATGAAAGGCAGTTACTTGATGGTAAACCCTACCAACTCAAAACAATTCAAGGTGACCATTCCAACTTTTAAATTAAGTGCTTCATTTGCACAAAATTAAACTACATATAAACTTAAACTCCGACTTTAAAGTGTAATTTTACACTTTAAATACACACTAAAAAATATACTAAAAAATAAACATCATGGGGAAAGGATTTTTTAAAGTTCCAGTAGCAATAAATGAACCTGTCAAATCATACAAACCAGGTTCTACGGAACGCGAAGAAGTATTAACAACTTATAAAACAATGCTAAAGGAGACTTTAGAGGTGCCTATGTATATCAATGGTAAAGATGTCAAATCTGGAAACACCCAGACTATGAGTCCTCCACACGATCATCAATATATTTTAGGATCCTACCATACCGCTGAAAAAGCACATGTAGAAACAGCAATTGCTACTGCTTTGGAAGCTCGAAAATCTTGGTCACAACTCCCTTGGGAACAACGTGCAGGAATTTTTCTTCGCGCAGCCGAATTGATTGCAGGTCCTTACCGTGCAAAAATAAATGCCTCCACAATGATTGGACAATCAAAAACAGTTTTTCAAGCTGAAATTGATGCTGCTTGTGAATTTGTGGATTTTTTAAGATTCAATGTTCAGTTTATGATTGACATCTATAAAGACCAACCTCAAAGTACCAGTGCTGCTTGGAACCGTGTCGAATACCGTCCATTAGAAGGATTTACATATGCGGTATCTCCTTTTAATTTCACATCCATCGCTGGAAATCTACCTGCTTGTATGGCATTAATGGGTAATGTAGTCGTTTGGAAACCAAGTGATAGTCAGGTTTATTCTGCTAAAATTATTATGGATATTTTTGAAGAAGCTGGCGTACCTCCTGGAGTTATCAATGTAGTTTTCGGAGACCCTATCATGATTACAAATACCATTTTAGCGAATCCTGAATTTTCTGGACTGCACTTTACCGGATCGACGCATATATTTAAAGAGCTTTGGAAACAAATCGGAAACAATATCCACAATTATAAAACCTATCCGCGGATTGTTGGTGAAACAGGAGGTAAAGATTTTATCGTTGCCCATCCTTCAGCAAATGCCAAGCAAGTAGCAACAGCAATGCTGCGCGGTGCTTTTGAATTTCAAGGTCAAAAATGTAGTGCAGCTTCAAGATCTTATATTCCACAAAGTTTATGGCCAGAAATCAAAGCCTTTATGATTGCTGAAATGAACACCTTTAAAATGGGCTCACCAGAAGACTTCAGTAATTTTATTACGGCTGTGATTCATGAAGGTTCTTTTGATAAACTTGCAGGATTTATTGACCGGGCAAAAGAAGATACGGATGCGACTATTATTGCTGGCGGGAATTATGACAAAAGCAAAGGTTACTTTATTGAACCAACCCTTATTGAAACGACTAATCCAAAGTATGCCACCATGAGTACAGAATTATTTGGCCCTGTGATGACGGTTTTTGTGTATGAAGACGCTGCTTTTGAGGCCACTTTAAAACTCGTTGATGAAACAAGCGAATATGCGCTGACAGGTGCTATATTTTCAACAGATAGATATGCCGCTACTGTAGCAACAAAAATGCTAGAAAATGCTGCTGGAAACTTTTACATTAATGACAAACCTTCAGGTGCTGTTGTTGGACAACAACCTTTTGGTGGGGCTCGTGCTTCGGGAACCAATGATAAGGCGGGATCTGCACAAAACTTATTACGTTGGGTGTCTCCACGAATGGTTAAAGAAACATTTGTAGCGCCAACAGACTACCGTTATCCTTTTTTAGGATAGTAACTAGTTGATTTTAATATAAAAAAAGCCACTCAATGAGTGGCTTTTTTTATTTAATCACTTTTAAGCATCAATAAAACCATTTGATCAAAGTCTTGAAATTGCCTAAATACTTCTTGCAGGTTGTAAATATCGTAGTGTAGAGAATTTGTATAAGATCTATTAAAATAATCATCGTAAAGTATCCTGAATTTTACTTTTACTAAATATTATTTTGTATATTTAGTTTAAAGAATTATAAGAAAAATTAAACAAAATTTAATAAGTTTGTTATGAACATAGAAAATAATATGAAAAAAATTGTCTACTTATTAGTTTTTAGTTTGAATTTCATGCTTTTTGGACAACGACAATTACCAAATATAAGCCTCAAAACACTTTCAGGTACAAATACAACTCTTACTGAAATAGCAGAAAAGAACGAACTCATCATTGTATCTCTTTGGGCTACCTGGTGCGTTCCTTGTAAAAACGAATTGGATGCTGTAGCAGATGTTTATGACGATTGGGTTTCAGAAACGGGTGTAAAGTATTTTGCCGTATCAATTGACGATTCCAGAACTGCCAAGCGCGTAAAACCAATGATCAATGGTAAAGGCTGGGAGTTTGAAATTTTATTAGATGAAAACAGTGATTTAAAACGTGCTTTTGGTGTTAGCACAGTTCCCTACACCGTTATAATTAAATCTGGAGAAATTGTTTATAAACACACAGGATACACACCAGGGTTTGAAGACGAACTCTACAATCGAATTGTAGCGTTGAAAAATTAATTTATAAAAATCACCTACTTACATTCTCGTAGAAACACGTTGTTTAAACCCATAAACTACTTGTACTTAATTAAGTTTTTTAAACAAATTAAAATGAACAAAAACATACTAACAGTCGTTATTTTTTTTATTTCAATAGCGAATTATTCACAAGAAACACAAAAAACAAGTACCTTTAATAAAATCAAAGACCGTATCAATGTTAGTTTAGAGTCAAACTCACAATGGTACTTAAATGATTCCGAAACTGGAGACTTTGAAGAAGAAGAAAAACTAAGAGCCAGTAGTTATTTAAGAATTGATTATCAAATTTCCAATCGTTTTTCTAGTGGTTTTCAAATAGAAAGCTATGTGCCAGAACCCTTGTTTAATTATAGTAAACTATTTGATAAAAAAATAGGTATTGGAACCTTCTACCTAAACTACAAAACTGAAAAGTTAGACATCACACTCGGGCATTTTTATGTTCAATTTGGAAGTGGTCTTATTTTACGCACTTGGGAAGACAGAGCTCTAGGCCTTAATAATGCACTTAGAGGCGCTAAAATCATTTATGATCCAACAAATTATTTACGACTAACAACACTTTATGGCAAGCAACGCAAAGGGTTTGACGTTTCGAACTCAAATATTTTCGGATTTGAAACTCAATTTGATATTGCAAATGCCCTTCAGTTAGAAACGCTCAATAGCTTCCAACTAGGGATGAGCTATGTAGGGAAACAAGAGGAATTTAAAAAAGAAGCAGCAACTGGAGTCAGTCAACCCGCATTAGAAATCCCCGAACTTGTAAACTCATTTGGAGCTTACCTTAATTTAGAATACAAAAGCCTATACTCCAACTTTGAGTATATTTACAAAGGAGAAGATGCCCGACTAAATAATATCACGCCTAATCAAGTGTCGTTTTCTGAAGCAGCTTTATTTGACGGAAATGCCATCACTTGGAATATTGGTTATTCACGAAAAGGATTTGGAATTGGCTCTACATTTAGAAGACTTGAAAACATGCGTTTCTATTCGGAAAGAAATTTTTCAAATGTCATTAATAATCCTACAAGTGATTTAAGTATGAACTACTTACCTGCACTTACAAAACAACATGACTACACACTCGCAAACATCTATTTGTATCAAGCCCAACCAGGGTTAACCGTAGTAAGTTATGAATCTCCTTTAATCAAATCTGGTGAAATAGGTGAATCTTTGGATGTGTATTATAACATAAAAAAAGGAACCCTGTTTGGAGGGAAATATGGCACAAAACTAAATTTAAACTGGACTTATTGGGCAAATTTAAAATCGACTTATACCGATCCGTCTGGAATACCTTATTTTGTTGGAGACGACTTAACTTATGAAACAGAGTTGTTGAATTTTGACAACAAACTATATTCAGAAATTAATGTAGAAATGCGCAAGAAATGGACTCCAAAATTAAAATCAATTTTCACTTATATAAACCTAAATTATAACAAAGGATTTTTAGAATCTAAAGGAGCTAATAGTTTTGTAAAAGCTTGGATCGGAATTGCAGAAAGTACTTATAAACTCAAAGGAGGTAAATCTGTTCGACTTGAGCTACAACACTTGTCAACAAATGATGATGCTAAAAACTGGGCAGGTGGTACTTTAGAATATTTTTTTAATTCAAAGTTTGGACTGTATTTAAACGATTCCTACAACTACGAGGAAAGCAAAATTACTGAAAATACAAAAATTCACTTTTTTAATTTGGGAGGGAGTTTCACAAAGGGATCAACAAGAGTTGGAATTAATTACGGACGTCAACGTGGAGGGTTACTTTGTGTTGGTGGCGTATGTAGACCTGTCAGTAAAAATACAGGGGTAACGCTTAATTTTGTTACTACTTTTTAACCCCTCAACCTTTATACTTTAGCGGAAGGTGTACGATTTTCTTAGTTTCAAAAAAATCTTCTTCAAAAAAAGCATTCAAATCATAAAGAGTCGCTTTGGAATAGATTTTAAGTTCTTGTGTTAAATCTCCTCCTTTTAAATATAGAATTCCGTTTTTGATGGGGTGAACACTTTTTTTAGCAACTCTATTTTTGACCCACCCCACAAAATCGGGCATCGTAGTCACAGCTCTGCTGACTATAAAATCATATTGACCTTCAATCGATTCGGCCCTTGAATGAGTGGTATAAATGTTTTCCAACCCTAAACTTTCCGCAACACCATTTACTACCTTTAACTTTTTATTGATACTGTCTACCAAATGAAATGTAACATCTGGAAATAAAATTGCTAACGGAACTCCAGGAAACCCACCTCCTGTACCAATATCTAAAATTTTGGAGCCAGCTTGAAACTGAATTAACTTAGCAATCGACAAAGAATGAAGAACATGACGCAAGTACAGTGCTTCTATATCTTTTCGTGAAATAACATTTATTTTAGAATTCCAATCTTCGTAAAGTCCTTGCAATGCTTCAAATTGTTTGAGCTGAATAGCTGTTAGGTTAGGGAAATATTTCTGAATTAAAAGCATGACTTGGTATGTTTTCTGCAAAAATAGCCATTAATATGTTAAATATTGTAAATTCTCTCGTTCTAAACTTTTTTATTATTTACATTTGATTAATATTTTTCATAAGAGATAACAAATACAACTCATGACAAAATCAACAATCACATTTTCGAGAAAAGATTCAGCTAAGTTTTTCAAAACTTTGAACAGCAGAGTTAATAATTACTTTAAAGAAAATAAAATTAAACGCTCAGGGAATTGGAAACTTTGGATGAAAACGATCGTTATGTTTTCAATTTTCTTAGTACCTTATTTTTTGATACTTACTATTGACATGCCTGGTTGGTTACAAATTTTATTTACAGTTGTGATGGGTATTGGCATGGCTGGAGTTGGGATGAATGTGATGCATGATGGTAATCATGGTTCGTTTTCAAACAAATCCTGGGTTAACAATATTATGGGAGGTAGTATTTACATTCTTGCTGGGAACGTTTACAATTGGAAAGTACAACACAACGTATTGCACCATACCTACACCAATATTCATGGGCATGACGAAGATTTAGATGCGGGTCGTGTGTTGCGATTTTCGCAACATACCGAATGGAAACGTCACCATAAATTTCAACACATTTATTCTGTATTGCTTTACGGATTACTAACTATTAACTGGGCAATCACTACTGATTTTCTACAAATGAAACGGTATATGAAACGTAAACTTTCTTATGGAAAATTTCCAAATCCATTTTTAAACTGGAGTACTCTTGTCATTTCTAAAGTAATTTATCTAAGCTTGTGGATTGTACTTCCTATGTTGATTTTAGATGTAGCATGGTACAAAATTTTGTTCGGGTTTTTCATCATGCACTATACAGCTGGACTGATACTTAGCATCGTTTTTCAATTAGCACATGTTATGGATGAAGCAGAAATGCCCATGCCAGAAACGGATGGCACAATGAAAAACACATGGGCGATTCATCAACTTAAAACAACCGTTAACTTTTCTCCAAAAAACAGATTGATTAACTGGTTTACGGGGGGCTTAAACCACCAAGTTGAGCATCATATTTTTCCAAACATATCACATATCCATTATGGTAAGATTGCTGAAATTGTAAAGAAAACTGCAAAAGAATTTAACTTACCCTACAACGAATTTGAAACTACAAGAAAAGCAATTATAGCCCATTTTAAATATTTAAAAGAAATGGGTGTAAAACCTGTATTACAAGCACAATAGAATCACAATGAGTCAATTACTTTCTGAAAGAATTTTAAATATGGCCACGTCAGCGACCTTAGCGATGGCGGCCAAAGCAAGAGAATTAAAAGCCGAAGGCAAAGATATTATAGGGTTAAGTTTGGGAGAACCAGACTTTAACACACCTGATTTCATTAAAGACGCTGCCAAAACAGCGATTGATGAAAATTACAATTCTTATACTCCAGTAGATGGATATGCTGAACTGAAACAAGCTATCATCACGAAATTCAAACGCGATAACAACCTCACTTATCAACCCTCGCAAATTGTGGTCTCTACAGGCGCAAAACAATGCCTAGCAAATGTAGCTTTGGTCTTGCTCAATGAAGGTGACGAGGTGATTTTACCATGTCCTTACTGGGTTAGCTATGCTGATATTGTAAAATTATCTGATGGTGTACCAGTTGAAGTTGTGACTTCCATTGAAACCGACTTTAAAATGACACCTCAACAATTAGAAGCTGCCATAACACCAAAAACTAAAATGATTTGGTTTAGCTCCCCTTGTAATCCGAGTGGATCTGTTTACAGTAAATCTGAGTTGAGAGCCTTAGCAGATGTGTTAAAAAACTATCCTAATATTTACATCGTTTCTGATGAAATATATGAACATATTAATTTTGTAGGAGCTCATGCAAGCATGGCTGAATTTGACGATATGTACGACAGAACCATTACAATTAATGGGGTGTCAAAAGCTTTTGCTATGACGGGGTGGCGTATCGGGTTCCTTGGAGCTCCTGAAGCGATTGCTCGTGCGTGTAACAAAATGCAAGGACAAATTACAAGTGGCGCAAATTGTATCGCTCAGCGCGCCGTAATTACCGCTTTAGAAGCATCGCCCACTAAAGTTCAATACATGATTGACGAGTTCAAAGTGCGTCGTGATTTGATTCTTGGTTTATTAAAGGATATTGATGGATTCACTTGCAATACCCCTGAAGGTGCTTTTTATGTGTTTCCAGATGTGACTGCCTTTTTTGGCAAAACACTGAACGGTACTCTAATTAAGAACGCTACTGATTTTTCGTTGTATTTATTAGAAGCTGCATTGGTTGCGACTGTAACAGGAGATGCTTTTGGAAATCCAAACTGCATTCGTATTTCGTATGCAGCCTCACAAGATCAAATTATTGAAGCAATAAATCGTATCAAAAAAGCGGTAAGCTAACAAAGTAGCTTAAATTATCGGTTTCTCCAGAAAAAAGGTGTAAACAAAATAAGAACTGTAAATAATTCTAATCGACCAATTAGCATTAAGAAAGCAGCCCACCATTTTCCGGACGTTGGCATTTCATAAAAGTTATGAGCAGGTCCAAACTCACCAAGAGCAGGTCCAACATTTCCTAAACTTGAAGCAGCAACTCCAATAGCCGATTCAAAGTCTAGACCTAAAAGTGCAAATCCTAAAGATCCCACTATAAATGATAGCATATAGAGTATAAAAAAACCAAGTACATTAAATACAATTTCTCCTGAAACAGATTTTTCGTTATAACGTACTGGTAAGATCGCACTTGGATGTAGAGTTCGTTTAAATTCTAAAAAACCGTTTTTGATAAGTACTAAATGACGAACTACTTTTACGCCTCCAGAAGTACTTCCAGCAGAGCCCCCTAAAAACATCAAACCAAAGAAAAATACAAGTAAAAATGGTGACCATAATGTATAGTCTGCAGAAACAAAACCTGTCGTGGTTACAATAGCCACTACTTGAAAAAGTGCGTGCCTAAAAGACCCCTCTCCAACCCCCAAAGATAAAGGATGACTGAATGTGGATGCTCCATTTAAATAGGTGTTGAAATAAATAATTCCACCAACAATTAAACTAAAAATTAGTATGAATTTGAAATATAACTTAAACTCCTCATCTTTTACAACTCTTCTTATATTTCCCTTGAACACAAAATAACTCAATACAAAATTAGTGCCTGCTAAAAACATAAACAGGACAATAATATATTGTATCAGAGGGGTGTCATTCCAATGAGCTACACTTGCATTTTTAGTTGAAAATCCACCAGTAGACAAAGTACTCATAGAATGATTAAGTGCATCAAAAAATGACATCCCAGCTAGTGATAAAAACAATGTTTCAGCTGCTGTATAGCCAAAATAAATGAGCCATAATCGCTTGGCAGTATCTGTGATTCTAGGATGAAGCTTATCGGCACTAGGTCCCGGCGCCTCGGCTGCAAAAAGTTGCATTCCTCCAATTCCTAAAAGTGGTAAAATAGCAATTGCTAACACAATAATTCCCATCCCCCCAATCCAATGGGTAAGGCTTCTCCAAAACAGTACTCCTTCTGGAAGTGATTCTATATCATTTAATATGGTAGAACCAGTGGTGGTATAGCCCGAAATCGTTTCAAAAATAGCGTTTGTAAAATCTGGGATAGCACCTGTAAACAAATATGGAAGTGTTCCCGACAAGGTCATCACAATCCATCCAAAAGCAACTACCAAGTACCCCTCGCGCTTGTTCATTTCTTTGGTATGATTTTTAGTACATAACATTGAAATTAAACCAAATACCAAGACCGAAATACCTGCTAGAAACAAATTTAAAGTGGCGCCATCTTTATAAAAAAAACTTAAGAGCGCCGCTAGTAACATAAAACCACCGTTGAACAACAATAAAAGTCCAAAAAAGTGAAAGATAATTTTATAATTGAGTTTCATCAGATAAAGGATTAATAAAAATAGCTTTCTATTTTTTTAATAGACTGCGGTAGGCAACACACGACAACGCGATCTCCAGAAACAATTTTGAAATCTCCTAAAGCAATAAAACCTTCTTCGTTTCTAATCACTCCTCCAATAATAGCAGATAAAGGAAATTCAATTTCTTTGATATATTGATCACATATTTTGGATGTTGGCTTCACAACAAATTCAAGGAGTTCTGCTTCCATATTACTCAACTTGGTCATAGCAACAACATCTCCTTTACGGATATATCTAAAAATACTATTGGCTGCAAGAAGCTTTTTGTTAATCAAAGTATCAACACCAATGGAATGTGACAGTTCATAATAATCCATATTTTCAACTAAAGCAATGGTCTTTTTGATGCCTTTTGACTTGGCGACCAAACACGACATGATATTAGTTTCCGAATTTCCAGTTACAGAAATAAAAGCATCCATATCTTTAATGTTTTCTTCATCCAAAAGTTCTACATTTCGTCCATCACCATTGATAACTAAAGTGTTGGGAAGTTGTTCTGCTAAATCAAAAGCTCTATCTTTTAGTTTTTCGACAAGTTTAATATTAAAATTTTCAGAGAGATCACATGCTGTTTTAAAGCCTATCTTACCCCCTCCTAAAATCATTACATCCTTAATTTCCATTTTTTTCTTACCTGTCAGCTTACATAATTCTTCATCTCCACCTTTAGATGTAATAAAAACAACACGATCTCCTTCTTTAAAGATGGTGTCTCCACGAGGAATTATAGTTAAATGAGAACCAAATCGTTGGATGGCAATAGGTATAAAATGGATGTCTGAAAGCAATTGTGCCGCAACTCTAACGGATTTATTTATGACCTTAGCGTCTTTGGAAAGCGACAATCCAAGCATGGTTAGTGCTCCCTGTTCAAACTCATACGTATCATTAAATACCGACTGACTGAGCAATAACTCGATTTCAGCGGCGGCTAAAGATTCTGGAGAAATAAGTTCATCGATACCAAATTTAGTAAAACCAACCTCATCCTTATGATTTATAAATTCTGGATTCGATATTCTTGCAATAGTTCGTTTGGCACCCAACTGTTTTGCCAACACACAGGCTGTTATGTTTGAAGTTTCTGATGAAGTTACAGAGATGAATAAATCAGAATTTAAAATACGTGCATCTTTTAATACAGAAATCGAAGTCGCATCTCCTTTAATTACTTTTATATCCAAATGCGTATCTGCATATACGAGACTGTCTTTATTCAGATCTATAAGCGTAATTTCTTGTGACTCGTAAGATAAAAGCTTCGCTAAGTGAAATCCAACTTCACCAGCACCGGCTATAATAATTTTCATTAATTATCAGTTAATAAGATGCGCAAATGTACATTATTTTTAGGGATTTGTTTATGAATTGTATTTCTTTGCACTGAAAATATTAAGAAAGGTATTACCACATATGTCTGAAAAAATTACTCCCTATAAAGATAGCGAACTCGGTAAAAAACAACAAATCGCTAAAATGTTTGATACAATCTCTAATGAATATGATGGTTTAAACAGAGTCATCTCATTTGGAATTGATATCAAATGGCGAAATAAAGTGGTTCAACTCGTCGCTGAAACACATCCAAAAAATATTCTTGATATTGCAACAGGAACAGGCGATTTAGCAATTAACTTAACCCGAACAAAGGCAGATCAAATTATCGGATTGGATATTAGCGAAGGTATGCTGGAAGTAGGTCGAAAAAAAATAAAAAATAAAGAGCTTCATAAAACTATTGATATGGTGGTTGGTGATTCTGAAAACCTTCCTTTTGATGATAGTTCATTTGATGCAATTACCGTTGCCTTTGGCGTTCGGAATTTTGAAAACTTAGAAGTAGGTTTAGCTGAAATATTAAGAGTTTTAAAACCTGGTGGCATATTTGTGGTTTTAGAAACATCCGTTCCTACAAAATTTCCTTTTAAACAAGGCTATTATTTGCATTCAAATGTAGTATTACCACTAGTTGGTAAACTTTTTTCAAAGGACAAATCGGCTTATACTTACTTGAGTAAATCGGCTTCTAAATTTCCTCATGGAATTGCTTTCAACAATATTTTGAAAAAAATAGGGTTTATAGACTCGAAAGCACTCCCACAAACATTTGGAGTTGCTACCATCTATACTGCTACTAAAAAATAAGCATGAAGCACGTTTTATCAATCTTCTTTATTTTATGTTCGATTCAATTTTCAAGCGCTCAGCTTTTCAGCAAAGAACGCGTTCTGAATAATGAGAATTTTGATAAAGCACGATTGTCTTACGGCTACTATTTAGGATTTAATGTGTATGATTATAATTTTGATTACCACACTGACGTAAAAGATATCCAAGTACTTAAATCTACAGGGTTTAATGTAGGACTTCTCGGAAACGTTAGAATCAATGATTATATTGATATCCGTATTGAACCAGGTTTGGTAATTTCGAGACGAGAATTAAACTACAGCCAAACCTTTTTTACAGGGATTGATTTTGAGGATAAAGACTTAAGTCGTGAAATTCAATCTACTTTTATTCACATACCTCTATTGGTCAAATTCTCTGCCAAAAGAATCAACAACATAAAACCATTTGTAGTTGCTGGAATTTCAACGGCTTTGAATTTATCAAGTCAACAGGATAATCCAGATGATAATAGTAAAAATGTATTTAGAGTTACCAAAAACAATTTGTATTATGAACTTGGTATTGGAATCGACCTTTACCTCACCTGGTTCAAATTCACGCCCTCAATTCGAGGTGTTTTTTCCATGCAAGATGAACTCATAAAAGACATCGATCCTAACAGTCGTTGGACGCGTAACATCTCTCAAATGCAAACACGAGGGTTGTTTATCAACTTTACGTTTCAGTAAGATTTCTTTTAAATTCACTCAATACAATCGCTGCAGCGTTTGCAACATTGAGACTTTCTGTTTGCTTCAATTTTCCAAATCTGGGAATAGAAAGACGTAAATTTATCAAAGACTCTATATTTTCAGAAATACCATTGGCTTCATTTCCAAGAACGATGACGCCTGTTTTAGGAAGGGTTTGGTTATAAATTGAAATACCATCCATAAACGTTCCCATACAATTTGAAACAGTTGACAAGGTCTTTTTTAAATCAACATAAGTAATATTCACCCTTGTATGAGACCCCATACTAGCTTGCACAACCTTAGAATTGTAACAATCTACGGTATCTTCACTACATACCAAATCTTCAATTCCAAACCAGTCACATAGACGAATAATAGTTCCTAAATTACCTGGGTCATTAATCCCATCAAGCGCCACAGTTAAGGATGACCAATTAACAGCAAGAGAACTTGGAATTTTAAAAGTGGCCAACACTTTGTTTGGAGTACTAAATCCGCTAATTTTTGCAAGTTCTTTAGAATCGACTAAAGTAAACTTCTGATTGTATTGAGAATAGCGATCTTCTACAGCAAAAATAGCCACTAGTTCGTAATTTGAGTTTAAAAACTCTTGAACAACTTTGACACCTTCAACAACAAACAGCTGATGTTGGATTCGAAACTTTTTTTGCTTCAAACTAGTGATTAACTTTATTTGGCTTTTCGTTAACATCTAAAAAACGTACTTTTGATTATTATTAATTTAGACAGTAAAGCTAAATTTTATTTATTGATTGTTGAAGAAAACACTGATAAAAATATCCGTTGTATTTATAATAACTTGTTTTTTTACGGCTTGTAATGTCGTAAAACGAGTTGAGGCTAGCGATTACTTATTGACTGAAAATAGTTATTTTATTAATGGTCAGAGGAAAAAATCAGAGGAACTCACCAATTTATCCTTTCAGAAAAAAAATGCAGCACTGCTTGGAATTCCCTTGCGGCTACATATTTATAACTTAGCGCGCCCTAGCAAAGATTCTATCTTTGAGTCTTGGTTGCAAAAAAAACCCAAGCGAAAACAGCGCTTAATTTCTAAACTTTCAGAAAAACAACTCAATCAGTTAAAAACATCAGCGATTGGATTTAATCGTTGGTTAAAAAATACGGGGGAAGCACCCGTAATTTTAGATTCTCTAAAAATAAATAAAACAAAACTAAATTTAGAACGCTATTATTTTGCAAATGGTTGGTTTGACCGAACTGTCGAATTTAGAGTTGATACTGTTGGAACAAAAAGAGCATCCTTGAAGTTTGAAATTGAAACGGGAACCCCCTACACAATTGGAGCGCTTTCGGAACGAATTGACTCCCCAGTAATCGACACACTATATAGTACTTTAAAATCAGATACTTACCTAAAAACAGGAGAACAGTTTAAAATATCAAATTTTGATAACGAACGCAGTCGTTTGACAACTGCGTTTAGAAATTCAGGAGTTTACCATTTTGCTGAGGAATATATCAGATACGAAAATGACACAATTGGAACCCAAAACAAGGTCAATGTTCAAATGCAAATTCAAGATCGAATTATTCGAAATGACGATTCGATTGTAAAAGTACCTTTTCAATCCTACCGAATTAAAGATGTAAATATTTATACAGATGCTAATTCTGAAAACCGTTCAAAAACTATTTCAGACTCTGTAAGCTACAAAAACTATACTGTCTATGCTTATGGGAAATTAAAATACAAACCAGAAGCATTAACCGATGCTATTTTGATTACAAAAGGAGGCTTGTATAAAGATTTAGATCGCGCAAGAACCTTTCGATATCTAAATGAGTTAAGAACCTTTAAATACCCAAACATAGAGTATATAGAAAACTCAAAGGATACCACACTCACCGCTAATATCTACTTAACACCCAAAAAAAAATATGGTTTAGGGTTTGATGTAAGTGTTTCACAAAGTAACATACAAAAGGTTGGGCTCTCATTTACAACTGGAATTGTCATTCGTAATATTTTTAAAGGGGCAGAAACGCTCCAGATTTCGGCATTGGGAGCTATTGGAGCTTCAAAAGACGGTGCGAACACAGAGGACGGTTTTTTTGATATTAATGAGCTTGGAGCCGATATAAAATTAAATATTCCTCGTTTGTTTTTTCCATTTAATACCGATAAAATTATTCCAAAATACATGTCCCCTAGTACACAAATTAGTACTGGATTTACAGGACAAACTAATATTGGTTTGGACAAACAAACCTTTAATAGTGTTTTTAGTTACAAGTGGTTTCCATCAGAAAAAGCGACTAACACCTTAGATTTAATCAACTTACAGTATGTAAGAAACTTGAACCCAACCAATTATTTTAGTGTTTATCAAAACTCCTTCAATCGTCTTGAATCAATAGCTCTTAACTCCTATACTACTCCAACCGATTTTTTGAACACAAATACAAATGGACAACAATCGCTTCTTGAATCACGTGCAGATGAATTCATCGATCTAGTAAATTCTGATATTGATTACAAAAACTCCAATCCTGATGAATATCAAACGGTACGGAATATTCAAGAACGAAAAACTCGATTGGTTCAAGATAACTTTATTCTGGCAAGTAATTTTAATTATGTTCGAAACAGCAGAGAAAATGCATTTGACACCAATTTTTCAATTTTTAGATTAAAATTTGAGTTCGCTGGAAATTTACTATTTACGGCCTCAAAATTATTGGACCTTGAAAACAATTCAGAAGGTGCTTATAAAGTAAGTGGTGTTCCCTTTTCTCAATATATCAAATCCGAAGTTGACCATATTAAGCTTTGGAGTTTAGGCCGTAGTAATGTTTTGGCTCTACGTAGCTTTTTCGGAATTGCGATCCCATTAGGAAATGCGACAAGTATACCGTTTTCTAAAAGTTTTTTCGCAGGGGGCTCCAACGATAACAGAGCTTGGACTGCTTACAATTTAGGTCCTGGAAGTTCTGACAACAATAATGAATTTAACGAAGCAAACATGAAACTTGCTTTTAGTTTGGAGTACCGTTACAACTTATTCGGAAATCTGAATGGAGCCTTTTTTGTAGATGCTGGAAATATTTGGAATGTACTCGATGATGTCACAGACTCCAAGGCCACATTTGATGATTTTAAATCTTTAAAAGATATTGCTGTAGGCGCAGGTATCGGACTGCGTTATGATTTTAGTTTTTTCATTTTTAGACTTGATACAGGTTTCAAAACCTATGAACCTACTTTTGGAGATCAAAATCGCTGGTTAAACAACTTCAATTTTAGCAATGCAGTTTACAATATTGGAATCAATTATCCATTTTAAAGACTTCAGATTAGCTATATCGTTTTCGTATATTAATCTACTAATCACACTCAATAAATAGTCCTAAATTATTTAAAATCACTACTTTTACGCCTTAAATTAAAACAAACAAAATGAGTCACAACATCAAACCAGGCGTTGCTACAGGACGCGAAGTTCAAGAGATTTTTAAACTTGCTAAAGAAAAAGGATTTGCCCTTCCAGCGGTCAATGTTATTGGCTCAAACACGATAAATGGTGTTCTTGAAACAGCAAAAGAATTAAATGCTCCCGTAATTATTCAGTTTTCAAATGGAGGTGGACAATTTAATGCAGGAAAAGGGCTTTCAAACGAAGGTCAAAAGGCAGCTATAGCAGGTTCAATTGCGGGTGCTAAACACATCCATGAAATGGCGTTAGCTTATGGCGTTCCTGTTATCTTACATACCGATCACTGTTCTAAAAAATTATTGCCTTGGATTGATGGTTTATTAGATGCGAGTGAAGTTCATTTCGCCCAAACTGGCAAATCGTTATACAGCTCTCACATGATTGATTTATCTGAAGAGCCGATTGAAGAAAATATCGAAATCTGTAAAACTTATTTAGAGCGCATGTCCAAAATGGGGATGACACTTGAAATCGAATTAGGAATTACAGGGGGTGAAGAAGATGGCGTTGATAACAGTGATGTTGATGTTTCAAAATTATATACGCAACCTGAAGAAGTTGCTTATGCCTACGAAGAGCTCAGTAAAGTAAGTGATCAGTTTACAATCGCTGCTGCTTTTGGAAACGTTCACGGCGTTTACAAGCCAGGAAATGTAAAACTAACTCCAAAAATTCTCTTAAACTCACAAGAATATATTACTGAAAAATATGGTGTTTCCGAAAACCATATTGACTTTGTATTTCATGGAGGCTCTGGATCTACAGTAGAAGAAATTAGAGAAGGAATCTCATACGGAGTTATCAAAATGAATATCGATACAGATATGCAGTACGCATTTATGACAGGTATTCGTGACGATTTCAAAGCGAACGGCGCTTATTTAGCTGCACAAATTGGAAATCCAGACGGTAGTGATGTACCTAATAAAAAATATTACGATCCGAGACGTTGGTTACGTGAAGGTGAAAAAGCATTCATCGCTAGACTTAAAAAAGCATTTGAAGATTTAAATAATGTCGATACATTATAAAATTTGTGTAGTTTTGTACTTTAATTTTACCGTTTAGACACTAATTATATGGCTTGGTTCAAAAGAAAAGACAAAGGAATTCAAACACCTACTGAAGCAAAACGTGACACACCAAAAGGGCTTTGGTACAAATCTCCAACTGGTAAAGTAATTGAAACTGATGAGTTAGAAAGAAATTTCTATATCAGTCCAGAAGATGGGTATCACGTTCGTATTGGAAGTAATGAATATTTTGAGATGCTTTTTGATGATAACAAATTCAAAGAATTAGATTCAAATATTACATCCAAAGACCCTCTAAAATTTGTAGACAATAAAGCTTATACAGACCGTTTGAAAGCTGCGCAATCAAAAACAAATTTGAATGATGCTGTACGAACTGCTGTAGGGAAATCCAAAGGTAAAAATTTGGTAATCGCTTGTATGGACTTTAGTTTTATTGGGGGTTCAATGGGGTCTGTTGTTGGAGAAAAAATTGCACGTGCAGCTGATCATGCACTTCATAACAACCTACCTTTCATGATTATTTCAAAATCTGGAGGTGCTCGTATGATGGAAGCCGCTTTATCGCTTATGCAACTTGCAAAAACATCAGCAAAACTTGCGCAACTCGCAGACGCCAATATTCCATATATTTCACTTTGTACCGACCCTACAACTGGAGGAACAACAGCTTCATTTGCCATGTTAGGAGATATTAACATCAGTGAACCTGGAGCACTTATTGGATTTGCTGGTCCTCGGGTCGTAAGAGATACTACTGGCAAAGAATTGCCAGATGGATTCCAAACCGCCGAATTTGTGAAAGAGCATGGGTTTTTAGATTTTATTACTCCGAGAAGTGAATTAAAAAATAAAGTGAATCAGTACATTGATTTAATATCAAACCATCCTTTAAGAGCTTAGTTGAAAAAAAAATGAAAATTAACCATTATAATGAAACTAATCACAAAAATTAATGTCTTACTACTTGCAACGATTACATTTTTTTCTTGCGACAAATTAGATAAATTAACCGAATTTGACATTACTGAAGACTTCTCTACCACTTTAAATGTGACTGTTATTGAAGATTCAAATGGAACAGCTCAAACTTGGACTGAAACTTCAACAATCAATCTGGGAACGAATGAAGAAATTCAATCAAATTTAGATGTTATTCAAGGAGTTAAAATCAACTCATTAACTTTTAAAGTCATTAATTTTACAGGCGCAGAAGGTGCCACTGCTACAGAAGTTTCTTTAAGCTTTGGCGATACGGTAATTGCAGTTGCTGATATCAACCTAAAAGACAGCAGTACTGTTTATTCTATTGGTAGCTCTTCAGAACTGAATACGATTGCAAACGATTTAAAAAACACTAGTGAAATTACCGCAACCTCAATTGGTACGGTTTCAAGTACACCGGTAAGATTTGATCTTGTAATTACATTAGATGTTACCACAACTATTGATGTATTGTAATTAGACTCCTTCAAACAACTATTAAAACGAACCTATGGTTCGTTTTTTTTTGCTTTATAATTAATAAATCAAACCCATTAATTGACTTAAAATAAAATAGATAACCACAAGGGTTAACCAACAGAAAATCACTATATTTGCCAACTAATTACGATAGACGTAGTTAACAGCATAAAAATTATTTAAATAATATTGGAATGTATTTAACAAAAGAAGCTAAAGAAAAACTCTTTAAAAAACACGGGAAAGATGCCAAAGATACGGGATCTTCAGAAGGACAAATTGCTTTATTCACAGAAAGAATCAATCACTTAACGGAGCACTTAAAACAAAATCGTAAAGATTACAATACAGAACGCTCATTAGTTAAACTAGTTGGAAAACGTCGTTCATTATTAGACTATTTAATGAAATCAGATATTTTAAGATATCGTGCGATCGTAAAAGAATTAGGATTAAGAAAATAATATTACAAACCACGCTTTATGCGTGGTTTTTTAAGTTTTAACACTTTTAAAGTTCATAAGTATTAGAAGAAGCTAATTAGAGTTTTTCATTGGTCACACCACACAACGACAACAACACAACACCAATGTTTAATTAGAATAAAAAAATTATGATACCAAAAGTATTTAAAGAGGTCATAGACCTTGGTGATGGAAGAGAAATCTCCATCGAAACGGGCAAGCTCGCAAAGCAAGCCCATGGATCCGTAGTCGTACAAATGGGGAAAGCCATGTTGTTATGTACTGTGGTCTCAAACTACAAACAATCGGATGTAAACTTTTTACCTTTAACGGTAGATTATCGCGAGAAATTTGCAGCAGCAGGACGCTATCCAGGTGGATTCTTTAAAAGAGAGGCACGCCCAAGCGATGGTGAAGTTTTAACAATGCGTTTAGTGGATCGTGTCTTACGTCCATTATTCCCTAAAGATTATCACGCAGAAACACAAGTAATGATTCAGTTGATGTCTCATGACGAAGATGTAATGCCAGATGCACTTGCAGGTTTAGCTGCATCTACAGCCATTCAATTAAGTGATTTTCCATTCGAATGCCCAATTTCTGAAGTACGTGTTGCTCGTGTGAATGGTGAATTCGTCATCAACCCAAGCCGTGCACAATTAGTAGATTCTGATCTTGAAATGATGATTGGTGCTTCTGCAGATTCTGTGATGATGGTAGAAGGTGAAATGGATGAAGTTTCTGAAGAAGAAATGGCAGACGCTATTAAATTTGCACATGAAGCGATTAAAGTTCAGGTTGCAGCACAAATACGTCTTGCAGAAGCATTTGGAAAAAAAGAAGTACGTGAATATGAAACAGCTGAAGTAAACGAAGATTTAGAGAAGCGTATTCATGACTTGGCGTATGACAAATGTTATGCAATTGCTAAAAAAGGAACTTCTAAAGCTGAACGTGGTGCAGCATTTGCTGAAGTAAAAGAAGAAGTAAAAGCCTCTTTTACTGAAGAAGAAAATGAAGAATTTGGTCACTTGGTTAGTGGCTACTACAGTAAAGCTGAAAAAGAAGCTGTACGTGAATTAACATTGAGTGAAGGTGTACGTTTAGATGGGCGTCAAACAGATGAAATCAGACCAATTTGGTGTGAGGTTGACTACTTACCTTCTACTCACGGATCTTCAATTTTTACACGTGGAGAAACACAAGCACTAGCGACAGTAACTCTTGGAACTTCAAGAGATTCAAATAAAATAGACATGCCTTCTTATGAAGGTGAGGAGAACTTTTACTTACACTACAACTTCCCTCCTTTCTGTACGGGTGAGGCACGTCCTTTAAGAGGAACGTCTCGTCGTGAAGTAGGACATGGAAATCTTGCACAACGTGGTTTAAAAGGTATGATACCTGCGGATTGTCCTTACACTGTAAGAGTAGTTTCTGAAGTTTTAGAATCTAATGGATCGTCTTCAATGGCGACCGTTTGTGCTGGTACTATGGCATTGATGGATGCGGGGGTTCAAATTGAACGACCTGTCTCTGGAATTGCGATGGGCTTAATTTCTGATGGAGATCGTTATGCTGTATTGTCTGATATTTTAGGAGATGAAGATCACTTAGGAGATATGGATTTTAAAGTGACTGGTACTGCCGAAGGAATTACAGCGTGTCAAATGGATATTAAAATCAAAGGATTGTCTTATGAAATTCTTGTCAATGCTTTAAAACAAGCACGTGCAGGTCGTTTACATATTCTTGATAAATTAACAGAAACAATTGCTGCTCCAGCAGCAGATGTGAAGCCACACTCTCCAAAAATGGTAACTCGAGTGATTCCAAATGAATTTATTGGAGCACTTATTGGACCTGGAGGAAAAGTAATTCAAGAACTTCAAAAAACTACGGGAACTACAATTGTTATCAATGAAGATCCAGTAACAGAAGAAGGAATTGTTGAAATCTTAGGGACAGATCAAGATGGTATTGATGCTGTTTTGGCTAAAATTGATTCTTTAATGTTTAAACCATCACTTGGAAATACCTACCAGGTTAAAGTAATTAAAATGCTTGACTTTGGAGCAGTTGTAGAATATATGGATGCGCCAGGAAACGAAGTGTTACTTCACGTAAGTGAATTGGCATGGGAACGTACTGAAAATGTATCTGATGTTGTGAACATGGGTGATATTTTTGATGTGAAGTATTTTGGGCAAGATCCAAGAACACGCAAAGAGAAAGTATCGCGTAAAGCATTGTTAGAAAAACCAGAAGGCTATGTTGCTAGACCACCAAGAGATGACAAACGTTCTGGTGGACGTGACAATCGCAAACGTGATAACAGACGTTAAATTTTAACTTAATAAAATCAAAAAAACCGTTTTTAAATTTAAAAACGGTTTTTTTTTGTAACATAATGTATCAATTGGTCGTATAACTTATTGACACAACCAATTAACCATTTTTAAGAAAATATTTTTAAATGAGACAGTTAAAAATTACCAAGCAGGTTACCAACAGAGAAACAGCATCTCTAGATAAATACCTTCAAGAAATTGGAAAAGTAGATTTAATTACAGCCGATGAAGAAGTAGAATTGGCACAACGTATTAAAGCTGGGGATCAAATTGCTTTGGAAAAATTAACCAAAGCCAACTTGCGTTTTGTGGTATCTGTAGCGAAGCAATATCAAAATCAAGGGTTGACACTCCCTGATCTAATTAACGAAGGAAACTTAGGATTGATCAAAGCTGCTCAACGTTTTGATGAAACTAGAGGATTTAAATTTATTTCTTATGCGGTTTGGTGGATTCGTCAATCTATACTTCAAGCTTTAGCAGAACAATCTCGTATTGTTCGTTTGCCATTGAATAAAATTGGTTCGATTAATAAAATAAATAAAACTTATGCGTTTCTAGAGCAATCTCATGAACGTCCTCCTAGTGCCGAAGAAATTGCCAAAGAGCTAGACATGACTATTAACGATGTTAAAGAGTCAATGAAAAATTCTGGACGTCACGTATCCATGGACGCACCTTTAGTTGAAGGAGAAGATTCCAATCTATACGATGTATTACGAAGTGGAGAGTCTCCAAATCCAGATAGGGATTTATTACATGAATCATTACGTACAGAAATTGAACGTGCCTTAGAAACACTCACACCAAGGGAAGCGGATGTGATCCGATTGTATTTTGGACTCGGAAATCAACACCCGATGACTTTAGAAGAAATAGGAGAAACGTTTGACCTCACTAGAGAAAGAGTTCGTCAAATAAAAGAAAAAGCTATTCGACGTTTAAAGCACACGTCGAGAAGTAAAATTTTAAAAACCTATTTAGGTTAATAACAAAACCCCTGCCAATTGGTAGGGGTTTATTTTTTATATTATTTTTGTAATTCAAAATAGAAACACATGAGCACAACCAAAATTGCACCCTCTATATTAGCAGCCGATTTTGCTAACCTTCAAAGAGATATTGAAATGGTTAATTCTAGTGAAGCCGACTGGTTTCATATTGATATTATGGATGGGGTATTTGTGCCTAATATTTCTTTTGGAATGCCTGTTTTAAAGGCGATTGGTCAACATGCTAAAAAAACTATTGATGTGCATTTGATGATTGTCGATCCCGATCGTTATATCAAAACTTTTGCAGACTTAGGGAGTGATATTCTTACCGTGCATTATGAAGCGTGTACACACCTTCACAGAACCCTGCAAGCTATTAAAGCAGAAGGTATGAAAGCTGGTGTAGCTCTAAATCCACATTCAAACATTAATGTTTTAGAAGATACAATTAATGACATTGACTTAGTATGTATCATGAGTGTTAACCCTGGTTTTGGTGGTCAAAGTTTTATAGAGAATACATACGAAAAAGTAAAACAACTTAAAACATTAATCAACGCAAAAGGCGCATCTACACTCATAGAAATAGATGGCGGAGTGACCTCTTCAAATGCTAAAGCCCTTAAAGAGGCAGGGGCTGATGTGTTGGTGGCCGGTAGTTTTGTATTTAAAAGTTCTGAACCTGAAAGCACCATTAAAGAGTTGAAAGCGTTGACAACAACTTAGTTTTTTAGTTAACTTTCCGCATTTCCATAACCGTAGTTATATCCGTAATTGTAATTATATCCGTAAGATCCATTCTCTTTTACACCATTGATAACATAACTCATGTTTAGAAGACGTTTCGTCTTACTTAACTCTACAGAGAAAGGAATGAGTTTTTTATCCGTGTAACTCGCACGCACAGCACATATCGTCGCATCCGCGAGATGGGCTACCAATAAGGTATCAGTTACAAGAATAGTAGGTGCTAAATCTACAATCACGTAGTCGTAAAGCGATTTGGCTTCTTCTATGAGAGTTTCAAAATTGCCATTTGCCAATAAATGAGCAGGGTTTGGAGGAATAGCCCCTGAAAACAAGATATCATGATTTAGCTGTTTATCAAACACCTTTTTTACTGAGGACCTCCAATCAAATGAAGTATCCATTAAATAATTAGACAATCCTAGTTGATTTTTATTAATATTCGCATAAGTGTGAAGTTGAGGGTTTCTTAAATCTGCCCCTATTAGTAGAACCTTTTTATTTAAACTAGCCATTGCTAAAGAAAAATTTAAACTTATAAAAGTTTTACCCTCTCCTTTGATTGTAGAGGTACAAAAAATGGCTTTTCCACCTCCTTGAGAAGGCAATACAAAATCCATATTAGTGGTCAAAATTCTAAAAGATTCTGCTAAAGCTGAACGATCATTTGGATTAGAAAACACTGTGTTTATCCCTGTTTTTATTAGTGGGATCTCTGCTATGACTGGTATTTCACTGGCTAGAATATCCATATCACGTTTATTGTGAACTTTGGTGTCTAATAAAAAAATTAAATAAATAATCCCAAAGGGAACTAACAAACCTAATATTAGCATTACTAAATAAACCACACTTTGCTTCGGGGAAATTGGGGACGAACCAGAAATACTATACTCCACAACTTTCAAAGTAGGCTCGGTTACTGCTAAGTTAACAGATGCCTCTTCTTTTTTTTGTAATAAAAAAATAAACAATGTTTCCTTAATATTTTGTTGCCGTTCAATGGCACGTAATTGCTGCTCTTTTTCAGGAATTTCCGACACCTTAGATTGAAAGGTTTTATTTCGACTGCTAAGCTGATCTCTCGTCAAGCTTAACTGAGTTATATAAGCAGTAATTGAGCTATTAATATTCGATTTTAAATTACTTAGGTTTGCTTCTAGTAACTTCACTGTTGGGTTGTTTATTCCTGCACTACTAATCAACTTTTGACGCTGTAAGACCATGTCATTAAAGTTCTTAATTAAGGCGTTGATACTTGCATTTTCAATACCAATATTAGCGGGAAGTAGAGATACTGAAGTTTTTTGTTCTGAAAGCGGTCTTTTTATTAATTTAGAAACAACAATTTGATTTTCGATCTGAAATAGTTTTTCATTCGATTGAGCCCGTTGCTCCAAACTTTCGATACCATCAGTAGAAACATCGACTAGACTATTATTAATCTTAAAATTCTTTTTATAGTTTTCAATTGAATCTAACTCATTCGATAAATTCACAAAACGTTCGTCCACAAAATCAATCGTTCGTTTCCAAATTAATTGTCGATCTAAAATATCATCTTGATTGAATACATCAATTAATGTATTTAAAATGCGTTCTGAATTTATAACATTTTGATCTTTGATACTTAAGTTTAAAATATGACTGCCCTCCCCTACGGGTTCAATTTTTATTCTACTCTTAATATTTAGAATAGCTGACTTTTTAGGAACTAGTAATACTTCAAAATCACGTCCTACCAATTCATGTTTTTGGAATTTTGAAGACCATTTCAACTCAAAAGGAAGTTGGTGTTCAGACTTAGTGGTATCAAATTCTGGAAAACTAAATTCAATATTTTTGGTCTCATAAGTAACTTTAAAACCTAACTCCTCTACAGAAATGAAAAACTGGATTGGATTTGTTATGCTATCAAGAGATCGAGTGAACTCAAAATCAAAAGGTAATCTGACAAGCGGTTTAGATTTCACAAGCCCTCTTTCAAAAAAATATGCCGATAGTTTCAACCGATTTACCACACGTTCCAGTAAAGGATAAGACGTTAAAATCTCCATTTCATTTTCCAAATTGATATTAGATCGATTCACAATCAAAGCGGTGGTTGGAAGCTCTATACCACTATTTTCATCTAATATTTTTATTTTGGCGTGAGTACTATACACCTTAGGTGTATATCTGAGATAGAAAAAACTGGTTGTTAAAAATAAAATTAAACTGCATATAAACCATGGCCAATAGCGGAGGTATTTAAAAAATTCGTGTTTAAAATTAAACTCGGTAGTGTTTTCTGATTCAAAAGGTTTTTGAGGAGTCACTTGCATACAATTATCGTGTTAAAAGAATAATGGAACTTAAAAGAACAGAAACCACAGAAATAGCGGTTCCGAGATTGCCTATAAATCCAGCAGATTTAACTTTTGGATTGTTAGGATCTATAATAATGATATCATTAGGGAAAATATAATAACTATCTGAATTCATCCAGTCGGATGTAGTTAAATCGATATGTAAAACAGTACGTTCTTGATTTATTTCTCTAATTAATTTGATGTTTTTTCTTTGGCCGTTAATGGTTAAATCTCCTGCCAATCCAATCGCTTGAAAAAGGTTTAGTTTAGATTCGGTAAAACTAAATGTACCAGGACGTGCTACTTCTCCTAAAACAGTGAATTTGGCATTAAGTAAACCTACGTTTACCGATGGGTTAATAAGATGGCCTTCCGATTCTAAACGTTGTTTAATAGCTTTGGCTAATTGAGTTGGAGTTTTATTAAGAACGGATAAGGTTCCAAGTTGTGGGAATTCAATTGTTAGGGTTTTGGAAACCTCATAGCCTTCAAGACGCATTAACTCCAAATTAGAACTACTACCTCCAGAGTCGTCTGTAAGTTTATTATAAGGAATGGCTGCTGAGGCTTCTAAAGTAGCAACGTTGATTTTTAGAATATCATTAGCTTGAATTGTAGGCGCCTCAAAATTCAGTTCTGTGAGATTTGATCGATCAATGTCTTGGACATACAGGATGTTTTTCTTACTACTGCAAGACTGCAAAAGTATTAGAGTAAATAATGATAATAATCGGAGGTTCATATTAAGTGTTTTTATTTTTAGTTATTTGATTGATTTTATTTAAATATTCGGATACCACAAACTCTTCTTTGAACTTTCTTACTACTAAATCGCGTCCGTTTAACCCCATCTGATGCCGTTTACATGGCTTTAATTTGATCATTTTAGTCATAGCGTTTAGTAATGAAACCTTGTCTTTAGGTGCACATAAAAATCCGTTATAATTTTCTGTTACGACATCCTTACAGCCTGGAACATTCGTGGTAACAACTGGGATAGACATAGCAGCTGCTTCTAATAATGATTTAGACAAACCTTCCCTGAAAGAAGGGAGTATCATAACATCAATTTCATTAAGTACATCAACAATATTATTGCTGTTTCCTAAATATTTGATTTGTGGTGATTGCTTTAAATAAAAATCTAAATCAGACTGTGAAATAGCTGTTTTGTTATTGGAGTCTATCTCTCCAACGATTAAAAACTCAAGATGTGGATGTTCTTTAAATAACATAATTGCTACTTCTAGATACTCTATAATTCCCTTATCTCTTAACAGACGTCCTACAAACAAAAATCGTTTTCCAGTATTTTTAGATTTTTTAGATTTAAACTTTTTGATATCAACACCAGACCCCGGTATTACAGAAGATTTAGAAATATTTATGAGATTATCATTTAAAAACAATTGTCTATCAGCTTTGTTTTGAAAATAGACATGATTACTAAATTTAAGAGCTCTTTTGTAAAGCCACTTACTTATTGATGTTAAGATGTTAGATTTTATAAATACAGTTCCTAACCCACTAATATTATTAATTGTTGGAATTTTCAATAATCCAGCAGCCATTGTTCCATAAATATTTGGTTTTATAGTGTAATTTAATATTGCATCAGGTTTTACAACTTTAAAAACCTTGTAATAGTTTCGAAGAAGATTTAAATCACTGATGGGATTAATTCCTTTTGGATTTATTTTTATCGGAATACACTTGACTCCCATCGCTTCTAAGTTTGCTGTAAAAACATCTGTTGTCGCTAAGGCAATGACTTCATGACCTTTTGAAATTAGAGCTTCCAAAATACCTTTGCGAAAATTATAAATATTCCAGGTCGTATTTATAGAGATGATAATTTTCAAAGGCTCTAGTTGTTAGTGAAAAAAAAATTATAGGGCATAAAATGTATTGCATGGGATGAAAATGACCACCAAGAAAAGAAATAAAATAGTGTGATTATATAAACTTTATTCATGGTCAATTTTTTAATATTTCCCAACTGATAATTTTTAATCAAAAGCAAAAGTCCAACAGGAAAAAAATAATAATTATATCGATGTAATCCGATAGTGTTTACAATTCCAAGTATTATTCCTAAAATTAAAATTACTTTACCCAAATTTCGCAATCTAGAAGAAGCTCCTTTGAATCCAAAAAAGATAACAATTACTGTGACTATAAATCTAAACCAAGCACCCACACTATCTCTAGAGTTTTGAAGGTATCTAGTATCATAAGTATCAATTGCTGAAGTAATTATTTCAGAAAATAATGCGACAGACCCAAAAACTAGGAGTATCAAAACTTGCCATTTTAATAATTTATATAAAAATGGTAGAATAAATATCATAGTCAATGCAGAAATATGAAAAGATGATGCTAATAAAATATAGAAAATAAACTTCCAAGGATATTTTCTTGAATTATAGAGGTAATCACTAACAATGTAAATTAAAATACATGTCGCAATAAATTGCCTCATTCCAGAAAGCCCTAACTGAATTAAGACAATCTGAAAAATAAAAAAAACAAAACCTAAATAATTAATGTTTTTTTGAGCTGCATACAAAAATCCTACGCCTACAACCCCCGTAAAGAGTGTATAAGCTTGATAATCCCAATTAAAGTTATAAGTAAAATACTCCAAGAAATACCACATAACTTCTCCTCTGGATTGAGCAAGTGAAAGCACTGGATCAAAATAAAGATACCTGTTAAAGTAACCACTAAAATCTGGGCCCACATTCCCTTTAAGGCTTATGATTGCAAGAATTACTAAATGCAGTACAAAACTACTTTTATTAGGTTTTGAAAAAATTAAAGCAACTAGTAAAATTAAAAAATAAAATATCATGGCTCTACTGTAATCTCAGAAATTTTATAACTAGATAAATTTTTGTCTTGCGTTTTAATTTTATTAAAATAGGTTAAAAATAGATCAAGTTGTTTAAAACCATTAGGGGCTTTAATTATGTTGTGTGGATGAAACCAAATGTGATAAAGTTTGTCACGGCTAAAAGCATTTTTCATTTCAAATTTTAAGGCCTTATAATAGAAAAAGGATAAAATAAATCCAGTTAGAGTATCTGGGAAAAATCGAAAAAAACGACTATCTGAAACCGAAATTAGTCCTGCTATTTTTTTTACTAAAACATCTCTATTAAAAGGAATTAACTCAAAAAAATTGATGCAATAGCGCTTTATTCGGCTCTCGTTCGTAAATTTATTCGTTTTTAAGTACCATTTTTCTAATACGCTCCTAAAATGTGAATACTGATTTTGCTTTAAAATTTTAATATTACCTATTAAAAATTGATTCCTTGGAAATACCATAGATTTAAAAACTAAATTATTTTGTGCTGCTATTGTTTTCATTTTAAAAATATCTTCATTAAAATCATCTAAAGATATTTCTACTAAAAACTGATGTCTATAAGTGTGAGATGCTATTTCAATTAACGGATTTGATATCAGATTTTTTTTTATCCATTGAGGTTGATTTTTGGAATTATCTATTTCATTTTCAAATAATTTTCCCACCAAAGCCCAAGTAGTTTTCACATGGTGTTTATCAAATAGTTTAATCAATTTATTTAAAGATTCATGAATTTCTGATTGTGTTAATGGATTAGTATGGTTATTGTAGCCCCAATCTAACTCAAAATCTATACTAATGATAAGACCTTTTTGTATCATAAATAATATCTAGCTATTTTTTTAATACTATTGATTAAATCATATACAAATGGTTTTAAATCCGTTATATCAAAAACTGCATAACTATTAATTTTTTGTTTTGGCAACTTTATTTTACTTGAGTATGGGCTTGCTTTTTTTAGTGATACGAACAAGTCTTTATAAAAATACTTCCAAACTACAAGATTAGAATCTTCAGTTTGTTTATTTTCTTGAACTGAATTTAGATTTAAGCCTAATGACTGACACCATTTAATTACAAAAAAATATTTTGCGGATGTTGTGGCTCCAAACCATAAACCTGGCCTTGTATTTACTTCTATGAGATATGTTTTTTTTCTTTTGTTGCAAAATTTTGTTTCAAGTGCAAAGAACCCTGAGTATTTAGTTTCCTTTAATAGTTTGTCTGTAATTTGATCTAATTCATTGTCATTTCTATCTTCTACTACTAAGGATGCAGAACCAAAACCATGAGGATATTGCCTGTGTTTTACACCAATCCATGTATCTGATTTATTGCCTTTTGACGAGACTGTTCCTAAGACTTTTAAATTAGACTCTGGTCCAGTTACAACTTCTTGAATTAATAATTCTACGCCTTCTAACTTTTTAAGTTCTTCAAAAGAATTCCATTCTTCTTTATTATTAAAAAACCATCCTTTTTTTCCTTGCATTATACTTGCCAAGCCCACTCGGTTTGATGGCTTTACGAAAATTGGGAAATCTAACGAAGATAAATTTGGTACATTACCTTTGTCAGGAACAAATAAAATTGATTTTGGGTAATTTAAACCAATTGTATTAGATAGATTCATCAATTTAAATTTATCTGCTAACAAGCGATAACGACCATCTAAATAAGATGCACTTGTTTTAAGATTTGTACCTTCAAATAAATTTTTATTAGCATCGATAAATTCTATCCATTCATCACTCGTTGGGCATACATAATATGTTATGCCATCGTTGAGATAATTATCTTTCAACAATTTTAAGAATTTAAATTGAGATAGTATTTGAGTTTTTTCAAAATATTTTGAGTAATTAGCTACTCCGTTTTTAAAATCAAATGCTAAACATTTAATATCAAAACAATAAGCTTCTTTACCAACATATTTAGCTGTTGGGGATAGGCCCAGCACTATGATTTTTTTGACTTTCATTTAACTTACGTTTAAAATTGCATTTTCTATTATTTTAGCAATTTTCCGTTTATCAAAATTTGATTTTACAGTACTATAATTTAAGTCTCTTATTTGATTTTGAAGTTCAGAATTTCCATTTAATAGTTTTATATAATTGTACCAATCTTGGTTTTCATTACATAAAAATCCTGATTTTCCATGCTTAATTAAATCTTTATTATAGCCTATATCACTAACAATAGGTATTACCCCGCTAGCCATATACGTTCTTGCTTTTCCTCCACACTTTCCTTTTGACCAGTCATTTTCAGGCAATGGCATTAAACCGATATCACTCAACATTAAGTATTTTGTTTCTGTTGTTTTTGACCAAGGAATACATTGAGATTTGAAACTGTATGTTGAATTTGCCCCCCCCCCTACAATATTAATTTCTAATCCAATGGTTTCTTGAATTTTTTTTAAAGGTTTTTCTATTAGCGTTAAATATTTTGAAGTTGTAGGCGACCCTAACCAAAGGGCTTTCATTGGTTGGTTTTTTGGGCGTGATAAGTTTTCAAATAACACTGATTCTGCCACATCTATATGAACTGCATTTTTGGCCCCTATTTTTTTACATTCATCTCTTATCCAAGTATTACCTGCTATTACTAAATCGGAGTGCCTAATTATTTTTATTACTCTAGAAGCTTTATCTAACTTAAACGGATTATTTTTGTTTTTTTTGTTAATGAACAATGCATCGTCTAAATCAAATATCAATTTTATCCCTAAAAGCCTATAGATATGTTCTGCCCATAAAGGGCCGAAAGCAAAAATTTCTCGTTGCATATAAACTACATCCGTATCTAAGTTTTTTAAAATAAACCAAGTCCTAGATAAATAATCCTTTAGAGTTAATATCGTTTTTTTTAAGACATGACCATTTTGATAAATTAACTGAAAACTATAATTGGTGTATAATGACTGAGTTTTGAAATCAAACTTCTGAAAATGAGGTAAATATTGGTAGACTCGATAACGGCTTGAGGCACCTGTTTCGGGGTACTTTGTTAAAAAAATAATTTTTAATTTATTTTTCATTAAAACATTTATTAAAATTTAGAGAAGAAACTTTAAATTTAAAAATTACCCCTAATCTTAGTATACAATACTTTAGAAAATATTTTCGCCCCTTTATTAGATAGATGAGTTTCGTCTTTCCATAAATCTAAATCTTCTTTGTCGATAAACGTATCTGTTAAATCTAAATATTTAACTTTAAGGTTTTTCATTAATTCAACAACAATATTATTATCCATTTTACACTTGTCATAATAAGTTGGTGAAGCAAAAACTATAAGAGATTTATTATTGTTTTCACAAAAAAGTATTATGTCGTTTAAAAATTTAAAATTTAAAACACCTACTTCGTAATTTTCGCAATCTAACTTGACCTTTTCTGATTTTTTAAGTCTTTTTTTAAAAATTTCTTTCTGTTCAGGTGTATTTTGCATAGGATCAAAACCAAAATAAGTTTGATAATCATACTTTGGAAAAAACTTATTCTTCAATATAGATAATAATTTCCCATTATAATTTAAACACCATATTATGTTTGAAAAATGGTTATTCATCTGTATATCATCAATCTTATTTTTTATAATTTTATTCTGATGGTATTTTACACTCAAATTTTTAATGTCTTCTCCTTTATAATTTTTCTCAAAGAAGTAATCTATATCAAACTGTAATAATATAATCTGCTTTCTGTTTTTTGGTAATGTGTGGATTAAAGCATTGCTGTAAGCAATATTTGTACCACCAGAGCCCATATTAAATGATGAATTTCCGAAAATTAAAGGTTCAATATGGTGATTAGCTCTTGAGCTTCCAAATACTAAAAACTGTGTTGTATCTTTTACCTTAAGAAAATGATTTACTTTACCCACTCCATTTCCTGTTAACACTTCTTTCTCAATAGATTTAATACTGAAATACAGTATTTTGTCTATAGTAAAAACTGATATTAGTATTAGTATTGTAATCTTAAAAGCTTTCATTTAAAATTGAAAATATATAAAGTTGGTTGAAGTTGAATAAAATAATACAATCAATAATATTATTAATGTTAGGGATAAAACAAGTTTTACAGTATTCAATCTGCTTCCCAAATCTTCTAATGAAACATTTTTTATTTTTAAAAAAACATCAAATAGTAAGCCTATTGTTAACATCATTAAAGAGGTTATTACTATATTAATATCCCCTATATAAGGCATCCCAAAATTGAATGAAAATATTTCTGATAGTATCATTATTGAGTCATCAAAACTAGATGCTCTAAAAAACACCCATGCTAAAACAGTTATAAAAAAAGTAAATAACATACCTACATAGCCAAAATTTTTCGTTTGAAAAATTTTAAAAATATACTTTTCTAAACATAACACTGCTCCATGTATTCCTCCCCAAATAATGAAATTCCAAGAACTCCCATGCCATAAACCGCCTAGAAGCATTGTTATCATTAAGTTTCTATAAGTAATCTTAATTCCTTTACGATTACCTCCTAAGGATATATATAAGTAATCTCTTAACCAAAATGAAAGGGATATATGCCACTTTCTCCAAAATTCAGTAATTGATTTTGAAAAATATGGTAAATTAAAATTCTTGTTAAATGTAAATCCAAACAACTTTGCAACCCCTATAGCAATATCTGAATATCCTGAAAAATCATAATATATTTGAAATGCATAAAAAATTGAAGCTAATAATAAGGAACTTGAATTGTATATTTCAGGATTTGTATAAATTAAATCTACATACTTCCCTAAATTATCCGCAATAACCATTTTTCTAAAAAAGCCCATTGCTATTTGAAAAATACCTTCTTTGAATAATATATTACTAAACTTTCTTTCCTTATTTATTTGTGGCAATAGATTAGATGCTCTTTCAATTGGACCAGCAACTAATTGTGGAAAAAAACTAACAAATGTAAAAAAGCTAATTACATCAGTAGATGCTTTTATTTTTTTTCTATGAACATCAATTGTATAACTTAAAGTCTGAAATGTGTAGAAACTAATCCCAACCGGTAATATAATATCTAAAGTTAAGGAATCTACTTCCCATCCCAAAGAACGCATTAAAAATGAAAATGAATCCGTAAAAAAGTTGAAATATTTGAAAAAGGCTAATAACCCTAAATTAGAAATTAAACTTATTAGTAAGAATAAATCTCTCTGTTTATTACAAGTAGATTTTTCGATTTTATGACTTAAAACGTAATCAACAAGTGAGCTAAAAAGAATTAAAAATAGAAATCTCCAATCCCACCATCCATAAAAAAAATAACTAGAAAAAAGTAAGAGTAAATTTTGTTTTTTTACAGTTCTAAAAACAAACCAATATAAAATAAATACTATTGGCAAAAACAATGCAAAAGCATAGGAATTAAATATCATACTATTTAGTTCGGTTTAAGACTTTATAACTATAAAATTTTATTGTAGATATTCCTATACTTAACTACACCAACGTCCAATGCAAACAAAGCCTCAGCTGTAAATCTACATTGCTGCGCAATATTCTTATTTTTAATAAGCTCTATAAAATTATCACATGCTACTTTAATATGGGCTTCGTTTTCAGAGTTTAATAGTTCCCCAACTCTATGTTCTAATACTATTTTATCTACATCGCCTACGCCACAGTTAGTTAGCACAGGAATACCTGTCCCTAGTAACTCTGCCATTCGGGTTGGCGCTGAACCTAATTTCGAAATATTTGCTGTAAAGAAAAAAACAGAACCATCGTGATTTGATAATCTCATAGGCATATCTTTAAATAATACTGAATCAATGTGGATTCTATTGGTCCATTTATGTTCCTCATCTATTTTTAACAGGAGTTTTTCTTTATTATCTCTTGTTAAAAATTCAAACCTAATGTTAGGATAATTACTTAACATATAATCGACTACTGCTTTTAAAATATCTATTTTAAACCAACCGCTCAACATTGACCCTATACAACTGATGGTGATGGAATTGGGAGTAAATTCACGGTTTTTCAAATTAAAACACTCTAGGTTTGCACATGTTGGGATGACCGATGTTTTTTGTTTTATTGAAAAATCAGGATATACTTTATGTAAATAATCTAATGCTGCATGTGTCAAGGATACGATTGCAAACGATTTTTTTAAGCATTCTCTTTCTAACAACTTAATTAATTGCCAAGAAATACTTTTTTCTTTTAACCTCCCTGCCTCTACCAATTCTTCTGGCCACAATGCTCTCATATCAAAAACAAAAGGCATTTTAAAGATTTTATGCATTAACAATGCAACAAATGCTGGGAAATATGAACGGGCATGAATAAAATCTACAGAATCATGTCTGATAGATTTAATACATAATTTTATCAATTGAATAAACCCATTAATTATACTCCAGAGTCTTCTATTCTCAAGATAAACCAACGAGGTCCATTTAATATTATTTTTTTTACATAAGGATTGAATTTCTTTGTAGTGAGCCTCGTTAGATATGTTTTTTTGTTTTTCAAAACTAATGATATGAAACTGGTACGTTTTAGACAAGGGTCCCAAGTAAGATAATATTTGACTTTGTCCTAAAGGTTCTAACAAACCATTTCTTGTGATGTAAAGAATGTTTTTCATTTAAGAAATAACAGCTATTATTTGTTTCATTTGAGAGGCTAATGTAAATCGATGATGAAAATCTTGCTGAAGACTTTTCTTATCTAATGTTGTTTTTGAAGAATGTAAAAATTCAAAAATTTCTTTTAAATCCGACGCATCTTTAGTTTTAAACAAAAAACCATTTTGACGGTGTGTAATTATTTCTGGTAGCCCTCCTGTATTAGAAGCAAGAATTGTACTTCCTTGCATTAAAGATTCTATAGCTACATTTCCAAACCCTTCATAAATTGATGGAATCACAACCAAATTAGCTAATGCTAAAAATGATAGCATAAGCGTATTATTTACATAATCGGTAATAAAAATATGATTACCAAGATTTTGATTTTCAATTGTTTTTAAAAGTTCATCTTTTAAAGGTCCTCCTCCAACGAAACACAGCTTTAATGCTTTAGATGAGTGTAAATGGATATATTTAGCTAAACTATCGATTAAAAAATGATGTCCTTTAGCAGAATGCAATCTACCTGGAACAACTACAAAAAAATCAGAAATTTCTATGTTTTCCTTTTTCAGGTAATTGTGAGCTAATGCCGGGCTGACCTCTCTTTTTTGAATCGCATTATGAATTACTACCCCATTTTTAATTAGGAGATGATCTGAAATATTTTTTTTCACTGCTTCAGAAATAAAGATATGTCCATAATCATAGTTCTTAGATAACCATTTATTAAAACGATATGAGATTATCTTAAGTGGGGTGTTTAAAGGAGTTGCTTCATATTGCATGGACTTATGGTAACACCAAGGTTTGTAATTAGTTTTATATAAAAATTGATGTAATCGTACTAAATTGTGACATAGTGGCAAAACTGCAATTACTCGAGTTATTGAGTGGCTACCTATAAAATCTTGTATTCCTTTTAGAGCTTGTGGATATTTTGTGAGGTGCTTTAAGCGTGTAGTTGTAAAGTTATCAAGGGTTAAAATTCTAACATTCCTTTTTGGTAGCTTCAAGTTATCTAATAGCTGTACATGGTTACTTAAAACCAACAAAAAGACATCGTGTTTGTTTTTATGAAGGTAGTTAAGTTGCGCAATCGTTTCATATTCTGCACCTCCTTGATTTAAGGATGGAATGATATATAAAATTGATTCTTTAATATTTATTGGAAATATTATAATATAAAACTGCGAAACCTCTAAAAGTTTGTAAAGAACTTAAATACTTCATTTGAATAATTTCATAACTGTATTTTTAATATATAGATATGTTTTTATTTTTAACAACTCACTTATGGCAATAAACAACATCGCATAAAGAATAATAAACGAAATTGAATATGTAATTCCTTCCATACCAAAAAGGCCATTAATTGTATGTATTATTATAACTAACAATGTAACCAACCCAAGTTCTGGAAGTACGTCTTTAACTTGCTTAAAAAACTTATACTCAATTTTTAGGCCTCCAAAATAGACGTAAAGTATTGACATTAAAAAAAGATTGAAAGATTGAAAAACAAGTATTGGGTAAACGCCAAAACTAGCAATGAAAAAGAGACCAATGACACTGAAAATTCTGGATATAATTGTAAAATTTAAAATTAAACCTGGATCTCCAAACGCATTAATTATTGAAGTGTTATAATAGGCTACTGGATAAAACAGACTCCCAAATAATAATATTTTAAAAAAGGGAGTTATAGAAAGCCACTTATCTCCTAAAACAAGCCCTATCATTGTTTCCGCATTAAAAATCAGAAAAAACCCAAATGGGATAAATAAAAATATAAACAGTTTATTTATTTTTCTAACAATCGATTTAAGCTGTTGTTTATTATCTCTTACTTGAGAAAACAACGGATACGTGATTTTATTTAAAGAACTCCCTACCAACACTACAGGAAAGTTTTGAAATGTTCTAGCTCTGTTATAAAACCCTAAAGTATCAAGCGCATAAAACTTTCCAATTATAACGCTGTAAATATCATTAAATAATGAATTTATTATATAGGTTAGCATTATTTTGACACCGAAATTGTAGTGATATTTTATTTTTTTAATATCAAAAACTAAACTTGGTTTCCATTTATTATCAATCCAGTACAATAATGAAGACAAAAAAGGATAAGTGATTTTCAGAAATACTATAGCCCATACTCCATAGTCAATGTAAGCTAAAACTACTCCTAAAAAACTACTAACACCAACTGCTACAAGTTGTATTAGCATTATTTTTTTAAAGTTTAACTTTATAGTTAGCTTAACTTTTTGGATTATTGAAAATGACCCAAATGGAATAGCAAGTGCCATTACTCGAAGTATGAGTGTGAGTTGTTGTTTTTCATAAAATATAGCTACAAAAGGAGCTATAAAATAAATACTCAGATAGACTAATAGACCTAATAGAATGTTTAAGTAAAAAACACTGGAAAAGTCTGAAGCTAAAGAGTTTTTATTTCTTATCAAGGATTGTCCCAAGCCAGAATCAGCTATGAGATCTCCTATTCCAATAAAGACCGCAATCATTGCAATTAAACCAAAATCACTTGGTAACAAAATTCTTGCCAGTATAATTTGAGATAAAAAACCTATGCCTTTTACTCCAAATCCTTCAAGAGAAGACCAAAACACACCTGTTAGTGCTTTCTTTTTAAAAGACAATTAAAAAAAATTAATAAAAATTAAGTAGATGATAAATTAGAGTTTCACAACATTTTCAAAAAGCCTGATACTTATCTTGTAGGTTTGTGATGCTTTGGATTCGAAAAGTTTTATAATTTAATGATTATTCAAAATCAACTGCTTCAGCTTATAGTGCTTTTTCTCCTCTAATATCTAACTGTAAAAAGACTTATACCAATTTACGAAGGCTTCTACACCAACTTCTAAATCCGTAGAAGGTTGGTAGTCATAGTCTGTTTTTAAATGCTCGACATTTGCCCAGGTTTGATTCACATCACCAGCTTGCATCGGCATCATAATACGTTTTGAAGTTTTACCTGTACTTTTTTCAATCGCTTCTATAAAGTCTAAAAGCTGTACAGGCTGGCTATTCCCTATATTATATAATTTATACAACTCTTTTTCTTTGGAGGTCTTCAAAAGTGTATTCTCAACCCCTTCAACGATATCATCGATATAAGTAAAATCTCTAGAGAGTTTACCTTCATTAAAAACCTTAATTGGCTTATTATTTAAAATCGCTTCAGTAAATAGAAATAAAGCCATGTCTGGACGGCCCCAAGGACCATAAACAGTAAAAAATCGCAATCCAATTGTTTCAATATTGTAAAGATGGCTATACGTATGTGCCATTAATTCGTTGGATTTTTTGGTAGCGGCATACAAACTAATTGGGTGATCTACAGCGGCAGTTTCTTCAAAAGGAACTGCATCGCTATTTCCGTAGACACTCGAGCTACTCGCATACACTAGGCGAGAAATTTTGTGATGGCGACAACATTCTAAAACATTAAGAAATCCAGACACATTACTATCAATATAAGCTTCTGGATTTTCAATAGAATAACGCACACCTGCTTGGGCGGCTAAGTTACAAACACTGTCAAATTGATAACTTTTAAATAGTTCAGGCAAAGCCTTTCTGTCTTCGAGGTTTAGACGAACGAAATGAAATAAATCTCCGTAAATACTACCAGAAACAACTGTATCAAAATGTTCTGCATCCGATCGATGAATCCCTAATTCCTTAAGTCGTCCATATTTCAGATCTACATTATAATAATCATTTATATTATCCAATCCAACGACACGGTGTCCTTGTTTTAAAAGGCGTTCACATAGATGAAATCCAATAAAACCAGCTGCACCTGTGACTAAGATTGTTTGTGGACTCATATTATCTTCCAATTGCTTTGTATATGAATCCAATTGTTTCTAATTCTTTTTGATCTAAAATATTACGACCATCAAAAATAAAAGCCGGTTTAAGCATGCCGTTATATATCTTTTGCCAATCATACGTTTTAAATTCATCCCATTCAGTAATTACCGCCAGTGCATGTGTGCCTTGTAAAGCTTCATACGGGCTGTTATGAATGTTTAAAAACTTAGCGTTTTCTGAATCTGTTCTGCTATTTAACCCATTCAAATCCGACTGCATTTGAATAGCCGTTACTTTTGGATCATAAACTTGTATATGCGCCTGTTCTTCAATCAACTTATCAGCAATGTAAATCGCTGCAGATTCCCTCGTATCATTGGTGTCTTTTTTAAAGGCCCATCCTAAAAATCCGATTTTCTTTCCAGCAACAGTTCCATATAAAGAAGTGACTATTTGCTGTGCAAAACGACTTCTTTGGTGGTTATTCATTATGATTACTTGCTCCCAATAATCGGCAGCTTGCTCTAACCCTAAAGATTTGCATATGTATACTAAGTTTAAAATATCTTTTTGAAAACAAGAGCCTCCAAATCCTACAGATGCTTTTAAAAATTTAGGACCAATACGAGAGTCTGTTCCAATAGCTTTGGCTACATCATCGATATTGGCACCTGTTGACTCACAAAGTTCTGTCAAAGCATTAATAGACGAAACGCGTTGTGCTAAAAATGCATTAGCGGTCAATTTTGATAATTCTGAAGACCATAAATTCGTAGTGATAATTTGATCTTTTGGGACCCAAGTCGCATAAATGTCAACTAAAGCTTGAATGGCTTTGAATCCACTTTCTGTTTGGTCGCCACCAATCAAAACACGATCTGGTGCTTCTAAATCTTGAACTGCAGTACCTTCTGCCAAAAACTCAGGATTGGATAGTATTTCAAAATTAACTCCTGTTCCTGTATTTTCTAAGATGTCTTTAATAGCCTTGGCTGTTTTTACCGGCAAGGTCGATTTTTCAACGACTATTTTGTCAGAGGTTGCAATTTTAGCGATTTGACGCGCACAGAGTTCTACATATTGTAAATCTGCTGCCATCCCTTTGCCAGCTCCATAGGTTTTGGTAGGCGTATTAACGGAAATAAAAATCATATCAGCATCGTGAATAGCTCCTTCAACATCCGTAGAAAAAAATAGATTTCGACCTCGTGCTTCTGCTACAACAGCATCTAATCCTGGTTCAAAAATAGGAAGTTTATCTAGATCTTCTGAGTTCCAAGCATCAATACGTGCTTGATTCATATCCACTACAATCACTTTTATGGAAGGATTTTTTTGGGCAATCACGGACATTGTTGGTCCACCTACATAGCCTGCTCCAATACAACAAATTGTACTTATACTCATTTTTTGGTTAACTTTTAAACTGTTTCCAATACCATTCGACAGCGTTTTCTAGACCACTTTCGAAGCTATGGGTTGGTTTATAATTTAATAATCTAACTGCTTTGTCAATCGAGGCCTGTGAGTGAGGAATGTCTCCTAATCTGTCTGGACCATGAATTACTTTGACGTTTACAATCGCAGTGTCAAATTTAGATAAATATTTTTTTAAACTATGCACAAGTTGAACTAAAGTTGTCCGATCGCCCACAGCAGTGTTATATATTTGATTTAATGCTGACTCTGCTTTTGTTGATAATGCTAAAAGATTCATTCTAATGACATTGTCAATATAAGTAAAATCACGAGAATTTGAACCATCTCCGTTAATAGTAGGCGATTCGTGATTTATCAATTGGATTACAAATTTTGGAATGACCGCCGCATATGCCCCATTTGGATCTTGTTTTCTTCCAAAAACATTAAAATACCGCAATCCGACAGTATCTAAATTAAAACTATTTTTAAAAATTGTGGCATACAATTCGTTGACATATTTAGTAATAGCATAGGGAGATAAAGGCGTACCAATTTCATCTTCTTTTTTAGGGAGTATATTGGAATCTCCATAAGTAGAACTACTAGCTGCATACACAAATCGTTTCACCTTTTGATCTCTTGAAGCAACGAGCATATTTAGAAATCCATCGACATTGACAGCATTCGTCGTGATTGGATCTTTGATAGAACGCGGAACGGACCCTAACGCTGCTTGGTGGAGTACATAATCGACCTGATAACATGCGTTTTGACACGCTTCTAAATCTCTTATATCAGCTTGGATGAACTGAAAATTTTTATGATTTAAAAAGGGTTCTATATTGTGTATAAAACCTGTTTCTAAATTGTCCAAACAACGAACGTTTACGTCAAGTTGCAATAAGGCTTCACATAAATTAGACCCTATAAACCCAGCACCCCCAGTGACTAAAACCGTTTTATTTTGTAAACTTGAGAACATACTTTATAATTTTGCATCTGCTTTGTGCCCTAATACTCCCTTAACGTCATAAACCACTGATTTCTTTTTTAGCAAAGGTTTTAAATTCAATTGAACAAATTCTTTGTGAGCAACCGTAAGAACAATGGCATCAAATGTGTTTTTTGGTTTTTTCTGAGTTGTGATTAGTTCATATTCTTTTTTAACATCGGAAGGGCTAGCCCAAGGATCGTAAATTGTTATATGCATTCCATAATTTTCTAGATGAGTTATAACATCTACCACTTTTGTGTTTCTTACATCTGGACAATTTTCTTTGAATGTAATTCCTAAAACAAGAACTTTTGAGCCTTTAATTTTAATATCATTCTTGACTAATAATTTAAGGACTTGCGAAGATACATGTTCTCCCATAGAGTCATTTAGACGTCTTCCAGCCAAAATGATTTCGGGATGATAGCCAACTTGCTGAGCTTTTTGAGCTAGATAGTATGGATCAACTCCTATGCAATGCCCCCCTACCAAGCCAGGTTTGAAGGGTAAAAAATTCCATTTGGTTCCTGCTGCTTCAAGTACTGCTTCTGTATCTATTTCTAAAAGGTTGAATATTTTAGCCAATTCATTCACAAAGGCAATATTGATATCTCGCTGAGAGTTTTCGATAACTTTTGCTGCTTCGGCTACTTTTATACAAGGCGCCATATGCGTTCCTGCTGTAATAATTGATTGGTATAATTGATCAATTATTATAGCAGATTCTGGTGTTGATCCTGAGGTTACTTTTAGGATTTTGGTAACAGTACGATCTTTATCTCCTGGATTGATCCGCTCTGGAGAATAGCCTACAAAAAAATCTGAATTATATTTCAAACTACTTATATGTTCTAACACAGGAACACATTCATCTTCTGTAACCCCAGGGTATACGGTACTCTCATATATTACAATATCCCCTTTTTTGAGCACACTACCTACAGCTTCAGAAGCCTTAAGTAGAGGCGTCAAAACTGGACGATTATTATTATCCGTTGGAGTAGGTACTGTGATGATATATACATTAGCATCCGAAATATCCATAAGATCGGTTGAGGGTAAAAACCCAAATGAACGCTGTTGTAAAGCTATCAAATTAGTTGATAAAACAGAAGATAATGCCTCAGACTCAACTTCCATAGTTGTATCTATGCTGGATTTTAATTCTTTAATTCGTTTTGCATTAATATCAAACCCAATAGTTGGATGTTTTTTAGCAAATTCTAGAGCAAGTGGGAGACCCACATAGCCCAGTCCAATGACTGCTATAGTTTTTGGATGATTCATAGGTTAAGTTTGGTTGAGTTAATAGAGGTTTACTAATTGTTTTGGGGGGTGTTAGAATTCATTTTTTCATACAACATAATTCCTTTATCAGGAACTGGGGAGTTGATGTGAAATAAAACCGTCCGTTCTATAATATCTTTTAATTTTCTTTGCAATTTTATTAGGTAATCATTGTTTATTTTTTCGGCTATAAGGATTATTTCAATAGTTCCAGTATCACGACCAGAGGCATAATCTCCGATCAAAATGATATTACTCACATCACCCATTTGCATTAAAACCGATTCAACAATTTGTTCAAGACCGAGGTGCTTATGTACTATTTTTTGAAGCACTTTAAAAAGTGTATGCTTGGTATTAGCTGCATAAAAAATTTTGTTTTTCCTCTTCCATTGGATCAAATAGCCAGCACTCGACAAGTTATTTAATTCACGACGTATCGCATTTGTGGATTCTCCAAATTCCATAGCAAGACCATTTAAATATCCGCTGTTAGCTGAATTTACAAAAAACTTCATTAACATACGAAGTCTCGTACGAGATGTAATGAGTGATTTTAACACGTTTGAAAAAAGGGGCTAATATTGAAAATATAATGACCAGATTGTCATTGATTAGCACGGCTACGCCGCTGTGAATCCCATATTATTTGTAACAATGTAGATACTAAATAGAGATGGGGTCTCAGAAATTTAATTTCAAGCAACAAAATTACTTGATTATTTTTTTATTTCAAAATATAATAATAATATTTTGAGTTTATCAGGTTAAAAACTATGATAATTGAAATTTAAGCATGTAGCCTAAAGAGTCTATAACAACACAACATTGATTGCCAGAGGTGTATTTTACAGTCCCTATAGAATCCGAAATCCCAAAGGGCTTTAAATCTATTTTAGTACCAGGAGCAAATTTCTGAAGCGAAACTGATGAAAATTCTTGATCGGCTACTTTACGCAATATATTCACTTCATCTTCCCTAACAACAGCAGGTTTGCCTTTCCAAAACAAATACCGTCGGACATGGGGAATATCAAATACAATATCTCTTAAATTATTTGGAATTTTAACAAGTAACATAGATGGCAAAAGAGGTGTTTTAATTTTCTTTTTGCGGTCACTCCACTGTCGCAACTCTGTCCGTACAGGACAGTAGGCTTCAACTCCGATATCATTTAGTCTGGATTCTACTTTTTTTTCATTTCTGGGCTTAGTAACCAGAACAAACCAATTATTTTTATTTTTAAGCATAAATTAGGCATAAGAAAAAGCATTTAGTTGCTTTTAACTTTACATAATTAATATCTCAAAAAAAGTGTCATTGGTTGAAACACTTCGTTTTTGTAATCGGGTGCAATTTATAAAACTTTATTTAAAATCGTGTAAATTTTTTACTTGAAATGTTAAAAAATTTGCTCCTAAACAAGAAAACATCGGAAATTTAGTGTCGTAGTTTTATCAAAATAAAAAAATATATCTTTGCCATAAATTACAAATTATGTTAAAAGCCCCAACTCTTAGCAAGCAAATTAAAGAACAACAGTTATTATGGTTTAGCGCCTCTAACAGTTATGTTATTGTCGACAATAATATTAATGAACTAATTAATTTGTTTGTATCTAACTCTAAAAAATCGAGTTTTATTAGCGCTGCTTCTAAAACCACTGGAGTTTCTCATAGCCAGTCTGAATTTTTTTACGATGAAATTAATCAACTCTTTTCAGCCAATTCTTTTGAAGAAAAAAGTACCCCTCCAATTATTCCTTTTGATATTTCTTTAAGAACCTATTCTGAAACCTATAATGTTAACAATACAGTCCTAAAAGTAAACTATAGTCACGAGCGTGTTAAAGAACTTTTACACCCTCAAATAGCACATTTAATTTCAAAAAAACTTATAGATCTTGTTCAAACAGTTTTTGACGTCTTTTGTGTAAATAACCACTTATATTTTTATAAAAACACTGCTTTAATTGACTCTTACGAGACTAAAAACTACCATATTCTTCAAGGAAATTTCTGTATGCAATTGCTATGTGTTATTCATGAAAAAACCGAAGAAGATTGGCTAGGGACTCTCCATGCCTCTACGGTTACAAATAACAAAGAGGCCATTTTAGTTATTGGAAAATCTGGAAAAGGAAAAAGTACTTTTACAGCACATGCTATGGCTACTGGACTGAATTTAGTGGCGGATGATTTTTCTCCTATTTTAGCCAAAAACAAACATGTTTTTACATATCCAGGCGCCATTTCTATCAAATCAGGTGCCTTTGAATCACTTTCTAAAATGATCCCTGATTTTGATCAATTACCGCTTATTTTTAAAGGGCAAGAAAAGGGTTCAGTAAAATTTGTCGTACCCTTTCAAAGCTCGAGCAGAACACAAAGTTATCCATGTCAGAAAATGGTTAGCATCCATTACAAATCACGAGCAAAAACTGAGCTTAAAGAAATCCCGTTTTCCGAAGCGATGGAAATTTTTGTTCCAGACTCTTGGATTTCCCCCAAAGAAGTACATGCCACAGAATTTATGGAATGGATTAATAGTTTGTTATTTTATGAATTGACCTATTCCAATACTGAGGAAGCTTTGGGTGTGTTTTCAAAACTTTTTAACTCGTAAGAATGAAAAAAACTAAAACGAGTATTGCAAAAATTCTAAGTTTTGAGTCTAATGAAACTGAACTGAGAAATCAATTAAGTAGCGAAACTATGGACTGGGATTGGTTTGTGAAATCGAGCAGTCAACTTGGTGTCATGACAACTGCCTATTGTCGCCTGAACCAAAAGGGACTTTTAGATCTTGTTCCAAAAGACCTCAATACGTATTTGAATGAAATTACAAAAATCAATCGACATAGAAATGAATCCCTGCTCCACCAAGTAAAGGAACTAAGTAAACTGTTTAGTGATCATAAAATAAACCATGTATTTGTAAAAGGCTGTGCATTATTGGCTTGTGGGTGCTATACAGATTTTGGAGAACGTTTGATAGGCGACATAGATGTACTTGTAGAACCCACCAATTTATATAAAGCAGAACAATTGTTATTAGATCTAAACTATACCTCTTCTGTACCTTCACTTTTTGGTAAATACAAAAAGCACAGACACCTTCCTAGACTGGTACATCCCGATCGACTGGGTGCTGTAGAAATTCACTCTAAATTATTAAGAAAAAATATATCAAAAACTTTAAATCCTCATGAGATTATAAAAAACAGAACTATGGTAACACAAGTTTATGTACCTAAACTTGAAGAAAATATAGAAATCCTTATTTTAAATCATCAAATTAATGATTTTGGATATTTATTTAAATACATAAATTTCAAAACCTGTTATGACAGTTTGGTTTTAGAACACAAAATGAATCAAATAGAAAACACTTATAATAACTCAAAGTACCATCGTTTATTTTTTACTTTGAGAGACTCCTATTTTGAACCACTTCAAAAAGACTCCAAAAACAAGAATATTTCTGTTGTTAAACACTTTTATAAACACATAAACAAAAACGGGATTGTGGGACAAATTTACACAAGACTTGTAACAGTCTACGTAGGGTTGATCACCTGTCTGATTGGTCTCAAATTATTTGTAAAAAACAAAGATTTTAGAGCAGATATATGGAGCCATAAATCTGATGTTCTAAAGCTATTAAAAGGTCAGAATAAAGAAATCCATTCAAAATAGTTTGTGAAGAAATTCCAAACGTATCAGCTGTAAGTTATTGATTCCAAACATACAGAGTTTAAATATTATGACAAATTTCAAATAAATTATGAGCTATAAGTTGTAGCTCTACAATAGGCACTTATCAAGCAGGCATAATACCAATATCGAGTTTTAATGGTAAAAATACTGATGGAACTTGACTCATTAGAATAAAATTAAAAAAGCCTGCAAATTATGCAGGCTTTTTATTTTCAAGTGACCCAAAGTTGAAGTGGTTCAAACTTTTTCAGATGAATTAATCGTGTTATGAATTGGAAATCCTAGAATCTCTAAAAATTAGTCTCAACAACAAAAGTTGCATAAAGCAACTTATTTAAATGTATTTTAGTTGTAATTAGAAACAAAAAATGTATTTTTAAAAAAAATTAATTTAACATGAGAAAACTTATTACAATCATCGCATTTTTGTGCGTAGGTCAAACTTCAACGGCGCAGGAAGGACGCACTTTTTATAACTCTGGTAATTCTAGTACAACCAAAAAATATGTTGGTGCCTCTTGGCTACAAGGCACAATTATTTTAGCTGATGGAAGTGAGCTCAATGGACAAGTACGAGGTTATTCCTATAAAGGAAATGATATCAATTCTTTTCGATATCGATTAAAAAAAGGTGACAAAGCCAGAACAATCAAAGCTGACGATTGTACATTAATTTCTTATGATGGATTAATTATTCTTTCATTGCCTAAAAATTTAAAGAAAAAAACAGGGAAACGTAAGTTTTATGTCACACTTTACTATGGCGAACACCTGACTGTATTTCAAAACCCAAAAGCACAAATTTCGGAAGGCGGTTACGCTTCGGCTTCAGGAAACAATGCAGTATCATTTAACGAAGGTCAAATGTTGAGTTTCTTAGCTTTAAAAAATGGTGAAATTTCAAAGCTTACAGCTTTAAATTTTAGAAAACAGATGAGAAAAATCACTTCAGATAACAAAAAATTCATGAAACGGACCAGCGATAAAAAGTGGTTTAAATATGGGAATATTTATAAAATAGCGCATTACTACAATCAAACTAAAAATCAATAATTCCACTCGTTTTTATGAAACCATTTTTATTTATCATCAGTCTATTTTTGTTCTTTTTAGTTAAGGCACAAGAAAAGAACTTGGAATTCAAATACGTTCAAACAGATGAAAAAAAGGCAATTGTTGGTATCAAATCTGTAATGAACTCATCGGCATTTGTTTTAAACAATAAAACGGCTGCTGAAAATTACGAAATGGTCTATGGTATTATCGCAAAAAAATATGACTATCCAGAAGACATTATTCTTTCGGCAACGCCATCAGAAGAAATTGTTATTCAAGAACAAGCACCAGGTTTGTACGAGACAAAATCCATGGGTTTTGTAAATAGTTTTGATATGAGCTATAATATGACTTTTCTGACTCGTGATGGAAGTATCGAGTGTGTTTTAAGCGACATGAAATTAGGTAATACTGCTGCAATGACCGAAAACATGGAAGGTCTTTATTTACACCGCAAAAATGGAAAACCAAAAAAAACCATGAAAGGCATTACAGATTTAAAAATTGAAAATTATTTTAATTCTATCTTAAGCTCTTTAAAATCGGAGAAATAGCTAAATAACATAAATCCAAAAATTACTTTTTCAAGGCTAATAATGCTGATTCGATATATAGTTTAAAAAAAGAACCGATTCTAATGAATCAATCTTTTACTAATCGTTTAATAATTCGAAATTAGAGTCTGGAATTGATGTATATAATGCACTACAGGCAGCTTGACCTTCGACAAAAGTAAGTCAAACGACCGAGTTCGAACTCCAAAAGTAAATGCAATTTTTGGCTCAATTCTGATTTTGTCGAATAAAAATCTCGAGTTTCAGGGTCTAAAAGATTGGATGCAATAATTGGCAGAGGGTTAAGTACAAAGTCCTCTAGAACAATAGAACTGTGTTTTAAAGACTGCTTTCGACTTATTCAAAATATTTTAATTATCAGTATTGAAATCAAACATAAAGATAAGATAGTAACAATAATAAATAAATACAAAGATAAACTAAGTAGAACTTTCTAAATTTTTTATACTTAAGATTCTTAGGGTAAATAGTTCCAAAGAGTCCTTTTAATTCTTTCCAAAAAAGAGGTTTAATATTTATGGTCCAACTATCGGTGTCATAGATGATTTTTCGAAATTTACTTCTATAATATCCTAGTGGAAACCCCCAGACCATTAGGAGAAAAAACAGAATATTTTTTACACTTATATCCATGATTATTTATTTTTTAGGAAACCAAGGTAAAAAAGAGCTGGTTTGTTTAATGTAATCTCTATAAAGAGGTTTGGTGTCTTTTAGCGATTTCTCAAGCAAAGTCACCCCAGATACTTTAAGGATTAATAAGGTCATTATAATGGACCCTATTATTTGCCAATAACACCCGGAAGCGATACTAAAAATAGCATAGCTCCACCAAACAGCTGCGTCTCCAAAATAATTTGGATGGCGACTGTATTTCCAAAATCCGATATCTAGAATTTTTCCTTTATTTTTTGGGTTTTGCTTAAAGCGCATCAACTGATAATCTCCACCTGCTTCAAAAATAAAACCAATTGACCACACCAAAATTCCTAAATAATCCAGCCCGTTTAAAGCGCCAGAGCTACTGCTCGTATTGATTCCCAAAAGCGGAAGTGATATGATCATAATCAAAACGGCTTGCAATAAAAATGTTTGGAAGAAACTAAACCACCAATAACGTTTAGGTCCATAGTTTTTTCTGAACTCTTGATATCTAAAATCTTCTCCTTTACCACTATTTCTTATCGCTAAATAAATTGCGAGTCGAAGCCCCCAAATGCTTACTAGTATAAAAACTAATAGTTTTCTTGCTGTTAAATCTCCAGACATACACGCATAAAACATATTGACACTCACAAAACCTAAACCCCAAAAGATATCTATAATACTAACATTTTTAATAAATACACTCCAGATCCACAAGAGAGTGACAAAAATGACTATGATTGAGGTTGCTTGAGAAAATAAAATCATCAAATAAAAATTGTAATTGGTTTACAACAAAAATAGGGGAAAATTAAAGTTCGAAAAAAGTCCAATTCTTCTTCGTTAAGATTAAATGAAGGTATATCATTTGAGGATTTATATTTTTCATTAATCCAGCTATGGTATTAAAATTAATGTCATTATGGAACATAAAATTTATCCGAAAAATTAAAGGTTGAACAATGAATCTATTTGTAAACTTTGGTTTTTATATTTCACAAATAAAAACCCAATCGTGAGTGTGTTTTTTAGGGTTCCAAGGCCAACAAATAAAGGCATTTTTTTGTGTTAATTTAGTTAGGACAAGGGTTTTCTAGCGATGTACGGAAGTAGTATTCATCTGGCGTTGGTTCATATACTTCAGGCGAAAGATTTGTCGTTCGCTGAAAGAGTAAACTATTACCATCATTCGACACCGTCATAATATAGAACAAAGGAACTGGTGCAACTATTTCTGGTGAAAAATCCATATAATATGTTAATTGAAAACTGTTTTCACTTTCTATGAGTTCATATTCAGGGAGGATAGGATTTGGATAGCACTCCCCCGGAGGCAATTGGATATCTAAATCATACATAGTAAAACTTTTAGGTTCAGTATTATTGAAAATAAATTGGTGTGTTTGAGTACCTTGATTGTCATTTTCATTTTCCCAAACTACTCCATCGTATTTTTCAAAAAATAATGGAATTGTAATTGAATTATCACCGTTATCTTCACTACAAGAAAGAAGAATGGAGGATAAAAAAGTTAAAAATAATAATTTTTTCATTTTGTAAGGTTTGATCGTTGAATCACAAAGTTAATGAAAAAAATATCCCAAAAAATAAAAAATTATTTTTTGGGATAATCTGTGACCCAGAAGGGATTGTTTCATGATCCCTAAAAGCTCCGCTTTGAACATCAAAACATGCAATGCTATTAAGGATTAGCTACGCTGATCCCGCAAAGCTCCGCTTTGAAAATAGTACCAACAAAAAAACGCTCAAGCAAGCATGGCATTTTTTCTTATAGCACTATTTATTCGTGACCCAGAAGGGATTCGAACCCCCAACCGTCAGAGCCGAAATCTGATATTCTATCCAGTTGAACTACTGGGCCATTGTATTTAAGACAATTTAGCTTTCACTAAAGTTGATATTGTTTTGCCATCGGTTTTTCCTGCGAGTGTTTTACTCACTACACCCATCACACGTCCCATGTCTTTCATTCCAGAAGCTCCTAAAGAGGTAATAGTATCAACCACAACTTTTTCAACTTCAGAAACGTCTAGCATTTGCGGTAAAAACTGACTGATCACCTCAACTTCTGCCAATTCTGGTTCGGCTAAATCTGAGCGGTTTTGTTCCGTAAATATCGCAGCACTATCGCGACGTTGCTTTACTAATTTTTGTAATAATTTGAACTCATCTTCTTCTGTTAGTTCCGCATCAGAACCACTGGTTCGCGCTAATAAAATAGCAGACTTTATCGACCTTAATGCGGTAAGTGCTACTGTATCTTTGGATTTCATAGCGGTTTTAAGTGCTGTCATTACTGAATCTTGTAAGCTCATAAGGTTAAATTTAATTAGAACACGAATATAATAAAAACAAAATCTCTTGTTCTTAAAAAATTAAAAAAACCTGACAAATGACTTTATTTACCAGGTTTTAAAGTTTAATGATGCGAAACGTTAATCAACGTTGTCATGCAAATACGAGTTATTTGAACGCAATTGGACCTCATCATTATCGTCGAGTCCTATACTGGTTCTGGAAGACTGCACATCTGATGAATGCTCAACATCATTCAAGTTTACTCCCTGACGCTTATAGGCGGGTTCTTTTTCAATTTCCTCAATTTTTGAGGTGTTAAACTTATAATTAAAAGCTTTCATTTTTTGACGTCTTTCGTCCGCTCTCTCACGAAGTGTTCTAGAAATCGGACTGTCATAAGGATCTGATGTTTCTTCAGGTTCCGGGGTAACTGTACGTTCTTTGACAGTTACTTTAGTAAATACCATTTCTTCATCTACATCTACTTCTGTAATTTGCTTTTCACCTTCATATTTTTGATCTGTTTGTTCTAAAACAATATGATCATCCAAAACATAGCGCGTTTCTCCTATTTCATTCACCTCATTTACAGGGATCAATTCAATGTAATCATTAACTTCAATATCTTTTACTGAATCCTTCACTATTTCCTTGACTGTCTCTTCTAAAGTGAATACTTCTACTTCAGCAGAATCAGATATAAGTGGTTTACTAGAAATTGGAAGGTCAAATGTTAGCATCGTTTGATCTTCTGGATTCATTTCAGAACTATCTTCTTCAGAATGCATCGTGGTAACTTCTTTAATAATAAAGTCGTCGTCTTCAGTCTCAATATCAACTTCTTCAAATACTATATCTATATTTTTGATGGCCTCTGTAGTTTGAATTAAATCTGATTCGCTAAAATCTTCTTCAACAACATCAGTAATATCTTCTTCTAAACTGTATACCACTGTATTTTCAGGGCTAGTTTCTACTGTCGGTGACGGCGTATTTAAAGGGTCTGAAGGCATTAAATCATGTTCCATAGTTTGTTCGTCCTCAAGAGCATGAACCACCTTTTTTACTTCTGTGTTTGTAATGTCATTTTGTTGATCGACATCGAATCCTGTCGCAATAATGGTCACCGAAATAGCATCTCCTAATGTTTCGTCTTCTCCTACTCCCATGATAATATTAGCGCCGTAACCAGCCTCGGCTTGAATATGATCATTTATTTCTCCTATTTCATCAATGGTAATTTCTTGGGCGCCAGAAACGATGAGCAGTAATACGTTTTTGGCTCCTGTAATTTTATTATCATTAAGCAGTGGTGAATCTAAAGCAGTTGTAATTGCTTGCTGCGCTCTATTTTGACCTGAAGATGTAGAAGATCCCATAATGGCAGTTCCACTATTACTCAATACTGTTTTGGCATCTCGTAAATCAATGTTCTGCAAGTAGTGATGTGTGATAACTTCTGCAATCCCACGTGCAGCCGTAGAGAGTACTTCATCGGCTTTAGAGAAACCAGCTTTGAACCCTAAATTACCATAAACTTCTCTTAACTTATTGTTGTTTATAATCACTAATGAATCGACGGTTTTTCGAAATTTTTCAATCCCTTGGTGGGCTTGTGCATTTCTTATTTTACCTTCAAATTCAAATGGCATCGTTACAATTCCTACTGTGAGGATGTCCATTTCTCTCGCCATTTTGGCAATAATTGGTGCGGCCCCAGTACCTGTTCCACCCCCCATACCAGCTGTGATAAACACCATTTTGGTATTGGACGTTAACATGGCACGAATGTCTTCAAGACTTTCGACTGCAGATTGCTCTCCAATATCTGGATTGGCTCCGGCACCTAGTCCTTCTGTAAGGTTGACTCCAAGTTGAATTTTATTAGGAACGCCACTATTGTTCAAAGCTTGTGAATCTGTATTACAGATCACAAAATCGACCCCTTTGATGCCTTGTTTAAACATGTGGTTAATAGCATTACTCCCTCCTCCTCCAACACCAATTACCTTGATGACGTTAGATTGATTTTTTGGGAGATCGAATGTGATTCCAAAATCGTTACTGCTGCTCATATACTTAAATTTACTGGTTATTAATTTTATTCTGCATTATCCAAAAAGTCTTTCACTCTTTCGGTTAATTTATCCAAAAAGCTGCGATTATCGCGAGACGTTTCAGTTGGTATAGACACTGGCTCATCATCGACTTCTGCCTCAACTTCTGCATTTTCAATAATTTTCTTTTCTTGACGCATCAAACTGTCCATCACAAGTCCAACTGCCGTGGCATACATAGGACTCGTAATATCGCTGTCACTATCGCCCGCCAAATGCTCATTTGGATAGCCAACCCTAGTATCCATTCCTGTAATGTATTCTACTAATTGTTTCAAGTGTTTTAACTGACTTCCACCACCTGTTAATACAATACCTGCGATAAGTTTTTTCTTTTGCTCTTCGTGTCCGTAATTTTTTATTTCTACATAGACTTGTTCAATAATTTCGACAACTCTAGCATGAATTATTTTTGATAAATTTTTAAGCGTAATTTCTTTAGGATCACGCCCTCTCAACCCAGGAATTGATACAATTTCATTTTCTTTATTTTCTCCTGGCCACGCTGATCCGAATTTTATTTTTAATAATTCGGCCTGCTTTTCAATAATCGAGCACCCTTCTTTGATATCTTCTGTAATCACATTACCCCCAAAAGGAATGACTGCCGTATGACGAATAATACCGTCTTTAAAAACTGCTAAATCAGTTGTCCCACCTCCTATATCAATCAAAGCTACACCTGCTTCTTTCTCTTCTTGACTAAGTACCGCATTGGCAGAGGCTAAAGGCTCTAAGGTGATACCCTCTAAATTCAAACCTGCAGTTTGCACACAACGACCAATGTTTCGTATGGAAGAAACCTGACCAACTACAACATGAAAGTTAGCTTCAAGACGCTCACCATACATACCAATCGGTTCTTTAACTTCTGCTTGGCCATCAACTTTATAGTCTTGTGGTAATACGTGAATAATTTCTTCTCCAGGAAGCATTACCAACTTATGAACTTGGTTGATGAGACGATCAATATCTTCTTCGTTAATAACGAGTTCAGAATTTTCACGGGTAATATAATCGCTATGCTGAAGACTGCGTATGTGCTGACCTGCAATACCCACAGTAACTTCTCCAATTTTAAGACCGGAGTTGGTTTCTGACTCCAAAACGGCTTGTTGGATAGACTGGATGGTTTGCGTAATATTATTTACAACTCCTCTATGTACTCCTAGACTTTTAGATTTTCCTATCCCGAGTATTTCTAATTTGTCGTACTCATTTTTACGACCAATCATCGCCACAATTTTTGTGGTACCAATATCTAATCCTACTGAAATGTTTTGAGCTTCCATAAACTTATTTTTTTGTGCAAACAACTTGATTATCAAATTGTAAATTCACGCTTTTGTATATATCTAACACTTTATCTTTTTTTGCTTTTTGATAAAATGCTTTTAAATTCTTCATTTTTATGTCTAAATTTTCAAGAGTTCCTACTAAAACTTCAAAATCTAAGAGCCTCATTTTTAAACTTATTTCTTTATTTTGATTTTGATGAATTTCAGTTACATACGTTTTTAAAAAAGAATCCTTATAGACTTTTAAGGCCATCGTATAAACAGCTTTCAAATCTTCTTTTTCCACAACTCCAGTAATCAATGGGACACGCGCACTATGTTGAGGGGACAACGGCATCCACAAACCATCTTCATCAATATAAAATGCAGTGTCTGAATAGACTCTTGCAATCGGTTGTTTTTGTTCTATTTTTGCTCTAACCTCTCCGTTTACAGTAAGATACACTTGTGCCGATTTTATCATGTCATTCGACTCAAGTAAAAACTCCATTTCCTTCAAATCTAAATTATCTTTCGGTAAATTATACAGTTGTTCTTGATTTTGTATTAACAATTTATTAACCATTTCTGTGGTAATATATACGTTCTCTTTTCCCGTAAATTGGACAGCTAAATTAGTCACTGAGCGATTGTTGTTTTTGAAAGAAGAAAAGGCATATAAGAACACCACTAATCCTAGCAACAACACTCCTTTGATAAGGTTCCAGTTAATACGCATAGTTTAGTTTTTCTTTTAATACTGATACTTCAACACCAATATCGCCTGCCCCAAGGGTGATAAATATTGGATGCCCTAATTTTATAATTTCACTCGCAATGTCTGATTTCGATATTAGTTTTTTGACCGGACTCTTAATTTTTTCTAACAACCAACTTGATGTGACTCCTAAAATAGGAAGTTCTCTTGCTGGGTAAATCTCTAATAAAAAAGCAGCATCAAACTGGGACAAGACTAGATGCAAAATCATCTACAAAATCTTTTGTTCTGCTATACAGATGCGGCTGAAACACAACCGCCACTTTTTGGCTTGGATACATTTCTCGTACGGCTTGATGCACCGCATTTATTTCTGTAGGATGGTGTGCATAATCATCTATAAACACAAAGTCGTCTGTCTTTATTTGATATGTAAAACGCCTTTTGACGCCTTTATATCCTTTTAAAGCAGTTTTTAAACGCTGCTTAGAACATCCAAATTCGATGGCCATGGCAAGTGCTGCAACCGCATTTGAAAGATTGTGTGTTCCTGGCAAATGAAAGGCTAGATTTTCAATTAGTTCCGTCGGAGTTTGAAGGTCAAAGTGATAAGATCCATTTTCAATACGCACATTAACAGCATTGTAATCTGCTTGCTCATTTACTCCATAGGATATCCCCTCTAAAGGCAATCCTTTTCGAATGAATAATTTCCCTGAAGGTTTAATTTTTTTCGCAAACTGTTTGAATGCATCAACCAAATCGGTCTCAGAATCATAGATATCCAAATGATCTGCATCCATAGAGGTGATACAAGCAAAGTCTGGGCTGAGCGTTAAAAATGAACGGTCAAACTCGTCCGCTTCAACCACGGATATATCAGTCCCATTCTGAATCAAGTTGGATTGATAGTTCTCTGAAATTCCACCAATAAATGCTGTAACTTTTTCATTGCACTCATACATCAAATACCCTAAAATACTACTCGTCGTTGTTTTGCCATGCGTTCCTGCAACTGCCAAACATTGAGAATGTTTCGTAACAAGACCCAACACTTCAGAACGTTTTAAAACTTGAAAATTATTTGTTTTAAAATAGTTGAAAATTGCATTTGATTCTGAGATAGCAGGCGTAAATACAATGAGTGTTTCTTTTGAGTTCAAAAACCGCTGGTCAATATTGCTTGTGGCTGTTTCAAATTGAATTACAACGCCTACATCAACAAGAGATTCTGTAATCAAAGTGGGGGTTTTGTCATAACCTCCAACAACTTTACCTGCCGCTACAAAATATTTTGCAAGCGCACTCATACCCACACCACCGATGCCAATAAAATATACGTTATGGATGGTTTTTAAATTCATTTGTAATAGCTTTTCAATTTCATCGGCGATGGTTTGAGTCGCTTGTTTTAAGGCTAATTTTTTAATGTTTGTTGATAATGTTTTCTGTTGAGATTCAGAAGCTATGAGTTTGGAAAACTGTGTTTCAAAAGTTGATTCTAAATCTTTCTCGCTTATAATTAGGGCTGCATTTTTTTCTGATATTGCCATCGCATTTTTGGTTTGGTGGTCTTCTGACACATTTGGTGACGGAATAAATATTACTGGTTTTCCGACCACACAAAGTTCAGAAACAGAACTGGCACCTGCTCTTGAAATTACAACATCTGCTGCGGCATAAGCTAAATCCATTCGATTTAAAAATGCATGCACTTGAACGTTCTTGTTTGAGTTATACTTATTATAGTCTTCCACATATAATTTTCCACACTGCCACATCAACTGGATGCCCAAGGCTTCTAAATAATCGAGCTGTGACTCAATAAGCTGATTCATACGACGCGCACCTAAACTCCCACCTAACACTAACAATGTTTTTTTGCCAGGGTCTAAACTAAAAAATAAGTGTGCTTCCTCTAGTTTCTGGTCTAAATCTAATAAATCTTGACGCACAGGGTTGCCTGTTAAAATCAATTTATCTTTAGGAAAAAACTGCTCTAGACCTTTATAGGCTACACAAACTTTATTGACTTTTTTAGATAATAATTTATTGGTGATTCCAGGAAATGAATTTTGCTCTTGAATTAATGTGGGCACTCCTTTCATAGTAGCAACTTGCAACAAAGGACCACTAGCAAACCCACCCGTTCCAATCACAACATCTGGTTTAAAAGCGTTTATTATTAGTGTAGACTTCAATAAACTGACCAATAACTTAAACGGAAATAATAGATTTTTAAAAGTCAATCGTCTTTGGATTCCTGCAATCCATAGACCTGTAATTTTGTAACCTGCTTGCGGTACTTTTTGCATTTCCATCTTATCTTTTGCACCTACAAATAAAAACTCCGATTTTGGGAACCGGGCTTTTAATTCATTAGCAATGGCTATCGCAGGATATATATGACCTCCTGTTCCTCCACCTGATAATATGATTTTATATAGCTTCATTAAAGTGCTTCGCTTAATATTTCTAAAGGGTGTTGATCTATATTTTCTTGTGTTTTTTCAGCATCTCTTTTAGCACTCACACTGAGTACAATTCCTAATGCCAAGCATGTTACCCATATAGAAGTTCCTCCACTACTTATGAGCGGTAATGTTTGTCCAGTTACAGGGAATAACTCTACAGCAACACCCATATTTACTAAGGCTTGAAATACGATTGGAATCCCAACGCCTATACTTAATAATTTACCAAAAACTGTTTCTGATTTTTGAGCTACAATTACGATTCTAAATAACAACCACAAATACAGAAATAGTAAAGACATACCTCCAATGAGTCCGTATTCTTCAATAATAATGGCAAAAATAAAATCGGATGAAGACTGCGGTAAAAAGTTTTTTTGAACACTTTTTCCTGGACCTAAGCCCTGTACACCACCAGTTGCAATTGCTATTTTAGCTTTTTCAATCTGATAATCTTCTACTGTGACGTCCTGATCCATAAAACTAGAAATACGACTTGTCCAAGTATCGACTCTATTTGGCATCAAATCAGGAAATGCTTTAGCTGTTAATACAAAAAGCATCAACACCATAAGACCTGACCCAATAATAATTGATAAATATTTGAATGGATACCCTCCCAAAAACGCCAACAAAATCACCATTGAAAAAATGAGTGCTGCCGTTGAAAAGTTGGCAGGAAGAATCAGTACCAATACAATAAAAACTGGAATCCATAACGGTAAGAATCGAATTTTTAAAAGTGATTTCAATGTCATTTATTTTTGATAAATAACGTGCCACATATACCATTAGAACCAAAGAAGCCAATGTGGATGGCTGGAATGTAAACCCTACAATTGGAACTCGAATCCATCGGCTGGCATTCGCCCCTCCAATGGTGGAACCCTGCAACATGGTTACCGTTAATAATATTAAAACTACCGGAATCATTACTAAAGAGAGCCCCCTAAAATAACGGTATGGAATTTTATGTACTCCATATATAATTGAGAATCCTAAAAACAGGTGCACAAAATGCTTGATAAAATAACTGAAAGTATTGCTGCCGTTTCCAGTATAGGCTAAATTACTTGCCGCACTGTATACCGGTAAAAATGAGAATATTGCCAATAGAGCAGCAATAGCCCAAATAATACGATCTCCTTTTATGTTATCAAATACTGTTTTCATTATAACTGTCTTACAGCGGCTTTAAATTGTTGACCTCGGTCTTCATAATTTTCAAATAAATCAAAACTTGCACAAGCAGGAGACAATAATACAGCCTCGCCAGCAGTGGCAATTTTATAAGCGATTTCAACAGCTTCACTCATATTTTGCGTTTCTATGATGTTGTCTACCATGTTACCAAATGCATTAAATAAGGGGTCATTATTTTTTCCTAGACAAATAATCGCTTTGACTTTTTCATTTATAAACGGAAATAAAGATGTGTAATCATTTCCTTTATCTACTCCTCCAACAATCCAAACGGTTGGGGTGTTCATACTCTCTAAAGCAAAATAAGTTGCGTTTACATTGGTGGCCTTAGAATCATTTATATACTGAACTTTGTTGATTGTAAGAACTTGTTCCAAGCGGTGTTCTGCCCCTTGAAAACCTTCAAGACTTTCTCTAATCGTTGCTTTTCTAATTTTCAATAGATGTGCAACAGTTGATGCAGCCATTGCATTTTTGATGTTGTGCTTTCCTTCTAAAGCTAAGTTTGTTGTTGGCATAATTATGTCTCTATTGTTAAATTCTATTATTATATTATTATGTTCTAAATACGCCCCATTTACTACTGTTTTTGTAAGTGAAAAGGGCACTAATGTTGATTGAATTTTATGGGTGTTTATATAGGATACGATGACAGCATCATCCGCGTCATATATCAAATAATCATCGGAAGTTTGATTCATAGCGATTCTAAATTTTGAAGCGATATAGTTTTCAAACTTATGATCGTAGCGGTCTAAATGGTCGGGAGTGATGTTGGTAATAATAGCAATATGTGGTCTAAATTTTTCAATACCATCTAACTGAAAACTACTTAACTCCAAAACGTAGTTGGCATTCTTATTTAGGACTTGTTTGGCAAAACTATCACCAATATTTCCGCCGATAGCTACATCCAGTCCTGCTTGATTTAATATGTGATGAACCATCATGGTTGTTGTCGTTTTACCGTTACTACCCGTAATTCCTATGATATTCGCATCGGTAAACAAAGCCGCAAATTCAATTTCAGAAATTACAGAAATAGTGGCTTCGTGTAATTTTTGAATTAGTGGAATATGATCTGGTATCCCTGGGCTTTTAACAACTAAATCTGCATTTAAAATTTTAGAAGTCGTATGCGCTCCTTCTTCCCATTCAATCTCATTATGTCTAAGAACGTCTTTATATGTTTTCGCAATCTTTCCAGTATCAGAAAGAAACACGTTGTACTCTTTTTCTTTTCCCAAAAGGGCGGCACCAACACCACTTTCGCCTCCACCAAGAACCACCAATCGTTTCATCTAGCGAATTTTCAAGGTGACAATGGTTATAATGGCTAACAAAATTCCTACTATCCAAAATCGTGTTACAATTTTACTTTCGTGGTATCCCGATTTTTGATAATGATGATGCAAAGGCGACATCTTAAAAATTCGTCGACCTTCTCCATATTTTTTTCTAGTATATTTAAAGTAACCTACTTGCAATACCACTGATAAATTTTCTGCTAAAAAGATACCACACAATACAGGTATCAACCATTCTTTACGAACTGCAATCGCAATGACCGCAATAATTCCACCTATTGTCAAACTCCCGGTATCCCCCATAAACACTTGCGCTGGATAGGTGTTGTACCAAAGAAACCCAATCAATGCCCCTACAAATGCAGCGATATAAATAGTAATTTCTTCTACCCGAGGGATGTACATGATATTTAAATAGTCGGAAAAAATAATGTTACCTGACACCCAAGCAAAAATTCCCAGGGTCAATACAATGATAGCGGATGTTCCTGCTGCCAATCCATCAATCCCATCTGTTAAGTTGGCACCATTTGAGACTGCTGTGATGATAAAAATAACTACTAAGATAAAAACAACCCATGCATACTTTTCTAAACTAGGATGGATCCAAGTAATCAAATCGGCGTAGTCAAATTCATTTGATTTTACAAAAGGAATGGTTGTTTTGGTCGATTTTGCTTCGGGATAAAATTGAATTGAGGTTTGCTGACCAGATACCGATTCTGCCTGTAAGCTCGTTGGAATTTTTTCTTTAATGGTAACATCGCTATGAAAAAACAAAGTTGCCCCCACAATGATTCCTAAACCTACTTGGCCTAAAACTTTAAACCTTCCCTTTAATCCTTCTTTGTCATTTTTAAATTTCTTAATATAATCGTCTAAAAAACCAATGGCTCCCATCCATAAAGTAGTGATGAGTAATAAAATAATATAGATGTTGTCTAATTTGGCCAACAAAAGAACAGGAATCAAAGTCGCCAAAATAATTATCAAACCACCCATTGTTGGTGTTCCAGCCTTTTCCTTTTGCCCTTCTAAACCTAAGTCGCGAATAGTTTCTCCGACTTGTTGATTTTGAAGAAAACGAATGATTCGTTTACCAAAAATTGTAGAAATCAGCAACGATAAAATAATCGCTACTGCTGCTCTAAAAGTAATAAACCCGAAAAGAGAGGCTCCTGGAAATTGGTGCGATTCTTCTAAATATTTAAATAAATAGTACAGCATATTATTTTTGTAATTGAATTAAAAACGATTGCGTTATTTCATAATCATTGAACTCACTTTTTACACCATTAATGTCCTGGTATGTTTCATGACCCTTGCCTGCTACAAGTATGATGTCATTGGGTTGTGCTAACTGGCAGGCAGTTTTAATAGCTTGTTTTCTATCTGAAATAGAAATAGTTTTTTTATAATTTTGAGGTTCAACTCCCACTTCCATTTCAGCTATAATTTGCGCTGGATCCTCGGATCTTGGATTGTCACTTGTGAACACTACTTTTGTACTCAAAACCGAAGCGATATGTGCCATTTTTGGACGCTTGGTCTTATCGCGATCGCCTCCACATCCGACAACGGTAATTAAAGTTTCATTTTTAGTGCGAATTGCATTTATAGTTTCCAATACATTTTTCAATGCATCGGGCGTGTGTGCATAATCTATAATAGTGGTGATATTAGAATCTGAGATAAAATACTCAAACCTACCATTGACGTTTTCTAGGTCACTCATGAGACGAAGAATTTCTGGTATTTCCAGCCCCAAAAGTTCGGCAGTTCCATAAATAGCCGTTAAATTATAAGCATTAAAATTGCCTATTAACTTCACCCAGACTTCGTTATCATTTACTTTGAGCAGAAGTCCTCTAAATTGATTCTCAAGAATCTGAACTCGGAAATCAGCATAGCTCTTTAAAGCATAAGTATAGTGCTTGGCTTTGGAGTTTTGTAACATCACCGATCCGTTTTTATCGTCAGCATTGACCAACGCAAATGCCGTAGATGGCAGTTGGTCGAAAAACGACTTTTTAACATCTCTATACGCCGCAAATGAAGCATGATAATCCAAATGGTCATGGGAAAGATTGGTGAATACTCCTCCCTTCAAAAGTCAACCCTTCGGTTCTAAATTGATGGATCCCATGCGAACTGACTTCCATGAAACAGAACTCTACTCCTTCGGTATTCATTTTATTTAAATACGCATTGATGACTAAAGAATCTGGAGTCGTATGGGTTGTTGAAAATGAATGAGCTCCTACCATTATTTTGACAGTAGAAATGAGCCCAACTTTATAACCCGCCTTTGAAAACAATTCATAAAGAAGTGTTGCTACTGTTGTTTTTCCATTTGTTCCGGTTATACCGACTAGCTTTAAATTATTAGAAGGGTTTTCATAATAATTGGAAGCCATAAGTGCCAAGGCTTTGCTCGAATTATCTACTTTCACATAAGTAACTGTATCTACTGTTTCTACCGGCAAATCCTCACAAACAACAACAGCAGCACCTTGCTCAATAGCTTTAGAAATAAACGCATGACCATCAAAAACACCTCCTTTAATCGCTACAAAAACATCATTTGTCTGGATCACTTCGAGAATCATATTGTAATGACACAATAGATTTATCTGTTGATCCTGTGATAGATTCAATAGACACCTTATATAGTATGTTTTTTAAAATTTTCACGTTAATGTAAGAGTAATTAAAGATTGAATTTTAATTTTTTGACCACTTTTCACAGATTGTTTGGATACAGTTCCACTTCCTAAAGTTTGCACCTTAAGACCCATGTTTTCCAAAATAGCAATTGCATCCATAGCCGACATTCCTTTTAGATTTGGCATAATGGTTTTATATTTTTGTGCTACGGCATAATAGTTCTCATAATCAACCTCAACGGATTCCGATTTTTCATTTAGGTCATCAACCTCATCAATTACAGGAGCATCTGTATGTATTTTTTGTGCAATTTTTTTAAATACTGGACCCGACACATCAGCTCCGTAGTATCCAACACTTTTGTCTGGTTCATGAATCACAACGATGCAAGAGTATTTTGGGTTTTCAGCAGGAAAATACCCTGAGAATGAAGAGATGTAATTCAACTGATCTTTGTTCGCATAATCTTTTTGACAAGTCCCCGTTTTCCCTGCCATAGAAAATTTATCTGAATACAAGCGGTGCCCTGTTCCATGCTTTTTTTCTACTACATTTTTAAGTAATTGCTGTAGTTTTGAAACGGTTTCTTTTGAACAAATTCTAGGGTTGATAATCTCTGTGTCAAATGTTTCAACTGAGGACTCAATTTCTTTGATTTCTCGTAAAAATTTTGGACGCACCATCACTCCGTCATTTGCGATTGCATTATAAAACGTTAAAGTTTGGAGCGGCGTAAAAGATACTCCGTAGCCGTAAGCCATCCACTGCAGTGCAATTCCACTCCAACGTCCATTTTTAATTCGTGGGTCTGGAATGATTGATTTTCCTTCACCAATAAGTGGCAACATTAAAGAATCTTGAAGATTCATCCTGTACAATCCATCTACAAATTTTTCAGGGTTTTTCTTGTAAGCATTATGAATCACTTTTACAATTCCCGTATTTGAGGATACTTCAAAAGCTTTTGCGACAGAAATATTTCCATACCCCCCTTTTTTAGAGTCTTTGACTTTTTTACCATAAAAAGACAGTATGCCTTTTTCAGTATTTACCATTGTGGTAGTATCTATCACCTTATCTTCCAAAGCAACTGCCAAGGCCATCAACTTAAAAGTAGAACCTGGTTCGTGGGTTTCTCCAACTGCATAATTCAGACGCTCGTAGTAAAGACCTTTTTTATTTCGACCTAAGTTAGAAATGGCACGAATTTCACCTGTTTTCGTCTCCATCACCACGACAGTTCCATGATCTGCCTTATATTTTTCTAATTGTTCCAGAAGTGCATGATGAGCAATATCTTGAATATTAACATCAATAGTCGTATAGACATCGTAGCCATCTTGTGGATCAACTTGATTGAAATCCTCAATAGGTTTCCACTGTCCTTTACCTATTTTTTGTTTACGTCTCTGTCCGTCCTCACCTCTCAAATATTTTTCACCAAAAGCACCATCAATCCCAACTCGCGTCACATTTCCATAGTCATCAAAACGCTCATACCCAATCAACCTTTGTGCTATGACTCCCATTGGATAATCTCGTTTTGTAGATTGCTCCACAATTAGACCTCCTTTAAAAGCACCTAAATTCAACAATGGAAAATCTCTGAATCGTAAATATTCAGAATAGTCTAAATTACGTGCTAATAAAAAGTAACGGTTTTTGTTTTCGCGTGCCAAACGTAATTTGCGCTTGTATTCTGCTGATGATTTATTATTAAAACTAGCTAGCGAATCGCATAAAGGTTCTACAAATGCTTCGTAATTCTGATTGGACGGTGCTACTAAATCAATACGAATATCATATTTAGGGACAGAAGTTGCCAATAAACTTCCTCCTACAGAATATACATTTCCACGGTTTGCCGGAATGACATCATCTTTAATTGTGCGATCATCAGCAAGGCTACGATAATGTTCTCCTTGCACAAATTGAATAGCTACCAATTTATACACCACCAAAAGCGCAAAAACGAACATCACTCCAGAAGTGAAGTATAGCTTGTTCATTATAGACTTTTCAGTTGATTGCATTGAATTAATTAGATTTAGATTTAATGATGATTTTAAAAGGAGGATTCGATGACGGCTTGATGCCTTGCTCCGATAAGCGCATTCGGATGACTGACTCCATTTTGAGTTCCATTAATTGCGAACGCGTAGCCACATATGTAGAACGGTAGGCTTTGACCTGTTCATTGAGTCTTGCAATTTTATATACTTTACTGTCTGCATTATGAGAACTGGCGATCATTATAAGCGCAAGTGCTAAAAAAAAGAAAATTAGACGCCAATTTTTAAAAGCTCCATCGCTAACGAGAAAGGTTCCTTTTAAAATATTGTACATCTTGTTTTTCATCTATTAATCTGAGATTAACTTTTCCGCAATTCTTAGTTTAGCACTACGTGCTCTATTATTTAGTTTTATTTCTTTTGCGTCTGGAACAATCAAACCGCCTACTTTTTTTTAGAGGTACATCAAAATTTCCAAATACATCTTTTTCTGGCTCACCTTCAAATAATCCATTTCTTATAAAACGCTTTACCAAACGGTCCTCTAAGGAATGATAGGATATCACACTCAACCGTCCACCGTTATTTAATAGTTCTGGCATCTGCAATAAAAACTCTTTCAAAACTTCAATTTCCTGATTCACTTCTATTCTAATCGCTTGATATATTTGTGCTAAAACCTTATTTTCTCTTCCTTGAGGTAAATATTTATTCAAAACAGCTTTCAACTCAAAGGTTGTTTCAATTGCTTTTTCAGCTCTCGCCGCTACTATAGTTTTCGCCAAGACCGGAGATGTTCTTAATTCTCCATACTGCCAAAACACACGTTTTAATTCTTCTTCTTCATACGTATTGACCAACGAATGGGCAGAAAGCACATCTTGTTGATTCATACGCATATCTAATTGCGCATCAAAACGAATCGAAAATCCCCTATCAGCTTCATCAAATTGATGGGAAGAAACGCCAAAATCAGCTAAAACTCCATCAACAGATTTTATGCCGTGAAATCTCAAAAAACGCTTGACATGCCTAAAGTTTTCATTGATTAATAAAAATCGAGGATCATCTATAGTATTTAAAAGAGCGTCTTTATCTTGATCAAAGGCGATCAACCTGCCTTTTGGACCTAAAGATTCGAGTATTTTTCTACTGTGACCGCCGCCTCCAAATGTCACATCCACATAAACACCATCCTCTTTTATATTTAAACCTTCAACAGTGTCGTTGAGCAATACAGGGTTATGATAATCCATCGGCATCGTCTTGTCCCATTACATCTTCAGCTAAGTCTGCAAAATCATTTGCAGCATCGTCAATGGCTTTTTCATACTTATCTTTATCCCAAATCTCAATGATGTTTACGGCCGATGTCACTACAATTTCTTTAGAGATCCCCGCAAAGCCTACAAGGTCTTTTGGAATCAATAAACGTCCCGAAACATCTAGGTCTATAGATTTTACTCCAGCCGTAAATCGTCTGATAAAATCATTATTTTTCTTTTTGAAGCGGTTGAGCTTGTTAATATTTTGCATCATCGACTCCCACTCTTGCATTGGATACAATTCTAGACATGGCTGAAAAACGGCACGTTTCAACACAAACCCTTTTTCCATGACGGAAGCCAGCTGTTTTTTAAACGCAACAGGCAGCATAAGCCTTCCTTTTGCATCTACTTTACATTCATATGTTCCAATTAGCGTGTTCACTTGCAGTATTATGCTTTACTATATTATTGAATTCAAAGCTAAAAAATATTTACCACATTTTACCACATTTTACCACAATGTTAATAAATTTCTATAAACGGTAAATTATACCGACAAACTGCAGTAAATATTAATGTATACTTTAGAAAATCAACGACTTATAAAGTGGTAAGAGCTATTAACAAAAGATTGTTAATAGCTCTTTTTGGTGTTATACTAGATTTTAATAGAGATTGAAAAGGTTAAAATCAATTGATGGATCCCTTTAAAAATTCAAAATTTTCTAAATTAAATTGTGTAGATTTGCCAGAGACCAATTTTTATGTGAATATGAATTATAGTTTAAAACAAGAAGGTAAATTCAAGTATGTTGAAATCGGTGAAGGACAGCCAATTATAATTCTTCATGGACTGATGGGTGGCTTGAGTAATTTTGATGGCGTTGCAGAGTTTTTTAGCAAAAACGGCTACATGGTTGTACTTCCTGAACTTCCTTTATATTCATTGTCTTTACTAAAAACAAATGTTAAAAGTTTTTCAAATTACCTAAACGACTTTATTGAGTTTAAGGGCTATAAGGATGTGATCCTTATTGGAAATTCATTAGGAGGCCACATTGGGCTGTATTACACGAAATTATACCCCAAAGAAATGAAAGCTCTTATAATCACAGGCAGTTCTGGGCTCTACGAAAGCGCAATGGGCAGTGGTTATACAAAACGAAGTGACTACGAAGTGATGAAAGCGAAGGCACAAGAAGTGTTTTACGACCCTGAAGTGGCTACCAAAACCATCGTTGACGAAGTTTATGAAACTGTCAATGACCGTAGTAAACTTGTCAAAATACTTGCCATCGCCAAGAGCGCCATACGTCACAATATGGCTAAGGATCTCCCTGAAATCACGGTACCAACTTGTATCGTATGGGGTAAGAATGATATAGTAACCCCTCCAAATGTTGGTGAGGAGTTTAAAAAACTGCTTCCTGATTCAGAATTATTTTGGATTGACAAATGTGGTCATGCAGCGATGATGGAGCATCCCGACCAATTTAATAAAATCGTATTTGAGTGGCTTACAAAAAGAGGTCTCTAAAATCAAATTGTTATGCAAATCAAATCTGCTGAGTTTGTAATAAGCAACCAAGAGGTTGGCAAATGTCCTACAAATAAACTACCCGAATATGCTTTTATTGGACGCAGTAATGTTGGTAAGTCATCGCTTATAAACATGCTAACCAATCAAAAAAGCTTGGCAAAAACATCTGGAAGACCTGGCAAAACACAACTGATAAATCATTTTTTAATAAATAAAAACTGGTTTTTAGTAGACCTGCCTGGCTATGGTTATGCACGCGTTTCAAAATCAGCTAAAAAAACATTTCAAAAATTTATTACAGCTTATTTTAGAGAGCGTAAACAACTGATTTCGGCATTTGTTTTGGTTGATATTCGCCATGCACCCCAAACCGTTGATTTGGCCTTCATGCAATGGCTGGGAGAGCATAACATTCCATTCTCGATCATTTTCACCAAAGCAGATAAACTTCGCCCAAAAGCGATAGAAGACCACATTGCTAAATACAAAACTATTCTTTTAGAATCTTGGGAAGAATTTCCTAATTATTTTATTACCTCATCTACAAATTATACTGGAAAAGATGGCTTATTAAATTATATACACACGATAAACGAAGACCTTATCGATTCCTCTAATAAATTACCTTTTCAATAACAGATCCTGTAGCACCACTTGGAAAAGCAATTCCTAAAAGTGCCGAAATTGTAGGAGCAATATCTGTTACACTCGTGCGGTCATAGGTTTTACCTGGCTGAATTCCGTTGCCATAAAACAACAACGGTACATGTGTATCATAGTTATATCCAGATCCGTGCGTTGTTCCTTTTGGCCCATATGAAATTACACCCGATTCGAGGGTATACAAGACGTCTCCAGAAAGTTTTTGATGATAGCCATTCTGAAGCATCTTTTCCATACCATCTTTGAAGTAATGTGTTTGCATAGTTGTAGCTGTATAAGCCTTTTTTATGTGGGGATACCCTATGATTTGATTGACAACAAATTTTTGCACATCTTCTAAATTGATTTTTAATGCTGCAATCCGTTCCTGATTTAAAAAAACTTGATTATTACTTATTTTTTTTACAAGGTCTGAAACACCATATTTCTTTTTAAGGCTTAAAAACAAGGAAGCAAAACTATTTTTTGGAACATAACCGCTAGGCATATGAATATCGGTTAGAAAAGAAGGTACATCTGCAGCTCCGTGATCTGAAGTTAAAAACAAAGTGTAGTTTCCTGCCCCCACCTTAACATCTAAATAGTTAAGCAAACGCTCAAGCTCTAAGTCTAAACGCAAATAAGCATCTTGCAACTCTACGGAATTGACACCAAAATCATGTCCAATATAATCTGTAGAAGAATAGCTTACGGTTAGAAAATCAGTAAAATTGTCAGCACCTAAGTTTTCACCGTCAACGGCAGCCATTGCAAAATCTGTAATCATTGTATTTCCAAAAGGCGTATTTTTAATAATGTCGTAGCCCCCATTTAATTCCTTCAATGCATTTAAATCGTAAGGAAACTCCGCCGTTGCTTTTCCTGCAAAACCTTTTTCATAATTCGATGCATCAGGTCCACTTTCGTTATACAGATTGATATCATAAAGTGTATTCCATGTCTTTAAATAAGATGCTATTTTAGAAGGGGCATTAAAATTCTGAACCCATTGTGGAAGTGTGTCCATATAATAGGAACTTGTCATCCATTTGCCTTCATTTAATCCCTCAAACCAATAGGCTCCATTGGCAGTGTGTCCAGAGGGAAATACCGCTCCACGGTCTTTTATAGAGACACCTACTGTTTTACCTTTCATTTGTGTAAACAATCTGTTTTGATCGGCAAGCGTTGTTACTTTCATATTATGAGGAGACACTTGTCCATATTTTGCAGCTGCACCAACAGGCGTATACGCTTTATCTGTTGTACAATAAACAGTTGAACTTGTCACTTTATCATACCAACTATTCCCAATGATTCCGTGCACACTTGGCGTAGCACCTGTAAAAATTGAAGCATGGCCTGGACCTGTATAAGTAGGAATGAAATTGTAGTGGTGATTGTTACAACTATACCCTTGACCTATCAGCCTTAAAAATCCGTTAGAAGTATATTTGTTTTTAAAACGATTCAAATAATCAAAACGCATTTGATCAACAACCACGCCTATTACCAGTTTTGGCTGCGAGGTGCTTTGACCCAAAGTAGTGGAAGTTGAATAATCAGAATTATTTTTACAAGAAAAAATACCAAAGAATAAAAAAAAGCAAATAACATTTTGAAGCTTCATAATAAGATTTGTTGAGCATCAAAAATACATTTTTTTAATGATTCCATTTTAATAAGGATAAATTAATGGTTAGATTTTTTTACTTTAGCAGCAATTATAGTTGTATGAACTACCTCCACAATATTGGGTCTTATTTTTTAATGATTGGCGAAATGTTTCGCAAACCGACTAAATGGTCTGTTATGAAACAATTGATCCTCAAGGATGTTGAAGATTTAATTGTTGGCTCTATTGGTATTGTGGCTTTTATATCTTTTTTTGTTGGAGGCGTTGTCACCATACAAACGGCTCTTAACATTACCAACCCACTGATCCCAAAATACCTGGTAGGTTTTGCGACACGACAATCTGTTATTTTAGAATTTGCACCTACTTTCATTTCTGTAATTATGGCAGGAAAAATGGGATCTTTTATTACATCTAGCATCGGAACCATGCGCGTTACAGAGCAAATTGATGCCTTGGAAGTAATGGGAATCAATTCTGTAAATTACCTAGTATTTCCTAAAGTTATTGCACTTTTACTGTATCCTTTTGTGATTTCTATAGCTATGTTTTTAGGAATTATTGGCGGTATGGCTGCCTGTGTTTATGGCGGATTTTCAAGTTTTGAAGATTATGTGACTGGAGTTCAAATGGACTTTATTCCATTTCACATGGCTTATGCTTTTATTAAAACATTTGTATTTGCATTTTTACTAGCCACGATCCCTTCTTTTCACGGCTATTACATGAAAGGTGGCGCATTGGAAGTTGGCAAAGCAAGTACGACGGCCTTTGTTTGGACGAGTGTATCTATCATCCTCTTAAATTATATTTTAACTCAAATGTTACTAAGCTAATGATTGAAGTCAAAAATTTACATAAATCATTTGAAGGTACTAAAGTACTCAAAGGAATCTCTACCGTATTTGAAGCTGGAAAAACAAACCTCATCATTGGGCAAAGTGGTTCTGGAAAAACAGTTTTACTAAAGTGTTTGCTTGGACTTTTTGACTATGAAGAAGGCAGTATTGCTTATGATGAAAACATATTTTTAAGCCTTTCTGATAATGAAAAAAGAACACTGCGCTCGCAAATAGGGATGGTGTTTCAGGGAGGAGCTCTTTTTGACTCTCTAACAATTGCTGAAAATGTCATGTTTCCTTTAAGAATGTTTACTAAACAATCTCCAAGTGAAATGGAAGACCGTGTAAACTCTGCTTTAAAACGTGTAAATTTAGAAGATGCACACAACAAAATGCCGAGTGAGGCATCTGGAGGAATGCAGAAACGAGTTGCAATTGCAAGAGCCGTGGTTAATAATCCTAAATATTTGTTTTGTGATGAGCCCAACTCTGGTTTAGATCCCAAAACAGCCATTGTGATTGATAATTTAATTCAAGAAATTACCCAAGAAAATAATATTGTAACAGTCATTAACACTCATGACATGAATTCTGTTATGGAAATTGGTCAGAACATTGTCTTTCTAAAAGATGGACTTAAAGCTTGGGAAGGCAGCAAGGATACCATTTTCAAGACAAATAACGAAGTTGTAACCGATTTCGTTTACTCTTCTAACTTATTTAAAAAGGTTCGTAAAATGTATTTAGAAGACCACTAATTACTAATTACTTCAATATTATTCATCTGAAGTTCTTGTTCAATCCAAGTTTTTAAGGCTTGGTCTCTAATTACCACAAGACTATCCGATAAGGTAGAATTCCATTGTATTTTAACCAATTTAATAGTATCTGTATTCCTAAAATTTGAAGAGGCTAACATTTTTGCATATCCAAAAAATTCTAAGTCAGAGAACTGAATTTTAGCATCTTTAGAAAGACTTAAAAATACATCCACATCCATTTCACTTTTCTGAGAGTTCAGCGCAAGTTTTAGACTGTCAATAGTCATTTCTTTGAACGCAATGATACTATCTCGTTTTTCAATCTTATCAATTGATATATCATAGAGTTCAAGAATTTTGTCGGTACTTCTATTTTTATTTCCGTTGATAACCAAGCTGAAATCTTGAAGATACTCATAACCTTTCAGCTCGTTGATCAAGTCTGATTTGGTGGCTTCCGTAATTTCACCATTAAAATTCAGTGTTATTTTTTTGGCATTCGTATCCATTTTTTCACGTTGAAGCCAAAGATTATCGTTTTGATTGATTTCGGATTCTAAATATGTTTTATAATCCAGTTCATATCGCGTTTCTTGTAACACATCATAAAAAGTCCATCCAGCTGGAAGCATAGCGGCCACAGCTAATATGGTCACAATACGAGCAATGTTTTTTCGACGTTGAGAATTGGCATACTTTAACATTGGAAATCTCAGAATCTTTAAAACTATAAAGGTAGCTAAGGCTATAAAAATCGTATTAATTGTAAATAAATACATGGCACCAAAAAAGTAATCAAAATTACCTTGAGACAAACCGTATCCTGCTGTACATAATGGAGGCATCAATGCCGTGGCAATAGCTACTCCAAATATTACGGAGGCTATAGTACCTTTTTTAGTTCTTGCAATGATGAGTGCTAGTCCACCGAAAAATGCGATAAGTACATCTCTAATATCTGGTTTTACACGCCCTAATAGCTCAGAATTATCTTGGCTTAAAGGGAATAGGTAAAAAAACAAAAAAGCGGTTAGCAAACTCAAGACGAGCATGGTTGCTAAATTGATCAAAGACTTTCTTAGGGTGTCAATATCATTAATAGCAATGGATAATCCAATTCCAAGTATTGGACCCATAAGCGGAGATATTAACATCGCTCCAATAACCACTGCAGTCGAATTGGCATTCAACCCTACAGAGGCTACAAAAATAGAACAAATCAAAATCCAAGCAGTAGCGCCTTTAAAAGGAATGTCCGATTTTATAGCGGCTATTGTAGCTTCTCTATCCGTATCATGTCTAAAATCTAAGAGTTCAATTAAAAAGGTTTTCAACGAGACCAAAAGTCCTTTAGCATCTTCTTTAACCGCAGCTTTTGATTGCTCCGTTTTCACGTTTTCTAACTCATGATTTAGATTATTATCCATAATTAAATGTGTTGATCTCCAAATTTATCCTTCACGCGTTTGCGTAATTCTTTAATGTCTTGGTCTTTACTCTTCGGAAAGATAAGTAAAATTTCTTTTTCTTCCACAACAATAAAATCATCTAAACTGTCAAGAACTACTATTTTATTGGTGTCGGTTTTGATCAGGTTTCCAGAAGCATTTTCAGCTAACAAACGTGCATTAACGATCGCATTTTCGGTGGGTTGATCAGTTATTTTATCATACAAACTTCCCCATGTTCCTAAATCATTCCAATCAAAATTAGCGGGGATTACATATACATTTTCACTGGGTTCCATAATAGCATAATCGACAGAAATATTTTCTGCTTTTTTATAATTGTCAGATACAAAAGTAGTTTCTGTTTCTGTATTATAGTCGTTCAGTCCATTTGCAAAAAGCGAGTGTAATTTTGGTTGATGTGTTTCAAAAGCTTTCAGCACACTGGCAGTGGACCATATAAAAATACCACCATTCCAAAGAAAATTTCCCTGTTGCAAAAACTTTTTGGCAGTTTCATAATTTGGTTTTTCCCGAAACTGAAGTACTTTCTTTTCAGGGGTCTGACTGGCTTTGTCATATTCAATATATCCGTAACCGGTATTTGCAAAGGTTGGTTGGATTCCTAAGGTCATCAATACATCTGAATTTTCAGAAAAATCAAATGCACTTTGAAGGTTCGAAATAAATGCCGATTCATCCTCAATCCAATGATCACTTGGTGCGACAACCATAACAGCATCTGGGTTTTGTTTGTGAATTTTTAGCGATGCCATTAAAATACACGGGGCGGTATTTCGCATAGCGGGCTCCGAAATAATTTGGTCTTTTGTAATTTGAGGCAATTGTTCAAGAACCAAATCGCAATAGACTTCGTTGGTTAAAATAAATATATTTTCTTTTGGAATCAAGTTTTCTAAACGTGAAGTCGTCTTCTGTAAAAGTGTCTGACCTGTACCTAACATATCGTGAAATTGTTTTGGAAACAATTCTTTACTCACCGGCCAAAAACGAGAACCAACCCCACCGGCCATTACAATTGCATAATAATTTTTATTCATCTTCATTTATTCAATACTAAGTTCTACTTCGGCATTGGAGTTAAAAACATATAACCGTCCTGAAGATAGTTCTGTGCATTCAAACCGTGTTCGTCTTTTGGGACCTTTTCGAAACATTTTTCCATTATACAATCGAAACGTAGCCCCTTCAGGCACCTCAAATATAAATGTTTTTCCGTTAGGAGCATCGTATTGCTTGAGCTTCAAAGCTAAAACAGGGTCTGAGTCGCTACTTGCTTTTGGATTTTTGAAATGCATCGCTAATAACGGCAATACATCATTTGGGAATACTTCTGGGCGTATAAAAGGCAGCATTAAATGCTGAAAAATCGATTTCCATTCAAGTCCGTGCGGCTTGATCATTTTTCCGTAGGTTTTATAGGCTTCAAAGTGGGCGATTTCATGGATGAGGGTAATTAAAAATCGATAAATATTTAAATTAGAGTTAATGGTGATTTGATGTGTTCCATTTGGCAAACGTCTGTAATCTCCATGACGTGTTTTACGTTCTCTCTTGATTTTAACCACTAAATTATCATGGATCAATAATTGTGTTACTTGATCAAAAGAAGCTGGTGGAATAAAATCTTGTAAGGCATCAACCATAAATCTAAAAATTACATCCGCTCAGGCACCTGAATTCCTAACAGACTGAACGCATTTTTGATGGTCGTAGCAACGGCTTGCGATAGTTGTACTCTGAATCTAATTTCGGAGGTGCTTTCTGCACCCAAAATGGATACATTTTGATAAAAAGAATTAAATTCTTTTACCAAATCATAGGAGAAATTTGCTACTAAAGCAGGACTGTAATTGGCCGCTGCCTGTTGGATCACTTCAGGAAATAAATGTAATTGTTTCAAAAGTGATTTTTCTTTATCATGCAACGCATACTCTAAAAAGGTATCGCCCTTTGTTTCTACGGATGATTTTCTTAAAATAGCTTGAATTCGTGCATAAGTATATTGTATAAATGGCCCAGTATTTCCTTGAAAATCGACAGAGGCTTGAGGGTCAAATAAAATTCGTTTTTTAGGATCGACTTTCAGAATAAAATATTTCAATGCGCCTAAGCCAATTGTTTTGTAGGTTTCAGATTTTTCACTGTCTGAATAGCCTTCTAATTTTCCTAGTTCTTGGGAAATAGCTTTTGCAGTAGAAGCCATTTCGACAATTAAATCGTCTGCATCCACCACAGTTCCTTCACGACTTTTCATCTTTCCACTCGGTAAATCAACCATACCGTAGCTTAGATGTGTTAAGTTTTTAGCCCAATCAAATCCAAGTTTTTTCAAAATCAGAAACAAGACTTTAAAATGATAATCTTGCTCATTTCCAACAGTATAAACCATTCCACCTACATCCGGAAAATCTTTTAAGCGTTGGATAGCTGTCCCAATATCTTGAGTCATATAAACCGCGGTTCCATCGGCTCTTAAAACAATTTTTTCATCCAATCCATCGGAGGTTAAATCACACCAGACTGAGCCGTCTTCTTTTTTAATAAAAACGCCACTTTGAAGTCCTTCTTGAATAAATGACTTTCCTAATAAATAGGTTTGACTTTCATAATAGTAGCTGTCAAAATTGACTCCTAATGCCTTATAAGTCACTTCAAAACCGGCATAAACCCATGCGTTCATTTGTTCCCAAAGAGAAACCACAGCGGCATCACCTGATTCCCATTTTACAAGCATTTCCTGTGCTTCTAATAAAATAGGTGCTTGTGCTTTTGCCTCGTCAACAGAAAGTCCTTTTGACTCTAAGTCTCTAATTTCTTCTTTATAAACTTGATCAAATTTTACATAGTAGTTTCCAACTAGCTTATCCCCTTTGAGTCCTGTAGATTCTGGAGTTTCATTATTTCCATAACGCTGCCAAGCCAACATACTTTTACAAATATGAATCCCACGATCATTAATGATTTGAGTTTTATAAACTTTTTTTCCAGAGGCTTTCAAAATTTCCGACACACTGTATCCTAAAAGGTTGTTTCTTACATGCCCTAAATGGAGGGGTTTATTGGTGTTTGGAGAGGAGTATTCAACCATCATCGCGTCATCCAAGGATGGGGTAACAAAACCAAATGTAGGGTTTGCACATACTGTTTGAAATAACGTCATGAAGTAGGCATCAGAAAGTACCAAGTTCAAAAAGCCTTTGACAACGTTGTAACCAACAACTTCGTCGACATGATCTGATAAATAGCTCCCTAAATCTTCTCCTAATTGAGCTGGGTTCATTTTTATGGTTCGTAGCATTGAAAAGGTGACCACTGTAATGTCACCCTCAAAATCTTTACGAGTTGCCTGAAATTCAACCGTTTCTAAAGGGGTATTGTAAAGCGTCTCAAACGCTTGTTTTATATGTTGTGATAAGGATTCCTGAAGTGTCATTTTATATCTGATTTCAGCTGCAAAGATACATTTTTTTTAATCCTAATTTGAGGGGGTTTTTGGCAAAAATACTTCAGCCATCATACAACGTGCACTACCTCCTCCACAAGTTTCGATTGTATCTAATGAACTTGATATTAGGGTCGCATGTGCTTCTAACAACTGTACTTGAGCTGGTCTTAAGGAATCAAAAGCAGATTGACTCATTACCAAATAGCTATGGTCCTCGGCACCTTTAAGTTGTAGCATATTTCCTGCAAAGTTATTGACTTGATCTTCTGAGATTTCAATCACTTTTTTTCCATCTTCGTGAAGGTGTTTAAGTAGATTTTTTCGTTCTTTTTTATCGTCAATACTTGCCAAACAAACCACTGCAAACGTAGTGCCTAAACACATCATTACGTTTGTATGGTAGATGAGTTCACGCTTGTCATTGACTGTTTGATAAGCTGAAAAGACGACTGGAGTATATTCAAAATCTTCACAAAACTCGATAAATAATTCTTCATCAGCTCGTGCAGAGAGTGCACAATACGCTTTTTGGTTAACGCGATCTAATAAAATACTACCTGTTCCTTCCAAATAAAAACCATCAGCTTCTGCTTCCGTATAATCGATAACTGTCTCAATCTTAAAACCTTCCGCCTCTACAGCTTCTAAAATCGAATCCTTACGTTCGAGACGTCGATTTTCAGCAAACATGGGATACAATCCAATCGTACCATTTTCGTGGAATGATATCCAGTTATTTGGAAAAATTGAATCAGGGGTGTCAAAATCTTTAGTATCCTCTACTACAATTACTTGTACACCCACTTTTTTAAGTTTTGAAACCATGGTGTCAAATTCTTTAACAGCCATTGCATTTACTGTTTCAGGAAGGATATTGTCTGATGTTTTTTGATAAAAATTATTCACAGCTGTTTGCTCGTTCATACGAAATTGAACAGGACGAATCATTAGAACTGTATTGGTGGTTTGTGACATGTTAGTTTCTGTTTAAAGGAAGGGTTGAACAACGAAGTAAACCTCCTTGTTTAGATATTTCGGCATAAGGCACTTTTTCAACTGTAAATCCCTGAGCTGTAAGCCAAGTATTTAAGCGTGTAAAATTTTGTTCTGAAATTACAACATCTTTTGAAATAGAAAACACATTGCAATTCATTTGAGTCATTTCTTCTTGAGTTGCTATAAAAACGTTGTCTTTTCCGAAAAAGTGAAGCAACCATTCAAAATCAGATTTATCTAAAAACCCTTGATCGTGGATCAAAGCTTTTCCATTTCCTAAAGGTTGAAAACAACAATCTAAATGCAGTGCATTTTCAAGTGGATTTGAATTTGATTTACGAAGTTCAAACGTTTTAACTGTTTTTAATGGGAATAGTTTTTGAATTGCTTCCGCTGCCTGAAGGTTGGTTCGGGCTGTTATATAATCCGCGTAATCACTACCTGAGTAGACACCAATAAAAATATAATCATCACATAAAATAACATCACCGCCTTCGACATGACAGTCTTCGGGCAGCTCAATGAGATCCTCTGGATTGATATTTTTTAAGAGAACTTCTAATGCTTCGTACTCTTCGGCGCGATCTGGAAGAATATTGGACTTAATAAACTTGTTATCAATCACAAAGGCAATATCTCGCGCAAATATTTGATTGCAATTTTCGATGATACTTGGTCGAAAAACTTCGACTTCATATTTTTGAAATACAGCCATTACGGCCGACATTTCGCGTTGCATATCAGCTTCAGTCGGATAGGTACCTGATAAAACGTGAGACAAACTACTGGGATCATAACAGTTTTCTGCAGATGGTATAGAACCATTGCTCTGTGCCGTTCCAAAAAGAACCGCTTTTAAACGTGCATACTCATTATTGACATGAAGTTTTAGCATTTTTTACAGTACCTTGGCTGGTTTATTTGGCTACAGATTTAAATGAACGGAGGGTACTTCCTGTGTAAATTTGACGTGGTCGACCAATGGGTTCTTTACGCAAACGCATTTCGCGCCATTGCCCGATCCAACCTGGAAGACGGCCTAAGGCAAACATTACTGTAAACATTTCTACAGGGATACCCATCGCACGGTAGATGATTCCTGAATAAAAATCGACATTAGGATATAGTTTTCTATCTACAAAATAGGGGTCAGTTAATGCCTCTTGCTCTAGTCCTTTGGCGATGTCCAAAATTGGGTCTACAACTCCTAAATCATTTAAAACTTCGTCTGCAGTTACTTTGATAATTTTTGCACGCGGATCGAAATTTTTATAAACTCTGTGCCCAAAGCCCATCAATCTGAAAGGATCGCTTTTATCTTTGGCTTTGGCCATGTATTTTTTAGTATCTCCACCATCTGCTTTGATCGCCTCTAGCATTTCTAGAACGGCCTGATTAGCACCGCCATGAAGGGGGCCCCAAAGTGCCGAAATTCCTGCTGAAATAGAAGCAAATAATCCTGCATGCGAGGATCCTACGATTCGAACCGTGGAGGTCGAACAGTTTTGTTCATGATCGGCATGAAGGATGAGTAGTTTGTTTAAAGCCTTTACCAATACTTCATTTTGAACATATTCTTCATTGGGTTGCTTGAACATCATTTTTAAGACGTTTTCTACATATCCCAAAGAGTTGTCTCCATAATCTAATGGCAGCCCTTGCTTTTTTCGCATGGCCCAAGCCACCAACACAGGAAATTTCCCTAAAATACGTACCACTGAATTGTACATATCTTCAGATGAATCAACATTAACTGAACTAGGGTTAAAAGCCGTTAGCGCACTAGTCAATGACGATAATACACCCATAGGATGTGCCGATTTTGGAAACGCATCTATAATTTTTCTGATATCGTCATCTACAATCGATTCCGATTTGATATCTGCATGAAATTTATCTAAAGCTTCTTTGGTAGGCAATTCACCAAAAATCAATAAATAAGCGACTTCTAAGAAATCCGCTTTTTCTGCCAATTCCTCGATAGAATACCCTCTATATCTAAGGATTCCCTTTTCTCCATCTAAAAATGTAATTTCACTTACACATGAACCAGTGTTTTTAAAACCTGGATCAATGGTTGTCACCCCACCAGTAGTCGCTCTTAACTTACTGATATCAATGGCGACTTCATTTTCAGAACCTACAAAAGTTGGGAATTCATGTTTTTGACCGTTGACTTCTAAGATTGCTTTGTTTGACATTTGTAGGGATTTATTATTTATGCTATTATAATGAGTAGCGAATTTACAAAAAAAAAATGTTTTAACAGAAAGCCTACTACAGAATCTCTGAGCAGATATTTGTTTTTAATTCGACTGAAATAAACCTGAAACTAATAACACAAAGCTAAAGTCATATTCAAAAAAAAAAGACACCTTAAATAAGGTGTCTTTTTATATAAACTAAGTTGTATTACTTAATTTTAAATGCTTTTTCTTGTGGAAAATAAGCTGTTTCACCCAATTCTTCTTCAATTCGAAGTAGTTGGTTGTATTTTGCCATACGGTCACTACGTGAAGCAGAACCTGTTTTAATTTGACCTGTATTTAAAGCTACTGCAAGATCGGCAATAGTATTGTCTTCGGTTTCACCAGAACGGTGCGACATTACAGACGTAAACCCAGCATTATGTGCCATATTAACGGCTGCGATTGTTTCGGTAAGTGTTCCAATTTGGTTTACTTTGATTAAGATTGAATTGGCTATATTGTTCTCAATTCCTCTAGACAAACGTTCTACATTGGTTACAAATAAATCATCGCCAACCAATTGTACTTTATCGCCAATTTTGTCGGTAAGATATTTCCATCCTTCCCAGTCATTTTCATCCATTCCATCTTCAATAGAAATAATTGGATACTTAGCCGCTAATTCTGCTAAGTAATCTGCTTGTTGCTGGCTAGTTCGTACTTGTCCTTTGGTACCTTCAAATTTTGTGTAGTCATAATGGCCATCTACATAAAACTCTGCAGCAGCACAATCTAAAGCGATCATCACGTCATCTCCTAAATTATAGCCTGCATTCTTAACTGCTTTTGCAATGGTTTCCAAAGCATCTTCTGTTCCTCCTTCTAAGTTAGGAGCAAAACCACCTTCATCACCAACAGCAGTACTCAAACCTCTGTCGTGTAATACTTTTTTGAGGTTATGAAAAATTTCAGTTCCCATTTGCATGGCATGGGTAAAGTTTTTAGCTTTTACAGGCATGACCATAAATTCTTGAAATGCGATCGGTGCATCACTGTGCGAACCACCATTGATGATATTCATCATTGGTACTGGTAACGTATTTGCACTTACACCACCAACATAGCGATATAATGGCATGCCTAATTCGGCAGCAGCAGCTTTAGCAGCGGCTAAAGACACTCCTAAGATTGCGTTGGCACCAAGTTTTGATTTGTTAGGAGTTCCATCTAAATCAATCATAATTTGATCGATTAAGTTTTGTTCAAATACTGAAACACCCAACAATTCTTGAGCTATAATAGCATTCACATTTTCTACTGCTTTCAAAACGCCTTTTCCCATATAAGTTGATCCGCCATCGCGTAACTCAACTGCTTCATGTTCTCCAGTGGATGCACCAGATGGTACTGCTGCTCTTCCAATAAACCCGTTTTCAGTGGTGACGTCAACTTCAACAGTGGGATTACCCCTAGAGTCTAGGATTTGACGTGCATGAATGTTAATTATGATACTCATAGTATTGTGTTTAAGTTATTTAAAGATTACAAATTTACGAAAATGAATTTTTTTAGAATTATTCTCGGGTAGATTTATGTGAATTATTAGCTAAAACGTTGTAGTAGATTAAAAAAGGCATCAAATTGATTGTTTGATGCCTTTTTTAAATGTTTTTATTTTAAATTCTGAATGAACTGATCAAATAAATAAGAAGAGTCATGTGGACCTGGACTTGCTTCAGGATGGTATTGTACAGAAAAACAGTTTTTTGACTTCATGGCAATTCCTGCCACTGTAGCGTCATTCAAATGTAAATGCGTTACTTCTAAATCTGAGTGTGCTTCTGCTTCTTGTCTATTCACCGCAAAACCATGATTCTGAGACGTTATTTCCCCTTTTCCTGTCACTATGTTTTTTACAGGGTGATTGATGCCTCTGTGTCCATTATGCATTTTGTAAGTAGAAACACCATTTGCCAAAGCAATGACTTGGTGTCCTAAACAAATTCCAAATAATGGTAGGTTTTTTTCAATGATGATTTTTGCCAAAGCTTGTGCTTCTACTAAGGGTTCTGGATCGCCAGGACCATTAGATAAAAAGTAACCATCAGGGTTCCATGCGCTCAATTCCTCAAAAGTGGAGTTGAATGGAAATACTTTTATATAGGCATCGCGCTGAGCAAAATTACGTAGTATATTCTTTTTCACTCCAATGTCAAGAGCAGCAATTTTATAGGTTGCATTTTCATCTCCAAAATAGTAAGGTTCTTTGGTAGATACTTTAGATGCTAATTCTAAGCCTTCCATTTGTGGAATTTCAGCGAGTTGTTTTTTAAGACCTGCAAGATCATCTACATCAGTAGATATAACAGCGTTCATGGCACCATTTTCGCGAATATAACTTACAAGTGCTCTAGTATCCACATCCGAAATTGCAAATAGATTGTTTGCATCGAGATAGTCAACAAGAGAACCGCTAGCGTCTACACGAGAATAGTTGTAACTAAAGTTTTTACATATCAAACCTGATATTTTGATGGCATCAGATTCCGATTCTGAATCATTGACTCCGTAGTTTCCAATGTGAGGGTTGGTAGTGACCATCAGTTGGCCAAAATAAGAGGGGTCTGTGAAAATTTCTTGATAACCAGTCATTCCCGTATTAAAGCAAACTTCTCCAAAAGCAGTGCCTTCTTTACCTATTGCTTTTCCGTAAAAAATGGTTCCATCTGCAAGAAGTAAGATGGCTTTTTTTCGTGTTGTGTATTTCATTATTTTTGAAGTCTTGTAAAGTTTTACAAAATTGCATAAAAAAAAGGATAAACTAAAAAAGTTTATCCTTAAATTTTTAAATGCTTATTAACATTTATTCTTCTTCTTGTGAAGTTGTAGATGTTTCAACAGCCACTACAGGTTTTGCAGCGCCACCTCTACGACTTCTACGAGTGGTTTTTTTCTTAGGTTGTTTATCAGCATTATAAATTTCATTATAATCTACTAATTCGATCATTGCCATGTCCGCGTTATCACCAAGACGATTTCCTAGTTTAATAATTCGAGTGTAACCTCCTGGACGGTCTCCTACTTTAGTTGCTACACCACCAAATAATTCGGTGATTGCTTCTTTTTGTCTTAGGCGACTAAATACAATACGTCTATTGTGAGTTGTATCCTCTTTAGATTTTGTAATTAAAGGCTCAACGAACTGTTTTAAAGCTTTTGCTTTAGCAACAGTTGTATTGATACGCTTGTGTTCGATTAAAGAACAGGCCATGTTTGCTAACATTGACTTTCTGTGCGCAGTTTTTCTACCTAAATGATTTATTTTTTTCCCGTGTCTCATGACATTTTATTTAAACTTTATCTTGCATCAACTCCATTACGAGGCGCAAATTATAAAGTAATTAATCTTTATCTAATTTGTATTTACTCAAGTCCATTCCGAAGCTAAGGCCTTTAACATTGACTAACTCTTCAAGTTCAGTTAATGATTTTTTACCAAAGTTTCTAAACTTCATTAAATCGTTTTTGTTGAAGGACACTAAGTCACCTAGTGTATCAACTTCTGCAGCTTTTAAACAATTAAGTGCACGAACAGAAAGGTCCATGTCAATTAATTTAGTTTTAAGCAACTGACGCATGTGAAGAGATTCTTCATCATAAGTTTCAGTTTGTGCAATCTCATCAGCTTCTAAAGTGATACGCTCATCGGAGAACAACATGAAGTGGTGAATTAAGATTTTGGCTGCTTGTGTTAATGCATCTTGAGGACTGATAGATCCGTCTGTCTGAATTTCAAAAACTAATTTTTCGTAATCCGTTTTTTGTTCTACACGAAAGTTTTCAACGCTATACTTTACATTTTTGATTGGTGTGTAGATAGAATCTGTAAAGATTGTTCCTACAGAAGCGGCTGCTTTTTTATTTTCTTCAGCAGGCACATAACCACGTCCTTTTTCTAAAGTCAATTCCATATTAATGGTCACTTTAGGATCTAAATTACAGATGACTAAATCTGAATTTAAAACTTGGAATCCAGAAATAAATTTCTGAAAATCTCCAGCAGTGATTTGATCTTGACCAGAAATTGATATAGACACAGACTCGTTGTCTACTTCATCAATTTGTCGCTTGAAACGTACTTGTTTCAAGTTAAGGATGATTTCAGTAACATCTTCAACAACTCCAGGGATCGTAGAGAACTCATGTTCTACACTGTCCATCTTGACTGAAGTAATTGCAAAACCTTCTAATGAAGATAATAATACTCTGCGTAAAGCATTTCCAACTGTTAAACCGTATCCTGGTTCTAAGGGTCTGAATTCGAATTTACCTTCGAAATCAGTAGAATCAATCATGATCACTTTGTCGGGCTTCTGAAAATTTAATATTGCCATAGTTGTCTTCGTTTTAATTGTTAATTAGTTGCGCGATTTATAGGTTTGAAGACCACTCATAAATCCTTTGGCTAATTACCAATATGATTAATTTATTATTTAGAGTAAAGTTCAACGATAAATTGTTCGTTGATTTGTTCTGGTATTTGAATTCGTGCTGGAACAGAAACATAGGTTCCAGATTTCGTATCGTTATTCCATGTAATCCACTCATAAACTGCAGAAGCGTTTGATAAAGCAGATTCAATAGTTTCTAACGATTTTGATTTTTCTCTAACTGCAACAACATCACCGGCTTTAAGAGAGTAGGAAGGAATGTTTACAATTCCACCATTTACAGTAATGTGTCTGTGTGATACTAATTGTCTAGCTCCACTTCTAGAACGAGATAATCCCATTCTAAAAACAACATTGTCCAATCTAGATTCACAAAGTTGTAAAAGCACTTCACCAGTAATACCACGTGAAGCTGTTGCTTTTTTAAACATGTTTCTAAATTGCTTTTCTAATACACCGTAAGTGTATTTAGCTTTTTGCTTCTCCATTAGTTGGATTGCATATTCAGACTTTTTACCACGGCGTCTGTTATTTCCGTGTTGTCCTGGAGGGTAGTTTCTTTTTTCAAAAGACTTATCTTCTCCGAAGATTGCTACGCCAAACTTACGGGCGATTTTTGTTTTAGGACCAGTATATCTTGCCATTTTGTTTTGTTTTTGAGAGTGATTGTGAATTAAGGTCTTAAGCTTATCCTTCGACAATCGTTGATCTCTCGTTTATACTATTAAATAAATTAAACTCTTCTTCGCTTTGGAGGTCTACATCCATTGTGAGGTGTAGGAGTTACGTCAATGATTTCAGTAACTTCAATTCCACTGTTGTGTAAAGAACGTATTGCTGATTCTCTACCATTTCCAGGTCCTTTAACGTACACTTTAACTTTCTTAAGACCTGCTTCTTTTGCAGGTCCAGAAGCGTCCTCGGCTGCTAATTGAGCTGCGTAAGGCGTGTTCTTTTTAGAACCTCTAAAACCCATTTTTCCAGCTGATGACCATGAGATCACGTCGCCTTTTTTATTGGTTAATGAGATGATAATGTTATTAAAAGAAGCTGTTACATGTGCTTCTCCCGTAGATTCTACGATAACTTTACGTTTTTTAGTACTTGACTTTGCCATATTACTAATTATTATTTAGTTACTTTTTTCTTGTTAGCAACTGTTTTTCTTCTACCTTTTCTAGTTCTTGAATTGTTCTTCGTACGTTGTCCACGTAAAGGAAGACCCGCTCTGTGGCGAATTCCTCTGTAACAACCGATATCCATTAAACGTTTAATGTTTAACTGAATTTCTGAACGAAGTTCTCCTTCAATTTTAAAAGTTCCAACAGCGTCACGAAGTCTTCCGATTTCTTCATCGGTCCAATCGGATACTTTAGTACTTTCATCAACTTTTGCTTCTGCTAATATTTCTTTAGCTCTACTTCTACCTATTCCATAGATATAAGTTAAAGAGATTACTCCTCTTTTTTGTTTTGGGATGTCTACCCCTGCAATTCTAGCCATAATTAACCTTGTCTTTGTTTGAACCTAGGATTCTTTTTGTTTATAACGTAAAGTCTTCCTTTTCTACGCACAATCTTACAATCTGCGCTTCTCTTTTTAATGGATGCTCTTACTTTCATCTTTTACTTCTTGTTAGTATCTATAAGTTATTCTTGCCTTAGATAAATCGTAAGGACTCATTTCTAATTTAACTTTATCTCCTGGTAATAATTTAATATAATGCATACGCATCTTACCAGAGATATGGGCGGTCACTACGTGACCATTTTCTAATTCTACTCGGAACATTGCATTTGATAATGCTTCGATAATGCTTCCGTCTTGTTCTATTGCTGCTTGTTTTGCCATGTAGTTATATTGAGCCTATTGAACTGCTTTTCTATTTTTACCTGTTTTCATCAAGCCATCATAGTGTTTGTTCAACAAGTATGAATTGACTTGTTGCATGGTGTCGATTGCAACTCCCACCATAATTAATAATGAAGTTCCTCCAAAGAACAATGCCCATCCTTGTTGGATATCCATCAAACGAACAATAATTGCTGGAAACACAGCAATAAGTGCTAGAAACATAGAACCCGGTAAGGTTATTTGTGACATTATTTTATCAAGGTATTCTGAGGTTTCCGAGCCAGGTCGAATTCCAGGAATAAATCCTCCACTACGCTTTAAATCGTCAGCCATTTTATTAGTCGGTACCGTGATTGCTGTATAGAAATATGTAAAGATAATGATTAAGAGTGCGAACACAATATTGTACCACAATCCAAACATACTATTTCCTGCAAAGTTACTAACCAACCATTGGCCAACAGTTGAATCTTTTAGAATATCAAGACCACCTAATAAACCAGGAACAAACATGATAGCTTGTGCAAAGATGATTGGCATGACTCCAGAAGCATTCAGCTTTAAAGGAATGTATTGTCTTGATCCCATGATATTTTTTTCGTAACCACCAGAAGCGGTACGTCTTGCATACTGAACGGCTATTTTTCTAACAGCCATCACTAACATGATAGACGCTAAAATAATAACAAACCAAATAACAAGTTCAATTAATATTTTGATTAATCCCCCTTGAGATTGATTTACTGCAGAATCAAATTCTTGAGCAAATGACAATGGCATGTTTGCAATAATACCTACCATAATAAGTAGTGAGATTCCATTTCCAATACCTTTGTCTGTAATTTTTTCTCCTAACCACATTGCAAAAACACAACCAGTTACCAAAATAATGATGGAAGAGAAATAAAACACACCTCCTTGGCCTAAAGTAAATGCCTGTGTACCACCCATAAGAGCAGGAAGACTTGTTAGGTAGGCTGGTGCTTGTACTAAACAGATACCGATGGTTAACCATCGTGTGATTTGTGTGATTTTCTTTTGTCCACTAGCTCCTTCTTTTTGAAGTTTTTGAAGATATGGAATCGCAATTCCCATCAACTGAACGACAATAGAAGCAGAAATATAAGGCATAATCCCTAAGGCAAAAACCGATGCTTTTGCAAAGGCTCCACCTGTAAATGCATTTAAGAGTCCGAGAAGTCCTGTATCAGTTTTAGATGCTAAAGATCCTAATTGTGATGCGTCAATTCCGGGAAGCACGACTTGTGCTCCAAAACGATATACTAGTAACAGACCTAAAGTTAGAAGAATTCTATCTTTTAGTTCTGTAATTTTCCAAACGTTTTTTAATGTCTCTATAAATTTCATTTTATGGGGTATTATAGTGTTACAGCTTCACCACCTGCTGCTTCAATTGCTGCTTTGGCTGTTGCTGTGAATTTATGAGCTGAAACTTTTAACTTAGCTTTTAACTCTCCTCTTCCTAAAATCTTTACTAATTCGTTTTTACGTCCTAAACGTAATTCAACGATTGTTTCAAAATCTAATTCTGATTTAATCTTCTTTTCGTCTACTAACTGTTGGAGCGTATCAAGGTTAATTCCTTGGTAATCTTTACGGTTAATGTTGGTAAAACCAAACTTAGGTACACGTCTTTGTAATGGCATTTGACCACCTTCAAAACCTACTTTTCTTGAGTAACCAGAACGAGATTTAGCTCCTTTGTGACCACGAGCTGCCGTACCACCTTTACCAGAACCTTGTCCTCTACCAATTCTTTTACCTTGACTTTTAACTGAACCTGCAGCAGGTTGTAAATTACTTAAATTCATTTTTCAGTATATTTTAAGCTTCTTGTACAGAAACTAAATGTTTTACTTTATTGACCATTCCTAATATATTAGGTGTCGCTTCATGTTCTATTGTTTGACCAATCTTTTTAAGACCAAGAGCAATTAACGTTCGCTTTTGTCTTTGTGTACGATTGATCGCACTTTTTTGTTTTGTTACTTTTATCTTAGCCATCGTGTCGTAAATTAACCGTTAAAAACTTTAGCAAGAGAAATTCCTCTCTCACGCGCTATTGACTTCGCATCTCTTAATTGAAGTAAAGCATCAAAAGTAGCTTTTACAACATTGTGAGGGTTAGAAGATCCTTGAGATTTTGATAGAACATCATGAACACCAACGGCTTCAAGAACAGTTCTTACAGCTCCACCAGCAATAACTCCTGTACCAGGTGCTGCAGGGATAATGTTTACTCTTGCTCCTCCGTATTTTCCTTTTTGTTCGTGAGGCAGTGTTCCTTTTATTAAAGGAATTCTTACTAAGTTTTTCTTAGCATCTTCAACTGCTTTGGCAATTGCACTCGCAACATCTTTAGATTTTCCTAAACCGTGTCCTACGACTCCAGCTTCATCACCGACTACTACTATCGCTGAAAATCCAAATGCTCTACCACCTTTTGTTACTTTTGTAACTCTTTGCACACCTACCAAACGGTCTTTTAAATCCAACCCACTTGGTTTTACTAGTTCTGCACTTTTGTATTTTTGATACATAATTTCTTTAGAATTTAAGTCCTGCTTCTCTAGCGCCTTCCGCTAATGATTTTACTCTACCGTGATATAAATATCCACCTCTATCAAAAGTGATGGTTTCAACACCAGCTTTTAATGCTTTTGCTGCCACTGATTTCCCAACTAAAGTTGCGATTTCAGTTTTAGATCCCTTTGAAGAGCTAATATCTTTATCTCTTGAAGAAGCCGCACTAATGGTTACACCAGTGACGTCATCTACTAATTGAGCATAAATTTCTTTATTACTTCTAAAAACAGCTAATCGAGGCTGAGACGCTGTCCCAGAAACAATTTTACGTATTCTGTTTTTAATTCTTTGTCTTCTATCGTTTTTTGATAATGCCATAACTTACTTATTAAGCTGATTTACCTGCTTTTCTTCTTAATACTTCGCCTACGAACTTGATTCCTTTTCCTTTGTATGGTTCAGGCGCTCTGAAACCACGGATTTTAGCGGCAACTTGTCCAACAAGTTGTTTGTCGTGCGACGTTAATTTAATAATTGGGTTTTTCCCTTTTTCAGAAACCGTTTCTACTTTTACTTCTTTAGCGATATCTAAAACAATGTTGTGAGAAAATCCTAAAGCTAAATCAAGTTTGTTACCTTGATTAGAAGCTCTATATCCTACCCCTACAAGTTCTAATTCTTTAGACCATCCAGTTGTTACACCTTCAATCATATTAAAAATTAAAGCTCTGTAAAGTCCGTGCTTTGCTTTGTGATCCTTATGATCAGAAGGACGCTCTAAAATAACGTGACCTTCTTCTATTTTGATACTTACAGCAGAGAATTCTTGAGTAAGTTCCCCTAGTTTCCCTTTAACCGTAACAAGGTTATCAGTGATATCTAAAGTAACTCCTTCTGGAATCGCTACTGGGTTTTTTCCTATTCTTGACATTTCTTAAATCTTTAAAATTAGTAAACGTAACACAATACTTCACCACCAACATTTTCTCTTTGAGCTTGTTTGCCTGTCATAACTCCATGAGAAGTTGAAACAATTGCAATTCCAAGACCATTAAGAATACGTGGATGATCGTTAGATCCTGAGTATTTACGTAAACCTGGTTTACTTATTCTTTGGATTTTTTTGATTACAGGTTCTTTGGTTTCCTTATTGTACTTAAGTGCTATCTTAATAGTACCTTGTACAGTAGTGTCATCAAATTTGTAACTTAAAACATATCCTTGTTCGAATAATATTTTTGTAATCTCTTTCTTTAAATTAGATGCAGGAATCTCTACAACTCTGTGATTTGCACGAACTGCGTTTCTAATTCTTGTTAAATAATCCGCTATTGGATCTGTATACATAGTGTATTAATTTGCGGTTTTGGTTTTCTATTATTAGAACCTGAAACCAATTTATAATTTTACCAACTTGCTTTTCTAACGCCGGGTATTAAACCATTGTTTGCCATTTCTCTGAACATAACTCTTGAGAGTCCAAACTGACGCATATATCCTTTTGGACGACCCGTTAGTTTACATCTGTTGTGCATACGTATTGGAGATGCATTCACAGGTAGTTTTTGCAGACCTTGGTAGTCACCAGCTTCTTTTAACGCTTTGCGTTTTTCAGCATATTTTGCAACTACTTTTGCTCTTTTTACCTCACGGGCTTTCATTGATTCTTTAGCCATAGCTTAATTCTTTTTAAAAGGAACCCCTAATTCTGTTAATAATGATTTTGCTTCTTTATCTGTATCAGCATCGGTAACAAATGTAATATCCATACCTGAAATTTTGTTGACTTTATCAATATTAATTTCAGGGAAAATTATTTGCTCCGTGATTCCTAGGTTGTAATTACCTCTACCATCAAATCCATTTGCTTTGATTCCGTTGAAATCTCTTACACGTGGAAGTGCTGATGTTACTAAACGGTCCAAAAACTCATACATTTTTTCACCACGTAATGTTACTTTAACACCAATTGGCATCCCTCTACGAAGTTTGAAAGTTGCAACATCTTTTTTAGAAATGGTTGCAATTGCTTTTTGTCCAGAAATTTTAGTAACCTCGTCTATTGCATAGTCGATTAACTTTTTGTCTGAAACGGCAGCACCAACACCTTTAGATATTACTATCTTTTGCAGTTTTGGAACTTGCATTACGTTTTTATATCCGAATTCTTCTGTAAGAGCTGACATTACTCTGTCTTTGTACTCTTGTTTTAATCTTGGAATGTATCCCATAATTCTTAAATTACTTCGTTAGATTTTTTTGAAAATCTTACTTTCTTACCGTCTTCCATTTTATACCCAACTCTAGTTGTTTCACCTTTTGCGGTTAACAAAGATATGTTTGATATTTGGATCAACGCTTCTTTTTCAACGATACCACCTTGAGGGCTTTGAGCACTAGGCTTCATGTGTTTTTTAACCATGTTTACCCCTTCAACGATCGCTTTATTTTTATCTAGTAATACCTTAATGACTTTACCTTCAGAACCTTTATGGTCTCCAGCAATAACTCTTACGGTATCTCCTGTTTTAATTTTTAGCTTTCCCATGTTTCTTAAATTAAAGCACTTCTGGTGCTAATGATACAATCTTCATGAATGACTTATCACGAAGTTCTCTTGCTACAGGTCCAAAAACACGTGTACCTCTCATTTCACCAGTAGGGTTTAAAAGAACACAGGCGTTGTCGTCAAATCTTATATAAGATCCATCTGGACGTCTTACTTCTTTTACAGTTCTAACCACTACGGCTGTTGAGACTGCACCTTTTTTTATGGTTCCGTTAGGAGTTGCATCTTTAATCGTAACAACAATTTTGTCACCTAGGGATGCATATCTACGTTTTGTACCACCTAGAACACGAATGGTTAATACCTCTTTTGCTCCAGTGTTATCAGCTACTTTTAATCTTGATTCTTGTTGTACCATAATTATTTAGCTCTATCAATGATTTCTACTAGTCTCCAACATTTAGATTTACTTAAGGGTCTTGTTTCCATGATCCTTACGGTATCTCCTTCGTTGCAGTCATTTTGCTCGTCGTGTGCTACATACTTTTTAGTCTTTAGCACGAACTTTCCATACATAGGATGTTTTACTTTTTTCACTTCAGAAACCACAATTGATTTCATCATTTTGTTACTTGTAACAACGCCTACACGTTCTTTTCTTAAATTTCTTTTTTCCATCTTTCAGCAGAATACAATTATTGCACTTCTCTATTTGTTAACTCCGTTGCCAACCGTGCTACAGATCGTCTTACAGATCGTAATTGAATTGGATTTTCGAGTGGTGATATTGCGTGGGTCATTTTCAGATCCGCGTAAGTCTTTTTCGTATCACTAAGTTTCTCTTGTAACTCAGCTGTCGATAGTTCTTTAATTTCAGATTGTTTCATAATATCAATAAAATTAAGCTTCGTAGTCTCTAGCGATTACAAATTTGGTTTTAACTGGTAATTTTTGAGCTGCTAAACGTAGAGCTTCTTTAGCAACGTCTAGTGGCACACCACCAACTTCAAATAAAATTCTTCCTGGTTTCACAACAGCTGCCCAATATTCAACGGCACCTTTTCCTTTACCCATCCTTACTTCAAGCGGCTTTTTAGTGATTGGCTTGTCTGGAAATATTTTTATCCATAACTGACCTTCTCTTTTCATATGGCGTGTTGCAGCAATACGAGCAGCTTCAATTTGACGTGAAGTTAAAAAATTTGAATCGAGTGATTTTATACCAAACATTCCGTTAGAAAGTTGGTGTCCTCTTTCCGAGTTTCCTTTCATTCGTCCTTTTTGGACTTTACGAAATTTTGTTCTTTTTGGTTGTAACATTTTCTTTTAATTTATAAAAAATTACTTTCTACGGCGAGGTTTTGAATTTGATGAACGGTTTCCTTTATCCTGTCCTTTTGAAAGACCAACAAGTGGAGATAGTTCACGCTTTCCATATACTTCACCTTTCATAATCCATACTTTGATCCCTAATCTACCATAAGTAGTATGGGCTTCAACTAAAGCATAGTCTATGTCAGCTCTAAATGTTGATAAAGGAATTCTTCCATCTTTATAGTGTTCGCTACGTGCCATTTCAGCACCATTTAAACGACCACTAATTTGAATCTTAATTCCTTCAGAGTTCATTCGCATCGTAGCTTGAATAGCCATTTTGATTGCACGTTTGTAAGAAATACGGTTTTCAATTTGACGAGCTACACTCGAAGCTACTAAAAACGCATCTAATTCTGGACGCTTAATTTCAAAGATGTTTAATTGAACTTCTTTACTGGTGAGTTTTCTTAATTCTTCTTTTAGCTTGTCTACCTCTTGACCGCCTTTACCAATAATGATACCTGGACGAGCCGTTGTGATAGTAACGGTTACAAGCTTCAGAGTTCTTTCGATAATCACTCTAGATACACTAGCTTTTACTAAACGAACAAAGATGTACTTTCTGATTTTATCATCTTCAGCAAGCTTGTCTCCGTAATCGTTACCTCCGTACCAGTTTGATTCCCATCCTCTGATAATTCCAAGGCGATTTCCTATTGGATTTGTCTTCTGTCCCATTTATTAATTGCTTTGTGTGTTATTTTTAGCTCCAAGTACGACTGTAACGTGATTGGATCTTTTTCTAATTCTGTGTGCACGACCTTGAGGTGCTGGACGAAGTCTCTTTAACATAGAACCTCCATCTACTGTGATTTCTTTTACAAAGAGATCAGCGTCTTCAATGTTTGCATCTTCGTTTTTAGATTGCCAGTTAGCGACTGCCGATAGAACTAATTTTTCTAAACGACGTGAAGCTTCTTTGGAACTAAATCTCAAAACGTTAAGTGCTTTTTCTACCTTTTCGCCTCTTACTAAATCAGCTACTAAGCGCATTTTTCTTGGTGACGTAGGACAGTTATTAAGCTTTGCAAAAGCGATTTGCTTTTTGCCAGCTTTAATAGCGTCTGCCATTTGTTTTTTACGACTTCCCATAGCTCTTATTTTTTACCTTTATTTTTAGCACCTGCATGTCCACGGAATGAACGTGTTGGTGAAAATTCTCCTAGTTTATGACCTACCATGTTTTCAGTAACATATACTGGTACAAATTGTCGGCCGTTGTGAACTGCAATTGTTTGACCAACAAAATCAGGTGTAATCATACTGGCTCTGGACCAAGTTTTGATAACAGTTTTTTTGTTAGCATCTACATTAGCAGCTACTTTTTTCTCTAACTTATAATGAACGAAAGGTCCTTTTTTTAATGATCTTGCCATGTCTTATTATTTCTTTCTACGTTCTATAATATACTTATTACTTGCTTTAGTCTTAGAACGAGTTCTAAATCCTTTGGCAGGAATACCGTTTCTTGAACGTGGATGTCCACCTGATGATTTTCCTTCACCACCACCCATTGGGTGATCGACTGGATTCATAACAACTGGTCTTGTTCTTGGACGTCTTCCTAACCAACGGCTTCTACCTGCTTTACCTGAAACCAATAATTGGTGATCAGAATTAGAAACAACACCAATAGTGGCGTTACAATCTAATAATAGTAAACGAGTTTCACCTGAAGGTAATTTTACCGTAGCAAACTTACCGTCTCTTGCCATTAATTGTGCAAATGCACCAGCACTACGTGCCATAACAGCTCCTTGTCCCGGACGAAGTTCGATACAAGAGATGATGGTTCCTAATGGAATTTGACTTAAAGGCATTGAGTTACCAATCTCTGGAGCAACATCAGCACCTGACACTAACTTTTGCCCTACTTGAAGACCGTTTTGTGCAATGATGTAACGTTTTTCGCCATCTTGATAATTCAGAAGCGCAATAAATGCTGTTCTGTTTGGATCGTATTCAATAGATTTCACTTCGGCTGGAATGCCAGCTTTTTCTCTTTTGAAATCGATAATACGATATCTTTTCTTATGACCTCCACCGATATAGCGCATGGTCATTTTTCCTTGACTGTTTCTACCACCTGAACGTTTTTTCGGAGCTAATAAACTCTTCTCCGGCTTATCAGTAGTAATGGCGTCATAACCGTTTACTACTCTAAATCGCTGTCCTGGGGTGATTGGTTTTAATTTTCTTACTGACATGTTTGTCTAATTAGATATTAGCGTATAAATCAATCGTTTCACCTTCCGCCAGTTGTACAAGTGCTTTTTTAACAGCATTTGTTTTACCATGTTGAATCCCAGTTTTTGTAAACTTGGTTTTTCGATCTGGACGGACATTTATTGTACGAACTTTTTCAACAGAAACACCGTAAGCAGCTTCCACTGCTTTTTTGATTTCTACCTTGTTCGCCTTCGTATTCACCTGAAAGCTGTAGCAGTTTTTCAACTCACTCGCTAGTGTTGCTTTCTCTGTGATTATTGGTTTAATTAAGATACTCATGGTTTTCTTATTTACTTAAATTCGTTTCAATATTCTTTAAAGCACTTTCAAAAAGCACTACTTGATTCGCGTTTAAAATTTTATAAGTACTTATTTCTGAGTCTATTAAGACTTCAGAGCCCTTTAAATTACGCGAGGACAAATATACATTATTATTTGAGCCACCCAAGACAAATAAAGATTTTTTACTATCAAGACCTAACGCCTTTAATACCGCTGTAAAATTCTTTGTTTTTGGAGAATCAAATGTAAAATCTTCTATGACCGTAATTGATTTCTCAGAAGCTTTAATTGTAAATGCAGATTTACGTGCTAAACGCTTTACATTTTTATTCAACTTGAAACTGTAGTTTCTTGGTCTTGGACCGAACATACGACCACCGCCTCTAAACACACCAGACTTGATACTACCCGCACGAGCTGTACCTGTTCCTTTTTGTTTCTTGATCTTTCGAGTACTTCCCGAAATCTCAGCTCTTTCTTTTGACTTATGAGTTCCTTGACGTTGGTTTGCAAGATATTGCTTAACATCAAGGTATACCGCATGATTATTTGGCTCTATAGCAAATACATCGTTAGAAAGGTCTGCCTTTCTACCTGTATCTTTTCCGTTTAAATCTAAAACTGCTACTTTCATTATTTCTGAATGATTACATAAGCGTTTTTGGGACCAGGAACACATCCTTTGATCACAAGTAGATTTTTTTCAGTTACTACTTTTAAAACTCTTAAATTTTGAACTTTGACTGTATCGGTTCCCATACGTCCTGCCATTTTCATTCCTTTGAAAACTCGAGCAGGATATGAAGCCGCACCAATAGATCCTGGTGCACGTAAACGGTTATGCTGACCGTGGGTCGCTTGACCTACACCTGCAAATCCGTGACGTTTTACAACCCCTTGAAATCCTTTACCTTTTGAAGTTCCAGAAACATCAACAAATTCGCCTTCGGCAAAATGGTCTACTGTTATACTGTCTCCTAATTTGTACTCCTCATCAAATCCTCTAAATTCCGCGACTTTTCTCTTAACAGAAGTACCTGCTTTCTTGGCGTGACCTAAATCAGCTTTCGTAGCACTTTTCTCTGTCTTGTCATCGAAACCAAGTTGAAGGGCTGAATAGCCGTCAACTTCTTCGGTTCTGACTTGGGTAACAACGCATGGTCCAACTTCTAAAACGGTACATGGCATGTTTTTACCATTTGCGTCGAAGATGCTGGTCATTCCGATTTTTTTTCCTATTAACCCAGACATATTTATTTATTTATTATTTAACTCTTTTTATTCCAAAACAAAGGGTCAAAATACGTTTCAACCCTGAATTGTATTTTTTCCGTTTTTCCCTTGCACTAAGCTTGGGACATGTAAATCTCTGATTTTCAGTGATTATATCTACAAACAAGGAGGTATTCCATGTTTTTCGAGGTGCAAATTTAGATAAATTTAATCTATCTACCTAAAATATTCGTAACTTATTTGTACTAATTAAACCTTTATGGATTGTTTTATCGGTCTTGTATGTAAACAAAAAAAATATGAAATGAAATAAGTTACATGTTTCACAATTATAGCAATAAAAAAACCATCAAATAAATTTGATGGTTTAGTTTTATATAGTAAGAATGTACTAATTACACTTTAATTTCAACTTCAACTCCACTAGGTAATTCAAGTTTCATCAAAGCATCAATTGTTTTTGATGAAGAACTATAGATATCTAATAGTCTCTTATAAGAGCTTAATTGAAATTGTTCTCTCGATTTTTTGTTAACGTGTGGAGAACGTAATACAGTAAATAATTTTTTGTGCGTTGGCAATGGAATTGGTCCAGTTACAATAGCACCTGTACTTTTTACGGTTTTCACAATCTTATCAGCAGACTTATCTACTAAGTTATGATCGTAAGACTTTAATTTTATTCTGATTTTTTGACTCATGTTCTTAACTTTTAAGATTGGATTCCTTTAGCTTCTTTAATAACTTCTTCTGAAATGTTAGAAGGCGTTTCAGCGTAGTGTGAAAATTCCATAGTGGAAGTTGCACGTCCTGATGATAACGTTCTAAGTGTGGTTACATAACCAAACATTTCTGAAAGAGGTACTGTAGCTTTTACAGTTTTTGCACCTGCTCTATCGCCCATGTCACTAACTTGTCCACGACGACGGTTAAGGTCTCCTACAATATCTCCCATGTTTTCTTCAGGAGTAATAACTTCTAATTTCATGATTGGTTCCATGATGACTGCTTTTGCTGCTTTTGCTGAATTTTTAAATCCAAGCTTAGCGGCTAACTCAAAAGAAAGCTGATCTGAATCCACATCGTGGTAAGATCCATCTTTTAAAGTGACTTTTACAGCATCCACTTCATAACCAGCAAGCGGTCCATTGACCATTGCCATTTTGAATCCTTTTTCAATTGAAGGAATAAATTCTTTTGGTACATTTCCTCCTTTAATAGAAGAAATAAACTGTAGTCCTACAACACCTTCGTCTGCAGGCTCAATTGTGAATACAATGTCTGCAAATTTTCCACGACCACCAGATTGTTTTTTGTAAACTTCTCTGTGATCAGCCGTTTGTGTAATGGCTTCTTTATATTCAACTTGAGGTTGACCTTGATTTACTTCAACTTTAAACTCTCGACGTAAACGGTCTACAATTACATCCAGGTGAAGTTCACCCATTCCAGAAATAATTGTTTGCCCTGAAGCTTCGTCCGAACGTACTGTAAAGGTTGGATCTTCTTCGGCTAATTTACCAAGTCCAATTCCTAATTTATCAACATCCGCTTTGGTCTTAGGCTCCACTGCGATACCAATTACGGGATCAGGGAAGTCCATTGATTCTAAAACTATAGGATGCTTTTCAGCAGATAATGTATCTCCTGTTTTGATGGATTTGAATCCGACAGCAGCTCCAATATCTCCAGCTTCAATAAAATCGATTGCATTTTGCTTGTTAGCATGCATTTGATAGATACGCGAAATACGTTCTTTTTTGCCGGAACGGTTATTTAACACATAAGAACCTGCATCTAAACGACCAGAATAAGCTCTAAAAAATGCTAAACGTCCTACAAAAGGATCAGTTGCAATTTTAAATGCCAGGGCCGCAAACGGCTCTTTGACATCAGGCTTACGAATTTCTTCTAATTCAGTATCTGGATTCATCCCAACAATACCTTCTTTGTCTGTTGGTGATGGTAAATAACGACATACAGCATCTAATAGAAACTGAACCCCTTTATTTTTAAAAGCAGATCCACAAATCATTGGAATGATGGCCATGTCCATAACAGCAGCTCTAAGTGCAGCGTGCACTTCTTCTTCTGTTATAGAATCTTCATCTTCCATGAATTTCTCTAAAAGATCTTCGTCGTAACTTGCTACTTCTTCAATTAAGAGAGCACGGTATTTACGAGCTTCTTCTTTCATATCCTCAGGGATGTCAACAACATCAAATGTTGCTCCTTGAGTTTCGTCATGCCATACAATGGCACGGTTTTTAACTAAATCTACAACACCTTTAAAATCTTCTTCGTCACCAATATTTAAAACGATTGGCACTGCATTAGATTTTAACATGTCTTTTACTTGCTGACAGACACCTAAAAAATCAGACCCTTGACGGTCCATTTTGTTTACAAAACCTATTCTAGGCACTTTATAGTTGTCTGCTAATCTCCAGTTAGTTTCTGATTGTGGCTCAACACCATCAACAGCACTAAACAAAAATACCAATCCATCAAGTACACGTAAAGATCTGTTTACTTCAACAGTAAAATCAACGTGGCCAGGAGTGTCAATAATATTAAAGTGATATCCTTTTGTTTCTGAAGTTGGTTCCCCATTTTCAATTGGGAATTTCCACTCACAAGTGGTAGCTGCAGACGTAATAGTAATACCACGTTCTTGCTCTTGCTCCATCCAGTCCATTGTTGCAGCACCATCGTGTACTTCTCCAATTTTGTGTGAAACTCCTGTATAATAAAGGACACGCTCTGTAGTCGTGGTTTTCCCAGCATCAATGTGAGCTGCAATACCTATATTTCTAGTAAATCTTAAATCTCTTGCCATCTAATTAGAATCTAAAGTGTGAGAATGCTTTATTTGCTTCAGCCATTTTGTGCGTATCTGTGCGTTTTTTGACAGCAGCACCTTCTTCCTTAGCAGCTGCTAAGATTTCAGAGGCTAATTTTAAAGCCATAGATTTTTCATTACGTTTTCTTGAAAAACTAATCAACCACTTCATCGCAGTTGATATTTTACGATCTGGTCGTATTTGCATTGGAATTTGAAAGGTAGCACCTCCAACACGACGGCTACGTACTTCTACGTGAGGCATCACATTAGAAAGAGCATCTTTCCAAGTTTCTAAAGCTGTTTTTTCTTCGTCTGTTTTCTTTTCGTCTACGATTGCAATCGCATCATAGAAAATTTTGAATGCTGTTGATTTTTTACCATCCCACATCATCATGTTAACGAAACGTGTTACTAATTGATCGTTAAATTTAGGATCTGGTAACAGCGGTCTTTTTTTCGCTTGCTTTTTTCTCATGTCTTCTTAATTAAAAATAATTATTTTTTAGGGCGTTTAGCACCATACTTAGATCTACGTTGTGTACGACCTGAAACACCTGCGGTGTCTAAAGCCCCACGAACAATGTGGTATCTAACTCCTGGTAAATCTTTTACCCTTCCACCTCTAACTAATACTATCGAGTGCTCTTGTAGATTATGTCCTTCACCACCGATGTATGCATTGACTTCGTTTCCATTTGTCAACCTAACTCTAGCAACTTTACGCATTGCTGAATTTGGTTTTTTTGGAGTCGTCGTGTAAACACGAGTACACACACCACGTCTTTGTGGACAAGAATCTAAAGCAGCCGATTTACTCTTCTTAGTTATTTTGGCTCTTCCTTTTCTTACTAATTGTGAAATTGTTGGCATATTATATATACTTGTTTTTTTAAAATCCTCTTCTTAGAGGGCTGCAAAGGTACACATTAAAATGAATTATTCAAATCATAACCCTATAATTTTAAAATATTTACGTTTTTTTAAGCTGTTTAAATATTTAGAAACCTTTTTACGTTAGATTTACATACAAATTATAAATGTAACGCGTCAATTGAAATTATTTTTTAAAGTTTTATGTGTCTTTGGAATTTTTAGTTTGTGTACTGCACAAGAGCTCCAATTAAAAATTGTAGGCAATGACTCCGTTGAAACTAATTTAATCAACTTCATAGGGTATCTAAAAACTTTTGAAAACTTCGAAGATTTACAAACTGAAGTTGATGCTTTTAAAAACAAACTATACCAACTTGGTTATATTGAAATGCAAATTCTTGAAATTTCTCAAAAGCCCCCTTTAACACTTATTAAAACAGCACTTGGCCCAAAATACGAATCTATACGACTTTATGCCGATAAAACACTTTTTGAATTTTTAGAATTAGAAGGGGTCAAAAACCTCAAAAGCAATCCATATTATTTAATAGAGTTTGCAGAACTAGAATCCTTACTAAATTCACTCACTAAATTTTTGTCTGCAAAAAGCTACCCTTTTGCATCCGTCACACTAAAAGCGATAACGCCAATTGGCAAGTCCAAGCTTAAAGCAGATTTAGTGGTAGAAACAAAGCAGGCACGACAACTTCAATCTGTAAAAATTAAAGGGTATGAGAAATTTCCACGTTCATTTATCAAGCATTTTCTGAATATAAAAACAAATACGCTTTTTGACCTCAAAGCCATTCAATCTAAAACCAAAGCCTTAGACCAACTTCCGTTTTCCAAACAAATTCGACCAGCGGAAGTATTGTTCACAAAAGACACGACTCGAGTTTATTTGTATTTAGAAAAAATAAAAAGCAATCGTTTTGATGGGTTTTTAGGATTTGGATCGGATGAAAATTCTGGAGACTTACAACTCAATGGCTACCTCAACCTTAACTTAACAAACAACTTAAATTTTGGCGAATCTTTTCGTGTCAATTATAGAAGTGATGAAAATGATTTAAAAACGTTTGAAACTCAACTTACCCTCCCCTATTTATTTAAAACTCCTATTGGAAGTGAGCTTGAGTTGAATATATTTAAAAAAGATAGCACCTTCACCACCTCCGAACAAGCTGCAAATGTATTTTATCAGCTGAGTCCAAAACAAAAAATATCTTTAGGAATTAGATCTACACAGTCGAATGCATTGGTACCCGAAAATACAACTGAAATACTTGACTTTCAAACTAGTACTTACGAGGTAAAATACACCTATCAAGAACTCACAGCTCAAAACCCATTATCTCCACTAACAACTGATTTAGAATTTCGTTTATCCAAAGCGAACCGAAAAACGACTGACACACAAACGAATCAAATATTATATCTCTTAAAAGCATCTAAATTATTTAGTCTGAATCAAAAAAACAGTTTTTATTTAAAATTTCATGCACAGGGAATCGATTCAGATAGTTATTTATTAAATGAGCTCATCCGATTTGGAGGTATTAATTCCATAAGAGGTTTTGAAGAAAACAGCATCAACGCCACGAATTTAGGAGTTATGGCCTCCGAATACCGCTACCAACTAGGTCCAACACTCTATATTCATTCTATCATTGATGCTGCGTATTTTGAAACACCCTCACAATCCAGCAAAAAACTATATGGATTTGGGTTTGGATTTGGACTCCTTACTGAATCCGGGCTCTTAAAGTTTAATTTAGCCAATGGAAAAACTAAAGAGCAAAGTTTCAGGTTATCTGACTCCAAAATCCACCTGAGCCTTACAGCAACTTTCTGATTTGATATTGCTTAAAAAATATTTTAAATGTTAAAAAACTGTTAAAATTTAAGGAGTTCATTTTTTTTATTAACTTTTTATTAAGACTTTTGGGTTAGACTAATTCAAAATAATAAAAGAATGAAAACCAAATTTACAATGACCTTAACGCTATTCATGGCGTTACTTGTGCAGCTAACCTTTGCACAGCAAAAAACAGTTTCCGGAACGGTTTCGGATGAAAATGGCTTGCCACTTATTGGGGCTACCGTTGTCATCGTAGGGACTTCCTCAGGAACCACAACAGACTTTGATGGCAATTATAAAATCACTGCCAGCCAAGGAGATGTCTTAAATTTTAGTTATGTAGGCTATTCTGACCAAAGTATAACGGTTGGAGCCTCTAACACCATTAACACAACCCTACAACTAGACAACACTTTGGATGAGGTAGTGGTGACTGCTCTTGGTATTTCAAGAGACAAAAAATCGATTGGTTATGCCTCACAACAAGTAAGTGGCGACGCAGTTTCTACAGTTAAAGTAGATAACATTGCTAGCTCTCTTTCTGGAAAAGTGAGTGGCGTACAAATCAAGACAAATAACAACTTTGGAGGGTCTGCAAACTTTCTAATTAGAGGTGTTAGCTCTTTAACAGGAAACAATCAGCCATTGTTTGTTGTTGATGGAATTCCAGTTTCTAACAATATCAACAATACATCCCAACAATCAGGAGGTCGTAAAGGGTATGATTACGGAAATGCTGCAATGGACATCAACCCAGATGACGTTGAGTCTATAAACATCCTTAAAGGTGCTGCTGCATCTGCAATTTACGGATCACGTGGTGCAAATGGAGTTGTCATTATTACAACCAAAAAAGGCGGACAAGGTAAAACTAAAGTGACTGTAAATTCTAGCGCTCAGATTGGATCTATTGACAAGAGTACATTTATCAGCTACCAAAATGGATATGGAGCAGGATATGGTACTTATTATGGTTCAACAGGATATTTCGAAGACTGGGATATGACTGGCGACGGTGTTGACAACTTAGTCGTGCCAACTTATGATGATGCTTCTTTTGGAGCACCATTAGATGGCCAGTTAGTTTACCAATGGGATTCTTTTGTTCCTGAACACAGAAACTTTGGAGTTGCAACTCCATACGTTGCTGGAAAAACAACTCCAGTAGATTTTTTCGAAACTGCAACTCAATTTAACAACTCTGTGAGTATAACTGGTGGAGATGACAAAACGAGTTATAGATTGGGATATACAAATTCTGAGATTAATGGGTATATGCCAAACTCTAAATTAAATAAAAACAGTTTAAATTTTAGTGGAACATTAAAAGTAAGCGATAAAATTACTGTTGGTTCCTCTGCAAACTACTTAGTTCAACAAACTATTGGAAGAAACTCTACAGGATATGGCGATAACTTAATGGCTCAATTCAGACAGTGGTGGCAAGTCAATGTTGATCTTAAAGATCAAGAAGACATCTTTAATAAAACTGGGAAAAACTATTCTTGGAATAACGAAGGAGCACTTACTGGACCTGGTTCAGGAGGTGAACTTGTACCACATTACTGGGATAACCCATACTGGACTCGTTACAAAAACTACCAATCAGATGAAAGAAATCGTTTCTTTGGAAATGTTTTTGCAACGCTTGAAATTAACGACTGGTTAAGCGTTACTGCTAAAGGAGCAGTTGATACTTATAACGAATTAAGAGAAGAACGCAGAGCAATTGGTTCTGTTGCAACTGAATTTGGTATCTTGAGAGACGATGAAGGATCTGGATATGACAAAGTTGACATCCTTTTCTCTGAATATAACTATGATTTAATGTTTAACGTCAACAAGCAGATATCTGATAACTTGAGTTTAAATGGCGTATTTGGAATAAATGTAAGAAAAGAAAGCTATGGCTTCTTAAGAAATTCTACAGCTGGTGGTTTAGCAATTCCTAACTTATATGCTCTTTCTAACTCTTCAAGTTCTAACCCAAAACCAATAGAAACTTTAAGAGAAAAGCAAGTAAATGGGTACTATGTTCAAGCATCTTTAGGATATAAAAACATCTTGTATTTAGATCTTACGGACCGTATCGATGTATCTTCAGCATTACCTTCTAAAAACAATAGCTATAACTATTATGCTGCAAGTTCAAGTTTAATATTCTCTAAATTAGTGGATTTTGAATGGTTAAACTTTGGTAAGCTTAGAGCTGGTTATGCAGAAGTAGGGAATGATTTACCTGCTGGAAATGTATACGACACCTACTCTACCTTAAACAATTTTGGAAATGGTAGTTTATTTTCTTACGGATCTACAAAAAATAACGCGTCTTTAAAGCCAGAAAGAACAAAGGAATTTGAAGTTGGTTTAGAAGCTAAAATGTTTGATAACGCGGTTGGATTTGATTTTTCTTGGTACAAGAAAAACACTGTAGACCAATTAATGCCTGCATCAGTTACAACAGCTACTGGCTTTTCGAACAGATGGGTAAATGCTGGAGAAATCCAAAACAAAGGAGTTGAACTAGGAATTTATGCAACCCCTTTTAAAAACGACAAATTTAGTTGGGACCTTGGTGTAAACTGGGCTAAAAATGAAAGCTTAGTAGTTGATTTATATGGAGACCAAAAAAACTTACAATTAAATAGTTTTCAAGGAGGAATTTCTATAAATGCTACCGTTGGTCAGCCTTACGGAACTATTAGAGGAACAGGGTTTAACATGCATGAAAATGGTCAAAGAATAGTAAATTCTAGTGGTTATTATGAAGCAGTTGCCGATCAAATCATTGGGGATGTAAATCCAGAATGGAATGGAGGTATTACAAATACATTCAAGTATAAAGACTTCAAATTATCTTTCTTGATTGATATTCAAAAAGGAGGTGATGTTTATTCTTTAGATATGCATTACGGACAAGGTACTGGTTTACCAGATTTTACAACAGGAACTAATGACCTTGGAAACCCAATAAGAAACACACTCGCAAATGGTGGTGGTGTAATTCTTCCAGGTGTGACTGCTGATGGAGCTCCAAACACAACAAGAGCTCGAACAGATTATTATGGTGGAATTTGGTACTGGGGTAACTCCTCACGAAATCCAGCTGCTTTAACTGTATATGACGCATCTTACATCAAATTGAGAGAATTAACACTTAGTTATGAGCTTCCAGTTAGTAAGTGGACTAAAGGCTCCATCTCTGGAGGTAGCTTAACACTGATCGGAAGAAACCTTTGGATTATTGATAAAAATGTTCCTTTTGCTGATCCAGAATCTGGTTTAGGAGCTGGAAACGCTCAGGGATACCTTTCAGGATCGTTCCCTACACTAAGAACAGTAGGACTTAATTTAAATTTAGAATTTTAACAATATAAAAATGAGAAAAATGAAAAATTACTTATTGAGCTTATTGTGTGTTACTTTTGTACTGACTTCGTGTGGGGTAGACGAAAGTTTAAATGTTGACCAGAAAAACCCAAGCGAAGTACCCGCTGGAGGTCTATTCACAAATGCTTTGAAAAACCTAGGAGATCAAATGAACTCCTGTAGTGTTAATGAAAATGTCTTTAGACTATACGCACAGTACTGGGCGCAAACGACCTATCCAGATGAAAGCCAATACAATCAAGTAACAAGAAATATTGGTGGAAACTTGTGGACTACGATGTATCGAGATGTTCTTCAAGATTTGAAAGGTGCTAAAGAGCTTGTTTCTAATGGAGAAGCTCCAAGCCAATCACAACTAGCAATCATCAAGTTTATGGAAGTATATGCATATTCTATTTTGGTTGACACTTTTGGTGATGTTCCTTTTACAGAAGCATTAGATCCTTTAAACCCATCTCCTAAGTATGATGATGCTGCGACTATCTATACTGCTTTAGCTTCTCACTTAGATGAGGCAATTACAGGCTTAAGCAGTAGTGCTGGATTTGACGCAAGTCAAGACATCGCTTACGGAGGAAACGTTGCACAATGGAGACAAGCTGCTGTATCTTTAAAATTAAGAATTGCAATGCGTTTAGCGGATTCTAACCCTTCAGCATCACAAGCAATGGCAGAGGCTGCATTTTTAGCAGGACCTATCTTAGCTAATGCTGATAATTTTGGAATTAACTATTTATCATCAGCTCCAAATACAAATCCATTATGGGTTTCTCTTGTTCAGAGCGGACGTAACGATTTCGTGGCTGCAAACACATTAGTAGACGCAATGAATCCTACAAATGACCCTAGACTTGGATCGTTCTTTAAAATGTACGAAGGTGCATATGTAGGTGGGGATTATGGGAATGCAAATGGAGCAGGAAGCAATTCAAATATATCTGACTTAATGAAGTCTCCAGATTTAAAAGGAGATTTGATTACAGCAACTGAAGTACACTTTTTATTATCAGAAGCTGCTGCTAGAGGGTACTCTGTAGGAGGAACTGAAGAAGCATACTACAACTCTGCAATTGAGGTTTCAATGGACGAATGGGGTGTAAGTTCTGCAGAAACTGCTACTTATTTAGCCCTACCAGAAGTGGCATATGCTACAGCTGCTGGAGACTGGAAACAAAAGATTGGATCTCAGAAATGGATCGCAATGTTTAATAACGGTTACGAAGGATGGACTGCTTGGAGACTATTAGACCTCGGTTTAAATGGGCCAGTTGTTGATGGAGTAACATTAGACATCCCAACAAGATTCCTGTATCCTACTTCTGAAGCAACCTTAAATGGTACTCAGTATGACAGCGCAGCTTCAGCTATTGGAGGCGATACAAAAACAACAAAAATATTCTGGGATGTAAATTAGTTTTTATTCCACTACTAAAACACAAAAGTCGTCTATAAAAGTAATTTTTAGGCGACTTTTAATTTCAATCTGTTTAGGTTTCCTAACAACAACGTTAAAGCAAAATCACAACAATACAGCTGAGTTGTTATTCACACTTTATAACTTTAAAGATTAAATTCTAACACTCGAAACTTATATTCTAACTATTCTTGAAGTTAAATCCTTAAAAAAACTTGATAAATGTTAAAGGAATGTTAAATTATAAGGGGTTCATTTTTTTTATTAACTTATTATTAAGACTTTTGGGTTAGACTAATTCAAAATAATAAAAGAATGAAAACCAAATTTACAATGACCTTAACGCTATTCATGGCGTTAATTGTGCAGCTAACCTTTGCACAGCAAAAAACAGTTTCCGGAACGGTTTCGGATGAAAATGGCTTGCCACTTATTGGGGCTACCGTTGTCATCGTAGGGACTTCCTCAGGAACCACAACAGATTTTGATGGCAATTACAAAATCACTGCCAGCCAAGGAGATGTCTTAAATTTTAGCTATGTAGGCTATGTTAGTCAAGATGTAACCGTTAGCAACTCTAACACCATCAACTTAACATTAAACCCAGATAATGCACTGGAAGAAATTGTAGTACAAGCTTACAGAACAACCTCCAAAGCAACGTCCAACATCGCATCAACTACAATAACTGCGCAAACCATTGAGTCAAGACCAAATGCATCATTTGCCCAAACTCTTCAAGGACAAGTAGCGGGGCTAAATATCACAACAGGGAACGGACAGCCTGGTGGAAATAGTGTCATCAACTTAAGAGGAGTATCATCCATTAACGGAAATACAGAACCTCTATTTATTATTGACGGTGTTCCTGTAGATGAAGACAACTTTAGAAGTTTAAACCCAAATGAAATTGCTTCTTTATCCGTTCTTAAGGATGCAGGCGCAACGGCCATTTACGGAAACAGAGGAGCAAATGGAGTGGTCATAATTGAAACCAAGACTGGATCCTTTGACTCTGGATTAAAAATATCCTACAGTGGACTTACTAGTTTTTCAAACCTACAAGACCACAGTTATGACTTAATGAACTCAAGAGAACAACTGCAATTAGAAAAAGATCATGGCTCTGGATTTGGAGCAACTTTATCTGATATTGAATTGGCTGAACGTGCACTTCAATCAAATACAGATTGGCTAGATGTATTCTTTGGAACAGGGCTTACCAAAAGCCATACGCTCAACTTATCTTCAGGCGGTGAAAATCTAAATTCATTTACATCTTTAGGGTTTCATGACCAAGAAGGTATTTTGAAAGGTGCCAGTACCTTAAAACGTTTCAACCTTAGAAACAACCTGAATGGAAAATCAGAAAATGGAAAATTCAGATACAGTACTAATTTATCACTCAACTACTCAGAAAGTAACGAAGCAAACAGCATTGGATCAGGAGCAATTAACAGAAACTTTGTTCTTGGCGCAAACCAAGGGGTTCCTTACATTTCTCCACACTCTTATATTCCTGGTGAAGGCGGAAACTTACCAGTTGTGTTTGCAAACACCCCTTTATTTCTATTAGACCGACGAGACACCTACACAAGACGAGAAGATGAAATTAAAATAATTGCAAGTCTTAAAGCAAGTTATGACATCACAGATAAACTTACTTTCAACAGTAGATTTGGAGCTGATTTTACAGACGAACAACTGTTAAGAGTAGAGGCGCCAACATCGTTCAATGCACAATTATTTGCCCAAACAGGAAATGTGACTCCTGGGTTTTCAGATCAGTTTTCTTACAGATCAATTACTCTTAACTTTAACAATTCACTAACCTATACAAATACGTTTGCTGAAAAACATAGTGTAGAAGCATCGCTATTTACAGAATACTTTAAAGCACATTACAGAGAATTTGGAGTGAGACAAGAAGGCTTTGATCCCGCCACCTTTTATCCTGGGGACGGAGCTGCTTACATTGGTGACAATGCTACAAATGATAATTTTGTGGATGTTGCTGACGCGACTATTCGAAATGCAGGCTTGTTTTCCTACTTTGCCTATGCCGATTATGATTATGACAAAACTTACGGCGTATCTGCGTCAATTAGAAGAGATGCTTCATATCGATTTGCAGACTCTAACAAATGGGGAACGTTCTGGTCTGTTTCGGGACGATGGAACGTTTCAAACGAAAGCTTCATGCAAAACGTAAACTTTATAAACAGTCTGAAACTGAGAGCTTCTTACGGCACAGCAGGGAACCAACGCATTGTTGATATAGCTGGGCAATTTGCTCCATTTAACGCGCCAGACTTGACAAAAGACTTCTTCGTAACTGGAGGTCAATACGGGGGGATCAATGGACTCTCATACGGACAAATTGGAAACAATGATTTAAAATGGGAAACAATAGTTCAAGCAAACCTAGGGATTGATTTTTCTTTATTTAACAACCGATTGCGTGGGTCTTTTGATGTTTATCAGAAAAATACAGAAGATTTATTCTTTGCCACTCCGATTTCTCCAGCACTTAATGGTTCCAATCAAGATGACGAACCATACGCTAACAACGACGAAGATGAAGAAAACACTCTTGATGCCAACGTAGGGGAATTACAAAACAGTGGGTTTGATTTAGAACTACACTATGACCTCTTAAAATCAACTAAAGAAAATGGCCTTAACGTGACCTTAAACCTTGTTGGAAATTACAACAAGCAAGAAGTCATCAGCCTAGGTGCTGGAGGAGACATCCCTTATGACATTAGAGTGGGGGGAGTTATCGACGAAATCTTTGCTGCTCCATTTGTTGGAGTAAATCCTGCAAACGGAAATCTATTATATGAAAATCTTAATGGTGACATCACTGAGGATTTGGTCGATGCGGATCAAAGAGCAACAGGGTTAAATGTGCATCCAGACTACCAAGGAAGTTTTGGATTGGATGCAGACTTTAAAAACTTTTTCTTTACAACTCGTTTCAACTACACGATTGGAGTAGATGCATACGATTTCGATTACCAAGGATTTATGGATCCAAGTGCAATTGGTCAGTTCAGACATTCCAGAGATATTTTAAATGCATGGCAACAACCTGGAGACATCACAAACGTCCCTTCGCTTGATGCAAATAATTTTGCCGATGAAGGACTTTCTGACAGACACGTAAGAGAAGCAGACTATATAAGGCTGCGTTTTATCCAATTTGGGTACAACATTCCTAAAGCCATCCTTGACAAAACAGGGTTCTCACACATACGCGCTTTTGTTTCTGGAGAAAACTTAGTAACGTTTTCAAAATGGAGAGGGTTTGACGCCGAAAGAATACAAGCAGCCCAAAACAGATATCCAACACCAAAAACATTTTCTATCGGACTTGAATTTGGATTTTAATACTATAACATAAAACATAAAAAACATGAAAAATATATTTAAATTTATTTATGCTTGTTTGATTCTATCAATCGTGAGCTGTAATGATGCCATAGAAATCGACCAACCAGGCCGATTGGGCGCAGAAAATGCATTTCAGAGCGTTTCAGACCTAAGAGCTGGTTTACTAGGTGCTTACAATTTTTTAGACACTACAAATGAAATTGGATTCACCGCAGCAATGACAGATGAAGCCTTTAGAGGTCGCGACAATGGAGGTCAAAACAGCGACGAACAAAACTTTAACATCAATAGCTCAAATGGCTATGTCGATAATATTTGGGAGTCTTATTATGGGGCCATAAAAATGGCAACATCAATCATCGCTGCTGCACCAACTATTAATGATGCTTCAGAAAATCAAGTAGAATACGACAACGTATTAGGACAAGCCCATGCCATTAGAGCGTTTGCACACTTTCAAATACTCACATACTTCTCACCTGATTATACTGATGACTCTGCACTTGCTGGGATATTAGTAAATACACCAACTGCTGATATTTTTGAAGCAAGACCTAGAAGTACCAACGGTGAGTTTTATACACAAATTAATGATGATTTAACGGCTGCAGAAGACTTGATCAGCACTTCTGAAGGAGTTACTTTTATGGGGTTAGATTTTGCTACAGCTTTGCGAGCGAGAATGGCTGCTTATAGAGGGCAGTATGCCGTCGCAGATGGGTATGCAGCATCCTTATTAGCTAACTATCAGATTGCAAACCAAGCACAATATACCGCAATGTATGACGATGCTGATTTAACAGAAGTGATCTTTAATCTAGAAAGAGCAATTGGAGATCCTTACGATCGTCAAGGAACTGCTGGCGGCGGATGGGCAGGAAGTTTATTTGGCTTTATCGACGCGACCATTAGTGGTGGGCCATTTATGGAAATGAGCCGTTCTGTTTTTAACCTATTAGATGGCACTACTGATGTGCGTTTATCAAGAAATTTAAACGTAGCAGAGTCACTCATAGATCCTACATACACTACAAACAGTAATTTTCTTAATGATGATGTCTTACTTGTCTTTAAATATCCTGGAGGGGGGTGTACAGCCATTGTTAAATGATCTTAAAGTCTTTAGAGCTTCAGAAATGCTAATTATAAGAGCAGAAGCTGCTGCAGATGCTGGAGATCTTACAGGAGCTGCAACTTATCTCAAAGTGTTAAGAGATGCAAGATATGGATCTTCTCAAGCTTTGCAGATCTTAGGGTCACAAACAGAGGCCTTTGGAGCTATCCTTGACGAAAGACGACTAGAGTTTTTATATGAAGGACACAGATGGGTTGACTTGAAGCGTTTAGGAGACAGAGGAAACAGATTTTTAGATAGAGACCCTAAAGAATGTGAAAATTTATCTGCATGTTCATTAACAAACTCTGACTACAGATTTACATTACCTATCCCTGTAGATGAAATTTCTGCCAACAACACTGTTGTTCAAAACTCAAATTATTAATTTAAAAAACCTACACTATTATGAAAAAAATTAGACTATTAAGTACTCTTATTCTTATTACAAGCTTAATGGCTTGTGACCAAGATGATGCCAATACAAGCAGTATTTACGGAAACACAGGACAAACAGGCTTAGGGTTCTTAACTTCAAGTATCTCTACAGTTGTCCCTGTTGAAGGTAGCTCAGTGACTTTGAATGTACAAGCAACTACTACTTCAACGACCGAAAGAAATTTTAATGTTAAAGTAAATGAAGCTTCTACTGGCGCTTCAGGAGATTACACGCTAGGCATTATTACAATTCCTGCTGGTTCTTATGATGGCACTCTTAATGTGAGTTTTGTAGACACCAACCTTGTTGATCTTGTTTCCTACTCATTGGTCTTAGATTTAGACTTTCCTCTAGATGTTGCTGCTGTAGGCTCAAAAACAGCTACCATTAGTTATAACAAATACTTGGTCTGTAACGATTTTGTATTGACATTAAACGAAGATAATTATGGAAGTGAAAGAACTTGGGATATTACTGACGCTGATGGAAGTGTCGTAGAATCGGGGGGGGCCATATTCAGACACAGATGCGCCTCAGCAAATTGTAGAAACCATGACTTTAGCAGATGGATGTTATGAATTCACAATCTATGACTCTTTCGGCGACGGTCAGTTCGACGGAGTTACCACTGGAAACTATTCTTTAGATTGTTCTATCATTAAGGCGGCCAGCGGTGAAGGAAACTGGGGGATATTCAAAATCTACTCCTTTTTGTGTAAACCCCTAATAAATAACTAATTAAATAAAAACATATGAAGAATACAATAAAATTATTTAGCTGCTTACTTGTTCTTACACTCACACTGTCTTGCGACAGTAATAGTGGTGACGATTTGGGCTACAAACCTCAAGAAGAAAGAGGCTGGATTCAGTTTCCAGAAACAAACCTTGAAGTGATTCAAGTTGTGAGAGGCATGACAGACATTATCGACCTCGGAGTTGATATCCAAGTACCAACTACAAGTTCTGATTTGACAATTAACTATACCCTCAGAAGTATCTCTGGACTAGATCCTAATACTGTATTTTCAAACAATGGAATTACCGTCGCACCTGCTGGAAAAACAAGCTATTCAGGTCCTGACAACAACACTGGAATTGAATACTCCTATTTAGCTCCTGTTCCTATAAATATTAATGAATTAGAAGGCGTAAGTATGACTGAACCAATGCTTTTTGATGTAGTACTTACATCAACAAGTTCGTCTAAAATTACCGCTGGATTGACAGGTGAAACACTTCCTGTTACTCAAAGAATTCTTATATACCCTTCTATTGTTTATCCATTTATTGGAACCTACAGCGTTGATGAAGGATTTACTAGTGGGACAAATGCTCCTCTTGGTTTGACTGATTTTTTTGGTGAAACATACCAGGTTGAACTAGAATTAATGCCTGACGAAGATGGCACTGGAACAACGATACTAATTTCAACATCAAACGGATTTGACCCCTATTTTTTTCCGGGTGTTGAGTTAACACTCCAACTAAATGGATCCTTATATTTCGATGACTCTTTTGATCCAGGAAATCCAGTAATAGCATTGTTTAGAATCTTAGAACTTACGAGTTCCTCTTACGATTTTTTAAATGGAGTAATTCAGGCTGATGGTGCATTAGGAGAATTCGGGTCCTTATCGGTTTACATTGACGAAAATCTAGTTATGAAATAACGTCAAAACAAAATTATACAAGAAATAATATTTGAATATTGTTTCTTGTATAATATAACGTCTGAAAAAATAAGAAAATTAACTTAAAACAACTTCAGTCAAATAATGTGACTACTAATTATCCAAAACCACCCAATCGGGTGGTTTTTTTATGCTCAAAAATAATGAGTGACCAATTAAACCAAATAAGCTCTCCTATTGTGTTTAAATTTTAAACACAATAATTAAGCATAATTCACTAGTATGACTGATTTTATATAAATATGTTTAACAAAACTTTAATATTTCTAAACAAAAAGTTGGATGTTTGAGATATAATCGTCACTTTTGCGATGACTAATTCAAATAAATAACAAAAATGAAAACAAAGTTTAGTGGAATTCTAACACTCATGTTAGCGTTATTTGTGCAGATATCGTTTGCACAAGAAAAACAAATATCAGGAAATGTTTCTGATAATGATGGCCTTCCCTTACCTGGAGCAACAGTTGTTGTACAAGGAACTTCAAATGGAGTTTCGACAGATTTTGACGGGAATTTTACAATTTTAGCAAACACAACTGATAAGCTTGAAATAAGCTATGTTGGATATGCTACTAAAACTGTAGAAGTAGGAAATTTAACAACATTTACAATTCAGCTTGAAAAAGGTGAAAGCCTTGACGAAGTTCTAGTAACTGCACAAGGAATTAAAAGAGAAAAGAAAGCTCTTGGTTATGCAATTACTAAAATTGACGCTGAAGATCTTGAATCTAAACCTGAAACTGATATCTCCAGAATTCTTACTGGAAAGGTTGCAGGGGTAGAAGTTAACGCTGGTGGAGGGTTCTTAGGAACATCTGCAAACGTTATCATTCGATCTAAAAACTCAATTTCTGGTAACAACCAACCTTTGTATGTTGTAGATGGAGCTCCAATTTCTGGAGGTCGTTCTTACGATTTAGATGCAAACAACATTGCATCCCTAACAGTATTAAAAGGTTTGGCTGCTTCTACACTATACGGACAAGATGGTCGTAATGGTGTAATTGTGATTGCTACAAAAACAGGAAGTCAATCAAAAGGTTCAGATGAGAAATTTGAGATCTCTGTATCTTCAACTACTTCTATGTTAGAAGTTGCAAACTTACCTGAATTTCAAAACAGTTACGGACAAGGTGCTGACAATGCAATCAACACTACCTATTTTGGTACTTGGGGAGCTGCATTTAATGGACAAACAGTTCCGCATCACTTAAGTATTGGTGCATATGCAGACTCTTTTCCTCAGTTTCAAGGAGAAACAGTTGAGTACAAAGCAGCAAAAAATAATGTCAATGACTTTTTTAGTGCTGGAATTGGACAAACAACTTCTGTAATTGTAAGCAAAAGCTTAGAAAACAATAGTGGTGTTAGTTTTGGATTTGGACATACAGATCAAACTGGATACATCAGCGAAAATGGTTTGAAAAGATATAACTTGAATTTTGGTGGAAGAACTGATTTGGCAAATAACTTTAGCCTCAACACTTCAGTTAGCTACAACAAAACAGCGACCAAAAGACCAACAAGAGATTTCTTTACACTTTTAACTTGGATTCCAAGAAACTTGGATATTCATAATTTACCATTTGAAGATCCAAATGACAGCTCTAGTGTATACTACAGAACAACATACACTAACCCAAGATGGCAACAAAAAAATACAGGATTCACCGAAGATACAGATAGAATCTTCATGAAAGCTGGATTAGATTATAAACTAAATGATAAAGTCAGACTATCATACTTATATAGTTTAGATAATTATTCTGAAAATAATGCTAACTACTCTAACAAAGGTGCTGCTGACGATCCACTAGGATTCATGCAATCTTTTGATAACAACCAAAGAACAACCAACCATAGAGTAGGTATTACTGGAAATGATTTTAAACTTTCTGAGAAAATTACTTTAAACGCTGTTCTTGGTGCTGAATCTAAAAATGTGAAATCAGAATTCATTGGACTTTTAAGTGAAGATCAAGTAGTATTCGGATATTTAAATCACAACAACTTTAGAGATCACTCTCCTTACGATGGTGGTGCAGAAGTAAACACTGTTGGTGCTTACGGTCAATTAGCTTTCGATTACGACAACTATTTGTTCGTAACTCTTAGTGGAAGAAATGACTGGGGTTCAACAACTACAACTGAAAATAATTCAATTTTCTACCCTAGTGCATCTGTTTCCTTTATACCAACAAGCTTTTTCGAAAACTTAAAAGGATCAGCTGTAAACTATTTAAAATTAAGAGCTAGTTATGGTACTTCGGCGAACTTTCCAAGTGCATACTTAACTTCTCCTGTTTTAAGTGCCAATGCAAATGCATTCATCAACCCTTTCAACTCTGGGTTGGTATCTACAAACGCATTGAGTACATTCTTACCTAATCCAAACATCAAGCCTGAATTACTTAAGGAATTTGAATTTGGAACTGAAGGTAGACTTTTTGATAATTTAATTGATTTTGACATCTCTATCTACAAGAGAATTGTTGAAGATCAAATTTTATCTTCTAGTTTAGCGGCTTCTACTGGGTATTCTTCTACAGTAATTAACGCTGGTAGAATTGATACTGACGGTTTAGAAATTAGTCTTGGAATCAACCCTATCAGAAATGCAGGGAAAGGATTCAACTGGAACATGAATACTCAATTTACTGCATATGAAACGACTGTAGTTGATATCCCAGTTGAAAGAATTGATATTTCTTCTGGTGTAAATTATGCTATTGAAGGAGAACCTTATGGAGTGTTTAGAGGAACATTTGCCGCTAAAGATGACCAAGGGAACTTATTAATCAATGCTGAAACTGGTAAAATTATTTCAAGTGAAGATTTAGGTCTTGAAGATAAAATTATCGGAGATCCTAACGAAGACTGGAGAATTACAAACATCAATACTTTTAGTTATAAAAACTTCACATTAGGTGTTCAGTGGGAATACATACACGGTGGAGATATTTATTCCGTATCTGCATCTAACTTACTAAGACGTGGTGTAACTCGTGATACTGAAGATAGAGAAGGATCTTACGTTATCCCTGGTGTTCTAGCAAACGCTAGTACTGGTGAGCCTATCGTAGATGGGAATGGAGACCTTATCAAAAACAACATTCAATTAGCTGCAAATGATTTATACTTCATTAATTTAATGGATGTAGATGAAAATGTAGTTTACGATGCGAGTGTGTTTAGATTAAGAGATGTTTCATTGACTTACAGCTTACCAAGTGAATTTTTAGACAAAACTCCTATTGGAAGCTTATCAGTAACATTATCTGGTAACAACCTATGGTATAAAGCACCTAACTTACCTAAATACATGAACCTTGATCCTGAAGTATTAGGATCTGGAACTGGAAATGGTAAAGGTCTTGATTTTCAAAATGACCCATCTTATAAGCAATATTCGATTGGTGTTAAATTAACTTTTTAATTAAGAACTCATGAAAAAAAATATTTCAAAAACAATTCAATTACTGACTGCTGTTTTACTCTTAACACTTACGTTTTCATGTGAAACAACACGGTTAGACATTAATGACGATCCTAATAGTTTAACATTAGATTCTTCGGATCCTAATTACATACTAAACAACATACAATTGAGCTTTGCTGGACAGCATTCAACTTTAAGTTCAATTAGTAGTGGTGCCGTAAGACACGTAAACCAATTTGGAACTTATGCCGCTGCTTCTGGAGCTGGCACAATGAACTCAGCTTGGAGTAGTGCTTACTCAATTACAGCAAACTTAGAGCTGTTATCAAACATTGCTAGCGAACAAACGCTTCCTAACCATGTTGGTGTAGGGCAAGTTCTAGAAGCTTTTGCTTATGTAAACTTAGTTGATTATATAGGTACAGCTGTATATAGTGAAGCTGTAAATAGCGAATTTCCAAGTCCAAACTTAGACTCTGGAGAATCAATTTACGATGCTGCTTATGCGCTTTTAGATGAAGCTATTGTTAATTTAAATGCTACAAACACCAGTGCATTTGAAGACATCTACTTTGATGGTGATGTTAACAAATGGATAAAAGTTGCAAATACATTAAAACTAAAAATGTATTTACAATCCAAATTAGTTTTAACTTCTGCTCAAGCTACTGCAATGAATGCAATCGTAACTGCTGGAAACTTTATTTCTACAGCTGCTGACGATTTACAAGTTCAGTATGGAACGAGTATTACAAATCCAGATACAAGACATCCTTTCTTTAGAGATGCCTATATCTCAGGTGCTGGAAACACGTACATGAGTAATAACTTTATTTATCTTTTAAAAGATGATAAAACTATAGTAGATCCAAGAATAACTTACTACTTGTTCAGACAAGATCTTTCAGATCCTGTAGATGACTTATTACCTTGTGATGGTAGTGCTGATTACCAGTATTGCTACTTAGGAGATGGTTATTGGGGTAGAGATCATGCGGATGACGAAGGAATTCCTAATGATGGTAACAACAGAACTACATTCGGGATTTACCCTGGAGGTGGACAGTTTGATACTGGTCTAAATAACACTTTAACATCAGATGCTGATGGTTTAAAAGGGGCAGGAATTCACCCGGTGATGCTAAGTTCTTTTGTTCACTTTATGTTAGCAGAAGCAGCTTTACCAGCACCAGCAGGAATAGGTGCAACTGGAGATGCTAAAACATACCTAATGGAAGCAATTGCACAATCATTTGCTAAAGTAGAAGCTGTTAGTGCTATTAGCATGCTTGCAGCAGACAAAGCAGCATACACAACCTATGTTTCTGATGAATATGATGCAGCTACTTCTGAAGAAGAAAAGTTAGCAATCATCATTAGAGAATACCACATTGCACTATGGGGTAACAGTGTTGAATCTTACAATAACTACAGAAGAACAGGATATCCTGATTTAGGATACTCAGTAGAATCTAATACAGACTTCCCTAGAAGTTATTTCTTACCGTCTTCTGAACTAAATTCAAATGACAATCCAGCATTGGTTCAAAAAATGCTTACAGATCAAGTATTCTGGGATACTAATGCTGCAGGCTTTATTAACTAAATAAATAAGACATTATGAAAAAAATAAAATATTTAATAGTTGGGGTTTTAGCTTTAACGCTGTCCCAATCTTGTACTGATGAAAGTACAGTTAACAACCCTGCTCTCTACGAACTAGAGAATGGTGGATTTGCAAAATTTGTTGAAGGAACTGGCATTGGTCAACTTTACTCAGATCCTATAAACATTTCTGCAACAGCTGATGTGTATGACGCTAACAATAACATAGCTGAATACAGACTTATGTTGTCAGCAAACCTTGCTGGAACAATATACTCAAATGACAACTTCCAATCAATCACAAGTTTTCCAGGAACTATCTCAATTACAAGTCAAAAAATAGCAGACGCTATTGATGTACCTGTTGAAACTTTAAGTTTTGGAGATTCGTTCACTTTCATTGCACGTATTACTACAAACGATGGAACTGTTTTTATTGGAGAAGCACAATCGTATGATGAAGACATGAATGTTGTTGGTTTAGGTAATACCGATGCTAATCTACTTACCAAAACGGCTTACAACAGTGCTATGAACTTTATAATGGCAATTGCTTGTCCTCCTTCTGATCCAGGACAATACAGAATCGAAATGCATGATTCTTATGGTGATGGATGGCAAACTAACGATGGTAACGGTGGTAATGGTATCATGATTACTATTGACGGGGAAGTAACTGAGGTGGCTATGTGTACCTTATATACTTCTTCTGGAGGTTATATAAATTTCAATCAAGCTGACTTTTGTGTAGTAGGTGATTACTATGACGCGACTGGTTATGTTGATATTCCAGCAGGTGCATCAGACGTCCTATGGGAATTTCCAGGAGATGCGTATGGAGAGATTTCATTTGAAATTTACGCACCAGATGGAACCTTAATTGGAGAATACGGAGCAAATCAACCAGCAGGACTATTGATCTTGTGTGACACGGATTTAGGATCTTAATTAACTTAAAATAAATAAAATTATGAAAACATATAAATATAGTATCATTGCAATGGCTATTTTGTCTATGATGTCTTGTGGAGATGATGAGTTCTCCAGAGAATACCAAGATACAGAAGCCAAAACGGAATTAGTGGGAACACTAACTCCATCAAGAACAAAAGCAACTGCTGGATCATTAATTGCTTTTAGCGTAACGATTCCACAAAGTTTTGACACAGATGCTTCAGTTGAAGTATCTGCAATAGCAGGCTTAAGTGACTTAGAAGTAAACCAAAGTGTTTCTAAAGCGTATGTAACTATTGCTGCTGGAGAAACAACAGGAACAGGATCTATAGCAATGCCAGGATCAACAGATTTAGCGGCTGATTTTTTTGGAATTGCAGACTATGCTAAAATGAGTATTTCAGGAATTGCATTGGCTGAAGGAGATGATCCTTATGTCATGACTTCTGATGCTACTTTTTTGACATTCCTTCAAACGAATGGAAGTTACAATGCTCCCTACCCAGTTGATTATACTGGTGCTGCAGGAGCAGATTTACCAGGATGGAATGATGGTGTCGTTGAACCTTGGTTAACAATCTCTTTAGATTGGGCTGACTCTGATAATGTAGATTTAGACCTATATGTCTTAGATTCTACTAACACTACTTATGAATCTTCTACCTCAGGAAGTAGATTTGAAGGTGACTTTTTCAATGGGAATTGGAACCCTGATGGCGAATATGGTATTTATATTCAGGCATACTATAATACAGGAGCTGTAGATTATATGTTTACAGCAACAGACCAAAATGGTACAGTAACCCAAATAGAATCGAGTATTGATGCTAATGGATTCATCGGTACAATTACTAAACTCGGAGGAGAATCAAACGATATCACTTACGTGATTGAAGGACTCTAAACCGTTTTAAATATACACACTTAAAAATCCCGCAAATGCGGGATTTTTTTATACCCCTATTTTAGCCCCCGTTTTCATTCGATTCCTTACTTTTACGCCATGGAAAAAGAAACCAAAATATACGGCCTTCGTGCCATCATTGAAGCTGTGGAAGCTGAAAACAACATAGACAAGGTTTTTTTACAAAAAGGACTCAGTGGCGAACTGTACACAGAGTTAGAAAAATTATTACGAAAACAAAATATCAACTTTTCGTACGTTCCTGTTGAAAAACTAAACCGCTTAACCCCACATAACCATCAAGGAGCCGTTGCCAATATGTCTCCTATCGGATTTTATGATTTAGAAGAATTGATCACAGCCGTCAAAGAAACCAAAGAAAATCCGTTGTTTCTACTCCTCGATCAACTCAGTGATGTACGTAATTTTGGAGCCATCATCAGAACTGCCGAGTGTACAGGCGTGGATGGCATCATCATACAAAAAAGTGGTGGAGCTCCCATAAACGGAGATACCGTTAAAACAAGTGCAGGAGCCGTATTTAATATTCCCATTTGTAAAGTAGACCATATCAAAGACGCTATGTTTTATTTACAAGCCTCCGATATAAAAGTGATTGCAGCCACCGAAAAAACAGAAAACACTATTTACGATATCAATTTTAAACAAGGATGTGCCCTTATTATGGGTTCTGAAGATAGAGGTATCAACCCTTCTATTTTAAAACTGGTAGACGACAAAGCAAAACTCCCTATGTACGGCAGTATTGCCTCTTTAAATGTTTCTGTAGCATGTGGTGCTTTTCTTTACGAAGCTGTCAGACAACGCCTCTAAACGTCCTTTTCTTTAAAGTTATAACGTATTTCTAAGGCAGAGTCTCCATTAGGGAGTTCTTCCTCTAAGACTTCTATAAAATTTCCATCCGCATCAAAGTGTTGTAAAAAAGGATCTTGGGATTCGTCATAATGCTCGGCTTCCCAAATATATGTAGGAGGTTTCGCAATAGCGGTCTTAAAAATGAGAGCAAACACAAACCCAACCACCAATCCTGACAGATGCCCTTCCCAAGACATATTCTCCTTAATCGGGAATACATACCACAACATACTACCGTATAAAAAAATAACAGCAAACGAAAGTGCCGTTAATCTATAATGCTTAGAAAAAAGACCTTTAAAGAGCATAAAACTCATCAACACATAAACAAGTCCACTGGCGCCAATATGATACCCGTAACCTCCAATAATCCAAGTAGAAAGCCCAGAACATAAAATGCCATATAAAATAACCTTCCACGCCATCGGGCGATAAAAATAAAAGAGCGCCATTGACAACACCAACAAAGGCGTAGAATTGTGGTATAAATGCTCTAAACTTCCATGAATAAAAGGACTAAAAACAACACCTCTTAACCCCGTTAAAGTTCTTGGGTAAACTCCCAAATCATTCCATCTAAATCCAAACCGAAGTTCAACCCAAAACACAGTCCAAATTAACAAGACAAATGCGATCGGATAGCCGATTACACCCGCAGAAAATCGAAACGGTTGTTGTGGATTCATACTTATAAATTTAATAAACTCTAGCAAATAACTCGCCAAAAAAAGGCAATATGTTAGAATGTCACCTTAATATAAAAAAAAACTTTAGTTTTGTAAAATGAATGCACCCTTAGCAGAACGCTTACGTCCCAAAAAATTGACAGACTACATCAGTCAGTCTCACCTTATTGGACCCAACGGAGCATTAACCCAAGCTTTAAAACAAGGACTGATTCCCTCCATGATTTTTTGGGGTCCTCCCGGCATTGGTAAAACAACCCTTGCCACCATCATTGCTACCGAGTCCGAACGCCCTTTTTATACCTTAAGTGCCATCAGTTCAGGCGTCAAAGATGTGCGAGAAGTCATTGAAAAAGCAAAACAAAGCGGCGGTTTGTTTACCACCAAAAACCCTATTTTATTCATAGATGAAATTCATCGTTTTAGCAAATCACAACAAGATTCACTACTACAAGCCGTTGAAAAAGGTTGGGTGACGCTGATTGGTGCCACCACAGAAAACCCGAGTTTTGAAGTCATCTCTGCCCTCCTTTCCCGTTGTCAGGTGTATACCTTAAAACCTTTTGACACCAACGATTTAGAGGCGTTACTAAAACGTGCAATAGAAACGGATGAAGAGCTTTCAAAAAAGAACATTAAACTCCTAGAAGCCGAAGCATTGTTACGATTATCAGGTGGGGATGCTCGGAAATTACTCAATATTTTTGAATTGATTGTCAATTCTGAAAGTGCTACCAAAGTGACCATTACAAACCAATTGGTACTAGACAAAGTTCAAAACAGTACGGTTTTATATGACAAAACAGGCGATCAGCATTACGATATTATTTCGGCCTTTATTAAATCCATTCGTGGCAGCGACCCCAACGCTGCCGTCTATTGGTTAGCGCGCATGCTTGAAGGTGGCGAGGATCCTAAATTTATTGCAAGACGTCTGCTCATACTTGCAAGTGAAGATATTGGAAATGCTAACCCAACAGCTTTGGTGTTAGCAAACAGTACCTTTCAATCTGTTGCTGCGATTGGCATGCCTGAAAGTCGTATCATCTTGAGTCAATGCACTACTTACTTGGCATGTTCGCCAAAAAGTAATGCTGCCTATGCAGCTATCAATCAAGCTATTGACGTGGTGAAAAATACAGGAAATTTGGCAGTACCCTTAGAAATTCGGAACGCGCCAACTAAATTAATGAAAGATTTGGGCTACGGGGAGTCATATAAGTATGCCCACAATTACGACCTCAATTTTGTAACACAAGAGTTCTTGCCTGAGGGCATCGAAAATACACAGTTTTACAAACCTGGGAATAATGCCCGTGAAAATGCACAAAAAGACTTTTTAAAACAACGTTGGAAAGACAAATATAATTCCTAGCGTTGAATGTTCAACGCCTCAATTGTAGTATTGCCATTTTCGATATATTCACGAACCCAGTTTTGTCCACGTTTATAAATAATTCCTTCTTGCCCGTCAATAATATATACATTGTCAAACAAGGTTGCGTGTGTAGAAAATTTAATGGTTTTTGAAATTGAATCTATAAAATCATAGCCCGAATTGGTTTGTTGAATGAGCAAGCCCACAACAGCTTCAATAGAAGAATCCGACACTTCTATCACTTCTTGGATATCTTGCTTTTTTACAGCAATTTCTGTAACGATTACTGGAGTGGACTTTGCAATCGTTTTTGGAGGTTCGGGCATCGCAGCTGAAACGTTAGATCCATTGTACGCATAATTAAATGTACTTAATGCAAAAGCATTTCGGAGCGCTTCATGATAGGCTTTCTGATAATTCTTAAGTTTCGATTTTCCAATTTCGGAAGAAAAAACAACCCTATTTTCACAATCGGTTAATACCAGCTGGAGTTTTGAGAACAAAAACCCTTTAATTTTTAGCACATTTGCGTTTAACTTCAAACAATTATTTTGAGCTAAATCCATTGGATAATTAACCGATTTATCCAACACTGTAAACCCTTGTTTTTCGAGTAAAAAAACAGTCAATGAGTTCAGTTGATACTCATCATTTGATTTTAAAAAATCAAATTTATCTGGAACTGAAACGTATTTATAATCATTGATACTCAATTGAGCCCACGAACTCATCGTAGCACTCAAAACTAGAAGGAAAATATAAATTTTAGTTTTCATTGTTTTTAAATATATAGTTAAAACCTAATTGTAAAGATACACTTTGTGATTTGGCTAAATTTTGATAACTCAATAAATTATCTGCCATGACATAAAACTGTACTGATCCCAAAGCGGCAGACGCGCCAAGCCCAACATTTTTAAAGGAATACGCATCAACTGTATAAGATGTTTTTAATTGTAAGCCTTTAACTATTTTTCGATAGTAGAAAGCAGACAGAGCCCATTGTAAATGATTGGGACGTTTCATTGCAAACAAATGTGCCCCTACTCTATTTTGAAATGTCGTATCTGACTTGCTTAAACAATTACATTCTTTATCTACTTTTCTTCCAAAATTATAACTCACAGAACTGTTGAGTTTTATTGGACGCCATTTTGTGTAAGACGTTGTAGTACTATCAATTTTAAATAGCTCCTCAAAATCATCCTCAACTTCGTCCCAATAATCTTGAGCTGTTTGCCCTGAAGTGACTTGAGGAAAAACCGATTGAACTCCATCATATTGTAAATATCCATCTAAAATGTAATTTTTGACATCCTTAGAATAATTGATAAAACCAACATCTTGAAGACTTGCATCTACCGTCCATTCTGGTGAGGGTTGATGGGTAAATCCAACATCTATACCCACTCCTAGATTACCACCAAATAAAAGTCGTTTTTTTAGGATATCCAGACCTTTATTAGCACTAGGATCTTCCAAAAAAGAAACTCCCGAAGTTTGTAATTTCATATCGAGATCAAAAATATGGTTCAGGTTGTTATTGGTGCCCGGAACCGTTATAAATGATCCTGTATTGTCTGTAGACGACGCCTGTGCAATACTAGAATATACTTTACCCCTGAGTCCTAATGTCCATTTAGAATTGATTTTTTTATTCACTCCTACATGAAAAACAGATAATACTTCGGCACTTACATTCAACTGACCTAAATCAAAACGCTTATTTAAATTATTGTAATTACCTTCATAAGCTAAAATAGCATAGTCCTTTGGATAATAAGAAAATATATCAGATTCTTGATACATTCCAAAGGAGATAAAAAAAGTTTTTTCGTAAGATTTTTTTACACTGAGTCCAACTGAAAAAATATCTAATTGCTGATTAAATCCAAAAAAGTCTTTGGAGTCCAATTTATAAACAACATCCCTTATTTTTTGATTAAAATCCTTTCCATCATCTGCAAAAACATCAAATGCAGAAAACCCAGTACTACCGGCGTTAAAATGAATATGAGACAGCAAAGGCACACCAATATATCCTCTGTAATCAACTTGAGCTCCTGGATTCAAAAGTATCTGTTGCGGAACTTCTGTAAATCCATACAACAGCTGCTTGTTTTGTGCGTGAAGGGATATAAAAACCCCAAAGAATACAAGCCATCTCATTCTTTAAGTTCGAAATAAAAAATCCCTTTGGATGTTAGATTTATATTACCAATTGAATCCGCTGTTAAAACAGATCCTGTAGAACTTGACACCAATATAATTGAAATATCTAATTGAGTACTAGATTTCAGTGCTGCCAGACTCATAGCTTCAAAAACTTCTGTGTGATTGGTAACGAGTGGGGTATTTGTTAGAGAATTATCTATGTCAATAAAAAAAGAATATTGAAGTACATTTGATGGGTCATAAAAATCCATTTTAATCTGAAAAGCTTTGTTAAGGCTATTTGTAACTTCAAAAACTAATTCTGTTTTTATGAGGTTGTCATTGATAAAGTTAGAAGAAAAGATATCTAAAACAATTAGATCAGAGATCATTAGCACTTCTGCTTCCGAAGCATCCAGAAAAGAATCAGCCGTTTCTTGAACCTCCACTAAATTAACCTCCATAATAGGAGTTATAACTAAAGTATCAGATTGTTCAAAATCTGTATCCTTAATACAGGAAAAACAAGCTCCTAGAACAAAAAGTAAGGATATATGTTTTTTAAAGAAGGATCGTGTTTTCATAAAAAACTAGGGTTATAGTATTCTTTTAAACGAAAAAATTACAATTTTATGCTTTAAATATACTTTTTTAATTCTACTAAATGATCCACGCCAATAATATCCGCTCCTAGAGTTTCTTTGTGATAATTAAAACAAATGGCTTCCATTCCAAAATCCAGTGCACCCATAATATCGGCTTCAAGATTATCTCCTATCATCAAACTCTCTTCTTTGGTTGCTTTAGCCATTTGAAGTGCATGGTTGAAAATTTTAGGATTTGGTTTCTTAACACCCACCATTTCAGAGTTGGTCACGGTTTGAAAAAAATGATCAATATTTGACTGATTCAATTTCCCATGCTGAACCTCTTTAAAACCATTGGTAATGATATGAAGTTGATAATTAGGTTGTAAATATTCTAAAAGCTCAATAGTTCCAGGAAACAAATGATTAAAGGTAGAAAGGTGCGTAATGTAGTCATCAGATAATTTATGAATCATTCTTGCAGACACATCCATTTTTAATTCTTTAAAAGCATCATTAAGGCGTGCAAATTTTAAGTTCTTTTTGTCAATCTTCTCTTCTCGATACAGCTTCCAATACTGCAAATTAATGGGGACGTAAACCTCCAAAAAAGTATTCAAGTCAATATCTAAATTATTTAATTTAAATATTTTCTCAAAAGTCAATGCAGAGTTTTTATCAAAATCCCAAAGCGTGTGGTCTAGGTCGAAAAAAATATGTTTTTTATGATGAAATGTCATTTGAGCTATCTAGTATTATATTAAATAAGGACTTGAAATCGGACCAACGCTTAGTAGGACTAAATGCATAGTTATGAAAGATAAATGTGAATCTACCGTTTACCTTTTTAACTTCTGATATAGCTTTGAGCAGGGTTTCTTTTTTATCTAAAAATGAGGCATGTTTGAGGAGCACAAAGTCCATCAATTGAAAGGGATGAATCAGTAATGGGGTTTGGATTTCATAATCTAAGTCGTAAAATAAAAACGGAGTACAAGTACCTGCTCTAAATCCAATCGAATCTGGATACCCCATCGTATAATCTTCATTAATCTCAAGATCTATATAATTTCTATAAGTAGATGGCAAATTAACTTTTGAAAACGATGATCGTGCCGAAGTAGTTACGGAATTTAACACCGCATCCATTTGCCGTTTTTCGGACTTTAAAACCGCCATAGAATCCAATGCCATATAAGACGCTTTGATACCCACATTACAATAATCAGCTACCGATTTAATCAAGGACACAAACTCCTTTTTGTTGATACTATTGTTTTTATCATAAGTAGTTAACCTTCCAATTAAGAAAAATACATTAAACTTTGTTTGGGTTGTTTTTTGGCGATTAATAATCCATTTAAAATTGTCGTAAGGATCTTTTTTAAACCCAAACAATACAGGAAAACGATCGTATAAAAACTTAAATCGAAACCGAAACAAGTCAGATCCAATCCCTCCTAACGTTCTTAAAAATCCTTTATTTTTAAAATAATAGGCGACAGGAACATCAATTACAGGGTTTATTGAAAAATGACGCTCACCAAACTCCTGAGTTGGGTATTGATTTTGTAAGGCTGCTTTAAATTTATAGGCCCAAATATCTATCACCGGTTGGTGTAAAAATCCTGACTGAAAAGCCAAGCTTTCTTCTTTAGTAAAACGACCATAAACATCTTTGACATGTGGTAAGTACTCTTCATATCGACTTAACAAATAAAAGGCTGCCGCAAAAATATCGAAAGGGATGTGGCTTTTTTCACCACTACTAAAAAAACATTTGGTATCCTCCCATGTCTGAACATTGAGTTCTAAATCTGATAAACCCTGCTCTGACAAAAGACCATTACTTCTCACAAAAAACTCGCTTCCTAGAGGTTGTGATCCATAAGACATTTTGAGATGGTCGTGCGCAATAAATTCTTCAATTACATTTGTAAAAGAAACAGGAATATTGAGAATACGTGTACAAATTTGTTTAAAAACAAATTTGAGTCTTGGAGTAATCTTAGAAGTATAAACTAACAGCATTATAACAAACTTTCATCGGCAAAACTAAAATAGTTCTTTTCTGTGACAATTATATGGTCTAAGACTTTAATATCTAAACTTTCCGCTGCTAATTTAAATTTTTCTGTTAATCGTTTATCAGATTTACTTGGTTGAAGCGCCCCAGATGGATGGTTATGCACTAGAATAATTGCTGTAGCAGAATATTCTAGTGCTTGCTTCATAACAATGCGTACATCTACAATAGTACCTGTCATTCCCCCTTTACTCATCTGTGTTTTTGCTAAAATTTTACTAGAGTTATTGAGAAATAAAACCCAAAATTCTTCATGAGAAAGATGCCCTAAAAGAGGATTCATAATTTCAAATACAGAGCTGCTAGTTTTGATTTTATCTAATTTCTTTTGATTGGTTTCGCGACGGCGATAACTGATTTCCATAGCTGCCGAAATTTTAATGGCTTTCGCTTCTCCTATCCCCTTAAAAGTCATTAATTGGGCATTTGATAACTTCCCTAAGTTTTGTAAATTGTGATCCACACTGGCCAAAATTCGTTTCGACAAATCAACAGCACTTTCTTGAACGGAACCCGAACCAATTAATATTGCTACTAATTCTGCATCACTTAAAGAACGAGCACCTTTATCTCTTAATTTTTCGCGAGGTCGGTCGTCTTGAGACCAATTTTTTATGGAGAATGATTTGGGGGACATTGTCATAAATATTTAGGTTATTTGTGTAAATTTAAAAATCAACTGGGATCGCATACCTTATTTTTAAGAGCATTAAAGTCCAAACCTCCATAACTTCCAGAACTCATGAGCAATATAGTCTTTTGATTAAATTCTAAAGTAGTTATGTAGTTTTTAAATAGTAAAGGATCCGTAAAAATAATCAAATCCTCTCGCTCAAAAGCGGATTCGATTTGTGTCTTGGAAACTGATTCCAATTTTTTTATTTCAACGGCTTGTGGCGAATAAAATACGACCGCAGTATCAGCTGCATCCAAAGTCTTTTTATACTGTTCTAAAAATGCCGCATTTAAACTACTGTAAGTATGTAATTCTAAACAGGCAACTAGCGGTCGGGTTGGATATTGTGACTTGACAGCTTCCGTAGTCGCTTTTACCTTGCTTGGAGAATGTGCAAAATCTTTATAGACCACACAATTAGCATTTTCTGCTACTTTTTCTAAACGTTTACTTGCCCCAGAAAAACTAGAGATGGCTTCGTAAAAATCATCTTGATCCACTCCCATTTGTTGGCAAATCCACTTAGACCCTGCAAGGTTATTTAAATTATGTGCTCCAAAAACTTCAAGCGGAAGTGGCCCTTCTTCTGTATCTAAATAGGTAACTCCCGCTTCGATCGTATGCTCAGGAGTTTGGTATGGAAACTTTCGAATTTGGTTACCACTATCTTCAACAATTGACTTCACATTATGATCTTCTGTATTATAGGAAATACTCCCTCCAACAGTTATACTATCTACAAATATTCTAAACTGCTCTAAATAATTTTCAAAGGTTGGAAACACGTTGATATGATCCCATGCAATGCCACTCAAAAGAGCAATATTAGGCTGGTATAAATGAAATTTTGGTCGTCGGTCGATTGGAGAACTTAAATATTCATCGCCTTCAAGCACCATAAAGTCGGCATCATCGGTCAGTTTTACCATCACATCAAAACCCTCTAACTGTGCGCCTACCATATAGTCCACTTCAATATCGTGGTAATTCAAAACATGTAAGATCATAGCTGTAATGGTTGTTTTGCCATGACTCCCCCCTATCACTACACGTGTTTTGTGTTTAGATTGTTCATATAAAAACTCTGGATATGAATATATTTTAAGCCCTAATTCCTGCGCTTTTAAAAGTTCAGGATTGTCCTCTTTGGCGTGCATTCCTAGCACAACTGCATCTATATTTTTAGTGATTTTTTCTGAGTACCACCCAAAATTAGCTGGCAACAATCCAGCAGAATTTAATCGCGATTTAGAAGGTTCAAAAATGGTGTCATCACTTCCAGTAACCTGCATTCCTTTATGGTGAAGTGCCAGCGCTAAATTGTGCATCGCAGCACCACCAATTGCAATAAAATGTACATTCATCGTGTGAGTTTATGAGAGGTAAATATACGGAATGAGGTTAGATTTTTTTAAGGCTTTAGCAATAAAATTATTTCCTTTTCTTCCAAAGCTTGTTCGAAATTTGGCTGTACTAAGAGCGCTTTTTCAATTGAACTAAGAGCTTCGGAGAATTTATTTTGAAGCTTAAATAGTTGCGCCTGAGCTAAATAAGCAACCTCTAAAGGCTCCTGATCTTTAGATGAAAACTCATCAATATAAAATTGAATATAACGCAGTCCAAAAGAATGCTTTGTATTAACAAGTACACAGGCGAAAGCTACAAGAAAATGTATCGAATTGTTATGTGCTTTTAAATGGCTCGAGTTTGATAATTTAGGCTCAAAACAAGTCAACTCTTTTAGGCTTTCTAACCCTTTTTTATAATACGTCTTTGTTAACTCCTCTTGATTTGAATTTTGATAAACATATGCTTTGGCAAAATACCCTTGCGCTTTGGAAAGCTGTTCTAATTCACTAGCATAGTCCATTGCTTTGACATAGCTACCCCCTAAAAACCCCGGCAGTTGTGTGTATAATTCTACCATGGCCCAACGCACTTCTTTATGGGTTGCATCTAATTCTGCCGCTTTAAGAAACGATGCTTTTACTTTAGAAATTAACCCAAGTGCTTTAAGTTTAGACCCCTCTTTGGCAAGCTTCCCTAAAACGCCTCCATACTTATAATGAGAAGTAGCGTTCTTAGCATCTAAATCGCGAAATTGTTTGTAGTACTTAGCTGCTTTTTCCCAGTTGCTTTGAAACCCGTAGGCATCCCCCATCAATTCTAGCAATTCTAAATTTTGAGGGGTTTTAGATAAATAAACTTCTAGCTTCTGAACAGCTTGAGTGTAGTTTTTAGCTTCAAATAAGGCATCAAATTCTTGGGTGTAGTTTTGACCTATTAAGAAGTATGGACATAATAAAATCAGTAAAAACTTCTTCATGCCTGTAGGTTTTTAACGGTTTAACATCGCCCACAAACTGTCTTTGAGTTGAACAATTCCTGATTGTGCTACCGACGAAATAAACAAGTAATCGATAGGCAATTCAGCATCCAACTCTTCAATCAGCTCCGCTTTTAGCTCATCGTCAAGCATATCACTTTTAGAAATAGCAATCAAACGATCTTTATCGAGCATCTCTGGATTATAGCGACGCAACTCATCTAATAAAATATCGTATTGTTTTCTAATATCATCCGCATCTGCTGGTATCAAAAACAAAAGAATGGAGTTTCGTTCAATATGACGTAAAAAATAATGCCCTAGCCCTTTTCCTTCTGCTGCACCTTCAATAATACCAGGAATATCAGCCATCACAAACGATTGGTAATCTCTATATTCTACGATCCCTAAATTCGGTTTTAAGGTTGTAAACTCATAATCTGCAATTTTTGGCTTTGCAGAAGTAATGACAGATAACAACGTTGATTTTCCCGCATTTGGAAACCCTACCAATCCCACATCGGCTAAGATTTTAAGCTCAATGGTTACATATTTTTCTACCATTGGAAGTCCAGGTTGAGCATAACGTGGGGTTTGGTTGGTAGAAGATCTAAAATGCCAATTTCCTAACCCGCCTTTACCGCCTTCACAAAGGATAACCTCTTCATGGTTTTCAGTAATTTCAAAAAGAATTTCGTTTGTATCTGTATCTCTAAGAACTGTTCCCAAAGGCACATCAACATAAACGTCTTCTCCATCAGCCCCAGTACTACGACTTTTACTTCCCGATCCTCCATGACCAGCTCTAAAGTGCCGTTTAAATTTCAAGTGGTGTAACGTCCAAAGATGTTCGTTTCCACGTACAATCACATGACCGCCACGACCCCCATCACCCCCATCAGGACCGCCTTTTGTGATAAATTTTTCACGGTGAAGGTGTACAGATCCTTTTCCTCCGTTTCCAGAGCAAGCAAACATTTTTACATAATCAACAAAATTACCTTCAGTCATCTAATGAGTTTTATATTACAGCGTATTAATTACTGTGTTCAATCGAACCGTAATAGCTTCCACAGACCCTACGCCATTCACACCAAAATATTTATCCTTCGCGGCATAATACGACTTTAAAATTGCTGTTTCTGCGTAATATATTTTTATTCTATTTCTAACCACTGTGTCATTTGCATCATCTGGTCTGCCACTAGTTTCACCTCGTTTTAGAAGACGTTCTACCAAAACCTCATCGTCCACTTCTAATGCAATCATCGCACTAATTTCAGTATCATAGGAATCTAAAAGTGCATCCAAAGCTTCAGCCTGTAATACATTTCTAGGAAACCCATCAAAGATAAACCCTTTTGAATCTAGGTTTTTAGCGACTTCTGCACTGAGCATATCAATGGTCACTTGATCTGGAACCAACTCACCTTTATCCATAAAAGACTTTGCTAATGTTCCTAATTCGGTTTCATTTTTAATATTAAAACGAAACACATCTCCAGTAGAAATATGGATCAAACCATAGGTCTCTTTTAAAAAAGCAGCTTGCGTTCCTTTACCAGCGCCCGGAGGGCCAAATAATACTAAATTTTTCATTTTTATTCAAACTTTAAAATATTGACTTCTAAATGAAGTCAATCTTAGCAACTAAAATCAAGCTGCAAAGATAATCAATTGTAAAGGTTTTGATTCGTTTTGATGGCCGATTTTAGTGTTCGATTTCATTTTTAAGTGTATTTTTGTGGTGTATTTATAAAATCGTTCAAGAAAATCTTAAAATGGAGTATTTCTCATCAAACTTCAAACTTGGTATTTTAGGTGGCGGTCAACTCGGGAAAATGTTACTTTACACAACTCGAAAATTTGACATTCACACCTGTGTTTTAGATCCCAGTCCAGAAGCCCCAAGTAAACTTGCCTGTAATGAATTCTTTGAAGGGGATTTGATGGATTATGACACTGTTTATAATTTCGGAAAAAGAGTAGACACCCTCACCATCGAGATTGAAAATGTCAATGTAAATGCCCTCAAATCACTTGAAAAAGAAGGAGTAAATGTATTTCCTTCTTCAAAAACATTAGAAACCATTCAGAATAAAGCAAAACAAAAATTGTTTTATATCGATCATAATTTACCAACAGCCCCTTTTAAAAGGTTTGCTTACACCGATGAAATTTATAGCGCTGTTGAACACAGTAGTATTGAATTTCCTTTTGTATGGAAAAGTGCTCAGTTTGGTTATGATGGAACTGGAGTAAAAATTGTGCGCTCCACAGATGATTTGAAAGACTTACCAAATGTAGAGTGTATTACAGAAGATCTAGTTCCTTTTAAAAATGAACTTGCAGTGATTGTTGCAAGAAATGAAATAGGAGATGTGAAAGTATATCCCGTTGTGGAAATGGAATTTCATCCAGAAGCAAACCAAGTTGAATATGTTTTATGCCCCGCAAGAATTTCTAAAGATATTGCAACCAAAGCAGAACTCATCGCCCTAAAAACATCTGCAGCATTTGAGCATGTGGGACTTCTAGCTGTGGAGATGTTTTTAACTCAAGACAATGAAATTCTCATAAACGAAGTCGCACCAAGACCTCATAATTCTGGACATCAAACGATAGAAGCCAGCTATACCTCCCAATTTGAACAACACATTAGAGCCATCTTAGGCTTGCCAATGGGAAGTACAAAAAATAAACTAAGTGGAGTGATGGTTAATTTAGTAGGTGCCGAAGGCAACACTGGAGAAGTTGTCTATGAAAACATAGAAAAAATAATGGAAATGGATGGTGTAACACCCCATATTTATGGTAAAAAACAAACACGACCTTTTCGAAAAATGGGACATGTCACCATCGTTCATTCAAATATCGAAAATGCAAGAGCGATTGCTCAAAAAGTAAAACAGTCAATCAAAGTAATAAGTAAATAATATGGCACAAGTAGGAATCATTATGGGAAGCGACAGCGACATGCCTGTCATGAAAGAAGCAATAGCAGTTCTGGAAGGATTTGACATCCAAGTAGAAGTAGACATCGTATCTGCACACCGCACTCCTGAAAAATTATTTGACTATGGTTCAAAAGCGCATCAACGTGGATTAAAAGTGATTATTGCCGGTGCTGGTGGTGCTGCGCATTTGCCAGGAATGATTGCCTCTTTAAGCCCATTACCTGTAATAGGTGTTCCTGTAAAATCTAGTAATTCAATTGATGGATGGGACTCTATATTATCTATATTACAAATGCCTGGAGGTGTTCCTGTAGCAACTGTTGCTTTAAATGGCGCTAAAAATGCTGGTATCTTAGCTGCTCAAATTATTGGAGCTTCAGATAGTTGTGTTTTAGACAAAGTTTTAATGTACAAAGAAGGGTTGAAATTAAAAGTTCTAGAAGCATCCAAAAATATCAAATCTTAAGTTTCCCCTAAAAAGAATCCACATGAATGTACTCGATACGCGTTTTGAAACGCCTTACAATACTGCACCATTTTCAAAAATTAAAACTAGACGCTTTTTTACCCGCTTTTATAAAAGCAATTGAAAGTGCCAAAAATGAAATTGATCAGATTGTTGAAAATAAAGCAACCCCTTCTTTTAAAAACACAATTGAAGCCTTAGAGTATACGGGTGAGCAACTCGATCGGATTTCGAGTATTTTCTTTAATTTGAATGCTGCAGAAACAAATGAAGAAATTCAAAAAATAGCACAAGAAGTATCTCCACTATTAACTGAGTTTTCAAATGATGTGGCTTTAAATACGGCTCTTTTTGAACGTGTCAAACATGTTTACAACACAAAAGAATCGCTTTCATTAAATGAAGAACAAAAAACACTTTTAGATAAAAAATACAAAGGGTTTTCGAGAAATGGTGCCAACCTTAGTAACGATCAAAAAGAAGTATTGCGCGCCATTGATAAAGAGCAAAGTCAACTCAAACTTACCTTTGGAGAACATATTTTAGCAGAAACCAACCGCTATGAACTTCTAATTTCCGAACTATCAGATTTAGATGGACTGCCAGAAGGAGCCATTGAGGCTGCCAAACAATTGGCGGAAGAAAAAGACAAAAAAGGTTGGCTAATCACACTTGACTACCCGAGCTATATACCTTTCATGACCTATGCAAAAAATAGAGCATTACGAAAAAAATTGGCAATCGCATTTGGACAAAAAGGGTTTCAAAATGACAACTTAGATAACCAAGAAATCGTTCTAAAAATAGCAAAACTGCGTTTCAAAAGAGCTCAATTACTAGGATATAAAACCCATGCACATTTTGTTTTAGAAGAACGTATGGCAAAAACTCCTGAGACCGTAGGAACTTTCTTGGAAGACCTCTTATCTAAGGCACTTCCTGCTGCCAAAAAAGAGTTTGAAGAACTAGAGAATTTTGCAAAAAACTTAGACTCTATTGATCAGTTAGAAAAATGGGACAGTGCTTATTATTCTGAAAAACTAAAACAAGAACGATTCAATTTTGATGATGAACAATTGAAACCTTATTTCAAATTAGAAAACGTAATTGAAGGGGCTTTTGAAGTCGCACAAAAATTATTTGGATTGCAGTTTATCCAAACAGATGTTGTTGACACCTATCACAAAGAGGTGATGACTTACAAAGTAGAGGATTCAAACCAAAATTTAGTGGCCATTTTTTATGCCGATTTTTTTCCAAGATCAGGCAAACGTAATGGTGCTTGGATGACTTCTTTTAAATCTCAACACGTAAAAAATAATACAAATGAAAGACCACACATATCCATCGTTTGTAATTTTACTAAACCGACGGCAACCAAACCATCTTTATTGACCTTTAACGAAGTTACGACTCTTTTTCATGAATTTGGACACGCCCTTCATGGGATGTTAGCTGACACCGTATATCCGAGTTTGTCTGGCACCAGCGTGGCTTGGGACTTTGTTGAATTGCCAAGTCAAATCATGGAAAATTGGTGCTATGAAAAAGAAGCATTGGCACTCTTTGCTAAGCATTATGAAACTGGAGACAGTATTCCTATGGAGCTTATTGACAAAATAAAAGCAGCCTCCACATTCCAACAAGGGATGCAAACCCTAAGGCAGTTGAGTTTTGGTTTGCTAGACATGAGCTGGCATGGAATTGATCCAACCGAAATAACAAACGTAAAACAGCACGAAAGCGATGCATTCCTAGAAACACAATTATTTCCAAGTGTAGCACAAAATTGTATGTCAACAGCTTTTGCACACATATTTCAAGGAGGCTATTCATCAGGATACTACAGCTACAAATGGGCAGAAGTTTTGGATGCTGATGCCTTTGAATATTTTAAAGAAAATGATCTTTTTGATCCACAAATCGCAGCTGCTTTCAAAACACATATACTAAGTAAAGGTGGCACACAAGATCCATTAAAATTGTATGTTAAATTTCGTGGACAGAAACCAAAAACAGAAGCCTTACTAAGGCGATCAGGACTTTTGAACTAGTGTCAAAACAAATGCCAAAACAAGAACCATAATCGGAATAGCTTCCACCCAAAAAGCAGCATAATACCGATCCTGTTGCTTGTTGCTTTTAGCTAAAAATAAAGCCAGAAGAACCCCTGTAAAAAAGACTGTTAAAAAATTATTTAGATTGAACTGATGTTTGAAAAATTCTAATAAGATTGAATCGCCTAACAATGCGTATCCAATAATTTTAGTATTTCGAATTCCAATTTTTTGTGGAATAGTTGAAAGATGAACTTGATCTACATCTAAATCACGAATCTCAAAAGGGAGCATCAAGACAATGACTATAAATATGCGTTGTAGCACTAAAATCCAATGGTCCAAACTTAGTACTAATTGGGATTCTAAAATTGGCAACACCACCGTAGTCATCGCCCACACAAATGCAATGATATAAATTTTAACACCTCCAACAGACCTTAGGTTTTTAGGGGTCTTGATCCCCATTGGAATGGCATATAAAAAAGTAATCAATGCTAGAAATACATAGACAATTTGACTGCTTTGTTGTAGTTGAAAAATCACAAACCCAAAACCCGTCAAACTCAAAACAGACACCAATTGAATGTATTTTAATTTAGTCGTAAGAGAACGGTAATAAAACTTCGTTAATCCAAAATACTTAACAAAATTATACCCTGCTACTGAAGCACAGAAGGTAGCACTGTAAAAAAATATTGAACCCATTAAGTTCAACTCATAACCTGTTAAAACGCTAAAAGAAAGTACCGCTAGTGCTACGTGCAGACTGCTATTTATGTAAAAATCTAGGAAGCGTTTAAACAAAGTCATGGCACAAAAATAGGCAAACTGTTAATAACCCTTTTAATTGTTTAATAACTTTAAACTACTATGAATTAAAACATTATTAAATTCCTTAGTTTTGTTCTTTATTTAAGATTCCTGCAAGATGAAAACAGATGTATTTGCCTTAAGACATATTGGACCAAAAGAAGCACACTGTGACGAAATGCTACAACTTGTTGGTGCAAATTCTATCGAAGAATTAATCCAAGAAACGGTTCCTGATAACATTCGACTCCAGTCGACCTTAAACTTGGAAGCCCCCTTGAGTGAACAAGAATATCTTGAACACATTCATCAACTCGCCTCAAAAAACAAAGTTTATAAATCTTTTATTGGAATGGGCTACCACCCTTCCAATTTGCCCGCGGTTATTCAACGAAATATTTTAGAAAACCCAGGTTGGTACACGGCATATACGCCCTACCAAGCAGAAATTGCTCAAGGGCGCTTAGAAGCTTTGCTCAATTACCAGACCATGATCACCGATTTGACAGGTATGGAACTTGCCAATGCCTCTCTATTGGATGAAAGTACTGCTGCCGCTGAAGCGATGGCACTATTATTTGCAGTACGTCCAAAACCACAAGTCAAAGCAGGCACAGTAAAGTTTTTTGTTTCGAATGAGATTTTACCACAAACTCTCTCTGTCTTAAAAACTCGGGCAACTCCGATTGGAATTGAATTGGTATTAGGAGCGGTTGAAGATTTTGACTTTTCAACTGAGTTTTTTGGCGCACTCCTTCAATATCCAGGAAAATCGGGAGTTATTATAGATTTACAAAACTTTATTTCCAAAGCAAATCAAAACGATATAAAAGTAGCTGTTGCAGCTGATATTCTTAGCCTAGTTACTTTGGAAGCTCCCGGAAAATTTGGCGCAGATGTTGTAGTTGGTACCACCCAACGTTTCGGAATCCCTATGGGATATGGTGGGCCACACGCCGCCTATTTTGCAACAAAAGAAGCATACAAACGATTTATTCCTGGAAGAATTATAGGAGTCACTAAAGACATTGATGGCAATCGTGCCATGCGAATGGCACTGCAAACTCGCGAACAACACATCAAAAGAGATCGGGCAACTTCCAACATATGTACCGCACAAGTATTGCTTGCTGTGATGGCAGGAATGTATGCTGTGTATCACGGACCAAAAGGGCTGAAATATATTGCCAACAAAGTTCATAATACCACCGTCACATTAGCGGATGCTTTAGAAGGTTTAGGGTTTAAATTAGTCCACAAATCCTTTTTTGACACCCTCCAAGTGAGCGTTCCTGAAAATTCAACTCTCAAAAATATAGCAGAGCAAAAAGAAGTTAATTTTTATTATCCAGATGCGACAACCGTTTCTATCTCGATAAATGAAACGACAACGCTTTCAGACCTTAATTTAATTGTATCCATTTTTGCGGAGGTTTACAGCAAGAAAGGAACTCCTATTCAAGCTCTGAATTCAAACATAAGAATTCCAGAAACTGCACAACGTTGTTCCGAATTTATGACGAATGTGATTTTTAACAGTCACCATTCAGAAACGGAATTGATGCGTTATATAAAACGCTTGGAACGTAAAGATTTATCCTTAAATTTCTCTATGATTTCATTGGGATCTTGTACAATGAAACTCAATGCTGCCGTAGAAATGCTACCATTAAGCTGGCCAAATTGGGGGAACATTCACCCGTTTGCTCCTTTAGACCAAGTAGAAGGCTACCAAACTATGCTCACCAAACTAGAAGAACAGCTCACCGAAATTACCGGTTTTGCAGGAACATCCCTTCAGCCAAATTCTGGAGCTCAAGGCGAATTTGCAGGGCTGATGGTCATTAGAGCCTATCATGAATCTAGAGGAGATACACACCGAAAAATATGTATCATCCCATCATCTGCACACGGAACCAATCCTGCAAGTGCTGTGATGGCAGGCATGAAAGTTGTTGTAACAAAATCATCTGAAAATGGAAATATTGATGTAGAAGATTTAAGAGAAAAAGCGACGCTCCATAAAGATAATTTAGCAGCCTTAATGGTAACATACCCTTCTACCCACGGAGTGTATGAGTCTGCGATCAAAGAAATTACTCAAATTATTCACGATAATGGTGGTCAGGTTTATATGGATGGTGCCAATATGAATGCACAAGTCGGTTTGACAAATCCTGGAAATATTGGTGCCGATGTATGCCACTTGAATCTTCATAAAACTTTTGCAATTCCTCACGGAGGTGGAGGTCCTGGAGTTGGTCCCATTTGTGTTGCCAAACAATTAACTCCCTTTTTACCAGGAAACCCTTTAATTGAAACAGGAGGGTCATCAGCCATTAATTCTATTTCTGGTGCGCCCTTTGGTTCGTCCCTAGCGTGTTTGATTTCCTATGGCTATATCAAAATGTTGGGTGCTAAAGGTTTGACCGATTCTACAAAGGTTGCCATCCTAAATGCCAACTACATCAAAGAACGCCTTCAAGGATATTATGATACATTGTACTCTGGAGAACGCGGACGTGCAGCTCATGAAATGATTATTGACTGTCGCGGATTTAAAGCCAACGGTATTGAAGTGGTGGATATTGCAAAACGACTTATGGACTTCGGATTTCATGCTCCAACAGTTTCATTTCCAGTTGCGGGTACGATGATGATTGAACCTACAGAAAGTGAAGGAAAAGCAGAAATAGATCGTTTTTGTGATGCTATGATTGCCATTAGAAAAGAAATTGAATCCGCAAGCAAAGAACAGCCAAACAATCCTCTAAAAAACGCACCGCACACTCAAGAGATGCTCACCAACGATGTCTGGGAATTTCCTTACAGCAGAGCCGTTGCCGCATTCCCATTAGATTATATAAAAGAAGATAAATTTTGGCCGTCCGTTCGTCGTGTAGATGACGCTTATGGCGATCGAAATTTAATATGTACATGTGCGCCAATCGAAGCATATGAAGAAGCTTAAAACGTAAAATATGAATATTAAAATTACAGGGGTTGGGAGTTACATTCCAAAAATAGTACAAAAAAATGAGGCCTTTAAAGACCATTCATTTTTAAACATTGATGGATCTGAAATCTCGTCTTCTAATGAAGTCATTGTAGAGAAATTTAAAGCCATTACTGGAATTTCCGAACGTCGCTATGCAGAAGACCACCTAACGACTTCTGACCTAGGAGCGTTGGCCGCCGAAAAAGCAATTGCAGATGCAGACATTGATCCTGAAACTTTAGATTACATCATTCTTGCGCACAACTTTGGAGATGTCAAATCAGGATCCATTCAGAGTGATATTTTACCATGTTTGGCTGCACGTGTCAAAAATAGTTTAAAAATAAAAAACCCAAAATGTGTGGCTTATGACATTCTTTTTGGATGCCCAGGCTGGGTTGAAGGTGTCATTCAGGCACAAGCTTTTATCAAAGCTGGAATGGCAAAAAGATGTTTAGTGATCGGAGCTGAAACACTCTCAAGAGTGGTCGACCCACATGACAGAGATTCCATGATTTACTCAGATGGTGCAGGTGCAACTATCATTGAATCATCAGATGATGAAGGTGGTATTTTATCTCACGAATCGGCTTCTTACACACATGATGAAGTTTATCATTTGTTCTTTGGTTGCTCAAACAACAAGTCTTTTGAGCAGGACACACGATTCATAAAAATGTACGGACGTAAAATTTATGAGTTCGCTTTATCAAATGTTCCTGCTGCCATGAAAGCTTGTTTGGATAATAGCGGTATGGACATTAAGGATGTGAAAAAAATATTGATTCATCAAGCAAATGAAAAAATGGACGAGGCGATTGTAAATCGTTTCTACAGACTTTATAAAACACCTGTTCCAGAAGGCATCATGCCGATGAGTATTCATAAACTAGGAAACAGTTCAGTAGCAACCGTACCTACTTTATTGGATCTTATTAAAAGTGGTCACATGGAAGGTCATCAGCTTAACAAAGGAGATATTGTTATATTTGCTAGCGTTGGCGCAGGAATGCACATCAATGCGATCACTTATAAATACTAATATGTACGCCACTAATTTTCCTAAGAAACGTTACAAGCACACACTCAGATTTCTCAAAAAACACATTGCGTTTACAGAAACCATTTTGGATTTAGGCGTTGACAACCCTTTTTCAGAACTTCTAAAAAAAGAAGGATTTAGTGTAAGCAATACTTCTGGAGAAGATTTAGACCTCAACACAACTACACTAGAAACTAACAGTTCTGATGTTGTGACCGCCTTTGAAATTTTTGAACATTTACTATCTCCTTTCACAGTTCTAAAAAACATCAAGTCTCAAAAATTGGTAGCTAGCATTCCACTGCGTTTGTGGTTTGCATCTGCCTACCGCAGTAAAACCGATCCGAGAGATCGTCATTTTCATGAGTTTGAATCTTGGCAGTTTGATTGGTTACTAGAAAAAACGGGATGGAAAATTATTGCTAGTGAAAAATGGACAAATCCTACCAAAAAAATTGGATTTAGACCTTTGCTTCGCTGGTTTACACCAAGATATTATATTGTTTACGCCGAAAGAATTTGAACTTTTATATTGTCATACCGGCCCATAATGAAGCTAATTTTATTGGCAAAGCCCTTCAATCGCTCATAAATCAAAGCTTACGCCCTACCAAAATTGTGGTGGTGGATGATAATTCAACAGATGGAACGGCATCCATAGTAACGGATCTATCAAAACAATGTCCATGGATTTCCTTGGTTTCAAATACCTCATCGGAAGCACACTTGCCGGGTGGAAAAATTATCAATGCTTTTTACAAAGGCTATGAATCCTTAGATTCGGAATATGATGTTATTTGTAAATTTGATGCAGATGTGATATTCCCTGAAAATTATTTAGAAACTCTCGCTAAGCATTACCAAAACAATCCACGGTTGGGCATGGTGGCTGGACACTGTTATATAAAACAAAATGGAAGTTGGGTGTTGGAAAATTTAACCTCCAAAGATCACATTCGAGGGGGACTGAAAGCCTACAGAAAAGATTGTTTTTCAGAAATTGGGGGGCTCAAAAAATCGATGGGATGGGATACTATTGACGAATTGCTCACTCTTTACCATGGTTGGAAATTTAAAACAGATGCTTCTTTGCATGTAAAACACCTCAAACCAACAGGCGCAAATTATAATAAGAGTGCCAAACATTTACAGGGAACTGCCTTGTATAAAATGCGCTATGGCTTTGCTTTGGCATTTTTATCCGCCTTAAAATTAGCTTACAAAAAACGAAGCGTAGTTCTTTTTTGGGATTATATCACAGGCTATATCAAAGCATTCAATCAGAACGAATCATTTCTTGTTACTGAAGATCAAGGAGCGTTTGTAAGAGGGTATCGTTGGAAAAATATCAAGCGTAAATTTAGGCTTCTACGCTAACCATCCAATTCAATTCATCTGGAAGAGTTCCAATTCTGACTCCATT
>CALSUF010000002.1:787500-789039 GCA_943789465.1 uncultured Flavobacteriaceae bacterium | reverse complement strand
TTGTATGTTTGCAGCCGCTAAAAAACGGAAGTTAATTAGTTTACGATCTTGAGTTATTGAAGTGTTATAAGGTTTGAAAAAAAAGTAATTTTATTTTCAAAAAGCGTTGAGATAAACAAAAAAGGTTTTATATTTGCAGCCGCTTAGGTCTTAAATGATTTAAGTCTGTAAAAAAGAAGTTCATTAAACATATTGATTGACAGCGTAAATAATTAATTGGAAACGATTGATTAGATACAGAGAATAAACCATTTTGAGTACAACACATTAAATTTCCTTTAGTTGTTAATAGTACTAGATTCTTAATTGAATCTTAAAAATTAACGATGAAGAGTTTGATCCTGGCTCAGGATGAACGCTAGCGGCAGGCTTAACACATGCAAGTCGAGGGGTAACAGGGTAGCTTGCTATTGCTGACGACCGGCGCACGGGTGCGTAACGCGTATACAATCTACCTTATACTGGGGTATAGCCTTTAGAAATGAAGATTAACCCCCCATAGTCTCTTTATGTGGCATCACTTTAAGAGTAAAGGTTACGGTATAAGATGAGTATGCGTTCTATTAGTTTGTTGGTAAGGTAACGGCTTACCAAGACTACGATAGATAGGGGCCCTGAGAGGGGGATCCCCCACACTGGTACTGAGACACGGACCAGACTCCTACGGGAGGCAGCAGTGAGGAATATTGGACAATGGAGGCAACTCTGATCCAGCCATGCCGCGTGTAGGATGACTGCCCTATGGGTTGTAAACTACTTTTATACAGGAAGAAACACCTCTACGTGTAGAGGCTTGACGGTACTGTAAGAATAAGGATCGGCTAACTCCGTGCCAGCAGCCGCGGTAATACGGAGGATCCAAGCGTTATCCGGAATCATTGGGTTTAAAGGGTCCGTAGGTGGATAATTAAGTCAGAGGTGAAATCTTGCAGCTCAACTGTAAAATTGCCTTTGATACTGGTTATCTTGAGTTATTATGAAGTAGTTAGAATATGTAGTGTAGCGGTGAAATGCATAGATATTACATAGAATACCAATTGCGAAGGCAGATTACTAATAATCAACTGACACTGATGGACGAAAGCGTGGGTAGCGAACAGGATTAGATACCCTGGTAGTCCACGCCGTAAACGATGGTTACTAGCTGTTTGGACTTCGGTCTGAGTGGCTAAGCGAAAGTGATAAGTAACCCACCTGGGGAGTACGTTCGCAAGAATGAAACTCAAAGGAATTGACGGGGGCCCGCACAAGCGGTGGAGCATGTGGTTTAATTCGATGATACGCGAGGAACCTTACCAGGGCTTAAATGTAAGTTGCATTAGTTAGAGATAGCTATTTCTTCGGACCACTTACAAGGTGCTGCATGGTTGTCGTCAGCTCGTGCCGTGAGGTGTCAGGTTAAGTCCTATAACGAGCGCAACCCCTGTTGTTAGTTGCCAGCGAGTCATGTCGGGAACTCTAACAAGACTGCCAGTGCAAACTGTGAGGAAGGTGGGGATGACGTCAAATCATCACGGCCCTTACGTCCTGGGCTACACA
>CALSUF010000002.1:0-782500 GCA_943789465.1 uncultured Flavobacteriaceae bacterium | reverse complement strand
GGGTTGGAAAGACCTGCATGTAAAATTAAAGGTCCTAAAAATGCTAAAAACAGGGTGATCCCCATTGTTTTGAGTCCATCGACTAAAAGGTCTTTATTGGTTCTAGGCGTTTCCATTGGTATAATTTTTTAGTGCGTTTCGTACGTTTTTATGAGTGTCTAATAAGTTTTTTGCTTTTGATTCTGAGAGGTTTAATTGATCCATGAGCATCTGAACACCACGAGCTACCAACTTATTATTATTAAGCTGCATGTCTACCATTTTGTTGCCTTTGACATTTCCTAACTGAATCATTGTCGTAGTAGTGATCATGTTAAGCACCAATTTTTGTGCGGTTCCGGCTTTCATTCGCGAGCTGCCCGTCAGTACTTCGGGTCCCACAACCACTTCAATTGGGTAATCCGAGACTTGGGCAAGAGGACTGCCTTGGTTGCAGGTAATACATCCTGTTGTAATATTTGCTTGCTGACATGCTTTTAGTGCTGTTATCACATAGGGTGTCGTGCCAGAAGCAGCAATACCGATCACAATATCTAGTGGAGTAACTTGATATGCTTGTAAATCTTTCCAACCTTGTTGTGTATCGTCCTCAGCAAATTCAACTGCTTTACGTATGGCAATGTCTCCACCAGCAATCAAACCAATCACCTTATTGTGGGGTACTCCAAAAGTGGGAGGACACTCGGAAGCATCTAAAATCCCGAGGCGTCCACTCGTTCCAGCTCCCATATAAAACAAACGCCCTCCATTTTTAAGATTTTTAACAATACTTGTTACGAGAATTTCAATTTGAGGAACTGCTTTTGAGACGGCTGTAGGCACGCATTGATCTTCTTTATTTATAACGTTTAAAACGTCTTTGATAGACATTTTTTCAAGGTGGTTATAATGCGAATCCTGTTCGGTGGTTTTTGTGAAAGTCATACACAAAAATAGAATTTTTGGAACACTTTTGTACTATTCTAAAACTAAACTCGCACTATAGGTTTCAGAAAGTCTAAAATAACCCATTGGATAATGGTCAGGATTGGTTAGGTTTGATAGGTTTCCTCGCACAGTGGAAGGTGTTGTGTTAAAAGGATTTCCACCGTCTTCAGTTTGGTCAATCAAAATGGTCATAAAATTAAAATGCCTTTCATCTATCCCCATTATTTTAATAACTGCTTGATCACCGGCTAATAAATCATCATAAAAGTAAGAAAAAGTGAATAAATTTCCTTGGTAGAATTCATCTTTTGTCGCTAAATACAATTGGTAACCAAAGTCAAATAAATAAAAATCATCGCGCTCAGCACTGTCTGTGTAAGAAATTATAACTTCTTTTTCATCACCTGAAAAAAGAGTGTTACCTCCTTGTTCTAAGTTTTCAATAGGCACGGCATGCATCAGTTGTTCTATTGAAGATTCATAGGTTTCATTTTCATATACCACACGTAGTTTATAGTCGGTATTGAAACTCGGAGTAAAATCCATTTTAAAGTTTTCTAGTGTAGCGTCGTACACAAAGTCGAGTATTTGGTTGTTTGTGAGATCTACCAATTGTACACTAGCATTAGATACAACAGGGTTTTCTTCTTGATAAAAACTACCAGATAAACTCAGTTTTACTGCTTGAGTAAAAGTTTGATTGGGCGTCATTAATAGTGAGGCATCAATGGCAAGCCGAGGGGTTTCTGTGGGTAGGTCGAGTTGAATGACTTCTTCGCATGCTGTACTTAGTGCTCCAAGACTAATCAATAGTATGAGTTGTTTTAGTTGTTTCATAGTATTAAAATTTAAAGTTGTAAGTAAGGGCTCCTACCGCACCAAAAAGAGATAGTTTGACCGTTTCATTTTGACCGGTCACTTCATTCTCTCTAAAATTTAACGATTGGGTGTTTTTACGGTTATACAGGTTATAAATGCTAAAGACCCATTCGCTTTGCCATCCTTTTTGTTTGTTGGGTTTGGGTGTGTAAGTTCCAGAAATATCAAAACGATGGTAAGCATCTAGACGGCTTGAATTTCGAGCTTCAAATGTTGGAACGACCAAGCCATTATAATTGTATTGTCCATTGGGGTAGGTGGTTGGTTGTCCAGTTTGAAATATAAAATTAGCACTCAATTTCCATTTTTCAGTCAAATCATAGGTCGATGTGATAGAAATGTCGTGTGTTTTATCATAGGGTGTGTTGTACCAATCTCCGTTATTGATCCCTGGCTCAGAAGCGTTTCGTCCCTCAGTTTGTTGTTCAGATTTTGAAAGCGTGTAAGCAAACCATCCTTTAAAACGGCCTTTATTTTTACGGAACAAAAGTTCCAATCCATATGCTCTTGAACGGCCGTTAAGCAATACTTGTTCAATAGCGTCATTGGCAATTAAATTAGCACCATCAATATAATCGATCCTATTTTTGATGGTTTTATAAAAACTTTCTACTTCTAACGAATAGGCTTCGTAATTTTTAAAATATCCGATGGCTATTTGATCCAGGATTTGTGGCTGGATAAATTTTCCGCTAGGCGTCCAGACATCCAAGGGGGCTGGAGAACTGGTATTGGATAGCAAATGTAAATACTGCGTCATTCTATTATAGCTAGCCTTAAGGGAAGTATCGTCATTAAGTTGGTAGGAGAGTGCCAAACGAGGTTCTAAATTCATAAAAGATTTTTCCACTTTTCCTTGACTACCACTTTCGGATCCAATAGGATCAATTTTCTCGTAAAGTTGTAAGTCAGAATTAAACCCAACGGCTTTGTCATTCTCATATACATTTAGTTTGTCTTGCCCCAATCGTAAAAATGAGCTCAATCGTACGCCGTAGTTAAGTGCAAAACGCTTTGTGAGTTGCTGGTTTACATCAATATAGACCGCATTTTCAAAAGCAAATTTGTTGGTTAATGATTTTCTGTTAATACCCGAGTCTGGACCATTTGGACTGATAACTCCTGGGTTGAAACTATAATAGGTACTGTGAAGCCCATATTCGAGTTTGTAGCGGTCATTAATGTATTGTTTAAAATCGTATTTGATGTTCATATTTTGAATGCCTGAATTCCATTCGAAGCCTACGAAATTCAAATTCAATCCATAATAATAGTCTGAATAAATGAGTGATAAGTTAGAAAATAATTGATCTGAAAATAAATGATTCCATCTAAAATTTAAAACGGTATTACCATAGGTGTTTTCAAAACTATCGGAGACATTGAACACATCTCTTCCAAAATAACCAGAGAGGTAAATATTGTTTTTTGGATTCAATTTATAACTTATCTTGGTATTCAAATCGTAGAAATAAGCGATGTTATTAATATCAAATAATGGTAAAAATAAATGTGCATAAGTAGCTCGACCACCAAATAAAAAAGAGCCTTTTCCTTCATTTATAGGACCTTCAAGCAGTAGGCGACTGGCAACAATCCCAACTCCCCCGCTGGCGCGAAATTTATTTTTATTGCCTTCTTTTTGATAGATATCCAAAACTGAGGCGACACGTCCTCCATACTTGGCAGGAATACCACCTTTATATAATTTTAAATTTTTAATCGCATCAGGATTAAAAACAGAAAATAAACCGAATAAATGTGAGGAGTTAAAAATTGTTGCTTCATCCAGTAAAATTAAATTTTGATCGACAGCGCCCCCCCGAACATTGAAACCTGCAGCACCTTCACCTCCACTAGAAACACCTGGTAAAAGCGTAATCGCTTTTATGACATCGGCTTCTCCAAATACCACAGGAATTTGTTTGATAGTGGAAGCAGTTAATGAATTGACACTCATTTGAGGTGTTTTGATGTCAATGGTTTCAATATCAGTTTCAATCACGATTTCGTCCAATACTTCTAGAGCTTCAGTCAATGTAAAATTTTTAGAAATATCGCGATCAAGTGTGACGGTTTCTTTTAAGGTTGTATAACCAATAGTACTTATTGTAACTTGGTAAGTTCCTTTGTTTAGTGTGATGGAGTAGAAACCATACTCGTTAGAAATAGTTCCAGTTTTTAGATCTAATATAAGGATGTTGGTACCAATTAAGGTTTCTTGACCTTCTGCTTCAAAAATAGATCCACTAAGGGTGTATTTTTCTTGAGAATAACCTAACAAACTAAGTGCTATGCATAGGAAAAAAGAGAGGCGTGTCATTGGTTAAATTTTTAGGATACAAATTTAAAATAAAAAGCACCTCTTAGAGGTGCTTTTAACAAAACATTCTGATAGAATTTTATAATCCTATGATATGATTTAATGTCGCACTTGGGCGCATTGCGGAGTCTGTTTTTCCTGAGTTTGGAAGGTAATACCCTTCAGTTTTAACAGGATGACCTTGGATACTATTCAACTCTTTTACAATTGTTTCTTCTTTTTCTAAAAGAGAATTAGCAATGGATGAAAATTCTGTTTTCAATTCTGAATCTTTTGTTTGAGCAGCTAAAGCTTCAGCCCAATACAGACAGAGATAAAAATGACTTCCTCTGTTATCAAGTTCATTCACACGTCTTGATGGTGATTTTTTTTCGTCCAGAAATTTCTCCGTAGCGGCATCTAGCGCTTCTCCAAGCACAGCTGCTTTTGGGTTTGAGTTGACTTGACTTAAATGTTCTAGAGATACGGCTAAGGCCAAAAATTCTCCTAATGAATCCCAACGTAGATGGTTTTCATTGATAAATTGTTCCACGTGTTTTGGTGCGGAACCACCGGCACCTGTTTCAAACAAACCACCTCCATTCATCAAAGGTACAATCGATAGCATTTTGGCGCTGGTTCCAACCTCAAGAATTGGAAATAAGTCGGTCAAATAATCTCTCAAAACATTTCCAGAAACAGAAATTGTGTCCAGTCCTTGTTTCAATCTTGAGAGCGTGTAATGTGTAGCTTCTATAGGAGCTAAAATTTGAATATCAAGTCCGTTTGTGTCATGATCTTTTAGGTAAGTATGTACTTTTTTGATCAGCTGTGCGTCGTGTGCACGCAGTGTATCTAACCAAAATATAGCTGGCAATTGAGAAGCTTTGGCACGTGTAACGGCTAACTTAACCCAGTCTTGAATAGGCGCATCTTTCACCTGGCACATACGCCATATATCACCTGCTTCTACAGGGTGCGAAATTAGAACAGTACCATTTTCATCGATTACATCGACACGTCCATTGGATTGAATTTCAAATGTTTTATCATGTGAGCCGTATTCTTCTGCTTTTTGAGCCATAAGCCCTACATTTGGAACTGTTCCCATTGTGGTGGGGTCAAAAGCACCATGTTCTTTACAAAAATCTATCGTGGCGGTATAAATCCCTGCGTAACTGCTATCAGGAATAACTGCTTTAGTGTCTTGTGCGTTGCCTTCTGAATTCCACATTTGTCCAGACGTTCTGATCATGGCTGGCATAGAAGCATCGATGATTACATCGCTAGGAACGTGTAAGTTGGTAATGCCTTTATCCGAATTGACCATCGCTAAATCAGGTCCATTGGTAATCGCATCTGTAAAGTCAGCTTCAATTTCCTGACGTTTTTCAGCAGATAATCCACTGACTTTTTCTAATATATTTCCATACCCATTATTAGCATCAACGCCAATTGCATCGAAAGTTGCTTGGTGTTTTTCAAATACATCTGCAAAAAACAAACGTACTGCATGTCCAAAAATAATAGGATCACTGACTTTCATCATTGTTGCTTTCATGTGAAGCGAAAACAAGACTCCATTGGCCTTAGCATCGTTGATTTCAGCAGTTAAAAACGTTTTTAAAGCTTTTATGCTCATTACTGTGGCATCAATAATTTCGCCGTTTAAAAGGGCAATATTTGATTTTAGGGTGGTAGCTACATTGTTGGTGTCAGTATGAACAATACTTACGTTCGTAGCAGCGGCCACTGTGATTGATGTTTCATTATGAGCAAAATCGCCGACAGCCATTGTTGCTACATGTGTTTTTGATTCAGCTGTCCATGGTCCCATACTGTGTGGGTTTTTCTTAGCATAATTTTTTACAGCTTTTGGCGCACGACGGTCTGAATTTCCTTCTCGTAATACAGGGTTTACTGCACTTCCTTTGATTTTGTCGTAACGAGATTTAATGGATTTTTCTTCCTCACTTTGGGGGGTGTCAGGATAGTTTGGAATTGCAAATCCTTTGGATTGTAATTCGCTAATCGCCGCTTTTAGTTGTGGTATAGAAGCACTAATGTTTGGAAGTTTTACAATATTGGCTTCTGGTTTTGTGACTAATTTACCAAGTTCGGCTAGAGCATCCTCAACTTGTTGGTCTTCCGTTAAAAATTCAGTAAATGTTGAAAGAATTCGAGCTGCTAATGAAATATCTTTTGTTTCTATTTCAATGCCTGAGCTTTTTACAAACGATTTAACAATAGGTAAAAATGACCTAGTAGCAAGTGCTGGAGCTTCGTCGGTGATGGTATAAATGATGTTAGCCATAATGGGCGAATAAAGTTTAATTTTTCTTCAGTAAAAATACGTTTTACCTTACATTAAATAAGGCGTGCAAATATATGAAATTGCAATGATTTTATAGGGTAATTTATTTCTAAAAATATTTGAAAATTCTATCTCATAATATTTTTAAAATTTATGAAGAAATTGCTTTGGGTTTAGATAAAAAAAAAGCTCTAAATAAATAGAGCTTTTTGAAGTGTTTGAATTGAAAATTTGACTAACGTCTTCTTTCTTTAATTCTGGCTTTTTTACCAGTAAGTTCTCTAAAGTAAAAGATACGAGCTCTTCTTACTTTACCACGTTTGTTGACTTCAATTTTCTGTAAGGCTGGTAAGTTTACAGGGAAAATACGCTCAACTCCAATAGTGCCAGACATTTTTCTGATTGTAAATGTTTCAGAACTTCCTGAGCCTCTTCTTTGAAGAACAACGCCTCGGTAGAACTGTGTACGTACTTTTTCACCTTCTCTAATTTCGTAATAAACAGTGATGGTATCACCAGCTGCAAATTCTGGAAAGTCTTTTTTTGCTACAAATTCGTCTTGTACAAATTTAATTAAGGATTCCATGTTTATGGTTTTTTAAATATTTATTCGAAACAACATTCACGATGATCGCCAGAGGTTAACTCGAAATTGGCTGCAAATATAAGTAAAAAGTAAAACTTAGAAACTTTATTATAGAAAAATTTTAGGGACGTAAGTTTTTTTAATCTTCCAATAAATCGGGACGACGTTTCTTGGTGCGTTCAAGTGCTTGTTCTTCACGCCATTTTTCTATTTTCGGAAAATTACCACTGACCAAAAGTTCAGGAACCTTCCATCCCTTATAATCTCTTGGTTTTGTGTAAATTGGGGGTGCTAATAGTCCATCTTGAAACGAATCGGTTAGCGCTGAAGTTTCATTCCCTAAAACGCCAGGGATGAGACGGATAATGGAATCGCAGAGGACAGCAGCTCCCAATTCTCCACCAGAGAGAACATAGTCCCCAATAGAAATTTCTTTGGTAATAAATTGATCGCGTACACGTTGATCAACTCCTTTATAATGTCCACAAAGCATTATTAAGTTTCCTTTCATAGACAGTTGATTGGCAATACCTTGATTAAGTGTTTCTCCATCGGGAGTCATGTAAATGACTTCATCATAATCACGCTCCGATTTTAATTGAGATATACATTTATCAATAGGTTCAATCATCATCACCATTCCAGCTCCACCACCAAACTGAGTGTCGTCTATAGATTTGTATTTATCGGAGGTATAGTCCCGTAAATTATGAAAATAAACACTGACCAAGCCTGCATCAATAGCACGCCTTAATATGGAGGCCTCAAAAGGACTTTTTAGTAATTCTGGTAAAACAGTAATGATGTCTATGCGCATCTGCTAAATTTAAAACGCAAAGATAACGAATTGAAAATTCTAATAGTAGGTGAATCGCCTTACTTTGGCAATGTATTTGGCCAATCGTACTACTTGATGACTGTACCCAAATTCGTTATCATACCATATATATAGAATTATATTTTTTCCATTAGGACTTACAATAGTTGCTTTGCTGTCATAAATGGAAGGTGCGGGACTGCCAACAATATCGCTAGAAACAAGTTCATCGTTGAATTCATATTTGATTTGTTCTACTAAAGCCCCTGAAAGTGCAGCGGTTTTAATCAAGTTGTTTATTTTTTTTAGAGTAGTTGTCTTTTTAATTTCAAGGTTTAAAATAGCCAAACTACCATTAGGAACAGGCACTCGAATAGCGTTGGAGGTAAGTTTGTTTTCTAGAGTGGGAAGTGCTTTGCTAACTGCTTTTCCGGCCCCTGTTTCTGTAATGACCATATTGAGTGCTGCAGCACGTCCTCTTCTGTATTTGGAATGCATATTGTCAACCAAGTTCTGATCATTTGTATAGGCATGAATTGTTTCAAGATGGCCATGAACTACTCCTAAGGAGTCTTCAACAACTTTTAAAATAGGAGTAATGGCATTGGTTGTACAAGAGGCTGCAGAAAAAATAGCGACACTTTCTGGGGTATGTTCTAAATGGTTCACGCCATGCACAATATTTGGAATGCCTTTTCCTGGAGCTGTTAATAATACGTTTTTAGATCCCTTAGCAGTCAAATGTCTTTGGAGTGCTTCTTGATCTCTAAAAGCACCCGTATTATCAATAATTAAAGCCTCGTTTATATCATAGATTGTATAGTCAATTTCTTCAGGTTTTGCGGCGGATATGATGTAAACGGTCATTCCATTGATAATTAATGCTTGCGATTTTGCATCTACTCTAACAGTTCCATGAAAGTCACCATGAACAGAATCGCTTCGCAGTAATGCGGCTCTTTTCTCTAAAATAGTAGGGGTTATTTCACCTCTAGTGACGATAGCGCGAAGTCGTAATTGACTTCCGCTTCCAGATTTATCCATCAGCTCGCGTGCTACCAACCGTCCAATGCGTCCAAACCCATAGAGTACCACATCTTTCGGTTCAAGTTTTGGTTGTTGTTTGGCTGCTTTTAATTTTTCAGTAAGAAAGGCGGATGTAGAGTAGCTAGAAACTTCTTCTTTATGGTATTCAAATGTCAATTTACCAATATCTAATTTAGAAGCTGGAAGATTTAATAATTTGATGGCTTGTGCCATTTCTACTGAATCAAATATGGAAATGGGTTTGTTTACAAATTCGCCAGCATATTCATGAAGTTTTAGAATTTCGCTGATATTCCGATCCATTAATTGGTTTCTAAACAAAACCAATTCAATAGAAAAATCATACCATAAGTCGCTAATAATTTTTATGAGTTCAACTGCTGCTTTTCGCCGGTCTGATTGAAATGCGATTTCGGAATTGTAGGTGGGTTTTGAAGCCATTTATTTGTTTTTAAAATGTTTTTGCAAAAATAGAAGATTTCAAACGTTTTCGTAACTTTTTTGAATAAAAAAAATCCCTGATTCAATTTTTAAATAAGGGAATTTAAAACACTGAAAAACAGAATATTATCTAAATCTATAAACAACTTTTTCACCATTATTTTTAACAAGTGCGATTCGGAGTACTTTATTGGAAAATTTTTCTAGTGCTCTCTGTGCATCATTGATAGAATTTATTTTCACATCGTTAATTTCTGTTACAAAACTTCCTTCAGAAATGCCGTCAGACTCCCAATCTTCGCGATGGGTTTCGGAGAGTTCTAAAATAAGTAGACCATAGTCGATGTTAAGATTTTTTAGCGCTTTCTTAGAAGGTTCTTGAAGTGTTCCTAAAATAGGAATGGCAATCGAAGTGAGTCTTTCCAAAGTGACCACTAGGCTTTGCGGGATGCCATCTCTTAAAATTTCGACTTCAACTTGATCTTCTGGACTTTTGGTGTTAAGAAACCCTTTTAAATCCGAAAATTTTGAAATCCTAACGCCGTCTATTCGTTGGATGATGTCTCCTTTTAGGACACCAGCTCGATCGGCACCTGTCCCTGTTTGTACATCCGTAACATAAAAGCCCTCTGTTTCATCGATCCCAAAATCTCGAGCTTTTTTACTGTTTAATTCTCCTCCAATCACTCCTAAAATGCTGTTTTGAACATTTCCATATTCCATAATATCTTCTACAACCTTGCGAGCAATGTTACTGGGAACTGCAAACGAATAACCAATATAGGAGCCTGTCTGAGATGAAATGGCGGTATTAATACCTATTAATTCTCCATTGATATTCACCAAAGCACCCCCTGAGTTTCCAGGATTTACAGCCGCATCTGTTTGTATAAATGACTGTGTGTTTTGTCCCGATAAATCTCTTGATTTTGCACTTATAATTCCAGCTGTTACTGTAGAGGTAAGGTTAAAAGGATTGCCTACAGCCAAGACCCATTCTCCAATTCGGGCGGAATTACTATCCCCAAATGTGGTATATTCTAAAGGTTCATCAGCCTCTATTTTTAATAAAGCAATATCTGTATTAGGATCTGTTCCGATCAGTTTAGCATCAAATGTTTTATTGTCATTTGTGGTAATTTCTATAGATTGTGCACCTTCAATAACATGATTGTTTGTAATGACATAGCCGTCAGGCGAAATAATAACTCCTGAGCCAGTTCCAATTTGTTCATATTGCTGAGGTCTTCCAAAAAATAAATCTTCAAAACTGGTATAACTCTTATTGAGAGTTGTGTTTTTTACATGTACAACTGAGTGTACTGTTTTATCAGCGGCAGTTGTAAAATCTACATTGGTTCCACCACTTAAAGGTGCATTCAAGCTTACAGGAAATAGAGTAGCAGTAGCTTGATTTTCGATAGGGTTAGGAATCGATGAATTTTCAAAAAGATGTTTGTAGGCTCCTAGGGTAAGTGCTCCACCCAAAGCCGATACACATAGTAAAGTGAGTATTTTTTTCATGGTGTTATAATTTTGTTTTATTCTATAACTATAAAATTAGTTTTTTATTGAATTCGAAATTTAATTTTAACGCCCTTTTAACAGCTTAAATTACAGTTTAATATTCTTATATTTGTCTTTATATATGAAACATTTTTTTTATAAATATCAAGGTACAGGAAACGATTTTGTGATGATTGATAACCGTCTAGGCGCGTTTGAAAGACACAATACAGATTTGATTGCACATTTATGCAATCGCCGTACAGGAGTTGGAGCTGATGGTTTGATTCTCTTAGAAACCGATCTTGACTATGATTTTAGAATGGTATATTACAACGCCGATGGGAAAGAGAGTACCATGTGTGGAAACGGTGGCAGGTGTATTGTAGCTTTTGCAAATTTTTTAGGAATTATAGAAAAAAACAGCGAATTTATAGCTATTGATGGACCCCATTTAGCACGTATTGACGATGCCTATGTTGAGCTGAAAATGCAAGATGTTTCATCAATTTCCTCGAACGATAATTACCATGTTCTCGATACAGGATCTCCTCATTATGTAGCGCTTCAATCTGGTTTACAAGCAATTGATATGAACACAGAGGGATCTAAAATTCGGCATACTGCACCTTTTGATGCTGGTGGCGTCAATGTGAATTTCGCAGAAAAAATCAATGAAGATACTTTTGCAATTCGAACTTATGAGCGTGGAGTAGAGGGGGAAACTTTATCGTGTGGAACAGGAGCAACAGCTGTTGCTATTGCGATGTTTCACTCTGGACAAACTCCGTCCAAATCAATTGCCTTGGAAACACAAGGTGGAGTTTTGAAAGTTCGGTTTGAACCCCATTCATCTTCCTATTCAGATGTGTGGTTGTGTGGGCCTACTAAACAAGTTTTTAAAGGGGATTTACAGTGGTAGAATTAGAAGGAAATTACATCAATCTAAGACCCTTGGTTCTTGAAGATTTAGCATTTTTATATACAATAGAAAATGACGTGTCTTTGTGGGAACTAAGTCAAGTTCAAACACCTTTTTCTAAGGATGTACTACAAACATATTTAGAAACTGCTCATAATGATATTAAAATACTGAAACAATTGCGGTTGGTGATTACCTCTAAAACCAATGAACCTATTGGTTTCATTGATCTTTTTGATTTTGATGCTCATAACAAACACGCTGGGGTTAGTATAGTGTTAACGGAACCACATCGAAGGAAAGGCTATGGAAAAGATGCCTTGTCCTTATTGATGGATTATAGTTTTAAGGACTTAGGTCTCTATCAACTGTATAGTAATGTATTAGAAGGAAATACTGCAAGTATCCGCTTATTTGAATCTGTTGGATTTGAAAAAGTAGGGCTTAAAAAAAAATGGCGTTTCTTTAAAGGACGCTATAAAAATGAATATTTATTTCAATTTATAAACCATGTATTTTAAAAAAATAGCGATTGCCATTGTATTAATTGGGTTGATTGGTGCCGGGATTTTCTCATACTATATTTATTCTGTGATGCTGGTACCCAATACTAATTTCAATTCCGAGGAAGCCTATATTTTTGTAAGTTCTGATGCGACCTTTGCTGAGGTTCGAGCTGATTTAGAACCACTGTTAAAAAACATTGAAACGTTTGAAACATTAGCAAAGCAAAAAAAATATGTAAACAATATCAAAGCAGGACGTTTTTTAATTACCAAAGGGATGACAAATAATGATATAGTCAACTCTATTCGGAGTCGAAATTTACCAATAAAAATAGCGTTCAACAATCAACATACATTGGCCGGTTTAGCGGCACGAATTTCGAACCAAATTGAAGCAGATAGTACTGCTTTAATTTCTGCATTTACAGATAAAATTTTTTTAGAATCTTATGGTTTCACAGCAGCGAATGCTTTAGGGATGTATTTGCCAAATAGTTATGAATTTTTCTGGAATACGTCAGCAAAGACCTTTAGAAACCGAATGTTAAAAGAGTACAATCGCTTTTGGAATGCCAGCCGTTTAGATAAAGCCAAATCTATAGGTCTTACATCTAATGAGGTGATGGTGCTTGCAGCAATTGTTCATGAAGAGTCCAAGCAAGCCTCCGAACAGCCGCGAATAGCGGGAGTTTATATCAATCGTTTAAATAATAATTGGCCTTTGCAGGCAGATCCAACTCTTAAGTTTGCCGCCTATCAATTGCCAAAGTATCAAAATACAATTATCAAACGTGTTTTGAATGTACATAAAACCATCAATTCTGCGTATAATACCTATAAATTTAAAGGATTGCCTCCAGGATTAATTGCAATGCCAGACTTAACGGCGATAGAAGCTGTGTTGAACTACGAACATCATTCGTATTTTTATTTTGCTGCGGATGCCAAGAATCCTGGCTTTCATCAGTTTGCTAAAACTTTAAAAGGACACAATCAAAATGCTAGAAACTACCAAGCCTATTTGAACCGCCGAGGGGTTAGGAAATAGCATACATTTTATTGATAACTATAAACTTTTGTATATTTACACTTTTTAATTTTCAGTACAGTGCCATGAGTCACATAGATGTGAATTTGAAGTATGTATCTTATATTATAGCACCTTTGTTAGTGACCATCTGTTTGATGTCCCTGTTTTCAGCCCAACCAAAGATTGATTACAAGGACTATGCTGTTACTTCGGAGTTCTTTGATTATAGTGTTTCCCAAACCATTTCTTCCAATATAACTGAAAATAAAAATTCAGAAGTTTTATTTTTAGATAATTCTTATGTTGCCTTTAAAGAGGCCATCGCGTTTAAGGAATCTCAAGGAAAGTATGCTGTTATTAACACCCTTGGCTATTTAGGTAAGTATCAATTTGGTGTTTCGACTTTGGAAGTATTGGGGATCAAAAATCCACAAAAATTTTTGAAAAGTCCTGCACTACAGGAAAAAGCGTTTTTAGCAAATACCAAACGCAACAAATGGGTTTTACGACGGGATATCAAGCGCTTTGTTGGTAAAAAAATTGACGGCATTCGAGTTACAGAGTCTGGAATTTTAGCAGCGGCTCATTTGGCAGGTCCAGGTAGTGTAAAGCGTTATTTAAGAAGCTACGGAGCTTTGGGTTTTGCAGATGCTTATGGCACTGATATTACTTCTTATATGCGAAAATTTTCGGGATACGATACCTCTTTTGTTATTCCTGACCAAAAATCAAAAGTTAATCTTTTTGAATAATAAAGATAGCGGGGCGTTTGTGGAAGTCTAATTTTGAATGTTTCCATTCTTTTGCCGATTGTGTTTTTATGTATTCTGACGGAAGTGTCAAATCGCAAGCCACACAAATTTGAGTATCTGGACTTAAAATGTTGCTCAAATCTTCTAAAATACTGTTATTTCGATACGGAGTTTCTATAAATAATTGAGATTGATGCTCTTCAAAAGAGCGTCTTTCGAGTTGTTTTATTTTAGCTTTTCGTTCGGATTTATCTATTGGTAGGTAGCCATTAAATGCAAAGTTTTGACCATTCATTCCAGAACTCATCATTGCTAATAATATAGAGGATGGTCCTACCAATGGAATCACTTGAATATTCTGTTTATGGGCTATTTTCACCACTTCAGCACCTGGGTCAGCGACTCCAGGACATCCCGCATCTGAAAGCAGACCTATGGTATTGCCAGCCAAGCATTCTTCTAGAAAAGAAGGGATTTCTAAAGGGTCTGTAAACTTATTTAAACTAAATAAATTCAAACTGGCTTGAGATTTTCCTGAGCTTACAGTTTTGATAAATTTTCGCGCTGCCTTTTCGTTTTCAACAATATAAGTATCTATATTTTCAATGACTTTTTTCACAGAAATTGGTAGTACCTCTAAAGGAGCGTTGTCGCCTAGTCCTGTGGGGATTAAGTATAATTTACCGGTCATTATTTTAGAAGTATTAGTTCTTTGTTAAGCAATTTGATGACATACAATTTGAGTAAGCCAACTATAAATTCCTAATCCAAAACAGTGATTAAATAGATAATTTTTTAGTCAAGTCTTCTACATATTTTCTAAACTGCTTATCTGTTGTAGAGAGATTATTTACTGTTTTGCAGGCGTGTAGAACTGTAGCGTGATCGCGTTTTCCAATTTGAGAACCAATACTAGCTAGAGAAGCTTTTGTGAATTTCTTTGCAAAAAACATTGCTAATTGTCGTGCTTGTACAATGTGACGTTTTCTTGTTTTGGATTGAAGGGTGTCCACATCCATTTGGAAATAATCTGAAACAACTTTTTGAATGTAGTCGATAGAAACTTCTCGCTTGGTGTTTTTTACAAATTTCTCAACGATTTCTTTCGCTAAAGAAAGTGTAATTTCTTTTTTATTGAATGAAGATTGTGCGATTAATGAAATGATAGCACCTTCTAATTCGCGAACATTTGAATTGATGTGTTTGGCTAAGTATTCAATAATTTCTTCAGGCATTTCAACGCCATCTCGGTATAATTTATTTTTAACTATAGAAACACGTGTTTCAAAATCTGGATTTTGAAGCTCTGCTGATAATCCCCATTTGAATCGAGATAACAAGCGTTGTTCAATATCTTGCATGTCAACAGGAGCTTTATCACTGGTTAAAATAACTTGTTTTCCGTTTTGATGTAAATGGTTGAAAATGTGGAAGAAGACGTCTTGAGTTCCTGATTTTCCGGATAGGAATTGAACATCATCAATAATTAAAACATCTATAATTTGATAGAAATGAATGAAATCATTTCGATTATTTTTTTTAACAGACTCGATGTATTGTTGTGTAAATTTTTCAGCAGAGATGTATAACACTGTTTTTTCAGGATACTTGTCTTTAATATCTACACCAATTGCGTGAGCTAAATGTGTTTTTCCTAGTCCAACTCCTCCAAATATAAGTAGGGGATTAAAAGAAGTGCCCCCCGGCTTATTAGCAACTGCAATACTGGCATTTCGAGCCAACCTGTTGGAATCACCTTCTAAAAAATTATCAAAGGTATACGTTGGGTTTAATTGAGACTCAATTTTAACGTTGCGAATTCCAGGTATTACAAAAGGATTTTTTAATTCTGGGTTGATACTTTTTAGCGGGATGTCTACACGTTGTGAATAGACTGCTGAGCGATTCGAACTTGGAATTTTTTCAGTAAAAGGTTGTTTATTTCCGTAAGTATTCTCCATTTTGATGATGTATACCAATTTGGCGGTAGCACCTAACTCTTTTGTAAGAGCTACTTTAAGAATTTTTACATAATGCTCTTCAAGCCATTCGTAGAAGAATTTACTAGGAACTTGAACACTAAGCGCGTGATCATCTAGTTTTATAGCTACAATAGGTTCAAACCAGGTTTTGTAGGCTTGCGGCTGAATGTTGTCTTTGATAAAGTTTAGACAGTTTTCCCAGACCGATTGCGCAGCATTATTCATTTACTTAATTATTTTTGTTAGTTAGTGGTTGTAAACTAAATAATCACGGGGATGATCATCATGTGTTTGATACTACAAATATGTGAACAAAATTTTAAAAAAAAAAATCAAAATTGATTGAATGTTTAATATTTTTTCATCATGTTTATTTTTTTTAAATATACAAATTATAATACATGAACATACATCAAACTAAGATTAAAGTGCGATACGCAGAAACAGACCAAATGGGGGTTGTTTACCATGGAAACTATGCTCTGTACCTTGAAATTGGCCGTCTTGAGTGGTTGAGCTCTTTAGGAATTTCTTACAAAGAAATGGAGTCTAATAATGTGATGTTGCCAGTGGTAGAGTTGAATCTAAATTATAGAAAATCAGCACATTACGATGATGTTTTAACAGTTTCTACATCGCTTTTAAAGCGCCCAACGGCATCCATCGAATTTAATTACGAAATTCACAATTCTAGCGGCGAATTACTTACTACAGGCCACACTAAATTAGTTTTTATTAACAAGAAATCTAATTTTCCAATGCGTTGTCCGCAATATATTTTAGATAAACTGCAAATTTAATCGTTTAAAATTTCAACTTTAATTTTATGAAATGCTTCAAAAGTAGTTTGAAGGCTTTTTTCAACACTTTTTTTGGCTAATATGACCACTTCACATTCCATTTCAAGCCGCTGAGATTTTAAAACCAGCTGAAATTTTTTAATAATCCGCATCACTTGACTCAACTCTTTGTATTCAAAAGTTAATTTGAAGGGTATTAAAATGTCCATTTGTTTTACAACACTAGCCTCCAAACTTAATTTAGCGGAGGTTTTATAGGCACTTATCAAGCCCCCAACTCCAAGTTTTGTTCCTCCAAAGTAACGAACCACTACCACAAGGACATTAGTAACGTCAAACGCATGTAGTTGACCATAAATTGGCAAGCCAGCACTATTTGAAGGCTCTCCGTCATCTGAAGCGCGGTAATATGGTGTTTGGATCCCATGTTGGAATGCAAAACAAAAATGCCCTGCATTAGAGTGCTTTTTTTTAAGCTTATCTATGTGTTTTTTAACCTCCTCTGTTGTGTGGATTGGGAATGCATACCCATAAAACTTACTCCCTTTGTCTTTGTAAAGAACTTCTTCTGAAGGTTTGAGTATGGTTTTATACGTCAACATAGACATTACAAATTTGTAAATAATGGATTGTCAAATAGATTAACAACATCTTCTTTCACTGGGTTATTGTTCCATGTGTGTATGCCTAGTTGTGCTGCAGCCTCTGTATTTTCTTTAGTATCATCAACAAAAAAACAATCGCACGCTTGGAGTTGATTCTGTTCTAATACAAATTCATAAATGGAAGCATCGGGTTTCCGAAAGTGGATTTCATGTGAAAGATAGAATTGATCAAAACAACTTTTAAAACGTTCGTACCTTTTTAAAGACATATTTTCAATGACTTGCTCGATATGAAGCGCGTTGGTATTGCTGAGTAAAATAAGTTTGTACTTTTTGTTTTTAGAAAGGTTTTCTATAAACTCTAAACGGTATTCAGGAAATTTTAAAATAATTGAATTCCATGCTTTTTTAAATTGTGCCGCCGAAACGGATGGATATCTAGTTGTAAATGCAGTCACAAAGTCATCTGTATGAATCAATCCTTTTTCGTAATCCATTGCTGTCAAAAGCATGTCATCTGTAATAGAAGTCACTCCAAGGTCCAATAACGAGCGTTCAATGGCAGGTTTATCAAGGTTGATAAACACATCCCCAAAATCGAATATAAGCGTATCAATCATTTGTAAGAATTTTTAAGCAATCCGAACCAATCGATGTTTCAGAAACCAGAGTGCCGTTGATTTTGGGATTTGAAACTCCTTCAACTAATTTGAGGTCACTCGAAAATATGCGCGCTTCGTCCCAAAGGTTCTCATCAATAAATGCTTGCAGGGTTTTTTGCCCACCTTCAACAATTACAGAATTTATTTGATGTGTATATAAAGCGTTACATATTTCTGCTGCCAGTGGTTTTTGTACATCAATTTCAACTGAAGTCAGTCGAATGGTTTTTGCGTCAGAATTAAACACCTGATACGTTTCTGCTAGGGAATTTTTTGGGTCAATGACAATACGGGTTGGGTTGGATCCTTCCACTTCACGAGTCGTTAAGCTAGGATTGTCTTGAACCACTGTATTTGCGCCCACCAAAATGGCTTGTTCTTCCGCACGCCATTGATGCACCAATTGTCTTGAGTACGAATTACTGATCCAAACCGGTTTGGTTTCAGATTTTGACAACGGCGCCATAAACCCATCGTTACTCTCTGCCCATTTCAATATAATATAAGGACGCTTTTTAGTGTGGTATGTAAAAAACCGTTTGTGATGCGCTTTGCACTCCGTTTCCAAAACACCAACAGTCACTTCACATCCGGCAGCTTTTAATTTCGCAATACCTTTGCCACATACTTTATCATGTTCATCTACACAGCCAATCACCACTCTAGGAATTTTATGTGCAATGATTAGATCGCTACAAGGCGGTGTTTTTCCAAAATGTGCACAAGGCTCTAAGGTGACATACAAAGTTGCTTTGTGGAGTAGGCTTACATCTTTTACAGATTGAATGGCATTCACTTCTGCATGCGCACCACCATAAGGACTTGTGTAGCCCTCTGCAATTATTTGATCGTTCACCACAATGACGCAACCAACCATGGGATTGGGAGCTGTAGAGCCCAAGCCTTTTTTGGCAATCTCAATACAACGTGCTATGTAATGTTCGTGACGGATTATAATTTAATTTTGACGGTTTCTGTTTTATCAATAGGGTATTTATAGCTAAAGCCTAAGGCCTTAAATTGAATAACGCCTTTATAAGTTACTTTCAAGTTTTTGTTTAGAACACTGTTAAGGAGTCCGCTTAAAAATCCATTCGGATCTTTACTTAAAAGGTCTTTGGTATTGATTTTAATTTGAAGAGGTACCTTAAAACTATTTTTTGCGGGGACTTTAAATTCTTCTGCACTCACAATTCCCATTAACATGTCATTTACAAATACATTCACACCCTCCGTATTCAGTCGACCCCCTACAACGTTTGGATTGTTAAAAAGTGCTTCCGCTTTTAATGTCAGTGTTCTAGAATTAGCCTCCACAAGTTCAATACCATCAATTTTAATAAACTCTGGTTTTTTTTTGATGGCGCAACTCGTTGTCAATAAAATTAAGAGAAGGATCGTAAATTTTTTTATCATTTTTTGGGTATTATATGTATCTTCGAACAACAAAAATAAGATTTATTAATCGGTATCCATCAAATGCGTATTAGAGAAATTCAATTTAACGACAATTCACAAATCGAATCGGTTATTAAATCCATATTTATAGAGCTTCGCCTTCCTTTAACAGGGACCGTTTATGAAGATGTAGAAACCACTCAAATGTTTGAATCCTATCAAGAAGATAAAGCTGTTTATTTTGTGATAGACCACGAAGGTCAAGTCAAAGGCGGTGCTGGAATCAAAGCCCTTCCTTCCGAAAAATCGTCTATTTGCGAACTTCAAAAAATGTATATATCACCAGATGCTAGAGGAAAAGGATACAGTAAACAGCTTTTAGATAGTTGTCTAGAAGCTGCCAAATCAATGGGGTACACCCAGTGTTATTTAGAAACACTTTCGGAACTCACTACAGCTCAAAAATTATATAAACAATACGGATTTGAATATTTGGAGATCCTCTATGGGAAACACGGGTCATAGCTCGTGTGGTGTAAGAATGATAAAAACGTTATAATGCAGTTAAAATCACTTCAGAATTTTTTTCAAAATGGACTTATAGGCTATTACCCTAAAGAAGAAATTAACACCTTCTTTTACCGCATTTGCGAACAACACTTAGAGTACAAACGTATCGATGTCAGCCTTCAATCCGATACCCTCATCACTCCTGAAACGTTCGAGTATTTTGAAACCATCATCAGTCGTCTTTTGACCTATGAACCCATTCAATATATACTGGGAACGACCTCTTTTTTTGGATTGGATTTTAAAGTGGATCCCAATGTACTGATCCCACGTCCTGAAACAGAAGAACTCGTTGCTTGGATTTTGAAACAAGCGGACTCCAACCAGTCACTTAAAATTTTAGATATAGGCACCGGCTCTGGCTGCATTGCGGTGAGCTTGGCAAAACACTTGGCTAATGCAGAGGTGTTTGCTTTGGATGTCAGTCCTGCCGCTTTAGAAATGGCACAGTACAACGCCCAACAAAATGCCGTGCAACTCAACACTATTGAAGCAAATGTTTTGGAATGGGAAAACAGCGCATCGCAGTTTGACATCATTGTGTCCAATCCGCCGTATGTTCGTGAAAGTGAAAAAGAACGCATGGCACCCAATGTATTGGATCACGAACCTCATTTGGCTCTCTTTGTTGAAAATAACAACCCCTTAGTATTTTATCAAGCGATCGTCGCATTGAGCAAAAAAGCCCTTAAAAAACAAGGGGTGCTCTATTTTGAAATCAATGAATATCTAGGAGATGAGACCAAAGCTCTTTTTTCTTCTAACGATTTTGAAGACGTTCAACTAAAGACCGATATTTTTGGAAAAAACAGAATGATGTGCGCTAGCAAACGCTGATTTTTGTTCACTAAATTGCTGATAAATTCTTCGTATTTCTCTTTTGTGTACCACTCATTTTCATATCTTAGTACTGCAAATTATTAAGACCGATTATTTTTTTTGATGGATATTAAAGAACAAATTTTACAACTTCGGAACGCGCTGAGCCAACATAATTATAACTACTATGTATTGGACGCACCGTCCATTTCTGATTTTGAGTTTGATACCAAGTTGAAGCAACTCCAAGATTTAGAAACCGCATATCCACAGTATTATGATGCCAGTTCGCCAACCCTTAGAGTGGGAGGTGCTGTCACTAAAAATTTTGAAACGATTGTGCATGCACAACGCATGTACTCTTTAGATAACTCCTATTCCAAAGACGATTTAATGGATTGGGAAACCCGATTGCGCAAAATGGTCGATGGCCCCATTCAGTACACCTGTGAGCTGAAATATGATGGCGCGTCTATAAGCCTAACTTACGAAAAGGGGCTGCTCGTACAGGCCTTAACTCGGGGCGATGGTACACAAGGGGACAACGTGACTGCAAATATCAAAACCATTAAATCCGTGCCTTTAAAATTACGGGGTGCTTATCCAGATAAATTTGAAATTCGCGGTGAAATAGTACTCCCTTTTGAAGGCTTTAATGCGATGAATGCGGAGCGCATTGCCGCAGGGGAGGAACCCTATAAAAACCCCCGAAATACGGCTTCGGGAAGTTTAAAATTACAAGACAGTGCTGAGGTTGCCAAGCGCCCTTTGGAGTGTTTATTATACAGTATTGTCGGTGAAAATACCACCATCAAAACTCAATTTGAAAACCTTGGAAAAGCCCGTTCTTGGGGGTTTAAAGTACCCACAATTGCGAAGCTCACAGATTCTATTGATGGCGTTTTAGAGTTTGTCAATTATTGGGATGTGCACCGTCATGAGCTGCCTTACGAAACGGATGGCGTGGTTGTGAAAGTGAACAGTTTATTTCAACAAGCAGAGCTGGGCTATACCGCTAAAGCTCCGCGTTGGGCGATGGCTTATAAGTTTAAAGCCGAGCAGGTGTCTACACAGCTCGAACACATTTCGTATCAAGTAGGACGAACGGGAGCCATCACACCGGTTGCGAATCTTCAACCTGTGGAATTGGCAGGCACGATTGTCAAACGAGCGTCGCTCCACAATGCCGATCAAATTGAAAAACTAGACGTGCGTGTGGGTGATTGGGTCTATGTCGAAAAAGGAGGGGAGATCATTCCTAAAATTATGGGGGTCGATTTAAGTCGTCGGTCTCCAGAAAGTACGCCAACGGTTTATATGTCGTCCTGTCCAGAATGTGACACGCCACTGGTTCGAAAAGAAGGGGAGGCGCATCATTATTGTCCAAACGATCAGGGATGTTCGCCACAAATTATTGGACGGATCCAACATTATATTTCCCGAAAAGCCTTGGATATTGAAGGCTTGGGTGGTGAAACGGTAGCCTTATTGGTCAATGCAGGGTTGATCCGAGATTATGCCGATTTATACGAACTCACAACGGATCAGATTGTCCACCTCGACCGCATGGCAGAAAAAAGTGCGGACAACTTGGTCAACGGAGTGCAAGCGTCTAAAGACGTGCCTTTTGAACGGGTATTGTTCGGTTTAGGCATTCGGTATGTAGGAGAAACAGTCGCTAAAAAACTAGCTAAACATTACAAATCTATTGAAGCCCTGTCTAAAGCGACTTTGGAAGATTTAGAAACGGTGGATGAAATCGGTATTCGAATTGCCGAAAGTGTGGTGGACTTTTTTAGTACCGAAGCGAATGTTCAAATGGTGGCCCGTTTGATTTTATACGGCCTTCAACTCCAACTCTCTGAAGAAGCCTTGTCCAACCAAACCACACAGTTAGAAGGCTTGCGGTTTGTGGTGTCTGGGGTGTTTGAAACCGTCTCTCGTGACGAGCTGAAAGCCCTCATTGATTCCAATGGCGGAAAGGTGGTGAGTTCTATTTCTGCAAAAACCTCCTATGTGGTAGCAGGTGCCAATATGGGACCTAGCAAACGTACCAAAGCCGAGAGCCTAAAAGTGCCTATTATTTCTGAAGAAGCGTTTTTGGGGATGTTGGGTTAAGGGTTAGTATATGAAAAGTAGCAGGTTAAAAAGCTATTATTTTCGATTTAAAATCAAGATAACAGAAAAGAACCAAACTTTTTATTAGGCACTTAATTGCTATTTTTTATATGCATGGTTGCGGTTAGTTTTTATTGTTTATTCATGATTGCTTCTATTCTATCATAGTATAATATTTTACTACTCTAATTGTAATTTTATTGTTATAGTTGTTATTTTCAATTAATAATATCTTCTTAGTTCTTTCTATAATTTTTCGAGTTTCTATAAAGCCTATTTTATGCATAATTTTTCTTGTTAAAATTAGATTTTTATTTTTCTTCAAAAAACTTTTATTTATTTCAATTAGTAAAACACGATTATCATTTGACATTTCGTCATAATCTGCATATTCAGAATACTCTAGTTTTATAACCTCTTTATTTAAAGATTTGTTGTTTTCTTCTATAAAAGAGAAAATATAAGAGGATCTATCCATTTCTTTTCCACTTGTTTTCAATGAGACAGTCTTTTTCTGATATGGATCTTCTTTCTCAAAATAAATATAAATAACATTTTTATTTACTTTGTCCTTTAAGTCTTGAGAGAAACAATTAATAGAGGCTAAACAAATTATTAAAAGTAATTTTTTCATTTTTAATTAGTATTTAATTGGTACATTCTTTTCTAAAAGAACCTACTCCTATAGTTCTATATCTGTTATAATTTTTAAGTTTTGGGGGTGTGTTCTGTATGCTATTAAAAAAAGCGTTGGTTTGATGTAATCCAGCCATAGAAAGATATACATAGAATTGATTCCAATTCCATGGTACATTATTTATGTAATTTTCTGAAGCATCAACAATAGGGTTTGTTTCATCAATAAACATTGTGCTTTCCGCATTTTCCTGATGGCGATGTTGGGTTAAGGGTTAGTATATGATAACAAAAGAACCCATTTGCAACTCTTTTTTTGTTAGCCCTGTTAATTCAAATTTTGCAGTTAGAAATCCATTTGAATTTTTAAGACGAGATATTTAATATCTTCTATTGGAATATCTTTGGTTGACAATTCCTCATAAATTTCAAAAGTTTTCAAAGCAAATACTTCTTCATCTGTAAGTTTAGAAACATCTTTTTGATTTGTTTCTTCCCCATTGCTACAATCAGTATACAGCATAAATAAAAATAATGCAAAAGTAATTTTTAATAGATTTTTCATAATTTCAAGTTGTATTGACACGTTATGCTTGTTTTAAATTTTCCAGTTGTTTTTCCGGTTGTCTTTCCAAGTTGTAATCATTTTTGTAATAATTAGCAACGCTTAATAAATCTTCTGAAAAATTATATATATCATCAATTGTGTTGATCTCAATTTTTCTAGAAGTTTTATTTTGATCAAATAATTCAATTCGTTTTATCCTACCATCTAAAAACAGTCTACAAATCGGCTTTCTGTTGTTGTTGTCATAAAGAACACCAAAATAACTCTGTGTATCTCTATGGTGTATCTTTTCAACTCCAATATCTTTTCGTAAAATGGCTTTTATAATCTCGAAAGATTCAAGTTCCTCTTTTGTAGCTTCCTCTGTGTTAATACGATTTTTAAGTGATTCGTATTTTGATGACAGAACATCAATTTTTGTTTTCAATTCCATAATGTAAGTAGGGTTAGAGAGTTTTTTTTTAATTTAAATTTATTTTAAAAGAGATTTTACCCCACTTCCACATAATTCTTGTTCTGTGGCAAATGGAACACCTATCGAAACCTTTCCAATACGGCATTCAATAAAATAATATCTAAACTCTGGTCAAATTCTTTTTGAAGATGTAGACTTGGGGTCACAATCAAAGCCTAAACCTATAACATAATTTTTAAAATTCCAAAAAAATAAACCTATAACTAGTTGATTTTAAATAGGTTGCAATTTAAAATCAATAAATAAAATGAACTAAAGTTTAATTGAATAATGTTTACGATCTGTTAAGCTGTTGTGCAAAGTCAGAGACTTATCTGAGCAAGGTTATGGCTGTTTAATTATTATAAATGAGTCTTAGTTCGTTATTTTTTTTAGTTAAATATTTACGGAAAGTTTGACTTACAATATCGTTTGTAAACTTTTCAATTTCTTTTGCTTGTATTTTTTTATTTGCTATCTCAGTTATTTGCTTTATTTTATTTTTGCCCGAAGTTGAAGATAAAACTCCTTTAGCAAACCCTGGCCCATAATCTGCCATATACAAAGTGATTTTTTCTACTTTTTCAAAATAGTCTTTATTTCTTTTTTTTTCTTTTTCTAAGTTTGTGGTTAGTTTGCTTAATTTTTGATTTTTAATTATGAGAGAAGATTCAAGATTCAATAAATCAGCGTTGATCTTGTCAAGATTTGTTTGTAATTGCTTTGCCCGATTTTCTAGTTGTGTTTTCTGTAGGTTTAAATTTTGTAATTCTATTTTACGTTCAAGTGCTTCTTGCTTTTTAGTTAATTCTTGTAATTCTTCAATTTTAGTAATATTGTCTTGGTTTACTTTAGTGAAGTAGGAACTGAATCCAATAGTAGCAGATATAATAACAGTTAAAAATGAAATTATCAATGTAGGGTTTTTCCAAAATGGTTTTTGAAACTGTTCGATTTCAACTTTAAGTTTTTGTTTTTCTAGTTCTTCTTTTGTCATAATATAATTAGCTAAAAATATTGTACACGTCTTACTGAATTTATCTTGTTTATATGATTTTGATGCTCAGGTAAAGTCTTTGAATTTAATCTAGTTACTAATACTATGTTTAATAATTGTTATTTTCATTCTTGATATTGAATTAGTTTCATCACTATATCATCTAGTTCCTTGTCTACGTCTAAATCGGAAACATAGCTTAACCCATCTTCTTTTAATTTTATTAAATTCTCGACTGATGCATTATCCATTTCTGGATCTGCAGTTAGTATTTTAGGTTGTAGACGATGATAGTCCTTCTTGTTTTTTGTATTCAATGTGTCAAATATTTGAGTTAAATGATAATGAACTGTTTGTGAATTTCCGGACATCATTATTTCTATAATTGGTTTGATCCATCCCACTGCACCCCAATCTTTTGCTTTTTTAAACTCATAATTTTTACTAACACTTCCAGTTCCTATAGATACAATCATCATATCCTTTGCGGTAGGAAAATGATCCGTATCCAGTAAATTCATTGTACGAACTTCGGAATAGGCTACTAAGGCAGGATTATTAACAAATACACCTCCATCAATTAATGGGTAAGGTGTTCCTAATTTATTTTTTATTCGAGCAGTTTCAAAATAAGTAGGAGCAGCTGAGGTAGCTCTTGCCACATCTTTCACTTTAAAGTCAGAAATATTATTTTGAGCCTTATGTTGTTTAAAAAAATGAGGTTTGCCATTTCTTATGTCATAAGAACTTATTATGCATGGCTTGAGAAGATTAGATAGCATAATATCTCCAAAAGTATCATCTAAAGCTTCTTCTAATTCAGACGCATCGTATTTTTCATCAGTTATTCCTTTTCCACTTTTTATTTTTTGCCATAAATTGACATCAAATATTTCATCTCCTCTATCCAAATAAAGATTTACCGCTTCTGTGGCTTTAAGTTTGGGTCGATTAACTTCGTTTGGGGTTAAGTATGCTAATGTTAAAATTCCACCTGTACTTGTGCCCGCCATGAAATCAAACATATCCGCTAATCGCAGATTCGGATCATTTGTTTTTTTTTGAAGCTTTTCTTCAATTTGATTTAAAACTATGCCAGGCAAAATACCTCGTATTCCACCACCATCAATTGATAAAATTCTAATTTTCTTCATAATATTTAAGTTTGATAATCATTAATAATTTTTATAGTAGTGAACTAAATTGAGGTATCTTCTTAGCAATTTTTACTGCGATATCTCCCAATTCTTTAATGTCTCCTATTAACTGTGCTTTAGATGTATTTTCTTTAGACGCTTTTTCCACCACTTTAATAAGTACTGAATAAACCCTTAAATCTTCTGTTCCAGGAATTATAGAATCAATATCCTCTTTTGAAAGTCCAGTAAGACTGTCCAATTCTACTTTGTAAATTCCATTAAATGCTGCAACTGCGTCTGCAAATAATTTGCTAAATCTTCCCATTTTAATTATTTTTTATTTGTTATACTTTTAATCTGATTAGATATTTCTTCTATTTTAAGATAAGCTTCATCACTTTTAATATCAATTTCCTTTCCTTTAGCTAAGGCTAATTTTGTTAATTTTGATGCTTGCAATAAAACGTTATTAAGCTCCTCATCTTTTCCCTTAAGTCCAATTATTGACAATGCCTCTTGTTGACTTTCTTTAACTTTTCTAATAGATTCTAAATAACCAGTTATAGTAGAATTAGCATAAATAGTGTTCTCGTATAAATCGTTAATGTCAGTAAGGGTTTTATTCTTCTCATTAATTATTGGATTTAATAATTCTATTCTTTTTTTTTCTACTTGAGTATTAGCGTCTTCAAGAAATTCACTCATAATATTGAGTGCATTATCTATCTCTGTTTCCCCTTCGTTTTTTCCAGCACTTTCAATGTCTCCATAGATGGACTCTTCCTTATTTTTGTGTTTTTGTAATTCAGCTTTCAACACATAGTGAATAACAAATGGGGAATAAATATCATCAATGAAAACATTAATATTTTCAATAATCTTGTCATAAAATAATTTCACCGTTGTTTTGTGAGAGTTCTGGAGAATTTTTATGTCATTGCCTAATACTTTTGATAATTCGACAGTTTCTTTAGGTATAGAAGAGCAAGAACTCAAAAAAGAAACTATGACTAGTGGGATGATAAATTTTAATTTCATAAGATTACCAATTAAGTTGAATATTCTTTTTAACAGTCTCGTATAAGAACAGTTGTGAATACTTTTCACAGCACACTTACTTTTAATAAAATAATATCTAAACTCTGGTCAAATTCTTTTAGAAGATGTAGTCTTGGGATCTCAATCTCTTTCAAACTTAAACTTAATTTTTAAAAATCAAAAAATATAGGGTGTTTATTTTTGTAAATAATTGATAATGTTTACCTTAAAGAGTCAAACACTAAACAAGACTATAATATAGTACAATAAAAATGCAATTTTTTTTTTGGCGGACTTCGTTTTAGGCTCTTTTTAAAAACTGTTTTTTGGCAAGAAATTAGTAAAACTTAAAGATTTAGTTGATATTTTTGTCACATGATAGAAGAACAAGTCATTCTTGTCAATGCACAGGACGAACAAATAGGCACCATGCCAAAAATGGAAGCGCATGAAAAGGCGGTTTTACACCGTGCCTTTTCGGTTTTTATTTTCAATTCTAAGAACGAATTGATGTTGCAACAACGCGCCGCTCATAAATACCATTCCCCTTTATTGTGGACCAATACCTGTTGTTCGCACCAACGTGTGGGTGAATCCAATTTGGAAGCGGGCAGCCGTCGTTTACAAGAAGAAATGGGCTTTGTAGCTCCGCTCAAAGAAACCACCTCTTTTATTTATAAAGCCCCTTTTGACAATGGGCTCACCGAACACGAATTGGACCATATTATGGTGGGCTATTACGAAGCAGCACCGGTCATCAACCCCGAGGAAGTCGAAGCTTGGAAATGGATGCCTTTAGAAGCTGTGAAAGCCGATATCAAACTCCAACCCGAACTATACACCGAATGGTTTAAAATCATATTTGAAAAATTTTACGAATACATAAACACGAGCAATGAGAGTCACCGTCAGTAGAAAAGCACACTTTAATTCCGCCCATAGATTGTACCGCCCCGATTGGAGTTTTGAAAAAAACGATGCCATATTTGGGAAATGTAACAACCCCAATTACCACGGGCATAATTACGACCTCACAGTCAGCGTGACCGGAGAGATTGATCCTGAAACAGGCTTTGTGATGGATGTTAAAATCCTGAAAGACTTTATCAAATCGGAAGTGGAAGATGCCTTTGATCATAAAAACTTGAACTTAGATGTTCCCGAGTTTAAAGAGTTGAACCCAACGGCCGAAAACATTGTGGTGGTTATTTATGATAAGCTAAAAAAAGTGCTGGATTCTAATTTAGATTTGGAAGTCACACTTTACGAAACCGCTCGTAATTTTGTAACCTACTCAGGAAATTAAACCTTATGAACGCCCTTTATCCCTTAAAATTTCAACCCATTCTTAAAGATAAAATTTGGGGGGGTCAAAAACTACAACAGTTTTTAAACAAACCCACTACGTCCACCGAAGCCGGCGAAAGCTGGGAGATCAGTGATGTGGAAGGCGATACGTCAGTTGTCTCCAATGGGTCTTTGAAAGGCACATCTTTGAAAACGCTGATGGACACTTACACATCTGACTTGATGGGGGAGAAGAATTTTCGCCAGTTTGGAACAAAATTTCCGTTGCTTATTAAGTTTATTGATGCGAAACAGGATTTATCGGTGCAGTTGCATCCCAACGATCAGTTGGCCAAAGAACGCCACAATAGTTTTGGAAAAACCGAAATGTGGTATGTGGTTCAAGCCGATCCAGATTCCAACCTTATTGTTGGGTTCAATCAGGACATGACGCAAGAGTTGTACCTCAAACACCTGGAAGCTAAGACACTGCAAAGTATTTTAAATTTTGATGCCGTCAAACCAGGGGATACCTATTTTATAGAAGTGGGGCGTATTCATGCCATAGGTGCAGGCGTGCTTTTAGCCGAAATTCAGCAGACGAGTGATATTACCTACCGCGTGTACGATTGGGACCGCGTGGATTCTGAAGGCAATGAACGGGAGTTGCACAATGACATCGCGCTGGACGCTTTTGATTTTGACATGCCGGATAATTTTAGAGTAAAGTATTCTCTGGATTCCAATACATCCACAGAACTCGTCAGTTGTCCGTATTTTACCACCAATGTATTGGAAGTAAACGCACCCATACAAAAAGAAAACAATCATGATTCTTTTATGATTTATATGTGTGTAGAAGGCGCTGCAAGCTTGGAAGTCGATGGAGCGGTCACTGAATTTTCAATGGGGGAAACGGTTTTAGTTCCTGCGTGTATCCAAAGGTTTTCTATTTCTGCAAATGATGCGAAACTTTTAGAAGTTTATATTGAACTCGTTTAAGCGTTATCAATCGGCTAAAAATCCCCCTTTTTCACCCACTTTTTATCTTTTTTAACTTCTGTAACAGAGCTACGCAACTAAAAAAACCTTGAATTAGATGAAACATAATTAATTTTCGCTTCAATTCAAAAAGTTTAAACGAGTTCATTTAAAATTACGTAATTTTGCAAAAACAAAAATTAATATAATGGCTAACGTTAGAAATTTAAAGAAAGATATCAATTATGTATTAGGAGATATCATTGAAGCAGTATACATTTGGGAATATGCCAATACCGATAAAGACACTAAAAAGAGTGAAGCTATAATTGACGAAGCTATTTCAGCTTTTGATGAGTTGATTGAAAAGGTAAACGCAAAAGATGTAGAAAATCAAAAAGCGCATTTTAAAGGCATCGCTAAAGATCTTGAAGCAAAAGGAACTGCTTTAATCGAAAAGATTAACAAGCTCTAAATTACTCAGACTTTACAGATTTGATATATGCCTCCAGAATAATTCCGTACTTGGAATTGGCAATTTTTGGAGGCAATACTTTGTTAATGGTGTCCAAGTATTTCACATTGGCATCATAAATCTCAGATACTGCCACAAAAGGTGCTACTTCACTATCCTTGTTATTAATAGCAAAATTAACTGTGTACAAATAGCTACGCTTTGTAATGTTCTCCATCACAGCTAAAAGCGAATCTGTTTGGTCTTGTTTGCCCTCTTTTTGAGCATTCAATTGTGCTTCGATTAGTTCGAGCCTTTGATCTTTAAAACGTCCAATATTTTTATAATAAGATTCCAGTAATTCTTGTTGGATACTGCCTTCTATTTGAGCATCGTACTTGAAGCGTTTCAAACTTGTATGTATAGTTGTAACTCCTTTATCTGCAAAGAAAGAAATACGCTCTGCATCCATATCTTTTGAAATGCTTAAAAATAACATCTCAGCTTCTTCTAAATCATATCCCAATTCAAAATCGGTTGTACTATTCATCGGTAAAGAATCCAGAGTTGTAAATCCACCATCATTTACCTTTTGTAGGTAGAGTGTTCCTTTTTGAAAGCCTTTGATATTGCCCTTAACGGTGGAGTTTTTAGGGGTTTGTGTACAGGAGGTTATAAAGAGTACAATTAAAAAGTATATACGGATGTTCATGGTTTGTTTTTAGGAATCAAATATAATTATTTCTAAGCGGTTGCGGCGGCTAATTCCATAAGGATTGTACAAGCAATAGCAGCAATGGTTCCGATGGCATAACCAAAGACGGCTAAGAGTACACCCACACTAGCCAAAGAGGGATGAAAAGCAGATGCTACAATAGGTGCAGAAGCAGCACCTCCTACGTTTGCTTGACTTCCTACAGCTAAAAAGAAATAGGGTGCTCGAATCAATTTAGCAACAGCGATCAAAAGCACGGCATGGATGGTCATCCAAACAACGCCAATTGCAATCAGTCCCGAGTTGTCAAAAATCATTGTTAAATCCATTTTCATTCCGATGCTTGCTACCAGGATGTAAATAAAAACACTTCCAAATTTACTGGCGCCGGCACCTTCATAATTTTTTGCTTTTGTAAAGGAAAGTCCTATAGCAATTAGAGTGGCAACACTAATCATCCAAAAGAAAGAAGACCCTAAAAATGTAAAGACATTTCTTAGCGTTTCTGATGCAATAGTTGAAACATATTCATTGAAAAAGGGAGCTAAATAACTAGATGATAAGTGTGCAAAGCTTACCGTTCCAAATGCAATCCCTATCATGATCATGATGTCCGTAAGCGTTGGAGTGCGTTTGACACTTTCAGTGAAAGTAGAAACTTTGTTTTTGAGCGTTTCAATAGCAGTAGTATCTGCTCTTAACCATTTATTAATGCGATCCGATTTTCCAATCCCAATTAATAAGAGTGCCATCCATATATTAGCAACCACAATATCAACGAAAACCATACCTCCGTATAATTTCTGATTGTATCCATAAATTTCCAACATGGCAGTTTGGTTGGCACCGCCGCCAATCCAACTTCCAGCGAGAGTAGAGAGGCCTCTCCAAACAGCATCAGGTCCAATACCTCCCACCGTTTCTGGAGAAACTAAAGAAATTAATAAGATTGCAATTGGACCTCCAATAATAATGCCTAATGTTCCTGTAAAAAACATGATCAATGCTTTCCATCCTAAGTTGACAACTCCTTTTAAATCGATGCTTAAAGTCATTAATACCAAAGCGGCAGGCAATAAGTATCGACTTGCTACATAGTACAAGTTACTACTGTGTTGCGTTAGTTCGCCAGTAGGAGTGAGGGTCTCCCATTCAGGAGCAATCCATCCCAATGTTGTGAATAGGGCTGGAATCATATAGGCCATAAACAGACCTGGAACAATTTTATAAAATTTATGCCAAAATCCAGTTGGACGTGATTCAGTGTAAAATATCAAAGCAATAGCAGACATGAGTAGACCAAAAACAATGGTATCGTCTGTAAATAATGGCGTTGTATCAATCATAGTTTTTAGTTTATAGGATTCAAATATAAATAAAATAACTTTTGGCACGGATTTTGACTTATAGTTATCATATTACGTAATCTTTAGTAATATATTTTGGTTGGTTAGTGATTAAAAGCATCATTTTTTTAAATGATGCTTTTTCGTTCTCTATGTTTTTAACGAGAAAATACTGGCGCGCTTAAAATTATTTTTTAAAAGTGTTAAAATTTTAAGAGTACTCGTTTTATTGTGTGAAAGTTAAGTTAAATAAGTTATGCCTCAGCGTTTTGGCACGAAAGTTGAAAAATTTGTTACATATTATTTTGTTAGTAATATATTTTGGTTGGTTAGTAGTTAAAAGCATCATTTCTCAATGGTGCTTTTATCTTTTTTAATAAAATTGAGTATAACTGAAATAACTTTTGGCATTACTGGATGATTCATTTCATTATAAGATTTTGTGTTTTCCAAATCACCCCCACTAATTTCAAATAAAAGGTGATTCATATTTTCTATGATAACTAGTTCAGCATCTTTTTTGTGAGCCTTTAGTAATTGTGCTTCTGCTGTACTCACCTGTAAATCTTTAGTTCCGTTAATAATGAGTACAGGAATTTCTAAACGTTCAATAAGTTTTTGAGGATTGTATTGCATCCAATTACTCATAAAAGGTTGAATATCTAAACTGAATATAGACGCCAATGCTGGCGGGAACTCCGTGGTGGTTTCTCCGTTTTTTAAGATTTCTAAGACACGTTTGGTGTCTTCTGTGAAAAAAGGAGCTGTTTTTGTAATTTGCTCTAAAATAATTTGATCAATAGAGTTTCCTGCACCTGCTAAGGATATAAAACTGTTTGCTCCAGCTTCGGCTGCTAAAAGCCCAACTAAACTTCCTTGGCTGTGCCCTGCAATTGTAATAGAAGCATAAGAAGATTTAAAATAAGTAACCACGGATTTAGCATCTGTTACAAAATCATCAAACCGTATGTTGTTGTCAAAAGTTCCTGTTTTAAGTTGCTTTACTACACGCTTGTCGTATCTGAATGTTGCGACTCCATTTTCAGAAAGTTTTTCGGCTAATTTTTTCAACATATCATTTCTCATAAACGATTGATTTCCATTCCGATCGGTAGGTCCGGAGCCTGCAATCATAATGACTAGTTGTGGATTTTCTACAGACTCAGGAACTAATAAAGTGCCATCGATATAGCGATTAATGGTAATGTCTGTGGAAGAAAAATTTTGAGCTTCAGTAAAAATCGTCATGCTTATAAAAAGGCAGACTAAAGGAAGAATGTGTTTGGTCATGATGCTATTATTTTAGGAGTCTAAAGGTTAAGTTGATGCGCTTGCCAAGAGGTTTTTTAGTTTTTGGTATTTGGTGCAACCAGTGGTGTTGCGTTTCACCTTTCATGAGCAATAAACTACCGTTTTGTAAATTTAGTTTGTGTTTTAAGGTTTTTATTTTTTTATGTTTCAAATGAAATAGCCGTTCGGCACCTAAGCTCACAGACGCAATTACAGGGTTGAGTCCAAGTTCTTTTTCATCATCTGCATGCCAGCCATTACTGTCTTGACCATCTCTATATAGATTTAGTAAACAGGACGAAAATTGTGTTTGTGTCGCCGCTTCAATTCTTGTTTTTATCGCATTCAAAAGCGGAGGAAAGGGTTGAGGTGTCATTGAAATGTTTGCATACCCATACTTCTTTTGATTGTTGGCAAAAAAAGCCGTCAAACGGGGTTGCTTATAAATTTTGCCATAAACTCTAATGTCCTCTTCAATCCATTGGGTGTTTTGATATAGTTTGTCAAATAGCGCATTCGCTTCTTCCAAACCAAAAAACTGTGGATGGTGTTCAATCTCAGCATCTTGAAGCTGAAGTTTTACGATTTTGGATGTATCAAATAAGGACATACTCATAGTTGAGCTCTAAATTAATCTAAGTTTTTATTTCACAGACTGATTTTATTATTTTTTTAAGTTAAAAACAAAAAAAAGCCATCCGAAGACAGCTTTAATTTTTCAAAATAGTATGTGAGACTTATTTTATCATTTCATAGCTACGGTTGATAAAATTGGTCAATGCTTCTCCTTTGAGAAGTCCTTGAGACAATTGTGCCAAATCCAAGCTTTGTGTGATCAAACGCTCTTGTTTTTTCTTTGTTTTGGTATTTAAGATTTCACTTACCAGTTCTGAGTTGGTGTTTACAATAAGGTTATGCATTTCAGGCATATTTCCCATTCCAAACATTCCGCCACCGCCACCAGTTTGTTGCATCTCTTTCATACGACGCATAAACTCTGGTTGTGTAATCATAAATGGTGCAGAACTGCTGTCCATAGTTTCTAGTTGGACCATGAATTTTTCTGAAGGAACAATTTCTTTCAAAATAGTTTCAAGCTTCGTTTTTTCTTCGTCACTAAGCTTAGAAACAGTAGCTTCATCTTTTTTGATTAAATTATCAACATGGTCAGAATCCACACGAACAAACGATGTGTTTTCTTTTTCGCTTTCTAATTTCTGAATTAAATGAGATACAATAGGAGAGTCTAATAACAGTACTTCATAGCCTTTTGTTTTTGCAGCTTCAATATAACTGTGCTGTGCATCTTTGTCAGACGCATATAAAACGACCAATTTATCGTCCTTATCTGTTTGATTTGCTTTGATTTTATTGTAAAGTTCATCATACGTATAATAGGTTCCATCTACAGAAGGATATAGTGCGAACGCGTTTGATTTCTCAAAGAATTTATCTTCGGAAAGCATACCGTATTCAATCACAATTTTAATATCATTCCACTTCGCTTCAAAATCTTCTCTATTAGAGTTGAATAGAGATTTCATTTTATCTGCTACTTTCTTAGTGATATAAGACGATATTTTTTTAACGGCGCCATCTGCTTGAAGGTACGAACGCGACACATTCAGTGGAATGTCTGGTGAATCAATGACACCTCTCAACATTGTCAAAAATTCAGGGACAATGCCTTCAACATTATCTGTTACAAATACTTGGTTTTGATACAATTGAATTTTATCCTTTTGAATATTCATATCATTCCCCATTTTTGGGAAGTATAAAATTCCTGTCAAGTTGAAAGGATAATCTACGTTTAAATGAATGTTGAACAAAGGCTCTTCAAACTGTGTTGGATACAATTCACGGTAAAACCCTTTATAGTCGGTATCTTCTAATTCAGAAGGTTGCTTGGTCCAAGCAGGAGTTGGGTTATTAATAATATTATCAACTGTGATCTTACGCTGAGGTTCAGTTGTTTCTTTACCCTCTTTATCTGTTGTTGTTTCTGGTTCATGCGAAGGATCATTTTCTTCTTTGGTTCCAAATTTGATTGGAATTGGCATGAACTTATTGTATTTATTTAAAAGTGTAGTAATACGACTTTCTTCAAGGAATTCGGTAGAATCTTCGGCAATGTGCAAAATAATTTCTGTTCCTCTTTCTGTTTTATCAGAAGCTTCAAGTGTGTATTGTGGGCTGCCATCACAAGTCCAATGTGCAGCAGGCTCCTCTTTGAAAGATTTGGTAATGATTTCTACTTTTTCTGCTACCATAAAGGCAGAGTAGAAGCCCAAACCAAAATGACCGATAATCCCAGCATCATCTACCTTGTCTTTGTATTTATCTAAAAATTCTTCAGCGCCAGAAAAAGCAACTTCGTTGATGTATTTCTGAACCTCGTCTGCAGTCATCCCTAAACCTTGATCGATGATATGAAGTTTTTTGCCTTCTTTATCGATTTTAATTTCGATTTTAGGCGTTCCATACTTTACACTGACTTCACCAATATTGGTCAAGTGCTTTAGTTTTAGAGTGGCATCTGTGGCATTACTTACCAGTTCACGTAAAAATATTTCGTGATCGCTATAGAGGAATTTTTTTATCAGTGGAAAAATATTTTCTACAGATACATTAATCGTTCCTTTTGACATAATTATGTTGATTTTTAAGTTATATGTTTTTCTTTAGTCAAAAAAAATACCAAATATTAAAAAGTGACAAACTGACATTTTAGTTTATATTTGTTAGACTTTTTACTCAAACTTACAGTATGTACAATTCAAAAATTATAGGTCTAGGGCATTATGTGCCAGAAAACATTGTTACTAATGACGATTTGTCTAAAATCATGGATACTACCGATGAGTGGATTCAAGAACGCACAGGAATCAAAGAACGCCGTTGGGTAAAACCTGGTGATGGGCAATCAACTTTTACAATGGGATTAGAAGCTGCCAAAAAGGCCATTTCAAACTCAGGAATTGAAAAAGAAGACATTGATCTGATCGTATTTGCTACTTTGAGTCCAGATTACTATTTTCCTGGGCCTGGAGTTCAAATTCAAGAAGCTTTAGAAATTAATACTGTGGCTGCCTTAGATATTAGAGCACAATGCTCGGGTTTTGTGTATTCGATTTCTGTGGCCGATCAATTTATTAAGACGGGTATGTATAAAAATATTCTTGTGATTGGAAGTGAATTACAATCGCATGGAATTGATAAATCGACACGAGGTCGAAGTATTTCTGTTATTTTTGGTGATGGTGCAGGCGCCGCCATATTGACTCGTGAAGAAGATGTAACAAAAGGGATTTTGTCTACACACATACATTCTGAAGGAAAGCATGCGCTAGAGCTTGCAACAGAAGCTCCGGGTATGGGAACACGTTGGGTGTCAGACATCATTAAAGATAATGACCCAGAAGATTTTAGTTACCGTCCTTATATGAATGGTCAATTTGTTTTTAAACATGCCATCAAACGTTTTAGTGAAGTAATTAATGAAGGTTTGCAAAAAAATAATTTAGAAGTTTCTGATATTGATATGCTTATTCCACATCAAGCTAACTTGCGTATTTCTCAATTCATTCAAAAACGATTTGGATTGAAAGACGATCAAGTTTATAACAATATTCAAAAATACGGAAATACCACAGCGGCCTCTATTCCAATTGCCTTATCTGAAGCGCACGAACAAGGAAAAGTTAAATCAGGTGATACAGTTGTTTTAGCTGCTTTTGGCAGTGGGTTCACTTGGGGAAGTGTGATTGTTAAATGGTAGTTTTTTTAGGGTTATAGAAATCCGCCCCCAGATTTTTCATCATTCGATCTGTTTTTACGTGACTTTGCACTGTATTTGGTACTTCCAAAACGATAGGTAAGACCCAAATAAATGGTGTTACTCTCCCAGTTAAACTCGCCTTCTTGTACGTAAGGGCTGGTACCATCAAATCTAAATTTCATGGTATTAAATATATCATTATAATTTAGACTTATACTGCCTTTACCTTTATCAAAACTAAGGCGTGACCCAATATTTACAAAGTACATTGGCTTTACATTGAACTGTAAATTTGAGTTTGCTCCTCTATAAAATCCAAATGCGGTGAGGTTTACTTTCTTGCTAACTTTGAAACTATTATAGAGTCTAAAATTCCACGCAACATTATCAACTGAATTTATTTCCGTGATAATGTCCTCTACAACAGCGGTTTCAATGGGTGCATTTAGACGTTCTGCGATGCCTCTAAGCGTTTGAGAATACAAATCAAAGCTACCATTTAAACTCCACCACTTTTTGGGTTTTAAGCTAGTCGACAATTCAATTCCAAAAGCTGTTGAATCGTCAAAATTATCATGGGTTATAATGAGACGCCCCGAATTCACATCAGATCGATCAATAAACAAAGCTCGGTTAATTTCATTTGAAATTTGTCTGTAATAAGTTCCAAAAGTGACACTACCACCTTTTAAATTTCGGATATAATTAAATTCAACCGAATTGGTAAATTGAGGTTGAAGGTTGATGTTTCCATAGGAAGATACTAATGGTGTGCTCCATTCTTTAATAGGGTTTATTTGTCCAATTCCTGGACGATCGATACGTCTGCTATAATTAAGTTGAAAAGAATTTTTTTCAGATGATTCATACGTTATATAAGCGGAAGGATAGAGTTCGAAATAGTCATTTGAAAAACGATCTTCAGTGGAGTTATTTAGCGGTCGACTCACTTGAACCGCTAGAGCACTCACTTCTACATTTTCTAAACGCAATCCAAATTGATAGGACCATTTATCAATTTTTCGATTATAATTTCCATACAGTGCATAAATATCTCGTGTGTAATCAAAATTTGTATTTGGGGTTGGAACAAGCGTCCCTGTCTCATTAAAAGTATCGCCTGTAGACTCGTATCCAATTATAGAATTAAAGAGATTAGCTTGTACGCCAAACTCAATTTTTGTGTGTTCGTCAATTGAATTTCCATAGTCAAGATTTAAGGTCGTTCGTTTTCGATCTGTTTTGTTGAAATCAATATAATCGGTCGTGTTGCCCACAGGAAATAAAAAGTCGGCAATACTTTTACTAGAGTAGGTGTTATGGTCTATTTCTAATTCTAGGTTATGTCCATCGTCATCAAAATCAATCTTATAATCAAAATTATATTGGTTGGTAGAATTATCTCCATCGTCAAGCCAAAGTTGAGTCTGATTGAATGAAACATCGTTGACATATATAGCATTTGATTCTCCATCATTTTTGGAATCAGATTTATTTTGATTTGTGAAAATGGATAGTGTATGCTTGTCGTTAATGTAATAATCCACTCCAAATTTCAATAAGTGAGATTTGCTATTGTTGTTAAATTTAAACAATTGTTCGGAATTGTTTTCAGGTCGCTGGATGATGCCATGATTTTTATTCTTTGAAATGTTATTACTGTAATTCGCAAAAACATTGAACTTCCCATTTCGGTAATTGCTGTTGAGGGCACTAGTAAACTTAGCTGTTTTTTCATAAGAAATACCTGTACTAAAACTCCCATTGAATCCTAGCAAGGTGTTTTTATGTAAAATGATATTAATCAATCCACTCATCCCTTCAGGATTGTATTTTGCAGATGGATTGGTAATCAATTCGATGGATTTAATAGCGGTAGACGGAATTTGTTTTAACAATTGTGCTGTTGGGATGTTTGATAATTTCCCGTCGACCATGACCCGAACATTAGTATTTCCTCTCATGCTAATATCCCCTGTTTGCGTATCCACACTTATTGAAGGGATGCCAACCATGAGTTCAGAAGCAGTTCCACTAGCGGCTAAATCTTTTCCAATAGTGATGACCTTTCGATCTACCTTTTGTTGAATACTTGAAGTTTCGGCAATGACCGTAACTTCGTCGAGTGCCGTGTTATCCTCCTCTAAAATAAGGGTTCCTAAATCGAGTTTATTAGTGTCAATATCTAGGATAATTTCTTTATTTATGGTCTTGTATCCAATGTACTGAATAGAAACAATAAATGTAGTCTCTTTAATATTTGAGATTTTAAAAACGCCATCTTTGTCTGTAATTGTACCTGTAATTATGTCACCCGATTGCGATTTGAGGATGATATTCACATACGGAATGGTTTCGTTTGATTTAGAATCGATTATACGTCCGGTAATGGTGCCTCCGTCTAAAGAATTATTAGCAAAAAGTACTAAATTGGAAAACATTAAAAAAGTAAGTAAAACTGTGAGATTTTTCATTTATTTGGGGATAAAATTAATTGTCTTTTGTAGATTAGACGATATATAAATAATTTTGTTACTCTTTTGCTACAATTTAACACATAACATTTAGTATGTTTAAAAAAAACACCCTTGTTTTTGGTGCGTCTTTGAATCCCGAACGTTACTCTAACATGGCAATACATCGCTTATCCACAAATGCTATTGAAGTGAAGGCTTTTGGATTAAAAAACGGAACGGTTAGTGGAGTAGCAATCGATACAAATTTAGAAATTTATCAAAATATTCATACCGTTACTTTATATATGAATCCAAAACGACAAGAAGCTTGTTATGATTACATTATAGGTTTAAATCCTGCTCGGGTGATCTTTAATCCTGGTACTGAAAACCCTGAATTTTATAAGCTCCTAAAGCAGGCCTCCATAAATTATGAAGTTGCTTGTACGTTGGTGCTACTTTCTACGAATCAGTATTAGCCCTAAAAAAGTGAAGAGGCCATTAAGAGGCAGCAACTCGTAACCAATTACGTATCCACCTAAATAGTTTGCTGGAATGCTACCAAGCATAAATACAATTGTAACTGATGCTAAAGCTACCATCCAAACATAGCGATCTTTTATTTTATAATTTGTAAATATTCCAAAAGCAAACAAGCCTAAAAGAGGCCCGTAGGTATAACCCGCTACGGTCAATAGGCTGTTAATCACATTTGAGTTTAGAATGTATTTAAAAGCAATGATGACTACCACCAAAAGTATACTCATACCGATATGTGTTTTTTTACGAATCGATTTTTGCTGCTGTTCAGATTTATCCTTCATATCTAAAATATCCACACAAAACGAAGTTGTTAAAGAAGTCAGAGCACTATCGGCGCTGCTATAGGCAGCTGCGATTAATCCAAGTATAAATGTAATTCCTAGCGTAATTCCTAAGCCGCTATTGAGTGCTATTTCTGGAAATAATAAATCTGTTTTAGGTTTGCCGTCTAACAACGGAATTGTAATGTTATTTTGTTTGGCATAAATAAACAAAAGAGCCCCTAACAGTAGAAATAAATAAGTTACAAAAGTAAGTACAACACTAAATGATAGCATGTTTTTTTGAGCATCTTTAAGTGATTTACAAGTTAAGTTTTTTTGCATCATATCTTGATCTAGTCCCGTCATACAAATAGTGATAAATAGTCCACCAAAAAATGATTTTAAAAAGTGATTTTTATCTAAAATACTGTCCATATTAAAAATAGTGCTGTAGGACTTTAGTTCGTCTGAGACTAGAAACTCAGAAAAACTCCAGCCGAGGCTGTCCGTAATAAAATAAATGGATAACACTACCGCTGTAATCATAAACAAAGTTTGAAGCGTATCTGTCCAAACAATCGTTTTAATGCCGCCTTTGAAGGTGTAGATCCAAATTAGTAAAATTGAAATGATTACAGTAATTTCAAAAGGGATGTTCCATTCGCTGAATACAAATTGTTGTAATACAATGGCCACTAAATACAATCGAAATGCAGCACCTAAAACCCTAGATATAAAAAAGAAAAAAGCTCCTGTTTTATGACTTACAACGCCAAACCTTTGAAAAAGATACTCGTAAATGGATGTTAAATTTAATTTATAATACACAGGAAGCAATACAAATGCGACTACTACATAGCCAACCATATAGCCTAAAACGACTTGAAAGTAACTAAACTGTGACCCATCGACCCAACCAGGAACAGATATAAAAGTAACCCCGGACAATGATGCTCCAATCATTCCAAAAGCAACCAAATACCAAGGCGATTGTTTGCCAGCTTTAAAGAAATCAACATTGGAGTCGTTTTTTCCTGTGACATATGAAATGATAATTAAAACTAAAAAATATCCTAAAAGGAGTGTTAAAATTAAAGAGGAATTCATGTGATATGATTAATTTAGTTACATTTACGAAGTTAACCAATTATAACTTTATCATGAGTAAATCAACCTTTATTTTAGGCGTTTTTCTGTTGTCATTTTTATGTATTGAATCACAGGAGTATCAAAATATGATAAATTCAGGTCAATTCACTGTTCAACAAATACAAGAGAGTGCAGAAGCCTATTTTGAAAATAGAGACAAAGGCAGAGGAACTGGCTATAAAGGTTATAAACGTTGGGAGTATGATGCGATTCGTATGCAAGATAACAATGGACTTTTAAAGTCGCCTTCATTTTACTACAACGAGTTAGAACGTTACAACTCTTATACAAACAATTCCACGCAATTAGGGCAAATGCGGATGTCTGCTAATTGGGAACAATTAGGGCCTTATGATTGGAATCAAACTTCAGGGTGGAATCCAGGAGTTGGACGTATTACAAGTATCGCAATAGACCCTAGTGATGAAAACCATATAATTGTTGGATCTCCAGGAGGTGGCGTTTGGAAAACGACTGATGGTACTTTAACGTGGTCGGCATTAACAGATAACTTATCAAATATAAGAGTATATGCTTTGACAATAGACCCAACAAACCCTAATGTGTATTATTGGGGAAGTAGCAGTGGTGTTATTTTTAAATCTTCAGATGCCGGGGCAACTTGGAACGAATTAGCCGATACAGGAAATGGAAATGTAAATAAAATTTTAATCAATCCATCGAATACGAATCAACTATTTTGTTCAACAGAATCTTCTGGAGTTTTTCAATCTACGGATGGTGGTGCCAATTGGGACAAAATCCACGCTAGCTCTAGTCGAGGGTACGACATAGAGTTTAAGCCAGGAGATACCAACACAATTTACGCCTCTGGAAATTTATTTTTTAAATCGACAGATGGCGGTTTAACCTTTATTTACGATGATGTTTTTAGCCCTTGGACTCAGGAAAATGTGCAAGGTCAAACAAATTGGACCATTGGGGCATCAAATCCTTGGGGCTCCGTTAGTCCTATCCAAGGAGATGTGATGGCGAATTTTTACTTTCCAAGCTATGAGCAGCCAATTACAAGATTAGTTACTCCGGCTTTAGATTTGAGTAATGCAGCATTGCCAGAGCTCAATTTTTCTTTTTCGAATCTTAGATGGGTTTCTTCTTTCTTAAATGGGTTTCGAGTACTTTACAAAACATCTATTAATGGTGAATGGATAGAATTAGCGAACTACCCTGACTCAGTGCCAAATTGGCAAAATGTTACATTAGCTTTACCAGATGCCTCAGACGATTATTATATTGCATTTGAAGTGGCTAATAATTATGGTAAACCCACAACTTTAGATGCCGTATCCATTGAAGATTCTTCATTGGGTATTATTTTCGAAAATGGATTTGAATTGGGTGATAATGATTTTTCAAATGGTCCAAAAATGATAGGGGTTTCTGCTGATAATCCAGATGTTGTGTATGTACTAGAAGCTACTGGCGGCATATTTGGAGGGTTTTATAAATCTACTGATGGTGGTACTAATTTTACAAAACTAGATCATTCAGGAAAAAATTATTTTGGATACAGCTCAGATGCAGATGATGACAGAGGGCAAGCTCCTAGAGATATGGATATTATTGTCAATCCATCTGATGCAGAGGATGTTCATATTTCGGGTATTTTGTCATGGCGTTCAACCAATGGAGGCACGGATTTTAATGTGACCTCCCAGTGGGTGCCTGGAAATGCAGAAAATCAAAATATCGGTTACTGTCATGCAGATATCGACCTTATGATATATCATAATGACAAAATATATGTGGGGAGTGATGGCGGTATCTTTGTAGCCAATGACCCGCTGAATGTCAGCAGTACTTACTATACTGATTTATCCGCTGGTTTGGGAATTCGTCAATTTTATAAAATTGGAATCAGTCAAACAGATCCTGTCATTGTTTCTGGAGGATCACAAGACAATGGAACTTCGGTTTATAGAGCAGACGGTATTTGGTATGATTGGTTAGGGGCTGATGGGATGGAAACTTTTGTAGATCATTCAGATTCTAATGTCTTGTATGGAACTTCTCAAAATGGATCTCTATATAAATCAACAAATCAAGGAGAAAGCTATAGTTGGATCAACCAAGGGTATTTTGATGATATTGATGGCCCCGATGGTAGTTGGGTAACCCCTTTTGAGCAGGATCCTAATATTGCTGCGACACTATACTCTGGATACCGTGAAATATATGAATCCCTTGATGGAGGAGATACTTGGACTTCTATCTCACAAGATTTTGGGAGCACTGCAAATCATCTAAAAATAGCACCTTCGGATAGCGATACTATGTATGCAGCATTTGGAGAGAATCTTTATAAAACAACCAATGGTGGTTCCATTGGAGATTGGGCACAACTGACAGGGTTTTCAGGAAACATTAATTCGATTGCCATTCATCCTACCAATTCTAATAAACTAGCTATTGCTACTAATTCGTCTGAAAAAGTTTATATTTCTAGCGATGGTGGTGCAACTTGGAGTATTGCAACTCATGACTTACCTAGCTTTTCTGCCTTGGCATTGGTTTGGGATACAACCTATGGTGAAGATATATTATACTTAGGAATGAATTATGGGATCTATTATTTGAGAGACAATGAAACTATTTGGACTCCTTATAACACGGGACTGCCAAATGTTCAAGTCAATGAATTAGAGATAAATACGGCAGATAACAAATTGTATGTGGCAACATACGGACGAGGACTTTGGAGTGTTAACTTGTTTAACCCTGAAGCTTTAGGAGTGGACGATTTACAAATATCATATTTGACGCTCTCGCCAAATCCATCCACAGGAACTTTTAAATTGAATTGGCAATTAAATACTCTGGTGACGATCAAAATTTATGATCCTCTTGGGAAGTTGGTTTTTTATGAGAAAAACAGAGACTTGTCTCAAAACCCTGAAATAGAATTACAGGCTCCGCAAGGACTGTACTTCTTAAAAGTGAATACATTAAATCAGGAAATCACTAAAAAATTAATTATAAATTAAGCCTTATTTTGAGTTTTTGGAGATGTTTAAATTCACAACATAAATTCGTTTAATTTTATCTAAATTTGTGTTATGGAATTCTCTTCTAAATTATTACAAAGCGCCGTAGATGAAGTTGCGCAATTGCCAGGAATCGGTCGTCGAACAGCACTTCGACTTGTACTTCATTTGATGCGTCAGCCAGAGTCACAAACACTCCATTTGACTGAAGCCTTACAAAAGATGCGTCAAAACATTAACTTTTGTAAAAACTGCCACAATATTAGTGATTCAGAACTGTGTGAAATTTGTGTCAATACCAATCGTAACCAAGAATTGGTCTGTGTGGTAGAAGATATTAGAGATGTGATGGCGATTGAAAGCACCGCATCTTATAGAGGTGTTTACCATGTATTGGGCGGTAAAATATCTCCTATGGATGGGATTGGTCCTCACGATTTAAAAATTAATAGTTTAGTTGAAAAAGTGCGTTCAGGAACCATTAAAGAACTCATTTTTGCGTTGAGCTCTACAATGGAAGGTGATACGACTAATTTTTATATTTTTAAACAAATTCAAGATATGGAAGTTGTAATTTCTACCATTGCTCGTGGAATTTCGGTTGGCGATGAATTAGAGTATGCCGACGAAGTAACGCTTGGACGAAGCATTACTAATAGAATTCCATTTGAACTCTCTCTTAAATCCTAATTTATTTTGAAATTATCGGTTGTCATTCTGAATTATAATGTTCGCTATTTTCTGGAACTGTGTCTGCAAAGTGTAGAAGCTGCTTTAGTTAGTATTCCTTCAGAAATTATTGTCATAGATAACAACTCTAAAGATGGAAGTTGTGAGATGGTGAAAGAAAAATTTCCTTCCGTGGTTCTAATTGAAAACAATTCTAATGTAGGGTTTTCAAAAGCCAATAACCAAGCTGTTCAAGTCGCTAAAGGAGAGTATGTATGTATTCTCAACCCAGATACAGTCGTTGCAGAAGACACTTTTGAATCTATTCTTAATTTTGCAGATCAACAAACAAATTTAGGCATCATAGGCTGTCGATTGATTGATGGTTCTGGAAAATATCTGCCTGAAAGTAAGCGAAACATTCCATATGTAAATAGTGCTATTAAAAAAATATTAGGTAATTCCAAGGCGTATTATGCCAATCAAATTAAGGAATTTGACGCTGCAAAAGTGGAAATTTTAGTTGGAGCCTTTATGGTATTAAAGCGCTCACTTTACAATTCCTTAGAGGGTTTTGATGAAGACTATTTTATGTATGGAGAAGACATCGACATTTCTTTTAAATCTCTCAAAAAAGGCTATGACAATTATTATTTTGGACAAACATCCGTAATTCATTATAAAGGGGAAAGTACCCGAAGGAATGTTGTTTATCTCAAACGTTTTTATGGTGCTATGCAGATATTTTATAAAAAACATTTTAAATCCAATGTTTTATTTGATTTAAGTATCTTTTTGGGGATTAAACTGATGATTTTGTTCAAACCATTAAAACAGCAACAATCTGATATTACGTACAATCCTGTATTGGTTTCTACAAAACCTAACGATCAGTTGGTTGAAAAATTGAACCCTAAAATCCTAACTTCAATTAACGAAACAATACCTAACTCTGACATAATTTTGGATGCATCAAGTTTGACATTTAAGTCAATTATTCACCAGATGCAAGCTTCTAAAACGAATCAGTCTATCTTTAAAATTCAACCCAAAAATTGCAGTTATATCCTTGGTAGTAATTCGGCCGATAGTATTGGCGACGTAATACAATTCTAATATTCTTTAATAGTTTCATCTATTTTAGTTAATTTTGCAGTCTAAATATTATATGAATCTATTTGTAGACCTATGGCAAAATTTGAACTTAAATTACCTAAAATGGGTGAGAGTGTAGCCGAAGCCACACTAACGGCTTGGCTCAAAGAAGTAGGTGAGAAAATTGAACCCGATGAGGCCGTTTTAGAAATTGCTACGGATAAAGTTGATAGTGAAGTACCAAGTGAGGTTGAAGGAGTTCTGATCGAGAAGCTATTTGAGATTGATGCTGTTATTGAAGTAGGGCAAACCATTGCTATCATAGAAACGGATTCTGATATTCCTGTGAATGTCCCACAAGTCACAGAAGTGACCCCGAATGCTGAGCCTGAAGCAGCAATACAAATAGAATCTTCTATTGAAAAAGTTCAAGATACGATCAGTTCAATTAGTTCCAATGATGCACGTTTTTATTCTCCATTGGTAAAAAATATAGCTAAAAAAGAAGGAATTTCTCAATCTGAATTAGACGCGATTACTGGATCTGGAAAAGAAGGCAGAGTTACCAAAAATGATATATTATCTTACATTTCAAACAAATCGCATTCAGTTTCAAGTGAAGCTGCCAAGCCAGTGGTAACAAGTACTCCAAAAGTTCCGACTGCAACAATGACTTCAACTGCATCCACAGTAAACCCTGTGGTTAGCACAGGAGAAGATGAAATTATTGAAATGTCTCGTATGGGGAAACTCGTCTCTAAACATATGACAGATTCGATTCAAACGTCTGCTCATGTGCAGTCTTTTATTGAAGTGGATGTCACTAAAATATGGAATTGGAGACTAGGAATTAAAGATACTTTCAAAGCTCGAGAAGGACAAAATATTACATTTACACCTATATTTCTGGAAGCCGTTGCTCATGCGCTAACAGTACACCCAATGTTAAACATCTCCGTTCAAGACGGCAAAATAATTAAACGAAAAAACATCAATATCGGAATGGCTGCAGCCTTGGAAGATGGTAATCTAATTGTGCCTGTCATCAAAAATGCAGATCAATTAAACCTTATTGGAATGACCAAGCGCGTCAACGATTTAGCACTTCGCGCACGTACCAACAATCTAAAACCAGATGATATTCAAGATGGAACCTATACAGTTACTAATGTTGGTGGGTTTGGAAGTATCATGGGGACGCCTATTATCAATCAGCCACAAGTTGGTATTCTTGCTCTTGGCGCCATTCGTAAAGTTCCAGCCGTTATAGAAACAAATGAAGGCGATTTTATAGGCATTAGACAACGCATGTTTTTATCTCACTCCTACGACCACAGAGTTGTGAATGGTGCCCTAGGTGGACAGTTCTTAAAAACGGTCAAAGAATACCTAGAAGCTTGGGACGTAAATAGAACACTATAATTATGCAATTAAACCTCAATAAACCCATTTGTTTTTTTGATTTAGAAACGACAGGAATCAATATAACTAAAGACCGAATTGTAGAAATTTCTATCTTAAAAGTAAACCCAAATGGAACTGAAGAAAAGAAAACTTGGCTTGTAAATCCAGAAATACCAATTCCTCCAGTAGTTGTAGCCGTACATGGCATCACCAATGAAAAGGTGGCTAATGAACCTACATTTAAGGAACTAGCAAAAGAAATTAATTCTTGGATTAAAGATGCTGACTTAGGTGGTTTTAACTCCAACCGTTTTGACATTCCGTTATTAGCAGAAGAAATGCTAAGAGCAGATGTGGATTTTGATATGAAAAACCGTCAATCTGTAGATGTGCAAACTATTTTTCATAAAATGGAACAACGTACATTAACCGCTGCGTTTAAGTTTTATTGTGATAAAAGTTTAGAAGATGCTCACAGTGCTGAAGCTGACACGATGGCGACTTACGAGGTTTTAAAAGCACAATTAGATCGCTATGAAAATTTAGAAAATGACACTACTTTTTTAGCGGATTTTAGCTCTCGTAAAAAACTCGCCGATTTCGCAGGATTTATTGCTTATGACAAAGAAGGAGATGAGTGTTTTTCTTTTGGAAAACATAAAGGCAAAAAAGTGACCGAAATTCTCGAAAAGGAACCTGGGTATTTTGGATGGTTACTTTCAGCAGATTTTCCGCTTTATACAAAAAAGGTTTTGACGGCTATCAAGCTGCGTGCATTCAACAACAAACTACAATAAATGAAGCTCATTTGTATTGGGCGTAATTATGCGCAACACATTTCAGAACTCAAAAATGAAAAACCAAAAGAACCGGTTATATTTTTGAAACCTGATACAGCAATCCTCTTAAAAAAACAACCTTTTTTTATTCCTGATTTTTCTAATGAGGTACATCATGAGGTTGAGGTATTGGTGAAAATTAATCGTGTAGGAAAACATATCGACACAAAATTCGCTCATAAATACTACGATCAAATAGGTTTAGGAATTGATTTTACAGCCCGTGACCTTCAGAAGAACCTCAAAGAAAAAGGGTTACCTTGGGAAAAAGCAAAAGCATTTGACGGATCTGCAGTTGTTGGAAAATGGGTGTCAAAATCAAATTTCGAAAACCTCAATGACCTTTCGTTCAGTCTTCACAAAAACAATCAAATTGTACAGTCATCTTCAACACAAGATATGTTGTGGAACATTGATGATATCATAGCATATGTATCTCAGTTTTTTACTTTAAAAATAGGAGATATTATTTTTACAGGTACCCCATCTGGTGTGAGCTCTGTTAAACCCGATGATTCTTTAAAGGGATTTATTGGGGAAGAAGAATTCTTTTCAATTAAAGTTAAATAATATATGAAAGCAGAAATAATCACGATTGGAGATGAAATTTTAATTGGCCAAATTGTAGACACAAATTCTGCGTTTATAGCAAAAGAACTAAACAACATAGGGGTTTCAGTCTATCAAATTACATCCGTCCAAGACGATAAAACACATATTTTAAAAGCATTTGAAGCTGCCGAGTCAAATGTTGATATTGTCATCATTACAGGAGGACTTGGTCCCACGAAAGATGATATCACCAAAAAAACGCTGGCTCAGTATTTTGAGGACACTTTAGTGTATGACGAAGCTGTTCTTAACAACATAAAACACTTGTGGAAACATTTTGTGAAACAGCCGTTGTTGCAGGTTAATATCGATCAATCACTCGTGCTATCCAAAGCAACGGCCCTAATGAACAAGTCGGGGAGTGCTCCCGGAATGTGGATTGAAAAAAACGATACTATTTTTATTTCTTTGCCTGGAGTTCCCTATGAAATGAAAGGTCTAATGAATGATGAGGTTTTGCCTAGAATCTCAGAAAAATTTGAATGTCCTTATATCTTGCACAAAACTCTTTTGACTTACGGGTTAGGGGAGAGTGTGATTGCGGAGCGGATCAAGGACTGGGAAGCTGCTTTGCCAGATATTATAAAACTAGCATATTTGCCAAATTTAGGGCGCGTGCGGTTGCGTTTATCATCGAGAGGCTTTGATAAAGCAGCTGTTATTGATGGTGTTAATTTGCAAATTGAAACTTTACTGCCGTTAATTAATGATATTTTTGTGGGGTTTGAAGAACAATCTTCAATAGAGCAAATTATTGGTAACCAATTAGTTAAACTAGGAAAATCTTTGGCAGTTGCTGAAAGCTGTACAGGTGGTAAAATAGCAGAAAATATTACTGCTTATGACGGAGCCTCTGCTTATTTCAAAGGAGGTATTGTGGCATATGCTACAGAAATTAAAACAGGAGTTTTAAAAGTAGCACCCAAATTAATTTCAGATCACTCAGTGGTTAGCTTTCAAGTTGCGGAAGCGATGGCTCAAAACGTGAAAAAAGTATTCAATTCGGACTATGGAATTGCAACAACAGGCAATGCAGGTCCTTCTAAAGGCGATTCGGATGCAGAAATTGGAACTGTTTGTATTGCAATTGCAACCCCAGAAGGTGTGTTTTCACAAGAGTTTAACTTTGGAAAACAACGACTTAGAGTTGTTCAAAAAGCGGTCACTATGGCCTTCACTTTGTTTCAGAAAGAAATTTTTAAAAAATGCTAAAATAAAGTTTGTGTACTTCTAAAGAATTCGTATTTTTGCACCTCGTTTTGAAACAACAGAACAACTAAAGTTAAGAAAAAATGTCAAGAATTTGTGAACTTACAGGTAAAAGAGCAATGTTTGGAAACAACGTTTCTCACGCCTTGAATAGAACTAGACGTAGATTTAATGTAAATTTAATCAAAAAGCGTTTTTACATCCCAGAAGAAGATAGCTGGGTAACACTAAAGGTTTCTACTGCAGCCTTGAAAACTATCAATAAAATTGGTATTCATGCAGCAATCAAAGAAGCAAAGTCTAAAGGTTTTTTAAAATAAACCAACGTTAAAAGCACTGTAAAATGGCAAAAAGAGGAAATAGAGTTCAAGTAATATTAGAGTGCACAGAGCACAAGGAGTCTGGAAAACCAGGAACTTCTAGGTATATTACAACCAAGAACAAAAAGAATACACCGGATCGTATGGAGATTAAGAAATTTAATCCCATCCTTAAAAAAATGACGGTTCATAAAGAAATTAAATAATTTTAGAAATTTTACAAAAGTAAAATTTCAAATGTAACACATTTGAATCATGGCAAAGAAATCAGTAGCATCATTACAAACAGGATCTAAACGTTTAACGAAAGCGATCAAAATGGTTAAGTCACCAAAATCTGGAGCTTACACATTTGTTGAGTCTATCATGGCTCCTGATAAAGTAAATGAGTTCTTAAGTAAGAAATAAAAGTATTTCTACAATATCCCTTTAAAAGCTGCTTTTCCATAAAGCGGCTTTTATTTTTTAGTTTCCTCACATTTAATGCTATTTTTGTAAATAGATAAATAGTTGACTTATGAGTTTTTTTAAAAACATATTTTCTTCCGATAAAAAAGCCACGCTTGATAAGGGGTTAGAGAAATCTAAAACCACTTTCTTTGATAAGCTTAGTCAAGTCGTAGTTGGAAAATCCAAAGTTGATGCAGATGTATTAGATAACTTAGAAGAGATTCTTGTTACTAGTGATGTAGGGGTGAATACAACTTTAAAAATAATTGACCGTATTGAGGTCCGTGTTTCTAAAGATAAATATGTTGGGACCGATGCCTTAAATCTCATTTTAAGAGAAGAAATCGCTGGTTTATTATCAGAAACAAATTCTGGAGAAGAAACTGAATTTTCTATTCCACAAACTCAAAAACCATATGTGATTATGGTAGTAGGAGTGAATGGTGCTGGTAAAACAACGACCATTGGTAAACTTGCCTATCAACTTAAAAAACAAGGCTTAAATGTAGTTTTAGGCGCTGCCGACACTTTTAGAGCCGCTGCCATTGATCAACTACAAGTTTGGGCTGATCGTGTAGGCGTTCCAATCATTAAACAATCTATGGGAAGCGATCCTGCTTCTGTAGCATTTGATACTTTACAAAGCGCAGTAACTTCTAATGCCGATGTGGTGATTATTGATACAGCTGGTCGCTTACATAATAAAGTCAATTTGATGAATGAATTAACGAAAGTCAAACGCGTTATGCAAAAAGTAGTAGACCATTCCCCTCACGAAGTCTTGTTGGTACTCGATGGCTCTACAGGTCAAAATGCCTTTGAACAAGCCAAACAGTTTACCGCTGCTACTGAAGTAACAGCCTTAGCGATTACCAAACTAGATGGAACTGCTAAAGGTGGTGTAGTTATTGGAATTAGCGACGAGTTTCAGATTCCTGTTAGATATATTGGAGTTGGAGAAGGTGTTGAAGACCTTCAAGTTTTTAATAAATTTGAATTTGTGGATTCCTTTTTCAAATAAATCACACTATTTAATATTGCTTCATGAGAACTAAAACACTAAAAAAAAATAAAATTAATGTCATCACTTTAGGATGTAGTAAAAACGTCTATGATAGTGAGGTCTTAATGGGGCAACTCAAAGCTAGTGGAAAAGAAGTAGTCCACGAAGAAGAAGGTAATATTGTGGTGATTAATACCTGTGGATTTATCAATAACGCAAAAGAAGAAAGTGTCAATACGATCTTAGATTACATGCAGAAAAAAGAAGACGGCGATGTTGATAAAGTCTTTGTAACAGGATGTTTGAGTGAGCGTTACAAGCCAGATTTGCAGAAAGAAATTTCTAATGTCGATCAGTATTTTGGAACCACTGAATTGCCACAATTGCTCAATGCATTAGGAGCTGATTATAAGCACGAATTGATAGGAGAACGTTTAACAACGACACCAAAAAATTATGCTTATTTAAAAATAGCAGAAGGCTGTGACCGCCCATGTAGTTTTTGTGCCATTCCGTTGATGCGAGGAAAACACAAGTCAACACCTATTGAAAATTTGGTCATTGAAGCTGAGAAATTAGCTGCTAACGGCGTTAAAGAATTAGTGTTGATTGCTCAGGATTTGACCTATTACGGATTAGATTTATATAAGAAACGAAACCTAGCAGAGCTTTTAGAGGCGCTGGTCAAGGTAGAGGGTATTGAATGGATTCGTTTGCATTATGCCTTTCCAACAGGATTTCCTATGGACGTCTTGGATGTGATGAAACGTGAGCCAAAGATTTGTAATTACCTCGATATTCCACTACAACATATTTCAGATAAAATTCTGAAAAGTATGCGCCGTGGAACCACTCAAGAAAAAACAACCAAACTTCTCAAAGAATTTAGAGCAGCTGTTCCTGAAATGACCATTAGAACAACGTTGATTGTTGGCTATCCTGGTGAAACGGAAGAGGATTACCAAACTCTAAAAGTTTGGGTAGAAGCCATGCGTTTTGAACGTTTAGGTTGTTTTACGTATTCACATGAAGAAAACACACATGCATTCAATTTAGAGGATGATGTGCCAGAGGAGGTAAAAATGGCTCGTGCCAACGAAATCATGGAAATTCAATCTCAAATTTCATGGGAGTTGAACCAAGCAAAAATAGGTAAAACCTTTAAAGTAGTCATTGACCGTAAGGAAGGCGAGTACTTTGTAGGACGTACAGAATTTGATTCTCCTGATGTAGATAATGAAGTTCTTATAGATGCATCCAAAACCTACCTTAAAACAGGAGAGTTTGCAACCGTTAAAGTCACAGAAGCTGCTGATTTTGATCTGTATGCAGAAGTGGTATCCTAAGAAAATGAGCATTCGAAATTTGTAAAAAACTCGTTTTTCTATTATATTTGGATTATAAATAGCTGAAAAAATGACTACTATCACAATTAAAGACGGCGAAAAATTATCAAAAACGGAGTTTAGAACTATCAAAGATTTTCTAGAGTGGGCTGTTGACCACTTTCAAGAAGAAATGCCTTTGTCACCAAAAACCATCCAAAGTTCTGTAAAAGCAAAGGAAGAAATTTCATCTATAAACTCAACTTTTAAACCAGCTCCATAATGCTCGTTTTTGATAATGAAAACGCTAGAAAGGATTTAAAAAAGTTTCAATTAACTAAACAGTACAAAAAAGCATGCGATTATATACGCGACGAACAATATTATAAAGTTCAATTAAAAATTCGTAAACCTAAATCAAAAGGTGTCTACCAGTTTAGAATTTCTAAAAAATACCGTGCTTTTGCTATCAAAAAGGAACAAACTTTGTTTGTTTTTGAAATCTCCGACCATCAGTAAAATTCTATTTAATTTATGTGATTAGTTTCCCTAGTTTTTACTCACAAACTTTTCCTTTCCAACTACAAAAGAAATAAAGTATCTTTACATCCATTAAGTAAATGTTATGCCAATTGATTGTATTTCTTTTCGAGACACTGCCTATGTATCCAAGCTGATCTGCGATTATGTAGAAAACCGCTCGGAATTACAACCTCTGTATCATCGGTTTCCAACTTTAGAAAATTTTAAAGCCCAATTAGAAGCAAAACAAACTGAATTTAATACTGAAAAAAGAAGCGTATTAGTGGCTGCACTGTCACATCAATATAGAGAACTTTCTCCGTCTAAAATGGCTAGTAATGCCATTCAGTCTTTAGCAGACAACAACACTTTTACAGTGACAACTGGACATCAATTGAACCTGTTGGGTGGGCCGTTGTATTTTTTGTATAAGATTATAACAACCATTAATTTAGCAAAAGAATTACAACAGAAGTACCCTAAAAATAAGTTTGTACCTGTATTTTGGATGGCTTCTGAAGATCATGATTTCGATGAAATTAATCACTTTCATTTCCAAAACAAACGTTTCCAATGGACGCAACAAAGTTCGGGAGCTGTAGGAGAATTATCTACTTCAGGTCTTACAGAGTTTATACAGGTGTTTATCAATGTATTGGGTAATTCAACCCATGCCATTGCTCTTAAAAAATTAGTTAAGAATGCCTATGCAGACCATTCAGATTTAGCTTCTGCTACACGTTATTTAGTGCATACACTTTTTGGGTCTGAAGGGTTGCTTGTAATAGATGGAAATGATTCAACTTTGAAGCGGTTATTTATTCCACAAATGACTTCAGAACTCACAAGCCAATTGGCGTTTAGAAGTGTTTCTAATACCAATAAAGAGTTACTAAAAATAGATGCTGCTTATAAAGTTCAGGTCAATCCTCGGGAGCTGAATTTGTTTTACCTCAAAGAAAACTTACGCGAGCGTATCGTAAAAAAGGAGAGTACGTATTCAGTCATAAATACCGATATAACTTGGGATTTGGTGGGTATTTTGGAAGAAGTAAATTTACATCCAGAACGTTTTTCTCCAAATGTTATCATGCGTCCTTTGTATCAAGAATCTATTTTGCCAAACCTTTGTTATATTGGTGGGGGTGGCGAATTGTCATATTGGCTTCAACTTAAATCCTATTTTGAAGCGGAGCACATCCAATTTCCGAATCTGTTGCATCGAAACTCAGTCCTTTTAATCAGCAAAAAACAACATCAAAAATTAGATAAATTAAGGGTCTCCGTTTCTGATTTATTCCAAAACAAACAATTATTTATTCAATCTCAAATAAAAAAAACATCTAAATTACCCATTGATTTATCACCCCAAAAGGAACAATTAAAACAACAATTTAAACACTTACACCTTATTGCTAGTCAGACAGATAAATCCTTTAAAGGAGCAGTGTCTGCACAAGAAAAAAAACAGATTAAAGGTTTAGAGTCTTTAGAGAAACGATTATTAAAAGCAGAAAAAAAAGCTCATACAGATTACGTTGATCGATTAGAAAGTCTTCACTTAGAACTGTTTCCAAATGGAAGTTTGCAAGAGCGTACAGTTAATTTTACAGAATTTTATTTAGAACATGGAGATGCATTCATGGATCACTTAAAATCAGAGCTTGCACCACTAAATCAAAAATTTCATGTTTTAGCCCTTTAAAAATTAAAAAATTTAGGGCTCATTTTATTTATAAATATTACTTTTGACCATGCAACACGATAAGGTATTAATTCTCGACTTTGGATCTCAATATACACAACTTATAGCTCGCCGAGTCAGGGAGTTAAATATATATTGTGAAATTCACCCCTTCAATAAAATTCCAACCAATTTAGACGAATTCAAAGCCGTAGTGCTTTCAGGGAGTCCTCAATCTGTTAGAGGAGAGGATGCTTTGCATCCAGATTTATCAGAAATTAGAGGACACAAACCTATGCTAGCAGTTTGTTATGGGGCTCAATATTTAGCTCATTTTTCTGGTGGCATAGTAGCACCTTCAAGTACAAGAGAGTACGGAAGGGCTAATTTATCTTTTGTAAAAGAAAATGAAGTATTTTTTGAAGGCATCAACTCTGGTAGTCAGGTTTGGATGAGTCACAGTGATACGATAAAAGAGATGCCTACCAATGGAGTTTTATTGGCGAGTACGCATGATGTAGTCAATGCAGCTTACAAAATTGAGGGCGAAACGACTTATGCCATCCAATTTCACCCAGAGGTCTATCATTCTACTGATGGGAAAATACTTTTACAAAACTTTTTAGTCAATATCGCTGGACTTCAACAAGATTGGACACCAGATTCTTTTGTAGATGAAACGGTTGCTGATTTAAAAGCTAAAATTCAAGATGATAAAGTTGTTTTAGGATTATCTGGTGGCGTTGATTCAACAGTCGCAGCCATTTTACTACACAAAGCGATTGGTAAAAACCTCTACTGTATTTTTGTAAATAACGGTTTGTTACGTAAAGATGAATTTTCAAGTGTTTTAACTCAGTATGAAGGCATGGGGCTTAATGTTAAAGGAGTGGATGCTTCGGCACGCTTTTTGGACTCTCTGGCAGGTCTCGAAGATCCAGAACTCAAGCGTAAAGCAATTGGGCGTGTGTTCATTGAAGTCTTTGATGATGAGGCAAACATGATACAGGATGTAAAATGGCTAGCACAAGGAACTATCTATCCTGATGTGATAGAGAGTGTTTCTGCAACTGGCGGTCCTAGTGCCACCATAAAAAGCCATCATAATGTTGGGGGATTACCTGATTATATGAAGCTAGACATTGTAGAGCCGTTAAGGGCTTTATTTAAAGATGAAGTCAGACGTGTAGGGGCTTCAATGGGTATAGATCCTAAATTATTAGGACGTCATCCATTTCCAGGACCAGGACTGGCCATTCGAATTTTAGGCGATATTACAGCCGAAAAAGTTCGTATTTTACAAGAAGTTGACGCTATTTTTATTAATGGTTTAAGAGAGTGGGATTTATATGACAAAGTTTGGCAAGCTGGAGCAATGCTCCTTCCAGTCAATAGCGTTGGAGTAATGGGTGATGAGCGTACTTATGAAAAATGTGTTGCTCTGAGAGCTGTTGAAAGTACGGACGGAATGACTGCTGATTGGGTAAATTTACCTTATGAATTTCTACAAAAAACCTCAAATGATATCATTAATAAAGTCAAAGGTGTGAACAGAGTTGTGTATGATATCAGTTCAAAACCTCCTGCGACCATTGAATGGGAGTAGTCACAATTTTTGTCTTGTAGTGTCTTAGAATTTTTATAGTATGAAAAAGTTTTTAACCCTTTTTGGAATTATTGTTTTTAGTTGTTTTGGCTATGCTCAAAATTTAAAAACTCACAGTGTAAAAACTGGAGAATCTATAGAGAGTATTGCTAATTTTTATAAAATTACTCCATCAGATATTTATGCTTTAAACCCAGATGCTAAAGTTGATTTTTCAAGTCAAACAGTTTTAATTATACCAGAATCTTTTTTACCTCCTTCTAGTTCTTTAGAAGTTACAAAAGAGTTGGTTTCTTATAAAGTACATAAGGTCAGGCGTAAAGAAACGTTGTTTAGTATTTCTCAAAAATTCAAGGTAACAGTAGAGGATATAAAAGTTCATAACAAACAATTGTATTCTAAGAATTTAAAGAAAGGCAACAAGATTTACATTCCTCAATTTAAGACGATACCAAGTCAGGTCTCTACACAGATCATCCAAAAGTATACTGTGTTGCCAAAAGAAGGTAAATGGCGTATCGCTTATAAATTTGGTATTTCAGTTCCTCAATTAGAGGCACTTAACCCTACTATGGGGCCTTACCTCAAAGAAGGACAACAGCTGAATGTCCCTAATATTTCTAATTCAGATGAAAAAGTAATTGAAGAGAATGAGTTTGGTTATTATACTGTAAAAGCTAAAGAGGGGTACTATAGACTTGAAAAAAAATTAGGATTGACAAAAGAGCAATTGACAACGCTTAATCCTGAGCTGATTGCACAAGGTCTAAAATTAGGAATGGTTTTAAAGATTCCTAAATCGAGTATTCAAAACATTGCTTCAGAGTTGTTTCCGGTTGTTAATTTGTCAGATACTTTGGTTAATTTGTCAACTAAAAAAATCGCTCTTTTGCTACCGTTTAAAACAAAAAGCATTGATTTTGATTCTCTTAATTTAGCTAAGAATCAACTTAAAAGAGATGGGTATATCAATATTTCAACTGACTTTTATGCTGGTGTAGTCATGGCGATTGATTCTGCCAAGCGTCTAGGCATCTCTACAAAACTGGAGGTGTTTGATACCAATGCAAAAATGCTTGATTTGAAAACAGTATTGCTACAAACTAATTTCTCCAACTACGATGCTATTCTTGGGCCTATTACAGCTCAAAATTTAGAGTTGACCGCTCAGTATGTTCAAAAAGATAATGTTTCTGTGGTTTCACCTTTTGTAAAAACTAAAAATAGTTATCCCAATCTATTTCAAACAATTCCAGAAGAAAAATGGATGCGAACTAAAATGGTTAACTATGTAAAATCTGACACCATTCCACACCAGACATTGATTATATATGATGCCAAAAATTTGGCAACAGCAAATTATTTAAAATCAGCATTTCCAGATGCCTCTCTATTGACTTCTAAAAAGAATCTTGAAGGTTTCGAACAGTTTTTTTTAATGTTAGAAGATGTTCAGCAGGTACTTTTATCTGGTCGTACAACTGTTTTTCTAGAGTCTAATAACGAAGGGTTTGTGTCTAATGTAACTAGTATGCTCAATGCGATGAATGGCATCACTATTTTAAAAGACGAAGACGATAATGAAACGGAGATCGAACGTGATATATATTTGATGACTACTTCTAAAAATAAAGCTTTTGAGGGAGCAAATATTTCTAATTATGACTTGTCTAATTTACATTTTCAGTTCCCATCTGTTAATTTTACTTCGCGATTTTCAGAATCATTTGAGCAGCGTTATATTCAAGAGTTTGGGACGTTCCCAAATAAATATGCAATTAGAGGGTTTGATATAACGATGGATGTTTTATTACGTCTTTCTAGATATGGAACATTAGACACTGAAACTTCCAGCTTTCAAACGGCATACTTAGAAAATAAATTTCAGTACTTCCTTCAACCTTATGGAGGCTATAAAAATGAAGCTGGATACATTCTTAAGTATGAAAATTTACACATTGTAAAGGTTCAAGATTAAAATTCGATCAATATTTCTAATTGTTTGATTTGAGCTATCGCATTTTTGTTTTTTGGGTCTATCTCTAATACTTTTTTGTACATTTTAAGCGCCTTTACATGTTCTCCATTTATCGATAAAGCTTCGCCATAACTATCGTATACATTTGGATTGTATCGGAACAGATAGGTGTTTAATTCAAAACACATCAAAGCCTCTTTGATGCGGTCGTTTTTAAGTAGTACATAGCCCAAAGTATTTAATTCTCTACTGTTACGTGTTTTGTTTCTGAGAATTTTATAAAGTGGGTTAAAGTTCTCGTTTATCGTTTCAATGGTCTTCGTATCAAACACTTTAAATAAATAGTTAGCACCTTCGTAGTTTGGGGCTGAAGGAAATCCAAGTGCTATTTGCGCTACATCGGTTACTAGATCATTTTTTGGAGACTCCACAATGCGTGCGTATTCGACACCATTTGATTTAAAAACAAACGCAGGTACACGGTGAATTTGTTGCCCCTGTTCCTCGCCATTTGGAGATGTTTTATAGCGTTTATCGTCGTTGTAAAGACCAATCAAACGCAACTGACTTCTTTTAAGCCCCAGCTCGTCCCATAACTTAACAAATTGAGGCACCCATTTTTTGCTGTCTCCACACCATGTTCCGAGATAAACATCTACTGTAGTTTTTTTAAGCTTAGATTTTAAACGCAGTCGTTTTTTAGGGAGTTTAAATTCAGAATAATACTTGTTAAACCATTCACTATAAATACTATCGATTTCTAAATAATTTAGAGGAAATTCTCCACAAATGTGGGAATCACCTTTTGCATTTTTATAAAAATTAATTTCTTGGGAATAGGAATTGGTGAACAAAAAAAAGGTACAAAGTACCATAAAAAGGGGCGTTTTCATAAGAATTAGAATTTGGGATTCTAATTCAAAAGTAATTGAATTTAGCTTTAAAACAAATAAATCAGTTGGTTTTCCATTTGATGTTACAGCCGATACTCGGTTTTTGAGGGCGCATATTTACTTTGTTATCAGTCATGCATTGGACAGCATGCAATACATCAGCGCCATTAATGGATAATGTATTTCCTGGCCTTGAATCATCTAGCTGACCCCTATATACGAGTTTTAACTCCGAATCAAAAAGAAAAAAATCTGGAGTACAAGCTGCATCATAGGCTTTAGCTATAGATTGTGTTTCATCGTATAAATAAGGAAAAGCATAGTTAGAGTTTTTAGCATGTGTTTGCATTTGTTCTGGACCATCTTGAGGGTAATTCTCAATATCATTACTAGAAATGGCAACCACACCAATCCCTTTCTTCTGAAGGTTAATCGCGATGCTAACTAAGGCTTCATTAATATGAACTACAAACGGACAATGATTACAAATAAACATAACTAAAGTACCCTTAACACCTTTTATTTTGTTTAATGTTTTTGTAGAATTTGAAACAGTGTCCCACAATTCAAAATCAGGTGCTTTAGTACCTAAAGGAAGCATGTTGGAGGGAGTTAATGACATTAGTCCGTGTTTTTGTTCAAATATATAAAGATTTGAACCATTGTATCTTTCAATTACTTTAAAATTTATATCTTCAATGCTTGATAAAATAGAATTGATATGAGTGATACGATTACATTTGAAGATTTTTCTAAGGTAGACCTTCGAGTGGGTACAATAACTGAAGTAAATGACTTTCCAGAAGCCCGTAAACCAGCCTACAAGTTGAGCATAGATTTTGGAGATTTAGGAATTAAAAAAACATCTGCACAGATTACAGCTCTATATTCAAAAGATGATTTATTGGGCAAACAAATCGTGGCGAATGTTAATTTTTCGGAAAAACAAATCGCTAATTTTATGAGTCAATGTTTGATCGTTGGAGCCGTTGATTCTGAAAAAGTAATTTTATTATCTTCTGAAGAAAAGGTGCCTAATGGGACGCCAGTACGTTAGACGATAATCAAAGAACTGATATATTGGTTATAAGAGGGGCTATTTCTTATGTCGTTTTTTAAGAATACTACTTGTTAAATATCATCAAAACTAACATCTGTAAAGCTATCAGCAGATGATTCATCTTTTGAGTCTGAAGAAGAAAACTCTTCTTTAACATAATCTTTTTGGTGACGTTCACTTATAACTTCTTGACCTTTTTCGTTGACAATATAATCTGTCATTTCAGCTAATATCGCATTGAACTCTGTAAAATCTTCTTTGTATAAGTAAATTTTATGTTTCTTATAATGAAAAGATCCATCATCATTTGTGAATTTTTTACTCTCCGTCACAGTCAAATAATAGTCACCTGCTTTAGTGGCTCTTACATCAAAAAAGTAAGTACGTCTCCCAGCTCTTAAAACTTTTGAATAAATTTCTTCTTGTTCCATGTCTTTAGTATCAATGATAGTAGGCTAATGTTAGCTTCTTATCGCAATCAAAAGTCTAAAAAATAAATTAAGTCACCAACTATTTTTTGATTTTCTTTTCGAGAAATGGTAGTTTTCTGTTTGTTAGGAATTAATTAGAAGTTTCTCTCAACTGTTTTTGATAAAGTTCTTTGTAATATCCTTCAACAGTAATAAGCATGTTGTGTGTGCCTTGTTGGGATATAACACCATCATTTAGTACAATGATGGTATCGGCATTTTTAGCAGAAGAAATACGATGACTCACAATAATAGTCGTCTTGTTTTTTGTCACCAACTTAATGTTGTTTAAGATTTGCTCCTCAGTCTCTGTGTCTACAGCAGAAAGACAATCGTCTAAAAGAAGGATTTGAGGACTTTTGATAAAAGCTCTGGCGATAGAAACTCGTTGTTTTTGCCCCCCTGAAAGTGTGATCCCTCGTTCTCCTAGAATAGTGTCATAACCATTTTTGAAATTGATGATATTTTCGTGAACAACAGCCTTTTTTGAGGCCTCTATTACTTCTGTATCTGTAGCTTTGTTTTTTCCAAACTTGATATTATTTTTTAAACTATCTGAAAATAAAAAGGGATCCTGAGGAACAAAACCGATACCTGTCCTTAAGCTATTTAGATTCAAGGTTTTTATATTTGAACCATCTATTTCAATGCTTCCTTTCTGAACATCATACAGTCGTCCAATTAACTCAAGTATGGTCGATTTCCCTGAGCCTGTATTTCCAATAATGGCAAGTGTTTTTCCTTTTTCAACTTCAAAACTTACTCCTTTTAAAGCTTCTATATTGGTGTCTTCATAAGTGAAATAAACATCCTTAAAAACAATAGATCCTTCAATAGGAGTCTTTTTTTCAGTAGGATTGATGATACTAGGCGTTTCCTTCAAAAATTCATTAATCCGTTTTTGTGATGCTTCGGCTTCTTGGACCAATGAGGTGACCCATCCAATTGATGCTACTGGCCAAGTGAGCATATTCACATAAATAATAAATTCAGCAATGATTCCGATCTCTTCAATTTGCCCATTCATGTATTGTTTACCACCGATATATATAACCAGTAAATTACTAGCCCCTATGAGAAGTAACATTAAAGGAAAAAAGAGCGCTTGAATTTTTGACAAACCCAGACGTTTTTTGCGTTGAGAATTTGCTAATTCTGAAAATGTTTTTTCGGTTTGTGATTCCAAAGCATACGCCTTTGTAATCCAAATTCCACTAAAAAATTCCTGAGTAGAGGATGAAAGCGTAGATAAATGCGATTGTACAATGGTGCTCTGTTTGTGAATGTATTTACTTAAAAAGTATATAGAAATAGATAACAACGGTAGTGGTAATATGGTGTAAAGTGTCAGGGCAGGGGATTGGTTATACATGTAAAATAATGCTACAACAAAAAGTGTTAACGTATTGATGGTGTACATAAGAGCAGGCCCAATATACATTCGAACCTTACTCACGTCTTCACTAATTCTGCTCATCAAATCGCCAGTACGGTTGCGTTTATAAAAAGCGATTGAAAGCTGTTGGTAATGCTTGTAAATTTCATTTTTCAAGTCAAATTCCACATATCGAGATACATTTATGATGGTTTGACGCATTAAAAAAGTAAACAACCCAGTAGCAATAGCAGCTCCAAAAATGTATAAAATATTTAAACTTAGCTCATTTCTGAATACTTTTGTACTACCTGGATTTAGAATCTGATCTGAAATTAAGGTGATAGATTTCCCTATAAGTTGAGGGGTAAATAGAGCAAAAATCTTAGACCCAACGGTAATAAGAATACCTAAAATAATTCGAAATCGATATTTTATAAAATACTTATTTAAATATTGAAGTTCTTTCATTGGATTGATTAGAGTCTTTTAAAACGCGTCTTTGGCTTGAGCTACAAAGGTACTTTTTTTGAGTAAAAAAGACAATGTGTAAAAAAATGTTTTTTTGGATTTTTAGAAGCAAAATAATACTATTTTTGTCGAGCTATTTTTAGTGTAATAATTAAATCCAATGTAGATCAATTTATTTGATTTTAACCAATAAGTTCTTTATATAATGCTGAACAGAAGACATATTCGAACCAAAGTAATGCAAGTTATCTACGCCCTAAAAAGATCAGAGGAACTGAACTTGACTTCTGAAGAAAAATTCCTTAAGTTAAGTATGGATAGCATGTATGAACTCTATTTACTGATGCTGTCTTTACTTGTCAAAGTGCATGAAAAAGCAAAAGATCAGCAAGAAAAATCTCAACAAAAACACCTTTTAACTTCTGAAGATTTAAACCCTAACATGAAGTTTGTTAAAAATGCTTTATTGGTGCAGTTATCTGAAAATCAATTTCTAAAGAACGCGCTAGAACGTTATAAGGTCACCAATTGGGAATTAGACAGTGAGTACGTAGAAGTTATATTTAGAGCCATTCTTGAAAGTGATCGTTTTGCAAAGTATATGTCAGCAGAATCTTATTCTTATAACAAAGACCGCCAATTCATAGTAGAGCTATTCAAAGAAGTAATTGCACCTAATGAAAAATTATATAATTACTTAGAAGATAGGAACTTAACTTGGATTGATGATTTGCCAGTAGTGAATACAGCATTGGTAAAACTTCTTAACAAATCCAAGGAAGAAAATGATAAAAACTATTTTACGCCCCAGCTATTTAAAGACGACGAGGATAAAGAATTTGGCTTAGAACTATTAAAAAATACCATTAAAAATTTAGAACCTTACACAGAAGAAATTAGTTTAAAAACTAAAAACTGGGATAAGGATCGTATTGCAGATATTGATTTTGTATTACTTCAAATGGCTATTTGTGAATTTCATGAATTTCCGTCCATTCCAACCAAAGTCTCGATTAATGAATACATCGAAATTGCAAAAGAATATTCAACTCCTAAAAGTAATGTTTTTATAAACGGTGTTTTAGATAAAATTGTTAAGGAGTACAATGAAAATGAAACCTTAAATAAGGTTGGACGTGGATTAATGTAAATTTTTAATTACATTTATACCCTCGTTTTATAAAAACAGATAGAATTATAAACCATTAAAAATAAACCATGAAAAAATTAATCTTATCCCTAACTGTAGCTAGTCTTGTTGTTTTTACTTCTTGTAAAGAAAATGCTGCAGAAAAAATTGACCAAGAAAATGTAACTAAAGCGGCTGAAAGAGATGCTCAAGCTATTGTTTTTCCAACCATCACATTTGATAAAACAGAACATGATTTCGGTCAAATCATGAATGGAACTCCTGTAGAAACAGTGTTTTCTTATACCAACTCAGGTAAATCACCTCTAGTAGTTACAGATATCAAAAGTACTTGTGGGTGTACTGTACCTCAAGGATGGAATAAAGAGCCACTTATGCCAGGAGCATCGTCTCAGTTTAGTGTAAAATTTAATGGTAAAGGTGCTAATAAAATTGCTAAAACAATTACGTTGACTACCAACACAGAAAAAGGAAAAGAACAAGTGAGAATTTCAGCATTTATCGTTCCAGATCCAAATGCACCTGTTAAAACTCCTGCAAATAAACCACTTAGCGTACAATAATTTTAACAACACAACAATACATTATGGAAGGTCTTAGTCAGTTTACCCCTTTTATTTTAATGGCTGTAATAGTCTATTTCTTTATGATCGCCCCTCAAATGAAGCGCGCTAAAAAAGATAAAGCATTTGCAGCTGAGCTAAAAAAGGGAAATAAAGTAATCACAAAAAGTGGAATGCACGGTAAAATTGCAGAATTGAACGACAAAGACAATTCTTGTGTCATTGAAACGTTAGCTGGTAAAATTAAATTTGACCGTTCTGCCATTTCGATGGAAATGAGTCAAAAGCTTAATGCACCCCCAGTTAAAAAATAACACACAAAAAAAAGCCGCTAATTTAGCGGCTTTTTTTATAAATAACGTTTCTGAGTCAGATCAGCTATTTTACAGATGACTTCTGTTGCACTCAAAATACTTTCCAAAGGTACATATTCATAACGGCCATGAAAGTTATGACCTCCAGCAAATATATTTGGACAAGGAAGCCCCATATAACTCAATTGTGAGCCATCTGTCCCACCTCTTATCGGTTTTATTAGTGGATCTATGTCTAACGCTTTCATAGCGTTTTCAGCAATGTCAACAATGTGCATCACAGGTACAACCATCTCTTTCATATTGTAATACTGGTCTTTGATTTCGATTTCAAAAACAGGACTTTCAAATTTTGTGTTCAGGTCTTTAACTAAATCAATAAGATGTTGTTTTCGTGCCTCAAATTTATCGCGATCATGATCTCTTACAATGTACTGTAAAACAGTATCTTCAACTTTGCCTTCCATGCTGTGCAAATGATAAAACCCTTCATATCCTTCTGTTTGTTCAGGAGTTTCAGATTTGGGAAGTGCTTCTATAAATTTAGAAGCATAATACATCGAATTGATCATTTTGCCTTTGGCATAGCCGGGGTGTACAATTTTACCTTTCACTTTAATAACAGCACCTGCTGCATTAAAATTTTCATATTCAAGCTCTCCGATTTGACTGCCATCCATGGTATAAGCCCAATCAGCTCCAAATTTTTTGACATCAAATTTATGAGCTCCACGACCAATTTCTTCGTCAGGGGTAAAGCCAACTTTAATAGTTCCATGTTTTATTTCAGGATGCTGAATAAGGTACTCCATTGCACTCACAATCTCACAGATTCCTGCTTTGTCATCAGCCCCTAAAAGGGTAGTGCCATCAGTGGTGATCAGGGTTTGACCTTTGTAGAGCAATAAATCTTCAAAGTAATCAGGAGATAAAATAATATTTTCTTTTTCGTTTAAGACAATATCCGATCCATCATAATTTTCTATGATTTGAGGATTTACATTTTTAGCTGTAAAATCTGGAGAAGTATCAAAATGAGATACAAATCCTATGGTTGGTACTGTGTGCGTCACATTGGAAGGCAAGGTTGCCATGATATATGCATTCGCATCAATAGAAACATCTTGCATACCAATGGACTTGAGTTCGTCAGCTAATTTATGAGCCAAGTCCCATTGCTTTTCAGTACTGGGTGTTGATATAGAATTAGGATCGCTCTCGGTATCTATTTTTACATAGCCAATAAATCGATTCAGAATGTGTTTTTTATTTAACATATAGTTTTGTCTTTCGTCAAAAATAATTAACCCTTACTTGAAACACAAGACTTCCCTTGCTTTCTTTTATATTGTATCTATTTAATGTATTTTTGTACTCAAATTACGCTTCATGTACAAATCAATTATCCGTTCAATTCTTTTTAAATTTGATCCTGAAGCAGTTCATTATTTTACGTTTGATGTCATCAAACTGTTATCCAAAATCCCAGGAATCCCTTTTTTAATTAGATGTCTTTTTCAGGTAAATCATCCAAGTTTGGAACGTGAGTTGTTTGGATTGAAGTTTAAAAACCCTGTTGGACTTGCAGCCGGATTTGATAAAAACGCCGTGTTGTATAACGAGCTAGCAAATTTTGGATTTGGTTTTATTGAAATTGGAACAGTCACTCCAAAACCACAAGAAGGAAACCCAAAAATACGCTTGTTTAGACTTCAAACAGACAAAGGAATTATCAATAGAATGGGGTTTAATAATGCGGGTTTAGAAGCTGCCATTGTACAGTTAAAGAAAAACAAGAAACAACTTATTATAGGTGGTAATATTGGTAAAAATACCCAAACACCCTCAGAAGGATATACAGCTGATTACTTAGAATGTTTTAAAGCCTTACATCCTTATGTAGATTATTTTGTATTGAACGTGAGTTGTCCTAATGTTGGCAGCCATGCAAAACTAAATGATAAAGATTATTTAGAAGAATTGATAAAAGCGGTTCAAGATTCAAATGCCACTTTTGAGGTATCTAAACCAATTCTTTTAAAAATTGCACCCGACTTGAACGAAACCCAATTAGATGAAATTATAGAGTTGGTAGCGGTGACCAAATTAGAAGGTGTTATTGCTTCAAACACGTCCATTTCAAGACAGGGTCTTAAAACAGATACAGCCACTTTAGAAGCCATTGGAAATGGTGGTGTCAGTGGTCAACCCATAAAAGAAAAAAGCACTCAAGTCATAAAATATTTATCAAAAAAAAGTCAAAAAGCATTTCCAATTATTGGAGTAGGAGGGGTCCATTCCGCACAAGATGCTTTGGATAAAATCGCTGCAGGAGCCGATTTGGTTCAGATATACACAGGGTTTATTTACGAAGGTCCAGCACTGATCAAGCGGATTAATAAAGCGCTTTTGAAACCAGCTATTAAACACTAATTAGTTTGAACACCGAGCTTCTTATCTCATTTATGATTGCTACAGCGACTTTGGCAATTTCACCTGGTCCAGATAATATTTTTGTACTCATTCAAAGCATCACTTATGGCAAAAAACAAGGGATGGCTATTGTGTGCGGACTGATATCGGGTTGTATAATTCACACTACTTTTGTAGCCTTTGGATTGTCAACCTTTATAAAGTCTAATGCTGAATTATTGTTTGTTTTAAAACTATTGGGAGCGGGCTATATGCTCTATTTAGCATACTGCGTTTTCACATCTGCCACTGTCATAAATACAAACACACAAACTAAAAGTAAATCGTTAGGAGCATTGTTTAAGCAAGGGTTTATTATGAATGTGATCAATCCAAAAGTTTCCATATTTTTTATGGCCTTTTTTCCAGCATTCTTGTTCAGTGAAACCCATTCGTTAGTGGCTCAGTTTTACACCCTTGGATTTTTATTTATGACGACTTCCTTTTTAATCTTTTCAATACTTGTGTTTTTCTCAAATTCGGTAGGTTCTACCTTAAAATCAAATACACGTTTTGGTGTTGTGTTAAAATGGGCGCAAATAACTGTCTTTTTAGGCATTGCAATTTTTATATTAATCACACACTAGCTTCAACCATAAATTTAGAGATGGAAAAAATTAAACTTATTTGGGATTTCAGAGGCCCCGCAAGCCCTCAAACCGCAGCACATTTCAAGATACATTTATTAGAATTCTTTGCCTCTGAAAAAATGCTTTTGCTAGACTCAGGCGTAGCAACTGTTAATGAAGTGCACCATTATACCTATGCCATCATTGATAAACAGAATTTAGATACAATTAAAACGGCATTAAAACCTACTAGAGGTCAGCTCGTAAAAGAAAATTAAGTGTATTATTTATACGTTTCTAAAAGGGCGTATTGCGCTTTGATGGCTTCTGTAAATTCAGATTTCATTGTTGCCACTAGTTCTGCAACTGAAGGCGAATCATGGATGCTAGTGACTCCCTGACCGGCAGACCAGATGGTTGCCCAAGCTTTTGCTTCATTTTCATGAACAGTGAGTTCTTTTCCAAAGTCGATTTTCTTTTGTTGACTGAGCATTTCTTCTGTAATGCCCATTGCTTCCATACTAGGACGTAAAAAGTTAGCAGCTACTCCTGAGATTGCAGCTGTATAGACGACATCATTTGCTCCACTCGAAATGATCATATCTCGATATTCTTTTGGCGCTTTACTTTCTTTTGTGTTAATAAATCGAGTTCCCATATAGGCAACATCTGCTCCCATTTGCATGGCAGAAGCAATGTCACGCCCGTTACTTATACAACCAGACAATATCACTGTTTTCTTAAAAAAATTTTTAATTTCAGACACCAAAGGCATAGGGTTCAAAGTACCCGCATGGCCTCCTGCTCCAGCAGCAACTACAATTAATCCATCAACATTTGCTTCCGCTGCTTTTTCTGCATGGCGTTTTTTGATGACATCATGAAAAACCAAGCCACCATAACTATGTATAGCATCTACCAATTGAGGAACGGCTCCTAAAGAAGTAATAATAATTGGAACTTGATGTTTGATACACATAGCCAAATCCGCTTGCACGCGTGGATTGGATTGGTGCACAATTAAATTCACCCCATAAGGAGCAGGTTTTGTGCCAGTTTCTTTTTCAAAATCGACAAGTGCTGTTTTAATTTCGATCAACCATTCTTCAAAGCCTTCCGTGGTACGTTGGTTCAGCGCAGGGAACGTTCCAACAATTCCGTTTTTACAACATTCGATTACCAATTTTGGGCCAGATATTAAAAACATTGGTGCTGCAATGGCTGGAATGGACAGTTCTTTTATAAAGGATGGTGTACTCATAGTATTTATTTTTAGTTTCTCATTGCAATATAAGACTTGTATAGCAAATAATTGTTTTAATTTTAAATAGGTCTTTTATTTATAGTTAGTTTACAGTCGTTAGCAGCTGTAGTCTTGACATTGTTAAAGCGTTAATATTATGATAAACCACAGCAATTTTGTGTATTAAAATACTATATTTGGTTGAACAAAACTAATAAAAACCGCTTTCCAATGAAATCAAAAATATTAAACACTCTTGTGCTCGTCTTTGTTTTTTTAATCTCAACAAGTGTGAATAAAAAACAGGCTATACAGGAATTTCAAGCAAAAGCCTATTATTTTTCTAAATCTAAAATGGATCTCGGAAAGTGGGGAGCTCGATTGAGTGAGGCACAGAAAAAAGAAGTCGGAGCACGAATGAAAAATAGACTTGAAAAAGGGTATGTTTTATCTTTTAATAAAGAAGAATCAGTGTTTACTGAAGAGGATCAATTGGATGCTATTTCTGGAGCGACGGATTCTTGGGGTAAAAACTTTGCTCCTGGCAAACAGTATAAAAACGTAAAGACTAATACCCAGTTACAGCAGCAAGAATTTTATGGAAAAAAGTTTTTGGTCAGTGATGTGTTGCAACCTATAGAATGGAGCTTAGATTCTGAAACAAAAAAGATAGGAAACTATTCTTGTTTCAAAGCGACGGCCTCGATTCCTACAGATGAATTGACATGGTACTCTTTTTCTTGGGATAAGTTAAGAAACACAACCGAGTCCGATTCTACAGCAGTCAAAGAAGTTAAAATGACACAAATTGAGGCTTGGTACGCTCCTCAAATTCCAGTACGTCACGGCCCTTTAGATTACTGGGGACTTCCGGGACTGATTTTAGAAGTGAGCGCTGATAATACAACAATGCTATGCTCTAAAATCGTGCTCAATCCAGATGAAATTATTGAGATCGAGGCACCTACTAAAGGAAAAGAAGTTTCTAAAACGGAGTATCAAACTATCATTACCGAAAAAATGAAAGAGTTTCGTAATAACCGCATGAGACGCTAGTTGTGAAAAAAAATAATCTGCGATTTATTCATTAATTAGATTTATTTTTTAATTATCAATAACAAATACAAGTCTATTTTTAAAATATCCAAAAACTGAAAATATTTTTGTACCCCATTGTGCTTCACTTTAATTAATTTCTATATTTACTCCATAATTATAAGACGATAGTATAATCGTTGATAAGATTAATAATGGATCAATATTATTTAAAAACTTTAATGACCTCTTCGGCTTCTCTTTTTAGCCCTGGTTTTACACGTCCCCGTTTTACACGTCGCCGCCCTTAGGGTGTTTCATAATTTCTGAACTTAGGTGTGTCCAGTTCATCTTTCAACTATTTTTCAAACTTTTTTTCAATTTAAATCTTAAATAATGGACATCATTATTGCAGATAAATCACATACAATTCACGCTCAAACTATTTGTAATGCTATCGAAGATGCTGCACAAGTTAGAGGAACAGGAATTGCAAAGCGTTCTATAGAATATATTATTTCTAAAATGGAAACAAATAATGCCGTTATTGCCTTAGAGGGAGACATTTTTGCGGGTTTTTGCTATATAGAAACTTGGAGTCATGATAAATTTGTGGCCAATTCGGGTCTCATTGTACATCCTGATTTCAGAAATCAAGGCTTAGCTAAAAAAATCAAACAAGTCGTTTTTGAACACTCAAGAAGAACATATCCAAACGCAAAAATATTTAGTATCACCACTGGACTTGCCGTGATGAAAATGAACAGTGCTCTGGGGTATAAACCCGTTACTTTTTCTGAACTCACTGATGAACCTTCGTTTTGGAAAGGTTGTCAAACTTGTAAAAACTACGATGTTCTTCAACGCACAACTCAAAGCATGTGTTTGTGTACGGGCATGTTATATGATCCAAGTTATAAACCAAAAGTTACTACTAAGAAAGTTAAAGAAAAAACCTTCCTAAGATTAAAAAGTATCAAGCAAAGCTTGTTTCTAAAAAAACATAAAAAATGAAAAACTCAAAAAAACTAGTCATCGCCTACAGTGGCGGTTTAGATACCTCATACTGTGCTGTTTCTTTATCAAGAGCAGGTTACGAAGTGCATGCTGTTAGTGTCAATACAGGTGGATTTACGGAAAGTGATGTTAAAACCATCGAACAAAACGCTTATAAAATGGGCGTTTCAACTTATAAAAATATTCAAGCTGTTACCACCTTTTATAAAAAAGTAGTGAAGTATCTTATTTTTGGAAATGTATTAAAAAACAACACCTATCCACTTTCTGTTAGTGCAGAACGTATTGTGCAAGCTATTGAAATTATTGAGTATGCAAAATCTATAGGGGCAAAATACATAGCCCATGGGAGTACTGGAGCAGGAAATGACCAAGTACGTTTTGATATGATTTTTCAAACCCTCGCCCCAGAAATTGAAATCATTACTCCTATAAGAGATCAAAAACTCACACGACAGGAAGAAATAACCTATCTGAAATTAAACGGCATTGATTTGGATTGGGAAAAAGCAAAATACTCTATCAACAAAGGACTTTGGGGTACTAGTGTTGGAGGAGATGAAACACTCACTTCTCATTTGGCGTTGCCAGAAGCAGCCTATCCATCACAATTAGAATCTGAAACTCCTGAAACCGTAACACTTACTTTTAGTAAAGGGGAATTGACAGCCCTTAATGGTGTAGAAAATGCACCTGAAATCAATATACAACTTCTTGATGTTATAGCTTCTAAATTTGCTATTGGAAGAGATATTCATGTGGGTGATACCATTGTTGGTATCAAAGGCCGTGTGGGATTTGAAGCGGCTGCTGCATTAATTATAGTGAAAGCACATCATTTGTTAGAGAAACACACTTTAACAAAATGGCAGCTCCAACACAAAGATTATTTGTCTAATTTTTATGGTATGCATTTGCATGAAGGACAGTATTTAGATCCAGTTATGCGTGATATGGAAGCATTTTTATCAAATAGTCAACACAGTGTATCAGGATCTGTAGAAGTAGAATTAAAACCCTATCATTTTTCAATCAATGGGATTCAATCAGAATATGATTTGATGAATGCAAAGTTTGGAAGTTATGGAGAAATTAACAACAGTTGGACCGCAGAAGAAGCCAAAGGTTTTATAAAGATTAACGGCAATCAAAACAAAATTCATCAACAAGTAAATTCGGAATTATGATACAAGCAGGCATTATAGGTGGTGCAGGATATACCGCAGGAGAATTGATTCGATTGTTACTCGTGCACTCAAAAGTTGAAATCAATTTTGTGTACAGTACATCGAGTGCAGGTAAGAAATTAAGCGCCATTCATCAAGATTTAGTAGGGTCTACAGAGCAGCTGTTTACAGATAAAATTAACACAGATGTGGACATTTTATTTCTTTGTTTAGGGCATGGAAACTCAAAGGTTTTTTTAGAAAATAACACTTTTTCAAATACAACAAAAATTATAGATTTATCAAATGATTTTAGGCTGATACAAGATGCGTTATTTCAAGGTAAACAGTTTGTGTACGGCTTACCTGAACTCAATAAAACCGCTATCAAATCGGCGCAATTTATTGCAAATCCAGGGTGTTTTGCAACGGCTATTCAATTGGCAATTTTGCCTTTAGCAGCTAAAAGTTTAGTTAAAGACGCTATTCATGTGAATGCCGTAACGGGAGCTACAGGAGCAGGAACTGCTTTGTCAGCAACTACTCATTTTACGTGGCGTGTGGATAATTTTTCTCATTATAAAGCATTTAACCACCAGCATTTAGGTGAAATTCATCAATCGGTAGATACGCTTCAAGAGGGTTTGCAAAGTGAAATTCACTTTATACCCAATCGTGGAAATTTCTCAAGAGGTATTTTTGCCACCTTGTACACAACATATGATGGCACCTTAGAGGCAGCAAAAACACTTTTTAAAAGCTATTATAAGGACGCGGAATTTACAACCGTATCCGATAATTCCTTGCATTTAAAACAAGTGGTCAATACCAATAAGTGTTTACTGCATTTAGAAGTGCATGATGGGAAACTACTTATTACGAGTGTCATTGACAATTTACTCAAAGGAGCATCAGGCCAAGCCGTTCATAACATGAACTTAATGTTTGGCTATGATGCCCATTTAGGATTACAACTTAAAGCTAATTATTTTTAAATATATACACATGAAAATAGCAATCATCGGTACAGGAAATTTAGGAAGCTCTATAGCCAAAGGGCTCATTACAAACAATGCGATTACAACCTTATATCTCACCAAACGAAATGTCAGTGGTTTAGCAGATTTTGAAGGGTATAAAAATGTATTTTTAACATCCGACAACAAAGAAGCCATTCAGCAATCGGACATTATTATTTTTGCAGTTCAACCTGCCCATTTAGAAAAAATTCTAACAGAAGTTCAGCCCTTTTTAACAGAGAAACACGTTTTAATTTCTACTATTACAGGATTTCCTATTTCAAGAATTGAAGGTCTTGTAGGAACAGATCAATTTATCATTCGTGCCATGCCCAACACGGCGATCGCTGTTGGAAAATCTATGACCTGTATTTGTAGTAACGAAAAGGGAAACCAACGCTTAGCAATTGCAGAAGCTATTTTCAATCGACTGGGGACTACCATCTCAATTCCTGAACAGCAAATGCAAGCTGCTACTGTGGTTTGTGCCAGTGGAATCGCTTTTTGGATGCGTTTGATTCGTGCCACAACACAAGCCGCTATACAATTAGGATTTGATGCAGAAGAAGCTCAAAACCTTGCTATGTTTACTTGTGAAGGCGCTGCCAATTTATTAATTACTTCGGGAAATCATCCTGAACAAGAAATAGATAGAGTGACCACGCCCAATGGATGTACTATTGAAGGACTGAATGAAATGGAGCACAAAGGATTGAGCTCATCGCTAATTCAAGGAATGGTCGCCTCATTTGATAAAATTAACAGTATTAAAGCCCACTAATTATGAGCCTATTTGATGTATATCCACTTTTTGATGTAACTCCAGTAACGGCAAATGACGTCTATTTGTATGACGATAAAGGAACCCAGTATTTGGATCTTTATGGAGGACACGCCGTCATTTCAATAGGACATTCCCATCCTGTTTATGTGAATGCATTGACCAGTCAACTTCAAAAAATAGGGTTTTACAGCAATGCTGTACAGAACCCAATTCAAACCAAGTTGGCTGACCGACTCGAAGCAGTTTCTGGCTGTAAAAATTATGATTTGTTTATGTGTAGTTCGGGTGCGGAAGCCAATGAAAATGCTCTGAAACTGGCATCGTTTCATACCAATAAAGCTACAGTGATAGCGTTTGAAAATTCCTTTCATGGACGTACGTCGGCTTGTGTAGCAGCTACCGATAACCCAAAAATTGTAGCGCCAATTAATGCCCAACAACAAGTCCGTTTTTTACCACTTGGAGATTTAAATTTGGTAGAAATTACTTTAAAATCCGAACCCATTTGCGCCATTATTATCGAGTGTATTCAAGGAGTTGGTGGGCTTGATGAAAGCATTACAGAATTTTATAAAGGTCTGGAATTACTATGTCAAAAATACAATACTGTATTAATAGCCGATGAAGTGCAATCAGGTTTTGGTCGAACAGGTGATTTTTTTGCATTCCAAAAACACGGGATTACACCTCATATTATTTCAATGGCGAAGGGGATGGGCAACGGATTTCCCGTTGGTGGTATTTTAATTCATCCGTCTATAAAAGCGTCTTATGGATTATTAGGTACCACTTTTGGTGGCAATCATTTGGCAAGCACAGCCACTCTAGCTGTTTTGGACGTTTTAGAATCTGAAAACTTAATGAAGAATGCAAAAGAAATGTCGGCTTATTTTATGGAGAAAGCAAAGTCGATCCCTCAACTAAAGCAGCTCAAAGGCCGAGGTTTAATGTTAGGGTTAGAATTTGATTTTCCTGTGGCTGCCCTTCGAAAAAAATTACTTTTTGATCATTTTTTATTTACCGGAAGTTCTAAAAACCCCAACCTAATTCGAATATTACCACCCTTAACAATTAAAAAAGAGCACATTGATTTATTTTTTAAAGCCTTAGCACAAAAGTTATGAATAACTATATAAAAATCAAGGACCTTCCGTCGGTTGTATTGACAGTTCAAGAAGCCATTGCCCTAAAATCGGATCCTTATAAGTATAAAAAATTAGGGAATCACAAAACTCTAGTGATGTTGTTTTTCAATGCAAGCCTTCGTACACGACTGAGCACCGAAAAAGCGGCTAAACACTTAGGAATGGACGTAATTGTTTTGAATGTGACTGATGCATGGCAACTAGAATTTGAATCTGGAGTGATCATGAATCTTGATACATCTGAACATGTCAAAGAAGCAGCGCAAGTCATTTCGCAATACGCGGATATTTTAGCGGTACGTGCTTTTCCATCTCTAAAAGATAAGGACAAGGATTTGTCGGAATGGATTATTAATAGTTTTGTGAATTATGCAACCGTGCCGATCGTAAATATGGAAAGTGCTACAGGGCATCCGCTTCAAGCCTTGGCCGACGCCATTACGATAGAAGAATTAAAAACGAAACAAAAGCCCAAAGTGGTATTATCATGGGCACCACATCCAAAAGTATTGCCACATGCAGTCGCTAATTCATTTATAGAAATGATGCAAACGATTGATGTAGATTTTAGTATGACCCATCCTAAAGGCTATGAGTTAAATCCAGACATCGTAAAAGACACCCCTGTTATTTATGATCAAAATGAGGCCTTGAAAGACGCCGATTTTGTGTATGTAAAAAACTGGAGTAATTACAAAGATTATGGTAAAATCACTTCCCAAGATCCCCATTGGATGATGACTCAAGAAAAACTGGGAACGGCTAAATTTATGCATTGCTTACCTGTCCGAAGAAATGTCGTAGTGGAAGATGCGGTATTGGATAGTGAGCAATCCATTGTGATTACACAGTCGAATAATAGAACTTATGCGGCGCAAATCGTCTTGAAAAAAATTCTTGAAAATGGATAAAAAGAAACCACTAAAGATCATTAAAATAGGAGGAAATGTGATTGACGATTCTCAATCACTTGCTTCTTTTTTAACAACATTTTCATCTCTCAAAGGGCCCAAGATTTTGGTACATGGTGGCGGGAAATCTGCCACCGCCTTAGCACATCAAACTGGGTTGGAAGTGAAAATGATAGATGGCAGACGCATTACTGATACTGCGACTTTAGAGCTAATAACCATGGTCTATGCGGGTAAAATTAATAAAACGATTGTCGCTCAATTACAAGCCTTGGGTTGTAATGCGCTTGGATTTACGGGTGCTGATGGCAATACCATCAGTTCAGAAAAACGAGCTGTAACAACTATAGATTATGGTTTTGTTGGTGATGTTATAAAGGTAAAAACATCCACTTTGGAATTGTTGTTAAAACAAGGTGTTTCTCCTGTGTTTTGTGCCATCACACACGATGAAAATGGACAACTTTTAAATACCAATGCCGATACGATTGCATCTGAATTGGCCATAGCCTTTGCACCTCAATTTGAAGTAGAATTGTACTATTGTTTTGAGAAAAAAGGCGTTTTAAAAGATGTAAATGATGACGCTTCTGTCATTCAAACCATTACAAAAGCTACTTACAAACAACTACTTAGCTCCCAAGTGATTTACGCTGGGATGCTCCCAAAATTAAACAACTGTTTTTATGCTTTAGAACACAAGGTTTCTAAAGTATGTATCGGTACACCAGAAATGTTGCTTGATGCCAAAGCGATTTTCACAACACTCACTATCCAATGACCAAAGAAAATTTAACAACATCCGCCATTCAATTATTAAAAGATTTAATTGAAATTCCTTCATTTTCATCTGAAGAACATTTGACTGCTGCGCGGATAGAGCAGTGGTTTACGGACTATAAGATGCCATTTCAGCGGTCTCAAAATAATATTTGGGCTGTGAATAAACACTTTGATGCGACCAAACCCACACTGCTTTTAAACTCGCATCACGATACCGTAAAACCAAATAATGGCTATACAAAAGATCCGTTCAAAGCTCAGTTAGAAGACGGTAAACTCTATGGACTCGGGAGTAATGATGCTGGTGGTTGCTTGGTATCATTGATAGCGACTTTTACACATTTTTATGCACAGAAAAATTTAAATTATAATCTAGTTCTTGTGGCTTCAGCAGAGGAAGAGAGTAGTGGGGATGCTGGATTAAATAGTATGCTATCCATCATCCCAAAAATTGATGTCGCTATTGTAGGAGAACCCACTTTAATGCAACTCGCTGTGGCCGAAAAAGGGCTGGTGGTTTTTGATGCGTTTGTCAAAGGAACCCCTGGGCATGCTGCACACCCTAACGCGGATAATGCGATTTATAACACCATAGAGGTATTACAATGGTTTAAAGATTTCCGTTTCGAAAAAGACTCACAATCTTTAGGGCCAGTAAAAATGACAGTGACGCAAATCAATGCTGGAAAGCAACACAATGCCATTCCAGCAGCCGTTGAATTGGTAGTGGATGTGCGTGTCAATGATCAATATACAAACAAAGAAATTGTTGAGATCCTTAAAAAACAAGCGCCTTGTGAATCGATTGAACCCAGAGGTTTAAGACTAAACTCATCTTCCATTCCCGTAGCACATCCCTTGGTTCAAGCTGGAATAGCCTTAGGACGAGAGACCTATGGGTCGCCAACACTTTCAGACCAATCGGTGTTGAGTTGCCCGTCACTAAAATTAGGCCCTGGAGATAGCACTCGCTCACATACTGCCGATGAATTTATTTATGTCCGAGAAATTGAAGAAGGCATCACATTATATATTCAATTATTAACTAAAATACTATAGCTATGAAACTTTGGGATAAAGGCATTTCAATTGATACATTTATTGAAAAATTTACCGTTGGAAACGACCGAGACATCGATCTTAAAATTGCAACTTATGATATACAAGCTTCTTTAGCGCATGCACAAATGTTGGTTAAAATTGGACTTCTAAATTCCGAAGAATTCAACGCCATCAAAGAAGTGTTTGACAGTCTTCAATCACAGATCAGTGAGGGTACTTTTGTGATTGATGCACAGTTTGAGGATATCCATTCCAAACTCGAATATGAACTTACCAAATCTTTAGGTGATACGGGTAAAAAAATCCATACAGCACGCTCCAGAAATGACCAGGTTTTGGTAGCTTTACAATTGTACTATAAGACCAGTTTGGGGTCGATTCAACACAAGACAAAAACTTTTTTTGAAACTTTGATTGCCTTAGCAGACACGCATAAATCGGCGTTATTGCCAGGGTATACCCATTTGCAAGTCGCTATGCCTTCCTCTTTTGGGTTGTGGTTTTCTGCCTACGCAGAATCTCTTATTGACGATGTGTATGTATTACAAGCAGCTCAAAAAGTGGTGGATCAAAACCCTTTGGGGTCGGCTGCGGGCTATGGAAGTTCGTTTCCAATTGACAGAGAGTTTACGACTCAAGCCCTTGGTTTTAACACTTTAAAATACAATGTGGTGGCAGCACAAATGAGCCGTGGTAAAAACGAACGTATTATTGCGTCTGGTTTAGGGAATTTAGCCCATACACTTGGAAAAATGGCAATGGATATTTGTTTGTACATGAGTCAGAATTTTGATTTTATAGGGTTTCCAGAAGCACTGACAACAGGGAGTAGTATCATGCCTCACAAGAAAAACCCCGATGTTTTTGAATTGATTCGTGGGAAGTGTAACAAACTTCAAAGTTTAGAAACGGAAATGCTTTTGATTACTAATAATTTGCCCAGTGGTTACCACCGCGATTTTCAGTTGTTAAAAGAAAATATGATTCAAGGCTTTGAAGAATTGGAAGCTATTTTGGATATTTTTAATTATGCCATTCAAGAAATTCAAGTGAAAACAATTGATTTGAAGGACCCAAAATACCTCTATCTATTTACAGTGGACAGCATCAATTCTTTAGTCCTGCAAGGGGCGTCGTTTCGAGAGGCGTATCAAACTATTGGGGCACAAGTACAACAGGGAACTTATAAGTCAGATACAAGCATTCCCCACACACATTTAGGGAGTATTCATAATTTGGGCTTGGATGAGATTAGGGCTAAATACCCTGTGTAGGGGGGTAGTTTTTATTACTTCACAACTCTTGCGTCAGCGACTTGACAATTTTGTTTTCTGCCAAAAATGCTTTTAAGATAACTTTTAGAGCGGTGTAAGTGGGTACTGCCAAAATCATACCGGTCACACCAAACAGAATCCCTCCAATGATGATGGTTAAAAATATTTCTAAGGGGTGGGACTTTACGCTTTTTGAGAAAATCATGGGTTGACTCACAAAATTATCAATGAGTTGTGCAAACACATAGCCAATGAAAACATAGGTTGCTTTTGGAAGAATTTCACTTTGAAAATCCAATCCGAGGTTGCTACTCATGGTTAAAAAGAGCATTAAAAAACAGCCGATCATGGGACCGATGTAGGGAATTAGATTCAAGAGCGCACATAAAAAAGCAATCACAATACTGTTTTCGATTCCGAAAATCATTAGTATTATTGAATACAGAATAAAAAGAATGGTAATTTGAAGTACCAATCCAATAAAATACCTTGAGAGTAAATGTTTGATCGTTTCTATGGATTTTCTCAATTTGGTTTCACTTTTTTTGTTGGTGAATACAAAAATTGAATTCTCCATAATTTTGGTATCTTTCATCAGGAAAAAAGTAATAAACGCTACTGAAAACAACCCGATACTTAAGGTTCCAATCGTACCCACAATATTATTCAAAAAGTTAGGGATCACGTTGATATTTTCAAATAGATCGTAATGTTTCATTTCGTCTAGTACATCAATGCCATGGGTTATAAAAAACGTATTCATTTGATTTATCAAATCCTGAACGGTTTCTTGAAATTGTTCTAAGTTTAGGAGTGAAAGATTCTCGCCCTGTTTTTTAATCAAAGGGATGAAAAGACTGATGAGTCCCATAAATATTAAAAAGAAAAAGGTCATGGTTGATACGACTGCCAAGCCGTTTGGGAATTTTAATTTTTGCTTTAAAAACAGATTGAGAGGTCTTCCTACCAAGGCTATCACAGATGCGATGGCAATATAGACAAGAACAGATTGAATTTTATATAAAAATACAAGCAACAAAAAAACACCGACTAATATAGCGATGGTTTTTAAAATACTTTTAGTGAGAGAATTTGAATTCATCAGATTTAAGTTTAGTATAAATGTAACAAAAATTTAAAAACGAAGGGCTATCGTACTTCCTGTTTTTGCGTAAATAGTTGAATTTAAATTAGTAATTTTAATATTAATAATTTCTATATTTACAAATAAAAAATTAACCAATCATTTTTAATATGCGTCAGTTATACATTGTGTACCTTATTTTCCCGTTGTTTACTTTTGCTCAAATAGACCATTGGGAAAGTGTAGTGTTACCAGGTGATATTTGGAACTACCTTGTACCAACGTCACAACCCAATGCAAATTGGAACCAATCATTTTTTGTGTCTTCAATTTGGAGTTCAGGGCCTTCAGGTTTTGGTTTTGGAGATGACGATGATGCCACAGTTATATCTCCAACAATGTCTGTTTACATCCGTAAAAATATTGAGATTACAGATGTTTCAGCGATAGAATTCATGGTTTTAGATATTGATTACGATGATGGTTTTGTAGCTTATTTGAATGGGCACGAGATTGCTAGAAACCTTGTTTCTGGAGAGGTTCCTGGGTTTGATCAGCCCAGCGAGGGCTTTCATGAAGCTTTGTTGTATCAAGGATATGGGCCTGAACGTTTTGAGGTAGATCCCTCATTTCTTAACACAGGAACGAATGTTTTTGCGGTGCAAGTGCATAACCAATCGTCTGATTCGTCGGATTTGAGCGCGCTTCCTGTATTGTCTTTAGGAATTAATAATACGAGTTACGATTACAGGACTCCACCCTCGTGGTTTGTTACTCCATATGTTCCAGTGACCGTTAATTTTCAGTCTTCTAATTTACCTATAGTTGTGATCGAAACAGATCAAGAGATTCCCAACGAACCTAAAATTGATGCCACTATGAAAATTATTTATAAAGGTGAAGGGGAGCGAAATTTATTGACAGATGTTAGTGACGCCACAACTCTTAATTATGATGGTGCTATTAAAATTGAAGTTCGTGGATCTTCTTCAGCCTTATTGGATAAAAAACAATATGCGTTTACACCCTATGATGATTTAGGTGAGAAAATTAATGTTTCACTTCTAGACATGCCAAAAGAAAATGATTGGATTTTGAATGGGCTTGCATACGATGACTCGTATATTAGAGATTATATCAGTTATAAACTTTCAAATTTAACTGGAAATTATGCATCTAGAGGGCGTTATTGTGAAGTTGTTTTAAATGGAGATTTTCAAGGGATTTATGTACTGCAAGAAAAACTAAAAGCAGATGACAGCCGAATAGATATTAATAAAATAAAAGAAACCCAATTAACTCTGCCTAAACTTACAGGAGGATATATCACTAAAACGGATAAGATTGAAGGATCTGATACAGCAGCTTGGTCTATGGATAATTACTTAGGATATCAAAGTAATTTTGTACACGAACATCCAAAACCAACAACGGTACAACCAGAACAGAATGAGTATATTAAAGGGCAATTTGAATCACTTCAAGAAAAAGTAACAGCTCCAAGTGATAGCTCCATAACCAATGGGTACCCCTCGGTTATAGACATTCCTTCTTTTGTAGATTTTATGTTACTCAATGAGTTTGCTTCCAATGCAGATGCGTATGAATTCAGCACCTTTTTTCATAAAGATCGCAATGGGAAACTAAGAGCAGGCCCTATATGGGATTTTAATTTAACATATGGTAATGATTTATTCTTTTGGAGCTATGATAGAAGTAAAACAGATGTTTGGCAATTTAATTTCGGAGGAAACGATGGTCCAAAATTTTGGAAAGACCTCTTTGATGATGAGGTATTTAAATGTTACTTAGCCAAACGATGGCAAACGCTTACAGCTACTGGGATGCCTTTAAATTCAGGTGAAATTTTTACATTTATTGATACAACTACTGCGCTCATTTCTGAAGCTGTTGAACGTCAAGAAACTGTCACTGGAACCATAGGTGTATTTGAACAACAGATCATTGATATAAAAGATTTTATTTCTGCGCGTATTACTTGGATTTCAAACGAGCTTACAGATACCAGTTTGTGTGCTACTATCACAACGCCGCCTTTAGTAATTTCTAAAATCAATTACAATCCTTTGGTAGACGAGGCATTAGATTCAGATGATTTTGAATTTATTGAAATAAAAAATAACAGTTCATCAGTGGTTGATTTGAAAGGTATTTATTTTGGAGGCTTAGGCTTTACTTATCAATTTGAAAACGGTGCGACTGTTTCTGGTGGAGGCTCTATATTTTTATCAAACAAAAGCGAGTCCTTTTTGCAACGCTATGGTTTTGACTCTTTTGGAGAGTTTTCAAGAAACTTGTCTAACGACAGCGAAGATTTAGTTCTAAGAGATGCCTATGGAAATATTATTGACCAAGTCAAGTACAAGGATGTATTGCCATGGCCAGAAGATGCCGATGGAAATGGCGCTTTTCTGAAACTTGTTAGTTTGGATTCAGACAATAGTTTGGCAAGTAGTTGGATTGCTCAAAATGATACTGCGGAAAATTTATCTGTAAACGCTTTTCAATATGGAAACTTTATAAGCGTAGCTCCAAATCCAGTATCGGATAAGTTAAAAATCAATAGTGCTAGTGGGAAAATTTCAACGATACAACTTTGGAGTGTTAATGGTAAGTTATTCGATACTTACAATCTAAATAACCAACAATTTGAATTGGATATGAGTAATTTTGAAAATGGACTTTACCTTTTACAAATTCAAACCGACACCGAATCGTTTGTTAAAAAAATAATCAAGAATTAGATAATTATTTTATATGATATCTGAGTCCTAGAAACCCGTTGGATCCCTGGTTGGAGTAGTATACATAACTAGGGTCAAATGACAGGGCATTAGGATTATTTGGAGTGGCAATTACTTGGCCATTATTTCCAAATTCAACTCCTGTATCAAAAGGGTCAAAAGCACGAGCAATACTATTGGAAGCGGGTTTAAAGTTGAAGATGTTTTTGATGCCAGCATACAATTCAAATTCCTTAAAACTATAGGTTGTTTGAAGGTTCATTATATTGATAACAGGGCTTTCTGGGTCTCTAGTGTCTAGCGCACCAAGCAAGGGAAGTTTCATAGGCCCAATGACTGTTCCAGATAAATCAAATGTGATTTTAGGGTTGTAAATCGTATAACTTATTCTATAATTTCCTGAAAATTTTTCGGTTAAGAAGGGGTATTCGGTTTCGTTATTTTGAATGATTTTTGAATCTATAAAAGTCGCTCCTAAATTTACTTTTAGTCCGTTAGCAGACAAGCTATTGATGTTTAAGGTGATTCCTTGAGTGACCGATTTTCCATCTAAATTACTATATATAATTTGGTTCGGATTGGTTTCATAATCTGGAAGAATTCTATTTGAGAATTCTGTTTTAAACACACTTAGGTCTAAATCAAAAATAGTTCCAAACTTAGAATACAGTTTTTGATTCCAATTTATATTCACATTCCATGATTTTTCAGGGAGAATATCCTCCGTAAATACAACATCTCTAGCGCCTGTAAGAGCTGCATGGTCTTCTGTAAATACATTGACCACTCTATATCCTGTTCCAAATCCAAGACGCACAACAGAGCTTTCATTTTTACTGGCCCATTTGTAGTTGAGTCTTGGCGTCCAAATATCTCCATAAACAGAATTTTTATCATATCGTATTCCAGAAAGTAGAGTTTGAGAATTTCCAAGCTTCCATTCGTCCTGAATAAATAAACCCGGAAGGGATGTGACCTCTTTTACTTCCGTTGCAGGAGTATTATCATCATAACTGGTATATCTATAGGTGGCTCCGACTAAGAGGTTGTGGTTTTTTAATGCCTTGGAATATACACCTTGAACAAATCCAATTGTTTGCAATGCGTTGTAGGAAGTAGTGCCATATACCGAGTTTTGATCATGATTATTGAGGCTGTATTGTAAAAACAAATGTTTGGAAACATCATACTTTCCAAACATTTCAATTCTACTTGTATAGATGCTTTCTCCATAGACTTGATTGCCGCCTCTATAATCTGAATTCCAGCTCATTTCACCACCCCATCTGTCTTCATAAAAATAACGAAAAGCAATACTATTTCTTTTCATTTTAATCTTATTGAAAATTGAAATTCGGTGTTGTAAAGTCAAATCGGTAAACCCATCTTCATTAGTATCAATTGGATTGGAGTAGTTAAAGTAATTAACGCCAATCAAACCTTGAATAGTTTTTAATTGATATTTAGCTCCGAGGTCTACATTTAATTCACCCCACGATGTTGTGTAGGTATCGATGTTAAAGCGATGTACATTTTCAGGAAGTTTTGTAATTAAATTTATGACACCTCCAATAGCTTCCGAACCGTAAAGGGTAGAGGCAGGGCCTTTTATTACTTCCACTTGTTTGATGAGTGATTGAGGAATACCAGACAGTCCATACACAGTAGAGAGACCACTTACTAAAGGCAAGCCATCAATTAAAACCATTGTATTGGCGCCTTCTTGTCCGTTGATATGAATATCACCCGTATTGCACACGTTACAATTGAGCTGAGGTCTGATCCCATTGATTCCTTCAATGGCTTCAAAGAAACTCGCTTTTGGAGTCGCTTTAAAAAAATCAGCAGAATAGAGTTCAATTTGTACGGCGCTTTTAAGTTTTGAGACTTGGCTTAGCGTCCCAGAAATAACAACCTCTTCTAAACTGTCATTTTCTAGTTTTATTATTCCTATATTAGTAGTGTTTCCATCAATATTGATTACTATGGGTGTATAGCCAACATACGAAATGATGAGCTTATTTTCGCCTATTTTGGATGCAATTATAAACGCGCCTTCTTCGTTAGAAATTGTACTTTTATTATTTGTGTTGTTATAAACAGTTGCTCCAAAAAGCAGGTTATCGTCTTGGTCTTTAACAACACCGCTGATGGTTTGTGCCAAAGTCATTTTTGAAAGAAGAAAAAAAAGAATATAAATACTATTATATTTCAAGTTCAAAGTTGTAATTTTATATAAATTAAGAATAATTGTTCACCACTGCAAAACTAATGAAAAAAACCAAGGAAAAAGAACATTATTTAAAGGAAATTTATCGATTGGAAGCCAACGGTCAAATAGTCTCAGTATCAGGTCTTTCGGAGGTATTTGGTATTTCTAAATCTTCGGTTTCAAATATGGTTAAAAAACTGGTGGCTATGGGATTATTGAATTCGGCGCCTTACAAAGCTATAGAGCTGACTTTTGAAGGGCGTGAGCTGGCTCGCAGTATTGTAGCAAAACACCGCCTGATTGAATTATTTTTGGTAGAGGTTATGGGTTTTGGTCCTGAAAATGTTCATGAAATTGCTGAAGAAATCGAGCATATAGACAGCCCTCCATTTTTCAGAAAAGTAAAACAAATGTTAGGCCAACGTGAGCTAGATCCGCACGGAAGCCCTATCCCAGATGTTGAGTTTTAAATACGAGATTCAAAACTTATAAATATAATCTGTAATCTAATTTATTTGGAGATCAACAATTTTCTTTGGCAACTCCACAATCACTTCATTTTTTCGGTAAAAAAATTCGTAAGGAGCATTGTATCCCAAAAAGTAAAAACGGTTTGTATACGTAATTCCTTGTTTGTCTAAAGCCAACTTTAATTGTTGTTTGTACGTTTCAATTTTTTCATCATTTGCCCAACCTTTAAAGGTTATGGCAGCAACTGTTTTTGCAGGTTCTTCCGTAAATACTATTTGTGACTGGTTGGGTTGTGGAAGTGTTTCTTTGTCAAATTTCTTTGGAACCATAAAGAGCATGGTCATAGAATCTTCTAAAGACATGGCTACAGGAGAGGTCATCGCAATTTTTTCATTCCGATCATTATCTCCAAAAATATAACCTGCTAAAATAGAAAACCCCTTACTTGAGGACTCTTTGTAATTTTTGGTGGAGAGTTTAACGGACGTAAATAAAGTGGATTCATAGGTGCGTATTTCAAAGTTGTCATATGTTTTAGTAACATTATAAGCATATGTTTCAATATTTTTCTGGCTCTTTAAAGCAAAAAGTTGAACAACGATAAAAGCGATGAGTAGGATTCCAAGTAAAATTGATATGATCTTCATTTTGGTATTTAAATGTTTGGTTGTTTTTGTTGTTAAGGACTGCTATTTTGATGGAATAAGTCTTGAAACAATAAACAAAAAAATCTGCAAGAATAAAATTTTATTTATAAGAATATGATAGCGGATAATTTTGAACTAAAAAAAACCTACGCAAGCAAGCTTGGTAGGTTTTTCAATGTGTAGTGAATTGTGACTAATTCAAATCTACTCTACTGATACTTCAAACTCGGCACTAATGTCCGTTTCTCCACCAGCATCTTCAAGACCTTCATTCGGTTTTGTAGGCTCGTGACGTAAGGTAAATGTTAAGGTACCTGAACTCACGGCTCCTGCAACCAATGTAAACTGTGTTCCTAATGGATTATCAGCATTATCAAAGTTATTGTAAGTTGTTGTAACATCTAATCCTCCAGTTGTTGTATAGAAAAATTGGTGCTCATCGCTTTCTTCTTCTACTTCTTCCGTGATGTTTTCAGGTTCTTCCTCAGTTTCATTAAGCAGAACAATGCTTCCGACGTATGTAACACCAGCGGCTAAATTACCAGTAGTAATAACTGGTGCATCAGGACCGTCTCCATCCAAGTCACGAGTCTGTAAAATCACCTCGGTTCCCCCGTCTTCTGGTACAAAAGTTACGGTTAGTGTAGTGATTACTTCTTCTTCGTTTACAGCTTCAGGTGCGTCATCATCTGAACAACCGATAAATAATAAGCTCACGAATACTGTTGCAGTTAAAAATTTCATTGTTTTCATTGTTTTCATTGTTTTTGTTTTTGAATTGTTGTTTTAATAATTGATTTTAAGATTAAATAAAAAGTTTCTGCCCAAATCATCTGCATAATAGCGCAAACGGTTCAGGTAGTTTCGATAGGAAGTATTCATTAGGTTTGTAATACTGAATCCTACTGTTAATTTTGAGTTTTGGTTGATATTAATGTCTATACTCGAATTAAAATTAAGTAAGTGGTAAGCTTCCGGAGTAGAGCTTACATCCACCATTTGCCACGTTTGAGTTTCTGGTGTGAACACTTCAAAATTAGTATCGGGATAGTCATTTTGTTTAAAATTATAGGCACTTTGTAAAGACAGGCGAATGTTATTGAATTCAGAATTTTGATAGACAATTTCATTGCTTATGTTTGCAGGGGGTATGCTAATTAATGGTTGGTTAAGAGTTCGATCGTAGCCTTTGACCAAAGAGAATTGACTGTTTAAACGACAATTTTCAGCAAAAGCAAAGCTAGCATCTATATCTACACCCAATAACTGAGCATTTGTTTGGCGGTATTCCCATACTTGAAAGTTGCCTCTTAGTGTCTGCTGGACATCTACAGGCTCATTTACTATAAAGTCAGTAATGGTATTTATATAAGGATTTACATTAAAACTAAATAGATCGTTTTTCCTTTGAAATGTCAATGCAACTTTGTGTGCTATTTCAGAGTTAAAACTCAAATCTCCTAGTTCGATTCGAGAAGCAGAATGGTGTAAGCCCTCACTGAAAAGTTCTGAGGAATTTGGTGCTCGAGATGCAATGGAGTAGTTGAAAAATAATTTATAATCTTCACCAAAAGTGTAGTTGGCTCCTAGTGTTGCCGAACCGTTATTGAAGTTTAGTTGCGGATTGGTTAAAATTTGATTTTCTAATTCCTCAACCACAATTTCAGAAAAAGTCTGGTCATAATTACGGGATTCCCAAAAGGAAGTTCTATAAAATTTAAAAACATTCATGTAAGAATGATCATAGCGAGCTCCAGCTTCCAGAAGCAGTTGCTCATTCCATTGGTAATCAGCTACGAAATACATTCCAAAGTCATACATTTGATAATCAGGAATCAACCTTCTAACACCTGTGTTGGGGTTGGCAACGTTTTTTTTGATACCTGGTCATAATTCCAGATTTCAGAGTAATAGCATCTGTTAAATGAGATTCTAAGTCCAGTAAAACGGTGTGCGTGTCTAATTGCAAATCAGATGCAGCTTTGTTTTTGTCATCCCCTCGTCTGATATCAAACTCAAGCCGGTTGTTTCTTTGAAAATCATATTGGATACTCAGTTTCCCAAAGTTTTCAAACCGTTTAAATCCTTTTACAGTTGCCAATTGATGCGATACATCTTGCCTTGGTGCATTGATGGTATATGTAAAATCGTTTATGATTAATGGCACATCGCTACTTATGGCTCTAATTTGATCCCTCGCTCCGCCCAAATGTGAAGCAGCTAAAATGCCAATCTCATTTTTAAAGATTGAATAATACCCCTCAATTCCATAGTCAAAACGGTTGAAACCAACTTGTAAAGAAGCACTTCTTTCAAAAATCCCTGTATTACTAAGGATATAGTCAGGTGCTTCAAAGTCACCAAAGTGTTTCAATGTTCCTTGCAGTGTTGCATACATTCCATTTTTATAACTTTTAGTCAATTTTGAACTCAAAGCTGCCCCACGTCCATTACTTGTTGCAGTCATTAAACTCTTACCATACAAACTATCTTTTACTGGAACTTTGGAGGTTTCTGCAATAATGACGCCTCCTACAGCATCTCCACTGTATTGAAGTGCACCAGCACCTTTTAGCACTGTAAGGTTGCTAACGGAATTTATATCGATGTTAGGAGCATGTTCTGCACCCCATTCTTGGTCTTCCATACGGACTCCGTTGTTAACAATCACTACGCGACTGCTATGAAGTCCATTAATCATAGGTTTTACAACAGTATTCCCTGTGTTTAATGAAGAGACACCGCTCAAACTTTTTAAGGCATCTCCCAAAGAAGCACTACTAAAACGTTCCAACTCATTTTTATCTATACTATTTTCAAAAAGTGTTTTGGATTTATCGCTGTAAGTTTTGCCTTCAATCGTAATTTGATTGAGCTCTTCTATGTGGTGCTCCAATTTAAAGGACTTTTTAGTATCTCCAGAAACTCTAACCGTAAAGCCCTTTGTCAAACAATATGGATGTGAAACCTGTATGTAATATGTAGCATTACAAAGGTTTGAAAACGAATATGTTCCATCAAAATCAGTCTGAACAGCTTGATCAGTTTCTGCCACAATAAGAGTTACTCCGGTAAGCAATTGCCCATCGTGAATATCTGTTACTGTGCCTGAAAGTGAGTTGTTACAATTTTGTGACAACGATGTAATACTGCTAAATAGCAGTACCAAAAATGCAAGGTTGCGCATATAAATTCTTAATTAATATTAAACGTATGTGTTCGAATATTAAGAAAAAATTGGAGGACCCCGTAGTTGTTTGTTGGTTAGTGTAGAGAAGTATAACTGTAGTGGTGTGTAGTTTGTACTCACCTTTACAGAAATTTGTAGTAACGATAAATCAGGATATGTAGCAAGATCATAACTGATAGATGTGAGATGAAACGCACATACTTCGCAAGTTTTCGAAGATTTATGTATATGAGTGCTTTGGTCGTTACAAGTAACGTCTTCGTGCCCTTCAACCATATGGCTAAACTGAATTGCAGTCGGAAGTATTAAAGCTAATAAAAGCAATACTGCTGCAATGTTTTTACCAAGTTGATTTTTTAGATACATTTTCTGTCAAATAGAAGTCGCTAAATTAATGAATAATTTTTTATTTAAGTAGAGATGTGAATTTAAAAGTAAATTAATGTTAACCAAAATTCAATTAAAAACTAAAATTACTGACATTAACTGCATCATATCAAAGAGCTAAGATAGATTGTAAAAAGAAATGTTTTTTCAATCATTTTTTTGATGTTTTAAATATATTTGAAAAAAAAATCAGCAATGAATAAAATCGCTTCTCCTTTTACATTACCAAACGGGTCTGTTTTGAAAAATAGAATAGCAAAGTCTGCCATGAGTGAAAATTTTGGAACACGACATCACGCTCCTAGTCAAGGCTTGATACATGCATATCGGGTTTGGGCGAAAGGAAATCCAGGATTGCTTATTACAGGAAATGTGATGGTAGATGCAAGGGCATTGGGTGAAGCACGAAATGTAGTTGTTGAAGACTATAAAGATTTTGAGTTGTTAAAAGAATGGGCAAAATCAGTTGAAGGTACAGGAGTCCATCTGTGGCCACAAATAAACCATCCAGGAAGGCAGGCTTTTGCAGCTATTAATAGAGAAACTGTAGCACCTTCTGCAATACCACTAAAAATGGGTAGCGCCTCTAAAATGTTTAAAGTGCCAACGGCATTGACTGAAGCCGCTATTTGGGACATCATAAAACGCTATGGGAATACTGCAAGAATTTTGAAAGAAGCGGGGTTTACAGGTTGTCAGATTCATGGCGCTCATGGCTATTTAGTCAGTCAGTTTTTATCACCTAATAGCAACGTTCGAACGGATCAATGGGGGGGCTCTCTTTCAAATAGAGCTCGTTTTGTTTTAGAAGTTTATCGTGAAATTCGCCGACAAGTAGGGGCGGAGTATCCAATAGGAATTAAAATAAATTCAGCAGATTTTCAGCGAGGTGGGTTTACAGAAGAAGCGTCTATGGAGGTGATTCGTCTTCTAGGAAATGAAGGGATTGATTTGATTGAAATTTCTGGTGGAACTTATGAAAAGCCCGCAATGATTCAAGGAGATCGTAAAAAAAGTACCATAGCGCGTGAAGCCTATTTTTTAGATTACATTGAAAAAGCTCGTAAGTTGATCAAAACGCCTTTATTACTTACAGGAGGTTTTCGTTCTGTATCAGTCATGGAAAACGCTTTGAAAGATGGTCATTTGGATGTTGTTGGTTTGGCAAGACCATTTTGTTTGTATCCTAATTTAGCGAATCAAATTTTTGAGGGGTCTGTAAAACGCTTTGAAGCTCCAATTCCTAAAATTGGTATTAAGTTTTTAGATCAACTTGGCGGAGTAGAATTGCCTTGGTATGAGCTTCAAATTCAGCGCATAGGTAAAGGGAAGTCTCCAAAAATAAACCTGCCGGGTATTTTGGCTTTCTGGTTTAGTATTAAGAGTTTGTTTGTCAAATCGTTTTGGAAAAATAAATAAATTTAAATAAGAAATTTACTGCCTTGAGTTGTGGTCTTAATGCAGAAGATAGGGGGTGATATCCAATTGTTTTTTGGAAGGATTTATTGAATTAGTATAAATTCAATCTTTTATTTCTTCTTTTTATTTCTTCCAAGTACCTCCGTACTTGTAGTCGCTGTACTTTTTTTTGAGCTGAAGTAAACATTGTTCACATACAAATACCCATTCTTTAGGGTTTTTGTATTGTACTCTATACATGGTAGAAAAATCTATATTACATAGGTTACAGTATTTAATACGTTCTTTCATAGTGTAATGATCTTAAACCTGTTTTTCTGGTTCAAATGAAATATCTTTTTTTGATTCTTATGTTACTTTTTTGTGTTTTTTATTTTTTGATGATTTTTATAATTTTAATTTGCTGATTATTTTTCAATACCACATTGTAAAACCCTGGTTTTAATTCACTCAAATCTAATCTTTGATTTAAATCTAATAGTTTTGAAACTATTTTCTGACCAAATACATTGTATACTTCAGCTTGATTAAATATTTCTGTGGAATCAATATTTGTGATTGAATTCGTTGGATTTGGGTATACTGAAACTATGTTCTCAAGAACGTTATCATTATTAGATAAAGTGGTTTCGATAGAAAAGTTGTAAGTACTTAAAGAGGATGGTGAATTACTTTCAAATTCTATAAAGTATTGACCGCTATTCAACGAAATTTGAGTGCTATAATCTGAATTAAATTCTTCGCTGATCATGTCACTGAATAAAATATTAAACTCACTATCTAAAATATAATAATTCAGGTTGTTAAATGTAGTATTAGTGGCTTTGAGTTCATAAATACCATTTTCTGTTATTGTGAATTTGAAATCATCATAATCAGAATCATATCCACCGTCGGGTTGTGGGGATACAAATCCTATATAATTTTTATTTAAATCAATTTCATAACTCAGACTGTATTCGTTAGGTTCATCTAAACCTTGCATGTTTTGAAAAGTTTGATTTGTCAAACCTAAATGGCCAGCTGTTGAATAAAAAAGGTTTTGAAGTAAGTTAGAATTCAGTTGAATGAAATTAAACAAATTAGCGTCTTGCTCAGAAACGACTATATCAGATTCTCCAATTATGCATGAATAGTCTAAATCTGTAGGGTTTTCTTTTTCATTTAAACCAATGATGTTTTGTGAAATTATTCCGTCACAATTTACATCTAGATTGAAAAAAGAAAAAAATAAACTGTCCCACATTACCGATGAACTTTCTAGACCCCCCTTAAGGAAAACACCGTCTTGTCCACTCCAAAAATAAGATGAACGTAAGTCACGTACAGCATCTGAGGATTCATTTACTCCAGCAAGAAGGCTTAAGGTGCCAAATGAAAAATTACTACCTCCGTGAGGGCTCCCGGTTGTAATAAGTTTGGCTACGTGATGTTCTCCATCATTTTGCCAATTTACGGAGTTTTGTAAGTATTCTCTGGCTGCTAGACCGCCCATACTATGACCAAACAAAATTACTTTTGATTTTCCGGTTTCGTTCAGAATTACCTCAATTGCGTCTCTGACTGCAACTCCTTGTTTTACTATGGCAGCTTGATTGCTGTAAACATTTTCATTACTTCCGATTATAGGTGCATAGGAACCATCGTTACCGATATCAAAATTTAAAAAAAAATAATCACCATATGGATTTAAAGAATATTCAAACCTAACAATGTCTGATCCATCTCCATCAGAATTATAAATATTTGTATTTGCAGTATACAAGCTATTGTCATAGTCTAAACAATAATCTAAACGCCCTCCATAACTTAGATTAAATTGGGTATCCATCCATTCTGACATTTCCAACCACGTTTCGAAATTAGAATTCAAACCATGTATGAAAATTATTGGATAGGGAAGCTCAGAAATACCATTTGTTCTTCTCTGTACATCAGATATTTTAGGGGTTTTTAAGGGCCTTCTGTACCCAGTTGAATCTGGCGCAGATAAATACATAAAATCTGCGGGTCTGTCTTTAGAAATATTTGATAAAACTGTATTTGATGTATGTTTTTGGTTTTGCGCGTTCATTTCAAAATAACAAGTGAAGGCTAAAAAAACAGAAATTAGGAGTAGCTTTTTCATTAGTTAAATTGGTTTATATCTCAAATGTAATTAGTTTTATATTGAAATCAATTTATTTTGAATACATTTTTTGAAGTCTTGAAGAGTGGTAAGTTGTTTTTAGATTATAGGAACTTGTTTCCGTTTATAGGCTTTAGTGTTGACTGAATCTTGATAAAAAAAAAGACCCTTTAAAAAAGGGTCTTTATACTATTTTAGTTATTAATTAATCACAATCAATTACATATATATCAGCTTGAGGGAACTCCAGGCTTTCAAATTCTATGCTACCTTCATTACAATTAGTCATGATCCATTCATCATTCAATTCACTAGATGCTGCGTTTATAACAATATAAAAAGTATTTTCATTCGTGGTAATACTCCATGTTCCAGTTGTAACAATGTTATTTGCAGTTGACAATTCATATGATCCATTAGTATTAAAGGTATAGATATATTGATCAGAACCTAAGAATTCGATGATCCATGGACATTGAGTTAAAATGTTTCCAATACCTTCTTCTATTGTACAGTCCAGGGTGTTGTTACCATTGTCATTGTCATTACAAAATATGGAGTAAATAATAGCTTGTGGATATTCTAAACTGTCAATCGTTAAGTTTTCATCATCACAATCAGTAATTATCCATTGATCATTATACATTGGTAATTGAGCATTTAAAGTAATAATATACGCGTTGTCGATAGCATTTAAAGTCCATGCTCCAATACTAAGAAGATTGCCTTCAGAATGTAATGTGAATGTACTGTCAGCGTTAAAGTTGTAGATATATTCATTAAAATCAATGAAATCAATTTTCCACAAACAATTCACTAAAAGAGTAGAGATTTCATCTGTTGTACAGTCGAATTCATTATCGTCATCATCGTCATCATCGTTGCCATTGTCATCATCATAACAGTTTTCTAAAATAATTTCAAATTCTGCATCATTATTTATAGTTATGGTTTCGTCTTGATCATTTTCTAATAATGTTATTGAAAAAGGATATACCAGATCATAAAAATAAACATCATAAAGTACTGTATTTAACTCATCTTCAGAGTTTATTTCTATAACCTCACCGTTATCAGTGGTAATAGAAAAAGGAAAATTAAGTTCAAAACAATAGAAATCATCAGAGTTATAATCATCACCACAATCTTCAATTATATCATCACTATCAAAACCATCACACTGGGCATAACAATCATTAGGATAAGTAACCATGAAGGACTCTCCATTAGGATGGTTTATTTCTACACATACTGGCTCATAAATTTCATAACACTGGCAAGTATCTTCCTCATCAAATTCACAATCTTCTAGTAAACTCTCAAAATCTTGTTCATTGCTAATAGTCACAATTTCTATGGCATTAGTGTTTTCATTGTAGACCTCTACATCAAGTGGAAGAGCAATACCACTGATGTATAATTCAGGGGTTGAATTCACTAATATTTGTATTAATTCGTTTAATCCATTCACGTTAACTGTTGCGCCGTTGTTATAGGATAAGTCTAAAGGATATGTAAAGTTAAAGCAGAAGTCAAAGACAACATTTCCAGAGGGATTTAAACTGGAGTTTAAATTTCCATCAGTGTCAAACTGACGGCTAAGTTGATCTAATACTGTAGTAATAGACTGACTTTCTTCTGTATTTGGTTGAGTGACATCTACTGGTTCGTTATTAGTACACGAAGTAAATAAAATAAGCGTCGAAAGGATGCTAAATAAAGTAATTTTTAAATTTTTCATTGTTTCAATTGTTTAATTTAACTCGTTAAATCTCGATTAATTATTAGTAAGACAATTGACTTACAAAATACCCTACTTTTTTTTAAAATTATTTTTTTTATAGTTTTGTTGCATAAATAGAATGGTATGATGTCTGGAAGAAAACAAAATATATGTGATTCAAAAACTTTTGAAGTTATATTCAAAACCTATGCTAAGGACATTAGAAGTTTTTTATTTTTTAAAACACAAGATATTCAAGCAGCTGAAGATATCCTACAAGATGTATTTGTAAAACTATGGAATAATTGCTCAAATGTAAGTTTTGATAAGGTAAAGAGCTACCTATACAGTATTGCAAATAATGTATTTTTAAATCAGGTGAAACATCTTAAGGTAGTACAAAACTATAAACAACACCATAAAAAAGAATCGACGAACGAATCTCCAGAATTTATTTTACTAGAGAAAGAATTTTTAGAAAAATTAGAGATTACTATTGCTAGACTTCCTGAAAAACAACGAGAAGTTTTTTTATTAAGTCGCATAGAAAAGAAAAAGTATAAAGAAATTGCAGTACAACTGAATATTTCTGTAAAAGCTGTAGAGAAGCGCATGCATCAGGCTTTAGTAACTATGCGTCAGGAAATAGGTAACATTTAATCATTTAAAAAATTAATTTAAAAAAAAAGTAGGGTTTTTTTAAATTGAGTTGTCATAACAATAAGTATATGGAAAATCAAGAAGCACATATTACCTCAGAAAGATACTTGGCTCAATGGCTAGAGGGTGAACTCACAGATTCTCAGTTAGAGGAGTTAGTTAGTCAAAAAGATTTTAATGCTTATTTAAAATTGAGGAGAGGGATAGAAATTAATGAAAAACTTAATGGTCCTACTGACCAATGTTTTGAAAAATTAAATCATAAAATTGCAGGTTTACAACCAAAAACAAGAACTCTAAATACAACTTGGTTTGTTGGAGTTGCTGCATCAATTTTAACGTTGTTTGGTTTGTTTATGTTTTTAGATAGCGACCAATTAGTTGTTGAATCGGGATACGGAACTGCCACAGTCCATGAACTCATAGATGGCTCTGAAGTTACATTAAACTCTAAATCTACTATTGCTTACACTCCAAAGCAATGGATAGAAAATAGGACTGTAGATTTAAATGGTGAAGCTTATTTTAAAGTTGCTAAGGGAAAAACCTTTACTGTTCGTACAGCTAATGGTTCAGTTACTGTTTTAGGAACACAGTTTAATGTGAAATCTACCGATGACTTTTTTGAGGTGGTTTGCTATCATGGAAAAGTGTCGGTTAAAATAGCTGATACCGAACATATACTCCTACCAACACAGTCCATTAGAAAAATTATTGGATATAAGTTAGAACCCAATATATTTAAGGAAGTGAGTCCAACTTGGTTAGACGGTGAAAGTACATTTAAGAGCGTCCCATTAAAATATGTTATTACTGCTTTAGAGGATAAATATGACATCAAATTTAATACCCAAGAGATCGATGAGACTACTATTTTTTCTGGAGGTTTTCCTCATGGAAATCTCGATATAGCTTTAACAACAGTTTTTGATGCTTTAGACATTAGCTATACTGAAAAAGAAAATCGTAATATAAAACTTAGATACTAAGAATGAGGTTAATCTATGCCTTTGTTTTAATGACATTTCCATTTATAGCCTTTTCTCAAGAAGAGGCTTTTTACATAGAACTGAATGATGAAACTCTGGCAGATGCTTTTGAGAAGATTGAATCTACACGCAATGTTTTGTTTTCTTACAACGATGATTTTATATCTGGAAAGCGTATATCACTAAGCGGAAAAAACAGGACATTAACAGAGGTTTTAGATGAAATTTCCAAGCGTCTTGAACTAAACTATTCCATTATAAAAAATCGTTATGTAATAATAAATGCCAACACAGTAGCAACAACAACCAGTATTCAAACTTTAGAAAAAATTACACTAAAAAGTTATTTAACAAAGGGCATTGTAAAAAATAATGATGGTTCGTTTAAGTTATATCCATCTAAACTTGGTATTCTTCCAGGGTTAACCGAGCCAGATGTTTTAGAAAGTATACAATTGTTGCCAGGGGTATTGAGTCCAAATGAAACAGCCACTGGATTTTTTATTAGGGGTGGGGCTTCAGATCAAAACAGAGTAATTTGGGATGGTATTAATTTATATCACAAAGGACATTTGTTTGGGATGATTTCTCCGATCAATCCAAATGTAGCATCGTCAATCTCCTTTATAAATAAAGGAACACATGCTAAATATGGCGAACGCCTGTCTAGCGTTATAGATGTTGTCTCTAGTTCATCAATAGAAAATGAATTAAAAGCCCAAGTTGGAGTTAATGGTATAAATGCTGATGCAGTTTTGTTTTTACCACTTATAAAGGATAAATTAAGCTTGCAATCTTCTGTGAGACGAAGCTATGTGGATATTTTTGAGACCCCAACATTTAATCAATTTTCAGATAAAGTATTTGAAAGCACTAAGATTAATAGTTTTGAAAATGGTACTAATGAGTTTTCTTTCCTTGATTATAATTTTAAAATAAATTACAAACCGGATTCTAAAAATACACTTTTTGCAAGTATTATTTCTATTGACAATCAATTAGATCATGATGTTTCTGAAAGAGATGAGGATAAAATTTTTACAGATCAATTAGTAACAAATAATATAGGCTACGGAGCTGGTTGGGATTTTATCTGGAATGACAATCTAGTGCAAAACACAAGATTCTATTTTTCTAATTATAGCTTAGACTACAATTTTATAACCCAAGAATTCGGAGAAGTAATCTCTGAATTTGAAAAACGAAATACTATAATTGATTCTGGGGTTTCAACAGAACTGACTTTTTTGACAGAGGACAATAATAGTTATAATGTAGGTTACCAATATGCACTTAAGGATGTGGCTTATGCATTTTTAAGTTCTTCAGACCTTAATTTTATTTTAGATTCAGAAAAACGTATTGTACAAAACCACAGTATATATGGTCAATACAACTACTCCAATTCAAACTTGTTTTCTATTGATATAGGTTTACGTGGTTCTTATTTTAAAGAATTAGATGCTGTGCGTTTTGAACCAAGACTTTTGCTACAAAAATTAATTTCTCCCCATTTAAGCCTTCAAATTAGTGGAGAAATAAAAAACCAGGTCATAAGTGAAATAGACGAAACGTTACTTAGTAACTTATCATTAGAAAATAGAGTTTGGAGGCTTTCGGATGGTGATGACTTTCCTATAATGAACGGTCAACAAGTGTCTGCTGGATTTTTATATTCCTTTAATGGGTTCAATGTAGATATTGACAGTTACTATAAAAAACTAAAAAATATAACCGCTTTATCTCTTGGTTTTTTAAACCCTGAGAATAGTAATTTTAATATTGGAGAGCAAAACGTATTTGGTGTGGATGTGTTTTTTAAAAAACAATTGAACCGCTTTAATTCTTGGTTTAGTTACTCTTACAACAACTCAAGAAGTATGTTTAACGGGTTAAATAATAATCAAGAATTTAGATCTAAATCTAATATTTCGCATGCGATTTCTACAGCTTTAAGCTACAAGATAAGAGGACTTCAGTTGTCTTTAGGTTGGAAATGGCAAACAGGAAAGCCCTTTACCATTACTCAAGAAGTTGATGATGTATTGACATTTACTAACGGGGTAAATACTGGAGAATTACCTATTTATCATAGATTAGATTTCTCTTCTACTTATGATTTTAGATTTAGTGATGTCAGTGATTTTAGAGGTAAAGTCGGATTGTCAATAAGAAATGTTTACAACCGAGCCACTCCGATAAGCAGGGAGTATAGAGGAAATAATACGCTTAATGACCCCATTGAGCTTATCGAGCGGTATTCAACCGGTATTACTCCAAATCTTATGTTTAGATTGTATTGGTAGCCATATGAGACTTAAAGTGTTGCCCATAATAACTGTCTGTTTTTGGATGTATTGTCGATAAACAAACGAGTAAAATAGGTTTCTATTTAGTGTAAGAGTTTATCCAACGGAAATCAAAAACAACCCGCTATCCACGTTATTCGTATTGATTTTTTTATTACTTTTGAATTAAAAGCTAATGTTGTTTAAAATTATTTCGCATTCTATCATATTTTAGAGTGAAATGCCTTAGAACTGGATGTTACAGACCTACCTACAGGAGTTTATTTACTGAACTTAAAAACACACAAAACCAAATTTCAACGTTTAAAATCATAAAAAAATAAGATGAGAAAAATTACTTTAATCACTCTCATGCTGTTTACAGCGTCGAGTTACGCTCAGGTTGGTATCAATACCAATACACCAAATGCTTCTTCGGCATTAGAAATTGAATCCACAACAGGAGGTATTTTAATTCCCAGAATGAAAGAAACCCAGCGAGATGCAATTGTGTCACCAGTGGCAGGGTTAATGATTTATCAAACAGATGAAATATCAGGGTTTTATTTTTATAATGGAACAGCTTGGACAAAAATTGATGGAGTAGCAGGTCCAGCAGGTCCTCAAGGAAATCAAGGTGCTCCAGGCCCAGCAGGTGTTGATGGTCAAGACGGAGCTGATGGTGCTCAAGGTGTACAAGGCGACCAAGGAATACAAGGCGAGACTGGTACTCAGGGTCCAATAGGTTCAACAGGAAGTATAGGTGCTGCAGGCCTAGCAGGTGCAGATGGTGCAGATGGCGCTCAAGGTCCAATCGGTCCAGCAGGAAATCAAGGTGTTCAAGGTCCAGTTGGCGCGGACTCAACAGTTCCAGGTCCAATCGGTCCAGCAGGTCCTCAAGGAAATCAAGGTGCTCCAGGCCCAGCAGGTGTTGATGGTCAAGACGGAGCTGATGGTGCTCAAGGTGTACAAGGCGACCAAGGAATACAAGGCGAGACTGGTACTCAGGGTCCAATAGGTTCAACAGGAAGTATAGGTGCTGCAGGCCCAGCAGGTGCAGATGGCGCTCAAGGTCCAATCGGTCCAGCAGGTGCAGATGCAGATACAAGTGAAATTGCTGCTCTATCAGATATTATTAATAACGATCAAGCAGCTCCGTCACTAACAATAGGAGATTATATAGGTGGTGGTATCGTGTTTTGGGTAGACCCAAATGATGCAACTCAAGGTCTTGTTTGTGCTGTAGATAACCAAAGTACAGGAATACAGTGGTACAATGGTGTTTATACAGTAACAGGCGCATCAGGAACCGCAATAGGTACTGGAGCAGCCAATACAACGGCTATTATAAGTGCACAAGGCCTAACAGAAGTCAACTATGCAGCAGGTTTAGCAAGAGCTCATAATGGTGGCGGTTTTACAGATTGGTTTTTACCCTCAAAAGATGCGTTACATCATATATATACAAACAGAGTAACAATAAATACTAAAGCTGTTGAAAATGGTGGTGCAGCTAGTTTTACAAATGGTTACTATTGGACTTCTACGCAGTCTGGTAGCAATGTCGCTGCATACCAGCATTTTGCTAATGGTAGTCAGTATTACATCGATACGAATGCTTCTTTTTATGTGCGTGCAGTACGTGCTGTAAGTTCTTTAGCTACTAGTTCATTATCTACGATTACTTCGGAGCAAATTGCTCAAAATACAGCAATCGATTTAAAAGCTAATATTGCTTCGCCAGCCTTTACAGGGACGGTAACCATTCCAACTTTAATTGCAAGTGGAAATACCTATCCAAATACAGATGGAGAAAATGGACAGGTTTTAGCAACAGATGGTTCCGGAACACTTTCGTGGACAACTCCATCTAGTGGGGCTACAACGTATAATGTTGGTGATACTGCTCAAGGTGGAAAAGTATTTTGGGTAGATGCAACTGGACAACATGGTTTGGTTGTTGCAGTTGAAGATTCAGGTGGGTCGTTAGTTATGGATTGGAATGCTGGAACTGCATCAAATGGATTAAATTTGGAAACGCTAGCTCAGAGTAATGGGATATATGCTGGCAAAATGAATACTGCTATTATAATTGCTGCTCATGCTTCCGCTGCAAACAATGGAAATAATTTTGCAGCCAGAGCATGTAATGAATATCGTTACACACAAAATGGAGTTGATTATGGGGATTGGTATTTGCCGTCAAAAGATGAATTACATTTAATTAAAACATCCGGAGCTGGAGTGCCAAATTTATATGCTTATAATTATTGGTCTTCTACAGAACATGATGCAGATAATGCGTATGCAGAAGTTTTAGGTAATTATGCTAATAATTACAATCAATTCAAACCAAAAGATACCGCTGAAGGAATCAAGGTTAGGGCTATAAGGTCTTTCTAGAACTTTTTAAATTAAACTTATAAACACCACTCAATATTGAGTGGTGTTTTTATATGCTATTTTTATAACAATTTGATATTGTTGATTTAATTTAAAGTTTAATAAGAACTAATTTTCTGCAAATAATTAAAAAATTATTTCCAAGGATAAAAAATTATTCTTGGGAATAAAAAGTGGAGCCAAAGGGAGAAAAGTCGAACCATTTTGGTAAGGATTTGGAAAAATTAAACAGAAAACGCCAAGATGGTTTCTCAAAGAGATGGTACCACCATTCCACAAGTTATTGATCCAACTCAGCGGGAAAGCCTAACCAAAGGTGCTTGGGCTAATTATAATAATGACTCCAAAAAACCAAGACTTTATAATTGGTATGCTGTAATGGGTTTACCCAAAAACAGCCCTTGCTTTTTGTCTTAGAATTCAATCATTAGACTTACATTTGCAAAAAACCAATTGACTAATTAAAATGATGAATGTTAACATTAAAGCCTTATTAACTAATTTTGTAAATTTAACAGAAGAAGAATGGTCGGTCTTATCAGCATCTCTTGTTACAAAAAAGTACAAAAAAGGGGACTACTTATTAAAAGAAAACGACTATTGTAACCATGTTGGATTTGTAGACAAAGGTTTTTTTAATTTCTATTACTTAATTGGTGGTGTTGAGCATATACGAGGGTTTTTTTTCCCCAATGAATTTATTTCTAACTACCCATGTTTTCTTTTAGAGAATAAGTCTAAATTTTATATTCAAGCCTTGGAAGACTGCTCAGTTACACTTATACACCGAAATGATCTTTTAATGCTTTATGAAAAACTTCCTAAAGTTCAAGTACTTAGCAGAAAAATAGTTGAGAATTTGTACATGGAAGTTTCAGGAAAATACGAATCATTCTTTCTTAATTCTCCCGAGGAGCGTTATTTGGAATTAATAAATACTAGACCTAAATTTTTTCAAAGGGTGCCTCAATATATGATTGCTTCCTATTTAGGAATGAGTCCTGAAGGCTTTAGTAGGATAAAAAATAGAATTTCTAAAAAATAAGGGTCATTTCTTAACCCGGATCAATGTGTGTGGATTTCCAATAGGTTATTTTTGAAAATTAATTTTCAAAAATAACCTATGTTAAAGTTACAATTTGTTTTATTACTAGCCACTTCTTTTTGCTTTAGTCAAAACACCCCCATTACAGATGCTAATTTTCAAACTGCAATAAATACTTGTTTAACTAGCAATCCAGAGGATGGAATGTGTTCAGATAGTGAATATGGTGCAATGCCAGATTGGGATGTAAGCCAAGTAACAGATATGTCCAATGCATTTTTAGAAAAAACCGCTTTCAATGCAGATATAAGTGAATGGAATACAAGTAGTGTTACTGATATGAGTTATATGTTTGTTTATGCATCATCTTTCAATCAACCATTGAATGATTGGAATACAAGTAGTGTGACTAATATGGTTGGTATGTTTGATTCTGCAACAGAATTCAATCAAGACATAAGTTCTTGGGATGTGAGTAATGTGACTAACATGATAAATTTGTTTGAGAATGCAGTATTATTTAATAAAAACCTTTGGAACTGGCAATTAAAAAGTGAAACGGTTAGGGTCACCAATATGTTTAATGGTGCAACGGCTGCTCTAGCGTTAGGATACAATACAACTCCTTCCATAACACAAGATAGTAATGGAATTTGGAGACTTTCGGATGTTGCTCTTAATATGTTTCAACCAACAACAAAAGCTGAATTACAATCAGCCGTGAACGGTTGGATTGATGGGACGATTACTGCAGATAGTCCAGTACCATCCCAACAAGGCTCAGGAACTTATGGAGCAATGAATACTTGGGATGTTTCTTTAATTACAGATATGAGTTCTTTATTTGAGGAAAAACAAAATTTTAATGAAGATATTTCTAATTGGAATGTGAGTAGTGTTACAACTATGTATGGTATGTTTGCAGATGCATCATCTTTCAATCAACCATTGAATACTTGGAATGTGAGTAGTGTGACTGATATGTATGCTATGTTTGCACATGCATCATCTTTCAATCAAGATATTAGTGCTTGGAATGTGAGTAGTGTGACTGATATGGGTTATATGTTTAGTAATGCAGTATTATTTAATCAAAACCTTTGGACCTGGCAATTAAAAAGTGGTGAGGTGAGTGTTACGGATATGTTTTATTTAGCAACGGCTGCTCGAGCTTTAGGATACAATACAACTCCTTCCATAACACAATATAGTAATGAAATTTGGAGACTTTCGGATGTTGCTCTTAATATGTTTCAACCAAGAACAAAAGCTGAATTACAATCAGCCGTGAACGGTTGGATTGATGGCACAATTACTGCAGATAGTTCAGTACCATCCGAACAAGGCTCAGGAACTTACGGAGCAATGAATACTTGGGATGTTTCTTTAATTACAGATATGAGTTATTTATTTGATGGTAAACAAAATTTTAATGAAGATATTTCTAATTGGAATGTGAGTAATGTTGCTAATATGTATCGAATGTTTTCGGATGCATCATCTTTCAATCAACCATTGAATTATTGGAATACAAGTAGTGTGACTACTATGCGTGGTATGTTTTTTGGGGCATCATCTTTCAATCAACCATTGAATGCTTGGGATGTGAGTAATGTGACTGATATGGAGGGTATGTTTTATGATGCATCATCTTTCAATCAAGACATAAGTTCTTGGGGTACAAGTAGTGTGACTACTATGAGTTTTATGTTTTATGAAGCATCATCTTTCAATCAACCACTAAATGCTTGGGATACAAGTAGTGTTACTAATATGTTAACTATGTTTTATAAAGCATCATCTTTCAATCAAGACATAAGTGAATGGGATACAAGTAGTGTGACTAATATGGGTTTTATGTTTGAAGAAGCATCATCTTTCAATCAAGATATTGGTTCTTGGGATGTTAGTAATGTAGATTCAATGGACAGTATGTTTTATAATGCAGTATTATTTAATCAAAACCTTTGGACCTGGCAATTAAAAAGTGAAACGGTTAATGTCACCAATATGTTTAGTGGTGCAGCGGCTGCTCTAGATTTAGGATACAATCCAACTCCTACCATAACACGAGATAGTAATGATGTTTGGAGACTTTCGGATGTTGCTCTTAATATGTTTCAACCAAGAACAAAAGCTGAATTACAATCAGCCGTGAACGGTTGGATTGATGGGACGATTACTGCAGATAGTCCAGTACCATCCGAACAAGGCTCAGGAACTTACGGAGCAATGAATACTTGGGATGTTTCTTTAATTACAGATATGAGTTCTTTATTTGATGGAAAACGAAATTTTAATGAAGATATTTCTAATTGGAATGTGAGTAATGTGATTGATATGTTAGATATGTTTTATCAAGCATCATCTTTCAATCAAGATATAAGTTCTTGGAATACAATTAGTGTTACAACTATGTATGGTATGTTTGATTCTGCAACAGAATTAAATCAAGATATAAGTTCTTGGAATGTGAGTAGTGTGACTAATATGAGTTATATGTTTGCAGGGGCATCGGCTTTCAATCAACCTATTGGTGCTTGGGATGTGAGTAGTGTTACTGATATGAGTTATATGTTTTATTCTGCAACAGAATTCAATCAAGACATAAGTTCTTGGAATACAAGTAGTGTTACTGAAATGAGTTATATGTTTTTTTATGCATCATCTTTCAATCAACCATTGAATGATTGGAATACAAGTAGTGTTACTGATATGAGTTATATGTTTTATTCTGCAACAGAATTCAATCAAGACATAAGTTCTTGGAATACAAGTAGTGTTACTGAAATGAGTTATATGTTTTTTTATGCATCATCTTTCAATCAACCATTGAATGATTGGGTTACAAGTAGTGTGACTAATATGGTTGGTATGTTTGCTCTTGCATCCGATTTCAATCAACCACTAAATGATTGGAATACAAGTAGTGTTACTGATATGAGTTATATGTTTGAAGAAGCATCATCTTTCAATCAAGACATAAGTTCTTGGGATGTAAGTAGTGTTAGTAGAATGGATAGTATGTTTGATTCTGCAACAGAATTCAATCAAGATATAGGTTCTTGGGATGTGGCTAATGTGATTAATATGTATGAAATGTTTTATTCTGCATCTGCTTTCAATCAAGATATAAGTTCTTGGGATGTGAGTAGTGTTACTAATATGGATTCTATGTTTTTAGAAGCATCAGCTTTCAATCAAGATATATCCAATTGGTGTGTTTCAAATATTACTTCAGAGCCAAGTAATTTTAGTATTGATTCACCATTGGCTGAGAGTAATACACCAGTTTGGGGTACTTGTCCAAGCAATCTAACCCCAATTACAGATGATAATTTTTATACTGCTATAAACACTTGTTTAAGTACAAATCCAGAAGATGGTCTATGTTCAGATAGTGAATACGGTTTAATGCCAGATTGGGACGTGAGCCAAGTAACGGATATGAGTGATGCATTTGAAGATAAAAACACTTTTAATGGAGATATAAGTGCTTGGGATACAGGTAATGTGACTAATATGAATTATTTGTTTGAATCAGCAACTGCTTTCAATCAAGATATCAGTTCTTGGGATGTGAGTAGTGTGACTAATATGAGTTATATGTTTTATAATGCATCATCTTTCAATCAACCACTAAATGATTGGAATACAAGTAGTGTGACTGATATGAGTGGTATGTTTGCTAGAGCAACTGTTTTCAATCAACCACTAAATGATTGGAATACAAGTAGTGTGACTGATATGAGTGGTATGTTTTATCAAGCATCATCTTTCAATCAAGATATAAGTGAATGGGATACAAGTAGTGTGACTAATATGGTTAGTATGTTTGCTGGAGCATTTTCTTTCAATCAAGATATAAGTGAATGGGATGTGAGCAGCGTTATTAATATGTCTTTTATGTTTTTTGGGGCATCATCTTTCAATCAACCATTGAATGCTTGGGGTGTGAGTAATGTGACTGAAATGTTAGAAATGTTTGCTGGAGCATTTTCTTTCAATCAAGATATAAGTGAATGGGATGTGAGTAGTGTTACTAATATGGAAGCTATGTTTTATCAAGCATCTGCTTTCAATCAAGATATATCAAATTGGTGTGTTACAGATATTACTTCAGAGCCAAGTAATTTTAGTGTTGATTCACCATTGGCTGAGAGTAATACACCAGTTTGGGGTACTTGTCCTTCAATCACCTCCATTCCAGATGCCAATTTTGAACAAGCCCTAATAGATTATAATCTAGACTCGGGAGAAATTGATGGTCAAGTATTAACTGCAAATATTAATGGCATAACAAGTATAAATTTAGGAGGTTTATATATTTCAGATTTGACAGGAATAGAAGGATTTACGGCTTTGGACTATTTGAGATGCGAAAATAATCAATTAACAAGTTTAGATGTGAGTCAAAATACTGCTTTGGAGTATTTGGAATGTAATAACAATGGATTAAGAAGTTTAGATGTCAGTAGTAATGCAAACTTGATTACGTTGATTTGTAATTCTAATGAATTAACAGAGCTAATTGTGAGTAGTAATACTGCCTTAGAGATTTTGGCTAGTTATGATAACCAATTAACAGAACTAATTGTAAGTAGTAATCCTGCCTTAGAGATTTTGACTTGTAATTCAAATAATTTAACAACTTTAGATCTTAGTAGTAACACTAATTTGGAAATTTTGAGTGTTGATAATAATCAATTAGAAACATTAGATATTAGAAACGAAAATAATGCAAGCATTACTTATTTTATTGCTACAAACAATCCTAATTTGAGCTGTATTTTTGTGGACAATGCTGACTATAGTTCTACAAATTGGACAACTATTGATCCTGCAGCTACTTTTGTTGAAGATGAAGCAGCTTGTAGTGCATTAAGTGTGGGAGATCATGCATTTGAATTAGGGCTTTCTGTTTATCCAAATCCTACTTCAGATATAGTATACATAGACGGTAATTACACTCAATTAAAAGTAGTTGTATATGATATACTTGGAAAGCAACTAATGAATAAGTCTATTACAAATAGTATAGATATTAGCCAACTAGAAAAAGGAGTCTACATCCTACAACTTTCTGATGGTGCTAAACTCACTACACAAAGAATTATAAAGAATTAAACAAGACATACCTTAAAATACAACCCCTACAGAAATGTAGGGGTTTTTTATTGTGCAAACACCAAGAATAACTGTTGGTTTTTCTCTAGCCTCTCGCTTAGGAAATGCCCTGGCACTGTTCTTACAGACCAGCAGTCTTAAAATAAAAAATCTGTTCAAGCAAGCTTGGCAGATTTTTTGTTTTTAATCCTGTTGAATATCAGGTCGCTTTAAAGTGGAGCCAAAGGGAGTGAAGTCGAACTATTTTGTTGAGGATTTAAAGAGGTTCAATTCTTTCAAATAAAATGTAATTAATATTGCATTAATAGTTTTGTATCAACTATGTATCGGTTTTTATATTTTTTTAAACTATATTGCTATTCCAATTTAACCTTTAACCATGCACAAATTACATTTCGCTATATTGCTAGCGACCTCCTTTTGTTTTAGCCAAACTCTTAGCGTTGAATCAGGAAGTTTTGTTAGCGTTAACTCCAATAGTTCTGTTTCAGTAGACGGATTAGAATTATCCCCTAGTGTATCTCATACCATAACAGGGCCTAATTCTATTGCTCGATCGACTACCCCAATAGTTGTTGGAAATAACTCTAGTATTGAAAGAGTTTATGAATTATCAAATGAACTAACTGATTATTCAGGAATACTTTCTTTTCGTTATTTAAACTCTGAGCTCAATGGTATTGACGAAGCAGAATTAGTTCTAGAAGTATTGGATGCCAATGATGTTTGGAATAACCTTGCACCAACTATTGATGATGTGAATAACATATTGAGCTATGATTTTACAGAGCTTGTTGGCTTTAAACAAGTTACAGCAAGTGCTTCATCAGCAACACTCACCATAAAAACAGAAACACTAAATGATATAGTAAGGGTTTACCCAAATCCAACAACCGATAAAATAATTATAGTTTCTAATTCTCCACAACACTCTACATTATTCAATACAGTAGGTCAAAAAATATTAGAGTCAAATGCCTTAGAACTGGATGTTACAGACCTACCTACAGGAGTTTATTTACTGAATTTACAAAACACAAAAAACCAAATCTCAACGTTTAAAATCATAAAAAAATAAGATGAGAAAAATTACTTTAATCACTCTCATGCTGTTTACAGCATTGAGCTATGCTCAGGTTGGTATCAATACCAATACCCCAAATGCTTCATCGGCATTAGACATTGAATCAACCACTGGAGGAATTCTCATTCCTAGATTAACAGAAATACAGCGAGATGCGATTGTATCACCAGCTTCGGGATTGATGATTTATCAAACAGATGAAGTATCAGGTTTTTATTTTTACAATGGAACAGGATGGACAAAAATTGATGGTGTAGCCGGTCCAGCAGGTCCACAAGGTCCAGCAGGTCCAGCAGGTCCTCAAGGATTAGCAGGTGCAGATGGCGAAGATGGTGCTCAGGGTCCAGCAGGTGTTCAAGGCCCACAAGGTGACCAAGGAATACAAGGAGATACTGGTGCTCAAGGTCCAGTAGGCTCAGCAGGTGTTGACGGAGTTGATGGTGCTCAAGGTCCAGCAGGTCCTCAAGGATTAGCAGGTGCAGATGGCGAAGATGGTGCTCAAGGTCCAGTAGGCTCAGTAGGTCCAACAGGTTCACAAGGTTTACAAGGTCCAGCAGGTCCAGCCGGTGCTGATGGCGCAGATGGTGCAGATGGCGCTAAAGGTCCAATCGGCCCAGCAGGAAATCAAGGTGTTCAAGGTCCAGTTGGCGCGGACTCAACAGTTCCGGGTCCAATAGGTCCAATCGGTCCAGCAGGTCCTCAAGGAAATCAAGGTGCTCCAGGCCCAGCAGGTGTTGATGGTCAAGACGGAGTTGATGGTGCTCAAGGTGTACAAGGCGACCAAGGAATACAAGGCGAGACTGGTACTCAGGGTCCAATAGGTCCAACGGGAAGTATAGGTGCTGCAGGAGCTCCTGGTGCACAAGGTCCAGTTGGTCCTTCTGGTGAATCATTCCAAGCAAATAATGCTTATGTAGTAGCATACTCTGATATTAGTAGCATAGAGGGTTTAAGTGATGGGGATTTAGTTTTTGATATTACTAAACAAAACTTATACGTCTATACTAGTTCAAGTGAAACAGTTAGTAGTACATACGTTAATTTTTTAAGTACTCCTACGTCCAGTTCTACATCGAATACATATAATGTTAGTTACATAATTTCCTTTCAAGTAGCAAAAAGAATTAGTATAGGTAAAATTCCAAAATCTGATGGAGGTAATTACGCATCTGCTGCACCATATATTTTTGAAGATAATGATAATATTAACGATGGGTTTGGAGCAAAAATTTATTCTTACATAAGCACAAATGAATACCCTGATTTGATTCTAAGTCCAGGTAAAACTTACAGAATATTATATATTGGATACAGCAACAGTTTCACCACAAGAACTTCAAATATTGGCAACTATAGTTTTGATTCTTCATTATTTTTAAATCTTCAAACTCATAAAACAGAGGATATTTTATCTTCTAGTATTCCATCAAATTATAACGTTGAAGAAACTTCAACAATACCTTATTTTGATAATAACACTGACCATAAAGGTATTTTTTCTTATCATGGTGTTTCAAATTTTATATTAATTAATTAGAAAAAATATATAATCATAATTTAATAAAACATACCACAATGAAAAAAATCAACTTTTTGATAGTCATGCTATTTACAGTACTCAGCTACGCTCAGGTTGGTATTAATACCAATACCCCAAATGCTTCTTCGGCATTAGAAATTGAATCCACCACAGGAGGTATTTTAATTCCACGTCTCACAGAGACGCAGCGTGATGATATTTCAGCACCTGCTACAGGTTTAATGATTTATCAAACAGATGAAATATCAGGATTTTATTTTTATAATGGAACAGCTTGGGCAAAAATTGATGGCGTAGTTGGTCCTCAAGGTCTAACAGGTCCACAAGGTCCAGCAGGTCCTCAAGGATTAGCAGGTGCAGATGGCGAAGATGGTGCTCAGGGTCCAGCAGGTGTTCAAGGCCCAGCAGGAAATCAAGGTGTTCAAGGTCCAGTTGGCGCGGACTCAACAGTTCCGGGTCCAATAGGTCCAATCGGTCCAGCAGGTCCTCAAGGAAATCAAGGTGCTCCAGGCCCAGCAGGTGTTGATGGTCAAGACGGAGTTGATGGTGCTCAAGGTGTACAAGGCGACCAAGGAATACAAGGCGAGACTGGTACTCAGGGTCCAATAGGTCCAACGGGAAGTATAGGTGCTGCAGGAGCTCAAGGAAATCAAGGTCCAGCAGGTGCAGATGGTGCAGATGGCGCTCAAGGTCCAATAGGTCCAATCGGTCCAGCAGGTCCTCAAGGAAACCAAGGTGCTCCAGGCCCAGCAGGTGTTGACGGAGTTGATGGTGCTCAAGGTCCAATAGGTCCAACAGGAAGTATAGGTGCTGCAGGTGCTCCAGGTGCAGATGGTGCAGATGGTGCACAAGGTCTAGTAGGACCACCTGGAAATGCTGGTTCTGCTGGGAATGGAATTGTTTCCGCAACAGATAATAATAATGGAACATTTACATTGTCTTTTGATGATGGAACAACTTTCACAACCTCTGACTTAACAGGTCCTTCTGGAGAAACTGGGCCTCAAGGAATTCAAGGAGAGTCTAGTATTTCAAGTTCAGCTGCTCCTGCTAGATCTTTAATAAGATTAATGATACAAAATGGGAGTAGTAATTTTACAAATTCTGACCTATATTCTGCTGATTTATCAGGAATTGATTTAACAGGAATTGATTTTTCTGGTGCAACTTTTACTGGTGTCAGTTCTGGAAATGTTTCAGGAAATCCTACATTACCGCCAGGATACTCAATTGTTAATGGTTATATTGTTGGACCAAGAGTTGATCTATCTAACGCAGACTTAATAAATCAAGACTTGAGTGGTGTCGATTTAAGTGGTGTTGATTTAAGTGGGGCTGATTTAAGCGGCGCCGATATGACTAATGCTATTCTTCCGAGTGAATTTGCAAATATCAAAAAAATTGAAATTAAAAAATCAATTGGAGGACACCAAACTATCAGAGCAATGCATTTTATTGTGGATAGTGATAGCGGAGAATTTGACGCTGCAAGACCAGCTTATGCAACAGCATCAACAACTAATGTTAATCATCAATCCCCTAATTTTGGCGGTACAAGAGATATAATTCACATGATTGGAGATAATAAAACAGATACAAATAATTATACTTACAACGGTGGTGATACTGGAACGATTCTTTTTAATACTCCTTACAATATCTCTGAATTCAAAGAAATGACTATATATGGATGGGCGCAATTTGGTGGAGGTTATTATAATAGAATTGCTGATACTCAATACATCCTATACACAGAAAATAATGTGAAAATCTATGATTTCACAACTCCTTCTGAGCATTCTAATGGTGATCAAAAAGCAATTTATAGAATAGCAGGTCCTGCCGGTATTTCTGATGGTTCAATTTGGACTGCTGATGCCGATGGTCATTTTGCAAATGTAAATTATTCTGGAGGTCACTATACGCTAGATATAACAGTCAGTCCACTAGTAACTATTGAAAACTAATTACAATACTTTAAGAGGTAACACATAATTTGCTTAAGATATTATTTGGACCCAAAGGGAGTAAAATCGGACTATTTTAGTGAGGATTTGTCTAAAATTGATGTTTAATATTTAGACTAATTGACGAAAATTGATAAGCAAACAATAATTGAACTCACCACCCCTAAAATTTGATATTTTGTTAGACGTTCATCAAATAATATGATTGAAACAATCATGCCGCCAACTGGATGAAAGTTTGAAATTAAATTTACTTTATATATTTCTATGACCGTGTAGCTGTAAAAAAATAAAATTACTGCAATTGCAGACAAAACACTTAATGCTAAAATCTTAATATCTAAATATATTTTTAAATCAATTTTTGTTTTTTTTATGAAATATCCAAAACAAAAAAATATAGTTAAGACAGTTATCTCTTGAATAAATATAGTTGTTTTAAATCCAATTTCTTTGATTGGAACACCTGCTAATGGATATGCAATCCCAAAGCAAATAGAGGCTAAAAGCCCATAAATTAGACCTTTTCTTAGTTTAAAGTCAAAACCGTTAAAACATAATACTGTCAATATAGAAAGACCTATTTCGATAGGGTAGTATTTCCACTGGATTGTTTCTTTAAATAAAATAAAAGAGAATAATTGGGCAATTAAAAGCGTAAATATATTTAAAAAAAGCACATTTGTTGTTGTTTCCAAACTGAAAGCTTTTGCTAGGAAATAGAGCCCAAATCCCGCAATAACTCCACTTAATATCCCAACACCAATCATTGGTATATTAAATTTAAAGTGTTGAATATCTAAAAGTAAATATAAACCCAATATCAAAGTGGTAAGCACAGTTCTGTGCAACAAGACTTTGTGAAGTCCATGATGCAAAACACTAGGTCTCCATAGTGCATCTGCGAATCCGAAAAACAATACTCCAAGAACAGCAGTTATCATACGTTAAAATAATTAATCAAGTAGTCTTCGGTAAAAAACTTTGGGTAGAGATATTTGGCTGATTCCATATACTTAGTTTTATAAAACACCTTATTTGCTTTTGAGTTGTGGTATTTGAGAATGTAAACGAATTGTAGCATAAAAGTTTCATACGGTCTAGAGAAATTATCAAATGAAATGGATTTAATCCATAAGTTTAAGTTCTTATCATCTTGACGGTATTTAAACAAAACCATAGCCATCAACCCAAAGTGTTCATAATGTTCAAATTTATAAAACTTATCATATTTTGTTTTGAATTCAAACTTTTTAAAAATCCATGCCATAACCTCAAATTTTTTTGTAACAATTGCTGTAGTAATGATTTCAAAATAATAATCTATGTTAATTCTGGCCTTCTCCTGTGACTGTTTATCGTAGTTGTTCAGAATTTCAATTAAGTTGTTAGACTCAAAAAATAACTCCTGAGCAATTACCCTACTTTTAAGTATGGGGTGAAAATTCGAACTTAATTTTAGTTTAAACATTTGATTTTTATTTTCGTTATTGAGGTACATATTTAAATTTAAGACCCCTTTACAAAACTGGCTAATATTTTCTTTTTCACAGTTGGCGTTGATATATCTTAGGTATTCTCCATAATAATTATTTAAGTTTTTATAGTCTACAAAGATGGTTATTACTATGTCTAAAAAGTTATTATTGAGTATAAGCCTATGAGTCCCAGTAGATTTTAAATCAAATGTTTTTAGAAGTGGACCTGTGCAGTTACCAATGTATGCAACATCATCAAAATTGAAATAATTAAAATTCATTTGATCCAAACTAAATATCTGCAATAAAAAATTATAGTCCTTAATCAACATTAACTCTCGAATTATTTGCGTTAATTTTAGAACGAATTCCCTTTTTGAGTGTAAATTAGTTTGGATGTATTCTAATATTTTTTTTTTTCGATCATCCATTAGAGAAACTATTTGAAACTCTTCCTTCCATCTATTTTTCAAGTGGAAGTTCATCACAAAATCGGTATAACTCTTAAAACCATTAAACACCGCCAAAGCATTTAGAGTGTAATTACTAGGTTTAACAGGTTTTACAATTCCAAAAAATCGTCTCAGCGTATTATAACTGATTTCGATTCCAGTTTCTGTATAAATAATTTCACTTAACCTTCTAGAACTGTTATAGTCTTCAATTTTAAATCCTAATTTTTTTTGAGTAATTGTTTTTAAAGTTTTAATCATAAAATTAAATGTACAAAATATGTACATATATTTATTGAATTATGCTTTAAATTTATAGAATAATAAATATGAAAATCATGAAAAAATTTAATATTCTTTTTTTAGTCATATTGTTTACAGCCTGTTCAGAGACTAAATCCCCTAATTCACAATTTACTCAGCTTGATGAACAATTAGAAAACTCTAAAACAACCAATAAGAACTCTTTAAACCTTGAAGCTACAATTAAGGTTATATTCACTTTAGATGAAGCGATAAAAAATGTAAAAGACGTTCAAGAATATACAGAATATCTTTACAAACAAGATTTGACTGGTGTAGCGCCTGATGTTATTAGTTGTTATCAGAAATTATTACCAGTGTTAGAAAATCTTTATGATGCAGAGGCAGAAAAGGAAGTTGGTGAATCTGTATGGACTGCATTTTCAGAATTTGGAAGTGTTACTGCTGTTGCAGTAAATTCAGGGGTTCAAATTTATGAAGGAGATATAATTAGAGGTAGTTTAAACCTTGCAAAAGCAGGTGCCGATGCGATGAGTATAGCTGGAGACCGTTATGAAAGAGAAATTGAAGTTTTAAAAAAGATAAAAAAAGTCAAGGAAACTTATTTGGAATATGTTAAGTTTTCAAGCCCTATATTTCTTAAATATATGACCCAATGGGACAAGCTCTGTGCTCAAAGAGATCAGGCCTACATATCACTTTACAATTCTAATTACCAAAAAGTGATTGAGTTTGCTGATACTGCCTTAGAATTATCTCCCAATGATCGTGAGTCTATATTATTAAAAGGTTTTGCCCTGCTTTCATTGAATAATAATACCATTTCTAATGACGAACAAAAAGTCACTAAACTTGAAGAAATAGAAACCATTTTAGCATCTTATTTTGAAAAATTCCCTTCATCTACAGCACCTGCTTTTGTTTTGAAGGGTATTTTAGAATATCAAAAAGGTGAAATAGAAAACGCATTCACATTATTTGATGAAGCCTCTATTCTGTATCCAAAACAAAGTGAAGCACTTCTGGATTTAATGAATATTTTTAAAATCAGAGGTTCTATTTTTAGATCTGTTGAGTCTGAATTCATCGTTAAAACCTACATGAGTACCATGGAAGGTTTTGGTAATTTCAGTCCAAACTTTCAAAAAGCTATCATGCATAGAAATCTTGGGAACAACACAAAAGCAATCGAAGAAATTAAACGTCACTTTTTTAGACGTGGCAACCAAGTGGTTCAAGATTATTTGCCTGGTGATTTAAATTTTTGCAATAAATATTTGCCAACTGTTTTTTCTGAGATGTTTGTGGAGCGTCCTTTTGTTGATATTGAGGTTTCAGAAGGGTCTATAATTGACCCTAAGAATTCTTTACGTGTTAAAATGACTAACAATTCCAACCGGACTATAGAAAACGTTCGTTTGTTCTTATGTATTCATTTTACTGACAGTTACAAAGATAATTATCAAGTTTTTAAAGTGCCAGATGCATTAAATAGTCTTCCACCGTACTCAGAAAAGGACTATAAAGAACCACTTGAGATAGATTATGAATGGTTAGGAAACAAAAAAATAGTTCCTGAAGATATTGTAAAACTAAGAGGTGTCATCATCACAGACGATATTGTTTCGTGGATCGATGAGGAGGGATTTAAATTTCAAACAGCAAAAGATCGATCTGAGGAGTATAGTAAATTAAAAACAGATTTACCAAACGAATTGATTTCTGCGTTAGAAAAATCAGAAATCTCTGTTGACAAAGGGTATGTGTATAATGATATCACGTTTTCTGTACCAAAAGAGCTCATTAATTTGGAACCTTTTGTTACTATAAATGACATAAATTCTATAAATCCGATCCAACCCAAATCTAAACAAATTGATGCACAAAAATTGGTTTATAGATTTCGTACAAGAGTTAGTATGGATAACTTGAAAGAGATACACATAATAACAAAATCTGGGAGTATGAAAATCCCAATACCAAAATCGTAACAGTATGGCTATTATTGATGTATTAAAATATGAAGGACCAAATGATGAGCTTGTTTGGAAATGGTCTCCAAAAAATGGAAATCAAAAACGTGAAAATCAACTAAGAATTGGCACCCAATTGGTGGTCAATGAAAGCCAAGATGCCTTCATGTTTAAAGGCGGTAAGTTATTAGATGTTTTTGGAGCTGGAACCCACACACTTACAAGCTATAACATCCCTTTTCTAGCTGATGTAATCGGACTTGCTTTTGGAGGGGACACTCCTTTCACTGCCGAGGTTTTTTACGTAAACAAGGCGCTTTCACAGGATGCTAAGTGGGGCTTGATGCCTTTTAATATCGTTGAACCAAATTTTAAAGTTCCAATTCCCATTACCTGTAGAGGAAGTTATTCAGTAAAGATAGTAGACTCTAGAAAATTTTTAACTGAAATTGTAGGGGTATCTAGCCTATTCAATCAATTAGAATTACAAAAATTATTTAGAGGAATTATTACCGAATCAACCAAAAACGCAATTTGGAAACTATCTAAAGATTTAGACTTAGGTCCTTTAGAACTTGAATATATGGTCAAAGAGCTTAGCAATAGTATTCAGCCAGCTGTAAAATTTGCTATGTCTAAATATGGTTTAGAAATTAGTTTTTTTAGTGTTGAAGGAATATCTGTAGTTGACGAAGATGAGCGCGTAAAAAAAATTGTAGAGGATTACCACCGTATTATGTCTGAAGATATGGAGGAAAAACTACGACTCAAACGTAGAGCCGAGCAGTTAAATGTATATAAAGTTGAACGAACTTTTGATACAACTGAAGCAGCTGCTACCAATATTGGTGGCTCTGAAGGTGGCGACGGCTCTGGAGGCTCTGGTATTTTAGGTACCGTTGTAGGACTTGGAATGGCCATGCCTTTGGCAAATCAAGTAGGAGGGATGGTTCAAAACCAGATGAATACTGATAATTTGGCCAATCCTTCAAAGCCTTGTAGTAAGTGCAACACTGCTCTGCAATCTACAAGCCCTTTTTGTAAAAACTGTGGTACAGCACAGGCCAATTCTACAACCTTACCAAAACAAATTACTGAAAAAACAGTAAACTGCGATAAATGTGCTACAGGTTTTTCTCCTAAATATAAATTTTGTCCAAATTGTGGCGATGGTTATAACCCTTGTCCAAAATGTGATACTGATTTAGATGCAAATGCAAAAATATGTCATGCCTGTGAATATGTTCTTCCAAATATCTGTGAATGTGGCAATGAATACACTGCGGGTACAAAGTTTTGCTCAAATTGTGGTAAAAAACTAACTGAATAAAATGAATTTGTTTTTTAAAAAAACAGTAGCTTCTCAAGCTTTTAATATTGCAGTGGCATTTATTATTCTTGTTAATTGTATACTCATTGGAATTGAGCAATCTTATCAATCAGATTTAATTTCATGGACTCAAGATGCATGTATCATTCTCTTTATCGTTGAAATTTCAGCTAGGTGGTTAGCTAGAAATAGTGTTATTTCTTTTTTTAAAAATATTTGGAATATTATTGATTTAACGTTAATAATTGTTTCTTTAATTCCAGAAAGTTTATTTTTAAATTCTGACTTACTCACAATATTTAGAATTGTAAGAGTGGTTAGAATTATAAGACTCATAAAAGTTTTTCCAGAAACTCTTGCTATATTAAGAGTAGTTAAAAATTCTTTTGCTGCTCTTCTTAGAATTATTTCTTTACTTATTATTTTGATGTATTTCTATGCCTTAGTAGGAGTAATATTATTTAAAGGTAAAACTCATGTCTCAAATAAATTTAATGACACATTTGATCCTTTTGGTAATATCTCTGAGGCTCTATTTTCCCTTTTTAGAGTTACTACAGGGGAAGACTGGACAGATCTTAGATACGATTTGTTAAGTTCAGATGTATCAAGTTGGATTGTAAATATCTATTTTGTTTCATGGCTAATTCTATCTGCATTTTTTCTGTTAAATATTATCATTGGGGCAGTTGTTAAAAACTATGATTCTGAATATAGTAAAGACAAATCCGCAAAACAAGACGAAGAATTAAATCAATTAAGAATTCAGATTGATGAATTAAAACGATCTAAGAATGAAATGTAACCATTGTAAAAACCCAGTAAAGGCACAAGATGTCATCTGTGAATGGTGTGGACGAGAAATTACTTTATTTCAAAGTAATGATATTAATCACCCCATAAACAATTTTGAGGATGAACTTAGGGAGATTGAAATTACAGTAAGAAAAGAAATCCAAGCACGCATTGATAATAAAAACACTAACACTAAGGAAGGGTTAATAGGTAAAATATTTGGTACTACTAATTTTGAGGAATGGGATGAAGACCATGAAGAAGATGTAAGGCAACAAGTCTATAAATTACAAGCCAAAGCAGTTGCAAATTTTGTTTTGCCTACAAACCCAAAACTTTTGATAGAAATTAAGGAATTTGCAGAAAATAACTACAGGCTCAATAAGGTGAGTTTTTGGGATGAAGATGATGAAAATAAAAACAAACTACAATTATCTTTAGCTTGGTTACATTTATCTAATATGGCTAAAAATAAGCTTGGTATAGAAAATAGTATAAGTACTGTCAATATTATGGTCACATATCTAAATAAAAATTCTAATCTAAAATGGGGCCTTATTGTCATAGCTGTTTATGTTTTATTATTTGTAATAATATCAATATTGAATTATTCCCAAGGATAATAAATTATTCTTGGGAATAAAAAGTGGAGCTTAGGGGAGTGAAGTCGAACTATTTTGTGGGAGGATTTGGAAATAACAACTTTAAAAAAGTGATTAGCCTTGAATATAAGGATATCTCTCATGATATTTTTTACGCGCAATCCGCTTAAGACGTATTCTGAGATAGATGGTAAAAAACACTAAACCAAAGAATACCCCAAAAAATAGTCCAATAAAGCAAGTATGGTGCATTTGGAATGCTAAGTATGAAAACAAAGCTATTAGGAATAAATTAATTGAACTAATTCCTATTGAAGACATTAAATGTGAATTGGTTATCCGTAATGCTAAATGATGAATGTGAAGTCTGTCTGGAGCAAAAGGACTCACTCCCAAAGATAGTCTGTAGGTATATATGCTAAGTGAATCTACCATTGGAATGAGAAAAATGGTCATTGGCGCAATGGGTAATATTGACCTATGGATTAAGCTCGTATCAATAGGCTCCATGTTTGTGACCACGATCATGGTCATTATAAAAATGATGAATCCAATAAAAAGCGAACCGGAATCTCCCATAAAAACTTTTCTTTTCCTACTAAAGTTAAAGGGCAGATACGCTAAGATGATACCGATGAGCAGTAAACACAACCCAAAATAGAATTTGTAGTCGAGTACCCAAAAGATGATAGCAAAACTTGTGAAGGCAATGATGCTAATAAAACCTGCCAATCCATCTATGCCATCAATCAAGTTAAATGCATTTACCATAAATACACCAATAAACACGGATAACAGCAACCCTAATAGGCTAGGCACTTCGTTAATCCCTAAGAAACCATGAAGATTCTTTAAAACTAGATCATTTGCGATTACAGTAATAATGATCAGTATTATTTGATAAACTAATTTTTTCCTTGTGTTCATGATTTTTAAATCATCCCAAAAGCCAATTAATGACAGAAAAAAGATGCAAATAAATAGAGCTAAAAAAGTTTGTATGTTTTTAACGTATGGGATTAGAGGTAAAGATCCAATTAAAAATAAAATTGCAAAAACAATTCCTACAGAGTTTGGCAAAGGATTTTTGTGAAAATCTCTTTTTTTTGGTTTCCCAAAAATTCTAAATGTTAGTATGAGTCGCCTATAGTAGCCGATTGCCACAACCCCAGCAATGGTGACAAACGTAATATATTTGAGAATAAAAGATATTGAATACAAAAAAAAAGTTTTTTTAAATGAAAATTAAACAGTACTATTTAGTAATATTAGGGTCATAAAATTACATGCTAATTTAAGTGAAGATGCTTAAGTTCTTTTCAGTACGCTTTAACATGAATACAGTAAAGATATCATCCCCTTTTTGCGCATTTAAAGTCTAGTCCGGAACATAACCTCATAAACAAACTAAAGGACATGTATTTGAATAAAAAAGAACTGATTTCTTAGGAACAAGTTTATGAACAACAAGCAGAACCTACAGAAATTTATGACTTTTCTTGATCGTAACCATAGCCGTAACCATAGTTGGATTTGTTCTGATAGCTATAGCGGTATCCGTACCCATATTTATAATAGGATTTTGTAATAGATTTGACACTATTAAATACAACACCAATATTGTTTACTTTTTTATCTTTAACTAAACTATTAACATAAGAAACTATCTTTATTTCGGTATAATCTGCTCTTAATGTATAGATTACTAAGTCTGCAAGTTTCAAGAGTGGTAAGCTATCACTGACAAGCATAAGTGGTGCTGAATCAATAACGATATAATCATAGGAGTCCTTTAATTTGTCTAATAAACTTACAAATCTAACAGATCCTAAAAGCTCTGACGGGTTAGGTGGAATTGGACCGCTAAAAAGTACATCTAAGTTGTTATTAAATATGTTAAAAGAATTTAAATAATCAGAACTAATTTCAATTGATGAATTCGCTATCAAGTTACTCAATCCTTTGTTAATTATTGGGCGTTTAATTACCATTGGGATGTGAAGCTTTGGGTTTCGTAAATCAGCTCCCAAAAGCAAAACCTTTTTCCCAGTCGCTACATAGCTCGCAGCAATATTGAAAGCTGTAAAAGTCTTTCCCTCTCCTTTAATATTCGAGGTAGATAAAATAACCTTACAAGATTGATCACTATTTAACTTGAAACTTATATTTGATCGAATCATGCGAAAGGTTTCTGTTAAAATACTTCTTGAGTCGTCGGTTGAATGTATATCTTCTATAAAAGGTACTTCGCCCATAATATCTATGTTAGGAATAAGTTTTCCGAGTTCGTTTCGATTATGAATTTTAGTATCGGTTAGTTTTAGTAGGTATAAAATACCAAAAGGAAATACTAAGCCCAATAAAACAGCAGCCATTGCTATGATTTGTTTTTTTGGTTTTACAGGAACATAATCTGTATGGGCATGATTAATTACACGGGTGTTTGGTAGTGTCGATTCGTAACTAATTGATGCTTCCTCACGACGTTCCAATAAAAATAAATACAACTTTTCTGCAATTTGGTAACTTCTTTGAAAACCGATTAAGGTTGATTCAAGTTCTGGAATTTTTGAAACCTCTGAGTTGGTTCTATTTTTAAAGTCTTTATATTCCGTTAAGGAAGTCTCGATATTTGAAAGATAATTGTCTACACTACTAAAAATATTAGTTTTCAAGTCACTCAGTTGATTGCTAATTTGAACTACCAATAGGTTTTTTTTGGTAGCACCAGTCAATAAGTTTTTACGTTCCAACACCAGCGCATTGTAAGACAATACCAGTTCATTAACATTCGTACTTTGCAAACCAATATTGGATGGCAAAAGACTAAAGTCCGCTTGGTTTTCAAGATTTTTTTTTAGAGATTTTGCAAGGGCCTTTTGAGTAGTTAAGTTAAACTGCTGCTGGTCTAAGTTCTTTAAACTCGTAAGCGCTGATTCAGTTTGAGCTTTTGGTGAAAAGATAAAATTATTAGACTTGAAGCCTGTCGTTTGAAGTGTTAAGGAGTCAATTTCATTTTTAATGGAGCCTAATCTGTTGTTGATAAAACCTATGGAGAGTGCGTAAATTTCTTGCTTGTCTAATTTTTGTTGCTTGTGTGCCACCTCAATAAGAGTATTCAAAATAGCTTCATTGCGTTTGGCGTTGAATCCTTGAATATTCAAATTCATATTATCCCCTGTTTTACTACTTCCACTAATGCCAATATTTTTAGATAGACGCTCAACAGCCATATACCTGTTTGATCTGTTCATTTGGTAATTATTTATGTATTTTGGTTTATTAGTGTTGACAATTATCTTAAAATCGTCGGTTTCTAAAGGCAGTGAAAGATCAAATTGGATGGGATCCTCATCAACATAAAGATAGCCTTTAGAAGCCTCTAAAACCAAGCTAAGGGACTCGTAAGTTTGTTCGGTTTTAAAAATAATTTTGAAGGGAATATCAGTCCCAAAAATCAGTCTTTTCCTGATATGACCAACGGAGTAAACTTGAGTTTGTAGGTCCAAGAGATCTGAAACTCTTGCTAAATTTGGTTTTGAGCCAATCTGAGCAATGTAATTATCAATTTTGACTTTATCAAAGCTAAACATATTTCCTGCACCTTCCGTCAAAAAGGATGGTGGGTCTGAAGAAGCGTCTTTAACCTGAAGGGTTGCCGATGTTTGATAAATGGTATTTGTATAGCGGAGGTAAAGATAAGCCCCTAACGAAAAAAGAAAGATAGAAAGTAGAAACCAGGGCCAAAAAAAGACATAATAACGAATTTCTGTGAAGATATCAACAGAACTGTTCTCTTGACTAGGATAATTTTCGGAAGTTTTCATATTAAATTAACGTGTTATAACTATAAACAAACTAACAGCCAAACTCAATATAGAGACCAGAGTGCCAGCGTTACCAATTATTCCTGAAGATTTAACTTTGGCATTGTTAGGGCGTACATAAATGATGTCGTTTTGCTTTAGAAAGTAAAAAGGTGATTTTAAAAAATCGGTTTTGGTAAGGTCTATGACTTGGTTTGTGTTTTTGCCATTTTCATTTCGTATGAGCAACAAATGAGTTCGATTTCCTTTAATAGTTAAATCTCCTGCCACTCCAAGCGCCTGGGGGAGACTCACACGTTCTTCTAGGAAAGTGAATGTGCCCGGACTATTAACTTCTCCTAAAACAGAAACTCTGAAGTTTAGCAGTCTGATGTTTACCGTAGGGTTATTGATATAGGTACTCAATGCCTCTTCAATTATAAGTGCTAGAGTATGTGTATTTTCATTTGAAGTGTTGATATTGCCTACGATGGGAAGGTTAATTGTGCCCTCTTCTCCGACTAGGTAGCCGTCAATAGTACGGCTTTGAGTTTGTAGTTGTTGGTTATTAACTAGAGTTGCTTGTCTTTGAAAAACCAACACACTCTCCGGATTGAGCGCTTTAATTTGAATGTCTAAAATATCTCCAGGTTGGATGTTTAAAAATTTAAAACTGTTTTCAAGGACTGAATTATCGATGTCTTGAAAATAGTACACATCTTTTTTTGAAGCGCAAGACATTACAAATGCAAATGGAAATAAATAGAAAAAGATTTTTTTGAACATTGTAAAAAGTTTATTTACTTAGTTAAGTCTTGTGGTTAATTAGGTGAGGTTTAAGTTGTGATTCGCTTTAAAAACAACAACTTTTAAAATAATAAAAGACAAGTGACAGATGTTATTTTTGATTTTCCACTGACTTTCTTTGCTGAGTTTAAATTGAATGATTAGTTGTGTTTATTCAGAATAAGAAAGGATGTTGTCTTCCTCAGGGTTAATAAATTCATATTCTAATGTGTTGTTAAGTCCTTGTTTTAATGTGTATGGAACATTAAATGACCGATGCGCTTTGGTTGCATCGAATTGTGTAGTAGCACAAAACTTTTTAACTCTAACTGAGCTAATTGATAGTTTTCTCCTAGTGATTTTAGCTATAATATCAAAACAAAATCCACCAATCATTCCTAGCCAAAAAGGTATTTTAAATTTTGGAATTCTCAATTTCATCTTTTCTTCAATAACGGAAACCAATTCATTCATATTAATGTTCGTCTTTTCGGCATAGTTAAATACATGATATCCTAGTTCTTCCTTTTCATGTCTGTTTTTGATAAAAGACACCACATTACCAACGTAGGCCATAGATTTTTTATTTTTGCCTTTTCCAATCATCATAAATTTTCCTGAAGAAATTTGTTTCAATAAATTATATACGTTTCCTCTATTACGTTCTCCGAAAATAACAGTCGGTCGAATTATTGTGACTGATTTACTTTCGGGCTCTTTGTCATACCATTCCTTTATCACTTGCTCTGCTTCCCATTTACTTTTCCCATAGGGATTAAATGGATCGTGAATGTGATTTTCATTTGGATTCTGTTTGTTAAGTCCATAAATTGCAACTGAGCTAGTAAAAATTAAATGCTTAATTCCAGTACGATCCATTTTAGCTAATACATTTTTTGTACCCCTTACGTTGACGTCGTAATAAAGTGAAGTTGGATGCACATCATCTCTGTGTTCAGCAGCCAATAGAATAACTGCATTAGTTTCTTTATTAAATACTATTTGGTCAGAATTTCGAATATCACCAATAGTGGTTATATTACTAAAAAAAGCAGATTGGTTTTTGTCTATGTTAATGCATTTTTCAAATCCTAACTTTTTTATAAGTTTGGAACCAATAAACCCAGATCCACCAATAACTGTTACAGTTGGATTAGCGCTTTTCTCCAATATTTTTTAAATTCATCATTAGTATTATTATTTTTATATAAAAATTTAGTTTCTTCACATTTTGCTTTTATTTTTACATGGGATAAATTATTATTTATTAAATCTTCTAAATTAGAAAGATTCTCTTCAATAAGTTTAAAGCCATATTTTTTCGAAATAAATTTTTGTGAAGGTATATTGGCTACAATTGGAATTAGCCCTGAACTTAAAGCTTCCAATAAAGACAGAGAAAGTCCTTCTCGAAAACTTAAAGAAATATAATAAGCACAGTTATTTTCTATTATTTTTTTGATTTCACTTTGTTCTAGAGGACCGTGTAAAATTACGTTTAGGTTCGTTTTATTTTTGTATTTATTATAAAGTGATCCATCTCCAATGATGTGTAAATTTTTATTGATTTTTTTATTTATCCAAAAATCAATCAATATATCACAACCTTTAGAAGGTTCTAATCTGCCAAAATAAATGAAATCAAAACTATTAAGTTTTAAGTTTATGTTGTCAAAGTTAGAGGAGTTTTCTAGTAAGATGATTTTTTTAGAGCCATTGAATTTCGAAAACAAATCTTTACTTACCATTATTATTTCACAATTAGTAAAGGATAATAATATTACAATAACTTTAATTAATCTTGGATTCTTTCCTGGTCCGTGAATAACAATTTTATCGTTCTTAAAGGGTCTAGTGAATTTAAATAAAGCGGCTCTTACGTCGTGAAAAACAATTGATTTTTCGAAAAAACAAACATGAATTAATTTAAAAAAATTATAACTTTTGATTGAATAAAAATCGATGTTAAAATCATTCCTTAATGTTCTTACATAAATTTCGGCACCTCCGTAACTTTTATTACTATACAGAATTGATTTCATGTTTTTTGATATTATTTTTTACATCATTTGAATAACTTCCTGATTTTGAAAAATTATAATCTTTTATATGCCAACTTAATTTAGCTCTAGACAACTCGATAAATTTTTCAGATTTAAAAGGATGTCGAAGGAGGTTACTTTTGTAACCAATCAGAGTTTTAGAATTACTGTATATAGAATCTGTTAAAACTATATTTGGTAGTCCCGCAAACTTTTCTTTTGATGATCTTGGATGTAGCTTTACAAACAGTTTATTAATATGAAATTCAGTGATTAGATCTGATATTAATTTTTTTTCTCGACTTAACGAAATTCCTAGAGTCCTAGTTAGTGGTTCATCAACATAGAAATAATTAATAATTTGATCTTCGATTAAAATTTTTTCTTTTGAGCCAAAATTTAAGGGGTCAGGTTCACCACATTTATGATAAAGAACATTCTTAACAATAGTGTTAAGTCTTTTTCTATAATAATCCGTGAAATAGTAGCAGCTGGTTTTAGTATTATATTTTATTTTATATAAGAAAAGATTAGTTATTAAAATTGAGAATAACCACATTAAAAATTTTACAGCGTTGTTTAAAAAATAAGAAAATGATTTTACATTATTATTCTCGTTAAAAGCGTGCTGAAGTACGACTAATCTAGAGCATCTATTATTTAATAATTTAATTAAATAAACATCAGGTAATCTTAATCCAATAAAATAAAATTCAGATTTTTTAAAATTTAAACTAAACAATTTCAAATAGGTAAATGGGTTTTCATGTTCAATAATAACATCACAACTAATAATTTTAGATGTAAACCTGTGATACTCTAACTTATTAGTTACTATTGCGACCTTTAAGACCTTCATTGTTTTTTAAAATAAGCCACAACAAAGGGTAGGTTAAGCTAATTTTGGTAAATAATATTAGAATTACATCTAAGTTGTTTTTTGACTTTTTAAGTATATAAAATATCATTGGTATCGCGTAAACACCACAGAACAATATTAAATATGTTATTGGGCCATTATCTAAAGCAACCCCTGATTTTGTAAAATTTATAGGCTTAAAACCTATATTTTCAGACATCACATAAAAAAGTTCAAATCTTTTATAACTATCAAGACCTCTATCGTTGTACAGTCCAATTTTTGGGAGTACAAATAATGTTATAAAATTGTATAAGAAATAAGACAACCCACCTGCAATGATAAATTTATAAAAAAACGACTTAAAATAATGTCTATAATTACTTACTAATATTAACACCGAGACTATAGAAATAACTGAAAAAGTTAAAATTGAAAATAATATGGACAATGAAATAAGAACATTTTTGTATTTATAATTTTCCTTTCTGAGAAAAAGAATAATTGAAATAGCGATATAATTTATAGCTAAAGTTGAAGGTTCAGGGTATAACCCACTAGGTCTAATTTTTATTAAAGTATTTACTCCAACAAGATGTCTGGATTCTCCATATAAATATTGTGGTATCAAATCGTAACCATAATATAAAATAGAAACAAATGAAAAAAGATGAAATGCTATGAAAATTGATAGTATTATTAGGATTGAATTGATTTTCACCTCCCGAATGCTAAATCCAATTATCATACTAAAAAATATTGAGATTGAGGTCATTGAAAGTTCCTGATAAATAATGAGTTCGCACAAGATCATTGGAATAATCAGTATACAAAAAAACACAACATATTTTTTAAAAGGAAAATACCTTAAATCAGGCCCACATATCAAAAGCAACAATACAAAGAGGGGTAATTTTGAGCCAAAGATAGGCAGCCCAGTTAAAAATATTAAAAGTAATTTAAAGGTTTTGATATTTTTTTAAATTGAAATATGAAAAATATTGAAAGCTTGCTGTACCAAGGACATACAGAACTATCTCATGATATTTGAAATTAAAAATCATTAAAACTGCAAAGCCTAAACTAGTGACAACAATTGACAATAAATTTGATTTGATAATCCCGTTTTGGTTATTAAAGTAAATATTTAATAAATTTTGTTGGCCTATAAAAAAATAAAAGGTTTCAAACAAAATTAAAATAATCAATAAGTATATTTTTTTGTGATATGAAAAAATAATAAACCCAGATACAACTACAACGAGGAATACATAAAAAGTAGAATATCTTTTTTTTAAAGAAGTAAAAAAATCAAGTTTTTCAATAGTTTTCTTTTTCTTGTCTATTTTTTTAAAATCTAATAAAAGAAGGCCTCCTAGAGCAGAACTAATTAACGAAGTGGACTTAACTATCAAAAAATCTCCAACATCTAAATTATTTCCTGATTTAAATGCTAAAAAGATTATGAATGGTATTGTAAATGAGTTGAGACTGTCACTTAAATAATTTTTTAAATCGATCAATTTTAGTTTAATATCTCTAAATTTATAAAGATAAATTAAACAAAATGTAATCATAAACAGTGCTATTGTTTTTGAATTGTAAAAAAACCAATCCGTACAAAAACATGTAATTATCATTACAAAATAAATCATTCCGTTTTGAAAAAAGTATCCTATAATGTTTCCTTTTCTAATCTTATTAACTCCGTAATTAAATAAAATTGAACCTATTGGACATATTGAAAGTAATAATAAATAATCGTTAGACGTAGTCAAATAAATACTAGAAAAAATTAAGATGAGGATAGCTTGATATTTTATTACATTTATTACTTCTTTATGATTTGAAATACTGTTAGATAAAATTTGAAGGGGCAAACCAAAACGAGAAATAGAACTCACAACAGGGAAAATCAAAAGAAACTCTAAATACCAAGATTGTTGGTGTTCATTGACTATTAATTTATCGATTAAATAAGCGAAAATAAATAAGGAAACACTTGAACTAAACCTAAATACAAGTTTAGATCCTAGGTCATAAATATTCTTAATTACCAACTTCAACATTTTGGAATAGTTCTCATATTTGATTTAAAATTTTCACGGCTCCGCCGCAGGGTGTCCCATGACACTCTAAAGGGTTTTAATAAATAACAAGCTCATTTACTAGCTTGCCAGTTTGAATTGTATCTTATAACGACCACAATCCGAAACTAAATAACAAACTCCGTTTTTGACATTAATAACTTCTGCATCAACGCCCAATACGGGAGCTTTAATATGTGTTCCACGATCAGTTTGCGAAGCGTAATGAATGTTGTTGCAATACTGCTGTAACTTTTTAATTTCTTTAGGCCAAACCTTTGCTCTCAATCCATGAATATGCATATACCCCAGCACACTTTTGCAGCCAAATACGATGCGTTCTTCATTGGGGGTCAATTTTACAAATACATAACGAGGCATAAGTGGTGTTTGAATTTTCCTCTTACGATCGCTCCAATTACGAACCACCTCGATTATAGGAGTGTAAGACTGGACCCCAAAGCTTTCCAAATCAGAAACAGCCTTTAGTTCATGTCCTGTTTTCACTTTTAACACCCACCAATAATCATCGTAACAGATCATAGCACAAACTCTTTTCTATAGTTGGTAAAATAGATAAGTATATTCTCATCTTTTGTACTCATTTTTGATCGTATAAATGTTTTGGTTCCAAAAACTTTTGATATTTTTTCATTCAAAGAATCAATAACTTCTAGTTTTTTTAGATTGTTATACGAAGTACTCGATGATGAATCGTTCAACTCTTCTAATAATAATTTAGAATTAATGTTTTTACTGTACAATAACATGCCTAAAACTTTTTGCTCTTGATTTGAGAGAGGATAATGTATGTAGTTATGATAAAAACCTGAATCAGTGAGTCTTGGGCGTTTCCTGTTTTTACAATATAACAACACTAAGCCTCCAAACAACAAAATTAGAACACTGACAATAAACAGTGTGAGGCGTTCAAATAACACACTAGCATCTAAATACAAAGAGGTTTGATCTGTGGACTCATTTGTGAAATCTTTTAAATTCACAGCACTTAACTTTCCACTTTTGATAGTGTATAGTGAATCACGCGCGAAAAATCCTCCATCAATAGACATGATTGGATTGGAGTTGTCATACTCCTCTATGGAATTTTCAACATAATCTATAATACGAATAACATAAGAATCGGTTTTGTTTAAGCGCCTAAAAACGAGCTGACGCCCATTTCCAATATCAACAACATTATGAACATCGTAAGACTCAAATTTTGATGTTCCTAAATCACTCCATAATTTTGTATTAAAATCGAATTTCCAAACGTTGGTATTTAAAAGTTCGTTGGTTCCATCATGCTCGTCTATTGTTACACCACCTGAAATATAATAGCTGTTCTTGTGATAGGAGGCATTAAAATGACTTAAACCTTTAGGTAAATAAGATTGAGGGTTAATTCCATAAAACTGCCATTCTGCAGTGGTCTTGGAAAAGTAGGTAAAAAAGTTTCTTACACCCCAATATCCATACCCACCAAATTTAAAGATGGTGTCATTACGAACGAAAATATCTGACTGAGAAGTGTTTTTATGGTTGAAAGAATTATCTATTCTTTTGAGCGAATCTTTAACTACTTCCCATACCATTCCGCCTTCTTTAGAAACTAAATGAGGCACACCCTTTAAAACAACCATTTTTAAATCCTCAAAATCGATATTCTCAGAAGGATTAAGGTGTATTGTATCTAAAATTGAGTTTCGAAAGTTCTTAATAGTTATATTTTCTTTATTAAAAACATAAATACTGGAGGTGTCATGAGCGAGGACCTTTTGTAATCTAGATTGCCCCGAAACACTATGCGTAATTAGAAGAAGTGAATAAATAATTAGTCTTAAATTCATGCGAAAAACTCTTTGTGCTTGTTACATTTGGAAGTTCCATTTACAGCTTCAACTACATCAATTAAAAGTTTAATATTTTTATTTTTACCGCTAGCTTTAAAATTAAATTCATCTTTTTTGTTTAAAACAATTTCTACATCAGTGTCAGGACAGCCATTCATTGATTCAGAACCTGCAACATTAGGACATAAATCATCAGAATCTTTGATTCCATCTCCGTCTGTATCTTTACCACCAAATTTATACACCAAACCCAATGATAGTTGCCAGTGCTCAGAGATTTTTTCAGAATCTCCTTTTCTGTAGCTTATTTGTGAATTAAAACCAATATTTTCAGTGATCCAAGTATTAAAACCTGTACCTAAATTTACCAATCTTGCATAAGCATCAGAAAAATTCACATAACTTCCTCCTAAAAACACATAAGGGTCAAACCAATTTTTTAGTTCTCCTATTAGATTGTTTAAATCATATTTTACACTCAGATCTGCTGACCAGTATTGTGTTTCTTTCATTGGATTACCCGCCATTCCGTCTTTTGTTAAACTATTTACGGTTCCTGCAAGCTGTAAAGTGAAACCTTTCTTCAAATATTTTTCATAAGATATTCTAGACAAAAATTGTGAAAAATTGTAGTTAACAGTGTTTCCAGGGAGATTACTTAGATCAATAACATTGGTTCCAAGTCCAACTGCATATGGGTTGTTTTTATCTTGTGCACTTGCGTGACCAACGCTCAGTAAGGTAAATAAAGCTAATACAGCGAATTTTAATAATTTTATTATCAAGTTTTTAATATTTAGTTTAGTGTCTTGCCTAATTTATTTTTTATCACTTTTTTGAATAAATTGAAGTTGATTTGTGTTCTTTACTTAACTCAAAATCAACTTTAACATGTATAAAAATTTATAAAATCACTTATGATATTGTATATTTTTTTCATTGCATTTTAGTTATTAATTATCTGTTTTTTATTTTAAGAAATTATATTTGTTCTTCAAAAGGTATGATTCAGAATACCCCGTGTTATTGGAGATTTTTGATATGGATTCCTCTTTTAAAAACAGTTCTTTTGCTTTGCTATTTCTTTCTTGTTTTATGAATTTGGCAGGACTAAATTCTTTCTGTAAATTATTTATAGCATTGTAATCTAAATTAAATTTGTCTTGTAAAGTAATCAAAGTGACTGTTGTTAAGTTTTTAACAATAAATTTTTTAATTTCTATTACTAGCTCTTCATTAGACAAATTTTTGTTCTTCAATGACTTGAAAATTATTAAAAATGAAATTAAAATAAATAATATGATTAGAACTTCATATTTGAAGCGACTGTCGCTGTTTGAACTTAAATTTTGAAGAAATGAGCTCTTTTGATATTCATTAACATTCTCAATGCTATAAACTCCGTGAATACTTCCAAAACTGATGTAATTTTTAAATTTGAATACAGCGTATTTATTGAACTCGTCAATTATAATTCCATTATACATTTTACCAATAGATTTCACAAAGACACTTAAACCATCGTTTCCAGTTAAAAAAACGAGATCTCCAACATCCGAAATTGTATGTGCTGATAAACTCATCTCATAAGTGCTTATTAACTTAAGCTCATTTTTAAATCTTTTAAATTTAAATAATGATTTATTTCCAGCAATTCCATAGAAAATATTCCCATCAATACTGCACTCTAAAATGTCATCTATTTTAAAATCAAAGTTGTCATAAATAACTCTTGTTTTTAAAGTATTTATGTCAACAGAAAAATATTTGTCATCATCAATAAAATGGAATTCATTGCCACTTTGAATACGATTGTTAATCTTATTTCTTATTGGAATAATTCTTTTTTTATTAGAATAAATTAAATTAAAACTGTTTAAATTGTAATCGTATATGTAAATACCAATTGATGATATAGCTAAATAATTAGAATTTCCTATTGAAAATATATCTGAAATTTTCCCATATTCAGCACTACTAAATTTTGAATTACTGTTATCATATAGAATTTTTTCTGTAGCGTCCTTGACTACTGTGAGGCCATTGTAGCAAACAAATGTAATACTATCGAATTCTCTTATTTGTCCATCGGTATAGTTTGTTTTTTTAAGTTTATTTCCATTAATATACACTCCGCTATACGTTCCAATACTATTTTTAGAGATAGAACGAACACTTCCGTGTGGAGAAAATTTATAGGGTTTGTTTTCGTATTCAAGTAAGTCTCCTTTCGTTACAACATATAGAGAGTTGCGGTGGTATGCAAAATCAGTTACAGTTGACATGTATGAATCAGGAAGAGGGATGGGGGAATCAATAAATTCAATTTTAAAACCAAGATTTTTTGACAAGTCAGGATTTATTATACCCTCTACAGATTTATCATGCATTACTAATTTACCGCTTGACGAATCAATGAGAAATATCCCATGATTTGAACTGACGTATGCCTCATTCTCATATATTACAACATTATAATATATGTTATCTGTATGTATTTTTTGGATTACAAAATTTGAGTCTCCAAATGAATATTTACAAAAAAATAATAAACAAAAAATTATAATTTTTTTCATGTGTCTATACTTAAAGCATAACACATCATAGATTAAGTATATTGGTTGATTTGGGGGGAGGGATAAAGGAAGAGGTCGTTGTTATGTACGAATCGTTAATAATATTTTCCAAATACTCCATACTTTCTTTTCAGTCCAAAAGAGGAATTTATTGTTGACCTAACAAGTCTTTCGCTCAAAATAAATTTCCCATATTTTTCCATTAGATATTTTTTTCTGTTAGAGTCAAAGTTTTTTAATTTTTGTTCAAATATTTTTTTCATTTCTTTTGATGAAATTTCATCTATTGTTTTTTGAAGTTCCTCTTTTGTATAAAAATTAGTACTATGAGAATCGTTAAGTGCATTCTGTAAATGTGTGTCTTCACTAATGACTAACTCTATCAATTCAATGATTTCTTCAATTTTATCGTTATCCAATTTCATAAAATTATTTTACGCTAAAATAGCATACAAATTTCAGCGTGATAAATATTTTCTTTTATAAATTTTATCTAAATCTATAAATTTTTATCTAAAAAATAAATTATTGATGAATAAGATATAGGTTTTAAAAAGTGTTAACAGAGTATAAAAAACAAAAAGGAATATATATATGTGTGGGAAATTAAATTTTATTACAACCTTATTGTGTTTACCCTTCATAGTATGAACCTTTTTTTTTAAGTCTAAAAATAACTATTAATTATAGAGATTAATTTATTATTGTCGGAATAATTTAGTTCATAAAAGTTTATTTTTTTTATCCATTTTAAAAAAGCTTTTGCATTAACTTCTTTATTTGAGATCCAAGTATCAGGTAAGAATTTTTTTAAAGCATTTTGTGAACTAATTTTTTTCATTGTGCTTTCTGTACCTTCAGAGAATTTAACCCAAACCACAGTGCTGCAATTAGCACTAGTTTCTTTTGATATTGGTGGAAGATATTTAACATTACCTTTTTGTTCGCTTATATAGTATTCATTAGAATTTATAAGATTTATATGTAACTGCTCAATTAAATGGAATGATTTTTCTTTTATAGAAATAGCTGTCGGTAAGCAGTACGTTTTAAAATCTGATCTTAATATCGGCGTAAAATCGTCTGCAATTACATTAAAGCCATTAGCCATTAATATGGATACAGCTGTACTTTTGCCGTTTCCAGAGTCGCCTGTAAACATAATTGAATGATTATTCTTGGAAATTGTAGATGCGTGAAATACTCCCATCCAATCGTGTTCTTTTTTATTGTAAAATGAACAGAGAATTTCCATAGAGAATTTCCCTTGAAACTCGTTTAGTTGAGTACTTTTATTCCAACTACCAACAATTTGATTGTTCTTGAAAATATACAGTTTACCCTTAGTATTAAAAATCTTATATTGAACATCATAGGTATTCATATTTTCTTTAGCTAGATGATTGTGTTTTTGGTGAATTAATGATTTTGTTTCTATAGAATCAAAGCATATTTTGATAGCCTTGTCATTGAACGTATAATATTGAATTATTTCACATGATTTTACTATGATTGGATCTTTTGTATTGGATTTTAACTCAGCCTGTTTTGTCTCTAATATGAACTCTGAGATCTCTTTATTTATTCTTTTCGCTACACGAACACCAACATTTAAAGATTCAGTTATAAGCGTTAAGAATTCTTTTGAAGAAAAAGCTGATTTTTTTTTAATTAACTCTAATATGTTAGAATTTAAAATAATATATTTATTTGATTCTTTTAACCATACAATAGAATCCTCTTCAGAGATTTTTTGAGTTATAGAAAAAGGTGAATCCTTCATATATTTAAGCATCTAAATAGATCGTTTAAGAGGTTTTTTTATTAGAGAAATTAATAATTTTATTTAAAGCATATTTTCTGTAATTATAGTTTACAAAGAGTTCAAATATTTGTATTGATCGGATATAGATTTTTCTTAAAATATTTCTACCTACCATAATTAATTTGTCAAAATATGAATTCAACAAAGTAGATGTAATATTTATGTCAAATATTTCAAACTTATTTATGGTTAAAAAATAGTGTTTAGTATATATATCTTTTTTAATGTTTTTTATGTCCAACCTATTTTTGCAGTTTATCTTAAAAATATCGTAAATACTTCGATGACTGTAATTTGAGTTATATAATCCTCTATCGTTTATTTGTAAATTATATATACAATGATCAAACAAAAAGGATTTACTTGGTGTTTTAATAGATTTAGCTTCATCTTTAAAATCATTAATCAGCTCTTTTGAATTAATAACACATCTATATCCTGGAGATAATAATTCTGTGTGCGGCTCTATAGCGATGGTTTTGTTTTTTTGCACGATTCTAGGAAAGTGTCTCGGTTTAAAAAATGTAAATAAACTATCAGGAAATAAACCGTAATAGTTTTTATTATATAACAAGTTTTTAATTTTTTCTTTATCCTTATCTTGCACAATAAAGTCTATATCACCAATCATTCTCTCTCCAATATCTTCAAAAACATCAGATAGTATAAGTGCAGATCCTTTAAGAAAAATATGATTAATATTATTTTTATGTAGTAGTTGTGAGAGCTCTTTTGCCTCAGAAATTAACACCTCATTTCTGGCTTTGTTAATAGAGTAGATGTTTTTTGTATAGTCTACAAAATCCTCAGGAAATAAGTAAGATAAATTCTTTTTATGAATATTAAAAAAAAGAGCGGGTAGCATTAAATGGGCACTGGCTATTTTTATTAACTTTTCAAAGTTGAGATGGCTTATGTCTATATCTTTTAAGACTTCACTTTCTGCTCGGTAAAGGATATTAACTAAAAGTTTTTCTTCAACACAAACCATTTACTTAACATATTTTTTTTTAAGTTATTGACTACTAATCTCCCCATCCATCAGGGTCTGGTGGATTATCCCCCGAGCTATCTAAACCTACAGACTGAGCTTGTGCCGCTTTTGGATTTAGTATTACAAAAGTACCCAAAGCACTAAGTGCTGCATATTTCCCCATTTTCTTTATTGCTTCCTTTCTAGTAATTCCAGAAGGAGCTGTTTCTTTTTTAGTAGCGGCCTTTTTTTCCATATTCAATATTACTTTATGATAAGTTTTTTAGTAATTACATTACTCCCTGATTTTAATTTAATAATATAAATACCTGTGGTCAACTCCTGTGTAGAAATTGTTTGTGTGTTTGTGTTATTTGCTAAAGAGATAGATAATAATTCTTCACCAAGAATATTATATAATCGAAGGTTGGTCTGATTTGATAGATAAGCTAATCCTTCTACAGTAATAAAGTTATTTGCATCTAACTTATATACATTTAAATGATTGGTTTGCGTTTCATTTTCAATAGAAAAAGTAGTTTGAGTTAAATGAATAAAAAATCTACCTACTTCGCTTAAATTTATTTCTGGAATTAACTCAAAGTCTTCTTCATTTAAAAGAGTCATGGTTCCCTCTTGACTATCTTCTAAATATATGTTTGTACCTTCATAAATACCATTGATGTGTATGCTTATTCTGAATCCGTTTCCAGATTCTCTATTAATTTCAAGAGGTATTATGACATCATTAATACTCTCAAGTCCCATTGAATTGATAGCAAACCCGATTCCTTGATCTTCTTCTACTAACCGTGACATTAAAGATGCTTGTTGGTTAAAATGACCAGCGTCATAGCCCGGGTCTAAACCTAGATTAAGCCCATCTTCAAAATAGAATTTTGTTTGATCTATTTCTGTATCACCTTCATAAAGTTTAAGAATTAGTTCATAAGAGTCTTGCATGGCTCTACTACTTGTAATGAAATCATCTCCCCCCACAATAGTTCTCATGTCTGTTGTAAACGAAATATTATTAATAGTTTCAGAGTTAGTATTATCCGATGCGATCATAAATCCTTGCCCAGGAGCAAGAAGTAATGCACCACTACTATTATTATAAATTGTATATCCTGTTCCATCTGCATCATAGCCATAAATGGCTTCATAAGCATCGTCAAGCTTATCACTATTTATTGTTAAAAAGTTATTAGTAACATGCGCATTGGCATTTCCTTGGATGTAAGAAGGGAAAGGGTTTGCTACTAAATTCCATCTTGTTCCTAATCCTGAATTTGCAGCATCATTATTAATAATTTCCTGTGTTTGATTTGTAGCAGCTGGACTTCCTGTAAAAGAAAGTATCCCAGTTCCATTAGCAATGGTCCCCATTTGAAAGCCCGTACCCACAGGAAAGATAATTTCTCCCCCTAAATCAGCACTAGTTAAGTTTGTCCAAGTATTGTTTGAATTGTTATAAAACCCTATCGCATAAGTAGAACCATTAGTGGCTAAAGTTGAGGAGTTTACAGTAACAAATGAGTTAATAGATTGCCCGCTTACTGGAGACCCTATTAAATCCCACTTATCTGTACCTACTGAATTTACATACCGATTATAGGTAATATTTCCAGTAACAGAACCGCCAATTATAATGGATGAAAACTCGTCAGAATCTGAGTTTAATGAAAAGGTTCCAGAGTTTGAGAAATTTCCACTCATGGTCACAGAACCTGTTTTATCAATTGTAAAACTTTTGCCTGATGCAACTGTAATATTTTGTGCTTGTAATGTGAAAGATACAAGAGTTGTTAATAGTATTAACTTTCTCATAGTTTTTTATTTATTAGAAATTAATTTTTCTACTAATTTTTCTAATCTTGAAATCTTATCGTCTTGTTCTTTAAGTGCATTAATAAGCACGGGTACAAGCCCTTGATAATTTACCGCCAACATGTCTTTATCGTCTGTTGTAACTAGTTCTGGAAATACTTTTTGAATATCTTGAGCCAATACGCCTATTTTTTGTTTACCGTTTTTTTTCATTGTGTAGGTCTTTCCATCAATTAGCAGTAGTTTGGCAAGCGTAGAGCCTAGCGATACAATATTTGCTTTAAGTCGTGCATCTGAAGAAACAACGATATCACCATTTACAGTTAGGTCATTACTAACTGTAGTATCTCCGTTAGACATTACTTTAAAAGCATCTGATCTATCCCAAGGCCAACTACCATTTCCAATTACAAAAGCAGTATTTGCTGAATTAAATTCAGTTGCACTACCGGTTACCGTTGATCCACTTAAATTGTTATGACCAATTACCAAAGAAAAAGCATCACTTGCATATGAACCATATCCCATTGCTGTAGAAGTTTTTCCATTTGCATCTGAAAATTCTCCCGTTGATGTAGAATAATCTCCATTTGCTTCTGTCCAATATCCCATAGCTGTAGAGTTAACTCCGTTTGCTGTGGTGAGATCTCCTATTGCAAAAGACTTATTTCCATGTGCTTTTGCTTTATATCCCAATGCTTGAGAATACTCTCCAGTTGCTTCTGTGTCTTTCCCTGATGCAAATGCACCAGTAGCAGTTGCTTTTGTATAACTTCCAATTGCTGAAGAAGTTGTTGATCCGCTAATATTTGTTTGATAAATTTGTATTTGTGCATTCATACTACATGCCATAGTTAATGCTAAAAGTGTAAGTGATTTTTTCATATTTATTGTGATGTTATTTTTGTTTGGTAATAAGTTGATTAACCATTTTCTTTAATTCAGATACTTCTTCTCTATAAGTGTCTATTTCTGATTGTTGTTCTTTAAGCGCATTAATTAGCACAGGAACAAGTCCTTGATAGTTTACCGCTAACATGTCTTTGTCATCAGTTGTAACAAGTTTTGGAAATACTTTTTGTATGTCTTGAGCCAATACGCCAATTTTTTGTTTGCCGTCTTTTTTCATTGTGTAACGCTTCCCATCAATAAGTAATAGTCTTGATAGAGTAGAACCTAGAGATACAATATTTGCTTTAAGTCTTGCATCTGATGAAACCACAACATCACCACTTACTGTTAAGTCATTACCAACAGTAGCGTTTCCATTGTACATTACTTTAAAGGCATCAGATTTTACAGCATTAGTGCCATTTCCGATCACAAAAGCAGTATTTCCAATATTGGGTAGTGTTGCGTCAACAGTAACCGTTGAACCGCTTAAATTGTATGTACCAATCACAAGAGAACCATAATCACTAGCTATAGTACCTTTTCCCATTACTGTAGAGGCAGATCCACTTGCTGTTGTTTGATATCCTGTTGCTGTTGAAGAATTTCCACTTGCTGTTGTCTCATGTCCCATTGCGGTTGCGTACAACTCACTCGCAGATGTAGAACGTCCCATTGCTATAGAACTACCTCCAGATGCTGATGTGAGATAACCCATAGCAATCGAATTATCGCCGCCTGCTGTTGTCTCTAGCCCCATTGCTGTAGAGGCAGCTCCACTTGCCGTTGTTTTATATCCTGTTGCTGTAGAAGAATTTCCACCTGCTGTTGTCTCATGTCCCATTGCGGTTGCATATAATTCACTTGCAGATGTAGAACGTCCCATGGAGATAGAACTACCCCCAGATGCTGATGTTAAATAACCCAATGCAGTGGAGTAGTCTCCACTTGCTAATGTCTGACGCCCGATTGATGTAGAAGCAACTCCACTTGCTGTCGTTTGCAGCCCAATCGCAGATGCAGAGGGTCCACTATTATTTGTGCTACTGGTAGTTATTTGAGCACTAACTGTAAATCCGATGATTAATGCTACAAGTGAAAATAGTTTTTTCATTGGTATTTAATTACAATACTATTTATAATTTAGCTTAAGCTTGTTTTTTTATCAATTACAATTATAAGGGTAATATTGAATTTTTTTATTGTTATGATAAAAATTATAAATTCAATAAATCATCTCTTTTCTTTTTTTTTTGTCATGTTAATCACTTCTTGTAAATGTCCTGACAACTTTTTTTTACATCAGCCCTCTTAAAAAAAAACTTACACAAGCAAGCTTGGTAAGTTTTTTGAATTTTAAGTCGCAGTCGCACTGCGCTTAATCGTGGAGCTAAGGGGAGTGAAGTCGAACTATTTTTGGAAAGATTTCGAATTATTTTGAATCCAACGGTCTGGCTATGCGCAGTATCCCGAAGGGTATTGCGTATAGGTTTTGTTCTCATCAGTTTTTATTTTTCATACTCTAAATTTGAAACCCCATCACCAATGAATAAATTAAGAATATTATCATCGCATAATTCGTTAACTATTGGAATGAACCCTGCATTTGTACCATATGAAATGCTCTTAATTTTTTTTATGCCATTTGGATGATTATTTTTTTTTGGTTTGGGGTCAATATTAAAATAAGTCATAAGAAATGGGATTCTCCGTTCTTCTGGAAAAAGGAGTTTCCATTTTAGTAATCTATTTGATGGATCTAATCTTTTGCTCTTCGTAACAAAGTAACCTTGCTTATACTTTTTTAAAACTTCCTCTTCTTTTTTAAAGTCGGTATCATAATTCTCCAAACATAATTCAATAAAACCCTCCTTCTCCTTATTCCATAGTTCCAATCTATCAATAACTTTATGCTTGCCGATTAGCTTTAAAAATAGTTTTGCATAGGGTGGAATATTTACATTTTCTAATACTTCAATATAGGGTCCTTCTGAAAAATAAATCAAGGCATTATGTGCATTTCTTTTTGAACCGTATTCAATTTCAAATCCCTGGCTTTCAAAGTGTTTGAATCCATTTTTTAAATTATCAACCTTGTATATTACATGACTTATTTTCATTTTTTAATTGATGAGAACGAATGGATAAACACAATTGTCTTTATATCCATTATGTTTATTCTTACAAATTTAGTGGAATTTTATTCGAATTAAAAGTCATTCGAGCTACGACTTGTATAATTTTATTTAATATTAGATTTTTAAGATATCGTATCATTTACCGAATTTTAAATTAATTTAATTAAAAAATATTTCCTAAAATAAAATTTATTTTAGGGAATAATGCCGTGGAGTCAAGAGGAGTAAAATCGAACTATTTTGAGGAAGATTTAAAAGAATTGAATAATCTGAGATGAATCTCCTTCAAAAGTTTGTATAATATTAGTGGATTTTACACACTTTTTTTCGTTTAAAGAACCCTTTTTTAGTTACTTCAACCTTAGCTACTAAACCGTTATTGTTTTTGTACATTAATATATTTAGTTGTTTAAATTCTCTACATAGGTCTTAAATAGATTTTAATATTCTTCAATCATTTTTAGTGTAGTTATTCCAAAAAATCTAATTTTAAAAACACTACTCGGGATATGCAATAACACTTAGCTTACATTTTAAATAAAAAAATCCAAAATTTAAACTTTTAGCATTGCAACCCCATTTTCACTCTTTAGGATGTATCACTACCACTATTTTATAAATCGGTTAAAAGTGAACTCTTGTATAAGTCAACTCACCTTGTTAATCAATAATTAATATTAAATTAATAGTAATAATGTATAATTGATAGAAATTATAATAAATAAAACTACAATCTTCAAAATTAACCAATTATGAATAAAACTACACTAACCACACTATTGCTAACTATTTTCTTTAGTTTAAATTTATTAGCTCAAAACATTTATTTCGTTAAAGTTGGAGGAAACAACAATGGCGGTTTGACTGAAGAGAATGCTTTTACAACTGTAAACAATGCTGTTGTAGCTGCTTCAGATGGGGATATCATTACTATCGTAGGAGCTATCAATCAAACAGGTCAAGTTGGAATAGGAAAATCGATTTCTTTTGTTGGGCAATCTAATGCAACGATTACAGGTGCGAGTGCTAGAATGTATGTTATAAATACCGCAGGCAAAACAATTTCATTCACAAATATTACATTTCAAGATGCGACTACTACAAACCCAGGTGCTGTTATTACGATTACTCAAAACTCAGATTTAACATTAACGGGTTGTATTTTAAAAAATAATACTTCGACTGTTAATGGTGGTACTATTTTAGCAGGGGGTACTGGAGTTATAACAATTACCAATTCATTATTTGATGGAAATAGCGCCAATAGAGGTGGTGCAGTCGCTGTAACATCTGTTGGAAGACAATTAATTGTTACAGGATCTACTTTTGTAAATAATACGGCAACGGGTATTGATGGTGGAGCACTATACTTAGCCGGTAATAACAACCTAAGTAGTATTACAAATACTACCATCTTTAATAATCAAGTTAATAACACACAGGACCCATCCAAAGGAGGGGGTGTTAAAATAGAAGGGACAAGACCTTTTACAATCCAAAACTCTTTAATTTATGGAAATTTTGTAACCAATGGTACAACTGATGTACCCTCCGATTTAGGAGTTATTGCTAATGTTGAATTAAATTTAATTAATTCGTTAACTAAAAAAATTACACCAAACCTTGCTGCAGACGATTCTTTTGCAACTTCAATAGTCGCTGCGGATTTAACAGCTTCCAATCTAAGTTTTGATTCAACAACAGGGAACGTAATATATGATGCCGTTGCTGTAGGAACAGAAAGTCCAATTGATTTTGGTTCGGATGGCGAGGATGCAGGTTCTTGGAATTCTGGGCTTAATTTTTCAGACACAATAATCCCAGTCATTACTCTAGAAGGCGAACCCTCAGTAACAGTGGAGGTTGGAACATCTTATACAGATGCAGGAGCAACTGCGAGTGATAATATTGATGGCGATATTACTAACAATATAATTACAGTAAATACTGTAGATACAGATGTTGTTGCAAGCTACACCGTGACTTACAATGTTTCGGATTCTTCTAGCAATGCAGCCGTTGAAGTGACAAGAACAGTTAATGTCGTAGACACTTTTGCTCAAAACACTTATTTTGTTAAAGTTGGAGGAAACAACAATGGCGGTTTGACTGAAGAGAATGCTTTTACAACTGTAAACAATGCTGTTGTAGCTGCTTCAGATGGGGATATCATTACTATCGTAGGAGCTATCAACCAAACAGGTCAAGTTGGAATAGGAAAATCGATTTCTTTTGTTGGGCAATCTGATGCAACGATTACAGGTGCGAGTGCTAGAATGTATGTTATAAATACCGCAGGCAAAACAATTTCATTCACAAATATTACATTTCAAGATGCGACTACTACAAACCCAGGTGCTGTTATTACGATTACTCAAAACTCAGATTTAACATTAACGGGTTGTATTTTAAAAAATAATACTTCGACTGTTAATGGTGGTACTATTTTAGCAGGGGGTACTGGAGTTATAACAATTACCAATTCATTATTTGATGGAAATAGCGCCAATAGAGGTGGTGCAGTCGCTGTAACATCTGTTGGAAGACAATTAATTGTTACAGGATCTACTTTTGTAAATAATACAGCAACGGGTATTGATGGCGGAGCACTATACTTAGCCGGTAATAACAACCTAAGTAGTATTACAAATACTACCATCTTTAATAATCAAGTTAATAACACACAGGACCCATCCAAAGGAGGGGGTGTTAAAATAGAAGGGACAAGACCTTTTACAATCCAAAACTCTTTAATTTATGGAAATTTTGTAACCAATGGTACAACTGATGTACCCTCCGATTTAGGAGTTATTGCTAATGTTGAATTAAATTTAATTAATTCGTTAACTAAAAAAATTACACCAAACCTTGCTGCAGACGATTCTTTTGCAACTTCAATAGTCGCTGCGGATTTAACAGCTTCCAATCTAAGTTTTGATTCAACAACAGGGAACGTAATATATGATGCCGTTGCTGTAGGAACAGAAAGTCCAATTGATTTTGGTTCGGATGGCGAGGATGCAGGTTCTTGGAATTCTGGGCTTAATTTTTCAGACACAATAATCCCGGTCATTACTCTAGAAGGCGAACCTTCAGTAACAGTTGAGGTTGGAACTTCATATACAGATGCAGGAGCAACTGCGAGTGATAATATTGATGGGGATATTACTAGCAATATAATTACTGTAAATACTGTAGATACTACTATCGTTGCAAGCTACACCGTGACTTACAATGTTTCGGATGCTTCAGGCAATGCTGCTACAGAAGTAACACGTACGGTCAATGTCGTAGACACAACAATTCCAGTCATTACTTTAACAGGAACAGCCATCGTAACTATTGAAGTTGGAACTGCATACGTAGATGGCGGTGCTACAGCTACCGATAACTATGATGATGACACCGCATTAACCGCGAGTATCGTGACTGATGTTAGTACAGTAGATACTACTATCGTTGCAAGCTACAACGTGACTTACAATGTTTCGGATGCTTCAGGCAATGCAGCCGTTGAAGTGACAAGAACAGTTAATGTCGTAGACACAACAATTCCAGTCATCACTTTAACAGGAACAGCCATCGTAACTATTGAAGTTGGAACTGCATACGTAGATGGTGGTGCTACAGCTACTGATAACTATGATGATGATACAACATTAACCGCGAGTATCGTGACTGATGTTAGTACATTAGATACTCAGACTGTTGGTTCTTATACTGTTACTTATAATGTAAGTGATGCTTCAGGCAATGCTGCTACAGAAGTGACAAGAACAGTTAATGTCGTAGACACAACAATTCCAGTCATCACTTTAACAGGAACAGCCATCGTAACTATTGAAGTTGGAACTGCATACGTAGATGGTGGTGCTACAGCTACTGATAACTATGATGATGATACAACATTAACCGCGAGTATCGTGACTGATGTTAGTACAGTAGATACTCAGACTGTTGGTTCTTATACTGTTTCTTATAACGTAAGTGATGCTTCAGGCAATGCTGCTACAGAAGTAACAAGAACAGTTAATGTCGTAGACACAACAATTCCAGTCATCACTTTAACAGGAACAGCCATCGTAACTATTGAAGTTGGAACTGCATACGTAGATGGTGGTGCTACAGCTACTGATAACTATGATGATGATACAACATTAACCGCGAGTATCGTGACTGATGTTAGTACAGTAGATACTCAGACTGTTGGTTCTTATACTGTTTCTTATAACGTAAGTGATGCTTCAGGCAATGCTGCTACAGAAGTAACAAGAACAGTTAATGTCGTAGACACAACAATTCCAGTCATTACTTTAACAGGAACAGCCATCGTAACTATTGAAGTTGGAACTGCATACGTAGATGGTGGTGCTACAGCTACTGATAACTATGATGATGATACAACATTAACCGCGAGTATCGTGACTGATGTTAGTACAGTAGATACTCAGACTGTTGGTTCTTATACTGTTTCTTATAACGTAAGTGATGCTTCAGGCAATGCTGCTACAGAAGTAACACGTACGGTCAATGTCGTAGACACAACAATTCCAGTCATTACTTTAACAGGAACAGCCATCGTAACTATTGAAGTTGGAACGACCTACGTAGATGGTGGTGCTACAGCTACTGATAACTATGATGATGATACAACATTAACCGCGAGTATCGTGACTGATGTTAGTACAGTAGATACTCAGACTGTTGGTTCTTATACTGTTTCTTATAACGTAAGTGATGCTTCAGGCAATGCTGCTACAGAAGTAACACGTACGGTCAATGTCGTAGATACTACAATTCCAGTCATTACTTTAGAGGGCGAACCCTCAGTAACAGTGGAGGTTGGAACTGCATACGTTGATGGTGGTGCTACAGCTACCGATAACTATGATGATGATACAACATTAACCGCGAGTATCGTGACTGATGTTAGTACAGTAGATACTCAGACTGTTGGTTCTTATACTGTTACTTATAATGTAAGTGATGCTTCAGGCAATGCTGCTACAGAAGTAACAAGAACAGTTATTGTGGAAGACTCTAGTTTATCTTCTATTGATGGAGACAATGAAACCCTGAAGTTTATTATGTATCCAAACCCTACGTCTGATAAGTTATATATTAAAGGTTTAAATAATTATTATTTAAAAGTATACAATAGATTGGGGCAAATTATTTTAAAAGCCAATAACACACATGCCATTGACGTAAGCTCTTTGTCTGTAGGGATTTATCTAATTGAGGTTTCAGATGGTGTTAAATCGTCGACGAAGAGGTTTGTTAAATACTAAATGAGAAAAACACTCTTATTTTAGTTTTTTTAATCGTCACTTTTACAGAAGATGAAGTCTATTTTTATATCCGTAACAGCCTATACTAACTTTATAGGCTGTTGCAGTTATAACGGTAATATCAGCGAATTTAAATGGAACTGTTGATGTAAAGCCAGAGAACAGCGATTCGCCTAACGCTATAGAACAAGAGTCTGTTTATTCAATAAACATTCACGTCCTCTTTAAATCTCACGACATCTAATGTAATTATTTTTTGCTTCAATGAGAAGCGTATTCCAACGCTTAATCTTTCAAAAAAATCATTTAAGTACGTTGCTGCTGTATTGTGTTTTAGAGTCGATTTATCTCAATAACGTTTCATATTAAGTAAATATTAATTTTAAATTAATGAATATCTTTTAATTTGTATTTTATTGTAAACCTCATTGTAAAGAATTATTAAAATATAAATTATGAAAAAAAGTGCTTATTTGAAGATGACTACAGTTTGTTTTCTAATTTTCGTATCAAATTCCATACAGGCACAATACGAATCATCTATCCTTTTCCACAATACCTCGGATCAATTGGTGTATGTCTCTGATACTGATGGAAACCATATCCCTGATTACAGTTATGTAGGGTATAAAAATGGCGAAGAAGCATTGCCAGATGTAGCGGTTGTACTAGAAATAAGTCCTATAGCTGGAGATAATACAGCACATATCCAAGCTGCAATTGACGATGTGGAAGCATTACCACTAAACGCAAATGGTCATAGAGGCACCTTGCTATTATTGCCAGGAGAATATTCTGTTAGTGGTGAACTCATTATAAACAGTAGTGGCGTTGTACTTCGCGGTTCTGGCGATGGTGAAGATGCCACATCAAATACAATTATTATAGGAGCAGGGAACATTCCAGACGAAAGAACATTAATTAGAATTGGCACGAATAACAAAAGTGGTTTCGGAGGCCAAGTTGCAGGAACTCGGCAAGATATAATAAGCCCATACATACCAACTGGAAGCAGAACGATTGAAGTTGCAGATGCATCCGTTTATAATGTTGGTGATAATATCATCATTAAACACCCCAGCACAGCAGCATGGATAGCAGCAGTAGATAATGGAGGTGTAGCCACGGACGCTCCGTGGGAACCCAATACAATAAATTTAGTTTTCAATAGACATATTACAAGCATTGAAGGTAACAAAATTCAGGTGGCAACGCCTATTTATGACATATTAGACCGGTCTTTATCTCAATCCTACGTATATACTTACAATGGTAACAGTCAATTAAAAGAATGTGGTATAGAAAACCTTAGGGTATTTGTAGAATCTTCTGGAGTTACAGGTAGAGATCATGTCAAAGTAGGTATTAATATGATTGGTGTCGATAATTCTTGGGTAAAAGGCGTCACTATTTTAAGAGTGAGTGACCAAGGCGTTAAATTTGATGAAGCCACACGTTGTTCTGTAATTGATACCAATGTCCTAGACATGCATGGTCCTATTTCTGGAGGTTGGAGATACAATTTCGAAGTAACTGACCATTGTAATAATATTCTTTTTGAAAACTGTGTAGCATCTAACGGCAGGCATACATTTGTTGCGAATGGAGCCAGTGATGTGAATGGAATTGTGTTTACCAATTGCTCCTCTTCTGGAGATTACACCCGATCGGAGTCGCATAGACGTTGGGGACAAGGGATACTTTGGGATAATATTACTTGGACCAATACCAATGCGACTGGTATTTTAGGCTTGCACAATAGAGGGAGTTATGGAACAGGTCATGGTTGGACTGTAACCAACGGCGTGGCTTGGAATATCAATGCCCCCTCAAATCAAATCGCAATTCAAAAACCACCTATTGGTCAAAATTATGCTATTGGTTGTAACGCGACTGTTAATGGAGACGGTCCTTTTAGTCATCCAGTAGGCTATATTGAAGGAACAGGTGAAAATTTATCCATACAATCTTTATATGCTGCTCAATTTGAAGATAGAACGACACATGGCGTGTTGCCAGATACTCCAGGAAAGTTGTTTCCAAATGATTTTGTATATACAGCTACAGAAAAGTATTTAGAACTTACTTGGCATGATGTATCTATAGAAGAAGATAACTATATTCTAGAACGCTCATCAGATGGTGTTAACTTTCAGACGATTGCTACACTTGCTGAAAATACAGAAACGTATACCGATACTGATTTGCAACAAGAAAACTATTTTTACAGATTAAAAGCAGCAAATACAATAGGGATCTCACCAGCGTCTAATACAGTTCAATCAGAGGATTATCAGATTGAAACACAAAACATCGTTTATGTTTCTGCAACAGGTGCAGGTAATATGGATGGCACAAGTGAATCAAATGCATATGGCAACTTTGGGAATGCGATGAACCAGATCACTTCTAATGGAGATAAACTTATTATTGTAGGAACCATTTCACCAGAAGGAGTATCTCTAAATTCTAAGAATTTTTCATTTATGATAGAAGGTCTTGATGCTAGCTCAACTTTATCTGGAAACGATAGTACTGGAAGACTCTTTACAATTAATGGAGCATCGTCTGCAGATGTAACCTTTAAGAATCTTACATTTCTAAACAATACTACCACACTTGCTGGAGGTGGTGTCTTTTTCAATAACAACGCAGGAGCTTCAGCTACCTTTGAGAACTGTACCTTTACTGGAAACTCTGTCACTAACAATGCAGGTGGTGGAGTTATATTAGTCTCCAACGGAAATTTAACCATAACAGATTGTGTTTTTGAAAACAATATATCATCAGATAAAGGAGGGGCTATTGTCGCTGGAAATTCTGCAATTGTAACCATCTCTGGATCTCTTTTTAACGGAAACTCTGGAACTAGAGGTGGTGCAATTGCTGTAACAGGCAATGGTGTAGATTTCGTTTTGAACAACAGTACTTTTGTAAATAATACCGCAACATCTAGTGATGGAGGAGCGATGTACTTAGGAGGTGCAAATGCCAACAGTAGCATTACCAATACGACTGTGTTTAATAATAAAGTAATCTACACAACATTGAATCAATCTAGAGGCGGTGGAATACGAATAGAAGGCACTAGACCTTTTACAATTTCAAATTCTTTGATCTATGGTAACATTGTAGACGATGGGACTGGAACGAATACTTCGGATATCGGATTAGCTCCTTTAGTAGAATTGACATTAGACCACTCTATTTCTAAAACAATAATACCTGTTTTAACTGCAGTAGGTGATGGAGGAAATGATGTGTTTTCAACATCTGTAATTGAAGCAGATTTAACGTCTTCTAACTTAATGTTTATGACCTCTAGTGGTTATGTTGAATATGATTCTGTATCTAGTTCGGAAGACAGCCCTATTGATTTTGGATCTGATGGTAATGATGCTGGATCTTGGGACTCTCAACTCGTTTTATCTATAGACGATGTCTTAGAATCAAAAGTGTCAATTTATGTTAATCACAATTCTAAAACCATAGAAATAAATCATGACTTAGATACTAATATGTCTATAGAATTATTTAATATTCTAGGGTCGAGAATTATGGAGGTTAAAAACATTCATAAAACGCAATCGTTAGATGTCAGTCAGCTAAAATCTGGAGTGTATATTTTAGTTGGAAAATCTTCAGGAAACTATTTTTCTAAAAAAATACTTATATATTAATTATCAACTAGTTAGAAAAACTACAAATACCATCTTTTTTTTAAATATTACTATTGATGGCATTAACAATATTTTAAATAAGCGCCTGTTTTAATGGCGTTTATTTTGTATTGTGCTAAGTTCCTTTAACGCTTTATCCGGGAAATCAGTGATTAATCCGTCTAACCCAAGATCAATTAATCGTTGCATTTCATCTTCTTTATTTATTGTCCATTTCCACACCTCAATTCCGTTCTCATGCGCAAAATTTAGATACTCTTTTGTAAGCGTAGTTTCAGGACCCACTCCAATAGCATTCGATTCAATAACTTTAGCATACTCTAGGGTCATTTTATCTGCTTTATTTATGAGCCAAAGGATTGGAATATCCCTATCCAGTTGTCTTATTTTGGCCAATACGCGGTACTTAAAAGAAAATATAATTACATCCTCTTTTACCCCAAGTTCATTTACAATTTTAAGAACTTCTTTCTCTGTCCCAAAAACCTTTATTTCAATACAGACCTTAATCTTTCCTTTTGCCAACGCAAGGGCTTCTCTTAAAGTTGGAATCTTTTCATTTTCGAATTTAGCACCAAATTTACGACTGTAACCAACTTTAATAGCCCTTAAGTCACTGTAATTCATTTCGGCAATTTTCCCTTTAAAACCATTCGAACTCGTCTTATCTACAGATGAATCGTGAATAACAACAATTGAATCATTCTTGGTTCTGTGAACATCCAACTCGAAATAATCCGCTTTACTGTCAATAGCCTTCTGAAAAGCAATAAGCGTGTTCTCGGGAGCTATTCCTGAAAATCCACGATGGGCAATTATTTTTGTTTGAGCACTAGTTTGTATGCTACTTAAAACGAATACTACTATAAAAATAAATCTAGTTGCTAAAATCATATGTTGTTGTTTAATTAATTTAATCTAGTAGTTAACATATTCTTTAACTCTTCAACTAATTTTGGGTATTTTTCAGCTACATTTTTTATTTACAAGTTATTACTTTCGCCAATGCATCACAACAAATTATTTATTAGTCAAGATTCTTATATTACTAGTTATATTAGGGGAAAACTCAAGAATTTAAACAACTCTAAGCTCCCTATTTTTTTAAGTATCAAAACACAACACCCTTAAACACAACACTATTTATAATAGAATCATTGATCTTTACTAAATTTTTAAATACTCTTTTTTAAAATGTACTATTCCAATACGTTTTGATACTATTTTGAATCTTTTTTGAATCTTCATCTGTATCGCCTAAAAGCGCTCTTTGTTCGAGAAGTTCTTTTTTTAATTTTGTTATAACCTTTTGATATTTTGAATCTTTATAGGCATTATGGAGTTCATTAGGATCTTTCTGTAAATCGTAAAAATCCCAAAATTTCGTATTTTCATCTGCTTGTTTATGATTATTTTCAAACCCTTTCCCATAGTAAAAAGCCAATTTATAACGCTTTCCACGAATTCCAAAATGACCTGGTCTGTCTTTTTGGTGTTGCCAATACCTGTAATATCCGTATTGTCTCCAATCTTTAGAAGTGTTGCCTTTTAAGTTTTCTCTAAAACTTTTACCTTGCATATTTTCTGGATATTTTATACCCGCATAATCTGCAAATAATGCTGAAAAATCTACATTTTCTATAATATCTTTATTGCGTTTTCCTGCAGGAATTTCTTTGGGATACCGAATTACAAATGGCATATGAATGGATTCTTCATAAATCAACCTTTTATCAAACCAACCATGTTCTCCTAAAAAATATCCTTGATCTGCTGTATAAATAACGATTGTGTTTTCATCTAAACCAGCCGCTTCTAAATAATCTAAAAGCTTACCAATATTATCATCAATTGCAGCACCACATCTCATAAAATCTTTTATGAATTTTTGATAGACTTTACTTCTTGCTTCTTTTTTACTTAATCCATCAATAGAAAAAGGCAATTCTGGGTATTGCATATAATCTGACCTTTTATCAGGATTATTTGTTGAAAAAACATATCGATTTCCCAAACTATCTATAGACTGACCAATTAGTGAACGTCCTGTAGTATTGGGTCCGTTATCATACAAAGAGGTCGGTTCTGGAATTGTTTCATTACGATATAGATTAGAGAAACGCTCTGGATAATCATAGGGTTCATGAGTCGCTTTAAAATGACAAAAAGATATAAATGGTTTTGATTTATCTCTATTTTCAATCCAATTTATTGTTTTATCTGCAATGATATCAGCACTAAAACCTTCGTATATTTTTCCTCCTTTATTATAGTCTTTCCAATTTTCTTTGAGTTTTCATAATCGGATTATTATACAAGCCTTGACCTGGCAAGACACAATAATAATCAAAACCACTTGGTTCTTGTTTTAGATGCCATTTACCAATTATAGAGGTTTGATAACCTCCTTTACCCATTTCTTTAGCAATATTATTATACGCAGGACTTAACCCTTTTCCTAATGTTGTAATACCATTTCTATGGCTATACTGTCCTGTCAGTATGGTAGCTCTACTTGGCGTGCAAATTGAATTTGAAACCAAACAATTTTCTAAAACAACTCCTTCGTTCGCTAACCTTTCTATGTTTCTATTTTGTACATAGTCTTTTAAAACCCCACCGTAGATTCCCCAAGCTTGCTTCGTATGGTCATCAGACATGATAAAAAGAATGTTAGGTTGTTTCGTCTCTTGTACGGGTTTTGGTTTAGCACTAGAACATCCGATTAAAATAAGTGATAGTAATAGAATATAAGATAGATTTTTCATTTTCATTTTTCATTTTTTATTAACCAATTCCTATACTGGTTGTTCTAATTCGATAACTTTATTTGGGTATTTTTTAGCCAAATTTTTAGTTTCACCAATATCATCATCAAGGTTTACCAAGAATCTTTTTTCCTTTAATTTATATGTTTTCTTGCTAGTATCTCTTGGGTTTCCTAACAATTTCCAATTTCCCTTGCGAGCCACCCACATATCTTGATATTGCCAACAATAGCCTTCTGTATGTTTCGTTTTTTCGGTTTCATTATTGATGATCGACACGAGACTTTTACCATCCAAATCTTGTGAATCAAGTTTAATTCCACATAATTCTGCAGAGTGTGGCATCCAATCTGAATTTACTCCAAACTGATTTCTAATGGCGCCTTTTTGTATGTTATTTGGCCAAGTGATGGCTGCTGGAACTCGAATACCCCCTTCAAACAAACTCGATTTTGCACCTCTATAAGGCCCGGAATTTCCTCCACCAAAATGCGCACGTTGTTCTGTTGAATGGCCATTATCAGATTGAAAAACAATAATAGTATTGTCTTTGATCCCTAATTCATCTAGTTTTTTAAGTAGTGCACCAATTCTATCATCTAAAGTTGAAATAAACGCAGCATATAAATTTCGGGGATATGAAACCCCTTTATCATTATAATAGTCTAACCATTCTGCATCGCCTTGATAGGGATAATGCGGCATATTCACAGCAAAATACATAAAGAAAGGATTTTTTGTATTGTCTTCAATAAAAGTAGAAGCTTCATTGACCATTAAATCAGGAAAAAATTGTCCATCATAATAGACTTCTTTTCCGTTTCTGAATAAATCGTGCCTGTTAGGTCCATTCCAATAAAAGAAATGCGAATAATTATCTATACAGCCCACCATATGACCAAAAGAATGGTCGAACCCTTGAGCATTTGGAGTCATTTCTGGAGCATCGCCTAAATGCCATTTTCCAATATGTGCGGTGGCATAACCTGCATCCTTAAACATTTCTGCCATGGTATATTCTGTTCCAGGAAGTCCCTTTTTTACTTTTGAATTTGGCACAGCATTCCCTGATAAACCTGCTCTTTGAGGCGTTTTCCCCGTTAATAAAGAAGCTCTAGAGGGCGAACAAACAGGCGAGGCGTAAAATTGAGTAAAACGAGTTCCGTTTTCTATAATATAATCCATGTTTGGAGTGACCAAATCTTTTGCTCCATAAGAATTTACATCCATAGAGCCTTGATCATCTGTTAGAATAAAAATAACGTTTGGCTTCTGATTTTTCTTTGTTTTTTCGGGATTACCAACCTGTGACTTCGATGAAAAGCATCCTAAAAAAAGTATACTAATCATTAAAAAAAATATTTTTTTAGCTTTCATTTGTAATCAATTTAATACTGTGATATAATTCTATTTTGTTCTACTCAAAGAAAATAGCAAATTTTCCATTTTATAAATGCAAGGTTGATATTATTATTCTAATGTTTCTGAAATTAAATTGATTATTAATTTTGCAGCAACAGGATCGTACAAACCTTTATTAGTCATCATTTCCGAAAATACTGCTTTTCCTTTATTTGTAATAGAGATTATCGGAAACCCTTTCATAGTTAACATTTCTTTTCTTCTATCCTGGCCTCTGGCATATCTGTGTTGACATCCAGATGCTATGCATACTATATTTGACTTACTTTCATTAATTTGATATAGACCGGAGTAAACTAATGGTTTTTCTGCTTTGGGATTTGAAAAATAACGTAAGTCAAAATATTCTAAATCTTTAAAAACTTTTGATTCTGTTATATCTATATGAGCTGTTTCCATCTTTTTGTTAAGGTATTTAGTAATATGCTTTGGAAAAATAGCAGTAGCTTTTTCACCAGTTTTTAATAATAGTACTTTTGCTCCTTTATTTACATTGTCTAAAATTAATTTAGCTTTTTTAGCATCAAATTCTTTAACATCAGATAAACCAGAGACAATATAAATATCTGCTTTTTTGCTGAAGGCCTCCTCTAAGTTATTTACTTTTATATATTTATAATTCAACATATCTAGAACAGGTATTGTATTATTATCAAAATCTACGACAATAATTTTTTTAGAATTATGTAAAGGTTTTACCCAAGATTTTTTTGCTATGAGAAGATTATATTCATTTTTAGCAACAACTTTTCTATTTTGTTTTAAATACAGTTTTAGTTTACCATCTAATCTATTTCCTGAAAAATTTTCAGGCAAAATTATATTTGGAGTTAACCATTTACGTGAATAGTGAGCGATTTTAGGAATAGAATATTCTCCAGAAGAAACAATTCTATTGTCTTCGTAAGTGATCTCCCATTCTAAAATAGATGCCTCTAAATCTTCTCCATTTAATTTATCATTAACGATACAAAAACGTGTTGGTAATTTATCTCCAGTAAAATAATGTCTACCCCATAATTCAGCACTGACCAATATTGGGTTTAAGGAGTTTTTCATCCTGTAATACGTTGGATATGGTTTCACTTTTTCTGCATCATACACATTCTGAAACCATGTGATGCTTGAGAAATTATGCATACCTGCTAATTTATCATGCGTTCTTCTAACAGCTTCTACTAATTCTGAAGTTAAAAAAGCATTATTTTCTAAACTATAGGAAGGGTTTCCAAAAGGATACGCTTGATTTCCTATATGGGTTTGTGTATTTTGATGTTGCCATAAATAAGAACGTGTATGGTGTCCAGTTTCCGTATTTGGATATCCCGAAGACCATTCTTGCGAAATTAAAGGGCGTCCATTCGTTTTTCTGTTTAGAAGTTGTTTTTTGTCGAATACATCAAATACTGAGGTATTATACCATCCTTGATAATTATGACCATCATCAATATCTCCATCATCGTATTTTTGAAAAAAGTTCTCGTTAGGGTTATTCTTAACTGCTTTTCTAGTATACCCTGAATCAAAACATATTGGACGAGTTGGGTCTGCAATACGCATTTGCTTTACCACATCAGATACAATTTGCATTTTCTGTTCCATTTTAGATAATTTATCTTTTTTGTGAGTAAAGTTCATTTCATTATTAATTGTCCAGTATAATAAAGATGGGTGATTTCGATATTTTTTCATTAATCTAATCCATTCATTAGACCAAATATTCAATAATTCTTTTTTAGGTATGGATCCTTCTCCAATTCCTATCATAAGCCAAGGCCAAGTACCTTCATAACTTATTCCTACTCCTTGTTCGTCTGCTGCTTTTAGCCAAACTTCGCTATATGGTATTGTATGACTTCTAGTGACTGCAATATTTCCATCATGATACATTTGAAGAGTTTTGTTTGCCAAATCTGCATCATTAATACCTAAAGCATGGGGCGTATGATTCGCACCTCGTAGCCAATATTGTTTTCCATTCAAATAGAAATAATCTCCTTTGGTTTCAAATGTTCTAAATCCAGATTGGATTGTTTCTGAATCTAATAATTTATTAGTTTTGGATTCTTTTAAATTAAAATTAAAACTATATAAATTAGGGGTTTCAGGAGACCATAATTTGGGATTTAGATTATTAATTTCAAAAGTGACTGTTTTATACTCACCCTCTTTTAGTATGATTTTTTTTATTGATTCCGTTTCAATTAAAATATCATTTGTCCCCTTTTCTTTTATAGACGTATTTAAATTAAATGTCTTTTTTAATTTACTTGTATTTCTTAGTTGTATTTCAAAACTTGCTCCAGTCAAATTTGGTTTAATATAAGTATCTACAATCTTTACAGGATTTGTAATTATTAACTTCACTGGCTGCCAAATACCTACGGGTTCATCACGGAAAAAACCGTGAGGTATATCTTTTAGCATTTGGTTTGTTACCTCTACAGTAACTGCTATTGTAGCAATTTCATTAGCATTTTTAATATCTTTAGTATAATCCTTCATTACCTTAACGGCAATTAAATTACTACCTGGTTTAAGGAATTTAGTAATATCTAATTTAATTTCGCCAAACATGCCTTTGTTGTTTCCTGCAAGTTTGCCATTAACATAAACCTCTGCCATTTTTGAAACAGCATCAAAATTTAGTTCTATATTTTTATCATTTAATGAATCTGGTAAATCAACCCATTGCCTATACCATCCAATATTTGTTTTTTTATAATCGAAAGTGTAGTTTTCACAACGGTCAGTTTCTTTTTGAAAATAAGTATCAGAAGCCCCTTTTTGGTGTTCTTCATCCATAAAAGTTTCACCATGTAACCATATACGAGAAGGGTTCCAAAAATTTGGCACTTCCAAAATATGCCAATCGTCATCAGATGAATTAGCGTCAATTGCTTGTTCTCTATTTATTAACTCATGATCTGGTTTAAACAACCAATTGCCATCTAAAGAAATTGTTGTTCGTATTGGGTCTATATGAGAAACTTTTACTTTTTTATATTGTTTTCTTTCTTTTATTCGCTTTTCAACTTTCTGTTTAGGGGTTAAATAGTAAGAGTATTCTTTAGACTTAATAGGATCCATGTAAGTATCTGAAAGCCTTGTAACTTCCAAATTTCTAAATTCATTCTTTATCCAAGCACCACCAAGCACTACTTTGCCTTTAGTTAAAACATCTCCTTTATCATCAATTACGTCAATTCTTGGAGTGTTTTCATTATTTATAAAAACTCTAAAACGATTTTTACATACTTCTATTTTAAAAGCATACCACACCCCTAAAGTTGGGTTAAAATCTAAGTTTCTAATTCCTAAAAATCGATCATCCCCCATAAGCCCCATGCGAGCTATTTCAATATCATTTTGAAACCCTCCTTTAAAACCAACTAAATAACGGTTGTTTCTTCCTTGTTCTCTAAAACCAAACCATATTTGTACTTGTTCTTCAGTTTTTGGGGTTCTTGCCTCAAAACTGATCGTATAATTCTCCCATTCCGTGCTCCCAATAGAAGCATAGGAGTCACGTGTTGCAAGAACGCCATCTTGCACTTTACATAGACCTTTACCTACTTTAGTAAATTGTGGTTTTGAAATACTAAAAGAGTCTTTAGAGAGTAAACTATCTTGGGCATTTAAAGGGTTCAAAAAAAGAGTCGATAAAAAACTAAAAAGAACTAAAGCAGATCTAGAATTAGATGATAAAACAAATGGACTAAAATGAAACATATCACTTTTTATTAATTATTACTTGAATTTAAGTTTTACTTTATTTAAAAAGTATTTATTGATAGCTATTTGTATTTTTTTAGACTCAAAGAAAATGGTAGAGTTTTCTGCTTTACTTCCCCAACTTTTATTTGGAGTATTAGATACCTCAAATTCTAAAAGACCTCCTTTTTGAATGTCACTACATTTAATAAAACTGTTTTGATAATCAGAATTATTTAAACGTGCAGACTGAATATAAAAGTTGTTTTTTGAATTGTTTTTTGCTTCAATTGTAAAGGTATTTCCGTTTCTTAAATGTAATGTTGCTTTTTTAAACAACGGACTTCCTATAATAAATTCATCGGTTGCCGGCGTTACAGAATAAAAACCTAAAGCACTAAAAACGTACCAAGCAGAAGTTTGTCCATTATCTTCATCACCACAATAGCCATCTGGAGTTGGTGTATATAGTTTGGTTAAAACTTTTCTGATTTTATCTTGAGCTTTGTAGGGAACACCTGCATAATTGTAGAGGTAAATCATATGTTGTATGGGTTGATTTCCGTGTGCATAATTGCCCATATTTGCAACCTCCATTTCTCTAATTTCGTGAATTACCTTTCCGTAATAGGAGGCATCATATTTTGGTGGCATTGTAAAAACACCATCTAATTGTTTGATGAAATTTTCTTTTCCGCCCATTAAATTAATCAATCCATCGATATCTTGAAAAACAGACCAAGTGTAATGTAAACTATTTCCTTCTGTAAAAGCACCACCCCATTTTAAAGGATTAAAAGGACTTTGAAAAGTACCATCTTCATTTTTACCTCGCATTAAATTTGTGGAGGGATCGAATACATTTTTATAACGTTGCGATTGCTCATAATACTTTTTTGCAATAGCATCTTTTCCCATTTTTTCTGCCATTTGCCCAATTGTAAAATCGGCATAGGCATATTCCAATGTTTTGGCCGCATTCTCTCTAATATTTACATCAAAAGGGACATAGCCTAAAGTGTTGTAATAATTTAAACCTTCTCTCCCCACAGATCTTACAGGTCTTCCTTCTTCAACAGTGGCATTTTTTAGAATGGCTTCAAATAAAATTTCTGCAGTTTTTTCATTTTTGATAGTTCCTTTTAAATAGGCATCTGCAATAATAGGAGCAGAGTTAGAACCAATCATACAAGCTCTATGTCCAGGACTTGCCCATTCGGGCAACCATCCAGATTCTTTATAGGTGTTTGCTAAACCTTCCATAATTTTATTATTCTGCTCTGGATACATCATATTAAAAAATGGAAAAACAGCCCTAAAGGTGTCCCAAAAACCATTGTCTGTGAACATATAACCAGGTAATACGTTTCCATTGTATGGACTGTAATGCATCATTTTATTGTCTGCATCAAACTCATAAAAGGTTCTTGGAAATATAAGACTCTGTATAAACACGAATAAAAAGTTTTGATGTGATCACTATTATCATCTTCAATTTTAATTCTACTCAGCTCATCTTCCCAAGCATTTTTTGCTTTCTCTTTGGTGTCTTCAAAAGAATCTTTTCCAATTTCTCTATCTAAATTTAGTTGTGCTTGCTCATGACTTATAAAAGAGGAGGCCACTTTTACGTTTACAACTTCTCCTTTTTTGGTTTTAAAACCAATGATGGCACCAACGTGTTTTCCTTCGCTATTTAAGCTGTTTTTTTTAAGCTCCCAATTGTCTTTCCAAGTGTGTGTTATTTCAAAATCTTTATCAAATTCAGCTACAAAATAATTATGAAAATTATCTGGCACACCACCGTTATTGTTTCTGCAATAGCCAATTATTTTTTGTTCTTCAGGTAATAATTTTAACCATAGAACCTTTGAAAAAAGCATCTAACATAATGTACGAAGAATCTGCCTCTGGAAAGGTAAATTTAAAATGTGCAGCTCTTGAAGTTGGCGCAACCTCTGCAACAACATCATATTCTGCTAGGTAAGTTCTGTAATGATATGGTTTTACTGTTTCTGCTTTGTGTGAAAACCAGGAAGCTCTTTCATCTTCCTGATATTTTAATTCGCCTGTTACTGCCATGAAAGAAAATGCGGCATAATCGTTAATCCAAGGACTTGGTTGATGTGTTTGTTTGATGCCTCGTATTTTATCATCATCGTAATTATAGGCCCAACCATCTCCCATTTTAGAGGTCATTGGTGTCCAAAAATTCATTCCCCAAGGTGTGGCAATTGCAGGATAGGTATTTCCGTTAGACATGCTTTTTTTAGAATCTGTACCCATTAAAGGATTTACGTAATCTACTAAATACGTCTCCTCTTTTGAGTTTGTAGTTTGTCCATGAACTTTAAAGGAGCTAAAAAAAATGGTCGAAAGCAAACTCACAATAAGTAGTGGTTTGAAATTATTTTTTGTTTTAGTCATAATCTAATTTTTAAAACGTAACAAGAACAGTTGTGGGTTTTGATATTTTTGCGGTGACTATATTGTCTTTATAAATCCAACTGGTAACACCTGCAACCACTTTTGGCTTTTCAGTACTATAAAAATCTACTTCTGCATTTTGAAATACATTTTCTATAGTTACTTTTATTGATCTGTTTTTTGATTGATAAGGCACTAATTTGATGTTTTCTGCATAGCGAACTCTATGTAAATAAGGACCTATATTTTTTTGAAGTGGAGAGATAATAATCTCTAATTTATCCGAAATATGGTTTCTTATTTTGCCTATTTTAATATGATTATCTAAATACGTTACTGTGGCATTTCTGACTTGCCATTTCATATTTGAATGACGTACTAAATAGGTAACTCTTTTGTTTCCTGATGTTGAAATTTGATTGACACTTCTTGTTTCTAGAGGTTTCCCTAAATCAATCTTTTTAATATCTCCTTTTGCCAAAACACCAGAGGTTTGGTGGCTTTTTCCATCAATAATGACACCAGCATCTACTGTATTTAAAGAGGTATGTTCTTGTTCTAATTTTAGATAGATAATATCTACATCTGTATTCATCCCAGTAAAGGAAGCTTCTACAGCAATGTTTACTAAATTATCACTTTCTGGATTGCTATAAATCGTATCAAATTCTGGCAAGATTGGCACATCTAATAAACAATCGAATTGTTGTCTTCCATCCCCTAAGATGATTTGATCTGACTGTACAATTCTTAATTTACGTCCGTTAATGTCATAAATATGCAATCGAAACCATAAACGCTGTGTACCTTTAATACCTTTTACATCTAAATCGATACTCGCTTCGTATTTTTGACCCAATGGACATCTGTAATACGAATATTTATCATAATTATCTGATGGCATTGTTAAGGTAGTCCACCAATTATCATTTGCCTTTAAACGAATTCCAGGATTTGTATATACAAAACCAGCATTTCCGTGATTCACTTTTGCAGCAAACAAAATTTTATCTAATCCATGATACGCTTCTCGTTCTGTGTATTTTGTCATTGCGTGATCATCGTTAATAACCGCATTTTCACAACCTGTTAAAAATAATTCTGATTTGGTATTTTCACCAACGTGATGATGATATGCAGGAATACGTTCGCCATTTACAGCACCACCAACTCCATAACTGTAAGCGAAATCTGCTTTGTTATCAAATGTAGTTTTTAAATCAAGTGTTTGACTTAAAGACGCATCAAAAGAATCTAAAAACATATCTTTTTCTGCGGAATAACATTTTACAGTTAGCATCTCTTTTGTGATTTCAAAATAAACACCTCCTATACCATATTTACCTCTACTAGGATCAAAACCACCAATTCTTCCATTAGAAACGAATAACATATCATCTCTATTTATGACTTCAAAATTATGATTATGTCCGTGCATCCAAGCAATAATATTTTTATTTTTCTTAAAAATGTCAATCATTTTATCACTATCCATTACACCTCTATATCCATTTTCATTTCCTCTTGTTGTGCCAATAATATTATTGTGAGATAACATTACAATGGTTTTGTCTTTGTTTATTGCCAAATCTAAATCCAACCAATCCCAAGCTTCTTCTGTGATATAGGTAGCTCTAATCAGTTGTGGGAAAGAGATAAAATGAATGCCTTGCATATCAAAACTATAATAGGGTCTGCAGGTATTACTCCCCATAATATTTGAACGCATTTCTGGATCATCATCTTCATTTGAGCGTAATTCGTGATTCCCAATTACGTAATAAAAAGGAAGTTGGCCACAACCACCTTGTATAATATCTACCCAATCTTTTCGGGCTTTGTGTGGGTTTGCATTGTTATGATGATCGTTATGATGAGCATCCCCAGTATCTAAAAAAATATCTAAATCTGGAAATTTATTCAAAATATTTTTTACAGCTGCTGCTTGCTCTTCAATGGTAGGTTGCATTTTATGTGCCCAACCAAAATGCGAATCGGAAACTATAAATCCTTTAAAAATTTCTTTTTTAGTATTGTAGCTATTTGCGGTTGCGAATATTCTTGGAGATATAAATGCAGCAGCAGATAGTACCGCAGTTTTTTTAATAAAATTTCGTCTTTGCATCTTCTATTCTTACATTACAATAATAATACCTGCTTATTAATAAAGCACTAATAAAACATTAACCTCCATTACCAAATAAAATAATTTAAGTACTACAATATAAAGTATCTATGGTTACGTGTAAAAAATGAAACATAACTCTTGATTTTAAATTAATGAATCTTATCAAAGAACGTATAGTATTTATCTTCGGATAATTTTTTTGCTAAAAAAAATAACCTGCTGTCGTTTTTCCATCCCAAAGCATTTTCCAACCGCTTTTCTGCTCTTTAATGGTTAAATTATTTTTGGTGTTTACAGGAGTCAAAGTTGATTTTCTTGAATATTTATCAGGATTATCTGTGATGATTTTAATGTTTTTCCAACTAATTTGTGTGCCTGCTTTTTTATCTCTTGGAATACCATGCACTTGTAAACCTATAAACCCTGAAGCTGTTTTATCATCTATAAGATACGCTGCGGGCACCTTATTAATCCAAGTTTTAATCGTGTCTCCAATCGCTTCAATTCTAAAATGATTCCACTCATTTTGTTGAAAGGCTTTTTGTGCTTTTGGATTATTAGTTAATGGATTCAACCAACCACGCCTTTGTTCATCATAGATACCTCCACTCCAAGCACGTTTAGAAGGGTCTATTTCTACTTGATAGCCATTTAGGAAATTCCCATCAATTAAATGAACCCAAGGAGCATTGTTTTTTATTTGTACCCCAAAAGAGACTATTGAAATGGCTAATAGGAGGAGAATTGAATTTTTTTTATAAACATTTGAAATCGTATTATTTAATAATTAAAATAGTAGTTGATTTAATTAGCGGGCTCAACTCTGTAACGCCTTTCAATTCTGATGTCTGTCATTTCTCTTAATTCGTCATCAGATAAATCCATTTTAGTTTCTTTTTTAAGTGCTGCTAATCTATTTTTAAGATTAGTTACAAGCTCGCTATTTTCTGATGTGTTATAGATATTAGTCAACTCATAGGGATCGTTTTCTAAATCGAATAATTCCCATTCATTTACATCATAATAGTAATGGATTAACTTATACCTGTCTGTTCTAATGCCATAATGTGGTTGGACATTATGCCAATACGGATACTCGTAATAATGATAATACACAGCGTCTCTAAAGGGTGCTTTGGTTTTATTTTCTAAAACAGGCACAAAACTTTTTCCTTGCATATCATTTGGAGTTTCGACGCCCGCTAAACTTAATAGGGTAGGCGCATAATCAACATTTAGGACTAAGTCGTTGTTGACACTTCCTGCTTTTATTTTTTTTGGATACTTCACCAATAAAGGCATATGCATTGATTCTTCGTACATAAAACGCTTGTCAAACCAGCCGTGTTCCCCTAAGTAAAACCCTTGATCTGATGTATATACAATGATTGTATTTTTTTCTAAACCACTTTTCTCTAAATGGTCTAACATCTCACCAATGGCATCATCAACGCCTTTGACCACTCGTAAATAGTCTTTTACATACCGCTGATATTTCCAGTTTTTACGTTCTTGATCTTTCATTTTTGGATCAGGCGTCCAGAATTCACCATCGTTATTTCCGTATTTATTCCAAGCAATTAATTCCTCTTCTGACAATCCTGATGGCGGTTTAATTTTCACATCTTTTCTGTTCATATGTCCATCAATACGCATCCAAGACTCTTTAGCAGCTTTTCGACTTTTATAATCATCATTAAAAGTAGCAGGATAGGGGAGTGTAACCTCACTTAAATAATCTTCATAACCTGGTCCTGGGTCCCAAGGTCTGTGCGGCGCTTTAAATTGATACATCAACATAAAAGGTTTCGTAGCGTCTTTTCTGTTTTTCAACCAATTAATGGCATCTTCTTTAATTACGGTTGTAGAAAATTTTCCTTTCTCTTCAACAATACTATCATTTGCCATTTCGAACACGGGATCAAAATAAGACCCTTGTCCTTCTTTATTAAACAGTACTTTATAGTAATCGAAACCAGTTGGTGCGGTTCCTAAATGCCATTTTCCAATTACCGCAGTTTCGTAACCTGCTTTTTGCAATAGCTTTGGAAACGTTTGTTGTGCGCCATTAAAATCGCCACCACCTTCATTTTTAAAAAATCCATTGATGTGTGCATATTTCCCTGTTAAGATTGATGCTCTTGAAGGCCCACAAATAGAATTGGTACAAAACATATTATTAAAACGCATACCGTCATTTGCAATTCTATCTATGTTGGGAGTGGGGGCAATTTCTGCTAGAAAACCTTTGTAGGCACTTATTGCAGCTATTGCATGGTCATCCGTCATTATAAAAAGAATGTTTGGCTTTTGAGAAATAGCTTCTTTTTTTGCTGTTTTACAGCCGATAAGTGAGAGTAGTATAACTAGGGTTACAATGTGTTTTTTCATATGAAAGAATCTGAATTTTAATTAAATTATTTTCTATTTTGGCATTACTGCATTTTTACCCCATTCTTTGTTTGGTAATTCACCCAAGTCTAATTTTAAAGTGGCACCCTCCATAATTTGCTCGATGCGAAATAAATGGCGCAGAAAATCTCTTTCCCGTTGATAAATGCTTTCTGAATGTATTTTTTTCTCTTGCTAGAACCTTCCGCCACAACCGTAAATGTTTTGCCGTTCTGAAGATTTATGGATGTTTTTTCGAAAATTGGACTTGTGATGTTATAATAAGGCAGTCCTGGAGTTACAGGATAGATACCCATAGAAGTGAATACCACAAAAGCGGTCATGCCACCACCATCTTCATCTCCGGGAATTCCGAAAATGTTGTCTTTAAACCAAACGTCTAACAAGAAGCGTGTACGTTTTTGGGTTTTCCAAGGCGCGCCAAAATAGTTATATAAATATGGAATATGAAAAGAAGGCTCATTGCCCATAGAAAATTGTCCGACCATCCCCGTCGAATTAGAACCATTCACAAAAAAGTCGCTTTTTCTGATGCCCAAACTTTCTCTAAATAATTGATCTAATCTAGTTTCTGCGGCCTGTTTACCGCCTAACAAATTGGTGAGTCCTGCAATATCGTGTTGTACATTCCACGCAAAAGTCCAACCATTATTTTCGTCATAGTACTCTCTATAGCCTTTTCCACCATCTAGTTTTGGATCGATATTCGACCCAATTACCATCTGGCATCTTTTGGCATAAATAACCTTTTTTCTAGAATGCCATAAATTTTCATAATCGTTTCCTTTTGGGGACTAGTTTTGAATAGTCGTCTGTGTTTCCTAATTCTTTTGCAAATTCGGACACTGCCCAAAAATCATAACTAACTCCTAGCGTTACTGCAACAGGTTGTCTTTTTTCAAAACCATCTACATTTGCAACCGTTTCTTTTTCTCCTATTTTAAGTGATGGAAAATAGCCGTTTTCGTGATAGAAATCGTCTAAAGCGCCTCTTGGATTTCCTTGCCTCCAAGGAATAAATGTGCCTTGCATTAGGTTTTTTTTGATGCCTTCATATGCTTTTTCTACATCATAGTTTTTCAACCCTTTTCTGTAGCCATCAATAAAAATAGCAGAAGAATGGTAGGCATTCATACACAAATGATTTCCATACACCTGAGGGAATGTTGGCATCCAACCACTTTGTTCATACATTAAGGTGTACGAGTTGAGCATTTCGTTTTCCAAGGCTGGGTTTAAAATCGTACGTAATGGATGTTGTGCTAAATAGGTGTCCCAAACCCAATCATCTACATAAAATGGACGCTTACTTTTATGCACTTGTTTGTCATAACCACTATAATAGTGCCCATATTCATTGACATCCACCATGCGTTCATACGTTCTGTATAGTGATGTATAGAACGTTCTTTTTTGAGCCGTTGTTCCACCTTCAACTCGAATTTGATTCGTTACCTTGATCCCAAGCTTTTTTTCCTTCTTTGGTAACATCCTCAAATGTTTTATTTTTAATTTCTTTATTGAAATTTTCTTTCGCTTGTGCACCACTGATATAAGAAATAGCATATTTTATAAGCAAGGTTGATGCGGCATTTTCTGTTGCAGAAATTTGAAGTTTATGAGTGTCAAATGTATAGTTGATATTTTCTATAGGCTTATTTTTCTCATCAACGATCTCACCATATACAAAAATTGTAATCGTATTTGTGACGGCATGTTCACCTCGAGTTGGTTTGCTTCTTTTTTCTTGAATGGTAAATGAATTTTCACCCTCAGAAAACTGCATATCTTCAGTGCCTTTTATTAAAAAGTTTTTTTGTGTTCCATCTGGAAAATCTACTTTATAAATTGCTGATTTTTTAGAAGGGGTGAAACTAACCCTAATATCATTTTCTATTAAATACGTGGAGTATAACCAAGGATGTACTATTTCTAAATCGTGATCTATAGCCATCCCTTTATTCCAAGAATTGTTATTCACGTTTCCTAAAGTAGTTTTCATTTGTAGAATTCCTTTTCGTCTGTGAGCGGGTACTTGAAAAGGAAACGCTTGTACCATGTCTGAAATATAATCCTGTTTTACAGGAAACATTCTCAGCATTTGATTTGGTAAATGAATGGTTGGGTACGTTGGAACTAGAAAGCGGGACACATTACCAATGGTTGGATCTATGTATTTGGTGTTATCAGTTTCTTGAGCTAACGAAGTTGAAAAACTTAAAACCGATAGGAGTACTATTAAATAATTTTTAACCATTTTTATTATAATCTGTTATAGGAACAAATAAAACATCAATGGCTTAATTATTGATTAATAAACAATTAATTAAGGGTTACACCTATTAAATAATTCAATTATTTGCGGCTCTTTTTGCTTTTCTATAGACAACTAAAAGCTTAAATTTTTCTATACCAGCTAAGACTCTTAAATCTTTGTTATATGCTTTTTCTACTTCTTTAGCTTTTACTTTAAAGGTATCTTTATCATCTGCGTATTCTTTTCTCAAAGCTCTTTTCTTGTTGTTTCTATCCAAAATTAATTCTAGAAGCTTTGCACTTTGATCTTCATCAAACTCCATAACTTTAGACAGTTTCTCTGTTAGCTCTAAAGCTTTTTGATTTTTTTGCGCTTGAGCTACTGACACAGTCAGAAGAAGAAGTAATACAATTATTTTTTTCATCTTGTTTAATTTATAATTTTGTTCAAATAAAAGAGGATGACATTAATTTACTATTAATATTGAATTAACTAAGTACTATTTATTAATAATAAACTTCTAATACTTTTGCATTATCTGCTTTCAAAGTAATGTTATTTAAACCTACTGCAAATTCAGTTGTTACAACTTGAAAGTTTTTATATTATTTTAATTAGACCCAATTAGACGATTTCCCTGTTTTTATTAAAACGGATTTTGTCTCCATAAATTCATCAATTGCACGAGGTCCAAGTTCTCTGCCAATTCCACTTTGTTTCATTCCTCCAAAAGGAATTTCTGGATAACCAGACATCCAATTATTAACCCAGACTGTACCGGCTTCAATATTTCTTGTCATTATCATAGCTGTGTCAATATCCTTTGTCCAAACACTAGCAGACAAACCAAATTCTGTATTATTCGCAATTTCAAGAGCTTCATCAGCAGTATCAAATGTTAAGATGGATAAAACCGGTCCAAAAATTTCTTCGCAAGCAATTGCCATTTCTGGTGTTACATCAGAAAAAATAGTTGGATCTATAAATGCTCCTTTTTCCGTTTTTGAAGATGTTCCTCCTAACTGTAATGTAGCTCCTTGTTTGATTCCAGATTTTATATATCCTATAATTTTATCATATTGCACATCATTAATAATGGCACCCATCTTTACAGTTGTATCTAGTGGGTCGCCTACTTTCACTTTTTTAGCATGTGCAACCAATTTTTCTATAAATTCGTCAACGATATCTTTATGAATGATAATTCTACTGCCACTATTACAACATTCACCCATATTAAAATAGATTCCAAAAACAACAGGATCTATCAATTCATCAATATTAGCGTCAGGAAAAATAATTTGTGGATTTTTACCACCTAATTCCAATTCCACTTTTTTAAGATTGGTTGCTGCAGCACGCATAATATGTTTTCCAACTGCTGTACTTCCTGTAAAAGTTATCATATCGACATTATTACTCTCAGAAAGTGTCATTCCAACTGGGTCACCATAACCAGAAAGTATATTTACAACGCCATCTGGCAAACCAGCTTCTTTTAAAATACCACCTAATAATAAGGTCGTTCCTGGAGTCATTTCTGATGGTTTTATTACAGCGGTACATCCTGCTGCCAAAGCAATGGGTAATTTTTGTGAGATGATTAATAATGGAAAATTCCAAGGAGTAATCATAGCTACAACCCCTATAGGAACTTTTTGCATCATAGCTGTCATATCTTTTCCAACATTGGTATTTACATCTCCAGTAATATGCCTTGACAATGTTGCGGCATATTCCCAAATACCTGCTGCCCATTCCATTTCATCTAATGCCTGACTAATTGGTTTTCCTGACTCTAAAGTTTCTATTAAAGCCAATTCTTGGGCTCTTTCTCTTATAATTGAAGCTGCTTTTCTGATGATTTTTTCACGATCTGATCCTGCCATTTCTGACCAAGCATTACTCTTAAAAGCTTTTTTGGCAACAGAAATAGCATGTTCTGTGTCTTGTTTATTACTTAATTGATAAGTTCCTATTAAATTTCCGTGAGCAGGACTTTTTCTTTCAAAAGTTTCATTGCTTAATGAATTTATATATTCACCATTTACAAAGTTTTGGTATTCAAATGGTTTGTTTGGTAGCTTGTATTTACTCATTTTTTTAAATGTTTATCAAATGTAATTAAAATATATTACACGTGTAATATATTTTGTAGCTTAGCCAAAAATCATATTAATTTGTTCCGTAAAATAAATCAAAAATATATTGCAGATTTACTTAATATTTCTAGAGTTACTGTAACTAAAGCTCTACAAAATCATCCTGATATTGCTCTAAGCACAAGAGAAAAAGTAAAGAAAGTTGCAGATGAATTGGGCTATATACCCAATATTGTAGGTAGAAGTTTATCAACAAAAAAAACAAATACTATTGGTTTAATTGTACCAAAAATAAATCATTCTTTCTTTTCTACAATAATAGAAGAATTATACAGTAATGCCAAGAAAGTTGGTTATAACATTATATTAATGGTATCATTTGAAAATGAAGAAGCTGAATTAGATAATGTAAAATCTTTACTGTCTATGAATGTTGATGGAATTATCATTGATTCCGTAGCTACTTCCCAAAAACATAGAGTACATAATCTATTAAATAAGCATAACAAACCTTTTATATATTTAGATCGTAAACCTGTTTCTTTAAAAAATGCTGTTGGTGTATTTTTTGATGATGAGAATTTATCATATCAGCTTACAAAAGAGATTATTCACAAAGGATTTACAAAGCTGATGTTTATCTGCGGAAATAAAGAAATCAATATCAGTAAGCATCGATTAAATGGTTTTAATAAAGCCGTAAAAGAAGCTCATATTTCTGTTCCTGAAGAATGGTATCTAATTACGAAATTAGATAAAATTAATGCAGAAAAGGATTTTAGTACTTTTCTTGAAAACTACAACAATTTACCAGAGATTGTTATTTGTGCGACTGATTCTATTGCAATAGGAGTTTACAATGCTTGTGAAAAATTTGAGATGAAAATTCCAGATGATATTGCAGTTAGTGGTTTTGGACACGTAAAAATTTCAAACCTCTTAAACCCTCCCTTAACTACTGTGAAATTGAATTTAAAAAAGGCTGCTGAAAAAGCTTTAGAAAACTTACTACTTCTTATTAATAATAAACCCATTACAGAAACTACTTTAATAGAAGGTGAAATTATTTTTAGAGAAAGTACCAAAAATAAATAAACACATATATGAAAATCTCAAAACTATTTTTTATAGTCTTATTTTTAATACAACCTTTTGTTACAGGTGCTCAAAATTCATTTACCACAAGTGGAAGTGAAGATATAGATAGAGTTCGTAAAGAAATTGTTACCAATTCAACAACCAAAGAAAATTTTAGAGAACATTCTGTTTTGATGTATATGTGGGTCGGAACATTGCAACATTTAGGTGCAGATTTACGCTCATTTTATGAGATTGATAAAAAATATTATCAGCGAGAAAACCAAGTAAATAGAAAAAAAGGAAAGGAAAAAATAGAAGCAACTCAAAAAATGACTGTTTTAATTGATGCAGGTTTCGCAAAGTTAGAAGAAATTCACAATGAGTATTTAAAAAACGGTTCAATTTTTAAACCTTTTGAAAGTGATGGAAAAGGATTTCCTGAAGGTGGAAATATGGATGCTGAATGGCCCATGTTTCAAGCCAACAAGCATAACAATGGATATTCAGAAGCACCAGGTCCAAAATATGGAAAAACTGCTTGGAAATTTCCTGTAGGTTTGGGTTGGTATGTAAGTCCGGTTATTGAAGATGGTAGTGTTTATATAACTTCACCAGGAATGTACACTACGTGTTTTAAGCTAGATATACAAACCGGAAAAATTCTTTGGAAATCAACACAAGAACATCCATTGTTTGGGATTTATAAATACCCTGCAATGATGTCAACCCCTGTAATTCAAGGGGATAAAATAATTTTACGTGAAGTAAATAGTCACGGAGGCAATAAAGGACAAGCAAAAAACCTAGTGTATATTGATAAAAACACAGGCAAAACCATCTCAAAATCTTATGCTGGTCACGTAGATTATAGAACACAAAATGCACCTGTTGCAAGTAATGGCGATTATGTGGTTTATCCTTTTGGAGTTTCAGATATTTATCAATACCCGCCTGTTTGTCAGAATTTTAATAGATTAATATGTAAAGATAAAAACAATAAAAAGCAAATGTGGGATTTTAATGTAGGTGATATTGATGCACTTGCAGAACCTGTTTTGTCTAAATATCAAGTTTTTCAAGGCACTACTGAAGGCTATTTATACGCTTTAAATTTAAAGCCTGGTGTTTCGGGTCAAAAAAACTTTAATAACGAACAAGCAACCAATGAAAAAAAATTAATTGCTTGGAATTTTAAAGCGCAAGGTGCCATAAATACAAAAGTAGTGTTGGACGATGGAAAAGTATATTTTGGTGCAAACGATGGTGTTATCTATTGTTTAAATGAAGTTGATGGAACGTTACTTTGGTCTAAAAAAGTAAACAAAATTGAAAAAAGAGCGCGTAAACATTTTACAAATCCATTAATTGATAATGGCATTTTATACATAGGTTCTGCAAATAAAAATGCCTACGCAATTGATGTATATACAGGGGATATTCTTTGGAAAAAAGAAACGAAAGATTGGATAAGAGCAAAACCAGTTGCTACTAAAAAGCACATTTATTTCGCTGATATACAAGGAAACATTTACAAGTATAAGAAAAACGGAAAACAAGTTTGGTGCAAGCAAATTAGTACACATCCTATTTATGCAGATTTAACAATTTCTGAAGATAAAATTGTTTTAAACGACAGTAATTTACTAACGTTTTGCTTGGATTTAGACGGAAAAGTAATTTGGAAACACAGTATTTTATCAGCTTATTGGAACAACGAAGGAGAACGTATTTTTACGGATGTACTTTCTGGTGGAACCTATTATCAATCCAAACCTACAGCAGCAAATAATAAATTATTTTTTGGAAATCCTGCTGGGTTTTTATACGCTGTTGATGCTGATACAGGCAAAGAAAAATGGAAATTTGAAATGGGAGGCGCCATTTCTGTTGGGCCTGCAATTATGGACGGAAAAGTATATGTCGGTCAACAAGGAGGAGAACGTTTCTTCTACTGTTTAGATGCAGAAACGGGCGAAGTCGTTTGGAAACAAACTGTTCCTGGAGGATGGGTTTGGGGTTCTGCAACAGTAGATGACGGTTTGGTTTATGTGCCTACCGTTAATGGTTATGCAGTTTGTTTGGACGGGAAAACCGGCCATATTGTTTGGATGTACCCAACTGCAAAATCAGTTCCTGCAGAACCTGCTATTGATGGGGATATTGTCTATTTTGGATCTTGGAGTAGATCTTTATACGCCTTCAATAAAAAAACTGGAAAAATTATATGGAAAGCCAATGGTGTTGGTTTAGATTCTGGTACCCTTATCTCTCAAGATGGTAAAATTTATTTGCCTCATCACAGTAATATTTTTATGAGTTTTAACTCTAAAACAGGTGAAGTTTTAACAGAAGGAAACACAAATGAAAGTGATAAAGGAAAGTATACAAATTTTAATGCAAGTCCTGCTTTTCATAACGGCAAAGGCTTTTTTACAGCAAGAGTTGGTATTGGTTTAAAAGGAGTTCCTTTAACCTCAAAAGTGTATAGCGTAGATGCAAAAACAGCCAAAGTAAATTGGACATTTCCTGATGGAGGAGGGTTATCTGCACCTGCTTTAGCTAATGGACGACTGTATATTGGTTCTGGAAACTATCCGTATTTGTACTGTTTAGATCAAGAAACAGGAAAATTACTCTGGAATTACAAAATGGGAACTCGTATTGAAGAATCTACCCTTTGTATTTATAAAGATAAAGTGTTTGCGCTAGCTGGTGATGGATATGTGCACGCTGTAGAATAAGTATTTTTTTTTATTTAATAGCATGTAAATATCCATCAGAAGACATAATATATGCTCTTCCTTTATATAAAGCTGGTGTAGATTCTTCTACCTTATTACCCATTTTATATTTCCATTTTATGTTGGTTGTACCATCAATATTCCCTTCACTGTCAACACAGTAAAAATAAGGGTCTCGCAATATTTGAGAAATATACATTACCTTCTTCACCAATAACAGGACTGCTTAATCCTGCACCTAATTGTGTCCAATTCAAATCACCAGTTTTTGCATCTATACAATACACAACTGCTTCTATACAAACGCCACCTAAACCCAGACCATGCCAACAAGACATATACACTTTTCCATCGTGAACAGCTGGTGTAATATTAAAAATGTTATTACCATCTTTAAACTCCCAAATCAATTTACCGGTTTTTAAATCGAGGCATTTATTTTTTAAATACACTTTGCCATCTTTTATTACAGCTACACCAGAATCTGTACCTCCTCCATTGTATTTCCAGAGTAATTCTCCAGTTTTTTTATTAAACGCTTTTAAATAATCGTCCCAACTTCCAAAAATAACGGTATTTCCTTCTACTGCTGGTTCACTACAAACTGAACGTGAAAATGGTTTTTTCCAAATCATAGCTCCAGTATTTGAATCTAAAGCCCAAGCATAACCATCTATTCCTGGGATATAAACCATATTATCAGAACAAGTAGCAGAACCCCATACCCAATCTACATTTTGTTTCCAAATGAGTTTACCTGTTTTTGCATCCAAGCAGTAAAAATCATCTTCACCTCCTTGTTGACCTACATAAATTTTACCCTGATAATAAGTTGGTGCTCCAGAAATAGATGCTCCAATTTCATGTTTCCAAATTTCTTTTCCTGTTTTAGCATCTAAAGCATAAATAAACCTTGAGGGCGAACCTACAAAAACCATATCATCTGCGGCTGTTGGTTTAGATTGGTAATATGCACCTCCTGCAATTTGATCAGAAAATATTCTTGTATTGTCTTTTACAAAACTATCTATGGTGCTAATTTTCCAAATTTCATCACCTTTTGTATTGTAACAATGCGTGTATAAATCAGAATCATTAATGACAATTTTATCATCTTTTATGCTTAAATCAGCAAAAACAGGATGAAGACTAATTTGTGTTTTAAACAATTCTTTGGATTTGTTTTTATGAAATTCTACACCATATAAAGTACCTTTCATTGTAACAAAAAAGAATTTATTTTCTGATGCAACTGGAGCTGAACGAATCCAATCATCTGCTTTTTTATTGATTAAAACTTTACCAGTTTTAATATCAAAAACATAGAAATGTTTGTCTGCACTACCTACAGCTACTTTTCCGTTTGCAACATAAGGTGCAGAAAAATGCCTGAAAGCGTTAGTTTCAATTATATCTACTTTATACTTCCAAATTAATTTACCAGTTCTTTTATTAAGGCAGTAAAAAACACCATCATTTGCCCCAAACAAAACAAAGTTTCCACTGGTAATTACTTTATCATTTATAGCTCCTTCTGCTCTAAATGTCCAATTAGGCTTGGGCCTATTGTGCAATTTTTCATCGGCTTTCCAAGCATATAAATACCCTTCTGCAGTTCCTTGATATGCCCAATTTTCTTTATCTAAATGAGGTTCTGAAAACGTGTAACCAATATACATTTCATATAACTTTTGACCTGTTTTTATATTCTTGGCGATCATCCTGTCAAAAGCTTGTGTTAAAGGGGGTGTTGTATGAATATCTTGTACACCAAAAGGGTAAACAACTACATCATTATTAGCAGCAAAAGGAGCATGACCAGCTCTGTAATCTACATGACCAACTTCAATTTCTTTAGTAATTTCCCCTGTTTTTTTATCAACCAAAACCACGTCTTTTGTTGGGCCTTTGTTCCCTCTTGCACCCATTTCTCTAAACATAATATAATTTTCTAAAATAACTGGACTTGACTGGTTATTAGGAGCATGGTATAATTGATCACCCATAATTTCTATTTCTTGTTGGGTTTTCCAAATTGTTTTTCCTGTATTTAAATCTAAACAATACAACTTGGTTCTAATTCCTGGTGATGAAATATACACACGACTTCCTTCTATAGCTGGTTTTGATTCCCAAGCTAAACCAATAGGAAATTTCCAAGCTTTCTCACCTTTTGTTGGTCCAAAAGCACCTGTATAACCAGATAAACTCTCATTTCCTTTGTATGATGTCCAAGGAATTTCTTTTTGTTTGTTGTAGTTTAAAGGATTTAGATTACTGGTAAAATCTGTTGATTTTCGAGTATTAGCAATCGCTTGATATTTTTCTAAAATAGCATAACCAGCATCAATAATTAAACAAACTTTTTGCATTTGCTTGTCTGAAAATTGTTGTGGTTTATTTCCACTCCAAAGATTATTCCATCTTGTTACTTTGTTTAACCTATTATCAATAGCAACATACTCTTTTAAAGGAATGCCTTGTTGTTGCAACATAGCAGCCCATAACTTCATTTTTATAGCTCTTAATTTAAAGGTTTTTCTTTGTGTAATATTAGAAGTTATTTCTTTTCGAATCTCATCTAATTCCAAATCACCACTCGAGTTTTTAATAATTACTTGAGCAGATATTTCTACAGCAAGCAATAAAAATATAATTAGTTTAAAATTCTTCATTAACAAAAAAATTAATTTACTTTACCGTTTGCATAAGGCACAGGTTTTGATTTTTCACCCCATTTTGTGGGTTTAGCAGACATTATAAATTCTAATATCCCACCTCTAACAATGTCCTCATGTTTAATCCATACCTCGTTAAAAGGTTGTCCGTTTAATTTCACAGATTTAATGTAGATATTTTTATCTCCATAATTTTTTACTCTGACACTAAATATATTGCCATTTTCAAAATTTAAAGTTGCTTCTTCAACTAGGGGAGAGCCAAATACATAAATTCCGCCAGCAGGATTTACAGGATAAAAACCTAAAGCGCTAAACACATACCAAGCAGACATTTGACCAGCATCTTCATTACCAATATATCCATCTGGTGCAGCTTTGTAAAACTCCTTATCTATTTGATGAATTAGCTTTTGTGTTTTGTGGGATTTACCCACATAATTGTATAGATATGCTACATGATGACAAGGTTCATTTCCATGCGCATAATCTCCAATAAAACCGGAAACGTCTTCAACTTTTGATTCTAATTTTGGTAATGTGAATAATGTATCTAATTTATTAGCCATCGCTTCTTTACCTCCTAACAAATTTGCTAAACCATAAACATCGTGAGGAACAAACCATAAATATTGCCACGCATTTCCTTCTGTGTAATCTCTTTCATGAAAGTCTTCTCTGTGGTATGCTCTTGGATTAAATGGTTCTATAAATTTTCCGTTATTTAGTTTTGCACGAAAAAATTTAGAATTAGCATCCCAAACATTATTATAAGATTGTCCCCTTTTTAAAAAGGTTTCTGTGGTTTTTTTATCGCCTAATTTATCAGAAAATAAAGCAATAGCCCAATCATCATACGCGTGTTCTAGTGTTACAGAAACACCAGTTCTTACCAAATCATTTGGATGGTATCCTTTTTTAAGATAGTGCTGTTGCCCATAATAAGATGGGTAAATAGTTCTATTAGCTGTACTATCTATTCCGGGTTGATTGGCGCTTATTACCATTGATTTTAGTAAATCTTTTGCATCCTCTTTTATCAATCCTTTAGAATAGGCATCAGCGATTACAGGCAATGCATGTAAGCCAATCATACAGGTGTTTTCGTTTTGATACATAGACCACATGGGTAACATTTTTCTTGGATTTTCTTTTTGAAAATTTAACATTGTACTTACAATATCCTTTGTTCTTTCTTGATGAATTAATGTAAATAAAGGATGCACTGCTCTAAATGTATCCCATAAAGAAAACAGGGTGTAGTGTGTAAAATCTTTGGTTTTATGAACCTCTTGATCCATACCTCTATATTCTCCATTTACATCGTGGTTTATGGTTGGATGAATGTTATTATGATACAATGCAGCATAAAATTTAGCTTCTCTTTCTGGAGTTGCTTTTACCACTATTTTGTTAAGTTGTTGTTCCCATTTTTGACTGGCTTCTTTTTTAATTTTGGTAAAATTCCAATCAGGGATTTCGGTTTCTAAATTCTCTAATGCATTTTTCATTGAAACAGAAGAAACAGCAATTTTCACCATTATTTCTTCATTTTCATCTGTTTCAAAATTGAAATATGCTTTAATTTTTGGAGCAGAATAATCAACCATATTCCATAATAATTTTTTCTTTTTATTAAAAACCAGTCCTCTAGAATCATATATAGCATTAGATTTAAAGGGTTTTGAGAATTTCAAAGCAAAATAGATTTGTTTATTTGGGGCCCAAACTGAACTTGTAATTCTATAGCCTAAAACTGTTTTAGTGTCTTTTATTTGGATATGTGCATGTTTTACTCCACTACCACCACCATTTATGTGATGTACTAAATCAAGCAGAATATGAGCTTTATCAGATTTTGGAAATGTGTATTTATGAAAACCAACACGTTCCGTAGCTGTCATTTCTGCATTGATATTATAGTCTAATAATTTTACTTGATAATAACCTGGAATTGCAGTTTCATTATCATGAGAAAAACGAGAACGATAACCAGCATCAGGGTCTTTGTGTGTTCCAGGATTGACTTGTATTTTTCCAACTGTTGGTAGTAAAAGTAAATCTCCACCCTCTATTAACCCCGTACCACTTAAATGTACTTGACTGAAACCTAATATATTCTTGGCATCATAATGATAACCACCAGCAGCATCCCAACTTTTGGTTTCCCAATCTGGACCCACAGCAACTGCACCAAAAGGAACCATGGCATGAGGAAATGTATGGCCATGCCCACCTGTCCCAATAAATACATTAACTTTTTCAGTTAATTTTTGTTGTGAATATGCTGTGAAATGATTGATAACAATCAATAAAAACAGGAATCTTTTAAGGACCTTTTTTTTCATGAAATTTTGATTTATTATACGAATATAATTATATATATTACACGTGTAATATATATGTTAATCTTTTTTATAAAACCGAGTAAAATGAAATTTAAAAATTATAATATTAGTTATTTATATAAATTATTTTTTTGTTTTTTGATTGTCTTTTTTTTATCATTTCAAATGACGGCTCAACAAAAGAATTTCTCATATTTTAAACTGTGCGTTACCAATAAAAAAAATGAAATTTTATTAGTAAAATACAATGGAATTTGGGAATTAGCTGGAAAAAAATATGTAGATCCAAGATCTATAAAAGAATTCACTGTTTTTATGGCAGAAGAATTAGGTGTTGAGTTCAAAGATTTTCGTTTACGTGGTTTATTTACATTCTATTATAATAAAGGAAAACATCCAATCCTTTTTAATTATTACAGTGCCAAATACAAATCTGGTGAATTGAAAGTTCCACCTGGTTGTACAGATATAAAATGGTTTTCTCTAAAAGAGGCATTAAAAGTGATTCCTTTTAAAACAATGACCTTAATTTTAGAAAAAATGTTTAAAAAGAAACGTTACACTTGGGGCGCTTCTATGCGTATTTTTAAAGAACAAAATTCTACAATAAATAAGGTTTTTATGGAAGAAGATTTTTATCCTTTGATGAAGTAAAATCTATTTTATCCATTAATAATAAACCTCCAAAACTTTTGCATTATCTGCTTTTAAACTAATGATATTTAAAGTTGCTGGTATTAACAACGTTTCACCATTATTTATTGTGTAGGTTTCTCCTTCAGAAATAACATTAACTATACCCTCTACACACATGTAAATAATAAAAGAATCTATGGCTGAGTAATCTTTTTCTACTCTAGAATTTATATCTAAAATGTTAGTTCTAAAATAGGGGGAATGCACCAATGTATTGGACACATTCTTTTCTATAGAATATTCCGTTTTATAAGTATCATGCACTTTATAATCGATGACATCAATTGCCAGTTCGTTATGCAACTCTCTTTTTGCACCTGTTTTAGAATCTACTCTGTCATAATCGTAAATACGATAGGTGACATCCGATGTTTGCTGAATTTCTGCTAACAAAACACCCGCTCCAATAGCATGTACACGCCCCGTTGGAATATAAAAAGTATCTCCTTTTTGTACAGTTTCATGATGCATGACATCTAGAATGGTATTGTTTTCTAAATGTGTTTTGTAGCTGTCCGTATCAATTTTTTCATCAAAACCGACAATCAGTTCTGCATCTTTATCCGCTTGCATTACATACCACATTTCATTTTTACCAAAAGAATTGTGACGCTCTTTTGCGATTTCATTACTTGGATGAACCTGAATAGATAAGGGTGTTTTGGCATCAATAAATTTTATTAGTAAAGGAAATTCTTCCCCGAATTTTTCATAGACTGTTTTACCTACAAAGTCTTCTTTAAATTCTATGGTTAAATCTCGTAATGTATTTCCTTTTAAAACGCCTTTTGCGACCACAGTTTCATCGCCAGAAACATCAGAAATTTCCCAAGACTCTCCAATATTCTCCTCGTTATAGTGTTTGTTTAGTTCTGTTTTTAATTTTTCTCCACCCCAAATTCTATATTTAAATAATGGTGTGAATTGTAAAGGATATAATTTCATTTTGAAGGAATTAAATTAATTTTCGTTTTGATACGCCATCGTAATGTTTAGAATTATTTTTTTTCAACCAATCCAGTAGATTTGCTCTTAATTCTTCTGCTTTCTCATTATATTTTTTTCTGTCAGGATTCTTCCCCAATAAATTATTTATCTCTTGAGGGTCATCATTCAAATTAAACAAAACATTTAACACTTTTGAATCTTCTGTATACGGAATCATTAATTTCCATCCGTCTTTTACTATCATATAATTGGGTTGAATAGGCCCTCGGTAATCCCATTCAGTAACCACGTAGTTCCCATGATTCGTTTGTTTTTGTTCTATTAAATCACGTAAACTTTCGCCATCGGATTTATAATTTCCAATGTTTAAATAATCCATAATTGTAGCAAATAAATCTACATTAGAGACATAACCATTCACTGTAGTTTCTTTTTTAATTTCAGTGGGCATTTTAATCATTAATGGGACGTGCGATGACTCTTCATAAAATACATTTTTCTCGCGCATTCCGTGTGCTCCCAACATTTCTCCATGATCACTTGTAAAAATTACCATCGTATGTTCTGCAATACCTTCATCTTCTAAGGTTTCCATTATTTTTCCCATCCAATCATCTAACTCAGTAATTAAACCATAATAATTAGAAATCATATATTTTATTTTTTCCTCATCTGCAAAAACAGTCAACTTATTTCTTCCATTTGCATTAATATAAGGTGAGTTTTGCATGTCATCTTTAATACTTGAGGGAATAGGCATCTTTTCAGGATCGTACATGCTATAATAAGGTTCGGATGGAATCATGGGTGCATGAGGAAAGTGAAAAGAGGTTGTTATACTGAAAGGTTTGTTTTTTAACCTCTTGATTGCATCAATGGTTTTATTCGCATAATATGCAGTGATGGTATGTTCTTTTGGGATGCTCGATTTACCATGATAATTTGGTTGAGAATGACGGTGCTTTCCCTCTTTTTTAACGTCATTGTAAGTTTTTCCATAATCTATATCTATGGGATCTGGCGTGTATGGTCTTTTAGTAAATCGATCTAAAAGCTCTCCTTTTTGAGGTTCCACTTTGGGGAATACGTCGTCTAAATAATCGAGATACAAGTGTCTTTGCCCTTGAGGTTCAAATATATTTTTTCCATTTTTAGCATACTTTTCTTGATTTTTATAGACCTCTGAATGCGACGTTAACACATGCCATTTCCCATAATATTCTGCATGATATCCTTTTTCTGTCAGAATCTCATCAAAGGTTTTCATGGTCATTACAGGGGTATCGTTATAATCGTAGGTTTTATCATTTGTTGTTACTTGGTGTGTGTTCATTGTTGTTCCAGTCAAGATTGAGGATCTCGCAGGTCCACAAACCGCAACAGGTGTATAGGCATTTTTAAAATACGCGCCTTGCCTCGCTAACTTGTCTAAATTTGGAGTTTTAACAATTGGGTTTCCAGCAATACTTAAGGCATCATAACGTTGCTGATCAACAATTATAAAAAGTAAATTTTTATTGTTTGAGTTTACTAAAGTTGTGTTTTTTGAGGGATATGGTTTACACCCAATAATCAGCATCATTAACAGCAATAAAACTTTATTTTGATTTATCATAACTCTTAATATTTTGTTTTTTGTAAAGGAATCTTCTGTGAATTCTGTTCCCCTCTTTGATATGCTCACAAATAAAAATAGTATTTTTTTTTAGGTCAAACATTCTAGTTTTTGACGAATTATTCAATGAAACTGTGATGTCATTTTTAGTAAAAGAATAGGTAAATTCTTTACGTTTTTTTGTCTTTAAATTTTCTAAGAATCCTTTTCCATCTTTTTTGAAAACTAATTTGGTTTGGAGTCTTATCCAAGTGCCTATTATATGATCTTCATTAATTTCTGTTGAAGCATATTGATTTTCTAATCGTTTGTCTAATAAATTTTTTAAGGACTCTGTGTTTTTATCTAGTTTAAATCCGTCAATAAATAAGTTCGCAATCTCTAAAACACTTTCTTTGAACACATCGGGAATACTTGGGTTTAAAGTCGTATGATTGATGTTTTTATGCAACAATACTTTAGCTTCGCCACCTTTAGACTTGATTTCTTCTGCAAATTTTATGCTTTGTGTGTAATGGCAAAGCACATCCGCATCTCCATGTAACAATAAAGTGATAGGAGGTTCCTCCCTTAAATTATAAAAGGCAGATGCGTTTTTACTTTCTTTTTCTGTGGCTAATCCGTATAATTCTCTTGCTTTTTGACTTGGAAACGTTGATCTTTTCTCTGAATGCTCTACTAAATTATACATGCCTTCTGCACCCACAAATAGTTTACAGTTTTTATATCTCTGAGCCATAACAGCTGCCAATGTGGAGCCTGCTGATGCACCACCAAAACCAATTCTAGTTAAGTCTGCATTGTAGGTATCTGCATTGTCAAAAAACCATTGAACAGAGGCTTCTAAATCTTCAATAGCATCAGAAAATGTTGCAGAGTTGCCCTTACATCGATATGCCAATCCTACATAAATAACCCCTAGTTGATCCGCGAGATAATTAGCATCGTTATGCATTCTTGCCGGTGGAACACTTGTTGCAGTACCACCATTCCAGCCACCGCCATGCACAAAGAAATATACTGGGTTTTTCCCGTTGGTGTTTTTTGGTAGTTTGATTCGAATTGGAATATCATATCCATCAACTTTTGTAGCAATAGTATCTATTGTTTTTTGAGCAGCACTAGTTATAACAAAACAACATGCCAAAAGGACTCCTATTGATTTGAAAGTTTTTTTCATATTAATTCACAAATTCAGCGTAAGGTCGGTTAGGAAATGACTTCAAACTTTTTGTCAATAGTATTTTAAGTTCTTCTGCTTTTTCTCTGTTGTCTTTAAAAATATTTTTAGTTTCACGCGGATCCTTAACTAAATCAAATACTTGATCTGCATCAAAATAAAAAGCACTGCTTTTGGATGCAATATTTCCCAAATGACCATTTCTAGTGTAATAAGGGTATTGAAGTTCGGCACCTTTCCATCCTTTAAATGTTAGGCCTTTATTGATTCTATTCTTTTTTTGTTTATCATACCTCACAGAAATGTATTTCCAGTCTTTTGTCATTACACTTCTTGCGTAACCCATCTCAAAAAACAAATAATCATGTACTGGTTTTTTATTTCCTTTTAATACCTTTTTTAAACTAACGCCGTCTAAGGTTGATTCTACATTTTTTAATTTAACCCCTGCTAGTTCTAATAAAGTGGGTGTAAAATCAATATTTTGAACCAACTCATTATAGTTTTGGTTGGGTTTAATTCCATTTGGCCAATGCATCATTAAAGGAACTTTTGTTCCACTTTCATACAAGCTCGTTTTTCCTCCGTTGTAGTTCCCATGATCTGACGTAATTATAATAATGGTGTTTTCATAAATACCTTCTGCTTTTAGTTTATCTACAACGGCACCAACTGCATGATCAAACCAACGCAACCAAGCGTGTGCTACTTTTTTATCAAGGTTTTTGATTTCTTCTTTAATTTCTTCTCTAGTAGGTAAATAGGAGTAATCAGCATCTATCAGCCCTTGTCCCGTAAATTTTGGGTTTGAATCTAAACCTCTAAAGTATTTTCCGTTTTTCATATTATAGGGTGCTGGACCATGAGGAACCGTTTCACTGTAATATAAAAAGAACGGATCGTTTTTGTTTTCATCGATGAATTCTAAAGCCGCTTTATTTTTCCATTCTACATTATGAACATTTAAAGAATCATTATACTGTTCTCTTAAATTTCCTGCATAAAATGCGTTCGCATAATCAAATCCATATTCTTTAATTACTTCTGTCCATTTTTGATGGTTCTCAAACATTTTTTTAGAAACTGCTGGGTCATTTGGATCCGCATTTTTAGCATAGGTTTGAAAGCCGTTTTTTTCCCAGTTTTTTTTATTGTTAACGATATCATGTTCCACAATATGACTTTTACCTACAAAACCTGTTTTGTACCCTTCTGCTTGTAATAGTCTTGGTAAATTGGGTTTGTCTTTTTCTATTTCTGTATTATTTTCTACTCTTGTCATTACACCATATGGATGCATTCTCATAAAAGCAGGCCCTTCTGATCGTCCTGCATAACGCCCTGTTAGCATAGTATATCTACTTGGCACACATACAGAGCTTGATACATACGCGCTGTTAAAAATTATGCCATTCTTTGCCAAGTCATCTATAATAGGGGTATGTCCTTCTTTATCGCCATTAAATCCAAAAGGACGCGATTGTATTCTTTTCTCTGAATCTAAAGGCACCACAGCACTTTGATCATCTGTCATAATAAAGATGATGTTTGGTTTTTTAGTATTTTGTGCAATTGATTTAGTAGTACCAATTATTAATAAAAAGACTATAAATCCAATAGTTTTGTAAGTATTAAATGTCATTTGTGGTTATTTATTTTTGTTATTTATTTCTTGCATTCCAATTCCGGAAACTTGTGTTTTAAAATCAGCATAAAACGTTCTAAGCTGCGCTATTTTCGCTTTATTTTTTTCATCATTAATTCCATTATTCAGTTCTAAAGGGTCGTGTGTTCTATCGAAAAACATATCTCCAAATTCTCTGTAATCTCGTCTAGGATTTACAGGATTTGACTTCATAATCCCCAGTTTTTCATTTTTACCGATTACTGTGGCTTGAAACCAACTTTCAGATACGATATAATCTCTGTTCAATGGTTTTTGTTCCAAGAGTAATTTCGCGAGTGATACGCCTTCAAAATTGTATTCTAAATCGGGGGTTTTTAAGTCTAAAACATCGATTAGAGTAGGGATGATATCTACCAAAGTTACCAGTTCAGCAGTATGTTTTCCTTGAAGTGTTTTTCCTGGAATTCTAATCATTAAGGGAATGTTTAAAATATCTTCATAAATATTATGACCGGCCGCAGCTTTCTCTACCATGCCATGGTTCCCAACAAAATCGCCATGATCTGTGGTATAAATAATGATCGTTTCTTCTGTGATGTTTGCTTTGTCTAAAGCTTGCAAAATCTCGCCAACGTAATGGTCTACTTCTGTAACTAAGGCGTAATAGGCTCCAATATAATCTCTCCAGAGTTGTTCGTCTTCAAAAGCCTTATCCATGTTCCATACTTTGTTCCCTCCATTTCTTTGGAACTGTAATAAGGGTGGCAAATCTTTTGTGGGTTGGTAAAAACTTTCGGGCATTTTTATACCGCTTTTTAATTTTGTACCCTTTCCCCATTCGGAAACATCATACATATCCATGAATTTCTTTACAGGAGTGTAGGGTTGATGTGGTCTGTAGAAAGAAGAAAAACAAAAGAAAGGTGTATCACTATTTTTTTGTTGATCAATCATATTAATGGTTTCTAATGCAGTATAAGCCTCCATTGTATATCCAAATGGTAATTTAGAAATACGTGTCCCTAAATCAGCGATAGGTATATTGGCGTTCGCATCGTCACTACCAATGGGTCCTTTCCCGAATTCTGCAGCCCAATCATAAGAGAATTCACTTTGATAGCCTTGTGTTGTAACCCAGCTTAAATAGTTGCCATTATCGCCTTCTTCTGCGTGTACCTCTTTTTTAACATCCCAACCTTTGTCTCCACCCCCTTTTAAATGTCTTTTTCCAAAAGTATAGGTTTTGTATCCATTGTATTTAAAAATACTAGCTAACGAAGTGGCTTGATCTGTAACAGAAGTTTCTTCATTATTATTCATTAATCCCAGTGTTCTTGGATAGAGTCCTGTCATTAAAGACATTCTAGAAGGGACACAAACACCTCTTGTTGCATAGGCTCTATCAAAGACTACAGATTCAGTAGATAGTTTATCTAGATTTGGAGTAATGACATCTGGATGATTTTCAAAACCCATTGTCTTTTTGTTATGTTGATCGGAAAATAGTAACAACACATTTGGTTTCTTCTTGTTTTTAGTTTGATTTATAAGCTCATTTTTAGACTTGCAATTAAACATCAACAACAAACAACCAATAATTAGTACTATTATTTTATTTTTCATTTTAATTATTTTTCCAAATTTTCTTGGATGACTTTTCTATAATTTTAGTTAAATAGGTCTTTGCTTTATCAACAACTGCTATTTCTGTTTTAGCAAGATTTGTAGATTCCTTTTTATCTTTAGTTAAGCTAAAAAGCATTTCAGCATTCATCTTTCTTTTTGTGTCTTTATTTTTTTCTTCAATAAATTTCCACCCTTCAAAACGAATTGCTTTTCTGCCTTTTGCATCTCTATGCACTAAAGGGGGTCTTTCGTAAAATTGATTTGGTTTTAAAACGGCTTTTTTAAAGCTATAACTATCTGGTGCATCTTCTAAATTTAACCCCTTATCATTACCAACATAATCTGCTAGAAACCCATAAATATCAACTGTTGAGATTGTTACATTAGAAGTTTGATCGCCTTTTATTTTCTTTGGATAATTTACAATAAACGGAATTCTAAAACCTCCATCCCAAATAGTATGTTTATCTCCTTTATAGTCTCCATTGATTTGTAAGCCTTTGTTGATGGCAAAATTTTCTGGCATTACATCTTTTTTCTTTGGAATATCACCACCATTATCGCTCGCAAAAATAATAATGGTGTTTTCTCTAATACCTCTTTCTTCTAAAAATGCAATTAAATCTCCTAAAGAACGGTCTATATCTTGAATAAAATCTCCATAAGCACCTGCATTACTTTTACCTCGCATTTGTGGACTTGGCACAATAGGATGATGTACTGCTGCTGCTGCATAGTATAAAAAGAATGGCTGGTCTTTATCCAAACTTTTCATCCACTCTATAGATTTGTTTGTTAAATCATCTGTTACTTGCTCTGTAACTCTTTGCGGGGCATCGTATCCTTTGTATTGTTTTCCATAAAATGATTTTCCGTAAGGAGAAATTTTATCAGAACGCAATCCATAAATTTTATTATTCTCTATATAAACTTTATGCCCATCATCTAAGTTATTAGGCAATGCAAAACTATAATCCAACCCATAATCTGTTGGAGCAGGATAAATATTTCCTAATAAATTATTAAACTTTTTTTCTTTAAAACCCAAATGCCATTTACCAACCATTGCTGTTTTGTAACCTAAAGATTGCATATATTTTGGTAATGTTTTTCTTTTCACATCAATTAGAGCTGGGTCGTTCATATTCACAACCCCTTTTTTAAGATTTGTTCTCCAAGAATATTGACCGGTCATTAATGCATATCTTGTGGGCGTACAAACAGAACCTGTTGTATAGGCATTTGTAAATTTCACACCTTCTTTGGCTAATTTATTTACGTTTGGCGTTTTTATTAATGCTTCTTGAGCACCATAAATATTGGTTGAGCCGTAACCAAAATCATCAGCAATAAAAACGATAACATTTGGTTTTTTTTCTGTGCTAAATTGTATAGTATCGTTTTTAGATACAATAGACGTCAGAATAATTAAAATATGTAAAAATACAGTGAGCATATATCGTTTTTTTTTAATTTAAGCGGCTTTCCTATTCTTTAATCTACCATAATACATGATATAGCCATAACAAATCACAGTTAATATGAATGCTTTTTTAAATCCAAAACTATCTATCAAACTGCCAAATGCGAACGGAATAATTGCGCCACCCACAATTGCCATACAAAGCAATCCTGATGCCTGAGCTTTAAGGTCTCCTAAACCTTCTAAGGTTAAAGTAAATATGGTTGGAAACATAATTGAATTAAATAATCCTACTGCAAGAATAGACCACATAGAAATCAATCCTTGCGTATTAATAGATATTAATATCATAAGAATTGCCAATGAAGCAAACATACTCAAAACCTTTCCAGCGTCCATTATTTTCGTTAGGTAGGCTCCAATAAATCGGCCAATCATAGCACCTCCCCAGTAAAATATGATAAAAATTCCTAGCAACGATTTCGGATCTGAATTAGAAAATGTTTTATTAAAAACACTTGCGATCGTATTAGCGATGTTCATCATCATTTCATTCTCCATTACAATGACTGCTAAATTCATGTCACTAAAATAATTCACTAAGAAACTACCAATTGCAACTTCTGCACCTACGTAAACAAAAATACCCAGTGCCCCCATAAGCATCAACTTATTTTTTAGCAAAGACAAGTACCCACCTTTAGGACTTTCTTGCATCACTTTGGGTAATTTTAAAAAAGCAAAAATTAATGCCAGTATCCCAATAAAAGCAGCTATCAGTAAAAATGGTGTTTGAACTGTTGCTGCCTCAGCTGAATAATAATCTACTTTTTCTAAAGCTGTCAATAGATTAATTTCTTCAGAGGTCTTAACGGAATCACTCAACAAGAATAGTGCACCCACAATTGGCGCTATAGTTGTACCTAAAGAATTAAAGGCCTGTGATAAGTTTAATCTACTAGAAGCATCTTCTTCTGAACCGAGTAAAGCTACGTAGGGATTGGCAGCAACTTGAAGTACAGTAATCCCTCCAGCTAATGTAAAGTAGCCAATTAAAAAAACATTAAAATTTCTATATTCGGCAGCAGGATAAAATAGTAAACAGCCTAAAGCCATAATTATTAACCCTAAAACGATTCCTTTTCTATATCCGATTTTAGACAAAAGCGTTCCAGCCGGAACTGAGACCACAAAAAATGCTGTAAAAAATGCAAACTGAACCAAAACTGTTTTGGCATATGACATTTCAAAAACATCTTTTAATCTAGGTACTAAACTATCTACTAAAACAGTGATAAAACCCCAAAGGAAAAATAGAGTAGTTAAAAAAATGAGTGCACTTCTGTATGATTTGTTAGTTGACATGATTAAATTTTATTAAATATGTTAATTTTTTTACAAGAGCTATTTTTTATTTATGGTAATACAGATGTATTAAATTTTACTTCGGTTGCTTACCCATTTTAAATTCCAATTTTCCTCCTGCAATTAATTGTTTGTGCGTGAAAAATGGAGTCTCTAATTCTTTCCCGTTTAATTTAGTAGCTTGAATGTATTTATTTTCGCTGCTATTATTTTTAGCTTTTATGATGAATTTCTTCCCAGTTGGTAAATTGATTTCTACTTTATCAAAAATAGGACGACCAATAGAATAGGTGGGATCTCCAGGATTAAACGAATAAAACCCCATGGCATTTAGAACATACCAAGCAGACATTTGTCCACAGTCTTCATTTCCTGCCAATCCATTTGGATTATTAAAATACAATTCGCTCATAATTTGGTCTGTAACATCTTGAGTTTTCCATGGTTGTCCCACAAAATTATACATGTGTGAGATGTGATGACTGGGTTCGTTTCCATGTGCATATTGCCCAATGAGACCCGAAATATCTCCAGAAACATCATCACCAGTTAATTCAGAACTCGTAGAAAATAAGACGTCTAAATTTTTAATAAACGTTTCTTTACCACCTACTAAATCAACTAAACCTTCGACATCATGAGGCACAAACCAAGACCATTGATAAGCATTTCCTTCTGTGTAATCATCTTTTCGATGCTTCGAATAACGGGGATCAAAAGGCTCACGCCATTTTCCATCTTGATTTTTGCCTCTCATAAACCCTGTTTTGGTGTCGTAATACTGCGTGTATTTTTTGGAGCGTTTCATAAAACGATTGTAATCGTCTGTGTTTCCTAAATCTTTTGCCATTTGTGCAATACACCAATCATTATAAGCATATTCTAAGGCTTTAGAAACGGATTCGTTTTCTAGGTCAGCAGGAATAAAATCCATCGTTTCATTATAGAGTTTACCCTTGGGCATTAAAATATTTTTGACTCTTTCTGATGGAAAAAAGATATCTAGTGTATCATATGTTGAAGCATGAACAACGGCTTCATAAGCTTTCTTTACATCATAGCCTCGAATTCCTTTAGTGTAAGCATCCACAATCACTGGGACGGAATGATACCCAATCATACACCCTGTGTAATTTCCTTGCAATTCCCACATTGGCAAAACACCACCTTGATCGTATTTTGTTAAAAGTGTATTTATAAACTCGTTTGTTTTTTCTGGATCTGTAATTGTTTTTAAAGGATTGTAAGCTCTAAAAGTATCCCACAACGAGAACACTGTGTAGATTTTTTCTTCGTCAGATTGATGAATTTCCCTGTCCATTCCTCTGTAGCTGAAATCGACATCAGAAAACGTATTTGGGCTTATAGACGTATGGTATAGACCGGTATAGAAGATTGTTTTTTCATCGTCAGTACCTCCTTTGACATTGATTTTTGATAATTCTTTTTTCCAAGTTTCATGGGCTTCATTTTTAACCTTATCAAAATTCCAGTGATTAATTTCTGCCTCTAAATTTTTATTGGCACCTTCATAGTCAACAGATGAAATCCCAACCTTTGCTAACACTTCTTCACCCGCTTTTGTATTAAAGGTTAATACGGCCACTAATTTTTTTGACGTCCTGTTTGGTAATGTTTCTATTTTTTTTCCATTTTCGAAAAAAGTAACTGTAAAGGGTTTATTAAATTTTGCGTTGAAAAAAATATCTTGCGTCACAGCCCAGCCTCCAGAACCTTTATAGCCTGCAATTTCAGTATCAGAAATTAATTTAAATTGATGGTTTGGTTTATGGTCTGGATAAATGGTATGCGATAAATCTATAATGATCCCCGATTTCCCTTCTTTGTTGAAGGTGTATCTATGAAGACCGGCTCTTTTAGAAGCTGTCAGTTCTGCTTTGATGTTGTAATCTTTTAATAAAACGGAATAAAACCCAGGAGATGAAACTTCATTATCATGGTTAAATCGAGAACGGTACCCTGAATCTGGATCTTCTGGAGTTCCCGGAATTATTTTCGCTTCCCCTGAAAAAGGCATAAACAAAAAGTCGCCTAAATCACTAATTCCTGTTCCACTTAAATGTGTATGAGAGAATCCTAAAATCGAAGTATCTGTGTAATGATAACCTCCACAAGCATCCCAGCCCAAAGTTCTAGTATCCGGACTTAGTTGTACCATTCCGTAGGGGGTTGTTGCGCCGGGAAATGTATGTCCGTGCCCACCTGTACCTATAAAGGTGTTAACATACTTTGTATTGTCATCAGATCTTTTAGTTGTTGTTTTTGTGAATTTATTAAAAGAGAGTAGACTTATTAGTGTAAGAAGTAGAAAGTATATTTTTATATTTTTCATAGGAGATTTCTTGTTAGTTTTTAAAATCGTTTGGTATCAAAGATGGATTTGCACCCCAATTTTTATTTGGATATTTCCCCATTTCTAATGTGATGGTTGCACCATTTATAAGATCAGTGTGTGTAAACCAAGGTCCTTTTAGTTCTTTTCCGTTTAAGGTTGCTGACTGTATGTATTTGTTCGTTTCATTGCAATTGGGTGCATTTATGGTGAATTTTTTACCATTTGGTAGATGGATGCTGATTTTTGAAAACAACGGACTTCCAATGGTATAGACGGGGATTCCTGGCGTTATTGGATAAAAGCCCATTGCAGAAAATACGACAAAAGCAGACATGCCACCACCATCTTCATCCCCTGGAATACCAAAAATATTGTCTTTAAACCAAGTGTTTAAAAGCATTCTTGTTTTCTTTTGCGCTTTCCAAGGTGAATCTGTAAAATTGTATAAATAGGGGATATGGAAACTGGGTTCATTTCCCATAGAATATTGTCCAATAATCCCTGTGAAATCTGGAAATCTTGCATTTAAAGCATAGGTTGATCTTCCTAAATCTTCTCTAAACATTTGATCTAAACGTTCCTCAAACGATTTTCTTCCGCCCATTAATTCTTGCAACCCTAAAATGTCTTGTTGTACATTCCATAGGTAGGTCCACCCATTATTTTCATCATAATAATCTCTACCGCCCATTCCGCCATCAAATTTTGGATCGATATCAATCCAATTACCCTTGGCATCTTTTGGCATAAAGAATCCTTTTTCCTTCCAATATAGATTTTTGTAATTCTGTGCAGTTTTGGAGAAGTATTTATAATCTTCCTCTTTGCCTAGTTCCTTAGCAAATTCGGCTAAAGCCCAATCATCATAGCCTTGAGCTAAGGTAACCGCAACCGATTGTCTTTTTTCAAAATCATGAACTCGAGGCTCTGTTTCTTTTTCTCCTGGGTACAATGCTGGAAAATAACCAAGTTCCAAAGCAAGTTTATCAAGAGGGGCATGGGCGCCCATTTTCCATGGAATCATGGTGCCTTCTAAAGCATTTTTTTTCATGGCCTGAAACGCTATTTCTGCATCAAAATTAGTAACTCCTTTTCTGTAAGCGTCTAATAACATGATGGTCGAGTGGAAGCCATTCATTGGAGGTGCATCTCCATGAATTTGTGGAAATTGAGGTAACCAACCTGATTGTTCATACATTCTTACATAAGAAGCCATCATATCTGATTCCACGTCAGGTTGTAAAATATAGCGTAAAGGATGCAATGCTAAAAACGTATCCCAAACCCAATCATCTGCATAGAAGTCTTGTTCCCGTTCATGAATTTTTTGATCATAATTGCTGTAATAATTTCCGTCTTCAGTAATATTTATCATTCGTTCATAGGAACGATACAGTGCAGTATAAAACGTTCTTTTGTATGCCTCAGTACCACCTTCAACTTCAATTTGATTCAGCAATTCAGACCATTTTTTATGCGCTTTTTCTTTTATTTTTTCAAAATTAAAATTTGGAATTTCTCTTTCTAAATTTTTCTTTGCTTGCTCACTGCTTATAAATGAGATGCCATATTTAAATTGAACTTGATTGATGTTTGTATCGGTCCAAGTCATCCAAGAGTTGAGAGTATTTTCTGTAGTAGTTACAGATGTAAACGTTCCTTTTTTGTCTGTTACGGCATATACATAGGCCAACATTCCTTCAAACGATTCTGTCCCTGTAAGAGATCCATCTTCATTTAATTGCCAATCACCCCCCGATAAATCGCTTAGATATAATTTTCTAGTATCCTTATTTTGATAGGTAAATTTAAAGATACCTGCTTGCGCTGCGGGTGTAAATTCTGTAATAATATTATAATCTTCTAGCCAAGTAGAGTAGTAGTGAGGGTGTGCAATTTCTAACTCTTGATCCCAAGCTGAAATCGGTTTGTCGGCTTCATTTATCACTCCTGAAACTGGCATGATATTAAAAAGTAAATCAGACCGGTGCTTTCTTGTTGTTAATGGAAAAGAAGTGATTTGATCGTCTCTATAATCTTTTCTTTCTGGATACATTCGTACCATAGAATTTGGCAAATGTATACGTGTTCGTGTCGGTTGTAAAAAAGGCGCAACGCCTCCAATTTGTGGATCTACATAGTTTACATTGTCATTGTTTTTTGAGGTGCTTTTCATTGAGTTACATGAAAATAAGAGCAAAGAAACCATTACTATTCTTATATAAATAATAAATTCTATTTTGGGTATAAAGGTCTTTAAATTCATCAACTGTGGAATTATTTTACGTAAGGATAAATGGGCTGCTCTTTTGTTAGAGGAATTTCTTTTCGCAACATTCTGGTAGCTTGCCCTGTTTGCCATAAATAATAATCCGATGGAAGTCCTTCATAGGTTAGAAATTGACTTTCTCCTACAGGGGGATTGTTATCAACTTTAAAAATACAAGTACCTTCATCAATTTCATCAAACATGGCAACGTAAATTGTTTTGGCATCAGAAGAAATGGCGTTATAAAATTGCCGCCACAAGAAATCCCCTTTTAAGCGTGGTATTTGATTGAAAATTGTCATGTCGTTTTTCATGTTTGCCCAACTAAAACCTGGAAAAACTACCGGCATATACATCAAACCATTTTTGGTACACCATTGCTGATCTTTTACCGTATAGTTTTCTTTGTGTTGATCTGCGGATTCTAAATTATGATACCTTCCAGGAGTCCAAGGATGCACAATATCCGCCATCTTAATAACTTCGTGTAATTTAGGATCATCAATGGCATCTCTGTCTAAAGTTCTCCATCCCGTTGGAACACCCAAAAGCACAACACAATTCCCATATTTTGGATCGTTTTTAAAGAAATCAATTAGCTGTTTGATATTTTCTAAAGTGTATTTTCTATTTACAAAACCAACGCCCCAAATAGAAACCACGGCTTTGCCTTTATAAGTTAAAACATTCGGGTTTGTAGGGTCGTTTAACTTGTGTTTTTTAACGAGTTGTTTCCAATCCTTTATAGTGGTTTCTACAATATTAGCACTGGTAGTCCCTGAAAGATCGTACATTAAACTCAGTACTCTGTTGTTTTTTTTTGCAGCTTTAAAACAGTTTTCAAAAACGTTATTGTAATTGTCACTTCTTTTTTTACCTCTAGTTAAGCCGACTACAAAACGTTGTGCAAAAACACCATCTATACCATACTCGTTCATCCATTTAAAGTGGCTATTTACGGTTTCATAATCTGAGGAACTAAAAACAAAAGCAGGTTTACCATCTTTATACTTAAATGTTGTTTTGTATTGATTGCTTTTCTGAATTTCATCCATTTCTGGCCAAAAATCTACCGAAGCACTTCCTGGATAAAATTTAGCGTTGTTGCCATAGTGTTTCCAGTTTAATTTTGAACCATCCCCCTCAGCATTAAACCATCCTTGATAACCCGCTAAGATTTTTCCTTCAATGGAGTTATTAATTTGTGGAAGACTTTTTTTAGTGAGGGGGGGATCACTAATTGTATTGCTTTTACAGCTGTTTAAAAGTAAAATACTAAAAAAAGTAATAAATAGAATTAGCTTTTTTTTCATATTAATTTACCTTGAATTCTTCTTTTAAAATTTGAAGAAAATCTTCTCCATAAGTATCTGCGGATTCTAATTGAGTTCCTCTATTCCAATCATTAAAAGAATCGACAAGAACAATTTTACTAGCGCCAGAAACTCTTCTGGCTAGATTAGAAAAACCTCGAAACCAACTTTCGTTTTTTTCAAATACATGTATATTACTTCCGGAATTAATTATTTTTAAATTTATTGAAGGAGATATTGTTGGTATATATTCAATATTATAGTTTAACCAAGTACTTCTATGGTATTCCCAAGCGATATCTACAAACTTGTAGAAGTTTACGATTCTATCATTTGCATTCACATTAATGGTGGCATAGGTGTTATGAGTCACAGCATCTACTCCGTTTACAAACCTAAAGTCAAACCTTAAAGTAGGCGACCATTCATTTTGCATTCCTATTAAATATAGTTCAACCCCAAGATCTAATAATTCAGCTCTCATTTGCTGATATAAAGCAGCATTGTCGTTAGCATGAAGGTTGTGGCTATTAAATAAGTAAACTATATTTTTACCATCTATTTTCATGTAGTTAGGCTGGTCAAAATATGGAATCATTAATTTAAAATCATCAATAAATCGTTGTACTAAGCCTCTGTCTTCAATACGATTGTTGTTATTTAAACCCATATTTCCAAAATTATAGGAAAGTGCAAAATTTACGTCACGTGCATTGGAGGCAGCCTGTAAACCATCAATGAATCTTGTGTCGGCATTATTTTGGTTTTGATTATTTGCGGAGCGATATCTAAAAATGAAAAAATCTATTCCTGCAGTTTGTGCCTGAGTTACATGTTCTTTGTATACTAATGAATCAGCAACATTTCCGTTGTAAATTCCAATGCTTGGTTCTTCAGGAACGGTACTTCTTCTTCCAAAAGTTGAATACTGTGCGCCTACAATATAATCTGAAGTTACTGGGACATTCGGAATGATATAGTCTAAGATGCCACCTTCACCCGTTACTACATCATCTTCAGTACATGAAAATGAAATTAAAAATAATGTCATTAAAAATAAATAGCTAAGTTTTTTCATTTTATAAATCTTAAATTATTGTGTAGTCTATGCCTTGAGCAATTAAATCATCTTCAGAATCCCCATAAAAATGTGTTCCAAAATCTTGATTAAGCTCAGGAACTAGAGTTTCCCATTGAACTGGGGAATAGTCTTCTGACTTATTCATTTGTAGGGTATTGTAAAGCGTATTTCCACCCATATTTAGAATTGCGTCTTGGTATGCAGCATTGTTTAGACCACCTTCACTTAAAGGAGGGTAAACCATTCTTTCTGGTAAAGGCGCGTAATCAAGACCTGTCGCGCCATCAGGTGCAAATTGATCGATCAATGGTAATGCTCTCGTTCTTTTTTGCATGCACCAAATATCATGACCTTGGTTATAGCTAGCGAGCCATCGTTGTCTTGTGATTTTGTCTAAAGCGTTATTTGAAATACCGCTTGTAACAAGGCCAAACAAGCCTCTGTCTCCTACACTAGAGGTTTCCCATTGTATTCCATCTCTATTTTTATACTCAGCGACTCCAGTGGCGCCATATTGTTGAAACGAAGCCTCTATTCCGTCATAGTAGTACTGTTCAGTAGATTTAGATCCACCCCAACCTTTTTCCTTTGCTTCTGCTTTGATGAAGTTTATTTCGGCATAGGTAATTACATTATACCCCATATCTTGAGCCATAAATACATCTAATTTAGGTCTGCTAAACCTTCTGTTTGCTAAACCGTTTAATATATTGTCATTTTGATTTAGATCCCAACCTTCTACGCCTGCATTTCCACCCAAAGGCCTTCCAAAATAGGGAAGTTCATATTCTACTGTAATTTGTTCAGTGGTTGATCCAGATCTAAAAACAACATCTGTAAGGGTTATTGGATCATTAGAGGGTTCTACTAGTTTAAAAAGTCTTGGATCTTTATACGTTTTTAGATTTAAAAGAAAATGTAAATTCATATAAGGAACAACATCATCATTGGCTTCTATAAAAATGTATCTTGAATAGTTAAATGACCAATTTTCTTGTTCTACACCCCATTTCATGACAACGTTTTCTGCATTTGAACCAATTAAGTCTGCTTCATTAGCCATCGCATCTGATCCGTGTTGTCGTGCTAAAACTTTGAATCCTTCTGAAATTCGAAGCGCAATTTTTAAGCGCAGCGAATTGGCAAATTTCTTCCATTTATTTAGGTCTCCATCAAATATAGGATCTTGTGCTAGCGTGTCTCCAGAAACATCTATATTTTCAAAAGCAGTTTTTAATTCAGCTAAAATATCTGTGTAAATAAATTCTTCAGAATCATAAGTAGCTGCGTTTTCTCCCTGTAAAGCCTCTTGATAAGGTACGGGTCCAAATGTAGATACTAAAATTGAATATACGTAACTCTTCCATATTTTGGCAATTGAGACTCTATTGCTATAATTAGAATCACCAGAATAACTATCAATGATATCTTGATTGTTTTTAAGAATATTCACATAAAATTTCTTCCAGTATTGGTCCAGTGCTTGTTCTGTATAAAAATAACGATTGAACTGCCCTCCTTTACCACCATAGAAACTAGCATAAGTGTTGTATAACTGATCGTTCATAGTACCACCAACGAGGTCTAAAGTGTTTTTTACAACTCCAGTAAAAAGAGCACTTGGTGATGCTTCATTAAAGATATACTCATTGGTATTGATTTCCTCAAAATCTTTTGTACAGGACGTTGAAAATAAAATTATGAACACAGATAATTTTAAGCTAACGTATCTCTTGTTTTTCTTCATATTTTCCATAATTAAAATACTATTTTTAAATTAACACCAAGGGTTCTTGTAGGTAAAAAAGAGCCAAACTCTATCCCTTGTCCATTACCTGACGTTGTTCCTGCCTCTGGATCGATTCCTTGAGGTGTATTTCTATAAATCGTCCATAAATCTCTTCCAACAACTGAAAGTTTAAGGTTTTTTACTCCTTTTAATTTTTTAATCATTCTTGGAGGAAAGGTATATCCAAAAACAACTTCTCTTAGTTTCACATAAGAAGCATCGTAAACAAATCTTCCTTGATCTTGAACACCATCATATCCATAGAGTTGTGGGCTTAGCCATCTTTGAGAATACACAATATTACCATCCTCATCTCTTTCAGCAACCCAATTACCATCCTCATCTTGCACTCCTAAAGCGGCTCCTCTATAGATAACCCCTTTTGCTCTTTCAGCATCTGCATAATTATTACCAAATAATCCAACCCCTTGTCTTTCATTATTGTTTTCTCCTAAGATGAGCGATGAAAGTAAATACTCTTCTCTTCCTTGTAAAGATTCTGCATGCATTCCATGATTTACTGCCTTGATCATTGTGGCAGAAAATAACTCTCCACCCATTTTTACATCAATCAAAAAGTTTAAATTAAATCCTTTGTAGGAAAAAGTGTTCCTTAGACTTCCAATCCAGTCTGCTTGTGCATTTCCTAAATATTGGTCTTCATCCCAAAGTACTCGCCCATTAGGTAAAACTAAAGGCGTTCCTGATACTGGGTCTTTTGCTTGTGCGTTTCCTCTAATGTTACCAAAGGTCTCTCCGACTTCTGCATAGACTCCAACATTGAAGAAATTTCTTAGCAATAAGCGATCCACACCATCGGCTAGAGACACAACTAAAGATTCATTTTTGGACCAATTTACACTGGTATCCCATTTAAATTGGTTGGTTAATATTTTTGCTGATAGAAACAATTCCAACCCTTTATTTTGAATTTCTCCAGCATTGATAATTTTTGAAATAAAACCAGATGTTGGAGTTACTTGTACTGGAACAATTTGATTGTTTGTGGATGACCTATAATAGGTAGCATCTAAACTAATTCTATTGTTAAACAACTTAGTTTCAATTCCAAATTCTGTAGAGGATGTTAGTTCTGGTTTTAATTCTAAATTTTTTCGTTGATTTTGTAGTGCCAACCATTGTGTGTTGTTGTAGTTTCCACCCTCAATATAATTATTGATAATTCTGTCAAACGATGTATCATTTCCTACTTGAGCGTATGAAGCTCTTATTTTACCAAATGTTAAGATGTTATTTATAGGTAAGAATTTGGTAAAGATTGTAGTACCACCTATTGATGGATAAAAATAAGAATTGTTGTTTGAAGGCAGTGTAGACGACCAATCATTTCTTCCAGTTATATCAATAAAATAGGTGTCATTAATTCCTGCAGATACAGAACCAAAAACAGAGTTTATTGTTTTATTATTTGGAAGATATACTGTAGGAGAAAATTCATCACCATTAGATAAATTCATGATATTTCTTTGTAAAAGTGAAATTGCAGTTTTTCGTGTTCCGGAGGTTCTTAAATCGAATCTATTCGCACCTATAAGGGATACAATTGAAATATTGTTAATTTTTTTGGTGTAATTTAATATCGCTTCATAATTCCTATTTTCTCTTTTAACAGCAATTTCTCTGTATAATCCATTTGGATCATAAGCGGCTCCCATATTGTTAAATTCAAATCGATCTACATCATTGACAACTCCATTTATTCTTGTTTTGAGGCTTAAGCCTTTTAAAATGTCCCAATTTAAAGTCACATTAGCAACAATTCTATTTGTGATATCTTGATTTGTGTTTTCGTATATATTCCAGTAGGGGTTATTAAAAGGCCCCTCGTAATTAAAAGCATTGTTGTCTTCGTCTTTATAAGGAAATAAATTTTCTTTAGACATGTTAGGTAAGATGTACATATAGTTATTGGCAGGATTTCTTTCACTCCCATTTCTATACATTCTGTTGTCTACTCTTTGATTCACATAAATTAAACTGGTATTCACTTTTAGTTTGTCAGAAATTTCTTGAGAGAAACGTACCGCAACATTATTCCTATTGATTTTTTCCATTCTATCAATCACATGATCCCCTAAGGTGCTAGAATATGAAAAACGAAATGTATTTTTTTCTGTCGCTCTACTAAATGATAATGTGTTTGTAGCTACTGTTCCTACTTTATAGAGTTCTTTAACATTATTAACATTGGGTTTGTACGTACCAACTTCTCCGTTATAATCTAAAATTTGTTGTCCTAAAAAAGGCATTCCATATGCTCTTCTAAACGCTCCAACAAGAGGAAGCCCTGTAGTTGGATCTAATTTTCCAACATTAGGAGTTAATCTAGCATTATCTCCTGCACCATAGACGTACTGATAGTAAGGATATTCTCTATTTGAGATTACAGAAAAATTCGAATTAATATTTACTTTTATTTTCCCTTTACTGTTTTTGGCTTTTTTAGTGGTAATAATAATAACACCGTTTGACGCTCTTGAGCCATAAAGTGCTGATGCATTTGCGCCTTTTAAAACTTGAATAGACTCTATATCGTCCGGATTTATTGTAGAGATAGGACTTCCGAAATCGATATCATCGCCGCCATTCCAAACGGAAACTCCTCCATCTCCTGGTGAGCTGTCAAGTGGTATTCCATCCACAATGTATAAAGGTTGGTTATCACCTGTAATAGAAGTAAGACCTCTAATAATAACGCGTGTTGATCCGGTTGGAGTAGAGGAGCTAACTACCTGAACCCCTGCAGCTTTTCCTGCTAGAGCATTTAAAAAGTTTGTAGATCGAGCCTCTTTCATATCTTCTGAATCTACGGATTGGGTAGAATAAGAAAGTGATTTTTTATCGCGCTTTATACCTAGTGCTGTAATGACAATCTCATCCAATTCTTCTGTTGATTCTTCAAGTACAGTATTGATTGTTTTGCTGTCTTTAACAAAACTAATTTTTACAGTGGTGAAGCCTACATAACTAAAGACTAATACACCTTCCGTTTTATTTTGTGTGTTTATGGTGTAGTTACCATCAAAATCTGAGGAAGATCCCGTTTGTGTTCCTTCTAACAGAACGGTCACTCCCGGAATAGGTTCTCCAATGATATTTGTAATCGTTCCTTGGATGGTGTTTTCTTGAGCAAAAACAATAAGAGGGAAAATTATAAGTAATAAAATAATTTTTATTTTTTCCATATTTTAAGTTTGATTGTTTAATTTTTTAAGTGATCAATTTGCCCCAATTGAAAGACCTATTTGATAACCTTTACAAATGAATGTGTTTTTATTAATTTTATATTAATTTTCACTTAACCTGTTACAATTATTGAAAAATAGGGGTGTTTTTTTAACTGTAAGTTTCTTTGTAGGGGTAATTGTATTTAATTTTTGACTCTTTTAAATTGGGTTTCTATAGAAATTCCATATATATTTTCTAATTGCTTGGAACTTTCTTTATAAAATTTAGAATCGGGGGGTAGGCTGACAGATTTCCAAAATTCTGAATCGTATTTTAGGTTGTAATCCCCAATATCTTTTCCAGGTTTTATATTTTCACTGACCCTTATTTTTTTTCTATTTGTTTCAATGCCTAAAACAATAGCTTCATGTCTGTAAGACAGTTTAATTTCATCTTCTTTTAATTTAAGCAACCGTTTCGTTTGGGGTGATACCTTTTCTCGAAATACATATTCTCTATTATGATAGCTTAACACCATCGTTCCGTCTTTAGTTTTTTTATAAATATATACAGCATTTAAGTCAGATTTTTCTAATCTATATATGTTGCTAGTATCAGAACCAATGTACAATCTAATCCACTTACTTTTTTTGTTTTTATCTGTTCCTTCCAAAACAATTACATCTTCACCATCGTATGAAGTGTCATCTACAATTTTCCATTTATAATTTTTGGAATTAATTCTGATTCTTAGTGGGTTTTGTTTAGCAATCATTTTAATTGCATGAAATTTCTGTTTCTTTTTTGCAAACCTATAATCGTTAGACTTCCTAGCTTCTACAATTTCTATGGGTCCAAATTCTCTGGATGTTGGGCCATTGTCATATACTTTTACATAATGTTCTACTAAAAATCTTGACACATTATTTTCATTAGAAAATCTACGGTATAACATATTTAATTGATGCCCTTTACTATAAGTAGTTTCTTTTAGTTTTTTTAATGCAGATTTCACATAAGAAGAAGGATCTTGTATGACTATTTCATCAAGGGACACCAAGTCTTCTTCAAGCGTGACAATTTCAATCTTTTGATCTATAAAATCTTGAACCATTATTTTAAAAGATTTAAACCCAAGCGTAGAAATCGTGATCGTATCGTTTAAATTTTCTTTCGTTAATTTTAAAGAAAAACGACCTTCTTCATTACTAATAGTTCCGATAGATTTAGACATAATACTAATCGATGTAAAGGCGAGAGGTTGCTTGTTTATATCTATAATTTCACTTTCAACGGTTACATCATCTTGAGAAAACGCACTAATATAAACTAAACTTACAAAGAAAATGAGGAGGTTTTTTTTAAACATTTTTACATTGATTTTGAATTAATAAAGAATAAACTTTCTTGAAAAACGGATGCCGTTTTCCATTACATTTATAATATAAACACCTGTTTTTAAGTGCGCGATATTTATAAGTTCCTTAGGGTTATTTTGATCTTTCTCTAATACCTTCGCTCCATGAATCGTATAAATTTTTATATCTAATGGTAAATTGTTCGAGGAGAATACCTTGATATTTTTTGTCGAATTATAAAAATGAACTTCAAAATTATCATTAGAAATTTGAGTGTCGTCAACAGATAATACCAACATTGAGTTCCAAGCTCCAGCATCATTTCCATCATCCCCAAAATCTATAGGGGTGTCATCTCCATTTGGTGCTTCATCATATTCTACTTTACCAGATATTTCATTAAAACGTAAATTCGAAGAGGTCAAAACGGCGTCTATTTTTGAAGAGCCATATGTATCATCGGATCCTAAACCTTCAGAACTACCAGACAATGAATTTATCAAGTTTAGTTCAACTACTGAAGCAACATTTATATCTGATTCTTGGTTTTCGGTATCTCCTAAACGATTGTCATAAAACAAGGCGTTTTTAATCTCGAAAGTTCTATCTCCTTCAATTCTAATTCCACCAGCTCTTCCTGCTTCTGAAGATGTTAAGGAAACTTTGTTCCCAAAAACAGTGATGTTTTCTAAACTGCTAGTCACATTTAAACCTCCAAAAAACAAACCCCCGCCTTGAAACGTTGCTTCGTTATTATAAAATGTATTTTCAGACATTATGACTTCTCGACCATTTCCAAAAACATTGATAGCACCACCATTAGCTCTGTCTCCATTTCCGTCTGTTTTATTAATATTTGCAGCGGTATTATTTATGAATAAAGACCCTGTTATGATTAAAGTTCCATCGCCAGAACCGCTAATAGCGCCTCCGTTTCCTCGCGCTAAATTATTTTTGAAAATGGAGTTTATAATAGTGACATTTCCTTCACTAAAAAACAAACCTCCACCAGCTTTGTCAATGCCGCCCGTAGAATTATCATCAAAAACACTATTGGTAAACGTTAAATTAGAATTTGCATTCATATTTATGGCTCCCCCATTAATGGATGACTCTTTGTTTCCTTTAAAAGTAAGATCTGAAAAAGAAACATTCAAATCTGGACTACTAATATGAAATAAACGGTCTGTACCTACTTTATTTTCATCTGGTGAAATGATGGCATTGTTTGTACCCAAGAAACTCAGGCTCTTTTGAACCGAAATTTTAGAATTATGGATTACAGTACCCGATATATTAATTGTATTTCCATCGTTTGCTAAAGCGTAAGCATTATGATTAGTTGAAACCGCAGTTCCTGGGCTTGTTCCTGTATTAGCTATCATCTCCAAATTCATCTACGTAATAATCAGTGATTTCTGGTAAGTTCTGATAAATGGGTTGATTAATGGTAAGTGCTATTTCCCCTCTCAAAGCTTCACCACCTTTGCCTGTAAGCCATAAATAATAGTCACTAGGTAAACCTTCATAGTTTGTAAATTGAGTAAATTCACTTGACGGCGGGTTATTATCAACTTTAAAAATACAAGTCCCTTCATCCATTTCATCAAACATTGCAACATAAAGCGTTTGAGCGCCGGCATCTACGGCATTGTATAATTGTCTCCATAAAAAATCTCCTTTTAACCTTGGAATGCTGTTAAGGCTAGAAAACGTGCCTTGGCTTTTCTTTAGATTCTGCCAGCTAAAACCGGGAAAAACAACCGGCATATACAACAAGTCTTCTGCATCACACCATGCTTTATCCGCAATTATAATATTCTTGTGGCTATCGATACCACTAATATTACTATACCTTCCAGGTGTCCAAGGATGTACAATATCAGCAGATCTGATAACGGTGTGTAATTGAGTGTCATTAACGGCATCACTGTTTAAGGTTCTCCAGCTTCTTGGTACACCTAATAAAACGGAACAGCCACCATAAGTGGCATCGTTCTTAAAATAGTTAATCAATTCTTGCACATCATCTAAATCATAATTATCTGTACGATTAAAACCTACGCCCCAAAGTGCAACTACGGGCTTTTGGTTATAGGTTAATAAATGATTGTTTGAATTATCGTTTACTCCATGTCTAGAAACAAGAGATTCCCAATGTAATTTCACGTCTTCAACCATTGTTGATGTGGCGTTAGATCCCGATAAATCATACATAACACTGACGAGTCTGTTGTTATTTGCTTGAGCAGCTGCTATGATATTGTCAAAAACAAGATTGTCATTTGCTTTTAATTTAGGTGCATTTGGTTTAAGGCCTGATGCAAATTGTTGAAAGAAAACCCCATCGATTCCATAATCATTCATCCATTTAAAATGACGATTGACTGTTTTCATGTTTGTGGATGAAAAAACATGCGCTGCAGTTTCATCTTTATGTGTAAAAGGGGTGATGTATTTTTCATCGGCATCTGCTTCACTCATATCGGGCCAATAATCTAAAGTGGCAAAGCCAGGTTCAAATTTTTTAACGCCATTTATGCTAGTTTGATAATGTTTCCAATTTAAATCTGCTCCATCTGTAGACGTGTTGAACCACCCTTGATATCCCGCTAAAACCTTCCCTAAAATTGAAGTATTTTCTGTAGCAACTGTGAGATCTATGTTTAGATCTGTAAATTCTTGATAGGGTCTATTTTCAAAAGTAAGGAGCTCTGTACGTAATGTATTTCTTAATTCTGTTGCTTTTTCATCGTTGAGACCAAAAAGATTGACTTCTTCATAAGGGTCATTATTTAAATCAAATAATTGGTCCTTTACATGATATAGCGGGTACGCAGCTGCACTTAAACTTCCTAAAGATACATTTTGGATGTAGAAAGGTAGAGGTACTTGTGTTCCGTTTGGTCCATTGAAAGTATCTCCGTTGGCTATTCTTTGATTTGTTGCATCATCATAACGCACCGTGATATATTTCCAGTCTTTGGTTCTAATCGCTCTAGAAAATCCTAGTTCAAAAAACAAATGATTGTGGACAGGTTCTGTGGCATTATTAGTAATAACCTCTTTTAAACTTACACCATCCATCTCTGAATTAGAAATATCTACACCTGCAAGATCTAAAAAAGTAGGAGCGAAGTCTATATTCTGAACCAATTCGTCATAAGTAGAAGGCGTTGAAATTCCATCTGGCCAATACATCATTAAAGGCACTTTTGTCCCTGCATCATAATTTGTAGATTTCCCTTTGTTGAAATCACCATGATCCGAAGTAATAACGATGATAGTATTGTCTAACTTTCCAGTTTCCTCTAACTTACTAACAACAGCACCAACAGCATGGTCAAACCAACGCAACCAAGCTTGTTTTATATCCTTGCCAGGTAAATTAGTAATTTCATCTTTTATTTGTGCTCGTGTTGGTAAGTACGAATAATCTTGTACTAAAACACCTTCGGCTGTGATGTTAACATCTGAATCTAAACCCGCATAAAAATCATTATTACTCGACCAAAAGGGTGCTGGGCCATGAGGTACCGTTTCACTGTAATAAATAAAGAAAGGGTCGTCACTAGCATTCTCAATGTAATCGAGAACCGCTTTATTTTTATACTCAACGTTGTGAACGTTTAAGTCATCATTTTTTAATTCTCTTAAGTTTGCTGGATAAAAGGCATCTACGACATCAAATCCAAAATCTTTAATTCTATCGGCCCATTTATCATGATTAAATTTCATGGCATCAGAAATTGCTTCTACGTAGGGGTCATCGGTTTGATTGTATGCCATGAAACCATAATTACCCTGTGTATAGGTATTTAAAAATTCATGATCAACAATGTGAGATTTTCCTATAAAAGCAGTATTGTACCCTGCAGCTTGTAATAATTTTGGTAAATTATTTGTATTTTCTTCGAGTTCTATATTGTTTGCAACTCGACTTAGTTGTCCTATTGGATAGCCGTTTAAGAAATTAGTGCCTTCAGACCTTCCTGCGTATTTTCCTGTTAAAATACTATACCTACTTGGGCTGCATATAGAGGAAGAAACAAAAGCATTGTTAAAAACAATTCCGTTACTTGCTAAGTTGTCAATAATAGGGGTGTGGACCTTAGAATCTCCATTAAAACCAAAAGGTCTGGATTGATTTATATTATCACTATCTCTCAAAGGAATAGAACTTTGATCATCAGTCATAATGAAAACAATATTTGGTTGTTGACCAAATAAAAGTGACGTATTGAATACCAAAAACAAATAAACGAAATACTTTTTCAATATATTCTTTTTTTAAATTAAGGGGAACTGTTTTTGAAAACAGATTTTAATTAAAATAGGGGCTTTTTAAAAACCCCTATTTTGTAGTATTAAAAGAGTCGGAACTCTGTTTCTTTAGTTTATGATGAATTTTTTCGAGAACGACTTCCCATTAGATTTACCTTTTAAAATATAGATTCCTGTAGCTAAAGAATTTGCTTGAATGCTTTGTCTTTGCGTTACATTTTTAAGATCTAATAGTTTAGTTCCTAAAATACTAAATACCTCTACAGTTAATGGGGTAGAAATAGTATGGCTAATTTCTATACTGTTAGAAGATTTATTATGAAACACTAATACATTGGCAGCTAAAACATCTTGCTTATCTAAAGATAAAGCTAAGCCTGAATCCCAGGATCCAACATCATTACCATCAGATCCAAAATCAATAGGGCTGTCTTCCGAACTAGATACAGAATTATATTCAACATAACCACTAGAGGTCATAAACATTAAGTTAGAAGACGTTAAATCTGCTTCAATTATAGATGTTGAAAACACATCATTTCCTCCATCACCTACTGCAGTTAAAACAGGTATTATTGTTTTAGAAATTGAGTGGTCTAATGTCAATTCTACTAAAGGAGCTAATCCGATATCCGAAGTATTCGTTCCAGTCCCATCGTCTACAATGTTACCATAGATCAAAGAATTTGAAATTGTAAAAGGTCTAGTGCCTTCTATTCGTATTCCACCGCCTCTAGATTGATTCAATGTTGTGTAGATTACTTTATTATTAAACACAGTCGTATTGGTAATGCTACTGTTGGCATTTGCACCTCCTAAGTACATCGCTCCTCCATCACTAGATGTTGCGGTATTATTTACAAAAGTACTGTTGTTCAAAACGAAATCTACACCATTGCCTGTTACAGCAATTGCACCACCTCTAGTTCCAGAGTTTCCGTTAAAAAGAGATCCAGAGATGGTTACAATTGCAGAATTTCCAGCGACAATAGCCCCTCCTTTATCTGATGATATATTGTTTTCAAAAACACAATCTGTTATGGTTAAATTTCCGTTGGAGGCTAATATAACTCCACCACCTGCGTTGTTAGTGACAGAATTTCCAGTAAAGGTACAGTTCTCAAAGGTAGCTGAAGCTCCTGCGTTGTTATTGAAAAAGACACCACCTCCAGCAAGTGTGGTAGTATTGTTTAGAAATGTAAGATTTTTAAAAGTTACATTTGCTGAAGACGATCCATTTATTGTAAAGAGTCTCCCTGTACCGCCATTTCCGGCTAAAGTTGAGCTAGTATTCAGACCTTCTATTGAGAATGCAAAATTCTTAGAGGTTAGATTCGCGCCATCTGGTGTAATTGTTCCTACAATTATGAGTTTATCCCCTTCAGAGATTATATTTGACATGGCAACTCCAAAGTTTCCAAATGCAGTTGATTCACTGGTGCCATCCATGTTACCAGCTCCTGTTGATGAAACATAAACGGTATTTTGAGCTAATGTTGTAAAACCAACAAAAGCAATAAATAAAAAGGTTAGTAAAGTAATTTTTTTCATTTTGATTGTGTTTTGTGATGTCCAAAGTCCATCGATTTTTAAAAATATTGACTTTTAATAAACTCAACTTATTTTGAATTAGTTGAAATTTTGATAATAACAAATATCACGATGCACCCTTAATTTTCCCTTAATAATTGATTAATTAAGGAGCCTTCATGAGAATAATTTACTTTTTAGTATAAATAAATATAAACTATAATTTTTTTTAGAAAAGTTTGTAGTATGGGTGGTTATATGTCAATTATAAGTGTAAATTATTGATGTCTAGAGAAATGAATTCATTGAAGTTGTGTTCAAATTCTTGTCCGTATAGGACATTGTACTCTTTTAAAAACTTATTAAAGGTATCATTTGCTAAGCTGTGATTGCCTTTGATGTAGTATACTTTACATTTTAAGAACACAGCGATTTCATTTGTAGTATCAAAATTAAAAATACAATCCGCTAAATCAATGGCAAAATCAAGATCCTCCTCTATGTCTAGCTTTAATGCATAATTCATAAAGTTATTGACGATCAAATCGGTAATATTTTGTTTAAAAGAATCTAGCCATGTGTAATCTAAATTATTAAGAAAAGCACCTTTTTTTGTTATTGATATCGTATGAATAATATCCTCTTTGGTTGGTTTGCTTTTAAGTAGATTTTTATTTAATTGAGAGTAATCATTAACTAAAATATCAGAATTATTTTCGATAATCCAATACCCCGTTTTTTTACTAATCGAAAAATCTCCTAACTGTTTAAGAATAGTTTTGAGTTTGGTGATATTAACCGCTCTATTGTTTTGAGCACTTTTATCAGATTTATCATACCATAACAAGTCTTTTAATTTTTGAGAAGAAATCCCTTTGTTATTTTTATGTGTATAGAGCCAAAGAACCAAGAACAGTTCTTTTAATAAAGGCGTAAATTTCCCTGTAATATCGTTTCCTTTTTCATCAAACATTTGAAAACCGCCAAAAAATACAATCGGATAATCCAGTGTAACTAAACGTTCTTCTTTTTTATATTTCGGAGGAATTATTTTTTCTACGCTGGTTTCAGTTTGTTTTTTCTTAAAATAATTCATTACAAAAAGACCAATCATAACTGATATAAATAGACCAATTATAATTAGGGCCCAAAAATTTGCTGTTGATTTAGAATTACTTTGAGTATTTTCAATTAATGGAATGTGTGGGTAATTAAGGCTATAAATACCAAAATCTGTTTGATTGTTTGAATTCAAAAAAGAGGTATAGACGTAAAGTTTTTTTAGGTTTTCATCAAAAAATAGATCCACAAAAGATCGGGTGTCTGTAAATTTATAAGGCAGAGAATCGGCTACAATATTAAATTCTGAACTCGATAGATTTCCTTGCGCAAGTTTAAGAAATCCATTAGATCTCGATTTATCGGAGATCAAGCCATAATAGTTTTTATTCGTACTATCTATCACAATGGAGCTTCCAAAGATCATTTCTTCAGAAATTTTAGTTACCTCATATTGTTTTTTAAATGTTTTACTTTCAATGTCGTACCTCAAAAAATCAAAATAACTTTTAGGGTTTACTAATTGTTTTCCGCTTTCACTTCCATAGCCCCCTAAGATATAAATAGAGTCTTTGTAGATGGTTGCCCCAGAAAGATATCGGGGTTTAAATACTTTATTATCATGAGGGATATTTTCCCAAGTTTTAGAATTAAGATCAATCTTTTTTACTTGGTTTTGATAGGTGAATTGACCATAACCTCCTAGGATATATATAGCATTGTCTTTTGGACTAAACAAACCATTATGATGCTGGTATATTTGCTTGAGAGCTTGTTTTTTAAATAGAGAATAATTATCCCAACGCTTAGTTTCGAAATCAAATTCAGAAATCTGATCCTTATCTGCTAGGTAGCAGTATAATTTTTTTAGTTTGTGATCAAAAAGAATTCTGTGATCTAAAGAAATTTCTAAAGTATCATTACTAAAAGGATAGGTTTTGAATGATTTCTCTTTGGGATTGTATTTAGTTAGTGCTGTTTTGTTTAAAAGATAAAACTCTCCTAAATCTTTGTCAAATGTCATTAATTGAACCCCATCCACTTTAGAAATTAAATTTTCTTCCCAAGACTTATGGTAGCATAATAGCCAGTCCCCATTTTTTACAGCTGCATTATTGTTATTTATTAAATTGATAGCCTCGTTTCCTCCACACTGATTTAAAGGGTAGTGAGCGATTAGTTTATTCTCTTGTCTTAATTTAATGTCTCTAATACTTATTCCACTCGGAACATCTGAAGTTGAAAATTCCTTATAATTATTTGCACCAAAAAAGATTTTGTATGATTCTTTATTTTTAAAAACTGCAAGTTTTTTGATGGGTTTAGAGCCAGCTATCGAAAAAACCAATTCATTTTTTGACAGCGAAAATTTCACGTTAATTGTACTCCATCTTGTGTCAGAAAATGTAGAGTCATTTATAGGGATAATTGTTTCAGTTTCACCAACAACTATAATTAGTTTTTTAGTTGCAGTATTAGAAAGCAATAAATCTATATTTTTATTATCTTCATTAACAGCTCTAAAAATATACCCAAAATTACCTTTTCTTTCTATTAATTCAACCTTTAAATCAAAAGTCAACTCAAATTCGTCCTTTACAATCAATTGCTTATTTGAAGTGATATCTAAGCTTGTTCTTTCATCGAGAAGAAAATCTTGTCCTTTAAATGAAAGACCGTATTCTTGACTTAAGACAGATAGAGGCAACATAATATACACTAAAAATAACGTACAAATGTTAAAACTAAATAAAGAAGGCTTATGTAAATTCAATGGTTGATTAAAAAAATAGTTATAATTAGTTTTTACAACATAGTTAATGTTAAGGTTAAATTATTTTAAGATAAAGAGGGTCAATAAAGATAAGATAATAAAAAGAATATTAATGAAATTTATCTATGAATGTAGGGTTGTCATAATTAAATTGACATAAATCTCTATTGTTATCAAATTTATTGTTTTAATTTTATTAATTTCTTAGTGCTTTCTGTCACCAATTTTTCGTGAACATTATACAATACTTAAAATAGATGAAATCGATTTTTAGACTTGTGTTATTTGAGGTTATTCTTTATTAATATACAGATAACAAGTCCACGCCTTTCTGGAATTTAAAGCCGTAGACGGAAATATTATCCGCTTTGAAAAAACAGAAACACATAAATTATAAAATAACAATAGAAAACAGATACTCAAACCACGAGATCAACCAGCTACAAGCAACCCCTATTGAAACCCTCAAAGGAATTGGCACTATTAATAAACATGCACGAACCTGAAATTGAAAAATATAAAGAGTTAATTGACACACCTTTTGATGGAGATACTATTGAAGACTTTGGCAAATATCTCTTTGATAATATAATCAATATTTCTGGAAATTATCACTCATCACTAGACGATTTAGTAGAGGAATTATATGATTTTGGTCTAGATGACGAGGCAGATAAGTTGGATGAAATACATAGGATGATAGAAGATCACCTAGAGGATAGTTTTTCCCAAATTTCTGTTCGGATTTATGGCTGCATAGATAACGAAAATAATATTTTTAACTATCCTGCAGATGGTGAAAAAAATAAATTGAATCCTGAATTGATGTTTCTTAAATCAGAGGAATGGAGTTTTTCTGTTATAAAAAAATTATTTCGTGAAAGTTCAGGAAATGATAGCTTTGACATTTTAAATGATAATTGGGAATTGACTTGGATTGAAACCGGGTTGTACAATTTAGATGACTGTAAAAATGTTGGAAATAAAACTTATTTTATTGTATGTTATGTAAAGAAGTTTAGAGATTCTAGAGAAGCATTATCAAAACAGTTGTTGAGTAGTGAAAATTCCGAGGGTGAAACTAGACAAGAAGAGATTCCACTTAATATTGCTTTTGAAAAGGAGAGGGAATATAATGATTCTGCTTGGGAAAATCTTGAAGCTCCGTCAACACAATCAACACTTCAGTTTTGTTTAGGCCAACTCACTTGGGGGTCCTGCCCTCCTGAAATAAATATTAGTTCTATAACTCAATACAGTAATACTACAATTGATGTTTCTTACTATATTGAGCCAAATAATAATGAGGTTGATGAGGTTGTATTACTGTATTCTTTAGAGTGTTAACCATGGCTGTTAATTATTGAAATCTATTGAATAAAAAAAAGGAGCTTAAGAGCTCCTTTTTTTTGTTATTATATAAATGCTTTATTTTTTAACAAATGGCAGTGACATTGAAGCATTGTCTGTTGCTATTTTAATGAAATACATCCCCTTACTTAGGTTGGAAGTATTCACCGTTAAATCGTTGAGCTCTGAAACAGATTGCTGAAGAACAACTTGACCTAACATATTATATATTGTGTAGTTATCAGGCAAGCTGTTTGAAGTGCCAAGCTTGATATTAAGCACGTTTGTGGTTGGATTTGGATAGAGCGTGATTTTACGATCTAACAAATAACTTTCAATTCCAAGCGTGTTTACAGCAAATGAAACAATTTCTTCAGCTCCAAATTCTGCGCCAGTCGCAATCACATTTGAATTACTGTCCGTTAGTGTGTAACTACCAGGTCCATAGGTACAGCAAATTCCATCTCCGTATTCGTCATAAATTTTAAATGAGTAACATTCTCCAGAAGACACATTAAAAACTTCATTATAGGTAGTAAGAGCAGTCCCATCATTAGGGGTGTCAGCATAACCTTCTCCTGAGTATAAAACGTTATCAGCACTGTCTACAAGAAACCATGATGTTTCGCTTCCATATAAATCTGTGGTTAATGAAAGGTTGACAGTAGACGTATCAAAGAAGACTGTGAATGCACTAGATACTACTGTATTGTCAATTGTATTTTCATCATCAACACTATTTGGGCTTAATAATTCAACTGTAAATGTATGACTCCCCGCAGAAACATTTATAGAAGGAAGCGTTACGGTTTGACTTTGAGTTGTAAACAAAAAACCACTCCAAGATTGTGTGGAGGCCGTCTCATTATCAATTTTATAACTGATCACTGCAGAAGTTAAGGTTGTAGTTCCTTTATTGGTAATAATCACGTTGGGTATAATTGTGGAACTACCACATTGCTCGACGCCTAAATCATCCAGTTCAATTGCTCCATCGTTTTCATAGGAAATAACTGGTGAACAAGCTGTAGATGTCCCCAATTCCATACGTCTTGGCGAGTTGGCTAAAACAGCTTGAATTCTTGTTGTTTGGTCTGCTGTAAAGGTATGCATACAGGCATCATTTGTATAATCCATGTAGTTTTCAACCATGTCTGCTCCCAAACCATCTGAAGGACAAGAGTCTATTGATGGGCACCCTCCATTAGATGTTGTAGCATCGGGTGTATCCGCACAAAAATCGTCATTTGAACAGTTTCCAGTATCGCCCCAAATATGTCTTAAACCGAACCAGTGACCTAGTTCGTGTGTTAGAGTTCTTCCTAAGTTATAAGGACTGCCAGGGCCTGGATTTGCAACAGAACCTACTGAAAATGACGTAATAACTACTCCATCGGTGTTTGCATCTCCACCAATAGTGTTTAGACCAGACAATCCTGAATTAGAAGGGAATTGAGCATACCCTAAAAGAGGACTTTCTAAATCAGCTACCCAAATATTCAAATATCGGGTTGGATCCCATTGTGTGGCTGGTTTTATTGTGTTTTCGAAATCTGGCCTTGAAAAAGGCCCTGCTCCATAATCTGTTATTCTATTGATTCCAGGTTCAAAAATAGCTTCTTCTGCTTCGTTTTGTGTTGCTAAGCAAAACTGGACTTCAGTATCTGAGGCAGCTGAATATCCACTTCCAGAATTATTGCTGAAATCTAAATTTAATTGGTCGTTTTGCGTCTGAATTATTGCTTCGGTCAAGTTTGATGACCCAGCTCCATCTGTTAAAACATGGTACACTACTGGTATGGTAACCATAATAGAAACACCATTTGATCTTTGCGCTTGAATCTCTTGAACTTTTGGTGATAACCAAGATTCAAACTCTTCGTTTGTAGCCCTTTCTAGGTAAAGTGATTGAAGGTATTTTTATACTCAACACTACCACAGCGAATGACTCCTGATTCCTCAAGACTTTTAACATTGGCATTAGTGAGTTCCTGGCTAAATAATGTTTGACTGCTCGAAGATGTTTGAGAAAATGAAACAGAAGTTGTTAAAAACAAAGCCATAAAAATAGCTTTGAAAGTATTTTTTTTCATTATTAATTTTGTTAAATTGGTTGTTGTAAATCTACAAAAAACAATTCATAAAAAATTAAAATAAAAAGTTAATAAAGTTAAGTTTTTTGTTAGGGTTAATGGGTGTTTATTTATTATTTTTTCATAAATATTTGTCACCCAAAAAAATAAAGACCTGTAAATCAAACAGATATACAGGTCATTGTGGAGCAGAGGGGAGTAAAATCGAACTATTTTGGTGAGGATTTGGAATTATTAAAATAAAATATCGTTTAAATAACTCCACATTTCGTTATGGAAATTCATAGGGACTAAATCATCACTATCGGGAGCTTCACCCATGCGAATGATTACTAGATTTTGACTTGGTATAACATCAAGATATTGACCATTTTTACCCATCCCAGCAATTAAATCTTCTGGTGCGTTGGAAGCCAAAGAAGTCTGTATTGGGAAGGTTATGCCAGGTGGTATCAAACTATCTTTGCCATTGAGCCACCACAAGTATCCATAGGATTCATTCATTTGTTGAGAAGTATTTACCATGTTTGAAAAATAATTTGTGTCACTTAAAATCACTTGGTTATCCCATACGCCTTCATTTAATATCAAAAGACCAAACCTAGCCATATCCCTTGCCGTGCTCCAGTAAATATTACTGTAATTAGATTGAATCCAACTTCCACCCATCCCAATTTTCATTTTTACTTTTTGATTGGTAAAATCATTGTATGTTGTCTCGGATGTGTTTTCGATGACATCTTTTAGGAGTGAGTATGTGGCGTTGTGATAAAACCAGTTTGTCCCAGGGGTGTTTTTATAGGTCAGGCAATTTGGATCTGTACAATTTAGGTTATCCACTAGATAATCCAAGCCGGTTGTCATGGTCAAATGGTGTTTGATTTTTATCAAACTCTCTTGACTTTCTTCTAAACTTGTCCATCCATTTCCAAGAAATGTTGAACTGCTATCCTCTAGGGATAAAATCCCATTGTCTTTTGCGATGCCTACTAAAAAGGCAGTGAGTGTTTTGCCTGCAGAAGCCCAATACCAATTAGAGTTGCTATCAAAAGGAGCTGTATTTGAAAAGTTATTACCCCAATAATTTTCTAAAACAATTTTTCCATCTTTTAAAACTACAAAAGCACGGGTGTTGTTAAGTTGAAGAAAATTATAAAGATTATCGATACCAACGGAATCCCAGTTTAGTTCCTCAGGATTTAAAGTTTCCCATTGGTCTGAATCTATGGCTGGAAAATATAGGTCATCAACTACTGGCTCGCTAATCTGAGTTTCATCATTTGAGCACGAAAAAAGTATTAACAACAAGAAAAAAAGAATTTTTTTCATCTAAATATTAATTAATTTTTAAAATTAATCAATTAAATTGGTGTAGTTTCATTTTTTCAAGTAAAAAATATTCCCTAAAATAAAATTTATTTTAGGGAATAATGCCGTGGAGTCGCCGAGAATCGAACTCGGGTCCAAACAAGCTAATAAAAAGCCTTCTACACGTTTAGTTTTTAATTGATTGTCGGAAATAAACTGACTAAAAACGGCCTACTTATTTCTTAGCTTTTTTAGTTTCAAACCTCTACCAAAGCCTTAGAGATTCTAGGTTGACTTTTACGATGTCTCAAAATTGAACGCCGTGAACCAAGGCTTTCAGGAGACATAAAGCTTGCACACCTTGTGTGCCGAGGCTCATCCTACTATAATTCGGATTAAGCAGCTAAAGCGTAGTTATTCTCGCCGTTTAAATGGTGATATGGCCTTTTTCGTGTATCAATATCATCACACGACGTGCTTACAGTTTAGTAGATCTCGCTGTCAATACCAGTCGACCCCATTACTATAATGTTCCTCCAAAGAGGGTGGCAAAGTTACAAAAAAACTTGTGCAACCGCTCAAATCCTGTTACTTTCGTGAAAAATCTTTAATTTTTTTTATTTGCCTATGAAGTTTGCTGTCATTCAAGAACGAAAATCTCCGCCAGACAGACGCGTGGTGTTGGACCCAACGTCCTGTCAAAAATTACAATCTAATTTTCCTTCGGCAGAACTTATAGTAGAAACCTCATCAATTCGTGTTTTTTCGGATGCTGAGTATATCAAAGCTGGTTTAGAGGTTAAAGAAGATGTCAGTGCAGCAGATGTATTAATAGGTGTAAAAGAAGTCCCAATTAAAGCTCTTATTCCCAATAAAAGCTATTTCTTTTTTAGTCATACCATCAAAAAACAACCTTACAATCGCGATTTACTCCGTGCGATTTTAGATAAAAACATCACTCTTTACGATCATGAAACACTGATCGACCAAAAGAACCATCGATTGATAGGATTTGGGTACTATGCAGGCATTGTAGGCGCTTATAATGGCATTCGTACTTTAGGATTAAAAGACCGTACTTTTGATTTGCCAAAAGCAACAACACTCAGTGGTCGCCACGCTTTAAATATAGAACTTGATAATATTTCATTGCCCAGTATTAAAATTATATTAACGGGTTCAGGACGTGTAGGACAAGGGGCTAAAGAAATTTTAGACCATTTAAAAATTAAACAAGTGTCCGTCGAAGACTTTTTAAACAAAGACTTCAATGAACCTGTATATGTGCAGTTAGACGTCTTGGATTATTGTGAGCGAATGGATGGGGAATTTTTAGGGAAATCAGATTTCTTTCAGCATCCAGAAGACTATCGATCTACGTTTGAGCGTTTCACCTCGGTGGCTGATCTATTTGTAGCCGGACATTTTTATGGCAAAGGCGCCCCTGCATTTTTCACTCGTGAACAAGCAAAAGCGGATTCATTTAAGTTAAAAGTTGTGGCAGACATCAGTTGTGATATTGATGGGCCGGTAGCCTGTACGATCCGACCTTCTACAATTGAAAACCCTATTTATGGATATGATGCGCAATCAGAAACTGAGGTCGATTATATGAATGTAAATGCCATAGCAGTGATGGCAGTGGATAATTTACCCTGTGAATTGCCAAAAGATGCTAGTGAAGGTTTTGGATCTACTTTTGTGAAAGATATCATTCCTGCATTTTTTAATAACGATGCCAATGGTATTTTAGAACGCTCTAGAATGACTAAAAATGGGCAGCTAACTCCAGCATTTTCTTATCTTCAAGCTTATTTAGAAGGAATCGAATAAAATCAAAAAAGCCTGTCGATTAGGACAGGCTTTCTGTAAAAAATAATGTAAAAGTAAAAGTTAGACGATTCTAACGTTTACTGCATTCATACCTTTTCTACCTTCTTTTAATTCAAACTCAACTGCGTCACCTTCGTTAATCTCATCGATTATTCCGGTTACGTGTACGAAGTACTCTGTGTTTGAATCATCTTCTGTAATGAATCCAAATCCTTTAGATGCATTGAAGAACTTTACTGTACCGTTTTTCACTTGTATATAATTTTAGACTACAAATGTACTATTTAATTTAACGTATTTACATATTTTAATAAATTTTTAATAATTTATTTTAGTATATAAAGTGCTCACATCTAGAAGTCTACCAAAATTTGATTCTTTATTAAATCATCTAATACTTCTCGCTTTCGAATTAGATGTGCCGTTTCATTATACCATAAAACTTCAGCAGGGCGGTAGCGCGAATTATAATTACTCGCCATCATAAAACAATAAGCTCCTGCATTTTTAAATTCCAAAACATCACCTTCTGTAATTTCATTAATAGGACGATTATTGGCAAAAGTATCTGTTTCACAAATATAGCCTACCACAGAGTAAAAGCGTTTTTTACCTTCGGGATTTGAAATATTTATAATATCGTGTTGTGACCCATAAAGCATCGGACGAATAAGATGATTAAACCCTGAATCAATTTGCGCAAAAACTGTAGATGTGGTTTGTTTGATGGCATTGACCTTTGTTAAAAAGGAACCAGATTCACTCACAATAAATTTTCCAGGTTCAAATGCTAAAGTTAGATCCTTTCCGTAGTTTTTACAAAAGGTATGGAATCGCTCTGTTAGTTTCTCACCCAATTCTTCAATATTGGTTTCGATGTCATTGTCTTTGTAAGGTACTTTGAACCCTGACCCAAAATCAATAAACTCAAGATTATCAAATTGTCGTGCAACATCAAATAAAATCTCACTGGCCTGTATAAAGACATCAATATCTAGGATATCACTCCCAGTGTGCATATGAATGCCATTAATTGTCATTTTTGTATTTTCAACAATGCGCAACAACAAAGGTGTTTGGTGTATAGAAATCCCAAATTTAGAATCAATGTGACCTACCGAAATATTGGTGTTTCCACCAGCCATAATATGAGGATTTATTCTGATACACACGGGAATCTTAGGGTGTTTGGCGCCAAACTGTTCTAAAATGGATAAGTTGTCAATGTTAATTTGAACCCCAAGGTTTGCTACTTTTTCTATTTCTTCTAAAGAAACCCCATTAGGGGTATATATAATATTTTCAGGACTAAATCCTGCATGCAGTCCTAATTGTACCTCCTGAATAGATACTGTGTCCAATCCAGCACCTAAGTGGTTGATGAATTTGAGGACTGATACATTGGTCAGTGCCTTCGCGGCATAATTTATTTTTAATTTTTTGACCCTTCCAAAAGCTGCTGTCAAGCGATTGTATTGAGCTTCCATTTTGTGAGCGTCATACACATACACTGGACTTCCGTAATCTTTTGTAATTTGAAGTAAGGTGTCTTTATTCATTTTTAAGATTTTTATTTTTCAATTTATTTATGAGTACAATAGTATATCTATCGATCACATATACCATGAAAATAAAAAAAATAGTTTATTTTTACACAAAATGTTAAATAATAAACAAAAATGAAAACAATAGCATCTTGTGTACAAGAGATTATAGTTTCAAGACCATTCTTAGAAGAAGCGTTATCTCGTGAAATTATAAATTTCTCAGCCTTAGCTAAAGATTTAAATTCTACTATTTCAGAGATGTTACGCAAACCCGTTAAAGATGGCGCCATAATGATGGCATTACGCCGGTATGAGTCACCAATTAATAGCAAAAATGCATTACATTTAAAAAATGTATTTAAAAACCTAGGCGATATCACAGTACGCTCGAATTTGAGTGATTTTACATTTCAAAACTCAAAAACATTAATTCATAGCCATTCAAAAGTATTAGAAAAAATCAATAACAATCAACAACTATTTTACGCGTTTACACGAGGAATTTTTGAAAGTAACATTATGAGTTCGACTTCGGAGAAAGAAAGTATTTTTGAAGTTTTTAAAAATGAAACCCTCATAGGTTTACAAGATAACCTTTCTGCCATTAGTATCAATTTACCTCAAGGAAATTCTAAAATTGCTGGGCTGTATTATCAAATATTTAAGCGTTTGGCGTGGGAAAATGTCACTTTGTACGAAGTTATTTCCACCACAAATGAGTTTACCATCCTCGTAGAAGACCATTTAGTTGACAAAGCATTCTCTGTCATAAAAGGGTTAAAATATTAATAGAAACTCTAAATCAAATTATCCCTAAAATCAATTATAAAAATTATTGGTAAAACGCATTAGGTTAATTACTTTTGGGCTCTGAAGTTTTACATATTTACTCTTAAGAGAAAAATAAAAAATAAATCTATTAAAAGATGAATTTACACGAATACCAAGGAAAAGAAATATTAAGCACTTTTGGCGTAAAAATCCAAAAAGGAATTGTTGTTAGCACGCCTCAAGAAGCAGTTGCTGCTGCCAAAAAATTAACCGAAGAAACTGGCACCGGATGGCATGTTTTAAAAGCTCAAGTACACGCTGGTGGTCGTGGAAAAGGAGGTGGGGTTAAATTAGCTAAAAATCTTGGTGAAGTAGAATCGATTGCTGATCAAATTATTGGCATGCAACTCATCACACCACAAACATCGGCAGAAGGAAAGAAAGTTCACCAAGTTTTAGTTGCTGAAGACGTTTATTATCCTGGTGAAACAGAAACAAGTGAATTTTATATTTCTGTTCTTTTGAATAGAACTACTGGAAGAAATATGATTATGTATTCTACTGAAGGTGGTATGGATATCGAAACCGTTGCTGAAGAAACACCACATTTAATCTTTACTGAAGAAATCGATCCTGCAACAGGAATGTTACCATTCCAAGCACGCCGCGTCGCTTTTAACTTAGGATTGTCAGGTGCTGCATTTAAGGACATGACCAAATTTGTAACCGCCCTTTATACGGCTTATGACAAATCTGATGCGTCATTATTTGAAATCAACCCAGTTTTAAAAACAAGTGATGATAAAATATTGGCTGTTGATGCAAAAGTAACTATTGACGATAATGCATTATTCAGACATAAAGACTATTTAGAATTAAGAGACATTCGTGAAGAAAATCCTATTGAAGTCGAAGCAGGAGCTCTCGGTCTTAATTATGTAGATTTAGATGGAAATGTTGGCTGTATGGTCAACGGTGCAGGGTTAGCAATGGCAACTATGGATTTGATTAAACAAGCAGGAGGAGAGCCGGCTAACTTTTTGGATGTTGGAGGTACAGCAGATGCTGCACGAGTAGAAGCTGCTTTCCAAATTATTCTAAAAGATCCAGAAGTCAAAGCAATTTTAATCAACATTTTTGGTGGAATTGTACGTTGTGATCGAGTCGCTCAAGGAGTGATTGATGCTTATAAAAACATGGGGACTATCAACGTACCTATAATTGTGCGTTTACAAGGAACCAATGCAGATATCGCTAAGGAATTAATTGACAACTCTGGACTGGATGTTCAAAGTGCTGTTGAATTTCAAGAAGCAGCAGATAAAGTACAAGCTGTTTTAGCGTAGTCACTTTTTAAATATAGAGAATTAAAGTAGCCTTAGGGCTGCTTTTTTTTTCAATTTAGAGCAAGATTCTTGCTGTTAATAGTCTTTTTAATCTGTAAAAAACAGTACATTTTTTAAGTTACAATCGATATTCAACCAAAGAAAAATAATTTGAATTTCTTGATTCAGATCAATGTATAAGAGTTATTAATAAAATAAATTTGCGTTTATTTAATTCTATCTCATGCATAAATTACAATTCGCTTTACTGCTAGTAACTTCTTTTTGCTTCAGTCAAACAGCTCCGGAATTAACAACGCAATTAACGGAAGATTACAATTTGGAAATGCCCTCCTTAAAACCGTATGTCATTTACATGAATGCATCTGTAGAAGATCCAGACACAATTGAATCTGTTACCTTGGGTATCGATTCAGATGTGTTTACAGCAGTTGAAGAAACGGGGTTTTATTATTTTTTGTGGACACCTTCTGCTTATGGATCCCATGATATTCAAATTATTGCAACTACCAATACTGGTGGCACAACGACCATTTCTAGAACCATAGTAGTAGTACAAAACTCTTCGTCAATCAATGTAGAGACTTTAAACGGTGTCATTATTGAATATACAGTGGATACTGATAGTAAATGGCATTACGGAACTTATACTTTGCCACAGTCTGTGGGGGCTTTTGACACAATAAATGCAACTCTGACAGTGGAATGTCCAGAAATTGATGGAGGATGTGATGACTGGGATCGATTATCACACATTGAAATTAAAGCACCTAATGGAAATTGGATTCAGATTATAAGGTATGTTACTCCTTATGGAATTGGTTGCAATCATGTTACCGACCTCACTAATTATAATTCGCTGTTACAGGGAGAAGTTGAATTTAGAGTATTTATTGATACATGGGGATCAGGTGGTTGGCAATTGTCTCTAGATTTAGAGTATATTCAAGGGATACCAAATTATGACTATTCTTCTGTTACAGAAATTTGGGATGCTGATTATGATTTTGGAGATCCTTCAAACTTACAACCAGTTGAAACTAATAATATAGCTGTTCCTAATGGGATCCAAGAATCGTATTTATCAGTATCTACCACGGGTCATAATTGGGGTGAAACTAACACTCAAAATGCTGCTCAATTTTTTGAGGCAACTCATTATTTAGATATTAATAATGAACAAGCGTTCATACAAAATTTATGGAATACTTGTGATCCAAATCCAGACAATTGTTCAGATCAACTAGGAACTTGGCGATTTAATAGAGCCGGCGGGTGTCCGGGATCAATAGCGCGTCCCGATATATATGACCTTTCTGCTTATATAGGATCTTCTTTTGATTTGGATTATCGATTTCACCCAGACTATGTAGATTTGTGTCATCCAAATAATTCCGATTGTGATGAAGCAACGATTTCTGGTTGTTATGATTGTGATAATCAATTTAACCCTTACTATAAGGTAGATGTTCACGTTATTAGCAAGAGTGATGAACCATTAATTTTTAGTGTGCCTCTTGGGGTTAATAGTTTTGAGAATAGTGAAACGTATGATTTATCAATCTATCCTAACCCAACCAATGGGAAGTTTTCTATTCAATCATCTATTCAAGATGCGGAAACAAAAGTTAGAGTTTTAACCATTGAAGGTAAACAAGTGAAATCGTTTCATTTTAACACTAAAGAAGAATTAATTAATCACGATTTTGACCTCAGTGATTTAACAAGCGGTATCTATTTTATAAGCATGAAAAATAAATATGGTTTAGGCACAAAAAAACTAATTCTTAAATAAGAAAAGCAATTATTTTTTAAGAATTATTAAATTGTGTTTTAGCAAGAAATAATAGCTACTTACCATGTTAAATTGTTAAGTTTTCAACGCTTCCAACTTTTTTTGGTAGTCTTTAATTTGATCTCTAAACTGTGCAGCATGTAAGAAATCCAAATCTTTTGCTGCCGACTCCATGAGCTTTCGGGTATCTCTAATTTTTTGTTCTAATTCAGGTGCTGCCAAGTATGCATTTTCCGGTTCTGCCGCTTTGAGCGCTTCTTGTTCGTAATAATAACTACTCACCGAGTTCTTAGTCAGTGCATTGTTTAAACTTTTATTAAGCGCTTTAGGTACGAGTTTGTGTTTGGTATTGTAGGCAATTTGTTTTTCTCGACGGTACTCTGTTTCATCAATGGTTTTTTGCATGCTTTTGGTAATTTTGTCTGCATACATAATAGCACGTCCGTTAAGATGTCTCGCTGCACGCCCTACGGTTTGCGTGAGTGAACGTGCCGAACGTAAAAACCCTTCTTTATCGGCATCTAAAATCACGACTAATGAGACTTCTGGAAGGTCTAAACCTTCTCTTAATAAGTTGACACCTACAAGCACATCAAATATCCCTTTACGTAAATCTTGCATAATTTCAACCCGTTCCAAGGTATCCACATCACTATGGATATAGCGACAGCGAATTTGAATACGTGCCAGATATTTGGTCAACTCTTCTGCCATTCGTTTGGTTAGAGTAGTGACCAATGTTCGTTCGTCTTTTTCGACGCGTTGTTGAATTTCTTCAATCAAATCGTCAATTTGATTCAGACTCGGTCGGACTTCTATAATGGGGTCTAATAGCCCGGTTGGACGTATCACTTGTTCTACAAAAACACCGTCGGATTTTTCTAATTCATAATCTGCGGGAGTGGCACTGACATATAATACTTGATTTTGAAGGCTTTCAAATTCTTCAAATTTTAAGGGTCTATTGTCCATTGCTGCAGGCAAACGAAATCCGTATTCTACTAAGTTTTCTTTTCGACTGCGATCGCCACCATACATCGCATGGACTTGAGATATGGTCACGTGACTTTCATCAATCACCATGAGTGAATCACTCGGAAAATAATCTAATAAACAAAAGGGACGTGTTCCTGGTGCTCGACCATCCAAGTAGCGTGAATAGTTTTCAATTCCTGAACAATAGCCCAATTCTCGAATCATTTCTAAATCAAATTCTGTGCGTTCTTTCAATCGTTTCGCTTCGAGGTGTTTTCCAATGTCTTTGAAATAATCGTGTTGTTTGACTAAATCATCTTGAATGTCTTTGATGGCATTTTGTAAAATATCAGGTGAAGTAACAAACATATTCGCAGGATAAATCGTGATGCCTTCATAGACTTCGATGACTTTATTGTTATTGACATCAAAGGCTTCAATGGCTTCTATTTCATCTCCAAAAAAGTGAATTCTAAATCCATAATCGGCATAACTCGGAAATACATCCACGGTATCTCCTTTAATTCTAAAGTTACCATGATTAAACTCGCCTTCGGTTCTAGAATATAAACTTTGCACGAGCTTATGTAGTAGTGCCGTTCTCGAAATGACTTCATTGGTTTTTAGACTGATGACATTTTTCTGAAATTCAACAGGGTTACCAATACCATATAAGCACGAAACAGAAGCGATGACGATTACATCTCTTCGACCTGATAGTAAGGAAGAAGTGGTGCTTAAACGCAGTTTTTCAATCTCTTCGTTAATGGATAAATCTTTTTCTATATAGGTCCCAGAAACAGGAATATAGGCTTCTGGTTGGTAATAATCGTAATAAGACACAAAATATTCAACGGCATTTTCAGGAAAAAACTGTTTGAATTCTGAATACAGTTGTGCGGCAAGAGTTTTGTTATGGGCTAACACTAGGGTAGGACGCTGCACTTGTTGAATGATATTGGCAACTGTAAATGTTTTTCCAGACCCTGTTACACCTAAAAGTGTTTGGTATTTTTCTTCGGACTCAATTCCTGAAACTAATTGCTTTATTGCTGCAGGTTGGTCTCCAGTAGGTTTGAAATCAGATGTAAGATTAAATTGCATACTTGCAAAGCTAATGCAAAGAAAGCGCTAGTGCAAAAAGTGTTTAAAAATCTTTTTAAAAACAAGTTAATAATTCATGTAAACCCAACCAGATCTAGGTTTTGAATTTGGAACATTCAAATGCAACACATAAAAATAGGTTCCAACAGCAAGAAGGTTGTCTCCTTTAAGCGGTCCGTAATTGGCTTTTCCATCCCATTTAAAATCATTATCCCCTTTGAAAATGAGAGTTCCAAATCGATTAAATATTAAGAGTTCATGCTGTAAATATATATCATAGAGCCCATCTATATTAAACCAGTCATTGTAACCATCTTCGTTGGGTGAAAAACCCTGTGGGATGGTGGGGTCACAGTTGGTGACCTCTAAGTTCACTGAAAAAATTTCATAACAGGGGTCTGCATCTAACCTGAAGTATATGGTTTCAATACCATTCGCATTGATGAATTGCGAAGGATCTATCAAAGCACCTAGATCACCAACCAAGTCTTCTAAGGATTGGTAAAAAATCGCAGTTTCTATTTCGAAAGAAGGGCTTACTTCATTTAAAGCATTAAGTAGATTAAAAACAGCTTCGTTATTCCCAAAGTTACAACCAATTAAAGGACTTAATGGTGTTGGTTCAGAAGATTTTAAAAAGTCAATTGAAGTAATAGCCGTATTGTTTGTTTCACTAATTTCGGTTATAATTCCATTTCCCACACCAGTATCATCCACCACAATTGTAAGGTCTATTGTATTTAAAATCGAGGAATCAACATCAAAACTGATTATGTTTGATTCGGAGCCATTTACGAGAATGTCGTTTATGGTTTGAGATTGCGCTATGAGAACTGCGTCGGCATAAAATGCGATAGGTGTATTTGCAGGTAATAAATGTGTTGAGTTCAGATTATTTACAGTGTATTCAACGGTTAATTCACGAGGATTACAGTCTTGGTAGACAGAGTCAATACTGACAGTAGCATCGGGAAGTTGACTGTTTAGTACGGTTATGATATTATTTACCATTACTAAATCCTGACCAGAAGTTAGTTGTATAGTTGCAGAAATGTCTCCTACATTGATGGTGTTTTCAATTGGATATACATCAATATCCATATTATACATATTGGAATTGTTCGTAAAACTATTGGTGCCATTAAAAGCATTATTAGAAGGATTAAGAGGTGGATTACTAAGAGTTATGCCGTTCATCGTTAGGGATTCATTTACTGCTATGCCAACATCGCCTTCCCATGCTATGAAACCAATTTTAGCACCATTAGTATCCATAACATTAAGATTGTTCAGTTCAATATTTATACTATCGGGCACACTCTCTAAGCCATCATAGATGTTTAATTGATTGAGTGGTAGAAGAGGGTCTGAGTAGATAATAGTTATGGCCCAACCCGCAAAGTTTGTACCTGTGGAGCAATATGGATCTGAAATATCAATATTTTCTAAATTACTGAGGGTATACAGACCATTTCCTTCGGCTTGAACTAAAGTGGTTACATCGGCAAAAGCAGCAAAAAATTGACGTGTTGAGTCTAGTGTATAAGCGAAGGTTCTTGAGGGAGTGATTTCGCTAGTGTTAAGGGTTACATTAAAATCGCCAGGCCCTGAACCTGCCCAGTAAAGGTATGCGGCTTCAATGGTTTGTGAAGTAGATAAATTTAAGGAAGCTGAAGAGGCTGTATTTATAATACAGTTTAAAGAACTGTTGTTTTCAGACGTATTAAGGGTGTTTCCAATTGCGGTATAGTCTAACCGTCCATTTAATTGGTTGAATAAAGAAATATTTTGAGCAGGCAATAGATCAAATAGTAAAAAAGCTACACTAAAAAAAATAATATTTAGTTTATGTATCATAAAAACTTAGGTTACTCAAAGATATTAATTTTTACATACTTAAAAATCATCTTTTAAGTGCAAAATGTCCTTTGTATTCAAACTCTTCGGTAGGTGTTTTAATTTTTGCTAAAAACCAGTAATCAGTTGCGGGCATTTCATAGCCTCTGTAAGTACCGTCCCAACCTGCTGAATTGTGAGTTAATGTTGTTAGAAGTTTACCAAATCGGTCAAATACGTAAATAATGGATTCTGGAAGTGTCTCGATTCCAATAATATTCCAGGTATCAAAATAGGTATCATTATTTGGGGTGAAAATTTTTTGTGCATTTATGACAAGTACTTCTTTGGTTGCTTCACGACAGCCATTTAAATCCACAACTGTAATGGTATGGTGTCCTAAAGTTACATAGTTGAAAAAGTTTGAATTTTGGAGGGGCCCATTATCTAATTTATAACGATAATCTCCAATACCATTACTTATAGAAACGGTAATAGAATTGGGGTCTGTGAAATTTAAGATTTCTGTAAATTCAATAGAAGCAGCTTCTGAAATAATCACTTCAAAATTAGAACTGTTCACACAGCCTTTTGAGGTAGTCACACTCACAAAGTATGAACCAATAGTATCAATCACAATTTCATTGGTAGTTTCTCCAGTAGACCATAGGTAAGTGTCTCCATTATTAAATGTGTTGGCACTCACAATTAGTGGCAAATTGTCTAAACAAATCACTTGGTTAGGGATATCTACAATTGGTAAGGGGTTTACATTGATGTCAAAGGAAGTATAGTTTATGCATTGCGTTGTATTATTTATAATTTTAGCAATGATAGTTTTTGAGTTAATAACTTTAACAATCAAATTTAATGGGGAGTTATCTGATTCACCATCTGCCATATTTTCATAATAGGAAACGGTAAAATTAGCGGAGTTTTGAGTTCCTAAAATTATGGGCGTTTGCGAGGATATATCAAAGTCTAACTCTCCGTCAAAATTATCATCACAATCTTCTAAATTTGGAGGTTTATTTGCGATTGGAAGTGGATTGGCAATAAAGTTAAAATTGTGAATGTAAAAACAATTTGTTGAGCTATTTTGAATTCTTACGAAGAGTGGAGTAATGCCCAATTTGAAGTTTAAAATTGTAACAGGATTAAGTTCATTTTCAGCGTCTATCAAGGAGTCAAAATAATCAATGATAATATTTTGTATCTCTGAAGTTAGAGTATTGTTTATGTTTGATAAATCAAACGTTCTAGTATCCGTGTCACAAATCATAAATTCAGAGATCGGATTAAAAGTAGGGGGTAAAATTGCAGTGAGCGTGAGGGGTGCCGTTGTATAACATTGTGTTGCTGTATTCAATACTTTGATATAAATTGTTTGTGGGTTGGAGGTTGTTTGGAATGCTGTAATATCATTGATTTCAGGATTTCCATTTTCAAGTGCTTCTAAGCTGTTAAAATAAGATGTAACGAGATAACTTTGTCGGACATCAAAAATCTCAATTTCAAAATCTTCGAAGTTAAAAACAGTGAGTCCATCATAGTCCGTATCGCATTGTGTGAGGTTGTTAACTTGTCTAACTTTAGGAGTTGACAACACATTAATTCCAAAATTATCTGTCAGATAACATCCATTTGTACTGTTTTCAATTCTAATATAAAGAGTTTGTGGATTGCTTGTATTTTCATAATTTAATGGAAGTGCATCTGTATTGTTTTCGGCATTACTCAAAGTTGTAAAAAACGAAATTACTGGAGTTGGGGTGATTCCTTGTGTCAAAGTATTGATGACCGTGTTGAGATCAATATCTATTTTACCATCAATTTCGTCGGCATCACACCCAATAACATCAATATTGACAGTGTCATTATAAACAGGAAAGGGTACAATGTTAATTTCAAAAGTACCCGTAGAAAAGCAATTGGAGTCTGTTGTGTTGTCAACTTTTATGAAAATTGTTTGTGGGAAGTTACTTCCAGTATAAGCTTGATTTTTATCAATTAGCTGTGTGAAACTAGCATCTTCATAATAGAATACTTCTTTGCCACTTTGTCCATTAAGAATTTCAATATCCTTTGTGTTCATTAAGAACATTGGAATGGTAGAACTGTCGACACAAACATCGTAATTTTCAATTAAAGGGATGTTAGGTAACGTATTTACAGTAATACTTAGCGGGGTAATTATGGGGCATCTTAAGCTAGTTACAGTCTCTTCTATACGAATATAGAGTGTTTGAGTTTGGGCATTAAAAGTCGTTGTCGTCGTTATAGGGTCGTCATCAATAGTCGCCTTATTTAAGCTTGTGAAAAAAGAAATGTCTACGTTATTTGGTGAATTTGTTAAGGAAGGAATCAAACTTTCAAGATTAATAATTGAAAATCCATCATCATCATCACAAATGACAATAGGAGAAGGTGGATTTATGACAGCTGCAGGAATCACTGAAATTTCAAAAGAACTTATATCTGTACAAGTGGTAGCATTTTCTGTAATACTCACAAATATAGTTTGTGGATTCGAAATATTTGTATAGTTGTTTGGGAGTGCTCCAGTATTATTTTCAGCATTTGAAATAGTTTCATAATAATGTACTTGAAAACCAGATTGATTCCCTGTGACTGCAGTATCAAAATTATTGAGATTTAAAATCGTGAAACCATCGGAGTCTGTATCACAAATTCTTTGGTCTGAAATATTGGTAAATTGCACGACATCTGTCAAACTGAAATTAATCTCAGCTTGTTCAAGGCAACTACTATTTTCGATGTCTAAGAATAAGGTTAATGTAGGACCTGTAAAAGTATAATTAGAGGTTGTTATTGGATTGTTACTGTTCTGATCATTTAAGGTTTCGTAATAAGTGATTGTGAGGCCAAGTAACATGTTTTTGATTTTCTCACTTATGGAGTTCAAATCAATAGTGTACATGTCATCACCATCTTGATCACAAAATTCTAGATCTCTTAAATCTGTTTGTGATAATAATAGGTTGGTATGAATTTCAAAAGATCGCACACTAAAACAACCTGAAACATCATCTTCGACACGAACATATACGACTTGTTCTTGAATACTAATATTTGTATAATCAGTTGGATCTAAAATAGGATCATTTTCAGTTTGTGCATCAGCTAATGAGGAATAAAAACTAGCAGATAATCCTGTTAAATCCATTATCATTAATGGCAAAGTAGTTTCTAAATCGAAGCTTGCAAATCCATCATGATCAGGGTCACAAGCATCTAAAAATATAGGTTCAGTGCTGAGTTCTGGAGTATTGTAAACTTCAATATCAATAGGAGTTGTATTAAAACAGCCTGTATTTACATTAAATATCCTTGCAAATAATTGTACAGAAGAATCACTATAATTAGAGGGGAGAGGGTTGCTTCCTAGTGCAGCATTGGCTATTGAGGTGTGGTAACTAACTCCAAGATTTGTATTTCCGTTGGTAATGGTTGTGTCAAAAGATGTTATATTTAAATTGGTATTCTGATCTCTTACAGCATCATTATCACAAACGACAAATGGCACAAGATCTGGTATAGTTGGAATGGTGTTTACAACTAAATTAATGGGTTCATAAGCCAAGCACCCTGTATTATCATCCTCTAGTCGTACATAAATAATTTGTGGATTGCTAGTGTTTTGGATGCTAGTAATTGGACTTGTATTTGCTTCTGCAGTTGCAAGTGTTAAATGATATGAAATGGTGTAGGATGCAGGTGGTGCTGCAGCTAAAACATCTGAATTTTTAGTAGAAAGATTGAACATTTCAACTCCATCACCATTAGGGTCGCAAAGCGCATAATCTGGTACAGAGTTGATCGTTTGTACAGAGCTTAATGTCACACTTATAGTGTCTTCATGTGTACACTCTGTTTCATTTAATGGGATTGTAACTTTTACTTTGTAGTTTCCAGTTTGTGTTGCTGAAAAGGTGGATCCACCATCTGCTAAAATCAATATGTTATTAAAATACCAGTCATATGTAGCTGGAGTTACACCAATATCTGCATTTAAATCAACGGAGTTTGCACAGCTATTTATAGCATTTCCTAGTTCTAATTTAGGCAATACAACGCTTGTTTTTATAAATACAGAAGAGTCAAAGTTTTGATCATTACCATCAGCAATAATTAATTTTGCATGGTATAGTGTATTAGGTGTGACGTTAGCAGTAGAAATAATAGGTACTGATCGGCCATCAAAATTGGTATCACCAACCAAATAATCATCAAAAAAAGATTCATTTACAGCCTCACAAAATCCAAATATTTCTGGGTGTATAAAACGGGGGCTTATTGGATCGTTTTCAATGCCAACGGTGGCAATATTTGTGTAGGGCTCTGTACTACTTGCTTTTCGTATAAGAAACACAAAACTATCTATGTTATCACAAATATAATCCAATTGAAAATATTCTTCTGAGGCTAAAATATACTCAAACGTTACTTTGTCAATAGCTGAAATAAAATCAAATTCAATAGAAGTTGCGTTAAAGGTGTTGGTGATTCCGAGTTCACCGAGTAAATCTGAATCCGTACCCCAATTTTCATCACCTTCATTTAAGTCGTTTGTATTGACTGAATTTCCTGCGGAATTTGCATTTCCAGTTGATAAAATAATTCCATTATCTAAAGGAAAATTTGAAGTTGATTTTGTAAATGTTCCAAAACTTGTCAATCCATTGATACTTCCGTTGACGTTACTACTTACATTTGAAACTTCTATACATCCTTCAAAAAGATGTGATTTTATAAGTTCATCAACTGAAATATTAGAATTAATTTCCACTATTTGAGCTTGAGCACAATAATAAGGTATAAAAAATGCTATTAAAACAATTTTAAGTTTCACCATCGATTTAGGGGGTTAAATTAAGTGATGGTATAAAACTACATAAAATATTTTTAAAACGTAGTTGTTAGCTATCGTTTTAAAGTAAAATGGCCTTGAAATATTTTATTGTCTTGAAGTTTGATATAAAACCAATAGTCTGAAGTCGGTAAGATAGTCCCATTGTACGTGCCGTCCCATCCAGCGCCCAATGGATTTAATTGGATCAGAAGTTTTCCAAATCGATCAAAAATATATATGTCGCTGTTTACTTGGTTTACTGTATTGATTCCATATACGTGCCAAGTGTCATTATACCCATCTCCATTAGGAGTGAAAAATTTAGGAAATCCAATGACTGCAATATCTTTTTTGACTGTTCCACAATTGTTTTTATCTCTTACGTATACCGTATGAAACCCTGGTTTGACTCCAAAAAACGAGTTTGAATCTTGATACTCTGAAAATTCAGTATCCAAAGCATATTCATAGTCACCTTCGCCAGAAACAATTACAGTGACTGAGTTATTTTCTACTCCATCTATAATTTCTATAGAATCAAAAGTTGCTGTGTTTGAAGGCAGCACCGTGATGGTTCTAATTTTTGAACAGCCATTAATATTACTCACGGTTACCGTATAAATGCCAGGGACATTAACTTGAATTTGAGAGGTAGTAGCCCCTGTTGACCAATCATAAGTAAATGAAGAAGGAAATCCATTTATGACCCCTGCATCTAATGTAATCAAGCTAGGAAATGTATTTAGACAATACGAACGTTCATTTTCAACGACTATTTCTGGAAGTGCATTAACGATTAATTCTAGAGTGTTAATACCAAAACAATCATTGTCATTTTCTATACGTGCAAAAATGGTCTGATTATATGGAGTGGTATTGGTATAATTTGTTCCTAATGGGTTGTTTTCTAAAAGTGCATCTTGATAAGATTCGTAATAACTTAAGGTATGCGTTGCAGGTAATCCAGCAAGTATTTCGTTATCAGCTTCACTTAAAGTGAAATTAAAAACACCATCGTCAGTCCCATCATCATCACAGGATTTTAAAACTGTGTTTTGTGCTGTTTTTGGACTCACTTTTAAAATCAGTTCAGCAACATTAATACATCCAGATTGGGGGTCTGATACTTGAACAAATACCGTTTCAGGACTTTGAATATTAGTATAGGAATCCCCATTCAAGTTATTTGAAGTATCTAATTCTGCATCTAAACTAGTTTTGTAGAACTTCAAATTAAGATTAGGAATAGCATTTGTGACTTTATCATAAATTTGATTTAAGTTAAAAGTTGTAATTCCATCGTTGAGGTTATCCTCATCGCATTGTATTAATATAACATCTTGAACAATTGGTAATGGGCTGTATTCAATTTGAATAGTACCGTAGCTAATACACCCGTTTGCTAAAGTGACTTCTACGTCATACTGCCCTGTCGAATCTACATTTAAAGAAGTCCCTGTGAATCCTGTCAGTGGACTCCCATTTTTAAACCATTGGTATGATAAAACATTATTTTGAGATGCGTTTAAAGTTATAGTTTCATTGCCACATAAAGGATTATTAGTTGCTATCAAACGATCAATTCCTAAGTCTGTTCCTAATCTAAAACTACTGGCTTCTAAAAAAACTGCAGAATCGTATCGATAATTTTGTTCATCTGCAATCACCAATTTAACGTGGTAAATTTCATTAGGAATAATGTTGGCAGTCGCTGTAAGAACTGCAGTTTGCCCATTAAAATTGATAGGAGCTGAATTGGAATTCCAACTGCCAAAATAAGCTTCATTAATGGGGTCACATTCTCCTGGGATTCCAGAATGAACAGTGGTCACTTTTACAGGTGTTTGTGTCGATGGGACTATGGCGATATTTCTGTAAGGGCCACCACTTTGTTTTTGTATCAAAAAACCAAATAAATCTGAATATTGACAGGTACTAGAATTATTTTGTTGATATTCTTCAGAAGCAAATACATAATTAAAGCTAATCTGATTGGCACTCACTGAAAAGTTAAATTCTAGAATAGTTGCATTGAGAGTATTACTTTCGTTGAGAATCATCTCTAAGTCAGTGTCACCTCCCCAATTTGAGGCGTCATCGTCACTCAAAGAATCATTAGGACCTTCCACATTATTTAGTCTTCCAGTACTTAAAACAATACCTTTTTGTAAAGGGAAACTACTGCCATTGGCATCAAAATAGCCATAACTTTTTTCTGTTGAGTTAAAATTTCCTCCAACTACATTTGTGACCACTAGATTATCAATACAAGAACTATTTATCAGTACATTTTCAATCAATTCTTGAGGGGTATAATTAGTACTACTCACTAGTACGTTTTGACTCAAAACAGAGAAAGATAATAATAGAAAAATAAATTGGCTAATTTTTTTCATAAAAATCATTACAAATATACGCATAGATTTGTTGGGTCATCTTCTAATAATTGAGATATTTTAGAAAAGCTAACTCGAGTGTTTAAAAAAAAAATTAAGTGTTAAAATGATTTACATTTTTAAACTAAAATGCCCTTTAAATAGGCGCCCATCTTCAAGTTTGACATAAAACCAATAGTCTGATGTCGGCATGACAGCTCCATTGTAGGTGCCATCCCAGCCATCCCCTAAAGGATTTAATTGGATCAGTAGTTTTCCAAAACGATCAAAAATATAGACTTCGCTGTTTGCTTGGTTTGGTGTATTGATTCCATATACTTGCCAGCTGTCATTATAACCATCACCATTAGGAGTAAAAAATTTCGGGAATCCAATAACCGCAATATCTTTTTTCACTGTCCCACAATCATTTTTGTCTCTTACATAAACCGTGTGGAGCCCTGGTCCAACTCCAGTAAAAACATTCAAATCTTGAAATCCAGTAAATTCAGTATCCAAAGCATATTCATAATCTCCTTCGCCAGAAACTAAAATAGTGACGGAATTGGTTTCAACACCATCTACAATTTCTATAGAATCAAAAGTTGCTGTATTTGAAGGCAGCACCGTGATGGTTCTAAGCTTTGAGCAGCCATTGGTGTTACTCACAGTTACCGTATAAACTCCAGTAGCATTGACTTGAGTTTGTGGGGTAGTATCTCCAGTTGACCAATTGTAAATAAATGATGAAGGAACCCCATTAATTAGACCCGAATCTAATGTTATAAAACTAGGAAATGAATTCAAACAATACAAACGTTCATCTTCAATTACAATCTGTGGAAGTTCAAATACTTCTAATTCAACCCGATTGATACCAAAACAATCGTTGCCGTTTTCTATTCGTGCAAAAATAATCTGATTATAAGCTGTTGTATTGGTGTAATTAGTAGGGAGTGGATTGGTTTCTAATAGAGCGTCTTGGTAAGATTCGTAATAGCTAAGTGTGTAAAATACAGGTAAGCCAGTAAGCACATCAGCATCTGCGTCAGTTAGGGTGAAATTAAAAAAGCCATCTTCGGTACCATCTGAATCGCAAGATTCTAGTATTGCATCTGTTCCAGTAGTGACATTTACAGTTAAAGTTATCTCCGAAATATCAAAACAATTTGTGTTGGTATCAACGAGTTGTACATACACAATTTGTGGATTTGCAGTGTTGCTAAACGCTGTACCATCGATTTCATTAATTGAGTTTTGAGCAGATGTTAAGGATGTGTAAAACTTAGTAATTCGGTTGGGAATATTATTTATAAGTGTTGCGTCTATTTCTGTCAAATTGAAAATTGTCAATCCATCATAGATTCCATCTTCATCACATTGAACTAAAGAGGTATCTATCGGTGTGGGTAAGGGGTTTATAATGAGATTAAATGAAGTCGTGTCAAAACATTTTTCATTTAAAACATTTTCAATTCGAACAAAAACCAACTCTGTAAATGGCGTTGTATTGTAGTATAGATTAGGATGTGAATTAGTTTTGGTATCGGCATCGTTTTGTGATTTATAATAGCTCACCTTAAATTTCAAAGGGTCTTGAGTTTCTAGCACATCGGAATCAAAAAGTTGGAGGTTTGTTATTTTTTGGCCATTTGATGCATCACCGTCAACAAAATCGTCACAAACCTCGTTATTATCAACGGTATTCGCTGTTGGAGTGTCAAATACGGTTAATAAAAAGGTAGTAGTGTCGTAACATTCTTTATTTGAATTATTTTCTATTCTAGCAAAAAGAGTCTGTGGATTACTTATGTTTTCATAAGGCATTACAAGCGCATCGGTGTCTGTATCCGCATTTCCTTGTGACTCATAATATGTAATGGTATAATTAAGAGGGAGTTGACCATTTAATATTTCTGTATCTTTAATTTGGTTGAGGTTTATAGCAACCACACCATCATTATCATCATCACACTCAGAAAGAGCATTTGGAATAAATGCAGTTGGATCTGTATAGATTTCTATTGTTTTTGAGAAGGTATTAACTTCTATTCCCAAAGTGAGTGTAGCTGAAACTGTAAAATTTCCTGTATTTGGGTAAATATGTGTTGGATTGTCAATAGTGGAAGGAGTACTAGAATCTCCAAAATCCCATAGGATACTATCATAAGTTTCATTACTATCTATAAGGAATTGTGTAGCACTTCCCAAGCACAAATTTTCAGCTTCAATTTTAGCTAGGAAAAAAGATTGAATAAAGGGTGGTAAACCAAAATTAGCGTCTGTGCCAGCTGCCAATGGCTGTCCTGCTGCTACATAGTCACATAACAGTCCTTGTTCATCAGGGTTGTTAATAACATCTAGTGCAAAATCAGTTGCAGTATTAGCAGCATAAATTTTGCCATTAGGGGCAAGTTGAAGCGCTCCAATAAAACTATTAAAATTACTTTGCTGATGAATTATGGTTTGAGAGCCAGAAATATCTGTCGCATTCAAATCAAATTGAAATATTGTTCGATTAGCTGTTGCGTATAACTTGCTAGAATCTGTTGAAAAAGCAGTTCCATAAACGCCAGAATTACTGATCACGTTTATAGGGTTGCTAACGATTCCTGTGGCATCATCAAAATCATAAATCCATAAACTTCCGGTAGTATTATTCGGATTTTGCCCTTGAATATTTCCTTGTTCGTTATGACAGATAGCAAGTTTAGTGCCATCAGGTGAAGACTTTAGGTATCCGATCGAATTTCTGCGGTAGCCGTTAAGTGAAACTAGAGGGGTTATTTGAGTGGTAACAGGGGTTGTGTTGACGCCGCTTTCATCTACTCGAAAGGCATAAAAGATGTCTAAAAAATGACTTATTACCCAATAAGATTGCTTGTCATTATGCTCTACAGCTGAAATTTTTTCAGAACATTTGAAGCTCGCTTGTTCCTGATCCAAAGGGTCATAAGTTAAAAGTGGTTTGTTTTTTTCGGAGGCTACAACATCTCCGTTGCCGCCATTAAGTGTTAAATCTACCAAAGAATAGTTGAGGCCGTTATTAAAACCGTCATCGTCGTTTGGGACAGAGCTTCCAATAATATCATCGTACTGAAAAACCGTATTACCATTGATATCTGCTGGGCCTTGATTGGGATACGCCCATGCATTGTTATGATGGGGTTCATCTACTGTAAATATATAATAATTATCAGGGTTACCTGGGCGGGGAATGATCAAACCTGATGAGGTACTAGAGGGGTCTCCCAGCAATCCACTACCGCCAAAATAATCGGCATTCGGCATTAACTGATGGTTTTTATCCCATACATTCCGACCATCTGTATAAAATAATAAATTGCCGTTAAAATCAGCAATAGAAGAACAGCCTTCGTTTGTGTCAATTGTGGAGGCTGCAGCATTTGTGGCCGTCACAATATTGGTACTTGTATCAAATATTAAGCCTGCGCCATTTCCGAAATACCAATGAGAAGCTTCTCCTTGAGAAAAACCAAAAAAGGAGAGTGATAAAAAAACTAATATTGTAAGGTATTTCATCCGAAAAAAACAGTTTAAGTTTCATGATTTATATCAAAAAACAATACTCAATTTAGGGACCGAAATATACTATAAATCTCGCTTTTTTAATAATTTATAAGATGAAAATATAAAAATAAATGTCCAGAAAAGAACGATTACAATGTTGTCAAAATGGACAGCATAATCATAATTTATATCTGTGTTGGAGGGAAATTTTGTCATTGCAACACGCTGAAAAGGTTGCTTTATAAGGTTTGACATTGAAGTCAAAGGGAAAAAGTCTTGTACTTTCTGAGCGGTTTCGTAACTGCTTTTCCAGGTGATGAGTCCCAAAACAATCCATTCTAAAATTAAATCGACAAACAAAAATGCCAACGCGAATGCAGAGCGTTTTGCTAAGACTCCCAAAAATAAACAGAAAGAAAAGAATCCTACGAGTTTTACAAAATAAGCAACTAAAAACTCCATTTGCTGGATAATGATATGAAATTCATTATAACTTGAATAAATCAATCCTAAAATTAAAGAAATAAAGAAAATAATTAGTGTAGATATGAGCGAGAAAAACACAATAACATAGAATTTAGACAAGATAAATTCTTTTTTACTTAGTCCATCGATGAGGTTTTGTTTTAATGTTTTATTGCTGTATTCATTCCCAATCATTGATACAACCACAATAGCAAAAAAGAATTTAAATAGTGCGGAAAAAAAGGTGATAATATGCCAAATAATAGGGAAATTAAAAATTCCTAATTCTCCTAATTCAAGAGTGAAGAAACCAAAAAAATTAATTTTTACAGCAGATAATAGAATGACACATAGTGGCAGAATAAAGGAAATAAATATCAATATTTTACTCGTTTTGTTGAGTAATAATTTCTGAAGTTCTAGGTCTAATAATCGTTTCATTGGTTGTCGGTTAATTGTAAAAATTGTTCTTCTAGACTTTCTTTTCGTTTGACTAAATGACTCAATACGATGTTATTTTTAAAAAGTAACCTGTTGAATTCTTCAGCTTCCATTGGGTTTTCAAGAAAGGCAGTGACCAAATCATTTTCAACTTTTGTGTGTGAAAAATTAGGATTTAATTCCAGAAGTTTTAATAAGTCATCTTTTTGATGTGTTTTTAACTCAAAAAAACCATGACTTGAGATCAATTCATCAACGCGTCCTGAAAACAGATTGACTCCTTTTCTTAAAACAACGACGTGAGTACAAACTTTTTCAACTTCATCTAAAAGATGTGAAGCTAATAAGATGGTAGTTCCTTGTTGGGCAATTTCTTTTATGATTTCCCTTATTTGATGAATTCCTTGAGGGTCTAATCCATTTGTGGGCTCATCTAAAATTAATATTTCAGGATTATTTAGAAGTGCTGATGCAATGGCCAACCGCTGTTTCATGCCTAAAGAAAAGGTGCTAAATTTGTTATGTTTTCGATCGATAAGCCCTACGGTTTCCAAAGTTCTATCTATAGAATCGTATGAAATACCTTTGATTTTACAAACGAGTTTAAGGTTTTGGTGAGCTGTCATATATGGATAAAAATTTGGGCGCTCAATAATTGCGCCTACTTTTTTTAAAGCCTGATGCGTGGTAAGCTCACCACTAAACCATGAAAATTTTCCAGATGTTTTATTAACAACATTTAATACAATTCCTAAAGTTGTGGATTTCCCACTGCCATTAGGTCCTAAAATTCCATAAACACTTCCTTTTTCGATGTCAAATGAAAGATTGCTAACAGCGGTTAATAGTCCATATTTTTTTGTCAGATTTGAAATTTTAAGAATAGAATTCACAATTAAGTTTTAAATGAATATTAATAATAAGACGATGATTTGAGTCAATTGTTACAAATTAAAAAATATAGGTTAAATTTGAAGTTCAGATTATCACATGAAGACGATTTAAAAATATCTCTCAAAAAACCATCATACCCTGTAAATACAGCCTTAAAGACTTATTTTACAAAATTCAATCGAACTATCCGATTGCCTATTTTTTATGATGATTTACTTCGTTTTCAAGGGTCTGTTGAAGTGTTTGACAAAAATGATAAAGATACCCTTTGGGTACGGACTTATTATAGTGAGTTTGATCGTCAAGAGATCGATTTGAGTCTAAAAAAAATATATACCAAGCTGCATTCGGACGGAAATGAAAAGACGATTCCTTTATTAAATGTAGATGCTATTGATTATTGTACGTTTGGAAATTCAAAACCGTTTCGTATCAAAATCAGAAATATCCTCAATGATAATTATGCCTATTTTTATGTTAAAAAAGCGGATGCTTCTCGAATATATGGTTTGGAACTTGAACATATGTTATCGCCTCATAACCTAATTTTTTGGTGTATAACGATACTTTAATTGAAGAGCATATAAGTGGGATTCCTGGAGATGAATTTATAGAAAAAATGCTTCCAAGTTGTACAGAACCAGAAAAAGGCACAAATTGCAAAGGAGTTTGTAAAATTTAACGAACGGTGTATGATTCGTTTATTAGGAGATATGCGTTCTTATAATTATGTAATTGTACCTACCCATGATTTTGATCATGTTGTTTACAGTATTCGAGCTATTGATTTTGATCAACAGTGTTATGAAGGTAAATTTAATGTGTACCGTCCTCAGTTTTTTAAGGAGAATTTTAAAATGGTGGATTTAGTGACTGAAAAATTTGAAAAACAATCGGTTAATCAGTACAAGCTTGAAGAACGTTCTATTGTTGCCAAACGCATGTTGAGTTTCAAGAATCGAATTGACCGACTCATTCAGTGTATGGCTTCTGACACGCTTTCGACTCCAGAGCATGAAACCATGTTAAAGACAAAAATATTTGAATATACAGGAGATTCCCGATTTAAGAAGAGTAAAAATATGGGAGAAATTTTAAAAATTCTCTAAGTTTTGTGAAACGTAATTACCAAACAGAAAATACGGGTATTTTTCTTTTAATTCCAGTTTTCGTCAAAGTCTAATTGCTCGTAGTCATCACTACCATACCCATCATCAAATTCGTCATAAGAATCATCACTGCTTTTAGCTTCAAAAACCTTTTCGGGTGCATCTCCTGGAACTTGTCCATGAACAAATAATAAATTAGGGTAATCAGTACCTTGTGCTTCTTCTACAATTTCACCTAATTCAACCATAAAAGTCCACATACTTAAGAAATCATAGATATAAAGCAATTTAGTACGGCTCTCGGAAACAACCGAATCAATAGTCGTCTGACTCATGAGTTGAATATCCGTACCTCCTTCATTTACATCATATAAAGAAATTTCCTCGCCTTGATTCCATTCATCATCACTCAAATAAAAAGACGCCATTTCACTTCCGTCAAACCCAAATGATTGGGTGATGACATTGTGTAAGTCTTCAAGAGAATCTGTGTTTCTGATTTCAATATCTCTGAAAATATCCTCTTTGGTATCGTTGTCTAAAACAACTCTAAATCTAAAAATCATAGGTTAATAATATTGTACAAATATAAGATGCATTTTCCTTATGCTTGTTCATTTTGTCGTTTTTTATAAGAGCATTCTAGTAGAATATAGCACTGAATCCCAAATAGAATGGAGGCTAGAACTAAATGTAAAGGTTGACTTAAAAATGGAAAATCAAAATAATACATTAAAATTCCCGTAAATGCTTCAAGTATCACACAATATATTACCAATCTTATTTTATTGAATCCTAACACGTTTGATCTATTTATATACCATAAATAGCCGTTTAATGCTAAAACTAAAATAGAGGTAGAGCGGTGTATATAAAATTTCAAGTCTGGAGACTCTAACCATAACGCTTTTTGATAGCCAATAAGTTTTGTTTGCTCGTCGACAAATTGCCTTACTTGTGTACCTAAAATAATTTGCACCAAAGAAAGAATGATGGCTACCATCAATATATTAAAAAATAATTTGTGATATTTTTGTTGTTTATAGCTAGTTTTAGAAGCAAAAATAAGATACAAAATAAATGCTACAATTAATAATGCCATTACCATGTGAATGGTTATTTTAAAGGGGGCTAGGTTTGAATCTACCACTGTTTTTCCAAGCCACGCTTGAAACCCCATGCCAAATAAAGTTAAGACAGAAATAATAGGAATCCACTTGTTTTTTTTCCAAAACCAAAACGCTAAAACAGTAAAAATTAAGATTGGGATTCCAGATAAAACCCCTATGAGTCTGTTGATATATTCTACCCATGTATGAACGGGGTCGTAAGTTGTATAATCGTGTTTGCTATAAACTTCCCAATTAGAGGTGTTCATTTTATTTCCTGAAACAAAATCAGTTTTAGCAACTAAAAAAGCTTCATGATCCATCAAAATCATCATGCCTTTTTTGTAGGAATGATTTGCCTCAAATAATAACTGAGAACCTTCTGTAGGAGGAATGAAGTATCCAAAACATTTTGGCCAGTCTGGACATCCCATTCCTGAGCCTGTCATGCGCACAATCGCATCCTGCTACTATGACAAAATAGATGAGTACTAAAGCAATTTTTGAAATGCTTCTAAATTTATTTTTCATTTGCTACGGTTAATCCTAATTTAGATCCTTTTTTTAGCATCAATTCAAATGCTTTTTGAGGATCATTAGGGATGATTCCTTCCAAAATAGCTTCTTTTATAAATTCTTTAATAATCCCTATTTCTTTGGAAGGTTCTAGATTGAAGGTTTCCATAATTGTTTCACCAGAAATGGGAGGCTGAAAGTCTCGTAGATGGTCACGCTCTTCAACTTCAATAATCTTTTCTCTAACAAGTTTGAAATTGTTGTGATATTTCTTGAACTTATAAGGGTTTTTGGTCGTAATATCTGCTTCACAAAGGGTCATTAAATCTTCGACAAATTCTCCGGCATCAAAAACGAGGCGACGTACGGCAGAATCTGTGATATTTTCTTGTGCCAATACAATAGGTCGCGAACTCATAAACACGAGTTTTTGAACATACTTCATTTTATCATTTAGCGGCATTTTCAATCGCTTAAATAAATGATATGCCATTTTGGAGCCCTTTAGTTCATGCCCATGAAAAGTCCAGCCTACTTTTTTACTAAAACGTTTGGTCGGTGCTTTTCCAATATCGTGTAAAAGTGCTGCCCATCGGAGCCATACATTTTCGGTATGGTTACAAATGTTGTCTACAACTTCCAAAGTATGGTAAAAATTATCTTTGTGCTTTTGACCTTCTTGAATATCAACGCCTTTCAAATCTGTCAGCTCAGGAATTATGCGCTGAAGGAGGCCTGTTTTTTCAAGTAATAAAAATCCAATAGAAGGTTTTTTACTCTCTAATATTTTTTGAATTTCTGCGTTGATACGCTCTTTTGTAATAATCTCAATCCGATGAGATTGCTCTTTGATTGCATTTAATGAAGCTGTTTCAATCTCAAAGTTCAATTGGGTTGCAAACCGAATAGCTCTCAACATGCGTAAGGGATCGTCACTGTATGTGATTGCGGGATCCAAAGGAGTTTTGATGCATTTGTCAGCTAAATCCTTAAGTCCGTTAAAAGGATCTAAAAGTTGTCCATAAGTTGATGAATTCAAACTAATAGCCATCGCATTGATGGTAAAATCTCTGCGGTTTTGATCTTCTTCCAAAGTACCATCTTCCACAACTGGGTTTCTGCTATCCTCATTGTAAGATTCTTTTCTGGCACCAACAAATTCTAGTTCAACACCCTCATAGCGAATCATGGCAGTACCGTAGGTTTTAAAAATTTGAACTTTAGGAGAGTTAGGTAAATTTTTAGCAACTCGTTTTGCAAGATCAATACCGCTTCCAATAGCTACAATATCGATATCTTTTTCGCGACCGCGTTCTAAAACAAAATCTCGGACAAAGCCTCCAACAACATAACAATCCACTCCAAGCTCATTTGCAGATTTTGAAATAACCTGAAATAATGGTGATGTTAATGCGTGTTTGAAGTTCATGTGTTGTAAAGTTTCCAAAGCGTTTCAAAATTATTTTCTAATAACTTTTACTTCTCCATTGTTACTCAATTTAATGATAGAAGAAGGTTTAGATGATTTGTTTGTACGCTCCAAATTTACGACATAGTCTACACCTTTTAAAATATAGTCTTCAATTTCTTGAAAGGACTTTGGAGTAGGATTTCCAGAAATATTTGCAGATGTTGAAACAATTGGTTTTTTAAACCGTTTCAATAAATCTGCGCAAAACCCATCTTTCACCATACGAATGGCCAAGGTATCATCAGCTGCAATAAGGTTTTCTGTTACTCTTAGCGGTTGGTCATAAATGATGGTAGTTGGTGTGGTAGCATATTCTAAAATACTATAAGCCGCTTCAGGTATTTCTTCAACATAGAAGTTTAACATATTAAAATCACTCACTAAACAAATCATGGTTTTTTGATCTTCACGATTTTTGAGCTTAAACAGTTTTTCAACTGCAGCAAAATTAGTAGCGTCACAACCCAAACCCCAAACGGTGTCCGTGGGATAGAGGATTAGTCCTCCTTGTTTCAAAGTCTTTATTGTATTGTTTAGTTCGTTTAGCATTTTAGTTTAGTGTTTTTTTTGTCCACTTAGGTTTTTTTCATAAATTTAGTTTGGAATTTTTCCAGAGCTGTCTTAGTTTATTGTATTTTAAGTATGTTACAATAAATGTCTGTTTACAGATTCGCCATCCGTAAAAACCATCTAAAATTCCCAATCTTAAAAAATAAGCTTTAAAAAATGCCCATGAGGGTCTAAAATAAACTTTAAAAAGAGAGGCTGAAATTTTTAAATCAAAATATGATTGGGCACTTATAGTCGAGAATTTTTCAACCTTTTGTTTGTGTTCTTCGTAATCTCTATAAATCCAATGTAACAGATCTCCAGAAAGTTGACCACTTTTTGTGTTATTTTTTAATTTATAGGAATCATGTGGGTTGATGCCTTTCCACTCTCCACTATTTTTTTTAAAAAGTCTTAATTTTCTATCTGGATACCAGTCAGAAAAATGAATCCATTGTCCACAATAATTATTTTTTCTATTGCAATAGTAACCCAAATATTTCCAGTCTTTCTTAACCTTTAAAATCGAGGTTTTTAAGGTTTCAGATAGCGCCTCGTCCCCATCTAAAGATAAAATATAATCAAAATTAGCTTGTTCTACTGCGAAGTTTTTTTGCTCTTTATACCCTAAGAATTCTTGTTGTATAAAAGTCACGTTAAACTGCTTGCAAATTTCTTGTGTTTTATCAGTGGAGTAGGAGTCTACTACAATAATTTCATCAACAACCCCTACCAAGGAGGTTAAACATTTTTCTAAATGTTCTTCTTCGTTATAGGTGATGATAACTCCTGAAATTTTAATCATATTGTATTTAAAATGATTTTTTAGAATGAACTAAAAGACACTACAAAACTAAGTTTTTTTATAGAATTATTTAGTACGATTTTGGCTAATTTTATTGTTTCACAAGATGCCTCTTGTCCAAAGAAATTGATGGTGTTAAAAACAGTTACTCTTTATTAATTTAATAAATCACTACATCTGTGAATTTATCATAAGTTAGAAATAGTTTTTTTTGGAAGACGATAACTCTTCAAAGTAAAATATCTTAAACGCTTTCTTATTTTAAATTTTCGAATTAAATTCAATGGCTTCTGTTTTAAATAACTTCTATCTTTTTGCAAGAATGAAATCGTCGCATCTACAACACGTGCACTAGATTTACCATCTGAGTAGGGGTGTAGTTCATTAATATAAAGTTCTATGTTTTGTAATAAGTTTTCTGGGTTTGACAGTGCTTTGTTAAAGGCAGTTTCTATGCTTTCAACTTGGTTTATTTGAATTAGATAGTCGTGTTTGAGTGTGTGATTAAAAGTAACAACAGGTTTTTTTTGTAATAAAAATTCTTGAATTGCAGAAGTAGTATCTGCAAACAATATATCTGATTTTTTAAATAGCGGTATTAAGTTTGTAGTATCATAAAAAGTAAAATTAGGACCATCAAGTTGTTTCCATTTTTCTACCAAATACAGCGGAATTTTTGGATGTAATACCATTTTGAAATTATATTTTCCAGACGTACTGAGCGCTTTAATCGTGTTATAGACCTCATCAATATATGCAAGACTTAACCTTTCAGTAAAAGTTGATGCGATTATTATAGTAGGAGTTGTACTTACTGTTTTTGAAGCTATCGGAAACAAAGGATCAACCTTACTCCAACCTGTTTCTATAACATCAAAGTATTTTTTTTGTTTTTGGAGTGTTTTAAATCTAGAAGTTGTAGAAGGTCCTTGTGTACAGTACAAATCAAAAAAACCACGAATCCTAAAATGCGCAAATTTATTGTTTTTCCCAGGTCTTTTTTGAGCGAAAAACCCATGAAATATTTGAACCTTTAGGCCTGAAATAAAATCTGGAACATCATTGGTTGCTGCTAAAACGATATCTGGCTTGTAATGAATCACTTCTTTGATACTGCTAAGTGCATTTGTTTTGTTTCTTAACCCATTGCTACCTTCTTCCAAGTCGCTAAACCACTGAACTTCATACCCTCTATTTTTAAGTTCTTTTTCAAGAGGATTTCCAATAGGGATGGCATAGCTATAAGATATGTAAATCAAAAATTTATATTGCATCATTCGAAAATACTAAAAAAGGTTTAGAATTAAAGCGGTTTTTTTAGCTTTTATAGAATTCGTTAGCAACAAAATTATTTTAACGTACTAAATAAGTTTAAAATTTAAAATGTTGTAATTTTGAACTATGAAAAAAGTTATAGATCCTAGTTATGCACATTCCGAAAGCATGCTCGATAATTTTATTGCTAATTTTGATACTTCTGGAAATCAATTCGGCGTTGCCGCACGAAACACTATTAAATTATTTGATTTAAATGGACAGAAAATTAATGTAAAAGCTTTCAAAGTACCTATTTTTATAAATCAAATTATCTATAAATTTTTCAGGAAAAGTAAAGCTCAGCGTTCATTTGATTATGCTATTCAATTAAAATCTTTGGATGTAAAAACGCCTTATCAAGTTGCTTATTATGAGTTTTCAACTTTAGGGCTTTTTAAAAAGTGTTTTTATATCAGCGAACATTTGGATTGTGACTTAACATTTAGAGAGTTAACAAAAGATTTGAATTATCCAGAACATGAAATTATAGTAAGAGCTTTTACTAGATTTACGTATCATTTACACGAAAAAGGAGTACATTTTTTAGATCATTCACCTGGAAATACTTTAATTATAAAAACTAAATCTAGTTATGACTTTTATCTTGTAGACTTGAACCGAATGGAATTTAAGGAAATGGACTTTGAAACTAGAATTGACAATTTCTCAAAACTCACAGTAGATGAGTCCATTGTTAGAATGATGAGTGATGAATATGCAAAATGTAGTGGGCATTCTTTTGATGTTATTTTCGATAAAATGTGGAGAAAGACTTGCGATTTTCAATTTAAATTTCATAGAAAGAAACGCTTAAAAAAACGTTTTTTATTTTGGAAATAGTTTAAAAAATCAATCTTTAAAAGTCCGTTTTTTTAACCAGTTTAAAAGAAATTTTAAGATTTTAGGTGGGCATTTATCTAAGCTTTGAAGTCCTAAAAAAAGTATATCATTAGGTACGTTTTTGAATTTAAATATATACCAAAAAAGAGGTTTTTTGAAAGATCTATAGTACATCAATTGCAAGTCTTTCTTTAGAGTGCAAGTGTTATTTTTTATTTCGATATGATTTGCCAGACCTTGCGGGGTAAATTGATTGCTATTTCTAAATTTATAGCTGATGTTTTCTAAAAAAACTTCAGGGTTAGATTTAAAATAGGATTCAAAAGTTGACTTTCTTAATGGGTGTGGTGTATGTTTAAAATTATAATACTTATTTAATCCAATTAATCGCGCTGCTTTTTGTTGAGCGGATTTATGTCCAAATTTTATTTTTCTAAATTTTTTGTAAAAAATATTTTCGTCAAACTTCAACCATTTACCTCTAAGTACAGGCATTTCTTTTCTAAAAAAATCTGTAGATTTTGTTGGGTTGATCAAGAAAAAATCATCATTAAAATAAATGAAATGCTCTGACAGTTCTGGGATTCTGTGCATGCAAGTCTCAATTGATCTACAATTAAACGTTGGCAAGTAGTTTTGATAATTGTCAAATACTACTTTATGATCAATAATATTTACTTTAGAATAATCCTCAATTGTGTCTTTATTTTTTAGAAAATTCGGCTTTTGATCATCAGTAATAATATGAATCTTTCTTACAAAAGGTGCAAACTTTATAATAGAATCAATGGTAAATTTTATTTCATCTACTTGGTCGTATCGCGTCCTAAATCGCCTTTCATGAACACTTTCTTTGTTTTCAACATAAGGAAGAATTTTGTTTTTATGTTTTTCTTCAGTTCCATCTACCCAAAGAATTACAGCGTCAATGATTATTTTTTCTTTTTCAGGAATTGTCATGATTTATTTTAATCAGAAATTGTTAATCAATAAAATATTTAAAATTCAGTAATTGAATTCTGCCCGTTTTTCAGCTCTGGAAGTCTAATGTAGTCGCCTATGATTTTGTTATATTCATCAGGAATAAAATCTTTTCTTCCATCCGAAGGGTAAAAAGTCATTTCACCAAAAACAGCTTTTCCTTTAATTGAATAAAAATCGACCCGTACATAAGGAAATTTGTCTGCGAGTATTTCAGATAATTTCTTCATTTCGTCAAGATTGGAAGGTTTTTTGATCTTAGTTGTGATGCTTTTCTCTATGGTAACATAACGAAAGGGCAAGGGTTCAAAGTCTAGGTCAAAAAATCCTCTTTTATGATTATCAGCTCTGTCCAGATGAACTTCTAAAAACTTAGCTACGCCATCAAAACAATAAAATTTATAGTCTATAAGCGAAGATCTCTCATCATCCTTTAGATATTTTTCTGCAATTAAACGGGGTTTCACATCTTTGTAAGCCCACTCTTGACCTGTTCTGTAATATTGATTTTTACCAAGCCATATTTTAAAAAGTTTCAAAGCTGATTTTGTGTTTACCTTTGTTTTGTCTGTGACAATTAGGTTGTGACTGCTAGTGTGAGTGGCTTTAATCACAAATTGATCTGGTAAATCTTCAAAAGGTACTTGTTCAGGTTTTTCATATACTCCGTAAATTTCATTGAGATATTCAGGTCCAATTTTCTCTTCGACATAAGTTCTAACAGCAAATTTATCGACTAATTGGTTTAGAATTTTTGGATGATAAAAAACTTTATACCATTGTATTTTTTCATTAAATTCAATAGGTTTTTTTAAATTCAATTTTTTTCCGGTATAATATTCATACAAAAAGTGAGCATAAATTTTTGAAGGTAGAAAACGCATTTTTCTCAACAACCTTAAGCTAGTTTTTCGTAATTTATTAACCATAATTATAAAAAAAAATATTTTTGTAAATATAAGTTAAAATTTCCATGACCTTTTCGGCATGGCTTAATTGGTTACCAAGTTTTTTTTAATACAGTTATACCGCTACGTTATGCGTTCTTAATGCATCATTTAAAGAAGTTTTTTTGTTAGTGCTTTCTTTTCTTCTTCCAATAATTAGTGCACATGGAACATTGAAATTTCCAGATGGAAACTCTTTTGAATAACTACCAGGAATGACTACAGATCTTGCAGGAACAATCCCTTTGTATTCAACGGGTTTATTTCCAGTTACATCAATAATTTTTGTACTCATAGTCAAAACAACACCCGCACCAAGAACCGCTTCTGTTTCCACACGAACGCCTTCTACAACAATACATCGAGAGCCTATAAAGGCATTATCTTCAATAATTACGGGAGCTGCCTGAAGCGGCTCTAGAACACCACCAATGCCAACACCTCCAGAAAGGTGAACGTTTTTGCCTATTTGAGCACAACTACCAACAGTAGCCCAAGTGTCTACCATAGTACCTTCATCAACGTATGCTCCAATATTTACATAGCTAGGCATTAAAATAGTGCCTTTTGAAATATAAGCTCCATGACGTGCCACGGCATGTGGTACCACACGGATGCCTTTTTTTGCATAACCTGTTTTCAAAGGGATTTTATCATGAAATTCAAAGGGTCCAACTTCTAGAGTTTCCATGGTTTGAATAGGGAAATACATGACAACTGCTTTCTTGACCCATTCATTAACTTGCCAACCGTTTGTAGTGGGTTCCGCAACTCTAAGGTCTCCTTTATCTAACAAATCAACGATTGTTCTAATTGCCTCTTTTGTTGTGGTTTCTTCTAAAAGTGCTCGATTTTCCCAAGCAGTTTCAATAAGTGATCTTAAGTTGTCCATCAAGTGTTTTTTTGTCAAATATAAGCTTAAAAAGAAATAAAATATAACGCCTTCTTCATTTTGAATAATATTTATCAATTTGAACAATTTTCACCCGTTTTCTATTAAAAATTAAACAGATATTGATTTTCTGTGTAATGCTTCAAAAGACAGTTCGTCATAAAATTGTATTTTCGCAGCCTATGGGACGTCTTTTAGCAATAGATTACGGGAGTAAACGTACGGGAATAGCCGTGACAGATGAGATGCAAATAATAGCTTCTGGTTTGACTACTGTAGATACTAAAAATCTTGTTCCTTTTTTAAAAACGTACTGTGAAAGTGAATTGGTAGAATTGTTTTTAATTGGCTTGCCAAAACAAATGAATAATGAACTTTCAGAAAGCGAACCATTAATTTTGAAATTTATTAAAATTTTAAAAAAAGAAATTCCACATATTTCTATTGAAAGAGTAGATGAACGTTTTACCTCTAAAATGGCATTTCAAACCATGATTGATAGTGGTCTCAAAAAAAAACAACGAAAAAACAAGGCCTTAGTAGATAAAATTAGCGCCACACTTATTTTACAATCATACCTTCATAATAAATAATGATGTAACTATTATTTTATAATTTCAAAAATCGTATTTTTGAGCCCTTATATTTAGCACTATGATTTTACCTATTGTGGCTTACGGAGATCCAGTTCTTAAAAAAAGAGCAACTGAAATCTCTAAAGACTATCCAAAATTAGAGCAGGTTATTGCCAATATGTACGAGTCTATGTACGGCGCTTATGGCGTTGGCTTGGCGGCACCACAAGTTGGTCTTTCAATACGTTTGTTTTTAGTGGATACAGCTCCTTTTTCAGATGATGAAAGCTATTCTCCAGAAGAACAAGCAGAACTAAAAGCTTTTAAGCGCACCTTTATAAATGCCAAAATCCTTGAAGAATCAGGAGAAGAATGGGATTTTAATGAAGGTTGTTTAAGCATCCCTAATGTGCGTGAAGATGTTTCTAGATGTCCCAAAATAAAAGTCGAATATCAAGATGAAAATTTTAAAACACATGTTGAAGAATTTGAAGGTCTAATTGCCAGAGTTATTCAACACGAATATGATCACATCGAAGGTGTACTATTTACAGATAAAGTTTCATCTCTAAAAAAACGCTTGTTAAAAGGAAAGTTGACCAATATATCCAAGGGTAAAACAAGCGTTGATTACCGCATGCGATTTCCAAATATTTCAAAAAAAAGATCTTAAATTAATAATAAAATTAATCAATGGAATTAGATAAAATTTTAGCCATTTCTAAAAAACCAGGCTTATACAAATTAATTACCCAATCCCGTGGCGGATTTATCGTAGAATCTTTACTAGATCAAAAACGAATTTCAGTAAGCATAAGTAGTAATGTGAGCCTGTTGAGTGAAATTGCAATTTATACATTAGGTGAAGAGCTCCCTTTAAAAGAGGTGTTTTCAAAGATTTTTGACAAAGAAAAAGGCGCCGAAACAAGCACCAGTCCAAAATCCTCAAAAGATGATTTAGAAGCTTATTTTTTTTCGGTGCTTCCTGATTATGATGAAGATCGTGTGTATCCTAGTGACATCAAAAAGATTTTAAATTGGTATAATTTATTAAATAATCACCAGCTCCTTGATTTTAATACTGAAGCTTCTAGTTTAGAAGAAGAAGAATAAAAAAAAGCAGCTTAGAGCTGCTTTTTTTAACACCTTGTTTTAGAATGTTTGCACACTTAACAAAAGAATTTAACTACAATTGGAAGTTAGCTGCACCTGTAATTATGGGCATGCTTGGGCACACGTTTGTTGGATTTGTAGATAACATTATGGTGGGGCAGTTAGGATCTGCCGAGTTGGCTGCTGTTTCACTTGGAAATAGCTTTTTCTTTGTAGCAATGTCCTTAGGTATTGGGTTTTCTACGGCAATTACTCCACTTGTAGCTGAAGCAGATTCCGAGAACGATTTCAAAAAAGGAAAGTCTGCTTTTAAGCATGGCTTGTTTTTGTGTACTGTTTTAAGTCTTTTGTTATATGGGATGATTTTACTTGCCAAACCGCTCATGTATTTCATGAAACAACCTGAAGAAGTAGTGGTTTTAGCAATGCCCTATTTAAATATTGTCGCCATATCTTTAATTCCTCTTATCATTTTTCAAGGGTTTAAACAATTTAGCGATGGTTTGTCATTGACAAAACACGCTATGTATGCAACCATTATTGCTAATTTATTAAATGTTGGGTTTAATTATCTTTTGATTTTCGGAAAATTTGGCTTTCCAAAAATGGGTATTGTTGGTGCTGGAATTGGTACCTTGATTTCTCGAGTTGCTATGATTGTTTTAATATGGCTTTTACTTAAAAACAACACTAAAGCAAAGGCATTTGTAACCCATATAAAACTCTTTGTATTGGATAATTATATGCTCAAAAAAATCATCAACCTTGGATTACCGAGCGCTATGCAAATGTTATTTGAAGTGGCTATTTTTACAGCAGCAATATGGTTGAGTGGTGCCTTGGGTAAAAATGCACAAGCAGCCAACCAAATTGCATTGAATTTATCCTCTATGACCTTTATGATTGCCATGGGGTTAAGTGTCACTGCCATGATTCGGGTTGGTAATCAAAAAGGATTGAAAAACTACGTGGAACTACAGCGCATTGCCAAGTCCATATTTTTAATGGGAATTTTATTCGCCTCTCTGTTTGCAATTCTTTTTTTGGTATTTCATAAGCAATTCCCGGCGCTATATCTCGACTTAAAAGACGTAAATAATTATTTAGACAACCAAGAAGTAGTGGTAATTGCCTCAAAACTTCTTCTGGTTGCGGCACTTTTTCAACTGAGTGATAGTGCTCAAGTTGTATTTTTAGGAGCTTTGCGAGGCTTACAAGATGTGAAAATTCCAACGCTGTTGACCTTTATATCGTATTGGATGATTGGTTTTCCAACGAGTTATTTTCTTGGAAAGGAAGAAGTTTATGGAAGCACAGGCATCTGGATTGGACTTTTAGTAGGATTAGGGTCGGCATCAATTTTTTTATATCTTAGATTTATCTATCTAACAAACCGTTTAATACAAACTCATAACAACTAATATGGAATTACCAAAATTTATTCTCGGAGATAACACGAAATTTCCAACGGCAATTTATGTGATACATACAGATTTCCCACGTTTCATCATTAATTTAGAAACGGACGAAGTAGAGTGGTTAGAAGATTTTGATACTCAAGACGAAGAAGAATTGCTTTCAGAAACCGAAACAGCCATTAAAGAAGCGACGGCTTTTTATGATTCTGAGGTCTCAACTTACGACAATTAACTATGTTAGATCAACTTATAGAATTAGACCAATCACTATTGCTTTATCTTAACAATTTAGGAACCGCGTCTTGGGACGGGTTTTGGTTGGTTGTTACAAACAAGCGGACTTTTATTCCATTATACATTGTTTTACTTTATTTAATGGCCAGGCGCTTAACTACTAGAGGAATTATAATTCTTGTACTTACTATTGCAGGAATGATTTTGTTTACGGATCAAACTACCAATTTGTTTAAATTCACTTTTGAACGCCTGCGTCCTTGTGCACAAGAAGGAGTGCTCGAGTTGATCAGACAAGGTGACTGTTGGGGTTATGGCTTCTTTTCGGGGCATTCGTCCAATTCAATGGCAACTGCGATTTTTACAGGCTTAATGTTGCGACCTATCTATAAAAATCTCATTTATTTTATGATTGTTTGGAGTATAGTTGTAGCTTACAGTCGTATCTACTTAGGACTTCATTATCCTTTAGATATTTTGTGTGGCTTGTCTTTTGGGGTACTAGCGGGCTATTTGTTTTTTACGATTTTTAAACGTCTAAACGCGCGTTTTGTGAAGGTCCAATAAGAATTCGGCTGCTGCAAATGGAGATCGTTTATTGGCTGCTATTAATTCTAGTTGTATTTTTAATTCTTTAGCGATCACTTCGTCCTGAAAAAATCGATCTTTTAACTGGTTTTCAATGGTTTGGAGTAGCCAAAAACTATTTTGCTCCTGACGCTTTTTTGCGAAATAGCCTTCTTTGTTGGCATGACGCACATAGTCAGATATTAAATTCCAAGTAGTATCGATGCCTTTGTTTTCAAGTGCACTACACAAAACTACTTGAGGTGTCCATCCAGAAGTCTTAGCAGGGTAGAAGTGAAGAGCGCGGTTAAATTCCACTTTTGCTATTTTAGCAGCTGTTAGGTTGTTTCCATCTGCTTTGTTGATGATAATAGCATCCGCCATTTCAATAATTCCACGCTTGATTCCTTGTAGTTCATCACCAGCCCCCGCGAGTTTTAGTAATAAGAAGAAATCAACCATACTGTGAACGGACGTTTCGCTTTGTCCAACGCCAACAGTTTCAATCAGAATGACATCGTAGCCAGCTGTTTCACAAAGCGTAATAGCTTCTCGTGTGTGTCGCGACACACCTCCCAATGCATTGCCTGCTGCAGAAGGACGGATAAACGCATTTGGATTCTTTACAAGTGTATCCATGCGAGTTTTGTCGCCCAAAATACTGCCTTTACTTAGGCTACTACTTGGATCTACAGCCAACACCGCAACTTTCTTGCCAAGCATGGTTAAATAGGTGCCAAGTGTTTCTATAAATGTGCTTTTTCCTACTCCAGGAACACCTGTAATTCCAATTCTTATAGAAGGTTTTCTATGTTCTAAGCAGTTTTGAATCAGTGCATTTGCTTTAACTTTGTGCGCAACATTATGGCTTTCAATAAGTGTAATGCCGCGACTGAGTGCAGCTGTGTTTCCTGCTATGATTCCCGCTAGTAACTCTTCTGTTGAGGGGTGTTTTTGACGGTTTTTTTTTAAATTAAAAATTGCCTGCTCATTGGTGATCTCTTTATTTGAAATCCCTTCTTTTTCTTGAAGTGCTGCTTTATTTAGTTGCTTTTTGTCCACGTTTCATCTATTGCTGCTAAATTAATCTAATTTTTTATATTAGTATTATTTTTTGATTGTGTGTATCTTTATAACTTATTTGATGTAATGGATTTTAATACTTTTTTATTTGGCTTGTCAAATGCTCCAGTCAAGGTCATTGCACCTTCAGTCGATTTTAGTGACTATGTTTCTATTGATTTATCGGCGGACAATAAGGCTCTCAAAGACTTTGATTCCAGCTGCTCAAATTCATGGACTACTTACATTAACCAATACCTTCAAGATCGAAAAAAATCCATTGCCTTTGGGGGGTATTTAGAGCCACGGTCAATTTACAATAGAAGCAACTATTTTAACTCTAAAAGTGCATTAGAGACGCGGAATATTCATTTGGGAATTGACTTATGGTGTGCTGCTGAAACACCTGTACTTGCTGCTTTTGATGGTGTAGTACATAGTTTTAAAGATAATAAAAATCATGGGGATTATGGTCCGACGGTTCTCCTGAAACACTGCATTGATAATGTAGAGTTTTATACACTGTACGGTCATTTATCAAGGTCATCAATTAACTATTTAAGAGAAAACACTCAAATAACTAAAAAACAAGTGATTGGACACATAGGGGGTACAGAAATTAATGGTGATTATGCCCCACATTTACACTTTCAAATTATTAAGAACATTGAAAATTTTGAAGGCGATTATCCCGGTGTAACATCTCAAAATAATTTAGCGTTTTATCGCGCGAATTGTCCCGATCCAAATTTGGTTTTGAAGTTATATTAAAAAGTGGTTTTTATAACTTTACACTATTAAACTAAACTACCACATGAAAAGATTATCGAAATAACTTTTCATGTGGTAGTTGAATAGAGTCTATTGAGTTTTTACACTACGACATAGGATGTCTTTTAATCGGTATTTTTAATTTCTAAAAGTATAGCTGCTAATTTTTCAGGTTGAGAAAAATTAGGGGTATGACTCGATTTTAATGAATACGATTTTTTTACTTTCCCATTATACATTGCTCTTTGCACTTCTATAGGGATTGCTTTATCATCTGTACATTCGATATAATATTTAGGAATTTTTCCAAAGTTTTCATCAGTGATCTTCAATTCATAAGATAAGGGTGCTGCAGGCTCAGGTACAATATATGGTTTTGCACCCTCAAATGCTTCTTTTGAAATATCGTGAGCAAAAGCATTTTGAATTTCTTCTTCTTTAACAAGAGCATACGTTTTATCCTCTGATAAAAAGAAATTTTCCACAGCTTTAGAGCCTTCAACCCCTTGCACAGCTCCAAAAAAGGAACCTCCATTAGGTAATAAAAAAGCAGTTAAAAAAACTAATTTCTTAATCTTTTTTGGTCTTAGTTCTGCCACTCTACTCACAGTGATACCATTAAAACTATGACCAACCAAAATAACAGGATTATTTTGTTGATCTAAGATTGTCGTAAGAGTTTTCACATATTCATCCATTGTAATATCAGCAGGAGACGTTTTGTCATTACCGTGTCCTGGCAGGTCGGGAGTTAATACCGTATGTCCATTTTCTTTAAGTGTTTTAGCAACATTTTCCCATTGCCATCCCCCTAACCAAGCTGAATGTACCAATACATACGTTTCTTTTGGAGGTTTGTTTAACTCACTTTTCTTTGGAGTTTTTTTTAAATTTTGGCAACTTGTTCCCATAACTATTACCATACAGAGAGCAATAAATTTTAATCGTTTCATTTTTTTAGTTTTTAAAGTTAATATTTCATGTAATGTTTTCTAACTACTTTATATCCTCACTGTTGTGTTTATTTCGTTTAGGGTTTTTCAAATATTATCGTCTATAAGTCTCTCTAAATTTATATTTTGAACCTCAATAGCGCGATCTAAATGACTTTTTATATTTGCAATAGATTTTTTGCTAACATGCGTGCATATTTCTGTTGTTTTAGAGCTTCCGCGTACCAAAATTTTTTGAATGTATAAAATGTCAGTGCCTTCTTATAATGAATGAGTAGCAACGAGTGGCACAACATATGGGGATGGAGTTGTTCTAAACCCTATCTATTTTCAAACACTCCACAGCTCCGCTTACAGAGTCCCATTTATAAAAATTATGGAACCTATAATAATGCAGCACTTAACAGCAATTCGATTTCTTACTCTAGAGTTATTGGTTTTTGAAGATTTCGACCTGGGGTAAAATCAGTGTAATATTAATAAAAAAACCACATACATCCAAAAATATATGTGGTTTTAATAGTTCACTTTTGTAAGTTGAGGTTCTGCTTACTCATTGGTAAGCACCCATTCGCCTTTGGCAATAAGTGGTTCCGCTTGTTTGTATTTAGTGGTTTTCTTTTCGCCACTCATCACATGTTTGATTGTCACCCGATCATTACGCCCAATTTTAGGCTGATCTCTAGTAATTGTTTCTACTACTTTAGGTTGACGCTGCGTATTTCCAGCTGCTCTTGCTTCTGCAGAACGCTCATCTAAATTTTGGATATTTTCTTTTGATGTTTGTGTTTTTTCGCGACGTCTTGTTTTTGCTTCTTGGATTACATTGGCTGTTTCTTGTGGTATTTCACCCTTAAACAAAAAGGAAATCACGTCTTTATTTACTTGATCAATCATGGATTTAAACAGTTCAAACGACTCAAACTTATAAATCAGTAAAGGATCTTTTTGTTCGTGTACTGCCAACTGAACCGATTGTTTTAGCTCGTCCATTTTTCGTAAATGGGTCTTCCAAGCATCGTCAATAATCGCTAAAGAAATGTTTTTCTCAAAATCGGTCACCAACTGTTTTCCATTGGTTTGGTATGCTTTTTCAAGATCAGTAACCACTTGTAGTGATTTCACACCATCTGTAAAAGGGACTACAATACGCTTAAACTTATCGCGTTGTGTTTCATATACATTTTGAATGACAGGAAATGCTAATTCAGCATTGCGTTCCATTTTGGAGATATAATGTTGAAAGGCAGTTTTGTAAACGATTCCAGAAATATCTTGTACCGCCATACTCGAAAACTCATCTGCCGTGACAGGAGAACTCATTGAGAAATAACGAATCAATTCAAACTCAAAGTTTTTATAGTCATTATTAGCCTTGTTGTCTTCTGTAATAATTTCAGAAGTATCATATATCATATTGGCCAAATCGACGCGCAAACGCTCTCCAAACAAGGCATTAAAGCGACGTTTGTACACCACTTCACGCTGAGAGTTCATTACATCGTCATATTCTAAAAGACGTTTACGCACTCCAAATTGATTTTCTTCTACTTTTTTCTGAGCACGCTCAATCGATTTTGAAATCATCGAATGCTGAATCACTTCTCCTTCTTCAAGACCCATACGGTCCATCATTTTGGCAATACGTTCGCTCCCAAAAAGACGCATTAGATTGTCCTCTAAAGAGACATAAAACTGTGAACTTCCCGGGTCTCCTTGACGTCCAGCACGTCCACGTAGCTGTCTGTCTACACGACGAGAATCGTGACGCTCAGTACCTACAATAGCCAATCCACCTGCTGCCTTCACTGCTTCAGAAAGTTTAATATCTGTTCCACGGCCTGCCATGTTGGTAGCGATGGTCACCTGTCCAGGTTGTCCCGCTTCCGCTACAATGTCTGCTTCTTTTTTATGCAACTTTGCATTTAATACGTTGTGAGGAATTTTGCGAATGCTCAACATTTTTCCTAACAACTCACTAATTTCTACATTAGTTGTTCCAATAAGTACAGGACGCCCCGCTTTGGATAAATTAGTTACTTCATCAATGACAGCATTGTATTTTTCTCGTTTGGTTTTGTAAACTAAATCTTCGCGATCATCTCTTGCAATTGGTCGGTTGGTTGGGATTTCGATGACATCTAATTTGTAAATTTCCCAAAATTCACCAGCTTCAGTAACTGCTGTTCCTGTCATTCCAGAAAGCTTGCGGTACATTCTAAAGTAATTTTGTAAGGTCACTGTTGCGAAGGTTTGTGTAGCGGCTTCAATTTTTACATTTTCCTTGGCTTCAATAGCTTGGTGTAATCCATCACTGTAACGGCGGCCATCCATAATACGACCTGTTTGCTCATCAACAATCATTACTTTATTTTCCATCACCACATATTGAATGTCTTTTTCAAAGAGGGCATAGGCTTTTAAAAGTTGATTCAACGTATGAATACGTTCCGACTTGATTCCAAACTCTCTAAATAATTCTTCTTTGAGTTCGGCTTCTTTTTCAGTCTCAAGATTTTGATTTTCAATTTTTGAAATCTCCATGCCAATCTCAGGCATTACAAAAAAGTCGGGGTTGTCTTTTCCAGATAAATAGTCGACACCTTTATCCGATAATTCAATCTGATTATTTTTTTCATCAATGACATAATAGAGCTCTTCATCCACTTTGGGCATTTCTCTATTGTTGTCTTGCATGTAAAAATTCTCGGTTTTTTGAAGGAGTTGTTTGATGCCTTCTTCACTTAAGAATTTAATTAATGCTTTGTTTTTTGGAATTCCTCTAAAAACACGTAACAATTGGAAGCCACCTTCTTTTGTATCTCCAGAAGCGATCAGTTTTTTGGCATCTGCTAAAACTCCTGTTAGGTATTTTCGTTGAGTACCGACAATGTCTTCTACTTTTGGTTTTAGTTCCATAAACTCATGGCGGTCGCCTTGAGGGATGGGACCTGAGATAATTAAGGGCGTTCGCGCATCATCAATCAAAACAGAATCAATTTCATCTACAATTGCATAATGAGGGGGTCGTTGCACAAGATCATCGGGTGTGTGTGCCATGTTATCTCTTAAGTAGTCAAATCCAAATTCATTATTGGTACCGTAAGTAATATCAGCATTGTAGGCGTTTTTCCGTTCTTGAGAGTTGGGTTGATGGTAATCAATACAATCAATGGTGAGTCCATGAAATTGAAAAATAGGTGACATCCAAGCGCTATCACGTTTTGCTAAGTAATCATTTACGGTAACCAAGTGAACTCCTTTGCCTGTTAGCGCATTCAGGTAAACAGGTAGTGTAGCTACAAGTGTTTTTCCTTCTCCTGTGTGCATTTCAGCAATTTTCCCTTGATGCATCGCGACTCCTCCAATGAGTTGTACATCGTAATGTACCATATCCCATGTAATTGGTTTTCCAGCAGCATCCCAAGAATTGGCCCAAAATGCTTTTTCATCATTTAAAGTCACATAGTCTTTAGTACCCGAAAGTTCTCGGTCAAATGGACTTGCCGTTACTTCAATTTGAGAATTATCAACAAAACGTTTGGCAGTTTCTTTAATAACTGAGTAAGCTTCAGGTAGTATAGCGTCTAAAACTTCTTGCGTCTTTGCATATACTGCATCTTTCAATCCATCAATTTCTAAATAGATTTCTTCTTTTCGGTCGATGTCTTCTGTTGTATCTGCTTCCGTGTATAGTTGAGCTATGGAATCTTCAAGTTCTTTACAAGCGTTTGAAATCTTTGTTTTGAATTCTTGAGTTTTAGACCGTAAAGCATCATTACTTAAGGACGCTATAGCTGATTCAAATGTTTTTATTTTTTGGACGATTGGCATGATCGCTTTTACGTCTTGTTTGGATTTATCTCCAACGAATACTTTTAGTACCGAATTCAGTAAACTCATTTTAGGGTTTTATTTTAATAATCTTTAGGTGTATAGACAGCCAAAGATACAGTTTGTTGTTATTTTCTTTGTAAAATAAAGCAAAAAAAAAGCCTCATTTGAGACTTTTTTAAATAATTTTTGTGTTTTTAATATTCATCTTCATTCCAAAGATAATCTTCATCTGATGGATAATCAGGCCAGATTTCTTGGATGGAGTCATAGGATTCTCCTTCATCTTCAATAGATTGAAGGTTTTCCACAACTTCTAGCGGAGCTCCTGTTCTTATAGAATAATCTATCAATTCATCTTTAGTGGCTGGCCAAGGCGCATCACTTAGGTAAGAGGCAAGTTCTAGTGTCCAATACATTTGTTGAAGTATTTAATTTTTGCAAAAATAATTTTTTAGTTGAAAAATTCAAGTAAAAAAGCATTTATTTCATCAATAAAGTTATGAACGTTTAAATATCATCTGTTTAACTAAAAAATAGTTAGATAGTGCTATGTCTTGTTTGACTCCTAAAATTAGGAGGGTTTGTTGGGAATCCACTTGATTTCCTCTGCATGTAGTTCTTTGGACAATTTTCGTGCCAACACAAATATGAAGTCTGATAAGCGATTTAAATAGATAAGTATTTCTGGTTGTGTGGGTTGTTCAGTATTCAATTTAGATATATTTCTCTCAGCACGGCGACAAATACAACGCGCAATATGACAGAATGACACGGTTTGATGACCTCCAGGTAAAATGAAATGAGTCATAGGGGGCAACACTGAATTCATTGTGTCAATTTCTGTTTCTAAAAATTCAATTGCTTCGGATTTAAGTAAAGTAATTCCAAGTCGTTTTCTTTTAGACTCGTCCATAAGTTTCTCAGAGTCGGTTGCCAAAAGTGAGCCAATTATAAATAATTGGTTTTGTATTTTTATGAGTGTTGTTTTACTGTCGTCTGAGATCGTCTGATCTCGAATTAACCCGAGATAAGAGTTCAACTCGTCAACGGTGCCGTAACAATCTATTCGTAAGTCATGTTTTGGAATACGGGTACCTCCAACGAGCCCGGTAGTCCCATTATCTCCTGTTTTTGTGTAGATTTTCATTAGTCTATATCTATTATTTTAAGGTTATATGCTGCCTGCCTGCTACAGGTAACTTCGCTGTTAGTAATTTCTTTAGGTGGTAATAATTTTAGCATGCTCGTTTCACACGATATTTTGTGGTATAAAGTTAGAAGTAATATTCTAATCCGCAACTAATTAGAGTCTTATTGTGAAATGTTCCTTGGGTTGTTCTGTTCTAACAAATAATAATCCCCAATAAAAAGTGTCAATAGAAGCTGAAACTTCCGACTGAGATTTCAACTGATTCCAGCGTTTCAATTGGATTTTAGTTGTCCGTATGGAGGGAATAAGAATCAAGGAGTCTTTGTGTAAAACTTGAAATAGACTAGATAAAGAGTGCGCTTCAATTGTGTCTAAATCGAGGCATATTAAACAGGGTGTTTTTGAAACCACAAAATCAGATGTTAGCAAGTCTTCAGTTGTTTTAAATGGAATCGTTTGATTTTCTAAGTTTAAGGCCTGTTTAAATTCTGTTTGAATGGTATCAGAAACAAAGCAATTCTCAAATTTAAAATAAGCACTTAAACGGATTAAGAATTTTGATTTTGAATTGTTTTTAGAAAGCTGTTGGTAGGCGCTATGGTTTGTACGGTCATAAAAACACTTGGTAACCAAATTAAATACAAAAGGGGAGTGGACGCCATGTTCATTTTTGGAGTGCCACCAAAATTTTAAATATGATAATAGGACATTCAATTTAGTTTTTCATTTAATTCTAGCCATCTCATTTCTTTTTCCTCAATCACTTCGTTTAAGGTTTTCAATTCGTCAGAAAGTGCTCCTATAGTATCTATATCAATTTCTGGAACAAGAAATTTTGCTTCAATTTTTTTTTTGTCAAACTCAAGCGATTTTAATTTGCTTTCCAAATTATTGAGTTCTTTTTGTTCGTTAAAACTTAATTTTGCTTCGGATTGGCTTTCTATAGCAGCCTTTGAGGTTGTTGTTTTCTTTGGTTCTGATACTACAGGTGTGCTATCTTCATAGGTTCTAAAATCGGAATAATTCCCAGGAAAATCTTCTACAACTCCTTTGCCACGAAATACAAATAAATGATCAACAATTTTATCCATAAAATAACGATCGTGAGAGACTACTAATAAACACCCTGGAAAATCAAGTAAGAAATTTTCTAAGACATTCAGTGTTACAATGTCCAAATCATTGGTGGGCTCATCGAGAATTAAAAAGTTAGGGTTCTGTATCAAAACCGTACATAAGTACAGTCGTTTTCGTTCGCCTCCACTTAGTTTTTCTACAAAATCATATTGTTTTTTGCGACTGAATAAAAAACGTTCTAGCAATTGTTGAGCACTTATTTGCTTGCCTTTCATCAAAGGAATATAGTCCCCAAATTCTCGCACTACATCAATCACCTTTTGCATCGGTTTGGGTTTGATACCATCTTGTGTGTAGTAACCAAATTTGATGGTTTCGCCTTGTATGATTTTACCACTATCGGGTTTTAATCCACCAGTAATCATATTTAAAAACGTAGATTTTCCTGTGCCATTTTTTCCAATAATTCCAATGCGTTCCCCTCGTTGAAATACATATTCGAACTTGTCTAAAATCACTTTTTCTTCAAAGGCTTTGGAAACTTTATAAATTTCTAAAATCTTACTTCCTAAGCGTTCCATATTAATTTCTAACTGAACTTTATGATCGTTTCGGCGCTTACTAGCTCGTTCTTTTATTTCATAAAAATCATCGATTCTAGATTTAGATTTGGTTGTTCTTGCTTTTGGTTGACGACGCATCCAACCAAGTTCTTTTTTATAGAGTTGTTTGGATTTATTAGTTTCGATGGCTTCACGTTCAATGCGCTCTTCTTTTTTCTCTAAATAGTAAGAGTAGTTTCCTTTGTAATTGTAAATACAACCTTCATCTAGCTCGATGATTTCTGAGCATACACGCTCCAAAAAGTACCGGTCATGCGTGACCATAAACAAGGTGATATTTTCCTTTGCAAAAAACGATTCCAACCACTCAATCATTTCTAAATCCAAATGGTTTGTAGGCTCATCTAAAATAAGTAAATCTGGTTTGCTTAATAGGGTGTTGGCTAATGCTAAACGTTTTTGTTGCCCGCCAGAAAGTTCACTTACTTTTTGATCTAAGTTTTCTAGTTTTAACTTAAAAAGTATTTGGGTGTATTGGGTTTCAAAATCCCAAGCTTGATACCGTTCCATATCATCAAAAGCAGTTTGGTATAAATTACTGTCTTCCGGGTTTTCAAGGGCTTCATGATATGTATTGATGACTTTTAAAATAGGGTTTTCTGATTTTAAAATGGTTTCTTCAATACTCAAGCTCTGATCTAATGTGGGTTCTTGAGATAAAAATGTGGTTCGAAGTCCTTTCCGATAAATGATTTGCCCTGTATCTGGACTGTCTTTTCCTGAAAGTATATTTAAAATAGACGTTTTTCCGGTGCCGTTTTTGGCAACAAATGCTATTTTTTGGTCTTTATGAATGCTGAAAGAAAGGTCTTCAAACAGATTAAGTTCGCCGTACGACTTCGATATGTTTTCTACGTTAAGGTAATTCAAAGTTTTGTTTTTGCAAAGAAAGGATAATTATACACGATTTGCCTTGTTGAAATGATGAATTAAAAATAAATATCGAACCCCAATAGCGATCAGCAGCGGAATCAATCCAATGGCAAAGGATTGAACTCCTGTGATCCAATGCAGTCCCATCAAACAAAAAAGCAATAAAAGGAATTTTAGATAGCTTAGACCGCGATTGTTTAGTTTTGGTTTACGAATGGAAGGAAGAAATAAAATATTCAAGGCAAAAGCCCATAATAGGTTGTAGTTGTAAGCTGTTGTCTGGTGGTCTGTTGCAAACCAGAGCAGTAATAAAAGTATGCCAATACAGCCCGTTAAAGCAAATAAACCAATATCTAGCCATTTGCTGCGGTTGTTGTTTTTGTAATCTTTATAAGTGATGAAGAGCATGACAATTGCTAAGATTCCTAAGACGAAAAGTGGGCTGATAAAGAAATTATTTTGTACAATAATGTCTGAGGGATTGAGTGTTTTTGAAGCGGTTACTAATCTTGAATCGTCGGTTTTTAAATGTGCATTTTCAAGTAGTTGGTGTAAGTATTTAGGTAAAAACATGTGTTCTTTAACGCTGGCAATCTGGTCTATTTTTGACCCCAATGCAATATCAATTCCAAAGCTTCCCCAAGAGTTTTGATTCAAATCAGAACGAATTAAGTTTCTAAAAGAAAACTGTTTAAAGGTAGGTAAGGGGTTATAAACAACCTGGTAGTCAAGGATGTTTTCAATGTCATCTTTAATTTTTGTAGCACAGTTGTTATAGAAAAAATCATAGGGATAAGTTTTATTTTCAGGTTTGATGTTTTCTTTTAAGAGATTATAAAGTGCTGTTTTTTGTTGTGTATTTAGTTTCAATACCTGTTCTTTAACACTTCTATTTTTGTATTGATAGTAGCCAAAAAAGGTATCAAATTTTGATTGACTGATTTGGTAGTCTAGTTTTCCTTGTGCGAATTTTAAATAAAAATTTTCTGTTTCAAAATCATACCGTCCATAATCAAATACAATATCAAATTTATAAATGGGGTCTTGAATCCGAATCGCATTGTGTCCAAACGCATCATTTAGAGATGTGCCGGGGCCAATGGTCAGAATACTCACTTTAGACTCTGCTGTCAGTTTAAGCTGTGCTTCGACAGAAAAACTTACTATGATTAGAAAAAGTGTAATTAATTTTTTAAAGTTCATTATCTAAAGATGCTTAAATCAATTTTGAGAGAAAATACATTGGAGTACAGGGCAGCACTTTGATCTCCAATATCTGTAAAGGCATAATCTAAAAACAGGCCTTTATATTTAAATCCAACGCCAAAATTAGGCTGAAAGGTTAAAGATTGTGAGTTATCAATTTGTAATTCATTTTGAAAATTTCCGACCCCAGCTCTGAAAAATACAAGGTCTGTGTATCCAAATTCAAGACCAAGTGCAGGGTTAATACTTACAACAGAAGAAGAGATCACATCATTATTTTCTTCAAATCGACAGATCACATCAACTTCTGTTCTTAGCGTATAATCATGATTGAAGGTGAATAGTTTTGACATTCCTAGTTGTAATTTAGGGAGTGTAAGTTCTGTGGCTTCTGGTTCTTCTTGATTTTGTCCTGGAATGGCATCTTTAATATCTTGTAATCGATCTGCATCTATAGCCCATGTATTAAATGTGGTGGTAATGTCTCTTGCCATTAGTCCAAATTTCCAATCATTGGACTCAAACTGAATACCTACATCCAATCCAAATCCCCATGAAGAGGCAAAATCACCAATAATACGCCGAATCACTTTTGCATTGACACCATAATTTAACCCTGTAATGGGAAGTCTTCTTGCATAGGAAAATGTAAGTGCATAATCGACTGCAGAGAATAAATTAATCCGATCGTAATTGATTACACCTTGTTGGTCTATAAGTTTGGTCGTGTCTAAAATGTCATCAACTCCAAACCGAATTAACGAAAGACCTACCGAACTGCGGTCGTCTAAAGGCATCGCAAAGGCAATATAATTGTAGTTGGCAATATTTGCAAAGTAACTGGAGTGCATGATCGCAATTTCACTATCTTCTATATGTACCAAGCCAGCAGGGTTCCAATAACCAGAATTGACATCGTTGGAAGATGCGACTACTGCATTACTCATACCCAAAGCAGAAGCATCCACTCCAATATTCAAAAATTCATTGGAATATTTTCGAGAGGTTTGAGACACCATTAATAGCGGAGTCAAAATTATAAAGATGAATTTTAGTACTTGCAAGGGCTTTTTTTAAATGATCTCATAAACACTAATATTAACTCTGATTATTTTTAGATATTGTTGTTTATTTGCTAAAAACAAAAATAGTTTATTATTTTTACTATTTAAATACAAATGATCGTGAAATCATACATCCCTAATTTTATTACATTATTAAATTTATTCTCTGGCTGCGTAGCTGTCATTTTTGCTCTACAAGGCAATATGAAACTCACCGCTTTGTTTGTGTTTCTTGGAGTTTTCTTTGATTTTTTTGATGGATTTGTAGCACGTAAATTAAATGTTCAAAGTGAGCTTGGTGTCCAATTAGATTCCCTGGCTGACATGGTTACTAGTGGATTAGTACCTGGGTTGGTCCTTTTTTATTTATTGGGATTAGTTCCTCAACCTTTTGTAGATAACTCCAATTTACTACCCTATTTTGGGTTGTTAGTTACCTTAGCGTCAGCATACCGTTTGGCAAATTTCAATATTTCTACCAATCAATCAGATGCCTTTATTGGATTGCCAACGCCAGCCAATACACTATTAATAATTTCTTTACCACTAATTTTGGAGTATCAAAATAGTGATGCCATGAATACAATTATTTTAAATCCGTGGTTTCTTATAGTGTTAACGTTGTTGAGTTGTTATTTGCTAAATGCACCTATTAAATTGATTGCCTTAAAATTTAAAACATGGAATTTTAAAGACAATGTTTCACGTTATATATTGATTATTTTATCAGTAGTAATTCTTGCTGTTTTTCAATTTGCAGGAATTCCGCTTATAATTGCAACGTACATTGTTTTGTCAATTTTATCAAAATAAATATCAAATAAACTTCTATTTATGGCTTCAGGCTTTTTTGCGTTACTCGATGATATTTCTGTCTTAATGGACGATGTGTTGACCATGAGTAAAATATCAGCAAAAAAAACTGCAGGTATTCTAGGGGATGATTTAGCAGTCAATGCAGAAAAAGCTTCTGGTTTTGTATCGTCTAGGGAGCTTCCTGTTTTATGGGCCATTACAAAAGGATCTATTTTAAATAAACTGATCATTTTACCTGTGGCATTTTTACTGAGTGCTTTTTTGCCATCAGCAATCCAAGTGATATTGATTTTAGGAGGCCTTTATTTAGCCTATGAAGGAGTTGAAAAAATATATGAATATTTCATCCTACATCATCCTGTTTCTGTAGGTGTTGCTTCTAAAGTGGTGTCTGATTCTTCTATTTTATTCTTAGAAAAAAAGAAAGTCAAATCGGCTATTCTAACAGATTTTATTTTATCTATAGAGATTATCATAATTGCCTTAGGAACTGTTTTGAATCAGCCTTTAACGATTCAAATTGCTGTAGTGAGTATTATATCCATTATTGCTACCATTGGCGTCTATGGTGTTGTAGCACTTATTGTGCGAATGGACGACTTTGGACTGAAGTTAATTCATATGAGTAAGGGACAAAAAAACAGCTTTTACTTGATAGGGGTTACATTGGTAAATGCTTTACCTGTAGTTATTAAATTTTTGTCAGTTGTTGGTACGATTGCACTTTTGCTCGTTTCAGGTGGTATATTTATTCATAATATAGCATCTTTTCATCACCTTTTAGAAAATTTACCTGGTATTTCGAGAGATTTGATCTTCGGACTTATTGCGGGTGTGTTGACTCTTTTGGTAGTTAACCTGTTTAAACTAATTTTAAAACCGTTTTTAAAAAATCTTAAGGGATTTTAAAACTCTAATTTCTTCTTACGTAATTCAAAATTTTGTCCGAGATATACTTTTCGTACCATTTCATCATTGGCAAGTACTTCGGGTTTGCCAGCTTTGAGGATGCTGCCTTCAAACATTAAATAAGTACGGTCAGTTATGGCTAAGGTTTCTTGTACGTTGTGATCGGTAATTAAGATACCAATATTTTTTTTGGTCAGTCTTGCAATAATTCTTTGTATATCTTCTACTGCCACTGGATCAACCCCAGCAAAGGGTTCATCTAATAATATAAAACTAGGATCGGTTGCTAAGGCACGTGCGATTTCTGTACGTCTTCGTTCGCCTCCAGATAATAAATCACCTCTGTTAGTTCTGATATGCCCCAAACTGAATTCGTCAATTAGAGATTCCATTTTATCAATTTGTTCTTTTTTAGAAAGTTTTGTCATTTGAAGCACACTCAAAATATTGTCTTCAATACTTAATTTTCTAAAGACAGAAGCCTCCTGCGCCAAGTATCCAATACCACTTTGTGCCCTTTTGTACATGGGGTAGTTTGTAATATTTTTATCATCTAAGTAGATAGTACCTCCGTTGGGTTTAATTAAACCAACTGTCATATAAAAAGAAGTTGTCTTTCCTGCACCATTAGGACCAAGCAATCCAACGATTTCCCCTTGATTGACTTCAAGTGAAACATCCTTCACTACTTTTCGTCCGTTATAGGACTTCATTAAATTTTCAACTTTTAGTTTCATTCGTTTGCTTAAAGATTTTAAAAATAGTAAAATGAAATAGACTATTCATCAACTCTAGGTTCTTTATGTAATATTTAACTAAGCTTCTAAAACATCTAAGTATTCATAAGCCCGTCTTAAATGAGGGATGACAATAGTACCTCCCACCAGAGTTGCAATACTTAATGCCTCCGAAATTTGCGCTCTGCTCAGACCTTCTTCATAACATTTTTCTAAATGATAACGTACACAATCATCACAGCGCAATACAGCAGAAGCTACAAGACCTAATAGTTCTTTTGTTTCTGTGTTTAAAGCGCCTTGCTGAAAAGCATTCGTATCTAAATTAAAGATGCGTTTGATTACGGTATTGTTTTCTGCAAGTATTTTGGTATTCATTTTCTTGCGATAGGCATTAAACTCTTCTACTTCATTTGCCATTTTTTTCTTTTCTTTTTTGGTTTCTTAACACTAGTTTTGAGATCAAAATACTTACTTGATACAAGATTAACACGGGGATTGCAACAATAACTTGACTTGCGATATCTGGTGGTGTAATGATGGCAGCAAAAATTAATACAATCACTAAGGCATACTTTCTGTTTGTCCGTAAGAACTCTGGAGTAACCAGCCCTATTTTGGTGAGAAAATAGATGATAATAGGGAGTTCAAAAATAAACCCAGAGGCTAGTGTGGATGCTCGTATGAGTCCTATATAAGAATTCAAATCAAAATCGTTGTGGACTTGATCCGCAACAGAGTAAGTTCCTAGAAAATTAATAGAAAGCGGACATACAATATAGTAGCCAAATAAAACCCCAATAAAAAACAGATATAGAGGAAATAAATATAAAACCTCTAGAGCTATTTTTTTCTTTGCTATAAAGCCCAGGGCTGATAAACTTCCAAAATTCATATAGGACGTAAGGAAAAGCTACAATCAAACCAAAAGTAATGGAGGTCCAAATATGTGCAGAAAACTGCCCTGCCATTGTTCTACTTTGAACTTCAAAATCAAAATTAGTATCACAAAAACTTTCAAATCCTAATAATTTTGAGGAATTACAAAGAAATTCATAGGTAAAAAAATCAGCTTTTGTAGGTCCAAAAATAAGAGTTTCAAATATGAATCCTTTTGCTAAAAAAGCTGCTGATGCTGTAATCAGGACTGCGCCCAAAGCTCTGATCACGTGCCATCTTAATTCTTCAAGGTGATCTAAAAAAGACATTTCTTTTTGTACGTCCATAACTAGATAATACCTTCTTTAATTAAATCATGAATATGAATTACTCCTGCATAGTGTCCCCGATCTTCCACAAGGAGTTGTGAAATTTCATAGGTATCCATAATTTCCATTGCTTCAATAGCCATGGCATCGATTGAAATCGATTTTGGTTTTTCGCTCATAATGTCTTTGGCAGATAATTGTGAGAAGTCATCTGTTTTAGCGAGCATTCTTCTTAAATCACCATCTGTAATAATTCCATCAATTTTTTTATTTGAAGTAACAGCTGTAACTCCGAGTCGTTTTTCTGAAATTTCTACAATAACTTTTTTGATACTCGCATCTGGACTCACATTAGGAATTTCGTTCTGTGCTAAAAGATCTCGTACTCTCAAAAACAATTTTTTTCCTAAAGCGCCTCCAGGATGGTATTTTGCAAAATCATCTTTTGTGAAGCCGCGTAGTTCTAATAAACAAACGGCTAACGCATCACCAATTACCAATTGTGCTGTTGTACTTGTTGTAGGCGCTAAATTTATGGGACATGCTTCTTTTTCGACATATGAATTGAAAACAAAATTAGCTTGGTCTGCTAACATCGATTTAGGGTTTCCGGTTATGGCAATCAAAGGGTTTCCAGTATTTTTTAAAAAGGGTATAAGTGCTTTAATTTCTGGAGTATTACCACTTTTAGATATACAAATCACAATGTCGTCGGGAAGAATAAGTCCTAAATCGCCATGAATGGCATCTGCTGCGTGCATAAATACTGAAGGGGTGCCTGTAGAATTTAGAGTTGCCACAATTTTGTTGGCAATAATGGCACTTTTTCCAATACCAGTTATAATTACACGACCTTTGGAGTTGAATATGAGATCTACAGCTTCTGCAAATGTGTCATCAATAAAATTTGCAAGTTTAGAAATTGCCAAGCTTTCTATTGCAATGGTTTCTTTGGCTAATGTTAGTATTGATTTTTTTGAACTCAATTTTTTTATGTTTTGGTTGTGTACTTATTTAAATATATCTACCTTTAATTCACGTTACAAAAAAACGAAAAAAATAGGAGTGTTTCCGAATTTATTCCAAATATGATGCAATAAACCCCATTTTTTTTAATTAAGATAAGAAATTAACCACAAATGAGTATTTCGACTAAAGAATTACATGCATCACTTAAAACCTTTTTTGGTTTTGATAAATTTAAAGGATTACAAGAACAAGTTATTGTTAGTGTTTTAGAGAAAAAAAACACGTTTGCGATTATGCCAACAGGTGGAGGAAAGTCTCTTTGCTACCAATTACCTGCGCTCATGCAAGATGGAACTGCCATAGTGGTATCGCCGTTAATAGCATTGATGAAAAATCAAGTCGATGCTATCAGAGGTATATCAAGCCATCAAGGAATTGCACATGTATTAAATTCTTCTTTGAATAAAACAGAAATTAAACAAGTAAAATCAGATATAGAAACAGGTATTACAAAACTGTTGTATGTCGCTCCAGAATCACTCTCAAAAGCTGAAAATATTGAATTTTTAAAGGCACAAACAGTTTCTTTTATGGCGGTAGATGAAGCACACTGTATCAGTGAATGGGGACATGATTTTAGACCTGAGTACAGGAATTTAAAACACATTATCACTCAAATAGGAGATAATATACCTATTATAGGATTGACAGCCACAGCCACTCCAAAAGTTCAGGAAGATATTTTGAAAAACTTAGGGACAACAGATTCTCAAACATTCAAAGCTTCTTTCAATAGACCAAATTTATTTTACGAAATACTTCCAAAGACAGATCAAGTTGATAATGATATCATACGATTTGTAAAACAAAATGAAGGGAAATCGGGAATTATTTATTGCCTTAGTAGAAAACGTGTTGAAGAATTATCTCAAATTCTTCAAGTCAATGGAATTAAAGCAGTACCCTATCACGCAGGACTAGATGCTAAGACACGTTCAAAACATCAAGATATGTTTTTGATGGAAGATACCGATGTTGTAGTAGCTACCATTGCTTTTGGAATGGGCATCGACAAACCTGATGTACGTTTTGTAATCCACCATGATATTCCAAAAAGTATTGAAAGTTATTATCAAGAAACAGGTCGTGCAGGTCGTGATGGTGGTGAAGGGCATTGTTTAGCATATTATGCTTATAAAGATATTGAGAAACTTGAAAAATTTATGTCAGGGAAGCCTGTTGCTGAACAAGAAATAGGCTTTGCTTTGTTGCAAGAAGTTGTCGCTATGGCCGAAACATCTATGTCACGTCGTAAATTTATTTTACATTATTTCGGAGAAGCATTTGATACCGAAACCGGCGATGGTGGTAATATGGATGATAATGTTCGGAACCCTAAACCGCAAACGGAAGCGATGGATCAAGTTAAATTAATGCTTGAAATTGTGTCACTTACTCATGAAAAGTATAAAAGTAAAGACCTTGTTAATGTTATAATTGGTCAAGAAAACGCGCTTATAAAATCGCACCGAACCAATGAATTGCCGTTTTTTGGTAAAGGAATCAGTCAGATCACACTTTACTGGATGGCATTAATTAGACAGGCACTAGTTGCAGGTTACTTGCGTAAAGATATTGAAACTTACGGAGTGTTAAAATTGACTCCTGACGGACGTAAATTTATAGAACAACCAAAGTCATTTATGATGACGGAAGATCATACCTATAACCTACAAACTAACAGAAACTATAATAATTCTTCTGATGTTGCTGATATAGCCTTGATGCGAATGCTTAAAGACCTTCGTAAATCCAACGCAAAAAAATTAGGCGTTCCCCCGTTTGTGATCTTTCAAGATCCATCACTCGAAGATATGGCACTCAAATACCCAATTACAATTGAAGAATTATACAATATTCATGGAGTAGGTGAGGGAAAAGCTAAGCGTTATGGCAAAAGTTTTGTTGCACTCATAAAGCGTTATGTTGATGAAAATGAGATTGATCGCATGGAAGATATGATCATTAAATCTACAGGATCTAACTCCTCGTTGAAACTTTATATCATTCAAAATATTGACAGAAAATTACCTTTAGACGATATCTCTTCAGCCAAAGGAATGAATATGTCAGATTTTATCAGAGAATTAGAAGCCATCGTATTTTCGGGAACCAAATTAAATATCAATTATTGGATAGATGAGATATTTGATGAAGATCAGCAAGAGGAAATTCATGATTATTTTATGGAATCTGAATCTGATGATATAGAAGCGGCTATCGAAGAATTTGATGGTGAATATGACGACCAAGAACTGCGTTTATATCGCCTAAAGTTTATAAGTGAAGTCGCTAATTAATTGTTTTTTCACAAAACCATTCAGGAACCTTTTTTGTTTATAATTCCTTCTTATCTTTGCAGCTATTAAAAAAATAAAATTAAACTCATGAAAGACGGCTTATACGCAAAATTCAATACCTCTAAAGGAGATATTTTAGTAAATTTAGAATATCAAAAAACACCTGGTACTGTAGGTAATTTCGTTGCCCTAGCGCAAGGTAACTTAGAAAATTCTGTAAAAAAACAGGGAGAACCATATTATAACGGTTTAAAATTTCATAGAGTCATTCCAGATTTCATGATTCAGGGGGGCTGTCCACTTGGAACAGGTACAGGTAATCCTGGATATAAATTTGAAGATGAATTCCACCCAGATTTAAAACATGATAAGCCTGGAATTTTATCTATGGCAAACGCAGGACCTGGAACCAATGGAAGTCAGTTTTTTATAACACATATTCCAACAGATTGGTTGGATGGAAAACACACGGTTTTTGGAAACGTTATTGAAGGTCAAAACATTGTAGATTCTATCGGTCAAGGGGATGTTTTAGAAACTTTAGAAATTATAGCAGTTGGATCAGATGCAGAAGCATTTCAAGCTGTAGAAGCCTTTAGATCTTTTGAAGGTGCAAGAGAAAAAAACCTAGCCAAACAAAAAGCAGCTGTGGAAGCTGAATTAGATAAATTAGCGACTGGTTTTGAAAAAACAGAGAGCGGTCTCCGTTACCAAATACTTCAAAAGGGAAGCGGTTCACAGGCTACAAAAGGGGCTACTGTTTCTGTACACTACAAAGGACAACTTTCTGATGGTACTGTGTTTGATTCGTCTTACAAAAGAAAAGAACCCATTGAATTTGCTCTCGGAACTGGACAAGTTATTGCGGGATGGGATGAAGGTGTTGCACTTTTAAACGTTGGGGACAAGGCACGTTTTGTAATTCCAAGCCATTTGGGCTATGGAGCTCAAGGAGCTGGCGGAGTAATTCCTCCAAATGCAAACTTAATATTTGATGTTGAACTAGTTGAGGTTAAATAACTTTCAATAGGTTAATTATTTAAGAGGCTATCTAAAAGGTTAGAAAATCTGTCGCTCTGAATTTATTTCAGAATCTAAAGTAACAGAAATCCCTTTTAGATAGCTTTTTTATTTTTATTAAAGTGTTTATAAACAACTTCCAATAATACTTAATGTTTCAATTCTTATTTGTAAATTTGTTCGCGTTTAACAACGCATAATGACAAACACTACTACGAAATATATTTTTGTTACTGGAGGCGTAAGTTCTTCTTTAGGGAAAGGAATCATTGCTGCATCTTTAGCAAAATTACTCCAAGCCCAAGGGTATCGTACAACAATTCAAAAATTAGATCCATACATCAATATTGATCCAGGAACGTTGAATCCTTATGAACATGGCGAATGTTATGTAACGGACGACGGAGCAGAAACAGATTTAGATTTAGGGCATTATGAGCGCTTTTTAAATGTGCCTACCTCACAATCAAATAATGTGACCACAGGACGTATTTATCAAAGTGTGATAGATAAAGAACGTCGTGGTGAGTTTTTAGGAAAAACAGTCCAAGTTATACCTCACATAACGGACGAAATCAAACACCGAGTTCAGATTTTAGGAAAGTCTGGAGAGTATGATATCGTTATCACAGAAATTGGTGGTACTGTTGGAGATATAGAATCTTTGCCTTATGTGGAAGCTGTACGTCAGCTCAAATGGGAAATGGGAAATGAAAATGCTTTGGTCATTCATTTGACCTTGATTCCTTATTTGTCTGCTGCAGGTGAGTTAAAAACAAAACCTACACAACACAGTGTCAAAACTTTGATGGAAAGTGGAGTACAAGCTGATATTTTGGTTTGTAGAACAGAACATAAACTTAGTGACAGTATTCGTACTAAATTAGCCCGCTTTTGTAACGTCAAAAGAGAAGCTGTCATCGAATCTATTGATGCATCTACTATATACGATGTTCCAAATTTGATGTTGGAAGAAGGGCTGGATAAAGTAGTTTTAGAACAATTAAACTTAGAAAGTCATACACCTGATTTAACTTCTTGGAACAGCTTTTTAACAAAACTTAAAAATCCTAAAAGTGAAGTTGTAATAGGCTTGATTGGAAAATATGTAGAACTTCAAGATTCTTATAAATCAATCCTTGAAGCCTTTATTCATGCCGGTGCAGCCAATGAAGTAAAGGTCAAAATTGAATCAATACATTCCGAATACCTACAATCAGAAAACATTGCTATAAAGCTATCTCATTTAGATGGTATTTTAGTTGCTCCAGGGTTTGGTGAACGCGGTATTGAAGGGAAAATTGAAGCCATTCGTTATGTGAGAGAACATCAAATTCCATTTTTCGGAATTTGTTTAGGTATGCAGATGGCAACCATTGAATTTTCACGTAATGTTTTAGGATTAGCACAAGCCAATTCCTCCGAAATGGATTCCAACACTAAGCATCCAGTTATTGACATCATGGAAGCTCAGAAAAAAGTTACTGAAAAAGGAGGAACCATGAGATTGGGGTCTTGGAAATGTGATCTTTTAGAAAACACAAAAATCGCATCGATATATGATACTCTCTCTATTATGGAGCGTCACAGACACCGCTACGAGTTTAACAATGCATACGTCACACAATTGGACAAAGCAGGTATGAAAGCCACTGGTTTTAATCCTGATACGGGTCTTGTTGAAGTTATTGAAATCCCTTCTCACCCTTGGTTTGTTGGAGTTCAGTACCACCCAGAATACAAAAGTACCGTTGCCAATCCTCATCCTTTATTTTTGGCATTTGTAAAAGCGGCTTTAAAACATAAAACAAAAAAATAATACTATTTATTTGACATACCTATCTAATGTGGATGTCAATTGAAAATTAAAAGATATGGAAGAAAAGAAATTAGACATAAATTCAATTATTGGATTTTTGCTCATTGGTGCCATTTTATTGTATATGTTATGGCAAAACCAACCCACTCCAGAACAACTTGCGGAACAAGAAAAAGTTAAGCAAGAACAATTAGCATCTGAAGCTGCCAATCAAGTTGCTACGGAGTTGACTATTACCAACAATTCAAATGACAATCAACTGCCTACGGACCCGCAAGGTTTAGCCAATTTAAAAAATAAAATTGGAGACTTTGCTTATGCGTTGACATTAGCCTCAGCAACTAACACTACTACGACTTTTGAAAATGAAGTTTTAGCCCTTAAAATTGATAATAAAGGCGGATTTATTTCAGAAGTAAAGTTAAAAAGTTATGTAAATCACGATTCTGTTCCTGTATATTTAATTAAAGATGGCAGTTCTGTATTTAATTTAAATTTTGCAACATCAGATAACCGCACACTAAATACAACAAATCTATATTTTCAACCAACATTGAGCACGTCTGGAGATAACCAAGTCCTTTCCATGCGTCTTAAAGTTTCGGAAACCCAATTTTTGGAATACCGATATGAATTAAAACCAAACGACTATATGTTGGGTTTCTCTGTGAAATCACAAGGACTATCAAACATTTTAAATACCTCTCAAGACGTTCAGCTTGATTGGAAATTTAAAGCCCACAGACAGGATCAAAGTATTTCGTTTGAAAACAGGTATACTCGTTTGACGTATCAACATGAGGGAGATAAAATTAACAAGCTATCGCAAACTGGTGATGATGATGAAACAGAATCTGATTTGTCTTGGATTTCGTTCAGACAACATTTCTTTAGTACCATTTTAGTGCCAGATACTCCGATTAAAACAGCCGATTTAAAGTCTTTCAATCTAGTAGATGACGAAACAGTTGATACCCTGTTTACCAAACGTTACGAAGTCAGTCTTCCTTTGACTTACTCGGGTGGGGAGTTAACGCACAATATGAATATCTATTACGGACCGACTTACGATGATATTTTAAACAAATACGATCGAAATTTAGAAGCAAGTATTCCATTTGGGTGGGGTATTTTTGGATGGATCAATAAAGCAGTTTTTAGTCCTTTGTACGCTTGGTTAACTAATTATTTACCTTACGGACTCGCCATTATAGTGATGACTATTATGGTAAAAATAGTATTGTCATTTGTACAATACAAGCAATTTTTGTCTCAAGCTAAAATGAAAATTTTAAAACCAGAACTTGACGCCATTCGCGAGAAATACAAGAACAATAAAATGAAGGCGCAACAAGAAACCTTAGCAGTTCAAAACAAAGCAGGAGCAAGCCCATTGAGCGGTTGTTTACCCGGAATGTTACAAATGCCCGTTTTTTATGCTTTGTTTATGTTTTTTCCGATTGCCTTTGAATTGCGTCAAAAATCATTTTTGTGGGTCGATGATTTAAGTTCTTACGATTCCATAGCTGAGCTACCGTTTAACATTCCTTTTTATGGCGACCATATTAGCTTGTTTCCAATTTTAGCGTCTATTGCCATCTTCTTCTACATGAAAATGACAACCGGGCAACAAATGGCTACACAACCAACCCAAGAAGGTATGCCAGATATGGGGAAAATGATGAAATACATGATTTACTTTTCTCCTGTACTAATGTTAGTATTCTTTAATAACTATGCATCAGGCTTGAGCTTATATTATTTTATTTCCAATTTGATTAGTATTGGAATTATGATCGTGATTAAAAACTTCATTATCGACGAGGAAAAAGTATTGGCTAAAATTCAAGTGAGCAAAGCAAAACCTAAAAAACAAAACCGTTTTCAAAAGAAAATGGCAGAAATTATGGAACAAGCCGAAGCACAAAAAGCAGCCCAACAGAAACGGAAGAAATAATAAATAGTATTAAGTACTAAGATTTAAGTCAACTTTTTTCAATACAAAAACACTCGAACTGACTGAGCTGAAAGGTTGTTGTTTCGAGTGTTTTTCTTTTCTATATGTTCAAAGGCCTTCACATAATAATTTGTAAATTTGCAGTAAACGTAAACTAAATTCAAACCAAAAAAAATCAGCCATGAAAACAGTTGTTGTGGGCCTCTCAGGAGGTGTAGATTCTAGTGTTGCAGCCTATTTACTTAAAAAACAAGGCTATAATGTCATCGGTTTGTTCATGAAAAACTGGCATGACGATTCCGTAACTATTTCCGATGAATGCCCATGGCTAGATGATAGTAATGATGCGATGCTGGTGGCTGAAAAACTTAATATCCCCTTTCAAACCGTCGATTTAAGCGAAGAATACAAAGACAAGATTGTTGATTATATGTTTAAGGAATATGAGAATGGGCGAACTCCGAACCCCGATATTCTTTGTAACCGCGAAATTAAGTTTGACGTATTTCTAAAAATTGCCTTATCTCTAGGTGCAGATTATGTAGCTACAGGACATTATTGCCGAAAAGGCCGTGTAGAACAGTCAAATCCTCCGATTTATAAACTCCTTTCAGGGGTCGATACCAATAAAGATCAATCGTATTTTTTATGTCAACTGTCGCAAGCACAATTGTCTAAAACCTTATTCCCAATTGGTGAATTAACCAAACCAGAAGTGAGAGCGATTGCTGCAAAATTAGATTTGGTAACAGCCGATAAAAAGGATTCTCAAGGCCTGTGTTTTATTGGTAAAGTACGTTTGCCTGATTTCCTGCAACAACAACTACAACCTAAAGTAGGTCAGATTATAGAAATCCCGGATAGTTTTGAAGGGTATACAACCACACTACCAGCGTTTGAAACCAAAGAAGAAGCACTTGTTTTTGGGGCGCGAAAAATAAAATATAACAGTTCTGATGGCGCTGTTGTTGGGACGCATCAAGGTGCTCATTATTTCACTAAAGGACAGCGCAAAGGCCTTGCAGTTGGTGGGACTGTGGAGCCCCTTTTTGTTATTGATACGGATGTTGTGGATAACATTATATATACAGGACAAGGTAAAAATCACCCTGGATTGTACCGTTCAGTGTTGTTGGTGCAGCCCTCCGAAGTGCATTGGGTGCGTACTGATTTAGAGCTTAAAATTGGCGAATCGTTGCAAGTCATGGCACGTATTCGCTACCGTCAAACCTTGGAGGCGGCTACATTATATGCCACAACAGAAGGCCTTTATGTAGCTTTTGAATCACCACAGTCTGCGATTACCGAAGGGCAGTTTGTCGCATGGTATTTAGAAGATGAATTAGTTGGTTCGGGAGTAATTTCTTAACTTTTTGAAATAAATGCAGAACAGAATCACCACACTTTTCGGAATTAAATACCCAATTATTCAAGCGGGTATGGTTTGGAATAGTGGATGGAAATTAGCTTCCGCAGCAAGTAATGCTGGTATTTTAGGCTTGATTGGAGCTGGTTCTATGTATCCTGATGTATTAAGAACTCATATTAAAAAATGTAAAGAGGCAACAACCAATCCCTTTGGAGTCAACATTCCGATGTTGTATCCAAATATTGAAGAACTCATGCAAATTATAGTGGAAGAAGATATCAAAATTGTATTTACTTCTGCTGGAAATCCAAAGACTTGGACTGCTTGGTTAAAAGAACGAGGTATCATAGTAGTGCATGTGGTGAGCAGCTTAAAGTTTGCTTTAAAAGCACAAGAAGCTGGTGTAGATGCGATTGTCGCTGAAGGTTTTGAAGCGGGTGGTCATAATGGACGAGATGAAACAACAACACTCACTCTTATTCCTATGCTACGTGAAAAAATCACAATTCCGTTGTTAGCAGCGGGGGGTATTGCAACAGGAAATGGGATGATGGCTGTCATGGCTCTTGGTGCAGATGGTGTTCAGATAGGAAGCCGGTTTGTAGCGAGCAAAGAATCTTCTGCCCACGAAGCTTTTAAAAATGCAGTGGTTTTAGCTAATGAAGGAGATACCCAATTAACTTTGAAAGAATTAACTCCAGTACGTCTTTTGAAGAATAAATTTTATCAAGATTTACAATCATTATACAAAACAAATCCAACTCTTGAGGACTTGAAAAATATTTTAGGAAGAGCTCGTGCCAAACGCGGTATGTTTGAAGGTGATTTAGAAGAAGGTGAATTAGAAATCGGACAAATATCAGGTATGATTCAGGCTGTTGATTCCGTTTCTGATATTGTTGATTCTATCATCACTGAGTTCAAATTATGTCAAAGACATATATCAACAATTAATCTAAATAATCAAAATGACCAATAGAGCTGACCAATTAGATGCATTTGATCGATTATTAACGATCATGGACGAGCTTCGAGAGAAGTGTCCATGGGATCAAAAGCAAACGATGGAAACCCTTCGTCCACTTACCATTGAAGAAACCTATGAATTAGGCGATGCTATATTGGATAAGGATTTAAAAGAAGTTAAAAATGAACTTGGCGACCTTTTACTACACATTGTTTTTTATGCCAAAATAGGCAGTGAAACTAATGATTTTGATATCTCTGATGTTATCAATAGTATTTGCGAAAAACTAATTCATAGACACCCCCATATTTATAGTGATGTAGAGGTCAAAGACGAAAAAGAAGTCAAGCAAAACTGGGAAAACTTAAAATTAAAAGAAGGGAAAACGAGTGTTCTTGAGGGCGTTCCTAAAAGTTTACCTGCTTTGGTCAAAGCGAGCCGCATTCAAGAAAAAGTAGTTGGTGTTGGTTTTGATTGGGAACACCCTGATCAGGTTTGGGAAAAAGTAGAGGAGGAGATAGGAGAGTTGAAAGCAGAAATTCACAACAAAAATCAAGATGCTACTGAGAATGAGTTTGGAGATGTTTTATTTTCATTAATAAACTACGCCCGTTTTCTTAAGATTAACCCTGAAAATGCGCTAGAACGTACCAATAAGAAATTCATCAAACGTTTTCAGTACTTAGAAAGCAAAGCCAGAACGCTGCAAAAATCACTTTCAGAAATGACCCTTGCAGAAATGGATGTGTATTGGGAAGAAGCTAAAAAACTGTAATTAGCGACTACTGAATCATTTTTTTGATTTTGGAATATTTTGCATTCCAAGTTTGCAAAGCGGCTTTATGCTTGTCAATATTTTTATGAACTTCCTTGACCATTGGGTTGTCATCTTTCACATTCGAGAAAAACTGTAAGTTATTTTCTAGCTGATTGATTTCACTTTTGATTTCATCCATCTTTTTTCGTATGAATGTAACTTCGTTGTTAAATAGCCTTTGATCTTGCGCTAAAGTTTCAAGTTTTAACGTGTATTTCAAATCTTCCATTGCTTTTTTATCTAAACCTAATTTAGAGTAAAAACCGTCTAATATTTTAAAGAATTTACCATCTATAAAACGTTTACTTTGAACTACACGACCTATTTTTTTCCATTGACTAGAAAAAACATTTAAAGCTTCTAAATTCTTGTCTTTATCATCCGTTAATTCAAATAGTTTAACGGTTTCTAGTAACTTGTTTTTTTGATCTAAAGCTATAATTTCTTCTTCAGAACCATTGTTTTTCTGTTCGTGATATCGATCAAAAAATGTGTTACAAGCTCCTCTAAAGCGTTTCCATAATTTATCACTGTCCCTTCGTGGAATATGCCCAATAGTTTTCCACTTATTTTGAATATTTTTCATCAAAACCAAAGTGGTTTCTAGGTCTTCACTGTCTTTATTTTGTTCAGCAATTTCTACTAACTCTAGTTTCTTTTGATAATTCTCAGACTGGTCTTTTTTAAGAGTTTTATAATAGTTGTTTTTATTTTTATTAAAGGTTCTCGAAGCGTCCTTGAAACTAGACCACGTTTTCTCATTTTCTTTCGATGGAACTTTTCCTGTTTTGAAAAAAGCTTCTCTAAGCGTTTCTATTTCTTTGATATTTGATTGCCAATCTTTGTGAGAATTGATCGTCTTTTCAGAAATGGTAATAATTTGAGCGATGATCTCATTTTTTATTTTAAGATTTTCCTCAAATTTTTCTTCCAGTTGATTGTAATAGTCCTGGCGTTTATCATTAATTACTTTTGTTGCAGCACTAAACCGATCCCACAGTTCATCTTTATATTCTTTTGCAACTGGTCCTAATTCTTCTTTCCAAATCTTGTGAAGCGCCTGCAGCTCTCTAAAAGCTCTGTTTAAATCAGTTTCATTTGCTAACTCTTCTGTACTTATAATAATTTTCTGCTTTTGTTCTAAATTATGTTTAAAGTCTAGATCTCTAAGATCTCTATTTAGATGTAAAAAACCATAGAATATCTCTACATGGTGACGGTAATTATTCCAGGTGTTATTATTTTCACTTGATGGAATTTGTCCGGTATTTCTCCAGCGCTCTTGTAAGTTTTTAAAAGTTTTGTAAGCCGAGTTAATATCCCCTTCGACATTAATTAACCCTTTGATCTCTTCAATAATTTGTAAACGAATTTCAAGATTTTGATTGAGTGTTTGTGTTCTATTTTTTTGAAATGACTGGTGTTTCTCTCTAAAAGACTTTGATAATTCGTTGAATTTCTTTTTTAAAGGACTTATAAATTCAAAATCAATAGTATTTCCGCCTTCCGCTAAAAAGGCTTCTTTTTTCTCTGAAATTAAAGCACTGAATTTAGTATTAAAATTAGTTTTGACTTCGTTTATACTGTTACGAACACTGTGCATGTTTTCAGAATTTAATAGCTTTTCAAATTCTGTAATTAAGTCCTCTAAAGAAAGTGCTTCATAATTAACTTTAGTATCTTTTTCTTCTGCAACTGTTTCTTTCTTTGGTTCTTTAGATGCTTTTTCTGACGTTACTTCAACTTTTGTGGGTGTTTCTTCAGATGCACTCTTTTTTGCTGTTTCTGTTGGTTCTACTGCCTCTACAGTTATTTCTGTGGATGTTTCAATAGGAGTTTCTGAAGCTGTGGTCTTCTTCTGTAGGAGTTTCTTCAGAAGAGGCAGGTTGTTCAGTTTTGCTATTTACTTGGGGAGTGTCGTTTAGGTTTTCTCCATCTGCATCTTGCAGGTTATCGTGCTCTGACATATCTTTCAATGTTTAGTGTTATAATGACTTGAACCATAAATATAACATTATCCCTTTAAACTACAAATTATCTAATTCTTTTAAATTAGTTTTTTAATTACGAATTCCATAGTTCCCACGATTTTTCTGCTTGTAAACGTAGCATTTCGAGCCCGTTTAGAGTTGTGGCATTTTTGGCGTTTCCTTGTTTGAGGAATAAAGTTTCTTCTGGATTGTAAATCAAATCAAATAATAAATGTTTTGACGTGATATGTTCATAAGGAATTTCTGGACATTTGTGAATGTCTGGAAATGTTCCTAATGGTGTACAGTTTATGATAATTTGGTAGTCTTCAATTCCACTAGTTGCTAAGGATTTATAGGTATATTTAACGTTATGTGATTGAGTTCTGGATACATATTCAAAACATATTCCTAATTTTTTTAAAGCATAAGCGATTGCTTTTGATGCGCCACCAGTCCCTAAAATTAAAGCTTTTTTGTGGTGGGGTTTAAGATGGGGTTTTATACTCTGTTGAAATCCATAATGATCCGTATTGAAACCTGTCAATTTCCCGTTTTCTATTTTAATAGTATTCACAGCTCCAATTTCTTGTGCTTCAGAATCAATGGCATCTAAATAAGGAATGACGACTTGTTTGTAAGGGATGGTAACATTTAGGCCTGTAATTTCTATGTCAGAAGTTATCAAAGACTCAAAATCTTCGATTGTTTCTAAGTCAAAGTTGTTATAAGTACAATCTAATTTGTTGGTTTCAAATTTATCTTTAAAATAACTTCTCGAAAAGGAGTAGTCAATATGTTTACCGAGCAGTCCAAAATTCTTCATATTTGCTGTTTACGTTTGTTTCCATACCATTCCAATCCTATAACAATGGCAGCTCCAAAAATTATAAATAGAAGGGCATAAATGGTTTGTGTGTTCATTTCAGGTAAGTATCGCTGATAGTTTTCAATAATTTGTTCGCCATTTGTGTCTGTAATAAAGTTTCCTAAGGGATCTTGTCTGTACAGGGCAGCTTTCCAGGGCCAAACCACTCCAAGGGATCCTGTAATAAATCCCATAATGAGGGCCAATGTTTTGAATTTGTAATGTTTCAGAATATAACTTAATAGGTGCGAAAGACTGACCAGTCCTGCTATAGAACCTAGCGTGAAAACCAATAAAACTTTTAGAAGTCTTAGATGTTGTGGATCTGACACAAAACTAAAATCGCCAGAAAAAACAAACACAAACGTATCAAAAAGAACGTTTACGGAGTCTACTAATAACAACACATAATTACCTAACAAAATCAATATAAAAGACCCAGAGAACCCTGGTAGTGCCATCCCAGTAACACTAATCATACCACATAGAAAGACAAACCAAAGGTTGTCATTTTGTGTGGCAGGACTTAAAAAACTGATGCTTATTCCAACAATGATTCCAAGAGAAGCCATTGCTATTGTTTTTGTATTCCAAGATTTGAAATCTTTATATATATAATAAATGGATCCTACAATCATTCCAAAAAACACACTCCATACATAGAGTTCGTGACGTTCAATTAAGTAATCCAACAGTTTAGAAACACTAAAATAACTAAGGATCATCCCTAGAAATAGCAAGGCTAAAAACCGACCATTGACATAATTGTAAAAGATTTTAAATCGTCCACTAAAAACCAATTTCAGAGCTTTAATATTGAATTTTTGCAAGGAATATATAAACTCTTCATAAAAACCCATTACAAAAGCAACAATTCCACCAGAAACGCCAGGAACCTTGTTGGCAGCTCCCATAATGACTCCTTTTAGAATCAACAAAAAAGGATTTGTATGCTCGTTAGGATGTTTCAATAGGTTTTTTTTTAGCGCTCATTTTTTCTAAGACAAGAATGATTAAAACTCCAAATACCATCAATGTGATGGCTTGTAAAAGTTGTGGGTCACCATCAAAATTAAACGGCGAAATACTTTCTTCGTTTAAAGGAACTTGAACTCCTTTTGAGTTGGTTCTGAATGTTAAGGTTTCTTTCCAAGGCCATATTTTATTCAAAGATCCAATCATGAATCCAGTAATGACGGCTAATGTCAAGCGGTGGTATTTTTCAAACAACCATTTTAGTAGTTTTGAAAACGATAATAAACCAATAACCGCACCTGCACCTATTATGAGAATGGTTTTAATATCTCTATTATTGAGAGCTTCAAGAACAGGGCTGTAAGCGCCTATAATTACCAGAATAAAAGCTCCAGAAATACCTGGCAGTATCATCGCACATATTGCCAAGGCTCCTGCAAAAAATAAAAATAAATTTGTATCCGAAGTTTCAGCAGGGTTGAGAGTGGTGATTAGGTATGCAACCACGGTCCCTATGGTCATAGCTAAAAATATTTTAATGTCAGAAGGTGTGGTTTTAATCTGTTTTCCGACGTATATAATACTTGCGAGAACCAATCCAAAAAAGAACGACCACAGTAAAATAGGTTGATGTTCCAACAGCCATTCCACTCCTTTTGCTAATGAGATAACACTCACAAAAACCCCGGATAAAAGCGCTATTAGAAAACTCCCGTTCGCTTTTTCCCAAGTACTTTTAATGCCTTCTTGTTTTAAATGCTTTAAAAGTGAAAAATTGATATTATTTAAGGTGTCGATCAGTTCTTCATAAATTCCAGAAATAAATGCGATGGTTCCTCCAGAAACTCCTGGCACAACATCCGCTGCACCCATGGCCATTCCTTTAAGTGAAAGTATCAAGTAATCTAGTGGAGATCGGTTCATTTGTTTTTTATTTTATCGCCTTTAATTGGTGAATAATCATTTTTCGAGATGCCATTAGTGTACAGTGTCTCAAAATAACATTTTACTCCTGTAGCTTTATTCATATCTTCAATATTTTGAATATGAAAGTGTAAATGTGCCTCCGATGAATTTCCAGAGTTCCCACAAAGTCCTAACAACTCACCTTGTTTTATTTTTTCTCCTTGCTTAACAACAATAGAGTTTTGTTTAAAATGAGCAAAGAACAAATATTCATCGTTTGTGGTTTTTAACACAACCGTATTTCCAGGAATATAGGTTGGGTTCATTTCTCCTGGTATATTATCCTTTATTCCATCAACGACCAAAACGACTTCAGCATCTAATGGTGCAATTATGTTTTTTCCAAAAGCGTAATAATCTATATTTGTTTTTCCGTCTGTTTTAAATGTCTTTCCTTTATCGTCTGTGATTACAATATCAAAAGCATTTTTTTGAGCTTGATTTTCTAAATGATAATTTAGTTCTTTTGTGTCTCCACCCCAAGCAACAGTCCATTCTCCATTAAACGGTAAAATCAAAGCTGTTTGATTTCTTTCAAGTTTTGGGAAGTCACTTTCTTTAAAAGGTTTTACAAAAAATCCATTTATTTTAACGTCTGTGTCAAGTGATATGTTCACAGAAAGCACTGCCCGCTCAAAATTTGTTTTGTAACAAGCATAGGTTACATTTTCATAGTTTGTGAATTCTCTTTTTTCAATTTTCCCAACTTGACTTTTAAGCCCTTTAAGAAAGTCAATGGTTTGTTCAATAGGCAAAGCTGTTTTCATTTCTTCCGAAAAAAAAGAAAATATTTCATTGTAGTTGCCTGAATTATATGATTTCTCAAACTCTGCAGAAACCTTTTTTGAAGTCTCTTTTTCAATCTGACCGAAGTTTAAAAATGGAGACAGAATTAAGATTATGAAACTTAATTTTTTCATCAGTAATTTTAAATTGTTAATAGCCCTAAAATACAAATTTTACTGATGCGTGTTCCTGAAATTCTCAATTAATTGAAGGACGGCTTTGCGCTGATAGACTTCCGGAAACAATTCTTCTAAAATAAACACATGTTCTAAGTTTATATGCATCGCCGTCAAAAGGTGTGCATAGCCCGCATCCATATTGTTAAGCTTCAAACAGACGCCTGAAAGTCGAAATTCTAACTCTTCACTTTTTGGGTGATATTCTAAGGCTTGTACAAAATTGAATTTTGCAGCTTCATACTCGCTAAGCTTGATTAAAATATCGCCGCGAGATAACCAGGTGCTTAACTCACAATCGCCTAACTCAAGCGTTCTTTTGTACCCACGTTCGGCTTCTTCCAAAAGAAGCAGGCGTTCATTGATAGTAGAGTATAATAACCAGTAGGCTGCATTGTCACCATCAATATCAATAGCTTTATTGATGTAGGTCAAGGCTTTTTGGAAGTCTTTTTTAGCAATAAAAAATTTTGTAATGTGCATCCAACCTTTATCCAAAGCAGGGTCTTCTTCTACCGCCTGATAGTAGTGCTGGAGTGCAAGATCATCAATTTTTAAACGCTCGTAACAATACCCAATTTTTATGAGAGCATAAGCAGTTGAATCTTCAATAGCAATCGTAATTTTATAATTTTCAATCGCTTCTTCAAAACGATTTAATTGCTCTAATACTTTTGCTTTTTCTAGGTAAGCACCAATGAATAGGTCATCTGAAATAATCGCAAAATCAAATGCAGTGACCGCTTTCAATAGTTGTTTGGTTTCTACGTATTGTTTGCCAAGTTGATGCCATGCCACTTCGCTATACGGATTTTTGTCTAAGTAACTATTTAGGTATTCAATAGCTTCGTTGGTTTCATCTAAAAAGTCAAAACAATATATGATGTTATAAAGTGCAGAATAATCTTCCAAGTCCAACTCTATACATTTTTTAAAATTTTGTTTTGCATCCTGATATTGATCTAGAAATAGATATTCCATGCCAATTAAAGAGTAGAGGTCGGCACTATCGTCGGCAATTTCAATTGCTTTTTTGAATATTTCAATTGCTTTTTCGTGTTGATCTTTTTTGGAGTAAATATTCGCTTTTTGAATATATAACTCTTCATTATTAGGTTCTATTTCAAATAGGGGAGACAGGAGTCGATCTGCTTCATTTAGGTTGTTTTCAAAAATTAAAATTTCAACTTGAAATAATTTCAGGTTTAAAGATGCAGGGTGCTGACTTAGCCCTAGTTTGATGGCTTTTTTTGCAAGCGCAATTTTGCCACTTTCTAAGTAGTGATGTATTATGTTTTCAAACTCATTGGAATCAAAGAAAAAAACGTTGTTTGTTTTTAACATCGACTCAAATTTTGAGAGGGTTACTTTTTGATTATCGTCAGATTGACCGAACTCCATAAAAGATATTTTTTACACTAATAAATTTAATGGTATATCCAATTGAATCCCCTAGATATCTCTAATGTTTTCAACAAAATAATTAACAGTCTTGTTTAAATGGAATTTAGAATCTTGATAATAATGTTACAGCCTTTTATAATATCTTCTTTTGAAATAGTGAGTGGTGGAGAAATTCGGACTGCTTTTGGTTCGTAAAGCAGCCAAAATAAAATCAATCCATCTTCTTTAGCTTGCAATACAATTTTGTTGGCAATTTCATAAGAATCAACCATTAAAGCGAGCATCAAACCTTTTCCTCTGATTTCTTTAATAAGAAGGTGTTGTAGGTGTTTTCGAATCAGGGCTTCTTTTACTAATGTTTCTGGAATTAAGTTGCTAGTTGTAATCTCTTCAAGGGTTGCTAGTGCAGCAGCAGCTATAACGGGGTGTCCGCCAAAGGTAGTGATATGTCCTAATTTTGGATGGTCAGATAAACTATCCATCATTTCTTCAGAAGCTGTAAAAGCACCAATAGGCATGCCGCCTCCAAGCCCTTTTCCAGTCACCACAACATCTGGAATGCAATTGTAATTTTCAAACCCAAAAAGTGTTCCTGTTCTTCCAATACCAGGTTGTATTTCATCTAAAATTAACAGTGCGCCAACTTGATTGCATTTTTCTTGAACTTTAGTCAAATAACCATTTCTTGGTTCAATAAATCCAGCACCGCCTTGAATTGTTTCTAAAATAACCGCCGCAGTTTTTGTGGTGATTTGTGATAGGTCTTCTAGGTTATTGAATTCTATAAATCGGATGTCTGGAATAAGGGGGCGGAACGGTTGTTTTCTTTGTTCATAGCCCATAACACTTAAAGCACCCATTGTGTTTCCATGGTAGGCATTCTTTGCCGCGATAATTTCGGACCTTCCCGTATAGCGGCGCGCCAGTTTCATGGCACCATCAATTGCTTCTGTACCAGAGTTTGTTAAATAGGTTGTTTCGAGTTTAGGTGGTAAATTTGAAGCGAGTAATTTGCACAGTTTTACAGCAGGAGATTGAACGTATTCTCCATAAACCATCACATGCATGTATGAGTCCAATTGCTTTTTAATGGCCGCTACAACCTTTGGATGTCGATGCCCTAAACTACAAGCAGAAACACCGGCAACAAAATCTAAATACGGCGTTTTATTTTGATCATAAATATAAGACCCTTCTGCGCGGGATATTTCCATCGCAAATGGATGTGGTGTTGTTTGTGCTTGGTGTTTGAAAAAATCGTTTGTAATCAATTTTTCTTTTTTGGTTTCTTAAATAATGCAGGCTTTTCCATAAATTCTTTGGGTAATTTTCTAGCGGCTTTATTTTTTGGTTTTAGTTTAGTTGCATCTAAATTTTTGGGTGAATTTGGTTGTGCTTTTTCTATTCGTTCTATTAGTTTTGGATCAAAAAACTCCTTTTGAGGCATATAGGCATCCAACCCTTTTATTGTGGGAAGTACAAGAGGCGCATCATCTTTAAATAAATCCTCGACACTTGTTGGACGTTCAGATTCTCGCCATTGAAACCCTTTAAGAATTTTTTCATTTTTAGGAAATTCATCTTCAGGGTGTGTTTTACCACCAATTTGATTGTATTTCCGCATTTCATCAATTGTGTTTTCAGAAATCCATACTTTAATGGCACCCGACTTTGATTTATCAATTCCCACCAATTCATTGTCTTCATTTCGGAGGTAGTAAATACTTTCAGCATTTTTGATAATGTCGATAGTTGACAAGCTATTATTTTCAAATAAACCAAATAGTTTTTGCCCCGAAATTTGATTGTATCCATCCCCTAGACTGTCCTTACTAATGATGAATGCATTATTAAACACTTTTAAAGAATCTAAGGTTTCGGTTTTAGAATTAGAAATTAAGTGAATGGAATCCCCTGTAATTTGATTTTTTAAATTCCATAAAATAGGATGTTTAGCTTTGTAAAAGGGATCATTTTCTAGGTTTTTATCTAAATTAATAAGTTGAGTCAGTCCAGTTTCTTGATTCATGTGAATTGAGTCGGCTTTACCACTTAAATCAGATTTATAAATTTTAGCATTATAATAGCCCCGCGTAATTCTTTTTTCAGGTTTCCCCGTCACCATCAAGGTATCACTATGAACAAAAATAGAGTCGTTTTCTTGAAGAGTAATAGCCAATGCACGTTTGGTTACAAATACAGAGTCTTTAGCCCTAAACACTTCTGCATAATGACTTTTAACTATTGTATTGTTAAGAGTGTCAGTGATTGTAATATTATTGGTAGCAGATGCAAATTTTTCATTGCGGTCAAAATAGATGCTGTCACCTTCTACAACGCGCTCGTCATAATTAATTTTGGAATTTTTCACAAAATAGCCTGTATCATTTTGGGTATCATAAAACCCACGTTCGCAATAAATGACACTTGTTTCGCTTGTAATTGTTGTGGGACCAAATAAAAATGCAAATCCAGAAAGGGTATAAAAATCAAGTTGATTGGATTCAATAACATATTCGGGATTTATAAGTTTGACTTTATTTACAAACTGGTATTTTTTAGAATTCATATAATAACGACCAATTTTACTTGTAATGGTTCCGGAAGTATCCCGAACTACTTTGCCATAACTTTGGTAAAAGGCTTGTTGTTTGACTCGGTCAAAATATAAAGTGTCTGTAGTGAGTACAGAACTCGGTTCTTTTAAAACGACCGAACCACTTGCAAATGCTAATTGCGTTACGCCGCTATATTCAACATATTTAGAGGTCATGTTAATCGTATCGCCTTGCTTGACATGAACCTTTCCGTAAGCTTCTATAAAATCTTGTTTGCCATAATAGATGGCTTCATCACACCATAATTCAATGCCTTCATGTTTGATGTGTACCTGCTTCGAGTTATTTCTTGTAAGTATGGTTGCATCTGGATTTGATTCGTCAAAAGTCATGAACGGAGCATATTCAATTTCGATTCTTCGTCGCTCTTGTGCTTGTAATATGGATCCTAAAAAAAGTAGAATACATATAAAGTGATAAATGCTCTTGTGTTTCAACGTGATATAGTTTATTACAAAAATAGGTAATATTGAGTTCTTTGAATAAAACTTAAGATTATTTTAAGTTCTAAAAAAAAATCTACCCTTAGGATAGATTTTAATTGTTATCTAAAAATCGTTTGTTTTCGATCCGGTCCAACTGAAACTACTTTGATTGGAATTTGTAATTCTTTTTCAAGGAAATCAATGTAAGCGTTCAGAGTTTTTGGAAGTGTTGATTCATTGTTCATTTCAGTTAAATCTTCAGACCAACCTTCAAAATCAGTGTATATTGGAGTTATGTTTTCTGGATCTACATTATACGGCAAATGGTGAATGATGTCTCCTTTATAATTATATGCAGTACATACTTTTAAAGATTTAAAACCAGATAAAACATCGGCTTTCATCATCATAAGTTGTGTTACGCCGTTTACTTGGCACGCATAGCGCAATGCTACAAGATCGAGCCATCCACAACGTCGTGAGCGTCCTGTCGTAGCTCCAAATTCATTGCCCACACGTCCCATAGTTTCACCATCTTCATCAAACAATTCAGTAGGGAAGGGGCCAGAGCCTACTCTAGTGGTATAGGCTTTAAAAATTCCAAAAACCTCACCTATTGAATTTGGTGCAATTCCCAACCCTGTACAAGCACCTGCAGCAGTTGTATTTGAAGAGGTTACAAATGGATAGGTACCAAAATCAATATCTAACAAAGAACCTTGAGCACCTTCTGCTAATATTGATTTGTTGTCTCTTTGAGCTTGGTGTAAATATTCTTCAGAATCAATAAATTTTAATGATTTTAGTACTTTAACTGCTTCAAAAAATTCAGATTCAAGTTCTTCTAAATTATATTCTAAATCAACGTTATAAAAACGTACCATGGACTCGTGTTTATTGGCCAGTGCACGGTATTTGTCTTTCCAGTTATCTAATTCAAGATCGCCAACACGAATGCCATTACGTCCTGTTTTGTCCATGTATGTTGGGCCGATACCTTTGAGTGTAGATCCAATTTTAGCTTTTCCTTTGGATGCTTCTGAAGCGGCGTCTAACAAACGGTGTGTAGGTAGTATTAAATGTGCTTTACGCGAAATGACTAGTGATTTAGCGTAATCTACATTTTGAGCAGCTAACTTATCTAATTCGTTTTTAAATATCACCGGATCAATTACGACTCCATTTCCAACTAAATTCACAGCGTCTTCATGAAAAATTCCGGAAGGAATCGTATGAAGTACATGTTTCATCCCATTGAACACTAGAGTATGGCCTGCATTAGGTCCCCCTTGAAATCGTGCTATAATATTGTAATTGGAAGTCAAAACGTCCACAATTTTTCCTTTGCCTTCGTCACCCCATTGTAATCCAAGTAGTAAATCTACTGCCATGCTATTTAATCGTTAATTTTAGTATCTTTTTTTGTTCCGTAGAAGTATAGAGAATGTTTTTGAATATCAATATTAAATACTTCTTCTATTGTTTTTTGAATGGATTGAATTCTTGGGTCGCAAAACTCAAAAACTTCACCAGTATCAGTAAGAATCACATGATCGTGTTGTTTGTCAAAATACGATTTTTCATATTGTGCTTGATTTTGCCCAAATTGATGTTTTCGTACCAAAGCACAGTCCATTAACAGTTCAATAGTATTGTACAAGGTTGCTCTAGAAACACGGTAATTTTTATTTTTCATTTTGGTGTATAGAGATTCAATATCAAAGTGGTCGTCGTTATCATATATTTCTTGAAGAATTGCAAATCGCTCTGGTGTTTTGCGATGGCCATTTTCTTCTAAAAATTTCGTAAAAACATTTTTTACGATATCTTGATTTTTATTTTTTGATTTTACACTCATACAACCGTCAAATTTAAACTAATTTTAGACTCTAAACACTTTTTCTATGCCATTTATTTTTTGCAAACGTTCCATTAATTTTTCTACAAAATTATTGTTATTGACTTCAACAGAAATTTGACCTTTAAAAACACCACCATCAGTATCAAAATTTATATTTTTAATATTGACATTCATGTTTTCTGATACTATTTTTGTAATTGAATTTACCAAACCTAATTTATCAATCCCCGTTAGTTTTATCATTGCTCTAAAAACTTGTTGAGAGGAGTCAATCCATTTTGCCGACATAATTCTGTAAGCATAATTTGATTGTAAACTCAATGCATTTGGACAAACTTTTTTATGAATTTTAATTCCGTCTCTTATACTTAAAAACCCGAAGACCATATCACCTGGAATTGGATTGCAACAAGAAGAGAGTTTGTAGTTTAATTTTTCTTCTTCTTTTCCAAAAACCAACATATCGTATTTGGAAGTGATTTCTTCTTTTTCTACTGCTAATTTAGTAACGCTTTTGGTTCGGGTAATTTTATTTTTAATGTAACTAACAAGTGCATTACTTCTTGAAGTTGCAAAGTTTTTCAACATCGTATTGTCAATACTGCCAATACCAACTCGGTAGAATAAATCTAAACTTGTGTTGAGTTTGAAGTAATTAACCAATTCATTAATAGATCGTTCATTTAGAGTGATTTTGAGCTGTTTAAGTTTACGTCTCAATATTTCTTTTCCATCAATAGCAATGGTTTTCTTTTCTTCTTTAAGAGATGATTTTATCTTACTTTTTGCGCGTGTTGTAGTTACATAATCCAGCCAGTTTGAATTTGGTTTAGCATTTTCTGAAGTAATGATATCAACTTGGTCACCACTTTGTAAAGTATGATTTAAAGGGACTAGCTTACCATTGACTTTAGCACCTCTAGTTTTCATTCCAATTTCAGTATGAATACTAAAAGAAAAATCTAATGGAGTGGCGTCTTTTGGAAGCGATTTTAAATCGCCATTTGGAGTAAATACAAATATTTCCTTCGCATATAGGTTGAGTTTAAATTGCTCAACAAATTCTACAGCGCTCGATTCAGGGTTCTCTATAACTTCTTGGAGTTTTCCAATCCAGCTTTCTAAATTTTCATCCTGTTCTTTTTCACCTTCTTTATATTTGTAATGAGCAGCATAGCCTTTTTCTGCTATCTCGTTCATTCGTTCACTTCTAATTTGAACTTCTACCCAACGACCTTTGGGCCCCATAACTGTTATATGAAGTGCTTCGTAGCCTGTAGATTTTGGTGCAGAAATCCAATCTCTTAAACGTGTTGGATTGGGTCTAAAGTGATCGGTTACAATGGAATATATTTTCCAAGCCAGAAATTTTTCATTCTTTAGGTTAGATTTATAGATGATTCGTACAGCAAATTTATCATAGACTTCATCAAATGAAACCCCTTGTTTCATTATTTTTCGACGTATTGAAAAAATAGATTTTGGACGACCCTTGATTTCATAATTAATTTTTTCTTTGTTCAAGGCTTCAGTTAAAACCTGACTGATATCTTTGATGTAAAGGTCTTGTTCTTCCTTACTTTCTTCTAGCTTCAGTAAAATATCATCATAAACTTCGGGCTCTGTATATTTTAAAGCTAAGTCTTCTAACATTGTTTTAATGTTGTAAAGCCCAATCTTATGTGCAAGAGGTGCATAAATATATAACGTTTCAGAAGCAATTTTTAATTGTTTGTCCTCACGCATCGAATGAATCGTTTGCATGTTGTGCAATCGATCTGCAATTTTGATGATAATCACCCTAATATCGTCATGAAGTGTGAGCAACATTTTTCTGAAATTCTCAGCTTGCATTGACACATTCATGTCCTTATTTAAAGAAGAAATTTTTGTCAATCCATCAACAATTCGAGCTACAGTTTCTCCAAATAATTGTTGAATGTCATTAATAGTATAACGTGGGCAATCTTCTACAACGTCATGAATCAGTGCAGCAGCAATAGAAGTTGCATCGAGTCCAATTTTGGAGGCAACAATTTTTGCCACAGCAATAGGATGAAATACATAGGCTTCGCCAGATTTTCTTCTTTGATCTGAATGGGCATCTACAGCAACGTCAAATGCTTTTCTAATTAACTTTTTGTCTGCGGCTGACAGGGATCTGTAGCTAATCTTAAGGAGTTCTTTATACTCCTTAGCAATGGCTGCATTTTCTTGTGCTATTTCTGCTACTGTCATAATCTAAAATTACTACAATCAAACGGAACACGCAATAACTAAAGTTAGTTTTTACAAAAATTGTTTTAACAAATGATTAAAAGTAGTATTTAGCTTAATTTTCGCTGCCTTTTTGCTTCAAAAACTAAAATACCTGCTGCAACTGACACATTCATAGAATCAATTTTTCCTTGCATTGGAATGCGAATTTTTGCGGTAGCAACATCACGCCAAATTGAACTTAATCCTACAGATTCTGCTCCAACAATTAGAGCCGTTGCTTTTTTATAATTAACAGAATCATATTCCACGGAGTCTTGTAGTGTTGCCGCATAGATGAAGATATTCTGTTTTTTTAAATATGTAATGATATCTTCAGATGACCCTGTCGCAATTGGAACTGTAAATATCCCACCAACACTTGATCTTATGATGTTGGGATTGTATAAGTCTGTCAATGGATTTGAAATGATAATTGCGTCTACATTGGCTGCCTCCGCTGTTCGAAGTAAAGCTCCAATATTTCCTGGTTTTTCGGGTGCTTCTGCCACTAGAATCAAGGGGGTTTCACTTTTAAACTTCAAATTATTTAAATCAAAGTTTTTGGCTTTAGCTACAGCAACGATACCTTCTGTAGTTCCACGGTGAGCTACTTTTTCATAGACTGTTTGGGTAATTTCTATGATATCAATTCCATAGATCTCTAAGGAAGCTGCTTCTGATGCAGAAAATAAATCTGCATAGTAGTAAAGTGTTTCAATTGTGTAATTTCCTTTGATGGCTAAAGATAACTCACGTTTTCCTTCAATAATAAATAAGCCCGTTTGTTTTCTTAATTTCGACTTTTCTTTGAGTTGAATCAGTTGTTTAATAAAAGGGTTTTGAAGACTGCTTATCGTTTTAACCATACCATAAAAATAGTGTTTAATTTTAAGCTATAACAAAAAAAGTCTAAGCCGAAACTTGAACCTTTTAATTGTAATAGGAATGAAATTCTTAGTTGTTTTCATATTTTTTAGAATACCGTTTCCAGAGTTCTGTTTGGTGGGTTTCTAAGCTAATCTTACGACCGTCAATAAACGCGTTGGTTAAATTGTTGGTTCGAATATCTAACGCATCTCCACTGCTTATGAACAAGGTAGCACTTTTCCCTATTTCTAAAGACCCGTAATTCGAATCGATGCCTAAAATTTTGGCAGTATTTAAAGTTATTAATTGTAAGGCTTCTTCTTTAGAAAGCCCATAAGCGGCTGTTGTACCCGCGTAAAACGGAAGATTTCTAGAATTCATACGCTCCATGTCTCCACTTGTTTCCAGTCCCACAGTAACGCCTGCCTCGACCAAAAGACGTGCCATCTTATAGGGCAAATCATAATCGTGATCATCACTATTAGGGCGGGAGTGTACACGCTGAAGCATCACAGCAATGTCGTTTTGTTTCAAATAGTCCGCGATTTTATAAGCTTCGTAGCCACCAACAATAACGGTTTTTGTCAGCCCTTGTGATTTTGAAAATTCAACGGCATCCACAATTCCTTTTTTGTCGTTCACATGAATAAAAAGTGTTTTAGATGCACTAAAAAGCCCACGCATTGCATCTAAAGGTAAATTTAATTTAGCTTTGGTACTGTTTGAGTTTGCTTTTGCATTATTAAAATAGGCTTCAATTTCAGAAGTTTGATTGTTGTAATTTGGATTGTTTTTTAGTCCTGGATCTTCTCCTAACCACCAACGTCCACGACTGAACGTGTTTGGCCAGTTCAAGTGAATACCATCGTCTGTTTTAATCGCGGCATCTTCCCAATTCCAAGCGTCCAATTGAACGATAGAAGATGTCCCTGAAATACGACCACCTCTAGGAGTAATTTGAGCTAAAAGCACCCCGTTTGGTCGCATGCTTTCAACAACTCTAGATTCGGCATTATAGGCAATTAAACTTCGAATGTGTGGATTCCATGTTCCTAATTCCGATTCGTCATCGGAAGCTCTAACAGCATCAATTTCTATTAGCCCTAAGGTTGAATTTGGTACGATAAATCCAGGGTAAATGTGTTGACCTTTCGCATCGATGACCTTCATTTTAGAAATATCTTCTGTTCCATTGTAATCAGTTACATTTTGTAGAATTCCATTTTCAAAAGTAATCAAACTGTTTTGAATGACGGTTCCATTTCCAATATGTGCAGTACCACCCATAATTGCGATAGACTTTGATTGTGTATCTGCTGGGGTTTGTTGTGCATTCCCCACAGCAACACAAACAATTGATAGTATAATTAATTTTATAAGTTTCATGTGTTTAGATTTATTGTTTTTTAACGGTCACATGGTACATCCATATAATCATTTTCTTCAGTTATCAAGATTTCGTTACAGATGTTTCATCTGTTATATTTTTATAGTTGATCAAAATCCATAGAGTCACAGTGTAAAAGTTGTTTATCTTTCTTCTTTATCGGCTGTGTTTTCATGCCTTTATTTTTTTCTTTCAGCATCATAAGAATGAGTTCATTTCTTTCCTTCTGAATCGATGCTCTCAGTTTTGAATCGCGTTCAATATCAAAATAAGTGACCCCCTCAATTAATGTTTTTTCAGCTTTTGAGTAAATAGATAAAGGATGATCGCTCCAAAGCACTAAATCGGCATCTTTTCCAACCTTGACACTTCCAACGCGTTCGTCGATATGGAGTAATTTTGCAGGATTCAATGTCACCATCTTCCAAGCATCTTCTTCGGATGTACCCCCGTACTTTACTGCCTTAGCAGCTTCTTGATTGAGTCTTCGGGACATTTCGGCGTCATCACTGTTAATTGCTGTTACAACCCCCATTGCATTTAAAATAGAAGCATTGTAAGGAATGGCATCATTTACTTCATATTTATATGCCCACCAATCACTAAACGTGGAAGCCCCTACACCATGAATTTTCATTTTGTCAGCAACTTTATAACCTTCTAAAATATGTGTAAAGGTATTAATGTTAAAATCAAATTTTTCTGCAACTTTCATCAGCATATTTATCTCACTTTGAATGTAGGAGTGGCAACTGATGAAACGTTCTTTGTTTAAAATTTGTGAAAGGACTTCCATCTCTGTGTCCTTTCGGTACGGATTTCCACTGTTTTTTTGAGCATCATAAGTTTTGGCTCTTGTGAAATAATCTATATAAAGTTGTTCTACACCCATTCGTGTTTGTGGAAAACGACTATAGCTTTCCCAGTTAGATTGTTTTACATTTTCACCAAGTGCAAACTTTATAAACTTCGGAGTATTTTTATAAATTAAGTTTTTTGCAGATTCGCCCCATTTCAGCTTTATAAGAGCTGACCGTCCTCCAATTGGATTGGCGGAGCCGTGCAAAATTTGAATTGAAGTTACACCACCAGCTAGGTTTCGATAGATGTCAACATCATCGGCGTCAATGACATCTTCAATACTGACTTCAGCAGATGAATTTTGCCCACCTTCGTTTATACTTGCTGCTGCAATATGTGAATGCTCATCCACGATTCCTGCAGTTAAATGCTTTCCAGTGGCATCTATGACAGTTGCTTTTGAGTTTTTAAGGTTTGTTCCAATTTTTGAAATTTTCCCATCTTTTACGAGGACATCTGTGTTTTTTAGAATTCCATCCGATTCATTGGTCCAAACAGTGGCATTTTTAAACAAGATGGTTTCTTCTTGAGGAAGTTCTGTAAATCCATAAGCTCCATTCGGATAACTTACAGGAATTGTTATTGGTGTTTTTGAAACGTTTTCTTTTTTAGATTTAGTATCTTTTTCAGAACTACTATTATTGCGTATGATTTCTACACTTGGTGAAGAGCCATCCAGCAAGATCGCAGTTGCTGGAATATTCCCAGTAGCCGAAAGAATTTTTGCATTTATACGAATAAACTCTTGTTGTGTTGTATCTTTTGTAGAAAACATTAAATGAATCCAGTCATTTTTATATTTCAAACTACTGCTTAACTTCAAAGAATCTGATGTTATGTCGGAGCTAAGTTTGCTTATCGTTCCTTTAATTTTAAAATCATAAGTGTCTTTATTAATGGTGAAACTGTAATTTCCTCTAATATCTTTCTTTGATAAATCTTCAAAAACAGTTCTTGAACCGTTCACCCAATTTTCATAAAGTGTGGTTTTTTCATCAAACACATCCCCAGAAGTAATCAAGAAATTTGCATAACTACCAACATTTAAGTTTCCTAGTTTTGAGTTTCCTAGAACTTGAGCTGGCTGTGTGGTCAAGGCTTCTAAAGCAGAGACTTTATCCAATCCATATTTAATGGCTTTTTGAAGATTTGTTTTAAATTCTTTTATCGACTTTAATCCTTTTGTAGTAAATACAAAAGGAATTCCATTAACTTCAAAAGCCTTTGGGTTTCCAGGTCGTTGGTTCCATTCTTTCATTGCTTCTAACTCAAGAGAGTTGGTTAAAAATGTATTTTCAACATCATAAGCTTTTGGAAAGTTTAAAGGCAGAATAAACGTTGCTCTTGTGTTTTTGATGTCATTGATGCGTTCATACTCATCGCCACCACCTAGAATAACATATTGCACACCAAACTCATCGCCAACAGCATCGGCTCGTAAGGCATTGGCTCTGCTGTTCGCTTCTATAATTTGAACTTTACTTTTATTTTGATTAAAGGCTTCAATAGAGCGGTCTTTTGTAGGAATATTTCCCTTTGCATACCAATCGGCATCGTAATACAATTGTCTTAATAAAGCCATCGCACCCATAATAGAGGAGGGGTAGGATTGACGAGAACGGACACTTTTTGAAAAGGATACATATTGTGCAGATTGATCCGATAAAATACGTTGAGAATCGCTGCCTTTTGAATCTAATGCGACTAAAGCTCCAGTTCCGCGTACGATACCATCTTGTAAATGTGTATTAACGACTCCAAAACCAGCTTCCAATAATGTTTTGGCAGATTTATCGTCGTATTTGAAATGATCAATGGCATTTTGTTCCGAACGTATGTGGTCATTCCAGTAAAAACCTTCGCGGTTGGCGCTGTATTGTGGTGAGCGACCTCCACTATTATCTCGTTTTGGTTTTGCGATTCCAAAATCAGAATAAAGATCAATAAACGATGGGTATACGGATTTACCGTTTACGTTTATTATAACTGTGTTTTTAGGGAGTATAATATTGGTACCTACATTTATAACCTTTCCTTGTTGTATTAATAAAGTACCGTTTTCGATACTTTCGGAAGGTGTTATGAAAATTTTAGCATTGGTAATGGCTGTGAAGTTGGTGTTTTTTGATTTCACACCATCATTTTTTGGAAAATAATCTTGAGCAAACAATGTGAATGCTCCAAAGAAGCTCCAAAGGATGATTAATTTTTTCATTAGGATATAATTAAATTAGTCATTAAAAATACTTATAATTTTTCATAATTATACGATTTAAATTTTTAAATAATGTGTAGCCTGATTAACATAATCTGTTATTTCCTAATTATCAGAGTTTGTTATGTTAAATAAAATAAAATATTGATGTACTATTTTCATTTAAGTTGTTAATTGCAATGTTATTTATAATATTAATCATAAACATATAATAATGAAAAATTTATTTAAACTGTCACTTGTTTTTTTACTTCTACTCAATGCTTGTAGCAACGAAAAAGTTGAAGAAATTTCATCTATTGAAGAAGTTATATCAGAATCTGGAAATAGTGTTTCTCAGGAATTGATAACAAACTTATTCAATAGCGCAAGAACAGCCACGTCCACAAATCAAGAATCTAGTTATGTTGAAGAAGGAGAGTGTTTTGTTGTAAACTATCCTTACAGCCTATCCGATGGACAAACCAGTACGACCTTAAATAATGACGATGAGTTAGACGTTTATTTACAAAATATATCATACGAATCTAATATTTATATACAAGTTCCTTTCAGTGTTTCTTTCGCAGACGGCTCTCAACAGACCATCAATACATATGAAGAATTTGAAGTTATATTAGAAGATTGTTATGAAGATTACGACGATTATGATGATTACGATGATTACGATGATTATGAAGATGAATGTTTTGAATTGAATTATCCCCTAACCGCTTTTGATAGTAATAGTAACGAGGTAATTGTATATTCAGAGCAAGATTTATACAACTTTGAATTTGCAGGATTTTTATATCCTATTTCTGTCACTCTAACAGATGGTACTCAAGCTTCAGTAACTAGCCCTCAAGAATTTGACAGCCTCTACAACGATTGTTATGACATCGACGATTGTGATGATTGTGAAGAGCAATGTTTTGAAATTGTATTTCCATTTTCTTTCATTATAGAAGATGGTTCTATTATAGAAGTCAATGATTATGATGAGCTTTGGGATTTTTTAAGCCAACTTACTGAAGAAGATACATGTATTATTTCCTATCCTCTCACTGTACAGTTTGAAGATGGTACCCAGCAAACAGCTAACAGTGATGAAGAGTTAGATGCCTTCTATGAAAGCTGTGAGTAAATAATTAAAATTAAGTAGTACCAAAAATAGCCTGTTTCATTTGACTCAGGCTATTTTTTTGTTTGTAGGGTGTAGTGTTGTATTCAATTTAAGTAAGTTATTGACTTCATTGTTGTTAAATATATGACTTAAACACTACACCAATACTAGCTCTGGAGAAGTAAAGTCCTTTATAAATTTATTCCTTGAATATAATCTACCAAAAGTGCCACCACATAGCTATAGCTTTCAATACCTTTGACTTGGTTATTAGCTTTCAAGAAATCGCTGTAAAACCCTTTAAAAACAGGTTCTAGAGGGTTGTTGTAAGCACTCCAAAACTCAAACGCTTCTTGATAATCTTCTAAGATACCTGTGTTGATGGTACATAATGTAGAGTCGTAGGCATCTTGATCTCTTTTAGATAATTCTATCAAACAATAACGCAACGCAAATTTATAACCTGCATAGTTGAAATAGCGATTTTTGTTATGGATACTCGCCAAAAAAGCAATAAAATTAGCTTCATTTTCTGCGGCATAGCCCAGCTGATGTGCTTGTTCATGAGCAATGGTTGTTGGCATAGAGTTTCGAGGCATCACAGCATTGATTTGAGCTTCTAGCGTTAATGGATTCACGTAACCGCTAAACCCCATAAATGTCAAAGGTGTGCTAAACATTGATTTTTTGCTATTTTGTCCGTCGTGTTTAAAATTAGGATACACTTTTTCTAATTGAACATAGCCAGCTTGACTCATTTCTGCCAGTTCCGCAAAATCATAGGAGAGGGTTGTTTTTGATAAAGAATCTTTAGTGATCGCAAAATGCAGTTTATTTGTTTTTAAAACCAGTTGATTGGTGACCGATTTTAATTGAGTTGTTGTATACTTTGGGTTTAAGTTGAGTGTCGTATGTAAAGGTTCTCGATAATAATTGTAGCCCCAACAAAAGTGGAACATAAAATAGAAAAAAGACACAAAAACTAATACATCTAAACTCCATGCTACGGGTTTTGTTCTGAGTCGTTTTCGGTTTAAAATTACCCAATAAAAAATATAAATAATTAAGGCGATATACAACAAGTCGCCAACAGAAAACGGAACCCATTTAAAAACCGTATTTAGTAGCTTTGATATGACGGGAAAAACACCCTTACTATAGTACGTTTCTATAAATTCAGGGTATTGCTTCACTATTTTTATAAGCAAGTATTGAGGAAGTAAACTCAACGCAATTATAATTTTCCCTTTTTTTGACATCATTCAAAAGTAATAATTTTAATTTATGATAGGGATGAAATCCGTACCTTTGTGCAACTAAAAAATACACCTATTATGAGTCAAGAAATACGTCTACTAGAACCCAAAGCAATTTGGAATAAATTTGCAGACTTAAATGCCGTACCCCGTCCTTCTAAAAAAGAAGAGCGTGTCATTGCATTTATGAAAGATTTTGGAAAAAAATTAAATCTAGAAACACTTGAAGATGCTGTAGGGAATGTAATTATCAAAAAACCAGCTACTTCGGGGATGGAAGATCGAAAAGCGATTGTTATGCAATCACATTTAGATATGGTGCATCAAAAAAACAGCGACACTGATTTTGATTTTTTAACTCAAGGTATAGAGATGTTTGTGGATGGGGATTGGGTCAAAGCAAAAGGAACAACTTTAGGGGCTGACAACGGATTAGGCGTGGCAACTATTATGGCAATTTTAGAAAGTACAGATATTTCACACCCAGCTATTGAAGCACTGTTTACTATTGATGAAGAAACAGGTATGACAGGTGCTATGGGGTTAGAAGGTGGGTTATTAAATGGCGCTATTCTTTTAAACTTAGATACTGAAGAAGATGACGAAATTGGTGTGGGTTGTGCTGGAGGTATTGATGTGACTGCCGCTGGAACTTACAACGAAGAATCAACTCCAGAAACTAAAATAGGCTATTCCATTGAAGTCAAAGGGTTACAAGGTGGTCATTCAGGGATGGATATTCATAAAGGATTTGGAAATGCTAACAAAATCATGAATCGTTTATTATTTGATGCCTTTGAAAATTTTGGACTGCGAATTTCAGAAATTGATGGTGGGAGCTTGCGCAATGCGATTCCAAGAGAAAGTAAAGCGATAGTGGCTATTGATATGGTACAGGAAGACGCTTTTAAATATGAAATGGGACTACAAATAGAAGCCATACAATCAGAATTAAAAACATTAGAACCCGATTTGATCGTTGTTTTAACTAAAATTGCCACTCCAAAAGTCATTATGGACCTTGGAGTTCAAGAAGGTTTAACTCGTGCTATTTATGCCGCGTGGAATGGTGTGTACCGCATGAGTCCCGATATTCCAGAATTGGTAGAAACGTCTAACAATATAGCACGCGTTATTATCAAAGGCGGAAGCGTCAAAATAGGTTGCTTAACGCGGTCTTCGGTAGAATCTTCTAAAATGGATTTAGCAATGATGTTACGTGGAACCTTTGAGCTTATTGGTTGTGAAGTGGAACTTTCTGGGGATTACCCAGGATGGGCACCCGATATGGATTCTTCTATTTTAAAAGTATTAAGATCTTTGTATGAAAAACTAAACAACGAAAAGCCACATGTTGCAGCCTGTCACGCTGGTTTAGAGTGTGGAATATTAGGAACTAATTATCCCGATATGGAAATGATTAGTTTTGGACCCAATATAAAAGGGGCGCACTCACCTGATGAACGCGCTCAAATTTCTTCAGTTCAAAAGTTTTGGGTTTATGTTTTAGAGATTTTAAAGAACATTCCAAAAGTATAAGTATTCTATTTATACAAAAAAAGCAGCCATAGGCTGCTTTTTTTGTATGGTTTTAGTGTCAATTACTTACTAACTTCTACCATTTCAACGATAAACATTAAATCTGTATTAGGTTTAATTGGTCCACGTCCTTTTTCTCCATATGCAAGATATGAAGGAAGGTATAAGAATGTTTTATCTCCTACAGACATATCAAACACACCTTCTTTAAAACCTGGAATCATTTGTGCTTCAGCATCGATTTTCATTGGCATTGGAGCATATCCACCTTGCTGTTCCTTTCGGATGTCATAGGAGCCACATTTTTCGTCAACTGTTTTAATGTTTGTACCAAATAATTTACCGTCTGTAAAATAGCCTTCGTAATTTAGTTTAACTGTGTTACCAGTTTTAGGTTTAACTCCGTTACCTTTTGTAATGTTATAAACAAGTAATCCCGAAGTTTGCTGTGTTGCTTTGCTTTTGTAAATGTTTAAAACAGCAATCATTTCTTCTGCAGCTTTCTCCATCATTTCATCTGCAACTTTTTTTGCTTCTTCAGCTTTTTGTTTAGCTTCTTCTAGTTTTTGTAATCGCTTTTCTTCTAATAAAGGGAGTTCTGTGTTCCATGTGTCTACAGCATCAAATCCTCTGGCACTCATTCCTTGACGAATGATATTTAATTTTAATATTTTTACATCTTCTACTGGTTTGTTAGACCCTGGAGTCACTTTTACATTTGAAATAGTGTCAACAACAGCAAAACCTTGAACAACTTCTCCAAAAACAGCATGTCTATTGTCTAGGTGTGGCGTTGGTTTTTCAGTAATAAAAAATTGACTGCCATTGGTTGCAGGCCCAGAATTGGCCATTGATAAAATACCTGGCTTGTCATGTTTTAGACTTTCGTCAAATTCGTCTCCAAACTTAAATCCTGGACTTCCCGATCCAGTCGCAGTGGGATCGCCACCTTGAATCATAAACTTATCAATAACTCTGTGAAATACAGTTCCATTATAATATGGTTTCCCTTTTAGAGAATCCGCTAACATAGGGTGTGACCCTTCTGCAAGCCCTATAAAATTGGCAACAGTTAAAGGTACTTTATCATAAAACAACTGTATAATGATAGTGTCCTTAGAAGTTACAAACTCGGCAAAGATACCGTCGCCTAAATCTGGGTATTGTTGTTGGCAACTTGTTGAGCTAATGAGCAATCCTGCTGCAAATAATTGGATAAATACTTTTGTGAATTTCATTTTTTTGATTTTTATTGGGTGTTAAATAGTTTTTAGTGAGTTAGTTTTTTGTGAGTTTTACTAAAGAAACATCGCAAATGAGCGGTACATTACTGCCAATTTCATTGTCATCTCCATAGTATCCATATGCTTTTTGAGAAGGAAAAAGAAAAGTAATAGATTCTCCTTCTTTCATTAGTTTTAAGCCTTCTCTTAAACCAGAAAATAATTCTTGTTGATCGATATAATAGGTTTTTATTTCCGACTCATTTGAAGAGTAAATCACTTGACCGTCTAAAGTTTTAAGCGAATGTGTGTACTGTACTAAATCGCCAAATCTAGGGGTTTTTATATTTGTTTCTATTTTGGTGTTATAAGCATACCAAAACCCAAATTCAGAAGATATAAAAGGTTTTTTGGAGTTTTTGATAAAAGCATCAATCTGAGCGTATTCTTTGTTGTTTAATTGTTTATTACGCTCAATAGAAGCGTCTATAAATGAGCCCGAATTATTCGATATTGGACGTCTCGCTTCTGAGGGTTTACAACTAAAAACCAGCGAAATTGTTAACATAAATAAAAGGGCATACTTCATGAATCTAGTTCCGATTTATAGTCAGACAATATACTAATAAATTTTGCAATGGTATCTTCGAGATTGAGATTGCTACGTCCCCCAGAAGCATTTTTATGACCACCTCCATTAAAATGAGTTCTTGCAAAATTATTTACATCAAATGTACCTTTAGATCGGAATGAGATTTTAATGATGCCTTCTTCTTTATGTTCAATAAATATAACAGCAAACTTAGCTCCTTTAAGAGATAAGCCATAATTGACTAAGCCTTCAGAATCTCCTTTTTGAAAATCATTGGCATCCAGTTCCTTATTGGTTAAGCTTGTGTAAGCTGTATTGAATGGTTCTAAAAATTTTAAATTATTCAGGGCACATCCCATAAGTTGAAGCCTACCAAGACTGTTGGTGTCATATACAGCATTGTGAATACTTGATTTTTCTACTCCAACATCAATTAAATGTGCAATCATTCGGTGGGTAGTGCTCGTAGTAAGCGGAAAACGAAACGATGCCGTGTCGGTCATAACTCCTGTATATAATGCTTCTCCAATGGCTACATCCATCAATTCTAAGTCACCCATTTTATCGATAAAATGATATACCATTTCGCAGGTGGAACACATATTCACATCAGAATACACATAAGTTGCATAATCATCTGGTTGTTGGTGATGATCAATCATAACTTTAATAGCGGTTGCATTTTCAATAGGTGCTTCCATTGCACCACAACGGTGCAGGGCATTAAAATCTAAAGTAAAAATGAGATCTGCTTCGGAAATGAGAGCATCACAAGCAGTTGTGTTTTCTTCATGTATGAGAACCTCTTTTGTACCAGGAATCCATTTAAGAAACTCTGGATAGTCATTTGGGGCAATTACGGTTGCTGAATGCCCGAGTTTTTTGAGGTAATGATACAAGCCTAAAGTAGATCCCATGGCATCTCCATCTGGGTTTTTATGAGGGACAATGACCACTTTTTTAGGAGTGGATAGTATTTTTTTTAAGTCCAAAATTTCTGTTGTATTCATAGCGTGCAAAGATACAATTTTTTAAAATAGTTGGAAGGAGGATTATTTGTATAAAAACCTTATTTTTGCACAAAATTTATACAAATACCATGGTAACTAACAAAACGTTTACAATGCTTAAGCCCGATTCTATTGAAAAAGGGAATATTGGCGGAATATTAGAAAAAATCACTGCTTCAGGTTTCAGAATCGTTGCAATGAAATTAACACAACTTACAAAAGCCGATGCTGAAGCTTTTTATGAAGTTCATAGTGAGCGTCCATTTTATGGTGAATTGGTAACCTACATGACTCGTGGTCCTATCGTAGCGGCGATTCTTGAAAAAGAGAATGCAGTAGAAGATTTTAGAACTTTAATTGGAGCAACTAACCCAGCTGAAGCCGCAGAAGGAACCATCCGAAATATGTTTGCAGATTCTATTAGTGAAAATGCAGTTCATGGAAGTGATAGCGATGAAAATGCAGCAATTGAAGGAGCTTTTCATTTTTCAGGAAGAGAAATGTTCTAAACGAGATCAATAAAATATTAAAAAGCTACAATTCTATTGTGGCTTTTTTTGTACTAAATATTACCTTAAAATTAATTTTGTGATCAGGTTTTTTCCAAGAGATTCGTTCAGCATATTTATAATTTTATCCTTCCCATAGCTCAACTCTTCTCTTAATACTGAGGAGCTGAGTTCTACATACAGCACATCTTTGTGTAATTTCACACTGTTGGTGTAGGTATTTACTCCGTTGCCCATCATCTCTGTCCAAGCAGCTTCAACATTTACCTTGTCTAACCCTTTTTCGAGTTTGTTTTCTTTGACAAATGATTTCATTAAATCATCGATTTTAAAAGAATCGTTTTGACGTTTGCTCATTATTCAAAAATTAAAGGTTCGTAAGGTTTGTAAGTGTATATAAATCCATCGGAGTTGGAGAGGATTAAACTAGCCGAGTTAGCACGGATTATTTCTTCGCTGTAAGTCACTTCATTGTTGGCGTAGTCAATCCATAAACGATTGTCTCTTATAGAAATTATAAATTCGGATTCGTGCTGAGACATTTCAAAAGCTCCGTCAAAACGGGGGGTTACTTTTTTTCGATACCCAGATACATCAGAATTAACTTTAAAGTAATCGATAGAGCCACTCATTTTAAATTCTTTGACTTTCTTTTGGTCTTTAGAGACGCTTACAATTTCCCAATAACCTTCTATAAAAGGGATGTAAGTTGAGACATCTGATTTGCAACTGCTCAGTAAAATAAAAAATGAAAGGGCTATAAGTTGTTTCACAATTGAAATATTTGATATGATTGATGGACACTTTTAATCGCTTTTTCAGTACGATCGGCATGGGTATCTGATATGAATAACTGTCCAAAATTTTCATCATTCACTAATTGAATAATTTGAGCCACACGTTGTTCGTCTAATTTATCAAAAACATCATCTAAAAGGAGTAGGGGAGTTTCACCACTTTGTGCTTTAATAAAATCAAATTGCGCCAGTTTTAGGGCAATTAAAAATGATTTTTGCTGTCCTTGACTTCCAAATTTTTTAATAGGATAGCCTTTAATAGAAAAATCCAAATCGTCTTTATGAATTCCAACACTTGTGTATTGTAGCATACGATCTTTGTTGATGCTGGTTGCAAACAACTCCATTAAAGTCGAATCATTTAGCTGACTGCTATATTGTAGGTCAACAACTTCGCTGTTGTTACTAATGGCCTCATAACGTTTTTTGAAGATGGGTGTAAAGGCCTCTAAAAACGTTTTTCGTTTACTATATACCTGACTTCCGTATTCATTAAGTTGCTCATTGTAAACATCTAACGAATCTTTATTAAAGTTATTGTTTAAGGCAAAGTATTTTAGCAATGCATTTCTTTGTGCAAGAATTTTAGAGTAATTTAATAAGGCTTCTAGATAGCTTTTATCACTTTGAGAAATGACTCCGTCCATAAATTTTCGACGGGTATCACTCCCTTCAATAATCAAATCGCGATCGGTAGGAGATATAATAACCAAAGGTAAAAATCCAATATGATCACTAAAACGGTCGTATGCTTTTCCGTTTCGTTTGATGAGTTTCTTTTGACCTCTTTTTAAGGAAACGATTACTTTTTCTTCACGATCCTTCTTTTCATACAAACCATCGACTACAAAAAAATCTTGTTCATGCCGGATGTTTTGAGAGGCTATAGGATTGAAATAGCTTTTCCCAAATGATAAGTGGTAAATCGCATCTAAAATATTTGTTTTTCCAACGCCATTGGCACCAACAAAACAATTAATTTTAGCATCGAATTCTACCGTAAAGGCATCGAAATTTTTGTAGTTTAATAAGTTTAATGATTTTAAAATCATGCGAAATTGGTCTATATTTTATAATTATCTTCTTGCAAGGGCTTTAAAAAGATGCTGCAAATTATTGAAAAATAACAAATAATTTGCCTTTTTTTTACGAATAAAAATTATATTTTTGAACCTCAATAATAAAACAACCATGGCAACATATAAGAAAAGAGGCGGAAAACCGTCAACGAAGACAGAAAAAGAGACTTCAATTGAAGATGGATCAACAACCGCTGAGGTTTTTAACACCCTCGACGAGTCGGCATCACGTACCGAAGAATGGGTTATAAAAAATCAAAAATATATTTTTATCATCGTTGGTTTGGCTGCCGTATTGGTATTGGGTTTTTTAGGGTTTGATAAATTCATACAAGAGCCAAAAGAAAGTGTCGCAACAAATGATATGTTCCAATCGCAACAATATTTTGACCAAGCAGTCAATGGGGCTTCTAAGGATTCTCTTTTCACATTGGCTCTTAATGGAGCGGATGGCAAATATGGGTTTTTAGATATTGCTGAGGTTTACAGTGGAACAAAAGCTGGAAACTTATCCAACTATTATGCTGGAATGGCATACTTAAACATGAAAGACTATACAAATGCTATAACTTATTTGAATGCATTTTCATCTGACGATGATATCCTTGGGCCAATTGCAAAAGGAGGTATTGGTGATGCTTTTGTTCAATTAGAACAATTAGAAGATGCATACGATTATTACGTACAAGCAGCGCAACTCAAATCAAACGATTATACCACTCCTATGTATCTTTACAAAGCTGGTGTGATTGGTTTAAAATTAGGAAATAATTCAAAAGCATTAGGTTTCTTTAACCAAATAAAATCGGATTTCCCACAAAGTACGGAAGCTAAAGATATTGACGTTTTTATTGGTAAAGCTGAAGCCGCTAGTAACTAATCATGGCTACAGAAAACACCAATCTATCTAATTACGATCCAACAACACTCCCAGACGCGACACACTTTCGGTTTGGGATTGTTGTTTCTGAGTGGAATCCTACCATTACAGAAGGCTTGTTTAAAGGAGCTGTAGATACCTTATTAGATTGTGGTGTAGAAGAAATAAACATCAAAACCATTCATGTTCCTGGAAGCTTTGAACTTATTTATGGAGCAAAAAAAATGCAACAACAACCTTTAGATGTAGTTATCGCTATTGGAAGTGTCATTAAAGGAGAAACTCAACACTTTGATTTTGTATGTGATGGTGTCACTCAAGGCATTAAAGATTTAAATGTTCTTCACGATATTCCTGTTATTTTTTGTGTACTAACAGATAATAACCTTCAACAATCTATAGACAGATCTGGTGGAGCTCATGGAAACAAAGGAGTGGAGGCTGCGATCACTGCAATTAAGATGGCGCATTTGAGTCAAAACTTATAAAATAAATCAATAACTGTTGATAATTTTCCGCACGATTTGTTTTTGATTCTATAGATTTAATTATTTTTGATTGGTATCATAATACAAAACATTTGATTTCTAGAAATACCAGAAAATTTAAATTACGAAAGTCAATGACGGCTTCTTCTGGAGAGAATTCTACTTTTAATAAGGAGCGTTTTCGCTTGAAGTCTACTAGAAAACCCTCTAGTTTTTCATTAACTTGGCTTTTGATTGCGTGCGTCCTTTTGTTGATTGGAATCTACATTTTAGACACTTTATAATTTTGCGTTATGAGTATATTTAAAACAAAAAAAAATAAAAGATATAGTTATACACCTCGTTTTTACAAAGGTGAGAAAAGCCCATTTGAAATAAAACATAAATTTGACGATCAACGTGTGACCATTCAAAAAACAAATCTGAAAGGTAAATTTACAAATGCAATTGAAGATTTAAAAACAAATCCCAACAACTTAGCAAATAAAAGAGTTTCCATTATAATTATAATTTTAATATTTGTATTCCTTTGGATTATAGATTTTGATTTAAGTATATTTTTCTAATTCATGGCCGATATAATTCAATTATTACCAGACCACGTTGCAAATCAAATTGCTGCAGGAGAAGTTGTGCAACGCCCAGCTTCTGTAGTAAAAGAGCTTCTTGAGAATGCCATAGATGCAGGAGCAACGACGGTTAAGTTGCTCGTAAAAAACGCTGGTAAAACATTGATTCAAGTTATTGACGATGGTAAAGGAATGAGTGTGACCGATGCTCGATTGAGTTTTGAACGGCATGCTACTTCCAAAATTAAAGTTGCAGACGATTTATTTAACCTCCATACAAAAGGGTTTAGGGGTGAAGCCTTGGCAAGTATTGCTGCGATTGCACATGTTGAGATGAAAACGAAACAAGCTTCTGACGAGTTGGGAACGCTTTTATCCGTAGAGGGCAGTGTTTTTACTTCTCAAGAAGTGATTGCAACTCCAAATGGGTGTTCGATAGCGGTTAAGAATTTATTTTTTAATATTCCTGCAAGACGTAATTTTTTAAAATCGGATACTGTAGAATTACGCCATATCATTGATGAATTTCATAGAGTGGTATTGGCGCATCCTTCGATCAGTTTTTCGATGTATCACAACGGAAGTGATCTTTTTAACTTGTTAAAAGGAAACTTTAGACAACGTATTGTAAGTACATTCGGAGGTAAAATGAATGAAAAACTAGTTCCTGTTGAAGAAACCACGGAGGTTTTATCTATTTCTGGATTTGTTGGTAAACCCGAATATTCCAAGAAGTCAAGAAGTGAACAATTCTTTTTTGTAAACAATCGATTTATCAAGAGTCCGTATTTAAATCATGCGATTTCAGCAGCCTTTGAAGGTGTCCTCCAGCCTGGAAAACATCCTTGTTATTTTTTAAAATTAGAAGTAGATCCTAAAAGTATTGACATAAATATTCATCCTACAAAAACGGAAATCAAATTTGATGATGAACAAACAATTTACGCGATTTTAAGAGCTGCTGTCAAACACAGTTTGGGGCAATTTAGTATTGCACCTGTACTAGATTTTGAACGCGATAAAAATTTAGATACTCCATATGGTTTTGAGGGGGCACAAACAGGAATTCCAAAAGTTGAAGTAGATCGCACTTTTAACCCTTTTCTAAATTCCAACCAAACTCCAACTTCATACTCTAAATCTACAGGAGACACATGGGAAGGGCTTTATGTAGGTTTAGAATCGAAATCAAACCCAGATAGTTTAAGTCAATCCAATTATGAATCTGATGAAATGACGTCTTCTATTTTTGATGACTCATCAGAAAAAAAAGTTCAAAAAACGTTTCAGCTACACAATAAATATATCATTAATACGATCAAATCGGGGATGCTTATCATAGATCAAAATAGAGCACATGAACGTATTTTATATGAAGAGTTTCTTCGTAAAACTACAGTTAATGAAGCTGTTAGTCAACAATTATTATTTCCACTACAACTCAAATTTTCTAAATCGGATAACACCATATTAAAAGAACTTCAGCAGGCCCTAGAAACAACCGGCTTTGTGTTTTCTACCTTCACAGACGAAAATATAGAACTTACAGGAGTACCCGTAGGAGTCAAAGAGTCCGAAGTCCATATTGTTTTTGAACAACTTATTCACGATATTGAACATGAAGTCCCAGATGTGAACTTTAGTGTCAGTGATTTATTATCCAAGTCACTCGCTAAAAGTTTGGCGATTAAAAATGGAAAAAAATTAGAACGCGAAGAACAAGAACATATCATAAACACCTTATTTTCTTGTAAAGAACCGTCAATTTCACCTGCTAACAAAACAGTTTTTACAACTCTCAAGGTTGAAGAGCTCGATAAAAAATTCAATTAAAATGCGTCAAATAACCCCAACTGTTAAGCACCTTCTTATCATCAACATTCTTGTGTTTTTAGGAACCTACTTACTGGGTAATAAAGATTTTTTCTATGGTTTTCTAGCACTCTTCTATCCGTTGAGTGACTATTTTATGCCGTGGCAAGTATTTACCCATATGTTTATGCACGGTGGTTTTCAGCATTTATTATTTAATATGCTAGCGTTGTGGATGTTTGGAACGGCTGTTGAGCGTGTGTTTGGTCAACGAAAATTTTTAATCTTCTACCTTTCATCAGGTTTAGGAGCAGTGGCCTTGACTTTTTTAGTGTATTACGTTCAGGTATATCCATTGTTAAGTAATTTAGAAGCATTGGGGCTTTCTTTTGATTTTATTAGAGAAGCATCTAGCTTAAATATTATAAGTGATCGTATGTTTCAAGGAGAAATTTTAGCTTCTAAATTAGAACCCGTGATGTCTAGTTACGGTTACAGTATGAACCAGCTCAATGGTGAATCATTTCGAATGTTATTCGATTTAAATGTTAAAAGTAATGGTTCTATGGTTGGAGCCTCAGGAGCTATTATGGGTGTTTTAGTTGCGTTTGGGTTGCTCAATCCGAATGCAGAATTGATGATGCTCTTTTTACCAATACCAATCAAAGCAAAATATTTCATTCCTGGAATTATTGCTCTAGACTTATTCTCTGCATTTACAGGTGTGTCTATTTTTAGTCCTAATAACACCGCATATATTGCCCATATTGGAGGTGCAGTCACTGGATTTCTGCTGATGTATTTCTGGAAAAAAAATCAATTTGATAAATACCGTTGGAATTAATGACAAGTCTTAACCAAGATATTAGAGAAAAATTATCAAGGCTCAATGTGTTTGAAAAAATCATTGTAGTAAATGTAGTTGTATTTCTTTTCAGTTTTGTCTCTTTAAGACTTCAAGGGAGCTGAAGCGAGCTTAGACTGGTTGTCGCTTTCAAAGTCGTTTTCGGAAGTGCTTTCAAAACCGTGGACATTGTTAACCTATGGCTTTACGCATTATAGTTTTGTCCATTTGTTTTTTAATATGATAATACTGTATTTTTTTGGACGTTCCTTTTCAAATTTATTTAAACAAGATCTATCACTTAAAGTATATTTGTTAGGGATACTTTGTGGTGGTTTTGCTTTTGTATTAGTATATAATTTATTTCCATCAGGCATTTTAAATACAGTAGGACCTGTAGTTGGTGCCTCTGCAGGTGTACGCGCGATTATCATATTTTTATGCGCTTATTTACCCACCAAACAAGTACAATTTTTCACCTTTCAATTTCAATTAAAATATATAGGTATCGCGATGGTTTTATTTGATGTTCCAGGTTTGCTATCTCAAAACTCAGGCGGAACAGTGGCACATTTTGGAGGTTACCTTTTGGGATATTTTTATGCGATACAGTTTCAAAAAGGAATTGATATTGGACAATTTATAGACCGAATTACAGCCTATTTTTCTGGAACAGCAGCTCCCTTAAAAACCGTGCATAAAAATAAAAACAAAAAACAATCGTTTGCTGGTAAGAAAAAAGAAGAGTTTGATCGGTTTACGCATCAAAAGCAAATAGACCTTATCCTCGATAAAATTAGTAAAAGTGGCTATGAAAGTTTAACACAAGCAGAAAAGGACTTTTTGTTCCGAGCAGGTAAATAAAGACATCTTGAAAAACTTAAATTTTCTTAATAAAATCATATTTCTGATAAATTCAGTGGTTGCTCTACTGCTACTTTTGTCTTTTGGGTTGTCTTATATACCACCACAAACTTTCTCGTTGATATCGATTTTAAGTTTGTCGGTTCCTTTATTGATTGTATTAAATATTATTTTTGTGGTCTATTGGACTGTAAAACTTAAAAAACAAGTTATTCTTTCTTTGTTAGTCCTTGTTGTTGGTTATAATCAAGTTTTGTCATTTTATAAATTTTCAGAAGATAATCATCAGCTATCAGAAGATACGTTTACAGTAATGAGCTATAATGTAAGATTGTTCAATTTATATAATTGGATAGACGATACAACTATTCCTTCAAAAATTCAGAATTTTATAACAAAGGAATCTCCAAGTATTGTTTGTTTTCAAGAATATGATTCAAGTACAAATTTAGATTTTAAGACATATCTCTATAAACACAAAACCAATCCTTCCACATACAATAAATCTGAACTTGCAATTTTGTCGACCTATAAAATTTTAAATACTGGGTTTATTGATTTTCCGAATTCTGCTAACAGTGCTATTTATGCAGATGTCGTTATCAAGACAGATACACTTCGAGTGTATAATGTGCACCTTCAGTCTTCTGGAATTGATGCCAATGTGAATGTTGAAACACTTGATTCTGAGCAATCCAACAAGCTTCTCAAGCGCTTAGGGATCACTTTTAAAGCCCAACAATCACAAGCTGAACGTGTGGCGGCTCATGTAGCGAAATCGCCTTATAAGGTGCTCATTTGTGGCGACTTTAATAATACAGTGTATTCTTATGTGTATCGAATTTTGAAAGGAAATTTATTAGATACTTTTGAGACTTCTGGATCAGGTTTTGGACGCACCTTTGATTTTAAATATTTCCCTGTTCGTATTGATTTTATTCTAGCTGACAAAAGCTATAAGTCTGTGAAATTTCAAAACTATGACGTTCCTTATTCTGATCATTTTCCGATTCTTACGGAATTAACTCTTCATAAGTAAACAAGTACAGCTATCTGCAATAATATGAATACAAAGCCCTATACCAATAATACGAGTTTTTGAAGGTACCCATAAACATAAATATACTCCAATTGCAATGTAAGAATGAAGGGGGGGGAAGTCGATACTACATCTATTCGGACCAAAGAGGGGAGAGGCGATCAAATGAATACCACAATGTACAAACTCTTGCAATAGGATCTAAAAAGTGATGGGGTGACTTTTTAAATATCCCAAAGCATTTGGCCCTTCGTTAAACAGCAAATCCAAGATACTTAAGTTAGTTAAATATCCATGTTTGTCTTGAAAAACCTGGATATAAGACATCAAATCAATTTTAGATTCTTTTCTTGCGTTCACCAAAAACCGATAGTCTAATTCATCTGTTGATTTTAAAAATTGATTAGATTTAGAAAAATCCAATTTCAAATTCAAACAGTTGTTAATGACTGTAATGCACTCTAAATTAAAGTCTAAAAGAAACTCTTTTGGGGTGCTAAATAGGTCCTTGAACTGATCTTCATAAAACTCAAAAAATGGAGAAGTTTTATAGGCACTCTCAATAGACTTCCAGTGTGTAGATTGCCATTTAGATGAATTGTCAATCTTAATTTCTTCTGTGTTTTTTCTATTTTTTTGAGAAAAATTTACAGGGATATTGAGGCTCAACTTTCCATTTGCACCATAAATATAACAGCGATTTCTATAGGTTTGTTTTTGATAAGAGTCGTGTACTTCAAATATGATATCATTAGATTGAGCCATCACTATGTAAGAAGCAATATTTGGAAAATATGACGGATAAAGGAGTGTCATGCAAACATTTTAAACGGTTGCATTTTTTTTCTTACGCCATTTGCTATATCCAATCCATCCCGCCAATAAAAATAAGAATGGAATAAAATAGGAGGTTCGTTCTCCATCAGCATGAACAGTTGTGAACACGCGATCCCATCGTATTTTATTGAATCCTTTCCCGTTGGTATTCCAGCTCATCCAAATAAAAACAGGTTTTCCAACAACATGGTTAAATGGTACAAATCCCCACGCACGAGCATCTATGGAATTGTGACGATTGTCGCCCATCATCCAATAATAATTTTGTTTAAAAGTATATGATTTAGCAAGTTTTCCGTTGATATAAATTTGATTGCCTTTTGTAGATACTGTGTTTCCTTCGTATTCTGTGAGGAGTCTTTTGTAAACTGGAAGATTTTTTAAGTTGATCTCAATTGTTTTCCCTTCTTCTGGAATATAAAGAGGTCCAAAAAAGTCACGATTCCAATCGTAACTAGGATCTTGAGGGAATAATCCAATATCAGCTTTTCCTTCAGGCTCTATAAAACGTGTGATGCGAGCAACACTTGGGTGGTTTTTAAATGTTTTTACAGCAGCTTCTGAAGCCGCAGGGATGATAATTTTATTTCCAGCTGGCATAGATGCCATCAGTGATGTCATAACGCGTTTTTAATTGTTGAATAATGCTTCTTTCAAACGTTTTTCCTGGCTTGAGGGTAACTTCGTAGCTAAACTGTAGTCTAGCACGGACTGGGAGTTCATTTTGAATACCATTGATGTATACATAGCCATCTCTTATTTCAAGAGTATCCCCGGCAATAGCTACACAGCGTTTGACTAAATTTGTTTTTTTATCGATGGGTTTGTAGTAATTTCTTTCAGGCCTAAAATCATTCATATCCAGAAGGGTATCTGCTGGCTGATTGAAAACAACGATATCATTACGTTCAATTTTTTCCCATCCCGGAATTCGTAAATAGGGGAGTTGAAATTTACTTTTCAGAGAAGAGTTTTGTTCCGTAATTCGATCATTAAATAAATAGGATTTTTTATTTAATATTGGAATCGTATCATGAACCATAGGAAGACCAATAGTGGTCATGGGCACACGAGGACCGTAATGCATTTTACTCACAATCAAAAAATCGCCTACTAATAATGATTTTTCGAGTGAAGAGGAAGGAATTACATATGGTTGAAGAGAATAGGTGTGTACAATAGTGGCAGCAACTATTGCAAAGAGGATAGAACTGAACCATTCTCCTGATCCAGATTTTGGTTTTAAACTCCTGTCTTCTATGTGTTTTAAATCTGTAAAATAGTTCAAATAATAACTATAAAACCCTAAAGAGACAATTGATAAAATAGTGTCTGTTGTTGTATTTTTGCCAAAACTTCGGGCGGTTTCCACCCATATGATAATTGACATAATTAAGCTGATCACTGGTAAAAATAACAATGCAACCCACCAAGTTGGTCGGTTTAGGATTTTCATAAAAATAACACCATTGTAAATTGGAACGAATGCTTTCCATGCCTTTTGGCCAGCTTTAATGTATAGCTTCCAAGTGCCTAATCCATGAATCAATTGAATTGCTAAGAAAAAAATAAACCATTGAGATAAAGTCATAATATTTTTAAGTTATTTGAAGTCTAATTTATAAGTTAATGCGAGTCATTTTTAAGAGTTTAACCAATGTTTAACACGTCGTTCATTGAGAAAACACCTGTTTTACCAATAATCCACTCCGCAGCAACAACAGCTCCCAGTCCAAACCCTTCTCTGTTATGTGCAGTATGTGTTAACGAAATTGTGTCTACTTCAGAACGATAATTTACACTATGTGTTCCTGGAACAGCATCGATACGTTTGGCTGTAATAGCTAATTCATTAGTATTCTTTAATGGAGTAAGTCCCCAAGAATCGTGATTACTGTGTTCAAGCACTCCTTCTGCAAGTGTGATGGCAGTTCCAGAGGGTGCATCTTGTTTTTGAGTATGATGTATTTCCTCAAGGTCTACAGAATAGTCCGTCAGATTTTTCATCATCTTTGCTAAGTATTTATTGAGTTCAAAAAAAATATTGACCCCTAAGCTAAAATTAGAAGCATAGATAAATGCTCCATTTTGAGTGTTGCATAATGTTTTTATAGACTCCATTTCAGACAACCAGCCTGTTGTTCCTGAAATAACAGGAACTCCTTTTTCAAGGGCAAGACTAATATTTTGAACTGCTGAATCGGGGGTGCTAAAATTAATTGCCACATCTACGGTTGTGATATCACATGGTGCACTCTCTTTATCAATTTTTAAAGTTACTTCATGTCCGCGACTTACAGCAATTTTTTCAATTACTTTTCCCATTTTTCCGTATCCTAAAAGTGCTATTTTCATTTTAAAAATTAAAGTTGATTGATAATCCAAGTTGTGCAGATGTATCTGGTGTGTCAAAGTCAATGAATGGATTGACTGCTAAATTTTTATCCATATTATATTGTAGTAAATGGGCATCTACATTTGCATCTATAATGTTTAAGGCATAAATACCAATGGTGATTAATATGGATAATTCTTTATTTCTTCTTAATGTTCGTTGGGCACGAATGAGCGATTCATCTGATAAAAGTGGAATATCCCCAAGGCCATAAAATTCATCGTCTGTGTATCCTGCCAAACGCCTTTTGTAAGCATTCCTGTAGCGTTTATAATTTTTGTCGTTCTCTGAATAAAAGTAGATACTGGTTCCTAAAGCTCCATATACAATGGGAATTTTCCAATATTTTTTGTTAACTGCTTGTCCAAGTCCAGGAAGAATCGCAGAATAAAAAGCGGCTCTTGATGGTGCTAAAGGATCCATTAAATCAGTTTCTATTATATCTGATTCTATCTCTTTTGGATTGTCTTCTGTGTTTTGAGCAAAACTGATGAATGAATATGCACAAAAAAATATAATGAACCAATGCTTATTTATCACTTTTAAATAATTTTAGGATGCGGTCGTAATCTTCTTCAGAATGAAAAGGGATTAGTATTTTTCCACCACCTTTTTTTTCCATTTTTACATCAATTTTATGACCAAAATAAGAAGCTATTTTTTTCACTCCATTTTTAACGTACTCAGGCAATTCATCTGGTTTGGTGTTTTTATGAGTTTTTGGAGAATTGTAATTTTTAACCAGTGTTTCTGTAGCTCTAACAGATAATTTATTCGAGATAATTTCTTTATAAACATCAATTTGATCTGTATGAGAGCTTATATTTACAATGGCCCTTCCATGTCCCATGCTAATAAATCCATCGCGCATGCCTGTTTGAATTAAGGGATCTAGTTTAAGTAATCTTAGATAATTAGCAATAGTAGATCGTTTTTTCCCAACTCGTTGGCTCATCTGTTCTTGAGTCAATTGGATATCATCCATCAATCTTTGGTAGCTCAAAGCTATTTCAATAGGGTCTAAATCTTGTCGTTGAATATTTTCAACTAATGCCATTTCTAAGGCCTCTTGATCGTTAGCAATTCTTACATAGGCTGGAATTGTTTTTAAGTCTAATAATTTAGAAGCTCTAAAACGACGTTCCCCAGAAACTAATTGGAATGTATTGTTTTTTGTTTTACGAACTGTGATCGGCTGAATAACACCCAATTCTTGAATTGAAGCAGCTAATTCACGAATAGTTTCGTCCTTAAATTGTGTACGTGGTTGGAACGGATTGACTTCTATTAGATTTAATTCTAACTCTATAATAGTTCCAATTTGAATACTATTACTGTTTACGCTTTCAGTACTATGCTGATTTTTTTTAGGCTCTTGTAAAAGAGCAGAAAGTCCGCGTCCTAATGCTTGTTTTTTAATAGCTTTGGCCATTATGTTTACTGTTTACTGATGATTTCTTTAGCCAAACTTAAGTAATTTGTAGCACCTTTACTATTTACGTCATAATAAATGATACTTTCTCCATGACTTGGGGCTTCACTGAGTCGTACATTGCGCTGAATAATGGTTTTAAAAACCATGTTTGTAAAATGATTTTGTACTTCCTCTACAACTTGGTTAGAAAGTCGCAAACGAGAATCATACATTGTCAGTAATAATCCTTCAATATCTAAATGTTCATTATGAATTTTTTGAACACTCTTGATGGTGTTCAATAATTTCCCTAAACCTTCTAATGCAAAATATTCACATTGAATGGGAATAATTACAGAGTCTGCTGCAGTTAGTGCATTAAGTGTCAATAGCCCTAATGAAGGGGCGCAATCAATAAGAATGTAATCGTAATCGGATTTAACAGATTCAATAGCTTGTTTTAGCATATATTCCCGTTGTTCGACATTCACTAATTCGATTTCAATGGCTACTAAATCAATATGTGCGGAGATGATATCTACATTTGTAGCAGATGTTTTTTGTATGGCTTCTTGAGCTGTACAATTGTGCTCTAACAATTGATAAGTTCCAAGTTCTACTGTATCCACATCAATTCCAAGACCAGATGAAGCATTCGCTTGAGGGTCTGCATCAATCAATAACACTTTTTTATCTAAAACTCCTAAACAGGCTGCTAGATTGACTGTTGTAGTCGTTTTACCAACTCCTCCTTTTTGATTTGCTATAGCAATGAGCTTTCCCATTAATGGTTTAATAATTTAGGTAAAAATACAATTATTTATGACGAATTTAAACCTAATTGTTTAAGAATTTAATCGAGTTTTTAACTGAGTTTAAACCATCTTAATTTAACAAGGTTGACTTTGTTTTTATAGAAATATAGATAAAGATAGTTTTTTCTAAATAGATTTGTTTTGTGTCTAATACGATACATCCATACATCACTGTGAATGTCATTAAAAGCCAACCCTAAGTGGACGGCAACTTCCTTTTTTGTACAGCCGTAAAGTTTATCGAAATTTTTATCTTTTTGAGAAAAAACTTTAAAATTATCTAGGTTTCGGTCTTTAATACAAGGATCAAGTAAAATGGTTTCCTCAGTTTCTTTCATAATTTGGGAGATGTTTTTCCCCAAAGATGTTTCTTTGTTCAGAGCTTGGTTTTTCATAATTTCGTGGGATAGATTTAGGTAGTTTGTAGAGCCTTCACTATTTACTTTATAATCAAATACACTAGTTCCAAAGCTAGGTGCTTCACTTAGACTAGTGTTTCTTTTGATGATTGTTTTAAATATTAAATCTTTAAAATGCTTTTTTAATTCTGAAATGACGTGATTATTGTGATTGAGTCGCTCATCATACATAGTCATTAGAATTCCTTCTACACTTAAGTTTTTATTATAAGATTTTTTAATACTTTTAATTGTAGATAATAATTTCCTTAGCCCGTCTAATGCATAAAACTCACATTGAACAGGTATTAAAATAGAGTCAGATGCGACAAATGAGTTTAATGTCAGGTATCCTAGAGAAGGTGAACAGTCAATAATAATAAAGTCAAATTTATTCTTTAGCGTATCTAATGCTGTTTTAAGCCGATTTAAATTAGGTGTTTTTACATCTATTTCAATTTCTGCAAGCTTTATTGATCCAGGGATGATTTTTAAGTTTGGATTTTGTGTATTTATAACACATTGGTCAATCTCTAAATTACCTTGGAATAATTCTACAATTGAATGGTCAATATTTTTTGATAAAACTCCTAAGCCAGAAGTTGCATTTGCTTGAGGATCAGTATCAACAAGCAACACCTTTTGTTCTAGAATGCTAAGAGCACTAGATAGGTTGATGGCGGTTGTTGTTTTTCCAACACCTCCTTTTTGGTTCGCAATTGCTATTATTTTTGTTAGTGGCATATGAGATTTGGGGTTTCATTTGCTACTTACTTATGTCGTTGACTTGGTTAAAATCGTTTAAATATAATTAATTTATTAATATATCCAATACTGAAATAGCGGTTTCACTAATTTTTGTGCCAGGCCCAAACACTGCTACGGTCCCAGCATCAAATAAATATTGATAATCTTGTTTTGGAACTACGCCGCCTACAATCACCATGATATCATCTCGACCATATGATTTTAGAGCTTCGATAACTTTAGGAACCAGTGTTTTATGGCTCCCCGCTAATGAAGAAATCCCAAGAATATGCACGTCATTTTCAACTGCTTGTTTTGCAGCTTCATCAGCGGTTTGGAAGAGCGGTCCAATATCTACGTCAAAACCTAAGTCAGCATAGCCAGTTGCAACTACTTTTGCACCACGATCGTGACCATCTTGTCCCATTTTTGCAATCATTATTCTTGGACGCCGTCCTTCTAGTTCTGCAAAATGATTGGCCATTTTTTTGGCTTTCTCAAAAGACATGTCGTTTTTTATTTCTTTGTTATACACACCTGAAAATGTTTTAATTTCTGCTTTATGCCTTCCAAACTCTTTTTCTAACGCGTCACTAATTTCTCCAAGTGTGGCACGATATCTGGCAGCTTCTACCGCTAAAACTAATAAATTTTCACTTCCATTTGCTGCAGCTTTTGTTAATTTTTCTAAAATATCCTTTACTTTTTCAGAATCGCGTTGTGCTTTAGTAGGATTTAATCGCTCCAATTGTTGGTCCCGAACCAATTCGTTATCTACCTCTAAAATTTGTAACGCATCTTCGTTTTCAAGCTTGAATTTATTGACACCAACAATAGTATCTTGTCCAGAATCAATACGGGCTTGTTTACGTGCTGCTGCTGCTTCAATTCTTAGTTTGGGCACTCCAGATTTAATAGCTTTGGTCATACCGCCTAAAGCTTCTACCTCCTCAATATGACTCCATGCTTTTTCTGCAATTTCAGCAGTCAGTTTTTCAACATAATAACTTCCTGCCCAAGGATCCACTGTTTGGGTTATTTTAGGTTCCTTTTGAAGATATATTTGTGTGTTTCTTGCAATTCTAGCTGAAAAATCGGTAGGTAAAGCAATCGCTTCATCCAAGGCATTTGTATGTAAACTTTGGGTACCTCCAAAAATAGCAGCGGACGCTTCTATACATGTACGAGCGACATTGTTGAAAGGATCTTGCTCTGTTAAACTCCATCCACTTGTTTGACAATGGGTTCTCAGTGCCAATGATTTTGGGTTTTTTGGGTTGAACTTTTGAACAATTTTAGCCCATAACATACGAGCTGCCCTAAGTTTGGCAATCTCCATAAAGTGATTCATTCCAATCCCCCAAAAAAATGACAAACGAGGAGCAAAGGTGTCTATTTCTAAGCCAGTTTCTAGTCCTTTTCTTATGTATTCAAGTCCGTTAGCCAAGGTGTAAGCAAGCTCTATGTCGGCTGTAGCTCCGGCTTCCTGCATGTGATAACCAGAAATGCTAATACTATTAAATTTTGGCATGTGTTTACTGGTATATGCAAAGATATCAGAAATAATTTTCATGGATGCATCAGGTGGGTAGATGTAGGTATTTCTTACCATGAATTCTTTCAAAATATCATTTTGAATCGTTCCGCTCAATTCATGTAATTCGACCCCTTGTTCTTGTGCTGCAACAATATAAAATGCCATAATTGGCAACACGGCTCCATTCATTGTCATGGATACACTCATTTGATCTAAAGGAATATTATCAAATAACAATTTCATATCTTCTACAGAATCGATTGCAACTCCTGCTTTTCCGACATCACCAATTACTCGTTCATGATCGCTATCATAACCACGATGGGTAGGTAAATCAAAAGCAACTGATAGTCCTTTCTGTCCAGCTTTTAAATTTCGTTTGTAAAAAGCATTACTGTCTTCAGCTGTTGAAAATCCTGCATATTGTCTTATAGTCCAAGGGCGTTGTACATACATTGTACTATAAGGACCTCTTAAATAAGGAGCGCTTCCTGCAGCAAAATTCAGGTGTTCTAAAGATTCTATGTCTTTTTCAGAATATTTAGATTGTACGGCTATTGTTTCGGCAGTATCAAAAGTTTTTTTTGTATTTGATTCCGACTTAATTCCTTCTAAGACTATATGTTGAACTTTTTTTCTACTCATCTTTCAGCCGTTTTTTTTCAATTTCCTCAGAAATTCTACGAGGGATAATGGGTTCTAACAATGTTTTTCGAGCTTGCTGTTTGATAAACGGATAAATTTCTAAATCCAATTTCATTTTATCCGTTTCGTTTTGCTGAAAATGAGTTCCCAATAGACCTTCAGATCCTTGGTCGTATAAACGCTGTTCTTTTTGCGCATGTTCTTTCAGCTTTCGCTGAACAACTCCTTCTTTTAGAAGTTTTAAAAAACCACCTTGTTTTTCTATTTCTTTAAATAAATCTAATGATTTTTGTGCGAATTGTTGTGTCAGTGTTTCAATATAATATGTGCCTTCTGTAGGGTTGCAAACGCTGTCAAAATAACTTTCATTCTTGAGTATAAGTAATTGGTTTCTTGATAATCGATTTGCAAATTTATTGTCCTTATGGTATAAATGATCATAAGGCATATTAATAACGGTGTCACTGCTCCCCAAAATAGCACTCATGCACTCAGTAGTTGTTCGAAGCATATTGATGTTGTAGTCATAAATCGTTTTATTGCGTCGACTGGGTTGGCTAAGAATATGACAATCAATAGAAAGTCCATAATCTTTTGTGATACTTTGCCATAGCACTCGTAGAGCTTGAAGTTTAGCAATTTCAAAAAAATAATTACTACCAACAGAAACCTTAAAGACTACAGATTTTAGCTTTTCGGAATCAAGTAAATTAAGGTATTCATTGGCATGGGCTAGAGTATATGCTAGCTGTTGAGTTATACTACCCCCTGTATTTTGAAAGAGTCCTAAGTCAATCGAGATAACACTTCTTAAATCACTTGCTAAATTAATAGTTTGTTTTAATGTATGTAAATCAGTTTTTAGATTTTCATGCCAATTTCCAGATCTAGATAAGTGACCAATAGGGTCTTGTAAGATGTAAAATAAAGAATTATTTTTTAGTGAAAAATCCTGAAGTACTTTAACTAGTTTTTCTGAAAGAACTAAAGGTTCAAAATAAATAGGCACCTTAGATGTATCGATGTTTTCAAGAAGTTTTTCTACTGAAATGTCAGCTGCTGGCAGTGTAAAATGTACGCTTTCAATACCGCTTTCAATTAGAGCAAGCGCATGGATATTACTTTTTTCTATGGAATTCACATAAATGGAATGCCCGATTTTCCAGTCAGAAGCATTGTACTGAATCTTTGGAGATTTAGAATAAGTTTCGGAATGATAAAAAGGTTTGACATCAATTCCTTCAATAGAATTCCAAACTAAATGGTCGTTAAAATCTTTTCCTTGAAGTTCAAATTGAATCTTTTGTTTCCATGCTTTAGCTGAAACGGATTCAAAATTTTCAAAAAGATTTGATTTACTCATTTGTTTTAACCTTTAAACTGTCGGCGTTTTCTATAATATAGACTACTTCATTTTCTTTTTTCATTTTATAATGTTCACGTGCATACTTTTCAATGCCACCTTGTGAATTTAGAGTTTTGATTTCTTTTTGATCTTTTGAAATCTCACTGTTATAAAATTCAATTTTCGAATCTAAATCTTCAATATCTTCATTTAAATCGTTGTGAATTAACCAAGAATTGGCATCAAAAAAAAGCATCCAAACAATAAACACCATCAATATAAGAAAATAAATGTTTTTAAAGAGTTTTAATGGTTTCAAAAAAGGGTACAATTTTTTCAGCATTAGAGTTGGTCATTTATAATGGATTTCACAACATTTACAGCAACAGTATTATAGCGATTATTTGGAATAATAATATCTGCATAAGCCTTCATTGGTTCTATGAATTGTTGATGCATTGGTTTTAAGGTTGTTTGATACCGTTCTAGAACTTCATCTAAATCTCTCCCACGTTCGGCAATATCTCTTTTTAAACGTCGCATTAAACGCTCGTCACTATCTGCATGAACAAATATTTTTATGTCAAAAAGTGTTCGTAATTCAGGATTAGATAAAATTAAAATTCCTTCTACAATTACTACTTTCTTAGGTTCGGTAATTGTTGTTTCACCAGTACGGTTATGAGTTTTGAAGGAATATACAGGTTGGTTGATGTTTTTTCCTTTTTTCAAATTTTTCAAGTGAGCTTCGAGTAATTCAAAATCGATAGACTTAGGATGGTCAAAATTAATCTTACAACGTTCTTCAAAACTGAGGTGTGACGTTTCTTTGTAATAGGAGTCTTGAGAAATTACTTGTACTTCACCGGTTGGAAATTCTGATAAAATTTGATTCACCACTGTTGTTTTTCCACTTCCTGTTCCGCCACCAATACCAATAATCAACATAACGCTTTCATTTTGAATTTCTAACAAAGTTAAGATTATTTTACTGGTTTTTGTTTATGGGGATCATAATTAATTAATCTACAATTTATTTAAAACTGTTGATAACTTCCCGTATGTATTTTGTGTAAAACGCCTACTTTTGTATCCTAAAATCTAAATTATGTCTGATACTATAGAGTCTGTAAAATGTTTGATTATTGGGTCTGGTCCTGCTGGATATACCGCTGCTATCTACGCTGCACGAGCCAATATGTTTCCTGTACTATATCAAGGGACACAACCTGGAGGTCAATTAACAACCACCAATGAAGTTGAGAATTTCCCAGGTTACCCTGATGGTGTTACAGGGCCTGCTATGATGTTAGAATTACAAGCACAATCAGAGCGCTTTGGAACAGATGTAAGAGATGGTTGGGTTACCAAGGTAGATTTTTCTGGGACTATACACAAAGTTTGGATCAACGGTACTAAAGAAATTCATTGCGAGACGATTGTCATTTCTACAGGAGCTACAGCTAAATATTTAGGATTAGAGTCCGAACAAAAGTACTTAAAACTTGGAGGAGGTGTTTCCGCTTGTGCAGTATGTGATGGTTTCTTTTACAGAAATCAAGAAGTCGTCATAGTTGGTGCTGGGGATTCTGCTTGTGAAGAGGCGCATTACTTGTCTAAGTTGTGTACGAAAGTAACAATGTTGGTGCGTCGTGATGAATTTAGAGCATCTAAAATCATGGCAAATCGTGTGAAAAACACAGAAAATATTGATATTTTATTTAATACTGAAACAGAAGAGGTCTTAGGAGACGGGCAAGTTGTTACGGGAGTTCGTGTAAAAAATAACATATCAAATATGCTAACTGATATTCCAGCAACTGGATTTTTTGTAGCGATTGGTCATAAACCAAATACCGATATTTTTCAAGATTTCTTAAACTTAGATGAAACGGGCTATATAATTAACAACCCAGGAAGTTCAAAAACAAATGTTGAGGGCGTTTTTGTAAGTGGAGATGCTGCTGACCATGTGTACCGACAAGCGATTACTGCTGCTGGAACTGGGTGTATGGCTGCTCTGGATGCAGAACGTTATTTGGCTTCCAAAGAAAGTTAATTAGCGCAATTCAGCACTTAATTCTGATTCAAAACGCTTTTGTATTTTGGACATTATTTTATCTATTTGAACATCTGTTAGCGTTTTGTTTTTGTCCTGCAACGTAAAACTTACAGCATAACTTTTTTTGCCATCCGCTAATTTATCACCTGTATATACATCAAAAAGGTTGATGTCTTTTAAAAAATTATTTTCTGTTTGTTTAGCTAATTTAAAGATGTTTTCAAAAGTAACATCTTCGTTGATCAATAATGAAAAATCGCGTTTTACTTCTGGGTACTTAGAGATTTCTTTAAATTTGATCGTTTTTTGATTGATGACTTTTAATAAATTATCCCAATTGAAATTAGCGCAAAATACTTCTTGAGAGATTCCAAAACATTTTAGAGAATTGCTGCTTAAACTTCCAAATTCAACCAAAGAGTGTTTCCCTACGCTTAATTGTTGGCCTTCTTTAAAAACATCATTATTTAGGGGTGAGCTTTTAAGTTTTTGAATTCCTAAACGTTCAAATACAGCCGTCACCAACCCTTTTAAATAAAAATAATCAACGGGTGTATCTTTGGTGTTCCAGCTTTTTTCAGTTTTGTTTCCAGAAACAAAAATTGAAAGTTGGTTAAACTCTTTCATATCAGATTCAAAATTATGATAGGTTTTCCCAAATTCAAAAAGTTTTAAATCACTTTGTTGCCTGTTAATGTTAAATGCAATAGTTTCTAGACCAGAGAAAATTATGGATTGACGCATTACTGATAAATCAGTGCTTAATGGATTTATTATTTTAACATTATGAGCCTCATTTAATTGCTCACTATAGGAAGTATATTTATCTGAAGTCAGTGAGTTATTCATGATTTCATAAAATCCTTGTCCAACAAGTTGATTCGCAATTATGTTTTCAACTTTATAACTTTCAAACTTAGATGTATTAGAGATAGAAGCGTTTAGTTTATTGGTAATTCCAATGTTGTTATATCCATAGACTCTGAGTATTTCTTCAATGACATCTACTTCGCGTTGCACATCATTTCTGTACGCTGGAATGGTCAATCCTAAACCACTTTCAGTAACATTATTTACTTTTATTTCTAATGCACTCAGAATACTTTTTATAGTTTCTTTAGGGAGTTCTTCTCCAATTAATTGATTCGTTTTTTCAAAACTTAAAAATACTTGTGCATCTTCTATTTTGTTGGGGTATTCATCGATCAGATCACTTGTTATATTTCCACCAGCGATTTCTGTAATTAATAAAGCAGCTCTTTTAAGAGCGTATTTAGTAATGTTTGGATCGATACCGCGTTCAAATCGGAAAGAGGCATCTGTGTTAAGTGCATGCCTTTTGGCTGTTTTTCGGATACTCACAGGGTTGAAGTAAGCAGCTTCTAAAAATATAGAATTTGTATCATTTGAAACACCTGAGTTTTTTCCTCCAAAAACTCCAGCAATACAAATCGGCTTCTCAGTATCGCAAATCATCAAATCTTCCTGGTGAAGTGTACGTTCAATACCGTCTAAAGTTGTAAATTTTGTTCCTGCTTCAACGGTTTTTACAATAATTTTTTTACCAGATATTCTATCCGCATCAAATGCATGTAATGGTTGTCCTAAGTCATGTAATACATAATTTGTTGCATCTACAATATTATTAATAGGACTTAATCCAATGGCTTTGAGGCGATTTTGCAACCATTGAGGTGATTCTTTCACAACGATATCAGAAATGGTCAAACCACAATAGCGTGGTGCTTTTAGTTTATCTTCAACATTAACATCTACTTTAAGACTTCTGTTGTCTACATGAAATGCAGTCACGGAAGGGCTTATCAATTTTGCCATGATACCATGTTGTGACATTCCAGCCATTAGATCTCTTGCAGTTCCATAATGACTCATAGCATCGGCACGGTTTGGAGTCAATCCAATTTCAAATACCAAATCATTTTCGACATCATAGTGTTTGGCTAATGCACTTCCAACTTCAAGGGTGTCATCTAAAACTAAAATCCCATCATGAGATACTCCTAATCCCAATTCATCTTCAGCACACAACATTCCGTGACTTTCTTCTCCACGAATTTTACCTTTTTTAATGGTCCAAGCTTCTCCTTCTTTAGTGTATAAAGTTGTTCCTATGGTAGCAACTGCTACTTTTTGACCTGCAGCTACATTTGGTGCACCACAGACGATGGATAAAGGGATGTCTGCACCGACATTGACAGTTGTTAATTTTAGTCGATCAGCATTAGGGTGTTGCTCACAAGTAAGAACGTGTCCAACAACAATGCCTTCCAAGCCACCTTTGATAGACTGAAATGAATCTAAACCTTCGACTTCTAATCCTAAGTCAGTAAGAAGTTCAGAGGTTTTTTCAGTAGTCCAATCAATTTTAATAAATTGTTTTAACCAATTGTATGATATCTTCATTGTGCGGTATTATAGCTTTTGAGCAAATATAAAATAAAGGTATTAGCTTTCAAATAAAAAGCCCAACCAAAACGGTGGGCTTTTGTAATCTTTTTTAAAACGAAGTGACTACTGACCAGAAAGTGTTTTTACTTCATTCTCAATCATTTCATAGAATTGATCAATTTTTGGAAGTAGAACAACGCGAGTACGTCTGTTTTTTGCTCTATTCATTGCAGTGTCATTAGTTGTTAATGGTACATAGCTACTACGTCCTGCAGCAACTAATTGGGCAGGGTCAACACCCATACCTTGTAACTCTCTTATGATTGAAGTAGAACGTTTGACACTTAAATCCCAGTTGTCAACTAAAAGTCCGTTTGAATACGATTGACTGTCCGTGTGTCCTTCAATCATTGCTTCAAAATTAGGTTTGTCATTAATGACTATCGCTACTTTCTCTAAAACTGATTTGGCTTTTTGAGTCACAGTAAAGCTTCCACTTTTAAATAATAATTTATCAGCAATAGAAATAAAAACAACTCCTTTTTCTACGCTTATTTCTATGTCTGGGTCATCAATACCAACTGATTTTTTCAAACTAGAAACAATCGCCAAAGTGATGCTGTCTTTTTTAGTAATAGCATCTTGTAAACGATTGATTTTTAAATCTCTTTCTTGAAGGCTTTCTAAGGTTTTTTCTAAATTGTCAGCTCCTTTAGAAGTCAGTAAAGTCATCTGTTCAGTACTGCTAATAAGGGCATCGTTTGTTTTTCTTAAATCGAACAATTGATCTCTTAAAGCAGAGAGGTTTGCATCGGCTACTGCTTTATCAGATAAACAACTGTTTAATTTAACAGTTGCAGAATTTAATAAATCTTCTGTGTTTTTTAATTTTGCTTGAGCAGCTACCAATTCTTTATTTGGGCCACATGAAGCGAGTAGTATCATTGCTGTCACTCCAAATGTATAAATTCTCATCATCTTAAATTAGTTTTTTTATATAACGTAAAATTATAAAAATATTACAATTGACACCATGATTTACAAAACTATTTTAAAGTTTACTAAAATACTTTTTGTTTTGCACAAAATACGACCAGACAATTGAGGGGTGTAATTTGAAGGATTTTGTTAATGAATTTTCTCGTCTAAATTGAAGTAAATAGGGCAGGGCCAGATAAAAACTTCCATGTGCTTTAATAATAGCAAACGTATGTTTTGGTTTAGCTTGCAACAAAAAATGAAAACCTGCAATTCCATCTAAAATCAACCTTAACAAAACAACAAGCACCAATGGTTTGCTTGTGTTTTTAACCAAGGTATATAGGCTGTTCCTGAAATTTAAATATGTTTTTTTTGGATTTGAAACGTCCAAACTTGCTCCACCAACATGGTACACTGTAGAGTTACCTACATAGGTTACTGTTGAGCCTTTATTTTTTGCACGCCAGCATAAATCAATTTCCTCCATATGGGCAAAGAAACGAGAGTCAAATCCTCCCAAATCATTAAAAACAGTTGCTCTTATAAATAAACAAGCTCCAGAAGCCCAAAACACCTCCTTTTGGTCGTTGTATTGCCCATGGTCTTCTTCTAAAGTATGAAAAATACGCCCTCTACAATATGGATATCCCAATTGATCTATAAATCCACCTCCAGCACCAGCATATTCAAACTTATTTTTGTGATGGTAATCTAATATTTTTGGCTGGATTATGGACGTGTTAATATTGTTTTCAAATGTATTGATAATTGGTCTCAACCAATTTTTAGTCACTTGAATATCTGAGTTTAAAAGACAAAAAACATCGGCACTGATGTGTTTCAATCCTTCGTTATAGCCTCCAGCATATCCGATATTATGTGTCAATTTAATACATTGAACAGTGGGGTAGTGTTGTTTCAAAAATGAAACGGATGTATCAGTCGATCCGTTATCAATCACATATAAGTCCTGTCCATCTGCGTAATTAACAACTGAAGGTAGAAAGTTTTCTAACAGTTGTTGTCCATTCCAATTGAGTATAACTATTGCAAGTTTCAAATTTTATTGGTGTTATAGTCAGGTAATGTTTTTAAAAACTCAAAACTTTCATTATAATAATTCATTGTGCAAAAATAATGATTTAATCCGTTGGTAACCATTAAATAGTGCGCTTTTAGTGTTAAGTTATATCGAGCAATTTGATCAAATGTGGTCTGAGAGATTTTAACTTTAGGAGCTTTGCACTCCACTACAAGGACTAGACTGCCGTTAGAATCAAAGACAGCAATATCATATCGTTTTTTAAGTCCGTTAATTAGGACCACTTTTTCAACATTAATTAGAGAAATGGGATAGTTCTTTTCTTGTATTAAATATTGGATGCAATGTTGACGCACCCATTCTTCAGGTTGAAGTACTACAAATTTTTTACGAACAACATCAAAAATATGAGTTTTATTTTCGCTATTTTTGAGCCTGAACGAATATGTTGGAAAATTTAGATCTTGCACATTACAAATTTGGTAATTTTTTTTGAATGAATACTACTAACCAGCTGATAACTGACATTAAAGAAGGTAAGATTGCCCCTATTTATTTTTTAATGGGGGAGGAATCGTATTATATTGATGCCATTTCTGATTATATAGAATCTAATGTATTAGCTGAAGAAGAAAAAGGATTTAATCAAATGGTTCTTTACGGCAAAGATGTATCTGTCCAAGATATTGTATCCAATGCCAAGCGCTACCCAATGATGGCAGAACGCCAAGTCATCATTGTTAAGGAGGCTCAAAATCTTATCAAAACAATTGAGCAACTTGTAGATTATGCTAAAAATCCACAACCAACAACCGTTCTTGTTTTTAATTATAAATATAAAACCTTAGACAAACGAAAAGCACTCTACAAAACACTTTCTAAAGCAGCCGTTGTTTTTGAAAGTAAAAAAATATATGAAGATAAAATTCCAAGTTGGATTCAAAGCTTTTTAAGATCAAAACAAATTTCAATCACTCCAAAAGCTGCTCTAATGCTTACGGAGTTTTTAGGAAATGATTTGAGTAAAATTGCTAATGAACTCAATAAATTAGAAATTGTTGTGGGCGCTAAAAAAGAGATTACCCCAGAAATCATCGAAGAAAATATTGGAATTTCTAAAGATTATAACAACTTCGAATTACAAAAGGCTTTGGGGAACTTAGATCATAAAAAGGCGTATCAAATCGTACATTATTTTGCTCAAAATTCAAAACAGCATCCGTTTGTATTAACTATATCGATCTTGTATTTGTATTTTACAAAATTGATGACTTTACATACGGTTCGCGATCGAAACCCAGGTACAGTTGCAAAAGCTTTAGGAGTCAATCCTTATTTTGTGAATGAATACATCGCTGTTTCTCGAAATTATCCTATGAAACGTATTAGTGGGGTATTGCAAACCCTACGAACGTATGACACTAAAAGTAAAGGGGTTGGAGCAAATCTTTCTTCAAAAGATTTGTATAACGAGTTGATTTATAATATTCTTAAATAGCGATTTTCTTTCGTAATTTTATTTATTATTGGTTTTATCAATAGCGATAGCTACAAGAGTTTCTATTTCATCTTTTACAAATTCAATAGGGACATTGTCAATCAATATACGATTGTGAAAAATCCATATAACGGTTTCTAAAATGCGTCCTTTATGTTGTATTGTGGTTTGCCACGAATCCATCAAAACTTCCTTCCAAACTCTGCTAGGAGTGTTGGTGAGCTCAAAAAGTACTTGATATAAAACAAAAGGAAAATCTTGAGTAATTGTAATTTCGGAGACGAACATCCGGTTGAGTTGGATGTGTTTTGTTGTAGTAGTGAAATGTAATATTTCATCTGCAGGTGAGTTCATATAACTTGCAATTTGGGGTTTGCATTTATAAAGGTATAAAAAAAATAATAAAAAATATAATTTAGTTTAGCTACATCAAATTTTTCTTTGCAAAAATAGCGGCTCCAATAATACCTGCATTATTTTTTAGTTCCGCAGCTTCAACAGGTGTTTTAATATCTAAATACCCTTTAAATTTTTCCATTTTTTTACTAATACCTCCTCCAATAATGATCAAGTCAGGATTGAATGTTTGCTCAATGTGATTTAAAAAGAAATTCACTCGTTTTGCCCAAGCTTTGAAACTCCATTCTTCACGTTTTCTAGCAGAGTCTGCAGCAAAAGACTCCATAATATCTCCTTTTCTACCGTAAATGCGACCTAACTCAAAATTGGATAAAAGTTGTCCATTAAAAAAAACTCCGGATCCAATACCGGTCCCCAGAGTAATGGTAATAACCAAGCCCATTTGGTTTTTACCAATCCCAAACTCCATTACACCCATAGCAGCTGCATCGGCATCATTTACGATATAAAAGTCATTGCCAGTCTTGGCTTTAAACAATGCATCTACTTGTGTATATTGCCACGATTTATCGAGATTACCATACTGCATGGCTTTTCCATTTTTAATGACTGTAGGAAATGAAATCCCTACTGGGCCTTTCCACTCAAAAGAATCAATCAATGTTTCTAGTTCGTTGGTTACACTCTCTGGAGTAGCGGGTTTTGGGGTTGGAATTCTGAGTCGATCACTTAACAGCTCACCAGTTTGTGTATCTATAATAGCACCTTTAATTCCAGTACCTCCGATGTCTATGCCTAAAATTTTCATTTATATTTTTTAAAATTCATCTGTAATATCATTGAGTCGTTCTCGAAAATCATACTGCAAATCCTCGTGAAACTTAATGATTTTTTTTTCAATGCTTTCCACTTGTCTTAAATAAATATTTGTAAGAGTCACATTGTTTTTTATTGAAGGTTTAAACGTTTTTAGTTTATAACAATAATAGAGTAGAAGTTCAACTTCGGTTTCTTTGTTATTAGAATAACGAGCGTGTTTTTTAAGCATACGTAAAATTTTACGGACACTTTTTTTGATATAAAAATAGCTCTTAGTATTGATGTCCTCAAATAATAAATCGGCTTCTTCTTTAATGCCTTCAATATAATAAGCTTCATCACCCGATTCAAAAAGTAAATAGGTAAGTAACTCTTTGTTTTCTAATTTAAAACGTGCCAATCTCAGGCAGAGTGTTTTTAAATCTTCTGAATTTAAGGTTTCTAACTCTTTTTTAAGTTGTACAACAGTAGCTGCTTTCATAACGGATGTAATAATACAATTTTTATAGAAGCAACGCAAATAGGGAAGAGTGAGATTATGACTTTTATTAAATACAAATAAACCAGAATACTTTCAAATAATTGTATTTTTGCGCCTCTATGGATTCAATCACTCAAATAGTATTAGGCGCCGCTTGTGGCGAAGCTGTCCTTGGAAAAAAAATTGGTAACCGTGCTTTACTCTTTGGTGCTATTGGGGGAACGATCCCCGATTTAGATGTTTTTGTTGGAAAACTATTGTTTAATAACGAAATTGATGCGATGGCGTTTCATCGTGGGTTTATGCATTCATTCCTCTTTGCTATTCTTGCAGCTATTGGATTTGGGATGCTGGTGTTTTGGATCTATAACAGAGGCAAACGTTATGGAATGACCACTCAAAAAGAGTGGATGTGGCTATTTTTCGCTTCTATTTTTACTCACCCTATTCTAGATTCGTTTACAGCTTATGGGACACAATTATTTGCACCCTTTTCAAATTATAGAGTCGCGTTTAATAACATCGCAGTAGCCGATCCATTTTATACCTTTCCTTTTCTAACCGCCTTAATTATCATGATGTGTTTCAAGCGGACTTCAACTAAACGCCGCTTGTTTTTATATTTAGGATTGGGATTTAGTTCTTTGTATATGTTATCAACCCTAGTCAATAAATATCATGTTAATAGAGTATATAAACAAGCTTTGGCAGAGCAAAAATTTGATTATATACGTTTTCAAACGCAGCCCACCATTTTGAATAATATTCTGTGGTATGGCATTGCCGAAACTTCCGACGCTTATTATGTGGGGTTTTACTCAATTTTAGATACAGAAGCAACTATAAATAAATGGCATAAATTGCCAAAAAACCATGAGTTGATACAAGGAATGCCTAAAGATTTAGAAACGCTTGCTTGGTTTAGTGATGGCTATTATAATTTAAGTGAAACAGCCAGTTTAGATACTTATTTATTTAAAGACTTGCGTTATCCATTAATGGATGAGAACGATCCAAATTCTTCAATTTTTAAATTCACCATCACCAAAACAAACGACCGTTGGGAAGCCGCTCCCTTTTACGCCTCCGATCTAAATGAAGGTGCTTTTGATGCATTTTGGACGCGCCTCAAAGGAATTTAAGATAGAATCCCTACTGTTTTCATACACGCTTTCATCAGTCGGTACGTCCGTTCTATATCGTTATCCAATCCAATAGAAAATCGAATCAAGCCTTCACCAAGTCCTATTTCTTTTTGTTCGTCTTCTGGAATTTCTGAAGAAGTAGAGCTTCCGGGGGCACTAAACAAGGTTTTATAAAATCCTAAACTCACAGCCAAATAGCCTAAATTCTCTTTTTGCATTAGTTCCATTAACGCATTAGCATTCTCTAAACTTCCAGCATCAATCGTCATCATGCCTCCAAATCCGTATTCGGCATTCATCATCTGTTTAAATATTTTATGAGAAGGATGCGACTCCAATCCAGGGTAAACCGTTGTAATCCCATCACTCTCAAACTTTTCAGCTAAATATAGCGCATTCATACTGTGTTGTTTCATGCGAATGTGAAGTGTTCTGAGGTTTTTTAATATGGATGAAGCAGGACGGCTGTCCATTGTAGAACCAAATAACATGGCAGCTCCGTCGATGACACTCCTTAGACTGTCAATCATTTCTTGTGAACCACAAACAACTCCACCAATGGTGTCTGATGTTCCATTGATAAATTTAGTTAAACTGTGAATTACAATATCTGCTCCCAATTTGCTTGGTGAAATTGACAAAGGAGAAAACGTATTATCAACCACTAATTGTAAGTTGTATTTTTTAGCAAGTGCTGCCAATCCTACAATATCTGCTACTTCTAAAAGTGGGTTACTTACAGACTCGCAATACAGTACTTTTGTTTGTGGGGTGATGGCCGCTTCGACTATGTCTAGCTTGGTGATATCCACAAAACTTGTATGAATGTTTAGCTTGGGAGCAAAATTCTTTAAAAAAGCATAAGTTCCTCCGTAAATTGTACGACTTGAAATTACATGGTCACTTGCGCCACAGAGTTGCATGATTACTGCAGTAATGGCGCCCATTCCAGAACCAAATACATTAGCTGTTTCAGTGCCTTCTAAAGCGGCGAGGGCTTCACCTAAATATAAATTTGATGGGGTAGTGTGACGTGCATATAAATGGCAACCTTCAGTATTGCCTTCAAAAGTGTCCGACATTGTTTTGGCAGATACAAAAGTAAAGGTAGTCGCATCTGAAATGGATGGATTGACACCTCCAAATTCTCCAAAATATTGTAAGTCTTGTATGTTATCTGCGGGATTAAAAGCCATGATTCTTAATTTAAAGTTTTACCAAATTTCAATATTTACAGAATTAAAAACAACAACTTTATTTATTTTCAATAAATAAATCTAATTTAATGGTTAAATACAGATAATTATTTTATACTTTTGATATAAACAATTTTTAATTAGAATTTTTTTCAAAATGAAATTAGATACCATAGACACACAATTGCTGAACTTTCTTCAAAAAGATGCAAAACAAACAAATAAAGAACTGGCGTCTAAGCTTGATATGTCAGTGACTGCTGTTTACGAACGCATCAAAAAACTTGAAAAGGGAGGGGTGATTGATAAGTATGTAGCCTTACTCAACAAACAAAGTGTTGAAAGGGCATTTGTAGCATTTTGTCATATAAAATTGGTAAAACATTCTCAAGATTTGATACATCAATTTGAAAAAGAAATAACTACGATTGATGAAGTTTTGGAAGCTTATCACTTGAGTGGCGATTATGATTACCTACTTAAAGTGCACGTAAAAAATATGGAATCATTTCGAAATTTTATGACAAGCAAACTTACAAATATTGACCACATAGGCAGTAACAATAGTATGTTTGTGATTTCGGAAGTAAAACATACGACTGCTGTCAATATTTAAACATCAAATTATTCTTCCATTGAATATATGTTTGTATTTTTGTGTTAAATTTAAAAATAAACTATTATGAAATCATATGATGTTGCTATCATAGGATCTGGGCCTGGTGGCTATGTCGCTGCCATTCGTTGTGCGCAGTTAGGAATGAAAACTGCAATTATTGAAAAATATGCAACCCTAGGGGGTACTTGTTTAAATGTAGGATGCATTCCAAGTAAAGCCTTGTTGGATTCTTCGCACCATTATGAAGATGCTGTAAAGCATTTTGAAACGCACGGCATTGAAATCCCTGGTGAGATAAAAGTCAATCTCGAAAAAATGATTGGACGAAAACAAGCTGTTGTAGATCAAACTACAGGTGGAATTGATTTTCTAATGACTAAAAATAAAATTGATGTCTATCACGGTATGGGTGCTTTTAAAGATGCGACTCATATTACGATTAGCGGTGATACCAAACAAGAAATTGAAGCTAAATATAGTATCATTGCCACAGGAAGTAAACCAACTACTTTGCCATTTGCAACGGTAGATAAAGAACGTATTATTACATCTACTGAAGCGTTGAAATTAAAGGAAATTCCAAAACACTTAATCATTATTGGTGGTGGTGTGATTGGATTGGAACTTGGACAAGTTTACAAACGACTGGGATCAGAGGTTACGGTGATTGAATATATGGACCGTATCATTCCAACAATGGATGCTGGGCTTTCTAAAGAGTTAAATAAGGTTTTTAGAAAACAAAAATTCAATATTAATGTTTCACATAAAGTTACACATGTTGAACGTAAGGGAACTGAGGTGACTGTGAAAGCAGAAAACAAAAAAGGTGAACTAGTTGAGTTTAAAGGAGACTATTGTTTAGTTTCTGTAGGACGAAGCCCTTTTACAGCAGGTCTAAATGCTGAATCAGCAGGTGTAAAGTTAACGGATAGAGGTCAAGTTGAAGTAAACCAACACCTACAAACCTCTGCGCCTAATATTTATGCTATTGGCGATGTTGTTAAAGGGGCAATGTTGGCTCATAAAGCTGAAGAAGAAGGCGTTTTTGTAGCGGAAACTATAGCAGGTCAAAAACCACATATCGATTATAATTTAATTCCTGGTGTTGTCTACACGTGGCCTGAAGTTGCCTCAGTAGGAAAAACAGAAGAACAACTCAAGGAGCAAGGAATTACTTACAAATCAGGGCAATTTCCAATGCGGGCTTTGGGACGTAGCCGTGCGAGTATGGATTTGGATGGATTTGTTAAAATCTTAGCCGATCAAGCAACAGATGAGGTTTTAGGAGTCCATATGATTGGTGCGCGTTGTGCGGATTTAATTGCTGAGGCTGTTGTAGCCATGGAATTTAGAGCCTCAGCCGAAGATATCTCTAGAATGTCTCATGCACATCCAACATTTGCAGAAGCCATAAAAGAAGCAGCTCTCGCTGCCACTGAAGACCGTGCATTACATATCTAATAAGTATTAAAACTTAGCTTAAAGCTCTCCATATTGGAGAGTTTTTTTTTACTCCTATTTTATTATTTTCATTTTAAACGCTTTGTAGTTATTAATTTTTATTATATTTAACTAGTTGATTAACAGTAATTTGTCTAATTTTTTTTTAAAATAGTTAAACAAAATTAGTAATAACAAATTGGTATTGGTTTTTAAGATGCCAATGATAATACATAAATCTAGCTTTGAATGATTCTCATTTACCACATAAACTAACCGACGAAGCGTTAGTGGAGCTAATAATAACATCTCATGATCCCTTGCTTTTTAAGGTCTTATATGAGCGTTATGTTTTTACAGTGTTTAATAAATGCTTGAGTTTCTCAAAAAACAATCAAGAAGCGGAAGATATTTGTCAAGATATTTTTATAAAATTATTGATTAAAATTAAAAGTTTTAAGGGGGATTCAAGATTTTCAACCTGGATGTACTCTTTCACCTACAATCATTGTGTAAATTATTACCATCGAAATAAGTTCAAAAAGTACGAAAAAAACATACTAAATATTGAGCAAATGTGTGATGAGGTTCCATTGCAAGCCAATGATGGTGATCTTGAACAGCCACTTAGATTAAAAAAACTGAAAATAGCCATGGGGCTCATTCCAAATGAAGACAAAGAAATTTTAATATCAAAGTACCAAGATTTTAAAAGTATAAAAGACCTGATGAAACTTCATAATGCTGGAGAAAGTGCTATTAAAATGAGATTAAAACGTGCCAAAGAAAAACTCCTAGGTGTATATAACGTTGTGTATTGTTAAGCCACGCACAACCTTCTATTTTTTATTGCGCTTATTATAATTTTTATCTCCTCTAGTTTTAGGTTTTTTATATTTTTTTGCAATCATGAATTTGTAAGAACCTCCTAAGTTTTCTTTTTTATTTTTATCTTTTTTCTCGTGAAAAGCAGGTCCAGGCGCATCCTCGTCTTTTTGTTTGTGTGGATTGTAAGGCTCTTTCATTTGAGGTCGTTCTTCTTCTATGAGCTCTGATGAAATTTCGACAATATCTGGGATCTTTAAAGTTTCAATTTTCATTTGCATTAAAGCTTCAATATTATCTTTAGAATCGATTTCATCAACTTTAGAAAGTAAAATACTCGTTCCCTTTCGTTTTGCCCGCCCTGTTCGTCCAATACGGTGCATATAATTTTCTGGATACTCAGGAGTATCAAAATTAATTACATGAGATACATCATCAATATCCAATCCACGAGCCATCACATCTGTTGCAACTAAAATTCTATTAATACCCTCTCTGAATTGTTCAATACTTCGCAAACGGTAGTTCTGGGTTTTATTGGAATGAATTACACAACAGTCGTCATTAAAAACTTCTTCAAGAGAATCAAAAAGACGATCTGCCATTCGTTTATTAGAAACAAAAATGAGCACACGATGATATACATCGCGTTCCTCCATCAAAAAACGAATCAAGTTTACTTTTGTATAATAATTGGGAACATCGTAACGAAATTGCATAATATTTTCGAGTGGTGTTCCAGAAATGGCTACTGAAATTCGTTCCGGATCTATAAAAAAATCGGTAATCAAAGCATCCACATCTGTAGTCATTGTAGCCGAAAACATAATATTTTGACGGCGTTCTGGTAGCAAATCAAAAATATTAATTAATTGGTGTCTAAAACCCAAATCAAGCATCACATCTACTTCGTCAATGACCACTTTTTGAATGCTTTTAAGTTGTAGCACACGACTCAATGCCAAGTCATACAAACGTCCAGGAGTTGCCACAAGAATATCAATTCCTTCTGCTATTTGTCGTTTTTGAGTGTTGATATTGGTCCCTCCATAAACACCTAAAACACGATTGTTCGCATAAACATTTAATTCATTTAAAGAGTCCACTACCTGAACTACAAGTTCTCTAGTGGGAACTAAAATCAAAATACGAGGGTTCTCTTGTGTAGAATATGTGAGGTTTCTTACTAGAGGTAAGGAGTAAGCCAATGTTTTACCTGTACCTGTTTGGGCAATTCCAACCACATCTTTCCCTGAACAGATGACGCTAAAAGCTGCCTCCTGAATGGGAGTGGGTTCAATAAATCCTAAATCCTGAAGCGCATTGCTTAGGGGAGTGGTCAATTTAAAGTCTTCGAAAGATAACATTGGAACTAATTTTGCTTCAAAGGTAAGGTATTCTTGTAAAGTGACGATTTATTATTTAGAACTGATTAACTTTGTATTGAAAACAAACAGTCATTGCGAGACCATAAACAAATTACATTACGTTCGGTAGAAGCATTCAAAACTCAGTTATTAGCTTGGGCTCAACAATTTGATGACATTGTTTGGCTTGATTCTAACAAGTACCTACAACCTCACAGTAGTTATGACTCTGTCCTAGCGGTGGATGCTTTTACGAGTATCCAGACCGATTCTTTTAATGGTTTTAAAAAATTAAATGAATACCAGTCTATCACTAATGATTGGATTTTTGGATACCTTTCATATGACTTGAAAAATGACTCAGAGCCTCTAAAGTCACAAAACTTTGATGGACTCGATTTCCCAGACCTTTGTTTTTTTCAACCTAAAAAACTATTTTTATTTAAAGGCAATGTCTTAACAATAAAGTATTTAAACCTTGTTTCTGGAGAGGTAGACGCTGATCTTAAATCGATTGAAACGTTCTCAGTACAAAACGACTCATCTCATAAAAATGATATTCAAATTGAATCTCGTATTTCAAAACAAAACTACCTTAGTAAGGTTAATACTCTTTTGTCTCACATTCATAGAGGTGATATTTATGAAGCTAATTTTTGTCAAGAATTTTATGCCAATGCAGATTTAAATTCTTTAGAAACGTATTTTAATCTCAATAACATTGCACAAGCGCCGTTTGCAACCTTTCTTAAAAATGGAGATAAATTTTTATTATCATCTTCCCCTGAACGCTATTTAAAAAAAGTTGGTTTAGAAATTACTTCTCAGCCCATTAAGGGTACTACCAAACGTTCTCAACATTCAGAAGAAGATGAGGACTTAAAAACAACTTTAGAAAGGGATCCAAAGGAACGTAGTGAGAACATTATGATTGTAGATTTAGTACGTAATGACCTGTCTAAAATAGCCCAAAAAGGAACGGTAAACGTAACTGAACTTTGTCAAATACACAGCTTTAAGCAAGTCCATCACATGATTTCTACAGTTCAAGCAAAGGCATTATCAACTATTTCACCTGTTGATATTATTGCTGCTACTTTTCCAATGGGCAGCATGACGGGCGCTCCAAAAATTTCAGCAATGAAAATTATAGAATCCCTTGAAGATACTAAAAGAGGGCTATACTCTGGTGCGGTTGGTTACTTTACTCCTGAGGGAAATTTTGATTTTAATGTCGTAATTCGAAGTATATTGTACAACGCTTCTAAGTCATATATTTCATTCTCTGTTGGGAGTGCCATCACCTCAAAAAGCACTCCAGAAAAAGAGTATCAGGAATGTCTTGTGAAAGCTAAAGCAATGCGTAGCGTTTTGGAGAATTAATTTGTAGTTTTGTCTCATGTTAAAAGCTTTTCAACATCTCTTGAAAAATCGTTTTTCTTTTTTAAAGGAGCCTTCTTTGTTACTTGCAGTTTCAGGAGGATTGGACAGTATGGTTTTGACTGATTTATGTCTAAAATCAGGGTTAAATATATCGTTAGCACATTGTAATTTTAAACTTAGAGGAAACGAAAGTGATGGCGATGAAATTTTGGTTAAAGAGGTTGCAAAAACCCATAATTTAGATGTTTTTACAACCTTTTTTGAAACGGAAGCGTTTGCAAAAATAAGTAAACAATCTATTCAAATGGCAGCACGTCAATTGCGGTATGAATGGTTTGAAGCCTTACAAAACCAACATGGATTTAAATATATTTTAACTGCCCATCATGCAGATGACAACTTAGAAACGTTCCTTATTAATCTATCACGAGGTACGGGAATTGAAGGACTTAAAGGGATTCCTGAAATTAATGGGTCTATTGTACGTCCGTTGTTAGAATTTTCGAGAGATGAAATTCATAATTTTGCGACTCAAGAAAAAATTTCATGGCGTGAGGATAGCTCTAATCAAAGCACTAAATATCTGCGCAATAATTTACGTCACACCTTCATTCCACTATTAAAAAAATTGAACCCTTCCTTTATTGAAAGTTTTCAAACAACTCAAAATCATTTGAAGGATATACAGTCTGTTTTGGACGATTATATGTTAGAAGTAGAAGACAAGGTAATTGAATCCATTGATGAAGATCAAATTGTATATAACATAGACCAACTTCAATCATTGAATAATCCAAAAGCCTATCTACACCAATTGTTAAAAGAATACAATTTCACAGACTGGACTCAAATTGCCAATCTTTTGGAAGCGCAGTCTGGTAAGCAAATTTTATCATCAACACACCGTTTACTGAAAAATAGATCTCAATTGATTTTAAGACCATTGAATGTATCGTCTGAATTATCAATTTTGATTGAGTCCTCAGAAAAAAACGTTTCCATTCCAGACCAACCGTTTGATTTAAAGCTAGAAATCACCACTTCTATCGAGCCAAATTCTAATCATGTTTTGTATTTGGATTTTGAATCCCTACAATTTCCTTTACAACTGAGTCACTGGAAAAGCGGTGATTATTTCTATCCCTCTGGGATGAGCGGAAAAAAGAAATTAAGCAAGTATTTTAAAGATGAAAAATTATCTTTAATAGAAAAAGAAAATACAATCGTTTTATATAGCGAAAATAACGTTGTTTGGGTTGTTGGAAAGCGAGCTGACCAACGCTTTTTAGCGACCAAAAAGAGCACTCAAATTTTAAAACTATCAATAGAACGTAATGCCCATAGTTAAAAGTAATTTCAAAGCACTTTTCAGATTTCGAAGTGGATTTATAGCCACCGTTTATTCGGGCTTGATACGTCGATTGAAAATCAACCAATTTAGGGAACGCATTATTTTAAGGGATCATGATTTTATTGACTTGGATTGGAGTTACAGCCCAACACCTTCCAAATCACTAATTATCCTTTTCCATGGTTTAGAAGGGCATGGGCAACGCCCTTATATTACAGGAGCTGCCTTGCATTTTAATGAACAAAACATGGATGCAATTTGTGTTAATTTTCGTTGTTGTAGTGGCGAGTTGAATAAGTATTACCCCACCTATCATTCTGGTAAAACGGATGATGTAGAAGATATCATTAAACATGTGATTTCCCTCAATACATACGATTCAATTTTTTTGAAAGGTATCAGTCTTGGAGGGAATATTTTATTAAAATATTTAGGGGATGGATCAATTGTGCCTTCGCAGGTTAAAGCAGCGATGGCGGTATCGGTACCTTGTGATTTATCAGGATCAGCAAAAGCATTACACACTTTAAAAAATTTACCATACCATATTAATTTTAAATGGGGATTGGTTAGTCGTTTGAAGTTGAAACAAAAGCAATTTCCTGAAGCCATAACAAAAGCTAAAATTAGAACCATCAAAACATTGAATGATTTTGATGAAGTTTATACTTCACGTGCTCATGGTTTTGAAAATGCACAGGATTATTATGAAAAGTGTAGCAGTCTTCAATTTTTGAATGCTATCAAAACACCCGTTCTGATTTTAAACGCTTTAAACGATTCATTTTTGTCAGAAGCATGTTACCCATTCAAAGAAGCAGAAATGAATCCAAATATCTTTTTAGAAACACCTACTCGTGGGGGTCATGTTGGGTTTATCAGCCGAAAAGGATATTACTATAATGAAACCCGTGCTTTGGATTTCTTTTTAGAACGTAAGTAGTGTTTTGTAAATTTTATCCATAGGAAACCCCATCACATTAAAATAGGACCCTTCAATTTTAGTAACGCCAATCTGACCTATCCAATCTTGAATGCCGTAAGCACCGGCTTTGTCAAGCACTTTAAAATTATGGATATAATACCATATTTCTTCATCGCTTAGCTTCTTGAAAGTTACATGGGTAATTGAATTAATTGTTTTTTGTGAAGTTGTAGATTTAAAGCAAACCGAGGTTATTACTTCATGAGTATGACCGCTGAGGGTTTTTAACATTTCAAAAGCTTCGTTGTTGTCTTTTGGTTTGCCGAGCGCTTTGTCTTTAAACCACACAATTGTATCACTAGTAATAAGAATGTCATTGGGATTTAACTCCTCTACAAATGGCATCGATTTAAGCTGTGCCAAATAATCAGATATTTCAAAATGTCGAAGTCTGTTCGGATATTCTTCTTTAACTGATTTGATTCGGATTTCAAAATCAAGTCCAAGCCCTTTAATCAGTTCCTGTCTTCTCGGAGACGAAGAGGCTAAAATGATGTGTTTTGATTTTAAAAGGTCTGCTAACATTATTAAAAATTAATCATATTGTGCATCAAATCCTTTCATCCAATGGCCTTGTACTTTTAGGACTTGCTCTATAATATCACGCGCTGCTCCAGTACCTCCGTTTTTGTGAGAAATATATTTTGAAACTGCTTTCACTTCAGGTACTGCATCTTGCGGACACGTTGGAAGTCCAACGAGTTTCATAGGGGGAATGTCTGGAATATCATCGCCCATATAAACTACATTTTCGGCTTTTAATTGGTATTTGTCAAACAATTCATTGAGGTGAATAACTTTGTCATGCGCTCCTAAACTAATTTCTTTGACTCCTAAACCTTCAAGACGTTTGCGAACACCTTCATTTTTTCCACCAGAAATAATACAAACTAAAAATCCTGCATCAACTGCTGTTTTTAAGGCAAATCCATCTCTGGTACTCATTTTTCTTAGCATTTCTCCTTCGGAAGTCACTAAGACCGAGGAATCCGTGAGTACGCCATCGACATCAAAAATAAATGCTTTAACATCTTTTAAATATTCTTTATAACTTTTTGAATCCATGTGTGTTTTTTATTGATTTTGTAAGCTGTTCATAAATTGATTGGTATTCGGGGTGGTTTTCTAAAGCGCGTAAATGTTGATTAATAGTCACTTGGTCGTTGCGCTTCGCAGGTCCCGTTTGCGCACTGTATGGTGACATATTTTGTACTTTTTTGGCCGTCTCTAAAATTAATGGTTTTAAAACATCAAAGTTAATATTTTTAAAATCGGATAATTCGTGTGCAATTCGATAGAGTTGATTGGTAAAGTTATTAATAAATACCGCTGATAAATGCAAGGCTTGACGTTGCTCAGTATTGATCATATACGAAGGACTTCCCATTTCAGTGGCCAAATTTTTAAGAAATTTTGAATCTTCTTTTTGCATTGTTTCAATACAAAATGGAACGTCTGAAAAAGCTACATCGGAAGTTAAAGAGAATGTTTGAAGGGGGTAAAAAACACCTCTTCGGTGTTTGATATCTAATTGTTTCATAGCGACACTTCCCGAAGTGTGCACGACCAATCGGTTTTCAAAAGGAAGTTGTTTAGATAAGTCTGAAACTGCTTTGTCACTTACAGCAATAATGTAAACATCTGCCAATTTTAAACGGTTTAAATCGTGACATAATTCAACATCTTTGATAGGAAATTGAATCGCTTTTGAATCTCGAAAATACCATTGAATTAAATTCAAGTTTTCAGCAGCTTGTATCGCTTTTACCAAGTGAGTTCCTACATTTCCAGCTCCTAAAATTACGACAGATATCATTCAGCTAAAATAAACAAGTAATCGGTCATTTGAAAGTTTAAGTATGCCAATGCCAAAATTTTATTAAAATTACTGTTAAAACCAATCAACATAAATGACTTTTCTTATTAAAATAAGTACCTTTGCAGCTCAATAAAACGAGTCAATTTAGGATGCTAAAAAAACTAACTAATTTACTTTTTTCTACCCGTTTAACAGGGACACTCTTCATTGTTTTCGCCATCGCCATGGCAGTGGGAACATTTATGGATCAAGGTCAAAGCACTTCGCCAACTCCGTATTCCCGAACATTGATTTATAATGCTTGGTGGTTTGAAGCAATTATGGTCGTATTTATCATCAACTTTACAGGGAATATTTTTAGATACCGATTATTAAGAAAAGAAAAATGGGCAACTTTAACGCTTCATTTATCGTTTATATTTATTTTGTTTGGTGCTTTTTTGACGCGCTACCACGGATTTGAAGGGATGATGTCCATTAGAGAAGGAGCAACCGAAAACACCTTCTTATCTCAAAAAACATATTTAACCACCTACATAGATGGGGATTTTGAAATCAACGGTCAGTTACAACGTCGCGTTCAAGAAGACGAAGTAGATTTTTCTCCTCGTCTTTCAAATGAATATTATCTTAAAACCTCTTATAATACCACACCGGTATCTATTGAATTGGTTGACTTTATAGAGGGCGCAGAGGAAGACATAGTTCCTTCTGAAGATGGCGAGTATTATTTAAAACTTGTCGAAGCTGGAGATGGCGCACCTCACAATCACTTTCTAAAAATTGGGCAAGTAAGCAGTATTCATAATGTATTGTATGCATTGAACAAGCCAACCGATGGCGCTATCAATATTACCTATTCTGAAACAGATTTGACCATACAATCTCCTTATGAAGGAGAATATATGACCATGGCTTCTGGAGTGCAAGGACGGTTGGTAAAAGACAGTATTCAGCCACTTGTATTGCGTTCTCGTTACATCATTGGAAACCAAGCAATTGTTTTTCCAAAACCTGTTATCAAAGGTGTATTTGATGTGGTTAAAAAATCTAGATTACTTAAAGGCGATGAAGACGGTATTGCCTTAAAAATTTCGGCCAATGGCAGTACCAAAACTTTGAAATTATTGGGAGGGAAGGGTTCTAACAATCCTTTTAAGGAAATTGAGGTAGGTGGCTTAGAATTTAATTTCAAATATGGGTCCAAACTTTTAGAACTTCCTTTTGAAATTAATCTAAACGATTTTATTGCCGAACGTTATCCTGGTACCGAAAAAAGTTATGCCTCTTTTGAAAGTAAAGTTACTGTTTTGGAAGCTGAAGAAGATGATTTTGATTTTAGAATTTATATGAATAATATTTTAGATCACCGCGGTTATAAGTTTTTTCAAGCAAGTTTTGATCCAGATGAAAAAGGAACTATATTATCTGTTAATCATGATTATTGGGGAACTTGGCTCACCTATTTGGGCTATTATTTATTGTATTTTGGTTTGATGGCTATCTTGTTTTCTAAAAATGCACGCATGGAGTCCTTACGAAGTCAACTAAATAAAATCAAGAAAAAAAAATCTAGCCTGACTATACTTGTTTTATTTATGGCATCCTTTGGTGGGTTTGCACAAACACATAGTTCAGATCACGAAAGTCTACGTCCAACTTCTGTACAGTTAGACTCGATTTTAAATCTGAATATTTCTCCGGTTAGTGAAGCAGATCGTTTTGGATATTTGGTAATTCAAGATACAGATGGAAGGATGAAACCTGTCAATACCTATGCATCTGAACTATTGCGTAAATTGAGTAAGAAAGATGTATACAATGATTTTGATGCAAATCAAGTATTTTTATCGATGCAGGAGAGCCCACAACTCTGGTACAACGTTCCAATTATTTTCTTGAAAGCCAAAAAAGCAGACACTATCCGAACGATTTTGGGCTTAAAAAAAACAGCTAAATATGCAGCTTTAGTAGATTTTTTAGATCCCAACCTCAATTACAAATTAGGGCCTTATTTAGAAGATGCTTACAGTGCTCAAGTGCCAACGGCCATTCAAAAAATATTTACAGAAACAGATCAGCGCGTGAGTTTGTTGTTCAATACTCTTGAAGGAAGTTCCTTGCGTTTATTTCCAATTCCATATGACGAAAATAACAAGTGGGTTTCTTCAAATGAATTTAGAGAAGGGGCGTATCAATTACAAGATTCGCTTTATGGTAATTTCATTAAAACAGGCTTTATGGCGTATATGGCAACCCTGCAAAATGAAAAAAAATCAAAAGTCAATTTTTCTAAAAGCCAAGAATTATTAGACGCAATTAAGAAAACACAAATAAAATATGGTGGAGATACTATGATTTCAGAAGATAAAATTTCAACTGAAATTCTATACAATCGCTATGATATTTTTAAAAAACTATTTGAATATTATATGTATGCGAGTACTCTGATGTTTTTGTTGTTGATAATTCAAATTTTCAAAGACCGCAGTAAGTACATAAATATTTCCGTTAAGGTATTTAAATACACAATTTTAGGGTTGTTTGTGCTTCACACTGTTGGTCTCATTGCTCGCTGGTATATTTCAGGCCATGCGCCTTGGAGTGATGCTTATGAATCGATGATTTATGTGGCGTGGGCTACCATGGCTTTTGGGGTGATGTTAGGGATTAAAAGCGATTTAACGTTTGCATCTACTGCTTTTGTAACTGCTATGATTTTGATGATTGCTCACTGGAATTGGATGGACCCTTCTATTGGCAATTTACAGCCTGTTTTAGATAGTTATTGGTTAATGATTCATGTGGCCATTATTGTAGGAAGTTATGGACCCTTGACACTAGGAATGATTTTAGGGGTAACTACTTTGTTATTGATGATTTTAACAACCTCCAAAAACAAGCAAAAGATGGCTTTAAACATTAAAGAATTGACCATTGTCAATGAAATGGCGTTGACTGTTGGACTGGTCATGTTAACGATCGGAAACTTCTTAGGCGGTATGTGGGCCAATGAAAGTTGGGGTCGCTATTGGGGTTGGGACCCTAAAGAAACATGGGCATTAATAAGTATTATGATTTATGCGTTTGTGATTCATATGCGTTTAATTCCTGGATTGAGAAGTCGTTTTGGCTTTAGTGTGGCTTCAGTTTTAGCGTTTGGAAGTATTATGATGACGTATTTTGGAGTGAATTTTTATCTTGCAGGACTGCATTCCTATGCAAAAGACGATCAAGAAATTAGTATTACATACATCGCAACAGCACTCATTATAATTACATTACTTTCTGTTTTTGCTTACAGAAAACATTTAAAATATTTCAAGAAATAATCTTAAATAAATCTTGATTTAATTTTATCGAATGTTATGTCTTTATAGTCAGAAATAGTCATATCGGCCCTTGTATAATCTTGATCTTTTGAATGTGCACTTTTGTAGGCAACACAAAAAATATCAGCTTCTTTAGCCGCGATAATTCCATTGGTAGAATCTTCAATAACAAAACACTCCGAATTGGAAACTCCCGCCGCTTTGGCAGCATTAATGAATATTTCGGGGTGTGGTTTGGATGCTTTCAGGTCGGCACCGCTTAATTTGTCTTTAAAATAGGAGTCTAGATTAAAACGCTTCATCACGTTATCTATGGTAAACATAGACGCTGAAGAAGCTACGACTAAAGTTAATCCGTTTGAATGATAATTTTTAATAAGATCTTCAACTCCATCGAGAAGTTGAAGATCGGGATCATCAAAAAATAATTTTGTAAAATGAGCGCGTTTGCCTTTTTCTAAAGTGATAGGTTCAAGTGTCAAATCAAAATGTTTACATAGAAATTCACAAATTCCTCTTGTAGATTGTCCTGTAAAACTTCTGTACATCGAATCAGATACATCTATACCAACATCATCAAACATCATTTTGTAGGCTTTGTGGTGCAAAGGTTCGGTATCAACAATGACTCCGTCCATATCAAAAAGTACTGCTTTTAACATTCTATTTTTTTTACGAAGATAATAAATAGAGTCGATTAGATTTTAGTGATAAACTGATAATAAATAACAAATTTTTTATATTTTCGAATTAAATAAATAACACCAATGAAATTTTTAAAAAAACTTGGACTCACTAATATTTTATTGCTTGCTTTGTGTGCAATCATAATCAGTGTTTCCGAATACTTGTTTATGACAGGTGAGGAGTTGCATGGTATTTTTGTAGGGATCTGGGCACCAATGCTTTTAGGTCTAATGATATTCTTTAAACTCTTCCGTCTTGACCGCTAACAACATCGTCCTATTTTTTTCTGTTTTTGTATCTTTATGTGTTGTGATATGGGCGTTTGTACTCATAAAGCAATTCAATGATATTGACAGGTAGTATTAAAAGATCCTTATTCAACTACTATGAAATCTAACAACCCAGGACTAAACACTATTTGCACTCACTCAGGATCTATTGAAGATAAAACATTTCAAGGAAGTGTTTCTCCATTGTATATGTCAACCTCTTTTAATTTCATGGACGTTGATACCAAACGGTATCCGCGATATTTTAACACTCCTAATCAGGAACACCTATCAAAGAAAATTGCAGCTTTGGAACATGCGGAAGCAGCTTTGATTTTTGGCTCAGGAATGGCTGCTATTTCTGCAACACTATTAACATTTTTGAAATCTGGTGATCATGCTGTCATTCAAAATGATATTTATGGAGGAACTCGAAATTTCATTGAATCCCATTTCAAGAGTTACGGAATTGAATACAGCTTTACTAAAGATTTATCATCACAGTCATTTGAAGAATGTATTCAATCCAATACCAGGTTAATTTATATAGAAACACCATCTAACCCACTCATGAAGTTAGTAGATATATTTGCCATTGCTAAATTGGCAAAAGCCCATCAAATTATTACAGTGGCAGATAATACGTTTGCATCTCCAATCATTCAAAACCCAATTGATTTAGGAATAGATATTGTGATTCATAGTGCTACCAAGTACTTTGGTGGTCATAGTGATATAAGTGCTGGTGCTGTCGCTTCTACTCAAGAAATTATGGATAAAATCTGGGATCTGGCCAAAGATTTTGGAGGTAACCTAAGTGATTATACTGTTTGGTTACTAGAAAGAAGTATGAAAACACTAGGTATCAGAGTGAAGGCTCAACAACGCAATGCAAAACGCTTGGCCAAATATTTAAAAAAACATCCTGCTGTGAAAGCGGTATTTTACCCAGGATTAAAATCCAATGAGTATCATAACCTGGCTAAAATTCAAATGAAAGGATATGGAGCTATGCTGTCTTTTGAGCTTGAAGATAATTATGATGCTGAAAAATTTCTAAAAAATTTAAAACTTATCAAACCTTCAATGAGCTTGGCAGGAGTAGAAAGTACTATGCTATTACCTTCAAAAACCTCTCATTCATTACTTTCAGAACTTGACCGAATTAATCAGGGAATTACAGATCAATTGATTCGTTTTTCGGTAGGGATTGAAACTAAAAAAGATTTAATTGATGATATAGAGCAGGCCATTTCTGCAAGTAACTCTAAACGTTAAGAAATGAAAATTGATATACTAGCTTTCGGTGCCCATCCAGACGATGTTGAATTGAGCTGCGGCGGTACAATTTTTAAAGAAATCCAAAATGGAAAAACCGTTGGGATTATAGATTTAACAAAAGGAGAGTTAGGGACCAGAGGTACTGCTGAGATACGAAAGTTAGAAGCTACCAATGCAGCTGAATTATTAGGAGTATCGTTTAGAGAGAACCTTAATTTTTCTGATGGTTTTATAATGAACGATAAACATCACCAGTTAGAGGTTATAAAAAAAATACGACAATACCGTCCAGAAATTGTGTTGTGTAATGCCTTAGATGACCGTCATACAGACCACGGGAAGGCAAGTAAGCTCGTGAGCGATGCTTGTTTTTTAAGTGGATTGGTTAAAATTGAGACCCATTCAGAAGGAATTAATGATTTACAAGCGCCTTGGCGTCCAAAAGCTATTTACCATTATATACAATGGAAAACGCTTCAGCCAGATTTTGTTGTAGATATTAGTTTACAAATCGATCAAAAAATGGCATCGGTTTTAGCCTATGCTTCGCAATTCTATGACCCTAAGAGTCAAGCACCTGAAACACCTATATCTTCAAAAAACTTTGTGGATAGTATTCGTTACAGAGCAGCTGATCTTGGGCGTTTAGTAGGAGTAGGGTATGCCGAAGGATTTAATGTAGAACGTCTTCCTGCCATTGATTCGTTATTTGACTTAAAATAATATAAAAAAGTGTTTGTATAAAACACGAAATACTATACATTTGCAATCGCATTATTTGAATGCCAAACGGTGGTTGTAGCTCAGCTGGTTAGAGCACTGGTTTGTGGTACCAGGGGTCGCCGGTTCGAACCCGGTCTTCCACCCAAAAAGCAAAAGCTTCTCTAGAAATAGAGAAGCTTTTTTTGTATGCTTAAATTTTTAACCGTGTGTTTAGTCGGCTGCTTTATCAACTCTAACGGCATCATCTCTATTCGCAAGTTCCCAAGCAGTATGAAATACCAATCGAGTTCTGTTTTCTAATAAATCGTACTCAATTTTATCTGGCGTATCTGTCGCTTTGTGATAATCGTCGTGTGTGCCGTTAAAATAAAATATGATCGGAATATTGTTTTTAGCAAAATTATAATGATCAGATCGGTAGTAAAAACGATTGGGATCGTTTTCATCGTTATAGGTGTAATCTAACTCAATATTCGTGTATTTTGTATTCATTTCTTCAGAAATGTTATGCAAATCTGTACTTAGTTTATCGCTTCCAATAAGGTAGATGTAATTGCGTTTTCCTTCAGTTCTTTTAGGATCAGTACGTCCAATCATATCAATATTTAAGTTGGAAACAGTTTGAGCTAAGGGAACAATTGGATCATAATCAGTATAGTATTGAGAACCTAATAAGCCTTTTTCTTCTGCTGTAACGTGTAAAAATATAACAGAACGCTTTGGTCCTTGTCCTTTGTCTTGTGCTGCTTTAAAAGCTTCTGCAATTTCTAAAATAGCTACGGTACCGGAACCATCATCATCGGCACCATTAAAAACTTCTCCATCATGCATACCTACATGATCTAAATGTGCTGAAAGAATTATATATTCATTTGGTTTTTCACTTCCTTTAATCATCGCAGCGACATTTTCAGAACTAATAGGTTCACTTACTTGGTTATAGTTAATTTCAACACTCTTCGTTTTCAATAAAACATCCCCCATTGATTTACTAACTAGAAACCCATACATAGTTTCTTCATTGACATCTAAAGCCAAATTACTTTCTCCTCCACGCTTGTCTCGCGCTTTATAATAAGGAGCATAGCGATTAAACAAGTCTTCATCAATTAAAAAGAAGGCTTTAGCTCCCATTTCTTTGGCGGTATTTTGTTTTGATCTTAAGGCTTGGCGTCCATTAGACCATTTAGAAATCTCTTCTGAGCCACTTATCAGGTATGAACCATCTTCATTTTTTGGTTCACCTCCAATCGCTACTACTATTTTACCACTAACTTCTAGTTCTTTGTAGTCATTATATTGTTGATCCTTAATTCCATATCCTACAAGGACAATGTCATCTGTGTTTATTGTATTGGTTTCTGCATCACTCGTACTTATAAAATCTTGATAATATTTAAATGGAATATTGTCTATATTAATGGACACTTTTGGAGGATTTACTAATACCAACGGTACATTTTGAAAGTAGTCCCCATCCTCTTTTGCAGCGTCGACTCCTAACTTTTTGTAGGTTTCTCTTAAATACTCTACTGCTATTTTTTGTCCTCTTAAGCCTGTTTCTCTTCCTTCAAATTCGTCAGAGGCATAAATGTATAGTTTTTCTTTTAGTTCTTCTGCTGTGATGCTAGAAGCATAAGTTTCTTGGGTTTGTGATTGTCCAAAAACTTGTAAAGACACTATTGTAAATAATAGAACTAATAAATGATGTTTCATAGTTATTTTTTAAAGGTTATAGTCTTCCAAATATATTATAATTTGTAGAAAGTTTAAGTTCTTTTTTTATGAAATATTGTTGCTTTTGTAATGATTTATATATTTAAATTTAACCTATTAAGTGATCGGTTTTACCGATTAAGTGCATAAATATTGAGTATGTATCATTTTTTTTGTTTAGATTTGCAACTAATTCATAAATTAATAACAAACTAAAAAAAATTATTATGAAAAAATTATTTACTATTTTAACTTTTGCTGTCGTTGGTTTTGCATTCGCACAGGAAGAGGAGCCTAAATTTAATGTAACAGGTTCTGTTGATGCTTATTTTAGAGCAAATTTAACATCTTCAAATGTTGGGTCAACTGGAGACTACAGTGCATTTAACAATGATTCTGGCTTTTCTTTAGGATTGGCTAATGTGACTTTATCTTACGAAGGAGAAAAAGTTGGTTTTATTGCTGATTTAGCTGTAGGACAAAGAGCCGATCAGTACAATGGTGAAGGATCTATTGTAAATGAAGCTTACATGTATTGGAATGTTTCTGAAAAAGTAACATTACAAATGGGACGTTTTAACAACTGGATGGGTTATGAAGAACTATCTGCTGCTAATAACTTTCATTACAGCATGTCTCACATGTTTACGTATTCTGCAAGAAACTTTAACGGTTTAGTTGCTAGATTCGATCTTGGTAATGATATTGGATTAGGTTTAGGTCTTATGAATCCTGTAAATGTAATTGAAGGAAATCAAGATAGCTCTGGAGCTTACTCTATTGCTGCTGGTCTTTGGAAAGGAAAAACTTCTTTATCTTTTGCATCTAGTCAAGAAACTTCTTACATCGACTTTAAAACTGCTTTTGATGTTTCTGAATCTTTCAGTGTAGCTTTAAACGCGCACATGGCTGATTATGAAGAAAATCCTCAAGCTTACCAACCAGGGAGTGGTTTTACGTCTATTTCAGCTTACCCACAAATCAAGTCTTCTGAGTCTATGTCTTGGGGTATGCGTTTAGAATACATGATGTTTGAAGATTTTGCTAATGATGTATCGGTATTTACTCCGACATTGACTGCTAATTACACTGTAGGTGCATTAACAATCAAACCAGAATTGAGATTAGATACTGCTAGCGAAGATGTCTTTACTGATAACGATGGTGAAGCTGCGGCTGGTTTAACTGCTTTTACATTAGGTGCTGTGTATAGCTTCTAAGTATTGAGTTGATATAAAATTTAAAAAGGAGCCAATTGGCTCCTTTTTTTTTGTTTAACATTAATATTCAATTGATTAAACAGTTTTTGTACATTTTTATTTATTTATTTTTTTCTATATTTGCCGAATTATTAATCATAAAAAACCTTAAACTATTATGAAAAAATTATTATTAATTACTGTACTAGCGTTATTTTCAACAAACACAATAACTGCTCAAGATTCTAAAGGATACGTTGGAGTATCTATTGGTTTAGCAATGCCTACGGGTGATTTAGCGGATGCTGCTAAAACAGGATTAGATTTAGGTCTCATCAATGCAGGTTACCGTTTTAACGAAACATGGGGTGCAACTGTAAACTGGGGAGCTACTGGTCATTCAGATAAAGAAATTGACGACGTAACTTACGGGATTGGTTATCTTGCTATAGGTCCAATGATCTCTTACGGTAACTTTGATTTCAAACCTCAATATGCTTTTTCTTCAGTAGTAGTTGAAGGTGGTGGAAATAATATTGATTTTGATGTGGAATCTGCTTGGATTTTAGGTACGACTTACAATTTATCTCTTGGCGGAAACTGGGGTATGGCTGCTAACTTAGACTATTTTACTTTCAAAATTGAAGATGCTGAAGATTCTTCAAACATGTTTAAATTGTCAGTAGGAGTTCAGTACAAGTTTTAACAAAAAATAGTATCAAATACTTTAAATTAAAGAGGAAGCCAAGCTTCCTCTTTTTTTATACCATAACTTTTGTATTTTTGTCACATGAAACGAGCATACTGAAATTATTATCATCTTTCTGAATGACCAATAGCGAACTGCACGTGATCTTCAAAACAATAGATATAGACATATGAAAAAAATCATCATCATCAACGGTCCAAATTTAAATTTATTAGGAAAACGTGAACCCAGTATTTATGGAGCAGAATCATTTGATGACTTTTTCACAGATTTAAAACAGAAGTACAAAGGATTTGATTTAACCTATTTTCAATCCAATATTGAAGGGGAGTTGATCGATAAACTTCAAGACGTTGGATTTTCATACGATGGTATTATCTTAAATGCAGCAGCATATACCCATACTTCTGTTGGTATTGGCGATGCGATCAAAGCCATAGAATCTCCCGTAATTGAAGTGCATATTTCCAATACGTTTGCCAGAGAAGAGTTTAGACATCAATCTTATATATCACCAAACGCAAAAGGAGTGATCCTTGGTTTTGGACTTCAAAGCTACGAATTGGCCTTGCAAAGTTTTATGTAACAAAAAAGACGGTCTTTGGACCGTCTTTTAATATAAATTTGTTTATCGATTATATATGAATCACTTCGTCATATGCATCTGCAACAGCCTCCATCACAGCCTCACTCATTGTAGGGTGTGGGTGAATCGTTTTTAAGACTTCATGCCCCGTTGTTTCAAGTTTTCGGCCTAAGACGGCTTCTGCTATCATATCGGTAACACCTGTGCCAATCATATGACATCCTAACCATTCGCCATATTTGGCATCAAAAATTACTTTTACAAAACCATCTTTATGACCGCCAGCACTCGCTTTTCCTGAAGCAGAAAAAGGAAATTTACCAACTTTAATATCAATACCTTTATCTTTTGCTTGTGCTTCTGTCAGTCCAACACTCGCAATTTCTGGAGTACAATAGGTACATCCCGGAATGTTTCCGTAATCAATAGCTTCTACATGCTGCCCAGCAATTTTTTCGACGCATAAAATGCCTTCTGCAGATGCAACGTGGGCGAGAGCAGGACCAGGAGTCACATCTCCAATCGCATAGTAACCAGGGATATTTGTTTGGTAAAAGTCATTTACTAAAATTTTATCTCTGTCGGTTACAATTCCAACATCTTCTAACCCGATATTTTCTATGTTAGTTTTGATACCTACTGCAGATAATACCATGTCAGCCTCTAAAACCTCTTCTCCTTTTTTGGTTTTGATCGTAGCTTTGATTCCATCACCTGAAGTATCCACAGAAGTAACTTCTGTAGATGTTAAAATTTTTATTCCACTTTTCTTGAAAGAGCGTTCCAATTGTTTAGAAACATCTGCATCTTCTACTGGAACAATTCGAGGTAAATATTCTACAATTGTAACTTCAGTTCCCATGGAGTTATAGAAGTAAGCAAACTCAACTCCAATGGCTCCAGACCCTACAATCACTAATTTTTTTGGTTGTTTTTCTAAAGTCATTGCTTTACGGTAGCCAATTACTTTTTCACCATCTTGTGGTAAACTTGGTAATTCACGTGAGCGTGCCCCCGTTGCAATAATGATATGATCGGCACTGTATTCTGTTCCATCAACATCAACTTTTTTGCCAGGTTTTAATGTGCCATAACCTGAAATGATATCGATTTTATTTTTTTTCATCAAAAACTGAACTCCTTTACTCATCCCGTCAGCTACGTTTCTACTGCGATTGACAACTGCATCAAAATCCTTGTCAAATTCTTTAACAGTTAGTCCATAATCATCGGCATGTTTCAAATATTCAAATACTTGAGCAGACTTTAAAAGTGCTTTGGTAGGAATACAACCCCAGTTAAGGCATACGCCTCCTAAGCTTTCCTTTTCAATAACGGCAGTTTTTAGGCCTAATTGTGAAGCTCTAATAGCTGTAACATAACCTCCTGGGCCGCTTCCTAAAACAATAACATCGTATTTGCTCATAAAATTAGTATTTTGAATTGGTTTTAAAGCGCAAATTTACGAAACCTAATCGTAATATTAAAGGTCTTCTGTGAAATGTGTTTTGCTTTTTTTAGTTGAGAATTTAGAGTCATTATATTCTTTAGATTTTCCCATTCCAATTGACAAAGATTGCCAGTCTGTATTTTTAATCAGTTTTCCAATAAAAACCAATTGTCCAATATGATAGGCATAGTGTGCCAATTGTCTGTTTAAAGCCTCTTGAACTGTATGGCCTTGGTTCCTTATGTATATGATAGTGCTTAGATCCGTTTCGTTTAATTGGCTAAACGTATTAAAAAAACAATCCCATCCTTTATTCCAATTTGCTAAAACAGTTTTTTTGTCACCAGATTTTTGTGTGAACTCTCGATCTCTATTTCTCCATGACTTTTCGCCATCCTCATTGAAAATATTTGTCCATCTCGATAGCATATTGCCCGAAAGATGATTAACAATCGTAGCTGGTGAGTTACTTGCTTCATTTGGAGTCCAATTCAATTCACTATCAGATAGTTGAACTAAGGTCTTCTCACCAAGTAATTTATAATAGTTAAATTCTTTTGATAAACTTTGTAGAAAAGCAGCTTTCATTCTAAGTCATTTTTATTTATTTTCTTTAAACTCTAAACTTACAGAGTTGACACAGTAGCGTGTACCAGTTTGGGTTGGACCGTCATTAAACACATGACCTAAGTGTCCGTTACAGTTTTGACACACAATTTCGGTTCGAATCATACCAAGGGTTTTATCTGATACATAGCCTACTTTTCCTTTAATAGATTCATCAAAACTAGGCCATCCACAATGGGCATCAAATTTTGTACTACTTTCAAATAGGGGTTCATTACATCCTGCACAACAATAAGTGCCTTTTTCAAAATGAAGGTTGTAAGTCCCTGAGTGTGGCATTTCAGTGCCTTTTTTTCTAAGAATCCGGTATTGATCTTCCGTCAATTCTTTTTTCCATTCTTTTTCGGATTTATTCATTTTTTGATGGTGTAAAAGTTAAGGCTGCACCATTGATACAATGCCGTTTTCCAGTTGTTTTACGGGGGCCATCATTAAACACATGTCCAAGATGCCCTCCACAGGTTGCACAATGTTCTTCGGTACGAGCCATTCCAATATTATAATCTACCGAAAACGATACATTTCCTTTAATTTCTTTGTCAAAACTTGGCCATCCTGAACCTGAGTCAAACTTGTCTTTACCCATAAATAGTGGTGTTTTACAAGCTGCACAACTATAAACCCCTGGTTTATAAATTTTATTCAAAGGACTTGAAAATGCACGCTCGGTACCAGCTTCTCTGAGCACATAATATTGAAGCTCATTAAGCTGCATTTTCCACTCCTGCTTTGTTTTTACTACTGAAAAAACTTCCTTTTTTTGGGCATTTGTTTGACAAGAAAATAGAAGACTGAAAATGAAAGTTGAGATGATTTTTCTGAAATACATAAAAATATTTTTTTAAAAGTAAGTATTTATTCAATTTGTCACTTTTTTTTCACATAAATTTGTGACTTTAGTTTACTTCGGTGTCTAATTCATAAAACGATTTTAGTTATTATAAACTTTAAAATAAACACAATGAAAAATCAGCTTTTTACGCTTATAATAACTGTACTGAGTTTGTCTTGTGCAAGCAACCCTTTTACTGGAAAAAAAACTATGGCTTTTATGCCAAACTCACAGTTATTACCGATGTCTTTTGCAGAATATGATAAATTCCTTTCAGAAAATAAAGTTATTAAAGGTACTTCAGAAGCGGAAATGATTACTAGAGTTGGTCAACGAATTTCGGTAGCTGCAGAACGTTGGTTAGATGCTAATAATCATCAAGGGTATTTAAAAGATTATAAATGGGAATACAATTTAGTGGATGATAAGTTAGTGAATGCATGGTGCATGCCAGGAGGTAAAATAGTGTTTTATACAGGAATTTTACCAATTGCTAAAAATGAAGCTGGTATTGCCGCTATTATGGGGCATGAAGTTGCCCATGCCTTAGCTAACCACGGTCAGCAGCGCATGAGTGCTGGAATGATTCAACAAGGGGTAGGAGTGGGTGTAGCAATTGCCACCGAAAACAAAAGTGCATCAGAGCAAACTATATGGATGCAAGCCTTTGCGGTCGGATCATCTGTTGGAGGAATGTTGCCTTTTAGTCGTTCACATGAAACGGAGGCAGATGAAATTGGTTTATTTCTTACAGCAATTGCGGGATACAATCCGGATGAGGCTTCTTTATTATGGGAACGAATGAAAGCAAATAGCGACGGTAAAAGCCCTCCTGAATTTTTAAGTACACATCCGTCAAATGATTCAAGAATTTCTAATTTAAGAGCGTTGTCAACCAAGGCAAAAGAGGAGGCTCGTAAATTTGGAGTAACATCTTTTAAGTAAAGTTGACTTTATAGTTGAATTAAATCGTTATTTTAGGAGCTGATTAACCAACTAATCAGCTTTTTTATGAAAAAATTCAAAAGAGGAAGTAAACAGCTTACTAAAGCATGGGCTTTCTATGATTGGGCAAATTCCGTATATCCACTCGTAATTAGTACTGCGGTATTTCCAATTTATTACAGCAGTTTAACAAGTTCATTCGCAAATGAGACTGGAGACATTTCTTATTTAGGGATGCTCTGGAATCCCACTACTTTATACGATTATACACTTTCTTTCTCATTTTTAATCGTAGCGGGGATTTCTCCCATACTTTCTGCAATTGCAGATTATATGGGTAATAAATTAAAATTCATGAAATTCTTTTGCCTCTTAGGAGCACTCTCCGTAATGTGTTTGTTCTTTTTTACAGGTCCTCAAACCTTGTGGGTGGCGCTCACATTTACCATTTTAGCAAGTATTGGGTTTTGGGGTAGTTTGGTGTTTTATAATGCCTATCTTCCTGAAGTTGCTTACCCACAACAGCAAGATAAAGTCAGCGCGCAAGGCTTTATTTTTGGGTATTTAGGTTCGGTATTATTACTTGTCTTTAGTCTTTTTATGGTAGAAAAACCAGAGTGGTTTGGTATTACAGACCCTACCTTAGCTCCTCGTATTACATTTTTATTGGTTGGTGTTTGGTGGATTGGGTTTGCTCAATTCACTTATCGTAAACTACCCAATAATATATATAACCATAAACCAGATAAAGATTTTATTTGGAAAGGACTTAAAGAGTTGAAAATTGTATTCAAGGAACTTGTTAATTATCCGCAGCTTAAATATTTTTTAGTTTCTTTTTTCTGTTTCAGTGTTGGTGTTCAAACCATCGTATTGATGGCAGGTATTTTTGGAAGTAAAGAACTTGGATTGCCAACTTCAAATTTAATTTTCACAATTATATTAGTACAATTGGTTGCTGTTTTTGGTGCTTATTTGTTTTCAAGACTATCCACTAAAATTGGGAATATCAGAACTTTAAAACTAACCCTTATCATATGGGGTGGTGTTTGTTTTTTGGCCTTTTCTTTGGATAGGAGTCAGGCGAATGTCAATTATTACTTTTATGCTTTGGGTATTGTGTTAGGTTTTGTTTTGGGAGCGACACAATCGATTGGACGTTCTACATACTCTAAGCTGTTACCAGACACACATGACCATGCAACTTATTTTAGTTTTTATGACGTTACAGAAAAATTAGCGATTGTATTAGGGATGTTTGTATTCGGATTTCTAATTCATCTCACCAATTCCATGCAATATTCGGTACTCTTTTTAGCACTCTTTTTTGCAATAGCGTATTTTATTTTAAACAGAATCAAAGCTACTGAATATGTCAAATAACCTCTTATTAATTTAGTCAAAACTTAAATTGGCATAACAATTGAGCATTGGACAGTATAACCACAAGGTTGTACTCTGTTATAAGATGATACCTTAATTTTTAAAAGAACTATTAATATCAAATCAGTTCTGTTTTATGACAGAATGACCTAATATGTCTATGAGCAAATCAAAATTTACAATGCTTGACAGTTTGTCATTACAAGACTTTGACGAAAATTCAGAGTTAATTCCTTTGATGACAACCGAAGATGAAGAAGCCATAAAAAACGAATCATTACCAGAAACAGTTCCGATTCTATCTTTACGAAATACCGTTTTATTTCCAGGTGTAGTTATTCCAATTACAGCAGGGCGAGACAAGTCTATTCAGTTAATTAATGAAGCCAATTCAGGTTCAAAAGTGATTGGTGTGGTTTCTCAAAAAGATGAAACTGTAGAAGATCCCACTATTAATGATATTTATATTACAGGAACTGTTGCCCGTATTTTAAAAGTGCTTAAAATGCCCGACGGAAATACAACTGTAATTATTCAGGGTAAAAAGCGCTTCGAAATTTCTGAAATGGTTTCAGAAACACCTTATATGGTTGCTAAGATTCAAGATGTGCCAGAAGTTACTCCTTCCAGTACTACTGAATTCCCCGCCATTATAGAATCGATTAAAGATCTTGCACTTCAAATAATCAAGCAAAGTCCAACGATTCCAAGTGAAGCCTCATTTGCAATTAAAAACATAGAGAGTAGCTCATTTTTAATCAATTTTGTATCCTCAAACATGAATTTATCTGTTGTGGAAAAACAGAAATTATTGGAAGTTCACGACCTTCAGGAACGTGCTTTGTTAACGTTAAAGCATATGAATGTTGAGTTTCAAAGATTAGAACTCAAAAACGACATCCAATCGAAAGTGCAAAGTGATATGAGTCAGCAACAGCGTGAGTATTTCTTACAGCAGCAGATTAAAACGATTCAAGAAGAATTAGGAGGTGTGAGTTATGAAGAGGAGATCGAAGAGATGAAATCTCGGGCTCTTAAAAAGAAATGGAATGCTAAAGTAGAAGGCCATTTTAATAAAGAAATCGGAAAGTTGCAACGTATGAATCCACAAGTTGCTGAGTATTCGATCCAACGGAACTATTTAGATTTATTTTTAGATTTACCATGGGAATCCTTTAGTAAAGATAATTTTGATTTGAAGCGTGCTCAAAAAATATTGGATCGGGACCACTTTGGGTTAGATGAAGTCAAACGTCGAATTATTGAATACTTAGCGGTTTTAAAACTTAGAAAAGATATGAAATCTCCAATTCTTTGTTTGTATGGTCCACCCGGTGTAGGGAAAACATCTTTGGGGAAATCTATAGCTGAAGCTTTAGGAAGAGAATATGTACGAATTTCTTTAGGAGGACTTAGAGATGAAGCTGAAATTAGAGGTCATAGAAAAACATATATTGGAGCTATGCCTGGTCGAATTTTACAAAGTTTAAAAAAGGCAGGAACTTCCAACCCTGTATTTGTATTAGATGAAATAGATAAGCTTTCGAGTTCTAACCAGGGAGACCCCTCTTCGGCAATGTTAGAAGTTTTAGACCCCGAACAAAATTCGGAGTTCTATGACAACTTTTTAGAAATGGGTTATGACCTATCTAAAGTTATGTTTGTAGCTACATCAAATAGTTTAAACACAATTCAACCGGCTCTTTTAGATCGTATGGAAATCATTAATGTGAATGGATATACTATCGAAGAAAAAGTTCAAATTGGAAAAAAATACTTATTACCTAAGCAAATTAAAGAACATGGTATGAAAAGTTCTGATCTCAAAATAGCACAACCTCAATTAGAAAAAATTGTGGAAGGTTATACAAGAGAATCAGGTGTTCGGGGACTTGAAAAACAAATCGCTAAAATGGTGCGTTATGCCGCCAAAAATATTGCGATGGAAGAAACTTATGAAGTTAAGGTTTCAAATGAAGTAATCATCGAAGTACTGGGAAGTCCAAAATTGGAGCGCGACAAATATGAAAATAATGATGTTGCAGGAGTTGTCACTGGATTGGCATGGACGCGTGTTGGAGGCGATATATTATTTATTGAATCTATTTTATCTAAAGGAAAGGGGAATTTAAATATCACCGGAAATTTAGGGAAAGTAATGAAAGAATCGGCAACCATAGCAATGGAATACATCAAAGCAAATGCAGATGTATATGGTTTAAAATCTGATATTTTTGACACTTATAATGTTCATATTCATGTCCCAGAAGGTGCCACTCCAAAAGATGGTCCTAGTGCTGGAATAACAATGTTAACATCATTAGTTTCCTTATTTACACAGAAAAAAATAAAAAAGAATTTAGCAATGACAGGAGAAATTACTTTGCGTGGTAAAGTACTCCCCGTTGGTGGAATTAAAGAGAAAATCTTGGCAGCTAAACGTGCAAAAATTAAAGAGATCATCCTTTCGAATGAAAATAAAAGTGATATTGAAGATATCAATCAGGCTTATCTCAAAGGCTTAACGTTCCATTTTGTTTCTGAAATGAGTGAAGTCATCGATATTGCAATCACAAATCAAAAAGTAAAAAACGCAAAAACGCTTTAATTTTTGAATATTTGGGCTCAGTTCAAAATAAACGCTTCTAATAATCGTTCTAGAAATGATTTATTTATTTTTCCATGCGAATGAAAATATTGGTATCGCTTTTTGTAGTTCTTAGTTGTAGTAATGCTTTGCATGCGCAATTGGGTGGTGAATCTACATACCAATTTTTAAATTTAATATCTTCACCACGTCAGGCTGCTTTAGGTGGAAAAGTTCTTACGAATGTAGATTATGACGTTACACAAGCATTGTACAATCCTGCTACAATTAACGTAGATATGGACAATCAATTGGCTGTAAATTACTCGAGTTATCTTGGGGATATTCGTTATGGTACTGCGGCCTATGCTTATACTTGGGATCGTAGAACGCAAACCTTTCACTTAGGTATGACTTATGTTAATTACGGTAGTTTTGATGGCTATGATGAAAATGGAATTAGTACAGGAACATTTTCAGGAAGTGAAGCCGCTTTCTCTGCGGGATATGCGACTCAAATTGGATATTCAGACTTTTATGTTGGTGCAAATCTTAAATTAATATCCTCCAAATTAGAACAATACAATTCTTTAGGTATTGCTGCTGATATCGGGTTTATATATATAAATGAATATTTAAATTTTAATGCTGCATTTGTAATTCGCAATTTTGGAACACAATTAACAACTTATGCAGGAACCAAAGAATCTTTGCCATTTGAAGTTGATCTTGGATTTTCTCAAAAACTAGAAAATGTACCATTAAGATGGCATGTGACATTTGAGAATTTACAACAATGGCCCATCGCATCTGTAAACCCAGCGCGAGGGACTACCGATTTAAATGGCACTCAAACGCCTGAAGAAGTGGGTTTTTTCAGTAATGTTTTACGACATACTATTGTTGGTGCAGAATTATTTCCTGACAAAGGATTTAATATTAGATTGGGATATAGTTTTAGAAGAGCAGCAGAGTTAAAAATTTTAGAACAACGAAATTTTTCGGGGCTTTCTTTTGGAGTTGGCTTGAAATTTAATAAATTTAGATTTAGTTATACACATGCCCGCTATTCATCTGCGGCAAATACAAGTTTTCTGGGTCTTCAAATAAATTTACAATAGTGAAAAAAATAACAATTGCCATAGATGGCTTTTCATCAACAGGAAAAAGTACGCTCGCTAAACAATTAGCTCAAAAACTTCAGTATATTTATGTAGATTCTGGAGCTATGTATCGAGCTGTTGCTTTATATGCATTGCAAAACAATTTAATAGAAAACAACGAATTAAATACAGTTGCACTCATAAATAACTTACCAAATATTAATATTTCTTTTCAGTACAATGAACGATTAAAAGTCTCCGAAATTTATTTGAATGGTGTCAATGTGAATACTGAAATTAGATCTATGGAAGTATCAAATATAGTGAGTAGAGTAGCGACTGTTCCAGAAATTCGCCAACAATTGGTTGCATTACAGCAACAAATGGGTGCTCAAAAAGGAATTGTAATGGATGGAAGAGATATTGGTACGGTTGTTTTTCCAGATGCAGAATTAAAACTATTTATGACATCTTCAGCTAACACACGAGCCCAACGTCGTTATGACGAATTGATAGAGTCGGGGGCTTTGGTTACTTTTGAAGCAGTCCTAGAAAACATTACTTCACGAGATCATCTTGATTCTACTCGAGAAGATTCTCCGCTTTTTAAAGCAACAGATGCTATAGAAATTGACAACTCGAACTTGAGTTTAGATCAGCAATTTGACAAAGTTTTAGCTCTTGTAGCTTCAAAATTATAACTTACACAAGTTCTCTCTGGAAAACAGGAAAGAAATCATTTGGAAACATTGTATATAAATCGTAACATTGCACTCCTTTTAGCAAATAATAGATTCAGTAAAAGGAATTAACTTAATTTAATAACGCTTTTATAGAAGGGCTTAATCGAATCTAACTTCTGTAAAATACAAATTTTTAAACAGCCATGGCTGAAGAAAAAAACACAAATGTGGAAGAAGTTACTGCAGAAACTACCGCAGTAGAAACACCACAAGTAAACGAAGCTCAAGCAAATCCTGAGCAATTCCTAAAAGATTTTAACTGGCATAATTATGAAGAGGGTATTGATCCTGTTGACGATGCTAAGCTTGACGAATTTGAAAAGTTAGTTGCAAGTAATTTTGTAGATACACTTGATGATCAAGTTGTTGAAGGTACTGTTGTTCATATTTCTGATCGTGATGCGATTATTGATATCAATGCGAAATCTGAAGGAGTTATTTCATTAAACGAATTTCGTTACAATCCAAACCTTGCAATTGGAGATAAAGTAGAAGTTTTAATTGATGTGCGCGAAGATGCAACTGGTCAATTGATTCTTTCTCACCGTAAGGCAAGAGTTATCAAAGCATGGGATCGTGTGATCTCTGCAAATGAAACTGGAGAAATCGTAAATGGTTTTGTGAAGTGTCGTACTAAAGGTGGTATGATCGTTGATGTATTTGGTATTGAAGCATTCTTACCAGGATCACAAATCGATGTGAAGCCAATTAGAGATTACGATCAGTATGTTAACAAAACAATGGAATTCAAAGTGGTAAAAATCAACCACGAATTCAAAAACGTTGTTGTTTCGCACAAAGCGCTTATTGAAGCAGATATCGAAATCCAGAAGAAAGAAATTATCAGTCAATTAGAAAAAGGTCAAGTTCTTGAAGGTGTGGTTAAAAATATCACATCTTATGGAGTCTTTATGGATCTTGGTGGTGTTGATGGACTCGTTCATATTACAGATCTTTCTTGGTCAAGAATCAACCATCCAAGTGAGATTGTAGAACTAGATCAAAAACTAAACGTTGTAATTCTTGACTTTGATGAAAATAAATCTAGAATTCAATTAGGTCTTAAACAATTAAGCAAACACCCATGGGATGCCCTTGGAGAAGAAGTTAAAATTGGAGACGAAATTGAAGGTAAAGTTGTAGTCATTGCTGATTATGGTGCATTTATTGAAGTAGTAGAAGGAGTTGAAGGTTTAATACACGTTTCTGAAATGTCTTGGTCAACACACTTACGTTCTGCACAAGATTTCGTTAAAGTAGGCGATAAAATTAAAGCTCAGATCTTAACTTTAGATAGAGAAGATCGTAAAATGTCATTAGGTATCAAGCAATTATCTGCAGATCCTTGGACAGATATTACCTCTAAATTCCCAGTAGCTTCTAAGCATACTGGAATTGTAAGAAACTTCACAAACTTTGGTGTTTTTGTTGAATTAGAAGAAGGTATTGATGGATTAATTTATATCTCTGATTTATCTTGGACTAAGAAAGTGAAACATCCAAGTGAGTTTTGTGCTGTTGGAGATAACTTAGAAGTTGTTGTTCTTGAATTAGACGTAGAAGCTAGAAAATTAAGCTTAGGTCACAAACAAACAACAGATAACCCTTGGGATAAATATCAGACTGAATTTGCATTAAACACTAAGCATACAGCTTCTATAGAAGAGATTGTAGACAAAGGTGCGACTGTGAAGTTTAACGAAGATGTTATTGCATTTGTTCCTTCACGTCATCTTGAAAAAGAAGATGGGACTAAACTCAAAAAAGGTGAAGAAACTGAGTTTGTAATCATTGAATTTAACAAAGAATTCAAACGTGTTGTAGCATCACATACTGCTCTGTTTAAAGCAGAAGAAGTTAAGCATGTGAAAGCAGCCGTTAAAAAAGCAGCAAGTAGTGCAGCAGAAGCAAAACCAACTTTAGGTGATGCCAACGATGCTTTACAAGCACTTAAAGACAAGATGGACGGGAAATAATTTTCTATAAATCTTAAAACCTAAAAGAGCCTTCTCATTTGAGAAGGCTCTTTTTTTCTATAACTTATTTTATTTTCTGTTATCCGGTTTTTGATTCCATAAGGTCAAATACTGACCTGTAGCCATTTTACGTGCCATGTATATAGCTTTATCAGCACGTTCACCTGTGAATAATTTATTAATAGTTTCAACCCACAAATTTAGCCATTTTCCAAAATGAAGTGCGTTTACACCATAGTCTAAGTTTTCATCAACCTTTAGATGTTTTTGAGTAGGACTACCTTTGAATTTACGAACTCCAAATAAATTCGTTTCCCAAAAATCGGTCAATTTCATCAAGTGATGCGGCCATTGATTCTCACTAATATGAGAATTAAAAATAGGTCCTAATAATTCATCTTTTCTAATTTTAGAGTAAAATGTATTGACTAAAAGATGAATGTCTTCTCTGTTTTTTATAGGCTTCATATCCAATATTATTAAGAAGTTTTAGCGATATTCTCAACACGTTTTTAATTCTGAAGAATTGGCTTTGGGGCTTTTCCTAGTTATAAATATACCAAAAAAAAAGCCGCTTCGTTGTAGAAGCGGCTTAAAATTTCGATGAAAATTATTAGGAATCAATCGATCCTAAAACCCGTTTCATAAAGCTATTCAAAGCTTCTTTTTGTGGCATACCTTCTTTAACCATTTTATGAACTTCGAGCGCCCCATACATGTTAGAGATTAATTCTCCAATCACATCCAATTCTTCATCTTTTAGACTAGGAACTTCGGTAAGTGCTTCCAAAGTTTCAAGGGTTTCAACAATATAATCTTCGTCGTTAACCTCAATAAATTGCGTTAAATGTTTAATTACTGGTAGTTTCATCTACTAGTGCTTTTAGCACGTCAAACTTATTCGTTTGCGTTTGGTTTATAAATTGACCTGATTTAAAAACAGCAAAAGTAGGCAAATTGTCTACCGTTGCGAGTTTTCTACTTTCGGGAAATTTTTCAGCATCCACAATCACAAAGGCTGCTTCGGGCATTTCAGAAGCTAACTTTTTAAACTTTGGTTTCATAATCCTGCAATTTCCGCACCATGTTGCAGAGTATTGAACTACCACAAATGAATTTTCAGAAATTATAGTTTGCAAATTATCTTCAGAAAGTTCTTGCATGATATATTAGTTTTAGTGAGATGCTAAATAGCTAGCAGTTCCTTTAGCGTTTGGTTCCATAGCATCTTTGCCTTCTTCCCAGTTAGCAGGACATACTTCTCCTTTTTCTTGTACGTGTGTGTAGGCATCTACAAGCCTTAAAAATTCAGCTACATTTCTACCAAGTGGCATATGGTTTACACTCTCGTGAACCACTGTTCCTTCTTCGTCAATAATGTAAGTTGCTCTGTAAGTAACGTTGTCTCCTTCTACAAGTACGACACCAGTTTCCTCATTGTAGGTTTCATTAGAGATGTCTAGTATCCCAAGTGTTGATGCTAAATTTCTGTTAGAATCTGCTAAGATAGGGTAGGTTACTCCTTCAATACCACCATTATCTTTTGCTGTTGACAGCCAAGCGAAATGAACTTCAGGTGTATCACATGACGCTCCAATTACGATTGTATTTCTCTTTTCAAATTCAGCTTTAGCAGCTTCAAAAGCATGGAGTTCTGTTGGACATACAAAAGTAAAGTCTTTTGGATACCAGAACAAAAGTACTTTTTTCTTGTTATTGATTGCTTCTTCTAGAACATTTACTTTAAAAGTATCGCCCATTTCATTCATTGCATCCACACTTAGGTTTGGGAATTTTTTTCCTACTATTGCCATAATATTTTATTGTTTATTTATTAGATATATAAGAACAAAGATAAGGCAACGTATCACTTATTTTGGTGTAGAAAAATTATAATTTCCTATACTGCTATAAACATAAATGATTCTTTTAATGTAAAACCTAATTAGCTCTTTTTGAGTTGTTTAATCTTGATGGAAAATGCCGCAAATAATAAGGTCATAAACGGACTGATCCAATTAAAAAATGCAAAAACAAAATAATCTGCCACGGAAACGCCAAGTACTCCACTTTGATAAGCGCCACAAGTATTCCAAGGAACTAAAACAGATGTTACGGTTCCAGAATCCTCAAGAGTACGGCTTAAGTTTTCAGGTGCTAAGCCTCGATCTTTATATGCTTTTTTAAACATTTTTCCGGGGACAACTAAAGCTAAATATTGATCCGAAGCGGTTACATTTAATGCCAAACAACTGGCAACTGTACTTGCAAATAATCCAAAAGTTGTGGTTGCTAAACTTAGTAAGGCTTTGCTAATACGAGCAAGTGCCCCTATAGCATCCATAACGCCACCAAATACCATGGCACAAACGATCAACCAAATAGTTCCTAACATCCCATTCATTCCACCAGAAGTAAATAAATCATTAAGTTCTATACTTGTAGTTTCAACAGCTGTGTCTACTGTTATCGCTTTCATAATGCCTTTGTAAGCAGCTTCAAAACTCAATGTATTCGTTTCTGCAATCGCCATTATAATTTGTGGTTGTGCAATAACGGCAGCTATTGCTCCCAACAACGTTCCTATAAGTAATGCAATTAAGGGAGGTGTTTTTTTTACAATCAGAAAAATCACTAAAATAGGGACGCTAAATAGCCATGGAGAAATATTAAATGCACCGTCTATAGCTTGTAGTTTATCTGAAATATCGGGTGTTCCAGTAGTATCTATATTAAGACCGATTATTAAAAAAATAATTAGAGTTATTATTATGCTAGGTACTGTTGTGTAAGCCATATATTTTATGTGGTCAAATAGTTCACTCCCCGCCATAGCAGGGGCTAAATTTGTAGTATCACTTAATGGAGACATTTTATCTCCAAAGTAAGCACCAGACAAAACCGCTCCTGCAGTCATTCCAGGTGAAATTCCTAAGGTGTTTCCAATTCCTATTAATGCAATTCCAACCGTTGCAGAGGTGGTCCAACTACTTCCTGTCGCAATAGAAATAATTGCACAAATAATGACGGATGCAACAAGAAAAAAGGTGGGGTTTAAGATTTGTAACCCATAATAAATCATCGATGGAATGACGCCACTAATGAGCCACGTACCTGCCAAAGCACCTACCATTAATAAAATTAAAAGAGCTCCAGTTGTTGATTTTACATTTTCTGCAATTTCCTCTAACATTTGTTTGTAAGTAACTTTATTGTAAAACCCAACAATTGCGGCGACTGCGGCTCCCAATATCAATATAAATTGATTACTTCCACTAAGAGCGTCATCTCCAAACACAAAAAACACATTATAAAACAACATTATTACAAGCGCAATAACAGGAATAAGAGCTTCCCAGATACTTAATTCTTTGTTTTCAATAACAGAATTGTCTGAAGGTTTATTTGGGATTATGTCTTGGCTTTTCATAGGAGAGGTGGTCAAAAATTATGATATGTAATGTTACGATTTTAGTCTAAGCTTTGCAAATGCAAAATTTAGATTAGTGTAATTTACTATCTTAATTTAGGAAAAGAGGAGGGATCCATTTCGTGAAATATACTGTAAACTTTTTCAAATACATCATCTACAGATGGTTTGCTAAAATAATCTCCATCTGTGCCATATGCTGGACGGTGTTCTTTAGCGGTGAGAATTTGAGGCTTACTATCTAAGTTTTGATAAACGTTTTGATGTTCTAAAATTTCATTAAGGATATATGCAGAGGCACCTCCTGGAACATCTTCGTCAACAATAAGAATACGATTTGTTTTTTCTACACTTTTTGATATGTCTTTTTGAAGATCAAAAGGGATAAGTGATTGAATGTCTATAATTTCAACATCAATATCAACTTCTAATAGTTCTTTTGCAGCTTGTTCCACAATACGTAAAGTAGATCCATAAGATACAATGGTTAGATCTGCGCCTTGTTTGATTGTTTCTACAATACCAACAGGTGTTTTGAATTCACCTAGGTTTGAAGGTTCTTTTTCTTTTAGGCGATATCCATTTAAACATTCAACTACCATTGCCGGCTGATCACTCTCTAAAAGTGTATTGTAAAACCCAGCAGCTTTAGTCATATTCCTAGGCACTAATACGAACACACCTCTAATAAGGTTAAGAATTCCACCTAATTGAGAACCGGAATGCCAGATGCCTTCCAAACGATGCCCACGAGTTCGAATAATTAAAGGGGCTTTTTGCTTTCCAAACGTTCGGTAATGTAAGGTTGACAAATCATCACTGATGATTTGAAGTGCATAAATCATATAATCAAGATATTGAATCTCGGCAATAGGTCTTAATCCCCTTAGAGCCATTCCAATTCCTTGTCCTATGATAGTTGCTTCTCGAATTCCAGTGTCAGAAACTCTCATTTCACCATACTTTTCTTGTAAGCCTTCTAGTCCTTGATTGACATCTCCAATTGTCCCTGTGTCTTCTCCAAAAATTAAAACTTCAGGATATTTACTTAATATTTTATCAAAATTATCTCTTAATATGACACGACCATCTACTAGTTTTGACGACTCATCAAAAACAGGAAGCACTTCTGATATGTTGGTGGCTCTTGAATTTGATTCACTGTATAGGAGCTTACTGTATTTAGGTTGGATTTCTTCAAAATAGGTATTAATCCACTGTACTAAGTCGTGTTTTTCTGAAGAATTTTCATGTATTAAATGTTTTAAAATATGTCGAGCAGAACTGATAATATCTTTTCGTAAAGGGTCATGAAGAAGCTCTAGTTGAGTTATTTTTTTATTAATGAAAGCTTTTTGTGATGTAGTTTGAGCAACAGACTTCATAAGTCTTAAAGCCTCTTTTTTTTCATTTTCTAAAGGTTCATAAAATTTCTTCCATGCTTTTAACTTACCTTCTTTAACGTTCTTTTTTGCACTGCGATCAATTGCCATCATTTCATCTTCTGTAGCAATGTCATTAGAGATGATCCAATCTCTAAATTTGAAATTGCAATCATTTGATTTTTCCCAAGTTAAACGATCTGAATTTTTATACCTTTCATGAGATCCTGATGTAGAATGTCCTTGGGGCTGTGTGAGTTCGTCAACGTGAATTAATACAGGAACATGTTCGGTTCTTGCCAGTTGACTGGCTTTTTGATAGGTGTTTATGAGTTCTACATAATCCCAGCCTTTCACTCTCAAAATTTCGTAGCCGTTATTTTTAGAATCTCTTTGAAAACCTTTTAGAATTTCAGAAATATTTTCTTTTGTGGTTTGGTGTTTAGCATGTACAGAAATTCCGTATTCATCGTCCCACACACTGATAACCATGGGAACTTGAAGTACTCCAGCAGCATTAATAGTTTCAAAAAACACACCTTCGCTGGTACTAGCATTTCCAATGGTACCCCAAGCTACTTCGTTTCCTGAGTTAGAAAATTTTTCTGAATCTATGTTTTCAAGATTACGATATATTTTTGACGCTTGTGCCAAACCCAATAAGCGTGGCATTTGAGCTCCAGTAGGAGAAATGTCTGAGCTTGAATTTGGTTGTTGTGTTAAATTTTTCCAGTTAAAATGATCGTCTAAAGAATGAGTTGTAAAATGCCCCCCCATTTGCCTTCCAGCACTCATAGGATCTTGGTTGATATCTGTAGTACCGTAAAGCCCAGAAAAGAATTGTTCTATGCTGAGTTTTCCAATCGCCATCATAAAGGTTTGATCTCTGTAATAGCCAGATCTAAAATCACCATTCTGAAATGCTTTTGCCCAAGCTAATTGTGGCAGTTCTTTTCCATCTCCAAAAATCCCAAATTTAGCTTTTCCTGTTAAGACTTCACGTCGTCCAAGAAGACTACATTCTCTACTAGTGACCGCTACTGTATAATCATTTAGCACTTCAGTTTTGAAGTCCTCAAATGTAATGTCTTTAGTAAGGTCTTTAGTTTGCATTCTTAAATAATTCTAGTAAAGCGCAAATATAAAATATTTCAGGGCTTTGACCTATGCTTTACAATGATAATTAATGGACAGACTTATGTTGAAATTTATTAAACCAGTTAATTTAACAAGTTAATATTTTATTAAAACCATTCTCTACGGAACAATCCTAAAAGTGCTTTGGGTTCTGCAGTAAATACAAATCGAATTTTTTGACTGTATTGAGCCTGGTCAATTTCCCATCCTAAGTTAGAATAGAACGGAAAATAGATTTCAAAATAATCTGTGATTAAGTTCAATCGAATGCCTGCATCATACACAAACAAGGGGTTACGTCCCTTGTTTTTAAGCACTCCAATATCTCCGTATACTTGTAGATATTTCCAAATTGAAGCACTGGCATTTAAGGACGTTAACCATTCATTTGCAAATGCGGTATCAAGTTTTGACTTGAATCCTCCTTCTGCTATGATAAGTTGCTGACTAAAGATTCCTGTAGATTCAAATTGACCTAGATAATTATAATCAAATAAATAGTCAGTTGGGCGGTCTAAAGCAAAATCAAAGTTTTGCTCGTCTGATGGAATTTTTGAATATAAGAACGCTCCTGCATAAACTCTAACATTATAAAATTGATTTTTATTGGAACGCCTTCTAATTTCATAGTTGAAGGATAGTTTCCCAAAATTATCTGAAAACTGTGCATCTAAAAACCATTTATGATATCTTTTAAAGCTATTATTAGCATCAATATATCTAATATTAAATACTTTATATGGCGGTGCAGTCGTTTCATCGTCTTCAATTTCCACAAAATCTTTTTCAATGCCAACATATCTAAGGCTAAGACTTTTTAATTCGTTTGATCTTAGATCTGTTGCGTCCCTAAAATTAAAATTAACATAAGGAACAGTTTTAGTTAAAAAAGCATTTTCGGCAAAACTTGAACGGATCACAGCCATTCCAATATTGATATTATATAAGTTTTGATCCTCAAAAAAAGTATTATGTATAACTTGTACACTGCCTGTAAGAGCATTTGAATTTACACTGTATATTGGGGAAATACCAAATAAAAAGGGTTTATTTAGAACTCCCTTATTATTAATGTTCATTCCTAAATTTAGTCCATCATAGATGTTTTTAAATTCCATGATCGGTAAAAAATACAATTGATTGTCACGAGCAGACTCTACATCTTTAAAAAGACGAAGTTGTAAAGGCTTATTTGTTAAAGAATTTCTTGTTATTGACTTCCAATTGTTTCTTAAATCAAATTCAGGTACTTTTTTATCATAATTGAGCACCAATTTATCTGCTAAATTATTAGGAATAACAAACTGTTTTTTGGCTCCAATTTTTGTGAGCCACTGTTTTGAAATGACTTTTCCATCCTTGAGCATGAAAAGAGAAATTGGTCCTTTCCCATTCTTTTTATTTTTAACAGTAAAATAGATGGAATCTTTAGTATTTTTTGCCTTAGTAATTTTATAATCAATTTGTTGAGAGTTGATCAAATAGGAATCAAAAAACCAATTGATATCTTTTGAAGTTTTTGTTTTTAGATACGCTTTGAATCGATCTGTTGTTAAAAGTTTCTGATCAGTTTCATTGATAAATGATTTTATCCATTCCTCTACACTTGAGTCCTCAATAAGATCTTCGAGGTATAAAAGTCCTAAAGCTGCTTTATATTTACTCGATAAATTAGCGTTAAATTTTAAAAGTTCATCTTTTGGTGTTGTTAATGCTTGATCACGTCCCGTTCTGACCATATGTAAATACGTCAAAGGATATTGGTCATTAAACTTTAGTTTTGCTAAATTATAAGATTTTATTCCCCAAACATTTGATAATTTCCCTATTAATTTTTCATCTTTATAAAATTGTTCAACATATTTCATTAATATAAAATTCTCAAAACCTGCTTGTAACCAATACTCTTCTCTTGGATTTATTTTCAAATGTCGTTTTAAGTAGAGCCTAGTTAAGTTTTTTAAAAGATTGAGTTCATATTTAAATTGTTTAGAAAAGGGTGCTAAAAAATCTGGAATGATATTTAAGCCATAAATAGGATATTTACTCAAGTCTGTATTAGTAATTAACAGATTATCCTGTGGATAAGGCGCCAGTTTTGTATTTAAAAACCCAACAACTTTTTTAAATAGATCTATTTGCTCTAAAGCACTTGTATTTTTATAGCTTTCTGTTAGGATGTTTAAGTTATGAACATTGATTCTGAAAAAAGGAGTTTTGGCGATGTAAAGACGACAATCTGTGCGTTTTTCTCCTGTAAAATGATACGTATTTTTTTTTAGTTTTTTTTGTTTGGATGTTAAATTCAATTCAGATGCAACTTCGTAGTTCTCAGGAATATTGATACTTAGGTTAATTGAAGAAGGTGGAGTGTAATAATCTTCAATATTTTTATTACTGTACAATTTCCATTGAGAATTTTCATATACAGCAGGGGACAAATACCAATAATTTAAATTGTAACCACCATCAGGTGTGACTCCAAAACCTGTAAACCGATTGCTTTGAATTTGAAGAGTATATTCAAAATGAAGTGTGGTAGTAGTGTTTGGTAAAAGTGTAGTTTCTAGCTTGACTTTTAATATATCAGGTTGATTTTTGAGGTAGCTGTACTCTATAAGAGTCCCATGAGAATTTTCAATTTTATTTATTTTTGTATAGCCTCTATCCTTAGGTTTTACGGAAAGTAAGTCGTTTTTGAATTCTTCAACAAAACGGTTGGCTAAAGGAGTCGTTGGGCTACTATAACTTGAAGTCCAATCATTAAAATATAACTCATTTAAACTTTCATTAGAATTGTTTTGATAGTCTATACTTTGATTAATACTAACAGTATTTGTGTCTATATCAAAGCTAGCTTCTATTTGCATGGCATGTTGCCCAAAAACTGATGGTGCACTTACATATAAAATAAGAACTAGTAGGGACTTGAATAATAGTTTTAGATTCAAAAATTTAGTTTTGTACAATTAAAAATTAGGGCTTAATTGATATTCGTTATAAAAGTTATTTAGAATTGCTATGACTTCTTCAGAAGTATCTACAACATGAATCAAGTCCAAATCTTTGGCACTAATTGTCTCAAAGCGATCTAATAAGGTTGCTTTTATCCATACTAGCAATCCATTCCAAAAAGTAGAGCCTACCAAAATAACTGGAAATTTTTCAATTTTTTTAGTTTGAATTAATGTAATAGCTTCAAATAATTCATCTAGTGTTCCAAACCCTCCTGGCATCACAACGATACCCTGAGAATATTTGACAAACATCACTTTTCTAACAAAAAAATAATCAAAATCTAAACTTTTATCGCGATCTATGTATGGATTGTTGTGTTGTTCAAAAGGAAGTTCAATATTAAGCCCAACAGATGTTCCTCCTGCAAGATGTGCGCCTTTGTTTCCAGCTTCCATAATTCCAGGTCCACCACCCGTAATAACTCCGTAGCCAGCTTCTACAATGGCAGCAGCAACTTCAGTTGATAATTTATAATAGGTATCTTCAGTTGGAGTTCGTGCAGAACCAAAAATAGAAACACATGGTCCAATTCTACTCATTTTTTCAAACCCGTTCACAAATTCCCCCATGATTTTAAAAATAGCCCAAGAATCATTTGTTTTTATTTCATTCCATCCTTTGTGTTTCTGTTCTGTTCTCATAGTTCAATTTTTTAATGCCTACTAATGTAATTCTTTTTTTAAAAACCGAGCGGTATGGCTCAATTTGTTTTTAATGACATCTTCTGGCGTTCCTTTAACAACAATGTTACCACCACCTTTTCCACCTTCTGGTCCGATATCTATGATATAATCCACCGTTTTAATCACATCTAAATTATGTTCTATAATAATGACTGTATTTCCCTTATCAACTAATTTATTGAGTACATCCATCAAAACTCGAATATCTTCAAAATGCAATCCTGTAGTAGGTTCATCTAAAATGTAAATTGTATTCCCTGTATCTCGCTTACACAGTTCAGTTGCTAACTTTATTCTTTGCGCTTCTCCTCCAGAAAGAGTGGTACTTTGTTGACCTAGCGTAATATATCCTAATCCAACTTCTTTAATGGTTTTTAATTTTCGATAAATTTTTGGAATATGTTCAAAAAAATCAACCCCTTCATTAATGGTCATATTTAAAACATCACTGATAGATTTCCCTTTGTATCTAATTTCTAAAGTTTCTCTGTTAAAACGCTTTCCTTGGCATGATTCACATTCGACATAAACATCTGGTAAAAAGTTCATTTCAATGACTCTCAAACCACCCCCTTTACAAGTTTCACAACGCCCACCAACTACATTAAAACTAAATCGACCTAATTTATACCCCCGAATCATTGCTTCTGGAATTTTAGCAAATAAGGCTCTAATTTCTCCAAAAACTCCTGTATATGTTGCAGGATTACTTCGCGGGGTTCTTCCAATTGGCGATTGATTGATATCAATCACTTTATCTAAATGCTCTAAACCTTTAATGGACTTATAAGGCATTGGCTCCATGACCCCATGAAAATAATAATTGTTTAAAATAGGGTAGAGGGTATGATTTATTAAGGTTGATTTACCACTCCCAGAAACGCCGGTAATCCCTATCATTTTACCTAAGGGTAATTTTATAGATACATTTTTAAGATTATTTCCTGTACACCCTTTGAGTTCCAAGATTTTTCCATTTCCATCTCGACGTGTTTTGGGGATTTCAATTTCTTTTACTCCACTCAAATAATCTGCAGTCATTGTTCCGCTATTCAAGATGTCTTTTGGAGTTCCTTGACTGATAATTTCGCCCCCATGCTTGCCAGCCTTTGGACCAATATCTATCACATGATCTGCTTGTTCAATCATGTCTTTATCGTGTTCAACTACTATCACTGAATTCCCTACATCTCTTAAAGATATCAAAGATTTAATCAGTTTTTCATTATCTCGCTGGTGTAAGCCAATGCTAGGTTCATCTAAAATATACAAAACACCTACCAGTTGTGATCCTATTTGCGTGGCCAATCGGATCCGTTGGGCTTCGCCTCCAGAAAGTGATTTGGAACTTCTATTGATTGATAAATAATCCAATCCTACATCTAAAAGAAATTGTAATCGGGTAGAAATTTCTTTTAGAATTTCTTTTGAAATTATTTTTTGACTTTTAGAGAGGTGATTTGGTAAATCTTTAAACCATTCGGCTAAGTCCACCACATCCATTTGTGAAAGTTCAGCGATGTTTTTAGAATTTATTTTGAAGTATAACGATTCTTTTTTAAGTCGAGATCCTTCGCAAGTTGGACATTTGATATTATCCATATAATTTTTAGCCCAACGTTGTATAGACGTGGAATCGGCATTCTTGTATTGACTTTCGATAAAATTAGCAATGCCTTCAAAATCAATATTGTAATTTCGAGAAACACCTAAGGTTTTACTGTCTACCGAAAAATCATCTTTCCCACCATATAAAATAATATTTAAAGCAGCTTTCGGAATACTTGAAATAGGATCGGAAAGTTTAAAATTAAAGCGACGTCCAATGAGTTCTAATTGTCTAAATAACCAAGTATCTTTTTGAACTCCTTGAGGGGCAAGACCTCCATTTTTTATAGATAAACTCGTGTCAGGTATAATTTTGGTCTCGTTAACTTTATATAGCGTTCCTATTCCGCTACAAGCCGAGCAAGCACCCTTAGGAGAATTGAATGAAAAGTTATTGGGTTCTGGATTTGGGTAGGAAATTCCAGAAGTGGGACACATCAAATTTCGACTAAAATATCGAATCTCTTTAGAATCTTCATCAATTATCATTAGTACATTTTCGCCATGGTACATGGCTGTATTGATACTTTCATTCAGTCTACTTGTAGATTGTGTACTTGTGTCAATTTTAAGTCTATCGATAACAATTTCGATGTCATGCATTTTATAACGATCGAGCTTCATTCCTTTAGTAATATCAACAATTACCCCGTCTGTTCTAACTTTTACAAATCCTTGTTTTGCAATTTGTTCAAACAATTCTCTGTAATGTCCTTTTCGAGAACGGATTACAGGAGATAAAATCGAGATGCGTTTCCCATCAAAGGATTCCAATATCAGATCTTTGATTTGCACATCTTTGTAACTCACCATTTTTTCGTCGGTGTTATAACTGTAAGCATCAGCCCCTCTTGCAAACAATAACCTTAAAAAATCATAAATTTCGGTGATGGTTCCAACAGTAGATCGTGGCGATTTACTTGTTGTTTTTTGTTCAATCGCAATGACAGGTGATAGTCCATCAATTTTATCTACATCTGGTCGTTCTAAACTTCCTAAAAATTGACGAGCGTAGGCAGAAAATGTTTCTATATAACGGCGTTGACCTTCAGCATAAATCGTATCAAATGCGAGGGACGATTTACCACTTCCAGAAAGCCCTGTAATCACTACCAATTGATCCCTAGGAATCTTTACATCAATGTTTTTTAAATTGTGTACTCTAGCACCTTTTACTTCAATAAATTCGTCAAATTTACTCATAAAATTATTCTATATGCGCTTAATTATTTGCGATTAAAATATATCAACACTTCCTTTTCCTTCTCTAATAACACTAATTTCTGTACCATTCACTTCTATTACTGTTGACGGTTGGTTACCACCATAACCACCATCAATCACCAGGTCAACTTTCGCATTCCATTTTTCAAAGATCAACTCTGGATCTGTGGTGTATTCCAAAATTTCATCATCATCTCGAATAGACGTAGATACTATTGGATTTCCTAAAGTCTCTACAATTTCTAATGCAATTGAGTTGTCCGGAATTCGAATCCCTACCGTTTTCTTTTTCTTAAAGGGGTGAGGCAATGTATTTGCACCAGGAAGAATAAAGGTGTAGGGGCCGGGGAGGGTTCGTTTTAAAAGTTTAAATATAGGGGTCTCAATTTGGGTAACATAATCGCTTAAATTACTCAAGTCATGACAAATAAACGAAAAGTTTGATCGTTCCAATTTAACTCCCTTAATTTTAGCAACGCGTTCCAAAGCTTTTACGTTGGTGATGTCACATCCCAATCCATAAACAGTATCTGTTGGATAGATAATTAGCCCGCCCCTTTTAAGTACTTCAACCACTTTTTCAATGGCTTTTGGGTTTGGGTTTTCAGGATATATTTTGAGAAGTTCTGCCATAATAGTTAGTTCTTTTATGAAATAATTTCAAGTTTTGCGAACCGTAATAATAGCTTTTTAATGCCTCCCGTTTCAAATTTAATTTCAGCTTTTAAATCTGCTGCTTTTCCTTCAATACTTAAAACAGTTCCTTTTCCGAACCGTTGATGATTTACAACATCGCCTACAATTAACTTATTGTCAAATAAGTTAGTAGTGGATTTTGTTTCACTCACTTTCTTTAAATTCTTGGGTGTTGAAATTTTAAATTTCTCAGGTGCCTTTGGCTTTGCTTTCATGTAAGCAGGCTTCTTATAACGCACTGTATTAGGTTCTACATCTCCAAATATGTCAGCACTCAACATCGGGTTGAAACGGCGTTCTTCTTTGGGAGTTACAATCTCCAAATACTGCTCATCAATTTCTTCGATGAATCGACTTGGTTCTGAATCCACAAGTTTTCCCCAACGGTAACGTGAAAGCGCATAGGTGAGGTAGGCTTGTTTTTCAGCACGAGTTAAGGCCACATAAAATAAACGTCGTTCTTCTTCCAATTCTTCTCTGGTACTCATGCTCATGGCACTCGGAAATAAATCTTCTTCTAAGCCTACAATGTATACATAAGGAAATTCCAATCCTTTCGCTAAGTGAATGGTCATCAGTGCCACTTTATCACTATCTTCTCCTTCTTCGTTATCCAAGTCTGTAGCCAAAGCAACATCTTCTAAAAACTCAGCTATTGATCCAGTAGAATCGGCTAATTCTTGCTGTCCTTCTACAAAATCTTTGATACCATTAAGCAATTCCTCGATGTTTTCCATTCTAGAAATACCCTCTGGAGTGCCATCTTTTTTAAACTCTTGGATCAACCCACTAGCTTTGCATACATGCTCCGCCAAATCAAAGGCATTTGCCGTTTGACTCATCACTTTAAAACTTTCAATCATTGTTGTAAAGTTTACCAGTTTGGTCTTTGTCCCAGCGTTGATATTTATGGGAAGCTCGTTAAGGTGTTTTAAGATTTCAAAAATGGACTTATTATGCTCATTAGCAGAAACAATTAAGCGATCAACTGTCGTTTGACCAATACCACGTCCGGGGAAATTAATAATTCGTTTTAAAGCCTCTTCATCTGAAGGATTGATAATAATGCGCAAATAGGAGAGGACATCTTTTATTTCTTTTCGTTGGTAAAAGGATAAACCCCCATAAATTCGATATTCTAAACCACGCTTTCTTAGAGCATCTTCAATGGATCTTGACTGTGCATTGGTACGATACAATACTGCAAACTCACCATTTTTAGCTTGGTTTTGCATTTTGTTTTCAAAGATGGTACTCGCTATGTAACGGCCTTCATCTCCATCGGTTAACGAACGGTTGACAATGATTTTTGGACCTTCTTCATTGGCTGTCCAAACTACTTTTTCAAGTTTGGTTTGATTTTTTTCAATAATGGAATTGGCAGCGTTGACAATATTTTTTGTAGACCGATAATTTTGTTCCAATCGGAACATTTTTACATTGTCATAATCCTTTTGAAAATTCAAAATATTATTGATGTTTGCCCCACGAAAGGCATAAATACTTTGGGCATCATCTCCAACTACACAAATATTTTGAAAACGGTCCGAAAGTGCTCTCACAATTAAATACTGAGAATGGTTGGTATCTTGATACTCATCAACCAATATGTATCTAAACCGATCTTGATACTTAGCCAATACTTCTGGAAAACGTGTAATTAACTCGTTGGTTTTAAGTAATAAATCATCAAAATCCATCGCGCCTGCCTTGAAACAACGAGACACGTATTCTTTGTAAATCTCTCCCATTTCTGGACGTTTTGCCATCACATCAGATTCCTTGAGTTCAGGGTTTTGAAAATAGGCTTTTACAGTAATTAAACTGTTTTTATACGAGGATATTCGAGATTGGACTTGCTTGTATTTATAAATATCTTTATCTAATTTTTTCTCTTTTATAATTGAAGAAATTAAACGTTGAGAATCTTGTGTGTCATAAATTGTAAAATTGGAAGGATATCCCAATCTATCCGCTTCTATTCGTAAAATTTTAGCAAATACAGAGTGAAACGTTCCCATCCATAAGTTTTTGGCTTCGCTATCTCCTACAATCGAAGCAATTCGTGTTTTCATTTCACGAGCCGCTTTATTGGTAAAAGTGAGAGACAGAATGTTAAAGGGATCGACTCCTTCGCTCATCAAATAGGCGATGCGATAGGTGAGAACCCTAGTTTTTCCAGAACCTGCACCAGCAATGATAATCATTGGTCCTTCTTTTTGAAGGGTGGGCGCTAATTGTGCCTCGTTAAGTTGACTTAAGTATTGTTTCAAATTTCATTTTTTCTAAGATGTGAAATTAAGGAATGTAATTCGTATTTTTAAGATGAATTCTTATAAATTATAAACAATTATAGGGAAGTTACTAAAAGCTAAAAACAAACGTCACAAAAGCAAATTATTCTTTGTAATCCGTTCAGGTTTTACCATTTTAAAATGATAAATTTTTCTTAACTTGCATGAGTAATCTACAATAAATATAAGTGCTTCTAAAAGAAAAAATATCGATTGAAAGTTTTGAAGATAAAAAGTTCAAAATAAGACTTATTGAATCTGGGAAAGATACAGAAGCTGCTTTTACACATTATTTACATAATCACAAAAATGGAGTTTCTCAGTTTTACAAGCCCGATGCTATAGAACACGTTAAAAATTTATTTGAATATAAATTCCCAGAAGAAGAAATATCGAATTTAGTAGCTGAGCAGGCACTACAATATTTGATTTTTCAACAAGAAAATATTCCTTTTCCCGCCCCAAAAAAACCAGGTTTTAAGTTTATTGATTTATTTGCAGGAATTGGAGGGTTTAGATTGGCATTACAAAATCTTAAAGGAAAATGTGTTTTCACAAGTGAATGGGATAAGTATTCAAAACAAACATATCAAGCTAATTTTGGTGAAGTTCCATTTGGAGATATTACTAAAAAAATAACTAAAAATTATATTCCCGACGGATTTGATGTTTTGTGTGCGGGTTTTCCTTGTCAAGCATTTTCAATTGCTGGAAAAAGAGGGGGTTTTGAAGACACAAGAGGAACCTTGTTTTTTGATGTCGCAGAAATTATTAAAAATAAAAGACCTAAAGCAATATTTTTAGAAAATGTAAAAGGCTTAAGAAGTCATGATAAAGGAAAAACTTTAGCAACTATTCTTAATGTTTTGAGAGATGATTTAGGATATTTTGTGCCAGAACCACGAATAATGAATGCTAAGAAATATGGAGTTCCACAAAATAGGGAGCGAATTTTTATTGTCGGTTTTAGAAAAGATTTGGGAATTACAGAATTTGAATATCCAAAACCAGTTAAGAAAAAAGCTACTCTAGAAGATATCTTAGAATCCGAAACAGTTTCTGTAAAATACTATTTATCCGAAACGTATGTAAATACCTTACGAAACCATAAAGCAAGGCACGAAAGTAAAGGCAATGGTTTTGGATATGAGATAATTCCAAATAATGGCACAGCAAATGCTGTTGTTTGTGGAGGAATGGGACGAGAACGAAATTTAGTTTATGATTTTAGATTAAAAGATTTCACCCCAGTAACACATATTACAGGCGAAGTAAATAAAGAAGGGATTCGTAAAATGACTCCTAGAGAGTGGGCAAGATTACAAGGTTTTCCAAATGATTATAAAATTGTAGTTTCCGATGCTCAAGCGTATAAACAATTTGGTAATTCTGTTGCAGTTCCAGCAATTCAGGCAACTGCAAAAAAGATTATCGAAAAACTTAAAACTGTATGATTTCAGGAAATAAAGGAGAATGGAGCGAAATATATACTCTTTTTAAATTACTAGGAGATAAGCAATTATATCTTGGTAACAAAGACATTGAGAAACTTGAAGGAATTGTATACCCTATTATAAGTGTTTTAAGAACTGAAAGTAATGACAACTTTGAATATTCAATTAAAGATGAAATCATAGTTATAGATGGAGGAGAAGAAGTTTTGAAAATTGCAGTTTCAGAATTTAAAGAAAAGGCTAAATTTTTACTTGAAAAAATCAAAGCTAATAAAGAAAGAACCTTTTCAGTTCCAGAAGTTGAAGAATTTATGCAATCTATAAATTGTTTTTCATTAAAAGCAAGTTCAACCGTAAAAACAGATATTACAATTGTTATTCACGACCAAAGAACAAAGCAACGGCCTGCTTTAGGCTTTAGTATAAAATCCCAATTAGGCAGTCCTTCTACTTTACTAAATGCAGGTAAAACTACAAATTTCATTTTCAAAATAACTAATTTAAAATTAATTGAATCAGAAATTAAAATTATAAACTCAATTGATTCTAGAAGTAAAATAATGGATAGAATAAATTCTATTTTACAATTGGATGGTCAATTTGTTTTTACAAATACTGAAAAACAAATATTTTCTAATAATTTAATTTTAATAGATAGTAAGCTTCCAGAAATATTATCTCAAATCGTCTTTGAATTTTATTCTAGTAATAATTCTAGAGTTATAGATTTAGTTGATAATATTGATTTTAAAAACCCTTTAAGCTTTGATCTTTCTAACCAACATAAATTTTATGAATATAAAATCAAACGGTTTTTAACAGATGTAGCTTTAGGAATGATGCCATCTAAAGTTTGGACAGGTCAATACGATGCAACTGGTGGATATTTAATTGTAAAAGAAAACGGAGACGTTTTATGTTATCACATATACAACAGAAACGAATTTGAGGATTACCTATTTAATAATACGAAATTAGATACGGCCAGTTCTAGCAGACATGACTTTGGAACGATATACGAAGATGATGGAGGATTATTTTTCAAACTCAACTTGCAAATCAGATTTATAAAATAAATCATCTCAAGTTTTACATTTCAAAACCCACAACGACTCTTATATTAGTTGGAAATTATTAACTTGGCATTTATTAATCAACACATCACATATTTAAATGGAAATTGAGTTTTATAGCCTGATCATGTATTGTATTCCTGCGCTTCTAACAGGAGCGGTAGCCTATTTATTTTTTAAAGAATACACCAATAATGAAAATAAACGCCGTCACTACATCCTTCATAAATCACTTCAAAAAGAAGTACTTCCTGTAAAACTTCAGGCTTACGAACGTTTGACCTTGGTTTTAGAACGCATGGCTCCAAATAATTTATTGATTAGAATTCAACCTATTTCTCAACGTAAAGAAGATTATGAACAATTACTCATACAAACTATAGAACAAGAATTTGAACATAATTTGGCACAACAAATATATTTGTCAGAAGAATGTTGGAATGTTATTTTAACCGCTAAAAATACAACCATTCAGTTTATCAGAAATTGTGATATTTCAAATAATTCTAGCACAGCAGATAAATTCCGTGAATTAGTTCTCACAAAATCAATGGATACGCCGTCGCCAAGTAATGTTGCTTTAGCGTATTTAAAAAATGAAGTGAGCCTTTTATTAACCTATTAAAGTGGATTGATGCAAAACACATTACTTCAAACCCCAATTGATTATCTGAAAGGCGTTGGTCCTGGGCGTGCCGAAGTATTGCGTAAAGAATTAGGGATTCATACCTACCAAGACCTAATAAACTTATTTCCAAATCGCTACATCGATCGCACCCGTTTTTATAAAGTATCAGAACTTCAAGCTTCCAATGCTGAGGTTCAAATTGTTGGACAGATTACTGGTTTTAAAGAACTAGGTCAGAAACGTGGAAAACGTCTTGTAGCAACCTTTCGAGATGAAACAGGCTACTTAGAGTTGGTTTGGTTTAGAGGACATAAATGGATCCGTGAGCAACTGAAAACCCATTCTGATTATGTGATTTTTGGAAAGATTAATTTGTTTAATGGCGTCTTTAGCATGCCGCATCCGGATATTGAACTCAAAACAGATTATGAAAAGAGTCTGTCGAAAGCCATTCAACCTATTTATCCATCTACTGAAAAGCTAGCGAACCGAGGTATTTCAAACCGTGTGATTTGCAAGATCATGGAACAACTTTTTTTGCAACTGAATGGGAGCTTTGAAGAATCCCTTTCTACGGAAATATTGGAGCATCAAAAATTGATTTCTAAAGGGGAAGCCCTTTTAAATATTCATTTTCCAAAGACACAAAAACTGCTGAGTTTATCGCAATTTCGATTAAAGTTCGAAGAATTATTCTACATCCAACTTCAACTCATTCTTAAAAACATTATTCATAAGACTAAAATAAAGGGCTATCGGTTTGAGACCGTAGGATCTTATTTTAATACGTTTTATAACGAGCATTTACCGTTTGAACTGACCAATGCTCAAAAACGTGTATTGAAAGAAATTAGGATTGATATGGACAGTAATGCCCAAATGAATCGGTTATTGCAGGGTGATGTAGGCTCCGGAAAAACCATTGTAGCGTTGATGTCTATGTTGATTGCAATTGATAACAATTTTCAAGCAACTCTGATGGCACCCACTGAAATATTATCGTTCCAACACTACAACAGCTTGAAACCCTTTTGTGACCTAATTGGGGTTAAGATCGGATTGTTAACAGGATCAAGTAAAACTGCGGCTCGACGCCTCATTCATGAACAGTTAGAATCGGGCGAATTACAGATCATTATTGGAACGCACGCTCTTTTGGAGAATAAGGTCAAATTTAAGAATCTTGGGTTGGCAATTATTGACGAGCAACACCGTTTTGGCGTTGCACAACGCAGTAAACTCTGGAAGAAAAACGTATGCCCTCCTCATATTTTGGTCATGACTGCCACACCGATTCCAAGAACCTTAGCGATGTCTGTTTACGGAGATTTAGATATTTCTGTGATTGATGAGTTGCCTGCTGGTAGAAAACCGATTAAAACTGTACATCGTTTTGATAGCAACCGACTGAAAGTACTTGGGTTTATTAGAGATGAAATTGCTAAAGGTCGTCAAATTTATATCGTATACCCATTGATTAACGAAAGTGAAACCTTGGATTTTAAAGATTTAATGGATGGTTATGAAAGTATTGTACGTGATTTTCCAATGCCCAACTATCAAGTATCCATTGTACATGGTCAGATGAAACCTATTGATAAAGAATTTGAAATGCAGCGTTTTGTCAAAGGTGAAACACAGATTATGGTTGCCACCACCGTGATTGAAGTAGGCGTTAATGTGCCTAATGCTTCCGTAATGATTATTGAAAGTGCTGAGCGTTTTGGACTGTCGCAACTTCATCAGTTGAGAGGACGAGTTGGACGTGGAAGTGAGCAGAGTTATTGTATTTTAATGACAGGCTCTAAACTAGGCGACAACAGCAAAACCCGTATGAAAACTATGGTCAATTCTAGTGACGGATTTGAGATAGCGGAAGTTGATTTACGGCTCCGTGGTCCGGGAGATATGATGGGCACTCAGCAAAGTGGCGTCTTAGAAATGAAAATCGCCAATATTATAAAAGATAAAGACATTTTGTCGTTGGCACGGCATTGGGCTAAAAAAGTGTTGGTTGCCGATCCGAAATTAGTAGATGTCAACCACCAACCGATTGCTCAAACCTATATCAAAATGGGTAAGTATAAGAACATTTGGAATTATATTAGTTGATATTATTATCCGTCAAAAAACGACTACTCAGTTCTTGAAGGTCTTTCATTACCAGTTTAAAATCAGCTTCAAAAAAGGTGTAGAATTCTTTTAATTCGCGCCCAGCTTTGTCCATTTCCGATCTGTTTTTAGTACGTCTATTCATGCCAGCCAAAACACGATCAATACCTTCTAGATCTGCATAGATTAAGAGCCAGTTGCCTTCCATCATAATAGGTGCCATTTTTTGAATGTTTTCTGGGAGTAGATCAAAGTTATCACGCAATAATTTATAAAACGACTGAATATAATCAGCTAAAGGAACGTCCGAATAATCCGTCCAGTTTTTAGCTAAAAAGTGATCGTAAAATATATCAACAATAATTCCTGAATAATGCCCGTAATTTTTGTGAAGTCGTTTGGTGCTTTGCCTAAAAGCAGGGTGAACATCTGTAGCCGTATCAATTTGGCGGTGTAATAAGATTCCCTTTTGTATTTGAAGAGGGTAGGAGTTGTATTTTGAGCCTTTAATACTGTCTGCAATAAAGTTTCCAATCATAACATCGGGATTGTTTCCAGAAAGTAAAATATGTGCCAAGTAATTCATAGAGCGAAATTATGAATACATTTTAATATAATTGATTTGAAGCCTTATATTTGTTGAAATTTATATTGCATATGACACTAATTAAATCAATTTCTGGAATACGAGGGACCATTGGTGGTGCCGTTGGAACCAATTTAACTCCTATAGATACTGTAAAATTTGCTGCGGCTTATGGAACGTGGATCAAACAACAGCGCACTAAAGACAATTACCGTGTGGTTGTTGGAAGAGACGCTCGAATTTCGGGAAGTATGGTTCAAAATTTAGTCATGAATACACTCATTGGTTTGGGTATTGATGTCATTGATTTAGATTTATCTACCACGCCAACTGTTGAAATTGCTGTCCCTTTAGAAAAAGCAGATGGCGGTATTATCTTAACAGCCAGTCACAATCCAAAACAATGGAATGCTTTAAAGCTTTTAGATCAGAATGGTGAATTTTTAAATGCAGAGCATAGCCAACATGTTTTAGATATTGCTGAAGCCGATGCCATGGAATTCGCTGATGTTGATGACTTAGGAATCATCACTGAAAATCAAGCATACTTTGACATTCACATAGACGAAGTATTGGATTTAGAATTTGTGAATGTTAAAGCCATTTCGGATTGTAAATTTAAAGTGGTGGTAGATGCAGTGAATTCTACTGGAGGAATTGCGATTCCACTACTATTGGAACGTTTAGGTGTTGAAGCAGTCAAAATACATTGCGAGCCTAATGGACAATTTCCTCATAACCCAGAACCACTGAAACAACATTTAACCGATTTATCTGAAAAGGTGGTTTCTTCTAATGCCGATTTTGGAATTGCTGTTGATCCAGATGTGGATCGTTTGGCATTTATGGACGAAAAAGGAATTATGTTTGGTGAAGAATATACGTTAGTTGCTTGTGCCGATTATATATTAAGTCAACGTCCAGGGAACACGGTGAGCAATCTCAGTTCTACACGGGCATTAAGAGATGTGACCGAAAAACATGGCGGAACTTATACAGCCAGTGCCGTTGGTGAAGTGAATGTGGTCAATGCTATGAAAGCAACCCAAGCGGTCATTGGAGGAGAGGGCAACGGAGGTATCATCTTTCCGGAGTCCCATTATGGACGTGATGCTTTGGTAGGAGTTGCCCTCTTTTTAAGCTTATTAGCTGAACGTAAGATTGCAGTGAGTACATTGAGAGCTGGCTACCCTTCTTATTTTATGAGTAAAAAGAAAATTGACTTAAATCCATCCATAGATGTAGATGCTATTTTAGAAGCAATGGAAACCAAGTATGCGCACGAACAAATATCTACTATTGATGGGGTTAAAATTGATTTCCCAACAGAATGGGTGCACTTAAGAAAAAGTAATACTGAGCCGATTATCCGTATCTATACAGAAGCACCTTCTCAGGATAAAGCAGATGTTTTAGCAGAGAATATTATTGAGGAAATAAAAAATATAGCAGGGCTTTAAACTTCGCGATGTTTCCAACGTTTGTGAGTCCAAAGGTAATATTCGGGAGCTTCGTGGATTTGTTTTTCTACAAGTTTCATGAATTTATCAGTGATTTCATAATCTTTAAAATCTGTAGGGTTTTCAGCAAGGGTTTGAAAAGTTGCCTCGTAATACCCTCTTTTTTTGCGTTCTACAGCAAAAAACACGATGGGCATATCTAATTTTTTAGCTAACATTTCGGCACCTGTATGAACAGGGACTTTAATACCCATAAATTCATTCCAGTGGTGGGCTTTATTTTTCTTAGGCGATTGGTCAGAAGCAAATCCATTCATGGATAGAATGCCATTTTTCTTAGCTTCTTCTAAGACTTTAAATGTTTCTTTGGTAGTAATTAAATAACTATTGTAACGGGCTCTAATGGACTTAATCAAGCGGTCGAAATACTTGTTTTGAAGCCGTTTATAGATGCCATAGCCGCGATGACTCGTATAGGTTTGAAGGATGAAAATCCATTCCCAACTACCATAATGCGCACACATCAGAACGATACTTTTGTTCTGTTTTTCAAAATCCTTAATAATATCTAAATTTTTAAAGGTATAACGCGCCTTCATAGATTTTAAAGAAATATTCATAGATTTAATAGATTCTAAAATCATATCACAAAAATGATGAAAGAATTTTTTAGTAATTGTTTTAATTTCTAAATCAGACTTTTCAGGAAATACAAGTCTAAGATTATCTTGAACGGTTTGTTTTCTGTATCTAAAAATATGGTACATCAAAATATACAAAAGATCAGAAACAGCGTATAACAATCGAAATGGAAGAATAGAAACAAACCACAAAATAGGGTAAATTAAAATGTACGCTAGTAATTGCATTTAAAAAGATTAAATTTACAGTCGCAAATATATAGTTTATTTAATATATCCCTATGAACATTAGTATTTATACCCTGATTATTATAGCTCTCAATGCACTTTGCTCTTTTAAAGGTTTTAAGGACCGCTCCTTTTTTGAGACGTATAAGTTTAATGTAGGAGGTATCAAGCGCGGAGAACAACTTCGTATGTTGGTCTCTGGGTTTCTACATGTTGACTTACAGCACCTGTTATTTAATATGATTACTCTTTATTTCTTTGCGGATCATGTGATTTATAGCATAGGGCCGTTCTATTTCTTTTTAATTTATTTTGGAAGTTTGATTTTTGGGAATCTATTATCTTACTATTTTCATAAAAATGAATCTTACTATTCTGCAGTCGGAGCTAGTGGTGCTGTGACCGGGATTTTATATGCTGCTATTTTGTTGTATCCAGGGATGGAGATGTATTTGTATTTTATTCCTATTCCAATTCCGTCTTATATTGTAGGAGTTGGGTATATGTTGTACTCTATTTATGGAATGAAATCACGAGCTGGAAATATTGGGCATGATGCTCATTTTGGAGGTGCAATTGGAGGGTATGTTATTACCTTGTTGATCGCACCACAAGTTTTAGAATCGCACTTATGGATGGTGATCCTTCTCGCCATTCCAATTGTTATTTTATTTGTTATGCATAAAAATAATAAGATTTAGAATAATCTATTTTTTATTTACTCCAACAAACTCTTAATTTTCGCTTCCAATTCCGTCCCTCTCAAGCGTTCAGCGATGAGTACGCCGTTCTCGTCCAAAATAAAAGTCGCAGGAATTGAATTTACACTGTAAGCTTTCGCAATTGGGTCTTGCCAGAATTTTAAATTCGAGACGTTATACCAACTCAATTGATCCTTTTTTATGGCCTCGATCCAAAACGCTTTTTGATTTCCACGTTCCAGTGAAACACTGATAATTTCTAATCCTTTAGAATGGTATTTGTCATATAGTTTTACCAGATTTGGATTTTCAATACGACAAGGTTTGCACCAAGAGGCCCAAAAATCAACAATGGTAACCTTTCCTTTGATATCACTCAAAGTAACTTGTTTTCCCTCTGGGTTAGGAGCAGAAAAATCAGGTGCTTGCATTCCAATTTTAATTTTTCCTTTGTTTGGGCTGCTTTCAATTTTTTGTTTAATTCGATTAGAAATTAATTGATTCGATTCGTTTTTAGTTTTAATAGATGTTTTAATTGTTTTAAAAGCACTGTCAGCCAATTCTAAATCAAACCCTTTTTGATTTGTAAGACCATCCAAAATATACAATGAAAAATCAGAGTTGTTATTTGTTTCGATAAATTCATATCCAAAATTTTTCAATTGGGATCTCAAAGAATCTCTTTTGGATTGAAGTTTTTTTAAGACTTCTACATCTTGTTTAGAGTTTAAGAACTCAGCATTTACAGTTTCGACCGCTTCTATTTTTTCTTGATATTTATTTTTGTAATCGTTAAAAACAGAGTTGTTATAGGTGCCTTCTACTTTAGATGTATGAATACTGTCTTTATAGATTTCAACATTAATTATTCCAGGCTCTATAAATATAGAGGTTTGTCCTTTGACACCATCAATAGTTATGGCACGCATTTCTGCTCCTTTTATGTCTCCTTTAAAACGAAAGACACCATTAAAAACAATGGCTGTATCGGTGGCGGTTCTATTTCTGCCATTTTCAGTTTTCAACAAATAGGCTCTTAATCCATCATAAACGCCATCAGCTTTAACAATTACTTCATATTCGGTATCAGAATTTGAGGTTGAAGGTTTGCAACTAAACAACAATGCAATACTAATTATAAAAATGATTTGAGTTTTCATCTGTAAGAGTTTTAGGTTTCAACAAAAATAAATTAAAATTATTACTTCTCCCATTTGAACTAATATTAATACTTTTGTAAAAAATGAATTCATTGTATCAAAACGACACTATTATTGCTTTAGCCACTCCATCGGGTGCTGGTGCGATTGCTATTATTAGACTTTCAGGACCAGAAGCCATTACAATGGTAGATGCATTTTTTAAATCAATACATGCCAAAAAACTAGCATCTCAAAAAACACATACTATTCACTTAGGTCATATCGTAGAAGATTCACGAGTTTTAGATGAAGTATTGGTCTCTGTTTTTAAAAATCCAAAATCCTATACAGGGGAGGACGTCGTTGAGATTTCTTGCCATGGGAGTTCGTATATACAACAAGAAATTATACAACTATTTGTGCGTAACGGCGCGCGTATTGCGAATCCTGGGGAATTTACGCTCCGAGCTTTCTTAAATGCAAAGCTCGACTTGAGTCAGGCTGAAGCCGTAGCTGATTTGATTGCCAGTGATAACAAAGCCTCCCATCAAATTGCTATGCAACAGATGCGTGGGGGATTCAGTAATGAAATCAAAGTCTTACGTGATGAATTGCTAAATTTTGCTTCCTTAATTGAATTAGAACTCGATTTTTCTGAAGAAGATGTAGAGTTTGCAGATCGCAAACAATTTGAAGATTTATTAGCACGTATAATTAAGGTATTAAAACATTTGATTGATTCGTTTTCAACAGGAAATGTGATCAAAAATGGCATTCCAATTTCTATAATTGGTGCACCAAATGTTGGGAAATCTACGCTCTTAAATGCGCTTCTAAACGAAGACAAAGCCATAGTTAGTGATATTGCTGGAACCACTCGTGATGCTATCGAAGATGAAATTACCATTGAAGGTATTAAGTTCCGTTTTATTGACACTGCAGGCATTCGTACCACCGATGATACTATTGAAAGTATAGGCATCAAAAAAACATTTGAGAAAATCACCCAATCCCAAGTAGTATTGTATTTATTAGACGCGTCTAAAGTGACTGCCGATACGATTCAGATATTTAATACAGATATCCGAAAAATTCAAGAACAATATCCTGACAAACAACTCATTGTTGTTGCCAATAAAATGGACCAAGCAAATCAGGAGTTTATTGAAACTTCTTTTGTGTATCCACACACCCTTTTTACGTCTGCCAAAAGCGGTTTAGGTATGGAGGCTTTAAAAACTAAGCTGTTAGAGTTTGTAAATACAGGTGCTTTGCGTAACAATGATACTATCATTACCAACTCCAGACATTACGGCTCCCTTTTAAAGGCACTGGCTGATGTTCAAAAAGTGCAGCAGGGAATGGACGCCAAACTCTCTGGGGATTTATTAGCCATAGACATCCGTCAGGCACTGTATCATTTTGGTGAAATTACTGGCGAAATAACTTCTGATGATCTTTTAGGTAATATCTTTGCGAATTTTTGTATTGGAAAGTAATTGATATGATGTTAGCTACTAGGCTTCGCTAGTTTAAACATACTATCTTTTGTCACTCGTGTGTACCAATCGCCTCCCAATCGTGCGACAAGGTCTAATTTTTCAGAATCAATTTGACCGTTTTCGTCTAATAATTCCGATTTTACATGGATGTGAACTACTTTAGCAATGACTAATTGACCAGCACCGCCATGTTCTCCAAGAGAAATAATATTTTCTACCGAACATTCAAAGGATACAGGAGATTCTAACACTCTTGGAGGTTTTACTTTAAGTGAAGGGACTTCTGTCAGTCCTGCTTCTATGAATTCATTCACGCCTTTGTCATATTCTTTACTGGATTCTGACATTTGTTCCACGATCGAAAAATCGACGATATTTATCACTACTTCTTTAGTTTCTGCCGCATTTTGAAGCGTATGTTTCGTGGTATTGTCACGCACACGTCTTGCTGGCGAGAAAATTAATATAGGTGGGTTGGAGCTAAATACATTAAAAAAACTAAAAGGGCTCAAATTGACATTTCCTTTGGCGTCTATTGTGCTTGCAAACGCGATAGGTCTTGGAGCAATAGAGGAGGAGAGCAGTCTATGAACATCTCTAGTTTCTAACAATTCTGGATCAAATGATTTTACAGTTGACATACTAATTTTTTTAAATAGTTTTTAAAAGTGTTGATTTAACGGCTCCAAATCCAACACGAATTGGACCTTTTTGACAATGACCTCTCATAATCACGGTGTCATTATCTTGAATAAATTTACGTGTACCACCTTCCGTTAACTCTACTGGTTTAGAACCTGCCCACGACAATTCGAGCATTGAGCCATAGGAATCGGGGCTTTTTCCACTGATCGTTCCAGAAGCCATTAAATCGCCAACATTTAAGTTACAACCATTAACAGTATGGTGTGCTAATTGTTGGTTCATATTCCAATACATATATTTGAAATTGGAGTGACTCACAACGGTTTCTTTGCAATTTTCAGGTTGGATAGAAACTTCTAAGTGAATGTCGTAATTTTTTGATCCTTTAAAATTCAAATAGGGTAGAACCGATGGTTCTTGAGTTGGACCATCAATTTTAAATGGTTCTAGTGCCTCTAAAGTGACTACCCATGGCGACATAGAAGACGCAAAACTTTTTGCTAAAAAAGGACCTAAGGGAACGTATTCCCATTTTTGGATGTCACGTGCCGACCAGTCATTAAATAAAACCTTACCAAAAATATAGTCGTCGGCTGCATCTGTTGAAACAGAGTCACCAAGTTTGGTTGGTTTTCCAATGATAAAACCCATTTCCAATTCAAAATCTACTCGCACAGACGCTTGAAAAACAGGTGCTGTATTGGGTGCTAAAACAACTTGACCTTTTGGTCTGTGTACGTTTTCACCACTCACAATAATTGAGGAAGCGCGTCCATGATAGCCCACAGGTAAATGTTTCCAGTTGGGCAGTAACGCATTGTCAGGATCTCTAAACATGGTGCCAATATTGGTGGCGTGTTCAATGCTTGAATAAAAATCTGTGTAATCACCCACTTTTACAGGCAAATGCATCTGTACTGAGGTTTGTTTTATAAATACAGAAGGGTGTAATTTTAATATGGAATTGCCATTGCATAATTCAGTTTGAATCAATTCTCTTACTTTTACAGTAGTTGATTTTCCTAAGGCGATAAAATCATTTAAAGAGTCAGATTCTAAAACTTTAATATCGAACTTTAAATCTTTGAATATCCCTAATTCATAAGCTGCATATACATCTAATACGTTATCGCCAATGGCAATACCAACTCTTTTTATATGATCGGATTCTGAGAAAATACCAAAAGGTATATTATAAATGCTAAAATCAGAATTTTGATCAATTTTAATCCAAGACTTCATATGTATTTCTTTTTGTTTTTTACTTTTTAATAATTAGATCCAAACCATTTAAAATTAGCTTGGTGAACTGTTTGTTTTTTTTCAATTCGAGTAACTGCTCATAAATCTCATCCTTTAAAGATATATCTTTATCGTAAACTAGCTCATACAATTCCAAAAAGATTAACCATTCTAAAGGGTAGTTTAATTTAACTTCTTTGAATATGTTGGCTAAGGAATCTAAATTAGATTCGCCACTTGTTCTGTAGTTTTTAATTGTTTGATATAACTGATGCAGTTGTTGTTCATCTCTAGAATAAATGATTTTTTCAGTCTTAGTTTCTGAGATAGTATAGATGTCTTCGAATGACTTTGAATCTGCAGGTCCAGCAAATGCAGAGCATATATTTTTACCGACCGCCATGTCATAAATTCCCCAACTCGGATCAAATAAAACGGTATCAAAATGGGTTACTTTACAATTTTTAAACGTAATTAAAATAATTTTTCCTTGAAGGTCTCTTTTGCCTGTAATAATTTTTCCTTCAACTTTGACGCCTCCTTCAAAATTAAGGGTTGTGGTTTTTCCTTCTATAATGCCGTAAACTTCCAGGTCTTTTGGAGACATGTCTTCAATCGCAATATTGATTCCTTCTAATTTTCCTAAGGGACTACCAAATCCACTGGGATGGTGTTCGGTGCCGTGCCCAATCAGTTCGGTTCCATTTACAGACATTGCTGTTGGGCTATTGGTTTGAAAGTAAATGGGGGCATTGTTGGCCTCTAAATAATTATTAAATATTCCAGACACTTGAATACCAGTACTTAATTCAATCGTTCCTAATTTTTGAGAAATAATCAGTTTTTTCAATCCTTCTAAACCGCCTGTTCGTATCGCCATTGTATGTGCAAATTTTTCTAGAACAAAGCTAAGACTTGCAAAGTTAGGAATGACAAATAATTGAGGTTGTGTATTGGTAATGTCGAAATTGACTTCGGCAGCTTCAATAGAATAAGGAATTTTTTTAACTTCTTTTTTTAAACACAACTGACTTTCTTCGATGGAAGACAATAAACCAGCACCATATAATTTAGGATTTTCAAGTGTTCCAATCAATCCATATTCAACCGTCCACCAGTGTAGATTTCTGATTTTTGCCATTTCAGAGAGTCCTCCCATTTCTTCTTGGAGTAAATTAACAGCTTTAGTAGCTTCCAAAATTTCTACTTCCGTAGAATTTGGATTCTCTTTTAAAATAGATAAAAGTCGAATGGCTTCGTACATATCATCGTCTTTTGGAGACGAGATGGCTTTACATCCAATTTCTCCTAAGCGTCTTAGGTATTCCGAATATTCAGGGTTGGCAATAATGGGTGCATGACCGGCTGCTTCGTGAATAATGTCGGGAGCAGGCGTGTAATTGATGTGATCAATAGTTCTAATGTCAGACGAAATGACAAGCACGTTATAGGCTTGGAACTCCATAAATGCATTTGGTGGAATAAAACCATCGACAGCAACTGCTGCCCATCCAATGTCTTTTAGGATACGATTCATGCCTTCCATTTTAGGGATCGTTTCTTCATCAATCCCTGTTTTTTTTAAACCACTGCTATAACTTTTGTGTGCAATTTTTTTTAAAACATTTACATTTAAACGCATTACATACCTCCAAACCGCTTGATTTTGGGCTGTATAGTCCTCATAAGGTTGTTGTACTATAAACTTGTGAAGATGTTTAGGTAGTTTTTCTGTAACGCTGTTAAAACGTTTTGTATGTCCTTGAAAGTTTGACATTATAACCTACTATTAAAGTGTCCCTCTGTTTTCTTGTTCTCTTTCAATAGATTCAAATAGTGCTTTGAAGTTACCAGCACCAAAGCCTCTAGCACCCATTCTTTGAATGATTTCAAAAAACAAGGTAGGTCTGTCTTCTACAGGCTTGGTAAATATTTGTAATAAATATCCTTCTTCATCTGCGTCAATCATAATTCCAAGGGATTTTAATTTTTCAATATCTTCTGCTAATTCATGGTTGTGATCAGAAAGTCTTTTTGGAACAGATTTGTAATAGTCGTCTGGTGGTGTGCTTAAAAACTCGACTCCTTTAGCTCTCATTTTTGCTACTGTATCAATGATGTCATTTGAGGCAACAGCAATATGTTGCACCCCTGGACCATTGTAAAAGTCTAAGTATTCCTCAATTTGAGATTTCTTTTTTCCTTCTGCGGGTTCGTTAATTGGAAATTTAATTCTTCCGTTTCCGTTACTCATTACTTTACTCATTAAAGCGGAGTATTCTGTTGTGATTTGCTTATCATCAAAAGATAAAAAATTTACAAAGCCCATAACATCTTCATAATATTTCACCCAGGTATCCATCTCATTCCAGCCAACATTTCCTACCATATGGTCTATAAATTTAAGACCCATAGGTTCAGGATTGTATTCTGATTTCCATTTTTCGTAACCTGGTAAAAATATTCCTGTGTAGTTTTTCCTTTCTACAAATATGTGAACGGTTTCACCATAAGTATATATTCCAGCTCTCACTATTTCGCCATGTTCGTCTTTTTCAATTGTTGGTTCCATATAAGATTTTGCACCTCTTTTGGTCGTTTCTTCCCAAGATTTTTTAGCGTCATCAACCCACAAAGCAACAACTTTCACACCATCACCATGCTTGGATAAATGATCATTCATCCACGAATCTTGATTAAGCGGAGTGGTCAATACGATTCTTATTTTGTCTTGTTTTATAACATATGATGCATAATCTTTACATCCTGTTTCTAAACCTTTATAAGCATGTGATTGAAATCCAAAAGCAGTTTTATAAAAGTGGGCTGCTTGTTTTGCATTTCCTACAATAAATTCTACATAATCAGTTCCTAATAACGGAAGAAAATCTTGTGCTTCTTCAAATATTTTTTCCAATCCGTATTCTACATTTTCTATTTTACTCATTTCCGTAAATTTTATAATTTTTTTATTCTGTAATCCAAGATTTATAATAATCTTCGTTATTTAATTTTATCGCTTCTTCCGTCACCATTAATGGACTAAAGGTGTCTACCATTACAGCGAGTTCAAAAGTTTCTTTTTTTCCTATACTTTTTTCCATGGTTCCTGGGTGGGGTCCATGAGGTATTCCAGCAGGGTGTAGAGTCACGCTGCCTTTATTAATATCATTTCTACTCATAAAGTCACCATCGACATAATAGAGCACTTCATCAGAATCTATATTAGAGTGATTGTAGGGTGCTGGTACTGCATTTGAATGGTAATCATACAATCGAGGTACAAAAGAACAGATGACAAAGGAGCTGGTTTCAAATGTTTGATGAATTGGTGGGGGTTGATGAATCATCCCGGTGATAGGCTCAAAATCATGAATAGAAAATTTATAAGGAAAATTATAGCCGTCCCAACCAACGACGCTAAATGGGTGCACTGCATACACATACTCGTGTATGGTATCTTGTTTTTTTACTTTGATTATAAAATCGCCTGTCTCGTTAAATGTTTCAAGCTCAGTAGGTGGGTGGAGGTCTCTTTCGCAATACGGAGCACCTTCTACATGCTGACCAAACCAATTTCGATACCGCTTTGGAGTATATACAGGACTCTTGGATTCGACAATGAATAAACGGTTGTTTGCATCGTTAAATTCAATTTGATAAATGATGCCTCTAGGAATCACAATGTAATCGCCATATTTGAATTCGATGTTTCCTAGATGAGTTCTCAATTTACCTGATCCTTCATGGATAAATAATACTTCATCAGAATCCGTATTTTTATAAAAATAACTTGTCAATGATTCTTTAGGAGCCGCCAAACTAATCTGGCAATCGTTATTCATTAAAATACACGTTCTACTCTCTAAATAATCATTTGTTGGTGCCACATTGAATCCTTCTAGTTTCAAGGATTTCATGTTTTTTGACACTGCTATTTTTGGGGCAACGTCATAAGATTTTAAAATTTCCTTGACTTGTGTCGGACGTTGCGTATGGTACATCAATGTTGACATGCCATCAAACCCAATGGTGCCAAACAATTCTTCATAATAAAAATTATCGTTTTCGTCTTTAAAGACCGTATGTCTTTTAGCGGGTATTTTTCCTAATGTATGATATCTTGGCATATGATAAGGTTAAAATTTAATCATCTAGTTAAACAACTGATAAGAACAAAGCTAAATATAATATCAGTTACTAATTTGTTTATTACTAAAACACTTTCTAAATAAGAATATTTATATGTATTTTTGCATTAATAAAGTGTTTTATTCTTTTTAAGGACAATTACAAAACCATTAATATATATTTTTTCTAGATGATTGAAAAGCTCAACAAAACCGATATTGAAATACTCAGGCTGCTGCAACAAAACAGTAACCGTACCATAAAAAACATTGCCGACCTCTTAGGAATGACGACTACGCCTGTTTTTGACCGTATTAAAAAACTAGAAAAAAGGGGGTTTATCAGTAAATATGCTGCCATTTTGGACTCGAAAAAACTGGGCCTAAAACTGACTGTTTTTGCTGGAATTGCTCTTAAAAACCATACACGGAGTTATTTGGAAAAATTTGTAAAAACCATTGACGGATTTTCCGAAGTAGTCGAGTGTCACCGAGTGTCAGGAAATTTTGATTACTTATTAAAATTAGTGTTGGTGGATATTGAAGACTACGAACAATTTATCTTAACCAAACTCGCTCTTATAACAGATTTAAGCAACGTACAAAGTTACGTGGCACTGTCTCAAAGTAAATCAACAAATGAGGTGAACTTGGATCATTTGATTTAAAACTAAAAACTCTCCCTTAACACAATCAAACTCGCTTTATGACCTGTTGTCAATAACCATTCTCCAGAACCAATAAGATTGTCACTTTCATTGTAAACTTTCAGTTGGGCTGTGTTAGGGCTTGAACTTCCTTCGTTAAGTGCGATAAACTGTATGGTATTTAACCCTTCTTTTAACTCGATATCAATAATATAAGCTGAATTTCTAAGGGTGATATTTGGATGAATAATAGCTTTGTTGAGCATTAATTTAATACGATCCCCATCTTCATACTCATGATCTCTACACAGAATACGAATGTATTTGGATTTAGTTTTAATATCTCCTAAATAGTAATCGCGATCATACTTAGATACATTTTTCCGATTTTCATTAAACTGTTGTTTAACTTCCCAAGTAGGATCCACTACATCGCGAGTTTGAGTGATGCCATATTTTTTCTTTGCAAACCCATCAATTGGTTTGATGCCCATGGTAATTTCAAATCCTTTATCGGTCAATCCTTTAATAGGTGAGAGAGTCAAAGGAAATTTTTCAGATAACGGGTTGCGTTCTAAGGCTAAGGCTTTGATTCGAAACGTTTCTTGGTTGGTATCTAACTGTGCATACAACGCAGGCTGTATTCCAATTAGGAATAGTAACAGCCTCAAACAAAGATTCATAAAAGTAAATTGGTTAAGTTGTAAAGATATTATTTGATTTAACTTCAATAAACTATAAATTATTATACAACGTTCAAATTATATTTATATTTCGCGGTTTTTAGTAAACCATCCATTTTTCATACCTTTAAACTTTCTATATTTATTTTTATTGCAAACACATCTCACATCTTTAAAACAACAGCTTTCAGGAGAACTTTATGACAGTGATCTTGCAAAAACCCTATATGCTACAGATGCATCAGTGTACAGGGAACTGCCTTATGCGGTGGCCATCCCAAAAACAACAGAGGATATTAAATGTTTGATTGAGTTTGCACATTCAAATGCCTTGTCCATAATTCCGCGTGCTGCAGGCACCTCTTTAGCTGGTCAATGTGTGGGCGATGGAATCGTAGTAGATGTGTCTAAATATATGAATGCTATGTTAGAAATCAATACGCAAGAACAATGGGTTCGTGTGCAACCTGGAGTAGTTAGGGATGAGTTGAATGTATTTTTAAAGCCCTATGGTTTCTTTTTTGGCCCCAATACATCGACTGCCAATCGCTGTACGATGGGTGGGATGGTTGGAAATAATTCCTGTGGTTCCACTTCCATCGAGTATGGATCGACACGAGACCATACTTTAGCAGTCAAAGCTATTTTGAGTGATGGGAGCGATGTGGAATTTTCATCTCTCAGCAAAGATGAATTTAATTTAAAAACAAAAGGCACTTCTTTAGAATCGACCATATATAAGCATATTTACTCAGAGCTTGATAATCCCATGATTCGGGAACACATCAAATCAGACTATCCAAAAGCGTCCATCACACGACGAAATACGGGATATGCTGTGGATGCTTTGATGCAAACAAATGTATTTGAGGAATCTGCAGAAGATTTTAATTTCTCAAAATTACTGTGTGGATCAGAAGGAACCTTGGCGTTTACTACAGAGTTAAAACTTAAAATTGTGCCCTTACCAAAACCCTTTCAAGTGGTTTTAAACGCACATTTTGATTCCATTACCGAAAGCCTTCATGCCACATTAGTCGCTATGAAACAGGCTCCATCAGCATGTGAACTGATGGATAAAACTATTTTGGATTGTACTAAAGATAACATCACCCAGCAAAAAAATAGATTTTTTGTGGAAGGCGATCCAGAAACGATTCTTATGGTGGAGTTTAGAGGAGATAGTTTAGAGGAAGCCAAACAGCAAGCAAAAGCCTTGGAAACCAACCTTAAAACGTCTCAATTGGGTTATGCTTACAAATTAGTTGAAGGAGAGGATTGCGATAAAATATGGGACTTAAGAAAAGCAGGTTTGGGTCTGTTAGCAAATATCCCTGGTGATGCCAAAGCGGTTGCGTGTATTGAAGATACGGCTGTGGCTTTGGAAGATTTACCACTTTATATTGAAGCTTTTACAGCACTAATGAAATCCTATCATCAAAAGGCGGTGTACTATGCACATGCTGGGGCAGGGGAATTACATTTAAGACCGATATTAAATTTAAAATCATCAACGGATATAGAACTGTTTCGTGCCATCAGTGAGGCCTCTGCTAAATTGGTGAAATCTTTTAAGGGTGCGCTCAGCGGTGAGCATGGTGATGGTCGAGTTCGATCGGAATTTATTCCGTTAGTTTTAGGAGAAGCCAATTATCAACTTCTAAAACGAATTAAATCAACTTGGGATCCATCTTCTATTTTCAATCCAGGAAAAATTGTGAATCCAGTGCCAATGGATGCCGCTTTACGCTACGAAGCAGATACCCCTATTTCAAAAGTTGACACCCTCTATAATTTTGAATCTACAGGTGGGATTTTACATACTGTTGAAAAATGTAATGGATCGGGAGATTGTCGAAAACTAAGTTTTGCAGGAGGCACCATGTGTCCAAGTTACAGAGCAACATTGGATGAGAAAGATTCTACACGGGGTCGAGCCAATGTATTGCGTGAATTTTTAACTCAAAATACTAAAGAAAACCCATTTGACCACCCAGAAATTAAAGAAGCGATGGACCTGTGTGTATCCTGCAAGGCTTGTAAATCCGAATGCCCGTCCAATGTTGATATGGCAAGTTTGAAAGCAGAGTTTTTGTACCAGTATCAAAAAACAAACCCTGTTCCACTCCGAAGCAAACTCATTGCTCACAATGCTAAAATTAATGCGATTGCCCATAAGTTTGCGGGAATTTATAATTTTATAGGAACTCGATCCTGGTTTAAATCCCTTATAGGGGTCCATCCAAATCGGTCGCTTCCGAGTTTACAATTTCAAACATTACGACAGTGGTTTTCGAGTATTCAACAAGAAGATCATTCAAAAAGCGTCTATTTGTTTTGTGATGAATACAGCAACCATTTTGATGTGGAAATCGGTAAAAAAACAATTTTATTATTAAATAAATTAGGGTATAAAGTACTTATGCCTGCTCACTCTGAAAGTGCCCGAGCCTACATTTCAAAAGGATTTTTAGAGGAAGCAAAAACCATAGCAACAGAGAATGTTAGCACTTTTAGTACTTTGGTTTCTAATGACATTCCTTTGGTGGGAATAGAGCCCTCTGCTATTTTAGGATTCAGAGATGAGTACCCTAACCTTGTAGATGTAACCTTAAAATCAAGTGCAGAGCATTTAGCTCAAAACGTATTTACAATTGAGGAATTTCTGGCCAACGAAATGAATGCTAATAAAATTGATGTTTCAAAATTCACCTCAAAAACAGAAACTGTTTATTATCACGGACATTGCCATCAAAAAGCGTTGTCCTCTAATGCGTATGCTGAAACTATTTTAAGCATCCCCTCTAATTTTAAGGTTGAAACCATAGATTCTGGATGTTGCGGAATGGCTGGATCATTTGGTTATGAAAAAGAACATTATAATTTGAGTCAACAAATAGGAGAGGACCGTTTATTTCCTTCTTTAAGAAGGTTAAAATCAAAAGAAATTGTATCTGCTTCTGGTACAAGTTGCAGACATCAAATAAAAGATGGAGTAAATAAAACAGCCCTGCATCCTATTGAGGTTCTGTATAATGCATTAAATTAGCACCCATGAGCTATTTAGAAAGTATCGGGTTTTTTGGAGCCTTCTTAACGGGGATTGTGATTGGTCTTTTTGGAGGGGGTGGCTCTATTTTAGCAGTTCCGATATTTGTGTATCTATTTAAATTAAATCCTGTTTTAGCTACTAGTTATTCCATGTTTGTGGTTGGATCTTCGGCGGCTATTGGAACACTAATCAATATAAAAAAGAAACTAATTGAATATAAAACTGCCGTTGTATTTACACTGCCTGCGCTTGTATCTGTATCCCTAACACGGCGATTTTTAATCCCAAACATTCCAGATACTCTACTATCTTTTGAATCTTTTGACATCACAAAAGAGATGGGGTTAATGTTGTTTTTCAGCAGTATTATAATGTTATCATCTATTCTTATGATGAAAAAACCTAGTACAAAAACTGTTACAAAATCAAGCACCAAAAAGAATTATGGTTTATTGATTTTTATAGGGTTAGGAGTAGGTGTTTTGACCGGATTGGTAGGAGCTGGTGGTGGATTTATTATTGTACCTGCATTGGTTTTGTTTGCAAGATTAACAATCAAACAAGCCGTTGCAACTTCTTTAATTATTATCACATTTAATTCACTTATTGGGTTTAGTACCGATTTATCTTTCTTAAAAATGGAATGGAGTTTTCTTATTGCTTTTTACAGTCTCTGTCTATTACAGGGATTTTTGCAGGGACTTATATTTCTGGTTACACTCGTGAATCAACCTTAAAAACAAACTTTGCACGCTTTATGATTGTCATGGCAGCACTTATTGTTTTTAAAGAATTGACTTCTTGAGGTGTAACAATTACCTTTATTTAGCGTCAAATAGATAAACCTATTTTCAGATGAAACAAGACAATCAAACCATTGTAATTATGCATCTTTCTCAATTAGCAACATTTGTGTTTGCATTTGGCAGTATTTTAATTCCTCTCATAATTTGGTTTACCCAAAAAGAAAAAATAAAAGACCTAGATACCCATGGAAAAATGATTCTTAATTTCCAGTTTAGCCTTTTGATTTATAGTTTTGTATGTGTTCCTTTAATTCTTGTAGGAGTAGGCATCTTTGGTCTAATAGTAATTTTAATAATATCGATTGTGTATCCTATTAAAAACGCAATAAGAGCCAGTAATCAACAAGCTCCTGAATATCCTTACAGTATCACGTTTCTTAAATAATGGTTCTTTTTGTTGTGCTTCACTATCATTATATGAACAAGCAGTAATGTGGTTTCAATTTTTTAATTACCTTTGTGCTTCGAATACGTTGAACAACTATGAGTCCAAAAGTTTTACTTAACAATAAGGAAGTAAACATCATTCTACATCGATTGGCTTGTCAACTCATTGAAAAACATACCGACTTTTCTAATACCGTTTTGATTGGTTTACAACCAAGAGGTGTATTTTTAGCTGAACGTATAAAGGCTCTTTTACAGACAGAATACAAGCTCCCTGAAGTGCAGTTAGGATTATTAGATATCACTTTTTATAGAGATGACTTTAGACGTTCTGATAAAGTTCTCGAAGCAAACTCTACCGAAATTGATTTTTTGATTGAAAATAAACGCGTAGTTTTTATTGATGATGTGTTATATACAGGGAGAAGTATTCGCGCTGCTTTAACCGCGATCCAATCGTTTGGGCGTCCAAGTGAAATTGAATTGCTAACTCTCATAGATAGACGTTTTAGCAGACATTTACCCATTCAGCCAGATTATAGAGGTCGACAAGTAGATGCTATTAATGATGAAAAAGTATTGGTAAACTGGAAAGAAACCAGCGGTGAAGATGCCGTTTATTTGATAAAAAATTAAACTATGAGCGAACTGAGTGTAGATCATTTATTAGGAATAAAATATCTCAACAACGACGATATTAACCTTATTTTTGACACTGCCGATCATTTTAAGAAAGTGATCAATCGTCCCATAAAAAAAGTACCTTCCCTTAGAGATATTACAATTGCTAACTTGTTTTTTGAAAACTCAACCCGAACAAAACTTTCTTTTGAACTGGCTCAAAAACGACTGTCTGCGGATGTGATTAACTTCTCTTCTGGGCAATCTTCTGTGAGTAAAGGAGAAACGTTGGTGGATACAGTCAATAACATTCTTTCTATGAAGGTTGATATGGTTGTCATGCGTCACCCAAATCCTGGTGCTGCTACATTCTTATCGAAACATATTGATGCAAAAATTATCAATGCAGGGGATGGCGCACACGAACACCCAACACAAGCGCTGTTAGATACCTATTCAATTCGTGAAAAGTATGGCGAAGTAAAAGGTAAAAAAATAGTCATTGTTGGAGATATTCTACACAGTAGAGTTGCTCTGTCAAACATTTTTGCTTTGCAATTGCAAGGAGCAGAAGTGATGGTTTGTGGTCCAAAAACACTCATTCCAAAGTACATCGACAAACTTGGAGTTAAAGTTGAAACTAACTTACGTAAAGCTCTTGACTGGTGTGATATAGCAAATATGTTACGTGTTCAAAATGAACGTATGGAAATCAGTTATTTTCCTACGACAAGAGAATATACACAGCAGTATGGTGTTACCAAAGAATTGTTAGAATCTTTAGATAAAGAAATTACCATTATGCATCCTGGCCCTATCAATAGAGGGGTCGAAATCACTAGTGAAGTGGCTGATTCTGATCAAGCCATTATTTTAAACCAAGTAGAAAATGGGGTCGCTATTAGAATGGCAGTGATGTATCTTTTAGCATCAAAAATAAAATAATTAAGATGATTATAGAACTGCATAATTCGACTGCAATAATTACCCAAGACAAGACGAGTCTTTCTGAGTTTTTAAAGAAATTTTCTGTTCTTCATGAACGTTTTAAGGACAACGATGTTATTTTTCAACTTAAGGACATTACCATTACATCTTTGGATGAATTAGTGTCAATTTCTGAAATGCACCGTCAATTAAATCATGCTTTTGTAGTGGTTAATTCACAATTAAATCAAGATGATTTTGAAGACGATTTTATCGTAGTTCCTACACTTCAAGAAGCACACGATTATATAGAAATGGAACTCATTCAACGAGATTTAGGATTTTAAAACCATAGCTTTTGAAACTTTCCATCCTCGGTTGCTACAGTGCAACACCCCGTATTATTGCACACACAACTTCACAAGTTTTAGAAACAAGGGGGCATTTATTTTTAATCGATTGTGGTGAAGGAACGCAGGTAGAATTGAGACGTCATAAAATCAAATTCAACCAGATTAAACATGTTTTTATTTCTCATTTGCATGGCGACCACTATTTTGGATTGGTAGGGTTGATTTCTACTTTTCGGTTGCTAACACGTGAAACAGATTTACATATTTACGGTCCCAAAGGGTTGAAAGAATTGATTACACTCCAGATGAAACTCGCCGATTCATGGACCAATTTTAAATTGATTTTTCATGTACTATCTTCTAAAACATCAGAACTCATTTATGAAGATGAAAAAGTATCGGTACACACTATTCCTTTAGATCATCGTGTATACACCAATGGATTTTTATTTAAAGAAAAACCATTTGAACGCAAATTAAATATTCAAAAAGCAGAAGCATTAAATATAGACAAAGCGTATTTTAGAAAGCTTAAACAAGGCGATGATGTTGTCAATGAACAAGGTACTATCATTCTGAATGCTGAAGTTACTTTTGAAGGGCATCAGCCAAAAAGTTATGCGTTTTGTAGTGATACAGCGTATAAAGAGGATATCATTCCTATTATTAAGGATGTTGATGTATTATATCACGAATCTACATTTATGGATGCTCATGAATATTTATGTGCTAAAACTAAACACTCTACAGCCAAGCAAGCCGCTACTATAGCACTCAAAGCCAATGTTAAACAATTAATCTTAGGACATTACTCTACGCGTTACGGAGGATTAGAAGGATTTAAAGCTGAAGCAGAAACCGTTTTCAAAAACGTATTACTAGCTGATGATGGGAAAGAATTTAACTTTTAGAATTTTTCAAACACTCCTAAGCCAAACAAAGCAAAATCATATTTAACAGGATCATTAGAATCTAATTTCCTCAAGGATGCATCTAATTCAGCTAGTGCTCTAGCATCATTTTGAACGCGCTTCAACAATCCTAGTTTCCGAGCTACATTTCCTGAATGCACATCCAAAGGACAAGAGAGCTGAGAAGGGGATAGCTGTGTCCACAATCCAAAATCGACCTTAGTATCATTTGGTCGTACCATCCACCTTAAAAACATATTAATGCGCTTAGCAGCAGATTTTTTTAAGGGATCACTAATGTGTTTCTGTGTGCGTTGGAGGTGGTCAATTTCAAAAAAGTGTTGTTTTAATTGGTGAATAGCTCCTTGTAAACTATCGGTTTCTGCATGGGTGTTAAAAATACCCTCCAAACCATTGTGATTCGTGTATATGTGTTTTAAACTCTCGATAAATTGAATACAATCCAAGCCATTAAAAGTACGGTGTACAAAGGATTTCAAGGACTCTAAATCATTTGGCTGGTGTTGCATCACAAATTGATAAGGTGCATCATCCATCAAAGTCATTAACCGATTAGCATTGTTAATGATACTTTTTCGGTTGCCCCAACCAATGGTTGCTGTGAGGAAACCTGAAATTTCAATATCTTCTTTTAATGAATAGCGGTGTGGAATTTGAAGGGGGTCAGATCCAATAAAATTAGGGGTGTTGTATTGAACAACTTTAGCGTCCAAAAACTCCTTGAGTTCAGAAAAATTTAGCTTTGACACTCTAAATTGTTTTTACAAGTCCGTCACTCATAGTAATTTTACGATCTGCCATATCTGCTAATTCATGATTATGCGTGACAATCACAAATGTTTGTCCGAAGCGATCTCTTAATTTAAAAAACAACTTATGCAATTGTTCTGCGGATTCACTGTCTAAATTTCCTGACGGTTCATCAGCAAAAATAACAGAAGGACTGTTAATTAAAGCTCTTGCTACTGCAACGCGTTGTTGCTCTCCTCCAGAAAGCTCGTTTGGTTTATGATTGCTTCGTTCTTCCAACCCTAAAAACTGCAATAATTCGAGCGCCTTTGTTACTGCTTCTTTTTGAGGAGTTCCTTTGATGAAAGCAGGAATACAGATGTTTTCGAGGGCTGTAAACTCTGGAAGTAATTGATGAAATTGAAAAATAAACCCTAATTGTTCATTTCTAAATTTAGCCAAAGCTGTGTCTGATAGTGATTGTACATCAACTTCATTAATTTGAAGTTGACTATCTGATTTTTTAGAATGATAGTCAAGAGTGCCTAAAATCTGTAATAATGTTGTTTTTCCAGCTCCAGAAGCCCCAACAATGGAAACAATTTCTCCTTTTTTAATAGTTAAATCAACTCCTTTTAAAACATGAAGTTCATCATAATATTTGTGTATATTTTTAGCAATAATCATATTGTGAAATTAAGTTTTATAGTTTTTATGTGCAATATTTCAGGCTTATTTTAATTAATTGTTTACTAACTTTGATGCTTAATCAATTTGATATGAAGCGAGCTATTTTTGCGGGCGGGTGTTTTTGGTGTACCGAAGCCGTATTTAAACGACTCAAAGGAGTAGAAAATGTAAAATCTGGATATACTGGAGGGTTTATCAAGAACCCTGCCTATCGCGAAGTCTGTCAAGGACGAACAGGGCATACCGAAGGAATTCGATTGGATTACGATGAGTCTTTAATTTCTTATATCGATTTATTAGAAGTATTTTTTGCAACCCATGATCCCACAACACTCAACCGCCAAGCGAATGATGTAGGGACGCAATACCGTTCGGCTATTTTTTATACCGAAGACGAACAATTTGAAACTGCTTCGCAATTCATTAAATCTCTTGAGGATGCAAAAATTTTTGAAAATCCTATTGTTTCAGAATTAAAGCCATTAGAAGTATTTTATGACGCAGAGGACGATCATGACAGCTACTACGATCTCAACCGAGAGCAGCCTTATTGTACATATTTAATAGATCCGAAAATTAAAAAACTAACAACCTATTTTAAGACGTTGTTAAAGTAAAATCGCCTTCTTAAAATCAATAGATTATGAACTTAAATAATAAATCAAAAACAACTAAATTTTTACTTGGATTGTGTTTTGATGCGTTAGGATATGTTTCTTTTATCTTTCCTTTTTTTGATGTATTATGGGCTCCTTTGTCATCTTATGTAATGACTCAACTGTATGATGGTAAAAAAGGAAAAATAGCAGGAGTAGTTGTATTTATTGAAGAAGCACTTCCAGTATTAGATGTGATACCTACTTTTACTATTATGTGGATTTACAGCTATTATTTTGAGGCGAAGAGTTCTGAAAAAAGTAATTAATCCTTTAAAAAACGCCCCAACCCAAAACGGCGAATCATTTTCTTTTCAAAATTCCAGAAAAACTGAAACTGTCCAAAAATCCATCCGATTACCACTAATAAAACTTGATAGAAAAATAGACTGATTGTCATGAATAATATCCAATACAGTAAGGGATATAAATTATCTTGAGTAATCCCTAGCCACTTAATAATTGGGCGTCCAACAAGCACAGAAGAGGAGCCGGTAATGGCAAATACAATAAAAATCCGAATAAGTTCCCAGCGTTGATTCACAATCCATTTGGATTCTAATTTCGAAATGGCAAGCATTACTATTTTTAATAACACATAAAAAAGAACCACAGCAACAGGAATGGTTATATAAAATTCAGTTAATGGGAGCAAAGAGGTAATCTTGAAAGCACTATATCCTAAAGAAACGAGTCCGATTAGCGGAAACAAAAGTTGCCAGTTTTGTTTAATTTCCCACGCTGCTTTAAATGCTTTCATACTTCTAATTTGAATCAAATATACTATAACTTAAAAAACCTTAACGAATCTGCTAAGGTTTTTTGTAAAATGAATTTAATTTTATTAATTACTTCAATATAGAAATAATTTGAGATGCTAATTCAGAACCAATACGATCTTGTGCCTGGTTAGTTGCAGCTCCAATGTGTGGTGTTAATGATATTTTAGGATTCATTAATAATTGAACAGCGGGCGTTGGCTCATTTTCAAAAGTATCTAACCCAGCGAATGCTAGTTTGTTAGATTCAAGCGCTGCAACTAGAGCAACTTCATTGACCACACCACCACGAGCAGCATTGATCAATCCAGATCCATCTTTCATCAACGCTAATTCAGCTTCGCCAATCACAAATTCTTTTTGTGCTGGTACATGTAAGGTTATAAAATCAGATTCTTTTAAAACCGTTTCTTTAGAAACAGTTTCAATTTCAAAATCGACTGTTTGACCGTCGTAAAAGGATAAAGAGAGTGACGTCTTTTCTAAAAACGGATCAAAAGCAATTACTTTCATTCCGAGTCCTAAAGCCATTTTTGCTGTGGCTTGACCAATTCTTCCAAAACCAATAACTCCTAAAGTTTTACCACGTAACTCAGTGCCTTTCGCGTACGCTTTCTTAAGGTTTTTGAATTTTGAATCGCCTTCTAAAGGCATTGTTCTGTTTGAATCGTATAAAAAACGAACGCCTGAAAATAGGTGAGCAAATACCAATTCGGCAACTGATTCTGAAGAAGCTGCAGGGGTGTTAATAACACTCAACCCTTTCCCACGTGCATATTCAACATCAATGTTGTCCATTCCAACGCCACCTCTTCCGATAATTTTTAGGTTAGGGCAGGCGTCAATAAGGTCTTGTCTTACCGTCGTGGCACTTCGTACAAGGAGCGCTACAATGTTTTCAGTATTGATAAAATTTTCTAATTGTTCTTGAGCTACAGTGGTTGTAAGGACTTCAAATCCTGCTGTAGTTAAATCATCGATTCCACTTTGTGAAATTCCGTCGTTTGCTAATATTTTCATTGTTTATGCTTTTCGTTCTAATTCACTCATTACGTCTACTAATGTTGCAACACTTTCTAAAGGCAATGCATTGTACATGGAAGCTCTATACCCTCCAACACTTCTATGTCCATTCAGACCGTTTATTCCAGCTTCTTTCCACATTGAATCGAAGGCATCTTTTAAGTTGTCATCTGTCAAAGAAAAAGTAGCATTCATTGAAGAACGGTCTTCAGTTGCTGCAAACCCTTTGAATAATGGATTCAAATCAATTTCAGAATACATTAAACGCGCTTTTTTGAAGTTTTCCTTTTCAATAGCTTCGATACCACCAAGACTTTTAAGCCATTCAAGAGTAAGCATAGAAGTATAGACAGCAAATACAGGGGGAGTATTGAACATACTGTCTTTATCAGCATGAACTTTATAATTCATCATTGATGGAATTTGTCTTGTTACTTTTCCAAGAACATCTTCTTTAACAACGACTAAAGTTGTTCCTGCAGGGCCCATATTCTTTTGTGCACCAGCATATATTAAATCAAATTTTGAGAAATCAAGACTACGAGAAAAAATATCGCTGCTCATGTCACACACTAAAGGTACATTTGTGGTTGGAAATGATTTCATTTGTGTACCAAAAATTGTATTGTTGGATGTACAGTGGAAGTAATCCACATCTGAAGGTACTTTGTACCCTTTAGGAATGTAATTGAAATTAGCTTCTTTAGAAGATCCTACTTCAATAATATCACCATAAATTTTGGCTTCTTTTATTGCTTTGTCACTCCAAGTTCCTGTATTTAGATATGCAGCACGGCTTTCTAACAGGTTTAAAGCCACTGCTAAAAACTGAGAACTTGCACCTCCTTGAAGAAATAATGCTTTGTAGCCTTTGCCTTCTAACCCTAATAATTCAAGCGCCAATGCACTCGCATTTTCCATCACATCCATAAATGCTTTACTACGGTGTGATATTTCGACTAATGATAGTCCATCATCGAAATTTAATACTGCTTGTGCTGATTTCTCTAAAACTTCTTGGGGAAGGACACAGGGTCCAGCGCTAAAATTATGTTTTTTCATTTGAATTTTATTAAGTGAGCGAATTGCAAATTAATGTTAAATTTTTCAAGCTGTAAAGGTCTGAATTAATTAAAGATAATTATATATGAAAATGCTAATATTATGTTATATTTTTAATAAAAAATCAACAGTATCAACGCCATCCGCATAATCCTCTAATTGGGGAGTTTGTGTACTTCCAAAAGGAAGGTGGTCTTCAGACAGTTGATTAGAAACAATACATTGTATTTTATCGGCATCAACGTTTAATTGTTTCTGTAAGGATTCAAGGCTGTCATAATGTTCGTAAAAAAGTGTTGCAATAGGGGAGGCGTAACTTTCATCTTCCTTAATCATTAGGAATCCGTTTTCTAACATTTTAAATTCACTCATCAAATACACCGCCTTGTTATAATCATAATTATTAGCATACTTAGCGCCATTAATGATTGGATTCCAGTGGTACATAGCTTCAAAGAAAGCGTCAAAGTTATAATCTTTAGGGACAAACAATTTAGAAACACTGCGGCATCCTAAGCCGTAATATTGAAAAATATCATTGGAAAGTTTTAACAACTCTTCCTTTGTTTCGTCACCCGTTAATATAGCAAGCGAATTTCTATTCTTTCGTATGATAGATGGTTTATCCTTAAAGTAAAATTCAAAATACCGTGCAGTATTATCACTTCCTGTGGCAATTACGGCGTCAAACCCTTCCAGTTTTTGTTCTAAAAAAGTTACTTTACCTTTAAGTTTTGGAGCTACTTTTGTTAGATAAAGGGTTAGAAAAGGTAAAAGGTGTTTGTCGTTAGAAGATTGTTTGACACTAATTTCATGGTTACAAATTAATGCACACAAAAAATCATGGAATCCTACCAAAGGAATGTTACCTGCCATGATGATGGCCACCTTTTTTGGTAAAACTGATTCAATCGGATAGTTTGCCACCCAAGAATTTAATTTCTCAATCGTCAGTAGTTTTGCCCAACTTTCAATGGCAAATAAAATATTAGCCTCAGAAAACCAACCATTATGTTCTTTAGATAGTTTTATTTGGTGCTTAAATCCATCAAAAAATAAATCATTAAAAAGTACAGATTCGTTTTTTAACGTTGATTTTGTAGAGAATTGACTTAAAAATCGTCCCAATTCACTTAATGCTTTAATTGTATTTGTTTTGTGATCCATTATTTGTTTAACCGCATTTTTGGAGTTATTTTTGCATGCAAATTTAAGTAATATATACTCAAAATACAGCTATGGCGATTATTATAACTGACGAATGTATCAATTGTGGGGCTTGTGAGCCTGAATGTCCTAATACAGCAATCTATGAAGGTGCTGACGATTGGCGTTACAAAGATGGAACCAGTCTTGAAGGCGATTTAGTGTTAACAGACGGTAAGCAAGTCAATGCAGATGCAGCTCAGACGCCTATAAGCGACGAACTTTACTATATAGTTCCCGATAAGTGTACGGAGTGTGTTGGCTTCCATGAGGAGCCGCAGTGTGCTGCTGTGTGTCCTGTGGACTGTTGTGTGCCTGATGATGATAATGTAGAAACAGAAGAAGTCTTGTTAGGAAAACAACGCTTTATGCATCCTGAATAATTTAGAATTATTATGATATAAAAAAGCCACGCTATTTGCGTGGCTTTTTTGGTTGTTTCAATCTAGTTATAGATTAGAATCTGTAGTTTAATGATAAGTTAAACATTCTTCCTAATTGACTAAAGTGGTAACCATCGTAAGTCATTTGTGAATAACGTTGGTTAAAAGTAATTAAGTTTGATTGTTCTTGTATAGCAGTAACTCCATAAGAGTTTAATGTAGTGTCATTAATCATTGCTTGACCTGCAGCATTTTCAGCTTTGAATTCCCATTCTGGAAGAACGTTCAATAGGTTGTTAACGTTTAAAGCAATTGTTAATTTATCAGTTGCATTAAAGTTAATCCCTAAATCGGTAACAACCTTAGGAGTAAATTCTGTTCTTAAGTCACTACTCATTCCTTGTTGCTTGAACGTCGTTTTACCAAAATACGTGTTGTTAAAACTCCATCCGAATTTACCAACTTCATAATTAGCACCTAAAATCCATTTTGTTTCAGGTCTAGATGTAAAGAATAAAGCTTCTTGAGTTGCATTTACAACAGACTGACCTGCATTAGCTACAAGAGCAATATCTTTTACATCACCTTCTCTTTCGTTTGAAATGGTATAGTTTCCAGATAAGTTAAGATCTAGCATACCTGATCCTAATTTGATATCTTTTTTGCTAATTACAACATCAAGACCAGAGGTTCTTGTATCTAGTGCATTAGAGAAATAACTAACATCACTCAAGTTGTTTTGTGTAAGTAATATGTCCAATGGATTTGAAGCATCTCCTGTAGCTCCAATCTCAGATCCTAATACGATACGGTCTTGTACTGCAATGTTGTAGTAATCAAGTGTAAAGCTTAAGGTATTTGATAATTTACCACCTAAACCAATTGTAAAGTTATTAGAAGTTTCAGCATCTAAATCTTCTATTCCTAAAAGTTTTGCTTGCGTAGAAACATTGTTGATTAAACCACCAACTTGAATTCCTTGACCTGGTACAAAGCTGTACTGCGCTTTTTGTGTGTAAATCTGGTGTAAGGTTGGTGCTCTAAATCCTGTAGATACAGAAGCTCTAGCAGTTAACTTATCATTTAATTTTAAACGAGAACTTAATTTGTAAACAAATGCATCACCAAAATCTGAATAGTTTTCAGCTCTAATTGTACCACTTAATAAGAAAGCGTCAGATACATCGTAATCTAAAGAGAAGTAACCACCAAAGTTGTAACGGTTGAATTTACCAGAATTTTGAGGGGTATTTCCTGAAAATGAATCGGCACCACCACCATCGTAAGATGCCAGTTCTCCTTCAATCACTTCAAAAGTTTCATTTCTAAACTCAGCTCCCATACCAATACTCACTTTATCAGAAAGTACTCTGTTGATATCAATGTTTCCTACATTGTGAGAAAAACGTGTTCCACCTGGATCAAATGATTGTTGACTGTTCTCTTGGTATAAAGATACTGGATCAAAAACTCCTGTAGCAGGGTTGTAAACAGGAGTAAATACAGCATTTCTGTTGTGAGATTGATTTACTTTATATGTTTGTGCATTTCCACCAGTTGTGAAACTTAAATCAACATTCCAGTCGTTTACAGTTGTTTTAAGACCAACCGTAGCATTGTAATCATTTAATAAACCTTCAAATGTTGGTACATAACCATCATAAGAACCATTTGGTCCATTAGGGAAAAAATCAGCTAAGTAAGGGAAATCAGCTTCTGTTCTCCAGTATGGAGTTCTGTAGTTCGCAAAAGAATTTACTTTTTTGTACACATAAGCTGCGTTAAAATATAATTCTGTGTTATCAGAAACATCATATCCACCATTAATTAAAAATTTAGAAGCTGCTGTTTCAGGAGAACCGTTAATGTTTCCTGCATCTGGTTTACGAGATAAAAACTCTTCTACATCAGCTAAATTAGCACCAAAATCGTTAGCTTCACCAGCAGCATTTACTGTACCTGGTCTGTTGGCTAAACTTGTTTTAGACATGTCTATAGTATAGTTAATGTATCCTTTATCGTCTCCGATAGCAGTTCCATTATTTACACTTACACCTAACATTTCACCATCACCTTCAGAAGTAATTCCTGTTCTTAGAGTTGCAGAACCTTCAGTTACGTTGTCTTTTAAGATGATGTTCATGACGCCAGCAATTGCATCCGATCCGTACTGTGCAGAAGCACCGTCACGAAGGATTTCAACACGCTTGATAGCATCTGTTGGAATTGCAGAGATGTCAGCACCTGTTTCACCACGACCTGGAGAGGTTTGTGTGTATAACAATGCACTTAGGTTTTTACGTTTTCCATTAATAAGTATCAACGTTCTACTAGGTCCCATGTTTCTGATTTCATACGGATCTAATAATGAAGTCGCATCATTTACAGGTGTTTGAACCGTGTTGAATGATGGAATCTTGTACTGTAATGCTTTATCAAAAGTTGCTTGTCCAGTACTGGAAAGCTCTTTTGCTTGTAAAACATCCACTGGAAGTGGAGAGTCTGCATTACTTCTTGGTGCTGTACGCGATCCAACAAGAATAACTTCGTCTAAAGAAGAACCATCTTGAAGGGTCACATTAACGACCGATTGATTTGCTACGGCAACTTCTTGAGTTTCGTAACCTACATAACTAAACACAAGTGTTGCGTTTGAAGCTGCATTGATTTCATAGTTTCCATCAAAATCAGAAATTGCTCCGTTGCTTGTGCCTTTTTCAACGACATTAACTCCTGTAATAGGAGTGCCATCTGCTCCTGAAACCTTACCGGTAACCTGAGAAGTTGCAAAATTAATACTAACCAAGGCTAGTATTAGGATGTAAATTTTTTTCATTTTGTTTAGTTTATTTAGTTTGTTTTACACAAATATACTTTAATTAAAATAAGAAATCCTTAAATAATTAGGATAATAATCAACAATTGGTTGATAATTCTAAATATTTTTAATAAACACTTAAATTAAATTACATTATATCCATATATAAATATTAGAATTTTAAACGTAAAACAAGAAGTTGTTTGAAGGTGTTTAATTAATTGTCACTTTTAACTCTGTTTGTTTTGTGAATCAGGTATTATAATTTTTGATAACTTATTTGACACTTCATAATTGTTTATTAAAATATTATAAAAAATAAACGTATTGTCTATTACAACTTTAAACTTTCCCCATATAAAATATTGAATTAAATAGTTACATTTGCAATCAAATTTTTAAGAAATGAAAGCAGGTATTGTTGGATTGCCAAATGTTGGAAAATCGACCCTTTTTAATTGTTTATCAAACGCCAAAGCACAAAGTGCAAATTTTCCTTTTTGTACTATTGAGCCAAACGTTGGAGTGGTCAATGTGCCGGATCCACGCTTATCAAAATTAGAAGAACTGGTTGAACCAGAAAAAGTGATTCCTGCAACTGTAGAAATTGTAGATATCGCAGGACTTGTTAAAGGTGCAAGTAAAGGAGAGGGCTTAGGCAATCAATTCCTAGGAAATATCCGCGAAACAGATGCCATTCTTCATGTATTGCGTTGTTTTGATGACACCAATATTATTCATGTAGATGAAACGGTAGATCCGATCAGAGATAAAGAAACCATTGATATGGAGCTTCAATTGAAAGATCTGGAAACTACCGAAAAAAAACTTGAAAAAGTTAAACGCGCTTCTAGGACTGGTAATAAAGAGGCTCAAAAAGAAGAAGTCATTTTAATAAAAATCAAAGAAAATTTAGAAGCTGGTATTTCTGTACGTACTCTTGAGTTTTCTGAAGATGATTATTTAGAATTTGTAAAACCTCTTCAATTTATTACAGACAAGCCAGTTATGTATGTGTGTAATGTAGATGAAGCATCGGCAGTTTCTGGAAATGCCTATGTAGATTTGGTTAAAGCCAACGTTGCTAATGAAAATGCAGAAGTACTGGTGCTTGCAGTAGGAACAGAAGCTGATATCAATGAATTAGATGACTATGAGGAACGACAACTATTTCTTCAAGACATTGGACTGGAAGAGCCGGGCTCGGCAAAACTGATCCGTTCGGCGTACAAATTACTAACACTCCAAACGTATTTTACAGCGGGTGTCAAAGAAGTTCGTGCATGGACTATCAATATAGGAAGCTCTGCACCACAAGCCGCTGGTGTGATTCATACTGATTTTGAAAAAGGATTCATTCGTGCAGAAGTTATTGCTTACGAAGATTTTGAGAGTTATGGATCGGAAGCCAAAGTGAAAGAGGCAGGGAAAATGCGAGTAGAAGGTAAAAATTATACAGTAAAAGATGGTGATGTCATGCATTTCCTATTTAATGTGTAGAAAAAAACCACTAATAATTTGATAGCCAATGTTCTCAACAACATTGGTTTTTTTTTTGTTAATTAATTTGTGTTTTAAAGGTTTCATTTTTTATACTGATGTACTATATTAGCGTCCTGTCGCGAAATACTTTATGAGTCAAAATTCAAATTACACAGAAGATAATATTAGATCCCTTGATTGGAAGGAACACATTCGCATGCGCCCCGGTATGTATATTGGAAAACTTGGCGATGGGTCTTCGGCAGATGATGGAATCTATATTTTATTAAAAGAAGTTTTAGACAACTCTATTGATGAGTTTGTAATGGGAGCTGGCAAGACAATTGAAATTTCTATTCAAGGAACCAAAGTTATAGTACGCGACTATGGTCGAGGTATCCCTTTAGGAAAAGTTGTTGATGTAGTTTCTAAAATGAATACCGGTGGTAAATATGATTCTAAAGCCTTTAAAAAATCAGTAGGTCTTAATGGAGTTGGAACCAAGGCAGTTAATGCTTTGTCTTCATTTTTTAGAGTAGAATCTACTAGAGATGGAAAATCCGCATCTGCAGAATTTTCATCAGGTGTTTTAAATCACCAAGACTTACTAGATGACACTACACGACGCAAAGGAACAAAAGTATCCTTTGTTCCTGATGAAACCATTTTTAAAAATTATAAATATAGAAATGAATATGTGGCACGGATGCTTAAATACTATGTGTATTTAAATCCAGGCTTGACCATTATGTTCAATGGTGAAAAGTATTTTAGTGAAAATGGATTAAAAGATTTATTAGAAGATAACACCAATGCTACAGATATGATGTATCCAATCATACATCTGAGAGCTGAAGATATTGAAGTCGCTATCACACACAGTAAAACTCAATATAGCGAGGAATACCATTCGTTTGTTAATGGCCAAAACACCACCCAAGGAGGGACACATTTAGCTGCTTTTAGAGAAGCTTTAGTAAAAACTATACGTGAGTTTTATGGTAAAAATTACGACGCCTCTGACATTCGAAAATCAGTTATATCTGCCATTGCTATTAAAGTTATGGAGCCCGTATTTGAAAGTCAAACAAAAACCAAATTAGGGTCTACCGATATGGGAGGTGGTCTTCCAACAGTACGTACCTTTATCAATGATTTTTTAAAAACAAATTTAGATAATTATCTTCATAAAAACCCTGACACAGCCGAAGCTATTCAGCGAAAAATTTTACAAGCCGAACGCGAGCGTAAAGAATTATCAGGCATTCGTAAAATTGCAAGAGATCGTGCTAAAAAATCAAGCTTACACAATAAAAAACTGAGAGACTGTCGTGTGCATTTTGGAGACATCAAAAATGGACGTAATCTAGAATCTACCTTATTTATAACCGAGGGAGATTCTGCATCTGGTAGTATTACCAAATCTAGAGATGTAAATACGCAAGCAGTCTTTAGTTTAAAAGGGAAGCCCTTAAATTGTTATGGACTTACCAAAAAGATTGTATATGAAAATGAAGAATTCAATCTATTGCAAGCAGCCTTAAATATTGAAGAATCTATTGAAGATTTAAGGTATAACAACATTGTGATTGCGACCGATGCTGATGTCGATGGTATGCACATTCGTTTATTATTAATCACATTTTTTCTTCAGTTTTTCCCTGAAATTATTAAAGAAGGGCATTTATATATATTACAAACGCCTTTATTTAGAGTGCGAAATAAAAAAGAAACGATCTATTGTTATTCAGAACAGGAACGTAGAGATGCCGTTCTAAAATTAAAACCAAAACCAGAAATTACTCGATTTAAGGGGTTGGGTGAAATATCGCCAAATGAATTTAAATATTTTATTGGAGAAGACATCCGTTTGGATCCCGTTATGTTGGATTCTGATACTACTATTGAAACTTTACTCCAATTTTATATGGGTAAAAACACTCCAGACCGTCAAAAATTTATTATTGAAAATCTAAAAGTTGAACTTGATATTATCGAAGAAGAGGTATGATAGAAGAAAACGACGATATCACAAATGACAACACTGACAATCAGGAAACGATTACTCGAGTTACGGGTATGTTTAAAGATTGGTTTTTAGATTATGCATCCTATGTAATTTTAGAGCGTGCAGTTCCAGCAATTGAAGATGGATTTAAACCAGTTCAGCGTCGGATTTTACATTCAATGAAAGACTTGGATGATGGCCGCTATAATAAAGTTGCAAATATTGTAGGTCATACCATGCAGTACCACCCTCATGGAGATGCAAGTATAGCAGATGCTATGGTACAAATTGGTCAAAAAGATTTACTAATTGATGCGCAAGGAAACTGGGGAAATGTACTTACAGGTGACAGAGCTGCAGCTTCAAGATATATTGAGGCACGCCTGTCTAAATTTGCATTAGACGTTGTTTTTAATCCAAAAATTACTGAATGGCAATCGTCCTATGATGGTCGTCGTAAAGAGCCAATCAACCTTCCTGTAATGTTCCCTCTGTTATTAGCACAAGGAGCAGAAGGGATTGCTGTGGGACTGTCCACAAAAGTATTACCCCATAATTTTATCGAACTTATTGAGGGATCCATCAAACACCTTCAAGGAAAACGATTCACCATTCTACCAGATTTTGCAACTGGCGGTGTAGCAGATTTTAGTAACTATAATGATGGATTGCGAGGAGGCAGAGTTCGTTGTAGAGCGAAAATCTCACAACTTAACAAAAATACCTTAGTGATTACGGAGGTACCTTTTGGCACTACAACATCCTCATTAATTGATTCTATTCTTAAAGCAAATGAGAAAAGTAAAATTAGAATTAAAAAGATTGAAGATAATACTGCTGCTGAAGTAGAAATATTAGTCCATTTACCTCCAGGAATTTCACCTGATAAAACTATCGATGCGTTATTTGCATTCACTTCTTGCGAAACTTCGATATCTCCTTTAGGGTGTGTTATTGAGGATAACAAGCCATTATTTATAGGAGTAACCGAAATGTTGAAACGTTCTACAGATCATACAGTAGAATTATTAAAACAAGAATTAGAAATAAAATTAGGTGAGTTTGAAGAGCAATGGCATTTTGCGTCTTTAGAACGTATTTTTATAGAAAACAGGATTTACCGCGATATTGAAGAAGAAGAAACTTGGTCAGGAGTTATTAGTGCGATTGATAAAGGGCTTCAGCCACATATCAAACATTTAAAACGTACGATAACTGAAGAAGATATCACTCGATTAACCGAAATTAGAATCAAGAGAATATCTAAGTTTGATATAGACAAAGCGCAACAAAAAATAGACGCTTTAGAAGATCAAATTGCAGAAACAAAAGGGTTTTTAGCCAATCTAATTACCTATGCAATTGATTATTTTAAACGCTTAAAATCAGATTACGGTAAAGGAAAAGAACGTAAAACAGAAATAAAAACGTTTGGAGATGTAGATGCCACTAAAGTTATCATTAGAAACACAAAACTCTATGTCAACAGAAAAGAAGGATTTGTGGGTACAGGTCTCAAACGTGATGAATATGTGTGTGATTGTAGCGATATCGATGACATTATTGTATTTACTCAAGATGGTAAACTGATGATTACTAAGGTTGATAGTAAAACTTTTGTAGGAAAAGATATTATTCATGTGGCTGTTTTTAAGAAAAAAGATAAGCGTACGATTTACAATATGATCTACAAAGACGGTAAAGGAGGTGCTTCTTATATCAAACGTTTTGCAGTTACAGGAGTCACCCGAGATCGAGAATATGATTTAACCAATGGGAAAGCAGGATCTGATGTTTGGTATTTTTCAGCCAACCCAAACGGCGAAGGCGAAGTCGTTACAGTCTTGTTGCGTCAAGTAGGAAGTATTAAAAAATTAAAATGGGATATCAATTTTGCTGATATTATTATCAAAGGACGAGTTTCAAAAGGGAATTTAGTCACCAAACACGCTGTTAAACGAGTTGAACTAAAAGAAAAAGGTGTAAGTACATTAAAGCCACGAAAAATATGGTTTGATGAAACGATTCAACGCATCAATGTGGACGGACGTGGAGAATTAGTTGGCGAATTTAGAGGAGAGGACCGCTTGCTAGTCATCACTCAATCTGGAAGGGTTAAAACCATTATTCCAGAAATTACAGCACACTTTGAAGACGATATGATTGTTTTAGAAAAATGGATTCCTAAAAAGCCTATCTCTGCTATTTATTACGATGGAGAGAAGGAGAAATATTATGTGAAACGTTTTTTAATTGAAAACGAAAATAAAGAAGATACATTTATTTCTGAGCATGCTTCGAGTACTTTAGAAATTGTATCTACTGATTGGCGACCTGTCGCTTCCGTATCTTTTGCTAAAGACAGAGGTAAGGACCGAAGAGATAATCAAATTATTGATATAGAGCAATTTATCAATGTAAAAGGCATGTCGGCTTTAGGAAATCAACTGACTAAGTTAAAGGTCAATCAAATTGATCTTTTGGAATCTTTACCATACGAAGAGCCCAAACAATCTCCTGCAGATGAAATAGATGTTGTTGGAGAGGAATTGATAACACAAACAGTTAGTTCACCTGGTGAATCTGGTATAGAAACCACTTCTAAAGAAGATACTGGTGAGAACTCTGAAGCTCCTGAGAAAGAAAACGATGTTAATGATGAGGGGCAAATTACGATGTTCTAATCGATACGTGTTGCACTACCTAACTGCTTATTAGTATCTCCAACATAGCCATATTCAAATTTATAGCTGTTTTGAGTCGTAGTTAAAATTTTGAGGTGGATATCTTTTTGTTCCGCAAGATTTTTAGGGTGAATTGTTTTAAAAATCATTTCACAATCATTGATCCATCGGACATAAGTGGAATCTTTAACACCATTAAATTCTTCGACTTGAAGCTTTGATGTTCTTGAAAAAATCGAGTTATATTGCACCCCATCAATCGTGATTTTACTCTCAAAAGTTCCTGTTTTGAATTCATTACAGTTACGTTCTACTTCGTAACAACTGCTCAACAATAAAGCAAATAGTAGTGTTAAGTATTTCATTTTATTTACAATTCAATTATAGTCTTTAATGCCTCTATTAGATCCCTTTTTTAAATACTTAAACGGAGTCCTCAATATATAGCAATGCAAACATACAAAAGTGATTTAGTATTATAAATTATTTAGATGGATTCATCTCATAATTTTTAAAGCTTCCATTTCGATAGAAAATCACGATCCGTTCAATTGTATCCTCATCATTAGAAATAGACGAAATTGACTCCGAAAGGATTGATAAGGGTTCAGACTTTGAGGGTGGGGTAGTACTCTTTTTAGGAAATTCTCCTGAACCACTTAAAATCCATGTAAGGTCAATGTCTGGAAAAGCATGAAGCACTTTAGTAATAAATTCTAAGCTCGGTTTATTACGGCCACTTAATATATGTGAAATGCTAGAGCGTTGTACTGTAATTATTTCAGCAAAGGCAGAAGCAGATAAACCATAATAGTCAAGTATTTTTTTTAGTCTCGTGTTAAATTCAGTAGTATTTATCATTGTTTACATATGTAGCATCAAAAGGCGTTTACAAATGTAACATAATGATGTCTTATATACAAATATCAACATAGATTGATCGATAAAAACATAAACAATGACTTTAACAAATGCTTTTATTTATATGATAAACAGTGATTTATATATATTTAGTTATATGTGCACGGAACAACTTGAATACCAAGATTAAATACGACTGAATAATGTATACATTTGTAAATTATGAAATCCTTTTATTTGTTTACAAATGTAAAAGGCAGAATGTTTACATTTGTAATGTTATAAATTACGCATGTTAGATATACCTTACTTTTTATCGGAATACACTTCGTTCAAGCCGACTGCATTGGCCAACCGTTATATCACAAATTCACATATTGAACCACTACTGAATTCCTTGTCAAGTCAATTTTGTCAGTCCCTGTTGGGGACTTCCGAGGCTGGAATACCAATACATGGAGTTCAGGTAGGTACGGGATCAAAGCGCATTTTGATATGGTCGCAAATGCATGGAAACGAAAGTACAACCACCAAAGCGCTCTTTGACCTATTTAATTACTTCGAACTACCCAATTCTGAAACTCTCTTAGAAGCGTGTACGCTATTTATAATTCCAATCCTTAATCCAGATGGGGCAGAAGTTTTTACGCGATTAAATGGCCTTCAAATTGATCTTAATAGAGATGCAAAAGCTTTGAGTCAATCTGAAAGTAAAATCTTAAGAACTACTTACGATACTTTTAAACCTCATTTTTGTTTCAATATGCATGGTCAACGTACTATTTTTAGTGCAGGAGACACAAATAATTCTGCTGTTATCAGCTTCCTATCTCCTTCTGAAAACGAAGAAAGATCCCTAACAGTTACCCGTCAAAAATCAATGGAAATCATACAAGTTATGAACAAGGCATTACAGCCTTTTTTACCCCATCAAATTGGTCGCTATGACGATGGATTCAACGACAATTGTGTGGGTGATTATTTTCAGAGCCTTGGAACGCCTACTGTTTTGTTTGAAGCTGGACATTTCCCTGAAGACTACAATAGAGAACAAACACGAAAGTATATAGCTTTAGCCCTTGTCAGTGCTATTGATTATATATCGTTTAACAGAATTAGTGGAGCAAATTTTAAATCGTATTTTAAAATTCCTGAAAATGGTAAATTATTTTACGATATCATCATAAGAAATGCACTTCTTGACCCATTACAACCAAAAGTGTTTAGTGATGTAGGAATACAATATGTGGAGGTGTTAGCCTCCAATACCATTACATTTAAACCTAAAGTCGTTTTTGTAGGAAATTTAAATAAAAAACACGGCCATTTAGAGATTGATGCTGAATTTAAAAAGGTGTCACATCCAGATTTTCAAGTAATTTCAGAAAATCACGAAATCGATTTCATACTAATAAATTTGACTAAAAAATCACTATTAGTTAACGATAACTTAACATAACCTTTAATTTTTTATTTAAAATTTAGTAAATTTGCAATTATACTGAATATTAACAATAATGAAAATAAACAAATTGGCTAAAGTAAAATTAGACGAAATCGATCACCAAATACTAGATATGTTGATTGACAACACAAGAGTTCCTTTCACAGATATAGCAAAAAAACTATTGATATCAGCAGGAACCGTACACGTAAGAGTAAAAAAGATGGAAGATGCTAAAATAATCAAAGGCTCTTCTCTGACTTTAGACTATCAAAAATTAGGATATTCTTTTATTGCTTACGTAGGAGTTTTTTTACAAAACACTTCTCAAACTAAGTTTGTATTAGAACGTATTTATGAAATCCCACATGTAACGGTTGCTCACATCACCACTGGTAAATTTAATATCTTCTGTAAAATTCGTGCAAAAAGTACAACTCATGCGAAAGAAATCATATTTAAGCTAGATGAAATTGAAGGTGTTTACAGAACGGAAACAATGATTTCTTTAGAAGAAAGTATCAACGATAAAAAGCGACTGATGCATTCTATTTTTAATGATATGAACGATTAAATAGGTTTACGAAGCATAGTACATAAAAGCTTCGTCAATGAGTTGATCATCAACAATAATATCAACCACACACGATCCAATAGATTCTAACAGTGCATATTTAATTTGCCCGTGAGAATTCTTTTTATCATATTTCAAAAGCTCAATTATTGAGCTTTTGTCGTTTTCGGTAAAATCTACTGAGCCATAAATAGCCTTGAAGGTATTTTTGATTTCAGTTAGTGCTTCTTCAGAAAGTCCACAAGTTTTTGCTGACAAATAGCCTTCCATTACCATGCCAACAGCAATAGCTTCTCCGTGTAATAATGTTTGAAGGGTTTCATTTTCTAAACGATAGGATTCAATTGCATGGCCTAAAGTGTGTCCGAAATTTAATTGTTTTCGTTCCCCTTGCTCAGTTGGATCTCGTTTTACCACTTCATTTTTTAAAGTCACAGATTCATGAATTAAATTTCCTAAATCAGAAATATTTAATTCTTTTAGGCTGCATAAACGATTCCAGTAATCTGCATCTTTGATGAGTCCATGTTTTAGCATTTCTGCAAATCCAGAGCGCATTTCTTCTTCCGGGAGTGTTTCTAGAAATAAAGGATCTATTAACACCATGTCGCTAAAATTAATAACTCCAATTTGATTTTTAATAACTCCTAAATCTACTCCTGTTTTTCCACCAACAGAAGCATCAACCATAGATAGGAGTGTCGTTGGGACATTTACAAAACGGACGCCGCGTTTAAATGTAGACGCTACAAACCCTCCCAAATCAGTCACAACACCTCCACCTAGATTGATGATTAGTGATTGTCGATCTCCATCTAAATCAGACAAACTATGCCAGATTTGGGTACAAGTGTCTAGTGTTTTATGTATTTCTCCGGCTTCCATTTCTATGATTTCCAAAGACATATTAACATCAATATTTGAAAGAAACCTAGGCAAACAATGGATGTGCGTATTTGTATCAACTAATAGAAATATTTTAGAAAAATTAGTACTTTTCAAATAGGTGTTTAATTTCTCATAACAAGTCTCATTAAAATGAATGGAATACGATGTGGATTGTATGGTTTTCATGAATTAGGTGATCAAAATATTAAAACGTGAAATTAAGTAGAAATTTATAAATATTATAACTACTATTAAATATATTTGTGAACATCTAAATCAATTATTATGGCTGTAGATTTTAATAATACAGAAATAGCATTTCATTTAAAATCCGATTCAGAATTAGAACGGGCCTATTTTTTATTTAAAATGATTTCTATTGAACCACTCGTTCGAATTGGGACAGCTGCTACTAATTTTGCTCTTAAAGCACATTTGCCTGTAGAGGGCTTGATTCGATCTACTGTATTTGATCATTTTTGTGGAGGTGTCAACGAAGAAGATTGTATTTCTACAATTGATAAAATGTATTCCAGTAAGGTGTACAGTGTTTTAGATTATTCGGTTGAAGGAAAAGAGGCTGAAAATCAATTTGATTTAGCCCTTAAAACTATTTTAAATCTTATTGAGTTTTCTAAAAACAGAGAAGCCTTACCAATCGCCGTATTTAAACCCAGTGCTTTTGGCCGTTTTGATTTATATCAAAAAGTAAGTGACAAAAAACCATTATCAGCTTCTGAAAACGACGAATGGCAGCGTATCAGAAATCGTTTTGATAAAGTTTGTGCTTCAGGGAAACTAAATAATGTGAAAATCCTTATTGATGCAGAAGAAAGTTGGATTCAAGATGCAGTAGATGCGCTTGTTTTAGAGTTAATGCAAACTTTTAATACTGATACTTTAATTGTTTATAGCACATTACAAACCTATCGTTGGGACCGATTAGAATATCTTAAGAAAATTCATCTCATAGCCAAAAAGAACAATTTTAAACTTGGGTTTAAAGTTGTACGAGGTGCTTATATGGAAAAAGAACGGCAACGTGCTAAAGAACTTAACTACAAATCGCCTATTTGCGACACAAAAAAAATCACGGATACACTATTTGACAACACTATAACTTATATTCTTTCTAATCTAGACTCTATCCATCTTTTTATTGGAACACATAACGAAGAAAGTTCTCTATTGGCATTAAAACTCATGACGGAATTTCATTTATCTAACAATGACAGTCGCATTTGGTTTGGTCAGCTATATGGAATGAGCGATCATATTAGCTTCAATCTAGCAAAACAAGGCTATAATGTGGCTAAATACGTACCATTTGGTCCCGTTAAAGACGTGATGCCTTACCTTATTAGAAGAGCAGAAGAAAATACGTCTGTAGCGGGACAAACAAGTCGAGAACTTTCTTTGATAAAAAAAGAAAAGAAAAGGCGCAATGTCTAACGAATTAAGAGTGTTTTAATGGTCGCTACTCGTTCACAATTTTCAACATCCATTTCATAGATATCTCCTACAACACGGTATGTTTTACAGGGTACTGATTTAGTGTCACTTTTCCCGAAGTCAATATCAGCTCCCTTAAATACGGAATGTAGTGTTAAAGTGTCAATTTGATTGGTATTTAGCTGCTGTTGAACGGCTTCAGAATATTGAATTCTTTTGATCTGAATATTTTTCAGTACTCTTGCATCAGGACCATAGGCACAACTTGTTTTTTTTCCGCTTAAAAAAAACATTAAAAACACGAGTCCAATAGAAAAGCCTCCAAAGAAAAAACCAAAACGGTAAACTAGTTTCATGTAAATATTTTAAAAAATTAAAAGATTGGCATCGCTGTAGTCTAAATCAAACCAATCGGCTACAGATTTATTCGTTAAAATACCGTGGTAAAAGTACAATCCATTTTTTAATCCTTTATCAAATCTTAGTGAATTTTCTATTCCACCATCTTCAGCAATTTTTAAAAGATAAGGAGTAAATATATTACTTATTGATACTGAAGAGGTTCTTGCGTATCGTGCCGGAATATTAGGAACACAATAATGAATCACATCATGTTTTACAAAAGTAGGTTTGTCATGAGAAGTGACTTCACTCGTCTCAAAACATCCTCCCATATCAATACTAACATCAATAATAACAGATCCGGATTTCATTTGTTCAACCAATGCTTCATTTACCAAAATAGGAGCCCTGTTATTGCCTTTGGCTGCCCCAATGGCAACATCGCAGCGCATAAGTGCCTTTTGCAAATTTTTAGGCTGCATTGTAGAAGTGTAAACAGTGCGTCCAATATTGGCTTGCAATGCACGAAGCTTTGTAATCGAGTTATCAAAAACACGAACATTTGCTCCCAAACCTATAGCCGCTCGAGTTGCAAATTCTCCTACTATTCCGGCACCAATAATGACCACCTCTGTTGGTGGAACTCCACTGATATTTCCAAACATGAGTCCATTACCTTCATTAGTAATCGACATAATTTCAGAAGCAATTAAAATAGAGGCAGAGCCCGCTATTTCACTCAATTGTCGAACCGCTGGAAACACCCCTTCTTGATCTTTAATAAATTCAAATCCGAGTGCTGAAACTTGTTTTGTTGCCAGTTTTTTAAAATATTCTTTTTGCTGCATCTTTAATTGAAGAGCAGAAATTAATAATGCTTTTGGACTTAAAAGGTCAATTTCTTCTGATGTTGGAGGTTCAACTTTAAGTATAACAGGGCAAGCAAATACTTTGGACTTGTCTTTAGATATTTCTGCACCTGCCTCACTGTATTCATGATCCTCAAAACAAGCATTGTATCCTGCGCCTGATTCAATAAGTACTCGATGTCCATTGCTTGTCAATGCAGAAACCGCATCTGGAGTAAGACATACTCTTTTTTCCTGAAAAGAAGTTTCTTTTGGAATTCCAATAAATAATGCACCTTTTTCTTTAGCAATTTCTAAAGTTTCTTCTTTTGGTAGGAGTTGTTCTCGTGTAAAGGGTGAAGTTGGTTTTTGCATAGCCTATTTATAAGTTATCTAATTTACAACTATTTTTTTGACCATCCATTAGAAAGCTTTTTTTCTGATATCTTGAGGATTCTACAACCATCTTCTGCAAGCGATAATTCTAAAACAGTAACATTTTCTGGAAGTAAATTTACAATCTTATCTGGCCACTCAATAAGATTCCATGAACCAGAATAAAAATAATCTTCGACCCCCATGTCTAAGGCCTCATTTTGGTTCTTGAGTCTGTAAAAATCAAAGTGATAAACGGTATCTTTTGTAACATCATATTCGTTGACAATAGAAAATGTGGGGCTAGAGGTGGAGTTGTTACCCCCTAATTCTGTGACTATTGCACTAATTAGTGTTGTTTTTCCTGTGCCCATTTCTCCGTAAAACAAAAGTGTTTTGGATTGTACATTATTTAAAATTGTTTGCGCAATTTTTGGTAACTCATTTAGTCTGAATTGAATTTTTTCAATCATATTATCGAGGATTTAGAACCACAAAAGGAATGATGACTTCTTCCAAAGAAATACCCCCATGTTGATAGGTGTTTCTAAAATAATTCACGTAATAATTGTAATTATTTGGATAGGCAAAAAAGAGATTATCCTTTGCGAAAATAAAGGTGCTATTCATAGCAGCAGAAGGAAGGTGAATTGATTTTGGATCTTTTACAGCTAAAACATCTTTTTCTTCATAAGAAATACTTCGCCCTGTTTTGTAACGCAAATTAAGACTAGTGTCTTTATTTCCAACAACTTTAGAAGGATTTTTTACGTTGATGGTTCCGTGATCTGTTGTAATAATAAGTTTAAAATTCAGTTCTTTTGCTTGTTTGATAATTTCGAGTAGTGGCGAATTTTGAAACCAACTTTTGGTTAGAGATCGATAGCCTTTGTCGTTGAAAGCAAGCTCTTTTAAAACTTCCATTTCAGTTTTAGCATGTGATAACATATCTACAAAATTATACACCAAAACGGTTAAATCATTCTGCGCTTTTGTTTTAAAAGTTTCAGATAGTTTTTTCCCTGCTCTTAGGTTGGTAATTTTTATATATTCATGTTTCAAATGTGAAAGACCCAAACGTTTTAATTGTGCTTCTAAAAATTCGGCTTCAAATAAATTTTTACCTCCTTCATCCGTGTCATTTTTCCAATACTGTGGAAATAATTTTTCCATTTCGCTAGGCATTAACCCTGAAAACAATGCATTTCTAGCGTATTGAGTCGCTGTAGGTAAAATACTATAGTACAAGCTTTCTTCTTGTGTTTTATAGTAGGTGTTTACTGTAGGTTCCAGTATTTTCCATTGGTCATATCTTAAGTTGTCTATGACAATAAGTAAGGTGGGTTGAGAGCTACTAATTTCATTTGCAATTTTACTTTTAAAAAGGGTATGAGACATCACAGGAGATTGATGGTCTTCGAACCAATCGGGATAAAACTTTTCAATAAAACGCCCAAATTGTTGATTAGCTTCCATTTTTTGAGCGTCTAATATTTCACTCATAGTGGCATCGTTAGAGGATTCTAGTTCTAACTCCCAAAACACTAGTTTTTTATAAAGTTGTTCCCATTCTTCAAATGAATTAATTTCATTTAAATTCATAGATATTTTGCGAAATTCTTGTAAATAATTAGAAGATGTTTTTTCGGAAACCAATCTATTTTGATCTAGATTTTTTTTAAGTGATAAAAGAATTTGATTTGGATTAACAGGCTTAATGAGATAGTCAGCTATTTTATTTCCAATCGCATCTTCCATTATATATTCTTCCTCACTTTTAGTAATCATTACTACTGGAAGCGTTGCTTTAATTTCTTTGAGCTCCGACAAAGTTTCTAAACCAGACAGTCCTGGCATATTTTCATCTAAAAATACGATATCAAAATCATTTTCATGGATAAGTGTCAGTGCTTCTGTACCACTTTGACAAGGTGTTACATTGTAATTTCTTTGTTCTAAAAATAGGATATGGGGCTTTAAAAACTCTATTTCATCATCGACCCATAAAATATTAATATTACCCATCTGTTATATTTTTTTTAGTTAAGAATAGAAGTCCATTCAATTTAGTATTTTTACATCAAAACTTTTAAAGAAAGTTTAAGAATGTAAATTTAACACTATAAAGTTTGAATACGAACAACAAGCTTAAAATATTTAACGATCCAATTTACGGATTTATTACAATCCCGAACACATTAATTTTCGATTTAATTGCGCATAAATATTTTCAGCGTTTGCGAAGAATTTCTCAGATGGGTTTGTCTTATTTGGTGTATCCTGGCGCGCATCACACCAGATTTCATCATGCGTTGGGCTGTTTACATTTAATGCAAAATGCGGTCCGAATTTTAAGATTTAAAGGAGTTAGTATCTCAGATTCTGAAGAAGATGGTTTGTACATTGCTATTTTATTACATGATATCGGCCATGGACCTTTTAGCCATGCAATGGAACATAGTATTGTAGAAAATATCAGTCACGAAACAATTTCTTTAAAATTCATGGAAGCCCTCAACATAGAGTTTGATGGTGCTCTAGATGTAGCTATTTCAATGTTTAAAGGAGATTATAACCGTAAATTTTTTGGACAACTTATTTCTGGGCAATTGGATATTGATCGATCTGATTATCTTAAGAGAGATAGTTTTTATACAGGTGTTTCTGAAGGAAACATCAACAGTGAACGCCTTATTTCAATGATGAATGTTATAAACGATGAGCTAGTTATTGAAGAAAAGGGTATTTATTCCATTGAGAAGTTTTTAACAGCCCGGCGCTTGATGTACTGGCAAGTCTATCTTCACAAAACAAGTTTAGTTGCTGAACAAATGATTACGCGCATCTTAAAACGTGCTAAGGAATTAACCCACAAAGGGGTGAAGCTAGAAGCTAGTTCAGCATTGAGTTTTTTTTTAAACAACAGCACCAATTCTAATAACTTTGAAATATCTACTTTAAATCAATTTTCATTATTAGATGATTATGATATCATGTCAGCTTTGAAATCGTGGCAATTTCATGACGATTTTGTTTTGAGTCGTCTTTCTGAAATGATATTAAATAGAAATTTGTTAAAAATAAAACTTAGAAACAAGGCATTTTCTAGCTCAAAATTAGAAGCTGTTAAAAAAGATGTCATGTTAGAGTATAAATTAGATACTCATGAAGCCTCTTATTTTGTGTTTCATGGACATGTTGAAAATTTAGCCTACAACCCAAAACAAGGAGGATTAAAGATTTTATACAAAAACGGAAACACCAAAGATATCATTAAAGCATCGGATCACCTTTCTTCAAAAGTCCTCTCCAAAACTGTTTCAAAGCATTATATATGCTTCCCAAAGGATATTCTTTGATATTTTTTTTTACTTTTGCAAGTAATGAAATTTACAGCCACACAAATAGCAGAGATATTAAACGGAGAAATTATTGGAAACCCGGATGTTGAAGTCCATACACTTTCCAAAATTGAAGAAGGAATCGAAGGTTCTCTTACTTTTTTAGCTAATCCGAAATACACGCCATACATTTATACAACACAGGCCTCAATTACAATTGTAGGTCAGGATTTTGTTTCTGAAAACAATATTGAAACCACACTTATAAAAGTAGAAAATGCTTACAGTTCATTTTCTAAACTACTAGAATATTACAATCATATCAAAAATAATAAAGTAGGAATTGAATCTCCAATATTTGTATCTGAATCAGCCACTTACGGCGAAGGTGCTTATATTGGTTCATTTTCACACATTGGCGAAAATGTAGTTATAGGTGACCACGTAAAAATTTACCCTAACACTTTTATTGGTGATAATGTCACCATTGGATCTCATACAACCTTATATTCTGGTGTCAAAATTTATTCTGATTGTGTGATTGGTTCTCATTGTTTCATTAACTCTTCAGCAGTCATTGGCGCTGACGGATTTGGGTTTTCGCCTGATGAAACAGGTGCATATCAAAAAGTACCTCAAATTGGAAATGTAATTATTGAAGACTATGTAGATATAGGTGCTGCTACCACAATTGACAGAGCTACGCTTGGATCTACTGTTATTAAAAAAGGCGTAAAACTAGACAATCATATTCAAGTTGCTCATAATGTTGTCATTGGAGAAAATACTGTCATTGCTGCTCAAACAGGCATTGCTGGATCTGCAAAGATTGGTTCAAATTGTCAAATAGGAGGACAAGTAGGAGTTGCTGGACATATTGTTATTGGCAACAACGTGAAAATCCAAGCACAATCTGGTATTGGGCGTCATATTAAAGATAACGAAGTTCTACAAGGATCTCCAGCATTTTCTTTTAGAGACTATTATAAATCATATGTTCATTTCAAGAACCTACCAGAGCTTGTTAAGACTGTTAATACACTAGAAAAAACCCTTAAATCATGATTATTAAATCGGAATCAAAACAAACAACAATCTCCAAAAAAGTATCCTTAAAAGGAGTAGGACTTCATACTGGTCTTGATGTTGAAATAAATTTTATCCCTGCTGAAATTAATAATGGATATACTTTTAGAAGAATTGATCTTGAAGGATTACCTATCATTAAAGCAGATGCCAATTTGGTAACCAATACCCAACGAGGGACTTGTCTAGAAAAAAATGGCGTTACCATTCAAACATGTGAGCACGTCCTTGCAGCACTTGTGGGTCTAGAAATTGATAATGTGATTATAGAATTAAGTACTTCAGAACCTCCAATTATGGATGGGTCTTCTAAGTATTTTATAGAAGCTTTAGAAAGTGCAGGTTCAGTAGAGCAAGAAGCTTTTAGAGAAGTATTTGTGGTGAAAAATGTAATTTCTTATTCTGATGAAGAAACAGGAAGCGAAATCACTATCATTCCATCAGATGAATACCAAATAACTACGATGGTTGATTTTGGAACCAAAGTATTGGGAACTCAAAATGCAACTTTACAACATTTATCCAACTTTAAAGAAGAAATCTCGGAATCTCGAACGTTTAGTTTTTTACACGAACTAGAAATGCTTCTTGAAAATGGATTGATCAAAGGGGGGGATTTAAACAACGCAATTGTTTATGTAGATAAGCCTATTTCAAAAGAAACCATGGAACGTTTAAAAATAGCATTCAATAAAGATTCTATTTCAGTAAAACCTAATGGTATTTTAGACAATCTAACACTCCATTCTCCTAATGAAGCTGCACGCCACAAACTTCTGGACGTAATTGGCGATTTAGCACTCATAGGCACCCGTATTCAAGGAAAAGTGATTGCAAATAAACCAGGGCATTTTGTCAACACACAATTTGCTAAAAAAATATCTAAAATCATTAAAATGGAGCGTAGAAATAATGTTCCAACTGTCGATTTGAATCAAACTCCATTAATGGATGTTAATGCCATCATGGATATGTTACCACATCGTCCTCCATTTTTACTTTTAGATAAGGTATATGAGCTATCGCCTAACCATGTAATTGGATGTAAGAATGTAACAATGAACGAATCCTTTTTTGTTGGGCACTTTCCTGGAGCACCTGTAATGCCAGGTGTCCTCATTATTGAGGCCATGGCGCAAACAGGGGGAATACTGGTTTTAAACACTGTTCCTGACCCAGAAAATTACCTGACCTTTTTTATGAAAATGGACAATGTGAAATTCAAACAAAAAGTGGTGCCTGGAGATACACTAATTTTCAACTGTTCTCTAATAACCCCAATAAGAAGAGGTATTTGTCATATGCAAGGCTATGCCTATGCCAATGGGAAATTATGTGCTGAAGCCGAACTAATGGCTCAAATAACGAAAGTTAAATAAATCTGTTTATATTCAAAAACAAACAAAATGAATCAACCTTTAGCTTACGTCCATCCTGGCGCAAAAATCGCCAAAAATGTGGTGATAGAACCTTTCACTACTATTAATAATAATGTTGTCATAGGAGAAGGAACCTGGATCGGATCTAACGTTACCATTATGGAAGGTGCACGCATAGGAAAAAATTGTAATATTTTTCCTGGCTCGGTCATTTCTGCAATGCCTCAAGATTTAAAATATGATGATGAAGACACCACTGTTGAAATTGGTAACAATGTAACCATCAGAGAATGTGTTACGATCAACCGTGGAACTACCGATAAAATGAAAACTGTGATTGGAGACAATTGTTTGATAATGGCTTATTGTCATATTGCTCATGATTGTACTGTTGGTAAAAATTGTATTTTTTCTAATAACAGTACACTTGCAGGGCATACCATGGTCGGAGATTATGTGGTATTGGCAGGAATGACAGCAGTACATCAATTTTGTTCTATAGGAAATCATGCCTTTGTAACTGGTGGGTCTTTAGTTCGTAAAGATGTTCCTCCTTATGTAAAAGCAGCACGTGAACCATTATCTTATGTTGGGATAAACTCAGTAGGGTTAAGACGTCGTGGATTTACTTCTGAAAAGATCAGAGAAATACAAAACATATACCGATTACTCTATCAAAAAAATTATAACAACTCACAAGCTTCCGAAATTATTGAAGCTGAAATGGAAGCCACTCCAGAGCGTGATGAAATTTTACAATTCATCAAAAATTCTCATCGTGGAATTATGAAAGGATATTTTAAATCTAATTAAAAACACATATGGCAAGTACATCAGATATTAGAAATGGATTATGTATAAGGTACAATCATGATATTTTTAAAATTATTGAATTTTTACATGTAAAACCTGGAAAAGGCCCAGCATTTGTAAGAACAAAAATGAAAAGTGTAACCAACGGAAAAGTGATTGATAACACATTTTCTGCAGGACACAAAATTGAAGAAGTTCGAGTAGAAACTCATAAATTTCAATTTTTATACAATGATGGAGATACATTTCATTTTATGAATACAGCAGATTATTCTCAAATTGAACTTCAAAAAGCTGTTTTAGACAGTCCTGATTTAATGAAAGAAGGCGAAGTTGTGACCGTACTCATTAATACCGAAGATAGTTCACCACTTTCTGTAGATTTACCAGCAAGTGTTATTCTTGAAGTGACTGCAACAGAACCAGGAATCAAAGGAAATACAGCAACAAATGCAACAAAACCTGCAACAGTTGAAACCGGTGCAACAGTAATGGTTCCTTTGTTTATTAATGAAGGAGATAAAATTAAAGTAGAAACTGTCAAAGGATCATACAAAGAACGTATCAAAGAATAATACGTAACAAACTTGTTATAAAATCATGACCAACCAAGGACATGATCAATAACGAACCTGCCAACTATTGGCATCCATATGTGATCGTTTGAATACAATAAAAATAAACACGTGAAATTTACCCAACCGCACTCCTTAAATGAAATTGCCTCTATAATTAATTGTGAATATATAGGAGATCCAAATTTTAAAGTGTTGGGCATGAATGAAATTCACGTGGTAACGCCCGGAGATATCGTTTTTGTAGACCATCCTAAGTATTACGATAAAGCACTCGCTTCAAAAGCAACTGTAGTGCTCATAAACAAAAAAGTGGAGTGTCCTAAAGGAAAGGCTCTACTAATTTCTGACGATCCATTTAGAGATTTTAATAAACTTACTGCACACTTTAAACCATTTCAAGCATCTCATAAAGCAATTTCTGACTCAGCCATCATTGGAGATGGTACAATCATTCAGCCTAACTGTTTTATTGGAAATAATGTAGTTATCGGTCAAAACTCATTGATCCACGCTAATGTGAGTATTTTTGATGACACCATCATTGGTGATAATGTTGTCATTCAATCAGGAACTGTATTGGGAGGCAATGCTTTTTATTACAAAAAACGTCCTGATGGTTACGACCAATTGCAATCTTGTGGTCGTGTGGTGATTGAAAACGACGTGCATATTGGAGCCTCTTGTACCATCGATCGTGGAGTTACAGGAGACACCACCATTGGAGCAGGTTCTAAACTAGATAACTTAATTCAAGTTGGGCATGACACCCTGATCGGAAAAAAATGTCTCATAGCATCTCAAACAGGCATTGCAGGTTGTTGTATTGTAGAAGATGAAGTGACTATTTGGGGACAAGTCGGTACCAATAGTGGAATTACCATTGGTGCAAATGCTATTATTTTAGGACAAACAGGCGTTACAAAGTCTATTGAAGGCGGCAAAACATATTTTGGAACTCCTATTGAAGAATCCCGAACTAAACTAAAAGAATTGGCATTACTTCGTAAATTACCAGAAATCATTAAAGGATTAAAAGAAAAGAATAATTGATAAAATTTTAAAGGTTTAAAACTTTAAAATTTCCATTCAAAAAATTACATTTGCAGCAGTTAAAAAACTAATAAAATCAAAATCACATGAGTGTTTTAGTAAATAAAGATTCAAAAATAATAGTTCAAGGATTTACAGGGAGTGAAGGAACATTTCACGCCTCTCAAATGATTGACTACGGAACAAACGTTGTTGGTGGTGTAACACCTGGAAAAGGCGGACAAACGCACTTAGAAAAGCCCGTTTTTAATACTGTTAAAGAAGCCGTTGATCAGGTAGGTGCAGACACCACTATTATTTTTGTACCACCCGCATTTGCAGCTGATGCCATTATGGAAGCAGCCGATGCAGGAATTAAAGTAATTATTACAATTACAGAAGGAATTCCTGTAGCCGACATGATCAAAGCTTCTAACTATATAAGTGGAAAAGACTGCCGTTTGGTAGGACCTAATTGTCCGGGTGTTATTACTCCTGGAGAAGCTAAAGTAGGCATCATGCCTGGGTTTGTTTTCAAAAAAGGAACTGTAGGCGTTGTTTCAAAATCTGGAACATTAACTTATGAAGCCGCAGATCAAGTTGTAAAACAAGGTCTAGGAATCACGACTGCAATTGGAATTGGAGGTGACCCAATTATTGGAACCACAACCAAAGAGGCTTTAGAAATGCTGATCAATGATTCAGAAACCGAATGTGTCGTAATGATTGGAGAAATAGGTGGACAACTTGAAGGTGACGCTGCCAAATGGTATAAGAATAGTGGGAGTAAAAAACCTGTTGTTGGATTTATTGCTGGTGAAACAGCGCCTGCCGGTCGTACTATGGGCCATGCTGGTGCTATAGTAGGTGGAAGCGATGACACCGCACAAGCCAAAAAGCAAATCATGAGAGAATGTGGCATCCACGTGGTAGAATCGCCTGCAGAAATTGGTAAAAAAGTAGCCCAAGTACTCGCTTAAATAAACACTTATTTATAATATGTCTAACCTCCTAATACTATTAGGAGGTTTTTTTGTGTGTTACATTTCAATTTAGTGCCGTGCAATCTCTATGACACTTTTAGATATAGCTGTCTTTTAAAAGAAAATGTGCTTTGATAGATAGAATAATTAATTTTAAGTACTTAATAAAGTACTTTTTTATTACATTTGTACTATGGAAACAGTAAACTATACAGACTTTCGTTCAAATCTAAAGCATTGGTTCGATAAAGTTGTCAATGATGTAAGCGATATCATTATCAAGCGTAAAAGTGGTAAAGACCTTGTGTTAATATCCTTGGATGAATACAATTCATTAAAAGAAACTACGTACTTGTTAACAGGGTTAAATAGAGATGTTTTATTAGACTCTATCAAAGAATTGGAGACAGCTAAAGGAGTTCAAAAGGATTTAATTGAATAGATGAAACTAACGTGGTCTACATCTTCTTGGGAAGATTATTTGTATTGGCATAAAGTCGATAAAAAAATAGCTTCACGAATTAACGAACTGATTAAAAGCTGTTTGCGAACTCCTTTTGAAGGCATCGGAAAACCTGAAGCTTTAAAAGGAGATTTACAAGGGTATTGGTCAAGGAGAATAACATCAGAACACCGATTGGTTTACAAATATCAAAATGAACAAATTTTGATAGCAGCCTGCCGTTATCATTACGGAAGATAAAACCCCCATATAAGTTAATCCTCAAACTCTGTCGCATTGTAAGCACCTAAATCGGGTGGAGTAGTGCGTGTAGTGTTTGTGATGTCTACGTTTAAATTACCTGCAAGAATTCCTGAGCCTTCTGCGGGTGATTCCAATGGAATATTCAATTGATTTTTTGAAGGATCTAAAAATTCGGGGTCGTTATTAAATAGCACATTTTCATAGTGGTCTGTATTGCTAAAATCGTATTGAGATTCAGAATAAAACCCTGTTGGATCGTCAAAATAAATTAAACTGTTGGTGAATTTAAAATTAAAAACTTCAGAGGGTTCTTTCTCTAACAACAGTTCTGGATTGTCATTTCCATATATGATACAATTGGTAAAACTTGCAGACTCTAAAGGATTTGTAAATACGTTATTTTCAGCATCTTTGATAAAATTATTAAGTAAGAGTGCTGGAAATTGTCTGAAACTAGTGGACCAATAGTTGGCAATAGTCGAATGGGTAAAATTATAATTTCCGCCGTACGTACCTGCAAAGGAGGACACACCACTGTTATTAAGCACTACATTTTCTGCATTGATAGCAGTTCCACGCCCTAAAATTCCAAAATTACTGGAGTTATAAATCTGAGAATTTGTAATCTCTAGTTTTGTAGGGTCATCTTGATTGCCATCACTCAAAACACCCACCGTTCCATTTTTGATGGTTGCATAATTGATGGTATTATTCGTACTGCCATTTAACAGCCAAATGGCTTCCCATTGCCCAGGAATATTCTCGTAAAGAGGTTCCAAACGATCCCCCTGAATAATGATTTCATTTTCTAAAAGCTCGGCGTCTAAACTGGGCAATCCATTGATGTGTAAAGAAGCATTTTCAGTGATTAAAAGTCCCGATTTGGCATGAAAATGTATTCGAGCTCCAGGATTAATGTCAAGGGTTTTTCCGTTAGCAACAGCTGCATAGCCATAAACTACATAAGGTTTTTCGTTGGTGAATGTTAATTCAGAGTCTTCTAAAAAGCGCCCTTGAACATTAGTTTCATCATCGACACCATCGCCATCAACATCAAAAACGAGGGTTTCAACCACCCCATTCGCATCTTTATTTGGATAGATAAATACAGCATCTTTTACTAAGGTTACCAATTCAACTTTTTGAGTATTGGGTCCAGATCCAAACTCAATCGCATCTGTGTATAAAAACTGTGTTTCATTGGTTACTAAGGGCTGAATATCAATAGTAGTTTCAATAAATACAAACATACTATCTTTAGCCAAAAGCTCTACATTTTCAAACTCTTTTCCGATCAAAGTCCCGGTTCCAATCATACCGTCAACATTCATGCGGTACTTAGAAGTCTGTCCTTGACTCAATTTTAAAGAGGGAATCAATATATCATTATCACTGTTGTTATATACTTTTAGGGTGTAGGTACTAGAGCCTATGTTTGAAAAAACGGTATCTAAATAGACCGTATCTTTTGAAAAGCTAAGAGTGCCCGTGCTAGGAGTAAATTCAAAATCTTGACGACAAGAACTCCAGAGAATGAGTATAAAAAAACTTGCTATAAAATAAAGGGAGCGGTTCATGTGGTGTACTGTTTTTGTAAAAATATAACTTTTCAAGCGAATTTATATTGTTGTTATTATTTAAATTATCGAAATACGTCTGCAATCTCAGATGTAATTCGCTTCGGTTTTTTGGTGAGTACATCCAATAAACACCAAATGGTTTCGGACTTGACAATCAATTTCCCATTCTTTATATTATACATATCAACTATTCTAGTAGAAGTGACGCCTTCAGAACGTGTTACATAGGTTTTGAGGTGAATTTCATCGCTCATCTTAGCAGAGGATTTATAGTCAATATGATGGCTTAATAAGACCCATATATTGTCTTTTTGTTGGAGTGGGGTAGTAGCAGCTTCCCAATGTGCCTTCGCTAGGTCTTGAACCCATTTTACATAGCGCACATTATTCACATGCATTAAGTCATCTAAGTCCTCAGAAATGACAGTATGAAACGCTTCAAATACCGTCATTAATTTTTAATAATTTTAACTTCAAACAACTTATCCCAACGTTTTCCTGTGACAAACAAAGTTTTTGTTTTTGGGTTGTACGCCATCCCATTTAAAACATCCAATCCTTGGTGTTTGGTTACCTTAGTTTTTAAGGCTTTAAAATCGATGACCGCTTCAATCGCACCATTTTCTGGGTTGATGATGGCAACCCCATTTTTTTGATAGCGATTTGCATAAATTTTGCCGTCAACCCATTCCAATTCATTGAGATTTGTCAATTTTCCTTTATTAGTGTAAGCTTGGAGCGCACCTTCTTCTGCAAGGGTGTTGGGATTCAGAAACCATAAAAATTCAGATCCATCAGACTTGTAAAATTTCTGACCATCATTACACAGTCCCCAGCCTTCTTTACTTTGGCCATAATTAAAGGTTTCTATCTGTTCAAAACTATCAATATCATACACCAATCCACGCCCTTCTTTCCATGTTAATTGATAAATTTTATCATTCAAAACAGACAGTCCTTCTCCAAAATAAGCAGTACTTAAATTAATATTTTTAAGAACGCCCCCCTTTTTGTAATCAAGTTTTCGAAGTTTAGATTCGCCATATTGTCCTGTACTTTCATAAAGATCACCCTTATAAAACTCAAGTCCTTGAGTATAAGAGGTGATGTCGTGAGGATAGGTATTAATAATTTCGTAGGTATATAGTTTTGGAGCTTCGGAATTTACTACAATCACTTTTTTGAGTACAACCTCAAATGTACCGTCATAAAAAACTTTGGCTTTGATGCGTTTTTCACCAAGAGGCATAACTGATAAGTCAACAGAAGTTTCAATTTTTTTAGTATCCAAAGTCAACTGAATAGAGTCAAAATCTATATTATTCGGATTTTGAACTTCAATAGAAAGCGTTTCTGAATTGGATATAATATTTGTACCACTGTTTGTTTGGATGGAGAAGTTTGATTTGGTAGTTGTACCGCAAGCAGAGATCAAAACGTTAAGTCCAATGAATGTCAATAGTTTGTAGGGATGCATAGAGCAATTAAATTTTTTAGCAATTTATTTATTTATATTCAGTTAAAAAAATCATTGTGTGATTATATAAACTTTGTATCTTTGCAGCGGCAAGTCCTACACAACTAGCTCCTGTTGAATCCTCCAGGGCGGGAACGCAGCAAAGGTAAATGGTTGTAGCAGTGTGATGTAGGTAGCTTGCCATTTTTTGTACCCTAAAGTTTCCTTAAATCTTACTATCTTTATCTTCATATAACACTAAAATAAATGGCAAAAGTTGTTTTAATTACAGGCGGATCTTCAGGAATTGGAAAATCCATAGGAGAGTACCTTACCGACAAAGGGTTTATCGTTTATGGTACCAGTCGATTTCCTGAAAAATATTCAAGTTCTAAGTTTCCAATTATAAAATTAGATGTCACTCTATCAACGTCCATCAACGAATGTGTTTCTGAATTAATTTCTAAAACAGGTCAAATTGATGTATTGGTCAACAATGCTGGAGTTGGAATTACAGGGCCTTTAGAAGAAATTCCTATGGAGGAAATGAAACGAAATTTTGAAACCAATTTATTTGGGCCTATAAATATGATCAACGCAGTCTTACCCTATATGCGTGAACAAAAATCAGGACAAATTTTAAACATCACTTCTATAGCGGGCTATATGGGACTGCCCTTCAGGGGCATCTACAGCGCGAGTAAAGGTGCTTTGGAATTGATTACAGAATCCTATCGTATGGAGCTTAAATTGTTTGGTATAACCATGAGTAACGTTGCGCCTGGTGATTTTGCTACTAATATCGCCGCTGGACGTTACCATGCACCTGTATTAGAAAACTCTCCTTATAAACTTCCTTACGGAACTACTTTAAATATGATGGATTCACACGTAGATTCTGGTAAAAACCCCTTACTAATGGCAGAAGTAGTTCATAAAATTATTACTTCTAAAAACCCAAAAATCCATTACAAAGTTGGCGCATTTTTACAGAAATTTTCAGTGGTTTTAAAGCGTATACTTCCTGATTTATGGTACGAAAAACTTTTGAGTAGTTTTTACAACATATAAAGCAATTCATTATTTTTTAAAATAACAGTTGCCTAACAGTAATAATATAGTAATTTTGTAATAATTAATTTAAACCAAAAACTAGTATGAAATTTTTTGTTGATACAGCCAACTTAGATCAGATAAAAGAAGCTCAGGACCTTGGCGTTCTTGATGGAGTGACGACCAATCCATCGTTAATGGCTAAAGAAGGCATCACTGGCTCAGAAAATATTTTGAATCATTACAAGGCCATTTGTGAAATTGTTGATGGAGATGTATCTGCAGAAGTAATTGCAACTGATTTTGACGGAATGGTAAAAGAAGGAGAAGCTTTAGCTGCTTTACACCCTCAAATTGTGGTAAAACTTCCAATGATTAAAGATGGTGTAAAAGCATGTAAATATTTTAGTGACAAAGGAATTAGAACCAATGTAACTTTAGTATTTTCTCCTGGACAAGCCTTGTTAGCTGCCAAAGCAGGTGCTACGTATGTGTCGCCTTTTATTGGACGACTGGATGATATTTCTACAGATGGACTTAATCTAATTGCTGAAATTCGTTTAATCTATGATAACTATGGGTTTGGAACCGAAATTTTAGCGGCTTCTGTGCGTCATACCATGCATGTGATTGACTGTGCTAAATTAGGGGCAGATGTAATGACAGGCCCTTTAAGTTCTATTGAAGGTTTGTTGAGACACCCATTAACAGATAGCGGTTTGGCTAAGTTTTTAGAAGATTATAAAAAAGGTAATTAATTTACTGCATTTTAATAAACATAAATTAAAGCTGAAGGAAACTTCAGCTTTTTTATTTGTACGTTTTTAGAGATGCTTCAAAATTAGAATCAAATAAATCCCCCGTAGCGTTTAAAATAACCCCTTTAGAATCCACAATTAACACCTTTTTAATGTAGTTGATTGCCAATCGTTTTTTTGCGTAGGAGGGATCGGCGAAACGGTATTCATTATTTATTTTAAACTGATTACCGTAAATCATATTTTTCCAGACATACGTATGCATGGAATTGATGTTTATGGATACAAAATCAATATTCGGAAATTTTTCTTGTAAAGTCTTTACTTTGATATGACTATTTTCAAAATGATATCGACTGGCATTGTCCCAAAAATAAATAACGGTTGTTTTATTAAATATCGTGTTTATATTTAGAGTTTGATTTGTATGATTAATTACTTCAATCGCAGGCATAGGATAACCAGGTTGTAATCCTTGCGCATTTTTAAACAAATCTTTGATATATTTTTTATCCTTCACATTCGTGCTTTTGTCTAAAAAAGATTGATACAAAATATAACTCTGATCGATAGAATTTGAATTGGAAATGAAATTTCGCGTAGTGTATTTAAGTAAATTATTTTTAATCATTGTATTGGTCACTAAGCTATCAATGAGTTCTAGCTTTCGGTTGGTATAGTCCAACTTATGTTTGTCTAGCGTGAAGTCATCAATAATTGTAGTCAATTGCTCGAGTGCCAAATTGTTTATGTGGGGAAATAAATAGTTATAATAGGGATAAAAGTCTTTAAGATCGATGTCGTTGTAAACAATTTCTTTTCTAAACTCATAAAAACTGGAAGGAAGTTCTTTAAAATTTTCAAAATTATTAGCACCAAAATGACGGAACGGGTACAATTCTTTGCGCGTAAAGTAATGGTATTTTATGCTTGATAAAGCTACTTTTTTAAAGAGTTCTGAGTTTGGATTGATTTTTAAAAATGATTCTAAGTCATTTGAGTTTTTTGTAATAAATGTTTCAATATCTTGATGGTATTTTTCTGGAGATTCAGAGTAAGAAGCATTGGTGTTACTGTCTTCTTTTTCTAATTTAAGTAAGAGGTTAATAAGATAGTTGTTTTTCTTAGCACCAGTCCCATTGTAAACAATCGATTCGTCAAAATCATGAGTATTGATATGCATCATAATACTGTCATTTTCTTCCAGTAAAATGGATTGGTATTTTCCTCCGTGGACAAATGAATGTATTCCTGGTTTGAAGTTTAGAAAACGATGAGAAAAACGATTGTCATCATTGAGATATAAGGTGTCTATATTATTCTGGGTATCGTATAAAACCACATAATTATTACTCGGGTTGATAATGTTACCACCTACAAAAACAGGTTTTATTTCTTTGGGGCTTGTCTGGCAGCCCAAAAAAGTCAATAGCACAAAAAGAAAGTGTATTGGATTGATTTTCATAAAAATATGACATTTAATATCTCAACTATACCAAAAGTAAGCTATGAAATGATTTATTCTTGTTAAGGCGCTGTTAAATTACGAGGCGGTTTAATTTGATGAATGGTTTGATTTATTTACTTTTGCAAAAATTATTTTAAGCATGTTATCAGTTTCAAACTTATCAGTACAATTTGGAAAGCGGATTCTTTTTGATGAAGTTAATACGTCTTTCAATAACGGAAATTGTTATGGAATTATTGGTGCCAATGGTGCTGGAAAATCTACATTTCTAAAAATCATTGCAGGCGTACAAGAACCTACTTCTGGACACGTGCATCTTGAACCAGGAAAACGCATGTCGGTTCTTGAACAAAACCACAACCTTTACGACGAACACACGGTTTTAGAAACCGTAATTATAGGAAACAAACCACTGTTTAAAATCAAGGCTGAAATTGATGCTTTATATAACGATTATTCTGATGAAAATGCAGATCGTATCGGAGAACTTCAAGTAAAATTTGAAGAAATGAATGGTTGGAATGCCGACAGTGATGCGGCGTCTATGCTCTCTAACTTAGGGATCAAAGAAGAACACCACTATACATTAATGAAAGATTTGGATGGAAAACAAAAGGTACGAGTCTTGTTGGCACAAGCTTTGTTTGGATCACCAGATGTATTGATTATGGATGAACCTACCAATGATTTGGATTATGAAACCATTTCGTGGTTAGAACATTTTTTAGCCAATTATGACAATTGTGTAATAGTCGTATCACATGACCGTCACTTTTTGGATGCTGTATGTACGCATATTTCAGATATCGATTTCAATAAAATCAATCACTTTTCAGGAAATTATACCTTTTGGTATGAGTCTTCACAACTAGCTGCTAAACAACGTGCTCAACAAAACAAAAAATCAGAAGATAAAAAGAAAGAATTAGAAGAATTTATTCGTCGTTTTTCTGCTAATGTTGCCAAGTCCAAACAAGCTACAAGTCGTAAGAAAATGATTGATAAATTAGATGTCACTGACATTCGTCCTTCAAGTAGACGTTATCCTGCCATTATTTTTGAACGTGATCGCGAGGCTGGAGACCAAATTTTAAATGTTGATAAATTAGCCTATGATCTCGAAGGAGAAACATTATTTCATAATGTTGATTTAAACTTAAATAAAGGAGATAAAGTGGTGGTATATTCTAAAGATTCTAGGGCTACTTCCGCATTTTATGATATTGTAAAAGGAAATTTGGAGGCTAAAAGTGGGAAATTCCAATGGGGTGTTACAACTACTCAATCCTACTTGCCTTTAGATAATAGCAGTTTTTTTAATAAAGCTATGAATTTGGTAGACTGGTTACGACAGTGGGCAAAAACAGAAGAAGAACGTGAAGAAGTGCACATTCGTGGGTTTTTAGGTAAAATGATTTTTAGTGGAGAAGAAGCACTTAAACAATCCAATGTCTTGTCTGGTGGGGAGAAAGTTCGCTGTATGCTATCTCGTATGATGATGATGCGTGCCAATGTATTAATGCTCGATGAACCAACCAACCACTTAGATTTAGAAAGTATTACAGCCTTTAATAATTCTTTAAAAAACTTTAAAGGAACAGTATTATTTACCACGCACGATCATGAGTTTGCACAAACCGTTGCCAATAGAGTCATAGAATTAACCCCTAAAGGTGTAATTGACCGTTATACGACCTTTGATGAGTATATGCAAGATGCTAAGATCAAAGAGTTGCGTGCAAAAATGTATGGGTAGTAAGACAATGACGTTTTTGATTACATTGACAGTTAACAGCTAGAAAGTATTTTTGTTTTCATAGGGTCATTAGTTTTATGTATCGCTTATCAATAATAAAAGTATTCTAAACTCATTGTTACTCCACATTCCACTCATAAAAATTAACGCTTGTATTTAGTTCAAACCCTGTTTTTGGGTATAAATGATTTCCAATCAAATTTGATTTTTCGGTTTCTAAATACATCCCACATGCATTGGATTCCAAAACAAGATCTTTTGCTTTTTGGATCAGTCCAATCGAAATACCGTTGCCTCGAAACTCTGGATGCACAAATAAATCGTTTAACAACCAAAGCTTCTTCATTCGAGTCGACGAAAAAAGAGGATATAATTGTACAAATCCAACGAGTTTATTAGTGGTATTCTGGGCTACAAAAATTTCAGAGTCTTTATTAGAAATGCGTTCTTCCAAAAATGTTTTCGCACTTTGAATAGCACTCGCTTTTCGATAAAACATTCTGTATGCATTAAACAATTCAGACAAATGTTCTACATCATTAGAGGTTGCTTTTCTATAAGTCATTTTGATCTGTTTTACGACTGAATAAATATAACAAAAAAAGCATTCCCGTCAGAATGCTTTTTTATTATGTATGAAAAAATTAGATATTAACTATTTAGCATCACTGGCATTACCAGCATGGTTACTGTTTCGCCTTCGTCCAATCCATCAATAGGAGTGAGGATTCCTGCTCGGTTGGGCATGCTCATTTCCAGTTGGATATCATCCGCATTAAGGTTGCTTAGCATTTCAGATAAAAAACGAGAGTTGAACCCAATTTGCATATCATCGCCTTGGTAATCACAAGTCAAACGTTCTTCAGCTTTGTTGCTGTAATCGATATCTTCTGCAGAAATATTCAATTCTGCTCCCGCAATTTTTAAACGAATTTGATGGGTTGTTTTGTTTGAGAATATAGACACTCGTCTAACAGAATTTAAAAATTGATTGCGACTGATGGTCAAGTGGTTTGGATTTTCCTTTGGAATCACCGCTTCATAGTTTGGATATTTACCATCAATCAATCGACAGATTAATACTGAATTTTCAAACGAAAACTTAGCATTAGAGTCGTTGTATTCAACAGTAACATCGTCATCGCTACCAGCCAATATCCCTTTCAATAAATTCAAAGGTTTTTTGGGCATGATAAATTCAGCTGTTTCATTGGCAGTTACATCGGTACGAGAATATTTAACTAGCTTGTGGGCATCAGTAGCTACAAAAGTTAGACTTTCTGTTGAAAACTGAAAAAATACACCACTCATAACCGGACGTAAATCATCATTTCCAGCCGCAAAAATTGTTTTTGAAATAGCAGTAGCTAATATATCAGCTCCAATAACGGTGGTGCTTGGGCTGTCCAAAGAAATAGCTTTTGGAAACTCGTCTGCACTTGCATAGGCCAACGCATACTTTCCATGATTTGAACTAATTTCAATCGTGTTATTTTCTTCAATAACAAAAGTTAGGGGTTGCTCTGGAAATGTTTTAAGGGTTTCTAACAAGAGTTTAGCAGGAATAGCCACACTGCCTTCGCTATCACTTTCAACTTCCAAGGTGGAGGCCATAGTGGTTTCTAAATCACTGGCAGATACCGTTAGTTTTGAATGTTCTAATTCAAATAAGAAATTATCTAAAATAGGCAAGGTATTAGAATTGTTAATTACGCCTCCTAAGACTTGAAGTTGTTTTAATAAATACGTACTGGAAACTATAAATTTCATCTGTGATGTGAATTATAAATTTAATAAAAGGGCTCTTACAAATATATCTTTTTGATGCTTATTATTAAAAGAAACTTATTAACATTAGGTTGATAGTTTTTTCAACCTTTGAACGGTCTATTTTTCATCTTAATCTTTGAAAAAATTAATTGTGATAGTATCCATCATATCCAACCCCAACAGAGAAGAAGCGCTGCCAACAGTAGCTAAATTACTTCGATAAACCGCTATTTCTAGATAGCTTGAAGAATTAAAAACAACAAGTCCTTGACCTTCATCGTTGCGCAATTCACTCGCAATGTTGAAATCAACAATATCGCTGTAGTGGTCATAAATCCGTTTGAATTTGTGATTCCGTGCCGAAATCTCAAACCGACGCCCTTTTTGTACCGATTCAAAAAAGCGCTTTTTGATGTTGGTAATCACGTTGCCGTAATGATCTACATAAATCACATTTCCGATCATTTGAGCTCCATCATCTTTCACAATAGGAACAATATTTTTAATAGGTTTAATTTCTGTAATAATTTTTCCAACAACTTCTAAAGTACCACCACGTGCAATGTGGGCCGCAACTTTTACAAACACATCTAAAACTGGAAAACTGGTTGAAATTTTATCATGAATATTTATTTCTACAATTTTTTGTGGATTGATTTCAGAACAAATCATACTCATGATTCCATTATTAGCACAAATAAAATAATGGTTATTAAGCTGTACTACAATATGTTTGTTTTCTTCACTAATTTCGGAGTCCACTCCAATGATATGAATACTTCCAACAGGAAAACTTTCAAAAGCATTTTGTATTACATACGCCGCTTCTAAAATACTAAACGGAGCAATGTTGTGTGAAATATCGACTACTTTAGCTTCCTCAATTTCGGATAGCAAGGCACCTTTTACAGCAGCTGCAAAATGATCTTTTGTTCCAAAATCGGTCGTTAATGTAATGATGGCCATTGGCACAACGTATTATTTAGTTTAAAAAAGCTCTAAAAACTTGACTGTTTAAGATATACAAACCTACACAATTTTTGTTGTAAATTTTTATTAACAGTCTTAAATATTATACTAAATTGTGAGTACATTTATAACATCGAATAGAATCACAAATTGACTAAATTTAAGAACCCTTTGAATGAACTAATTATTGAATTAACGGATATTACACCAAAAGAGTTTTTTGGTGCTCAAAATAAAAACATCGAACTTTTAAAGATGTACTTTCCAAAGCTCAAAATTGTAGCTAGAGGTACAAAAATCACTGCTTTTGGCGACAAAGATTTACTTACTGAATTTGACAAACGCATTGAAATGCTGTTGAGTCATTTTCAGAAATTCAATAAATTAGATGAAAACATGATTGAGCGTGTACTTACAAGTGATTCTAAAGCCGATTATGATTCGTCTTCTAAAAGTGGGGAAGTTATTGTATATGGTGTCAATGGACGTTTGATAAAAGCTCAGACTGCCAATCAACGCAAGTTAGTTGATAGCGTACACAAAAATGACATGGTCTTTGCTATTGGTCCTGCTGGAACTGGCAAAACTTACACAGGAGTTGCTTTGGCTGTTCGAGCTCTTAAAAATAAAGAAGTCAAAAGAATTATTTTGACACGTCCAGCTGTAGAAGCAGGTGAGAATCTTGGGTTTTTACCAGGTGATTTAAAAGAAAAACTGGATCCATATATGCAACCCTTGTACGACGCTTTAAGAGATATGATCCCCGCTGAAAAATTAGATAATTATATCGAAAATGGCACCATCCAAATTGCACCTTTGGCATTTATGAGAGGACGTACTTTGGACCATGCTTTTGTAATTCTAGATGAAGGTCAAAACACTACTCATGCTCAAATGAAGATGTTTTTGACGCGCATGGGAAAAGATGCTAAATTTCTTTTAACAGGGGATCCAGGTCAAATTGATTTACCAAGACGAACCATTTCTGGTCTTAAAGAAGCGCTTTTAATTTTAAAAGATATTGAAGGAGTGGGTATGATATTTTTAGATGATAAAGATGTCATCCGTCATAAATTGGTTAAGAAAGTAATAGAAGCTTACAAACACATAGAAAACAGAGATTAAAACAATCACATGAGTCAAACTATTACCGATACAAATTTTGAATTCCCAAGGCAAACAAATCTTTATAAAGGAAAAGTTAGAGAAGTTTATAACATAAACAAAGATCTTTTAGTAATGGTAGCTACCGATCGCCTGTCGGCTTTTGATGTCGTAATGCCCAAAGGCATTCCTTATAAAGGTCAAATACTAAATCAAATTGCCACTAAAATGATGGCTGCTACGGCTGATATTGTACCAAATTGGTTAATGGCAACTCCCGATCCAAATGTTGCTGTCGGACATTCTTGTGACCCCTTCAAGGTAGAAATGGTTATAAGAGGGTATATGTCAGGTCACGCAGCACGCGAATATTCTGATGGAAAACGCTTGCTTTGTGGCGTGCCCATGCCAGAAGGATTAAAAGAAAACGATGCGTTTCCAGTACCCATTATAACTCCTGCAACCAAAGCTGAAATGGGCGATCATGATGAAGATATTTCTCGAGAAGATATTTTGAAACGTGGCATTGTTTCTGAAGACGATTATATCGTTTTAGAAGACTATACTCGAAAACTTTTTGAAAGAGGTTCTGAAATCGCTGCATCAAGAGGTCTGATTTTGGTAGATACTAAGTATGAATTTGGTAAAACTAAAGAAGGAAAAATTGTATTGATCGATGAAATTCACACACCAGACTCTTCACGCTATTTTTATGCTGAAGGGTATGAAGCCCGTCAAGACAATAATGAACCTCAAAAACAACTTTCTAAAGAGTTTGTGCGACAGTGGTTGATTAGTAATGACTTTCAAGGACTAGATGGTCAAACAGTCCCTGTCATGAGTGATGATTACATTGAAACCGTTAGCGAACGTTATATTGAATTGTACGAGAATATTACGGGTGAAACCTTTATAAAAGCTGATGTATCAGATATACAAACGCGAATTGAAACCAATGTTCTTAATTATTTAAAGACTTTATAAGTGTTTTTAGTACATAAGCTTTTTGTCTAAAAAACCCATACACTTGTGTATTTGCTTTGATGATATAAATTGAAATCAAACTTACGACTACTAAAAAACTCAGGGCACCTATTATGGCTTCAAGAGGAGTTAAGTTTTTCCCTAATATTCTATTGAGTCCCATTCCTGTGAAACTTCCATAAAGAAGAACAAAGTGAACTACATAAATAGAAAGTGTTTTTTGTCCAATTTTTAGAATTACAGGGTGTTTTAAGTAGGATTCTAAGGCATAAAATACCCCGAAGAGTATCAATACATTTCCAAGTCTGACAAATAAATAATTATAATTAGCAACTTCAAAAAACAATGTAATATTGGTGATTGTCGTAAGCCAATGTAATAGGGAAGAAGACCCGTAAATCAATGCCAAACCCACGGTAAAAAAACCTGTTACAATAGCAGTTTTGAATCGCGGATGCAACAAGTAACCATAGAATAGAGTTGCAATAAAAGCACCATAAGCCATGTATCCAAACCACGGAAGAATGGTAAATACAGACCCGTTTACTTTTGTAAAATAATTAGCAAATAGTAATGGTATGCCCTCAGCGCCGAAGGTTCTATAAAGAGGCTCATTTAAAAATATAATGGTTCCTAAACAGAACACTGTAACAGAAAACAATAAGGTATTTTTTTGACAGATAGTATACACGCATACAATTAAAATCAATGAGAGACCAATGATCTGCAAAACATCAATAACCATAAAATAGGTGCCAAACGAACCTGTTAGCCACCTAAAAATAGGGATTCGTAGTGCATACCCAATACCAATCAACATCAACCCACGAATGATTCCTTTTTTCATACGATAGTGGAGTGTCCCTTTTTCTTTTGCTTTGATAAGTAAATATGTAAAAATGAGTCCAGAGATTGTAAAAAAAACGGGAGCAGTAATCCCCCTAAAATACGTCCAAGTTTTAAAAGCTAAGTTGTTGATGTCACGATGTTCGATCGCAAGTAAGGTATCAATAAAATGCCCTTGAAGCATCATCAAAATGGCAAAAGCTCTTATAGCGTCAATAAAGTAAAGTCGTTTTAATTCCAAAATTATATTGGTTAATGAGCAAAGTTAAATTATAAACTAAAAGGGGATTAATCAATAAAAGGATTACTCCATTTAGGATTGGTATAAATATCCTCACCAGTTAATGTTTCCATAAAGGCAACCAATGCATTTTTTTCATCAAGAGTCATATTTAATTGTTGTGCATTTCCACCTGGTCGGAGTCTAGGATCTAAGTTATTATTCCCCGTTGCATCAATTTCATTGTAGTGATTTACAACCCCAATTAGCTCTTCAAAAGCGCCGTTATGCATAAAGCCACCATTAGTAGTGCCATTTTGTTTTACTAGATCTCTAAGGCTTGGCGCTCTTGTGTTGGTCAAATCGGTTCCAAGTTGACCAATAGTACCTATAACTCCATTGTTGAGAGAATTAGGATCTACATCAAATTCGGGTGCTTGATGGCATCCAGCACATCCAACACCACCATTAATTCTCATTCCAGTATTGTTAAAAACAGGGGGTTGGGTAAATAGGTTTTTACCTAAATTTTCTAAAGCTGAAAAATTTGGAAAGGGTTGGTTATTATTAGCAACTAACATTCGCCCTTCGTCATATTTGCTGTCAAAAGATTGGATACTTCTCACAAACTGTGCAAGCACTTGTTGAATGCGATCCTCAGTAATTGTTTCTGTTCCAAAAGCGTTAGAGAATAAAACAGGATAATACGGAATATTTTCAAGTTTTACGATTAAATCATCAAAACTCAAGTCGCCGTTTTCTCCACTAAATCCCATTTCAATATGGTCTTGAATGGGTTGGGTTGTTTGTATTTCTAGGGTAGCTGCACGTTTATCCCAAAAAAAAGCATTTCCATTGGCAAAACGATTGTTAACCAAACGCATTGAATGTCTTGCGGTAGAGCCGTTAATTCCAGTACTCGCGGTATTGGCATCTCCAAAAGCTTCGTTTTGTACATGACAACTTGCACACGCCACCGTATTATCAGAAGATAGGTTGGTGTCATAAAACAAAATACGACCTAATGTTGCACCCTGGTCTGTTATTGGATTCGATGCAGGCGTATTGTCCTTTGTGATATAATTTGGAATGTCTTGATTGGCATAGTTTGGCAGCGCATTAAAATCAACAGAAAAATAGGAAGATAAATCAACTGGAATTAGAGTAGTATCTTCTGGTTCATTAGTCGTAGTATTATTTGAAGAACAACTGAACATCATAAAATATAATAAAGAAATCTGAAGTATAATTTTAAAGTTCATTTTATTCTAGCTCAAAATGGTTAATCTTTTCAAATGTATAAAAAGTTTGTCCTAATTGTATTACATTAGAGATCTTATTTTATTATCATGATCAAATTCGAAATTAAAGGCTTAGAAGATTATCAAAACAATTATTCAAAATCTGTTCAGAATCCGGAAGCATTTTGGGGCGCTATAGCAAAGGAAAATTTTACTTGGAAACGTCCTTGGAGTAAGGTTCTTGATTGGGATTTCTCTTCTGCAAAAGTCAGTTGGTTTCAAGGATCAGAACTCAATATAACCGAAAATTGTATTGACCGTCATTTAGAAAATAAAGGCAATAAAACTGCGATTTTATTTGAACCAAACAATCCAATAGAACCTTCTGAAGCAATTACGTACAATGACTTATATAAACGCGTCAACAGGTTTGCTAATGTGTTAAAATCTAAAGGTATCCAAAAAGGGGATCGGGTTTGTATTTATTTACCCATGATTCCTGAGTTGGCAATTTCAGTGTTAGCATGTGCACGCATAGGAGCAATTCATTCAGTAGTTTTTGCAGGATTTTCTGCGTCCGCTCTATCATCGCGAATCAACGATTGTGATTGTAAAATGATTATTACTAGTGATGGTGGTTTTCGTGGCTCAAAAAATATTGATTTAAAATCGATTGTTGATACAGCACTTTTAGATTGTAATGGAATAGAGTCTGTTCTTGTTGTGAAACGCACTAATTCTGAAGTTTCAATGGTTTCAGGCAGAGATTTTTGGTTACAACCGTTGTTAGATGCTGCGTCTGAAGTTTGTGAAGCGACGGTCATGAAAGCAGAAGATCCATTATTCATATTATATACATCGGGATCTACAGGTCAACCTAAAGGAATGGTTCATTCTACAGCTGGTTATATGGTTTACACAGCTTATACGTTTAAAAATATTTTTCAATATGAAGCTGAAGATGTTTATTGGTGTACGGCAGACATCGGTTGGATTACGGGACACAGTTATATAGTATATGGACCGCTTTTAAATGGTGCTACCACTCTCATGTTTGAAGGAGTGCCTAGTTATCCTGATTATGGGCGTTTTTGGTCCATTGTCGAAACACATAAGGTAACCCAGTTTTATACAGCACCTACCGCAATTAGAGCACTTGCTAAAGAAGGTTTAGAGGTTGTAAAACCATACGATTTATCTTCCTTAAAAATTCTTGGTACTGTTGGAGAACCTATTAATGAAGAAGCATGGCATTGGTACAATAACCATATTGGAAAACATAAATGTCCTATTGTGGATACTTGGTGGCAAACCGAAACAGGAGGAATTATGATTTCTCCAATTCCTAATAGTTTTGAGGGAAAACCCACGTTTGCAACGCTGCCCTTCATAGGAATTCAGCCTGCATTAATGGATGAAAATGGTCAAGAAATTGAAGGTAATTCAGTAGAAGGGCGTTTGTGTGTAAAATTTCCTTGGCCATCTATGGCACGTACTATCTGGGGAAATCATCAACGCTATAAAGAGACCTATTTTTCTGCTTATGATCAAAAATATTTTACGGGAGATGGTGCTTTAAGAGATGAGAATGGGCACTACCGTATCACAGGACGTGTGGATGATGTTATTATAGTTTCAGGTCATAACCTAGGAACAGCTCCGATAGAAGATGCCATAAATGAACATATTAACATAGCGGAATCTGCAATTGTTGGGTATCCCCACGATATTAAAGGCAGTGCCTTGTATGGATTTATAACCTTAAAAAATCCGCAGGATTTAAGCGATTCTTTAAAAACCGAAATCAATCAACTTATTAGTAAACACATTGGTCCCATCGCAAAGCTTGACAAAATTCAATTTACATTGGGGCTTCCAAAAACCCGTTCAGGGAAAATTATGCGCCGTATTCTTAGAAAAATTGCGTGTAAGGATACTTCTAATTTAGGAGACATTAGTACTTTGTTAAATCCGGAAGTAGTGGAAGCAATTATAAAAAACTCTATTTAAACAGATATATCAATTTAAACCTTAGCCTTATGAAACCTTATTTTTTGTATTTCCTTATTTATACGTTTGTTTTGACTGCTTGTAAAACTGAAATTAAAACATCTATTACGTCTTCAAATACTGATTATTTAGACAGTTCTGAAAAAGACGATCAATATTTAGGGGGGATTAAAATGATCCCTATATCTACACCCAAAGGAGAATTTAATGTGTGGACCAAACGAGTGGGTAACAATCCAACTATGAAAGTCTTATTATTACATGGCGGTCCAGGGATGACACATGAAATTTACGAGTCTTTTGATGGTTATTTTCCTAATGAAGGTATCGAATATTATTATTACGATCAATTGGGGTCTTATTATAGCGATCAGCCCACAGATCTATCGCTTTGGGACTTAGACCGTTTTGTGGAGGAAGTAGAACAAGTACGAATCGCATTAGGATTGACCAACGATAATTTTTATCTGTTTGGACAATCATGGGGTGGAATTCTAGGAATGCAATATGCGTTGAAATACCAAGAAAATTTAAAAGGGTTAATTATTTCTAACATGGTACCCTCCATTCCAGATTATCAAAAATATTCAGATGAAGTTTTAGCACCTAAATTAGACCCAGATGTATTAAAGGAAATCATGTTTTATGAAGATAAAGAAGATTATACCAATGCCCGTTATATGGATTTAGTGGTCAACAATTATTATACAGAGCATATCATTCGCTTACCTGTTTCGGAATGGCCAGAACCTCTAAATAGAAGTTTTAAGCACCTTAATTACGAGGTATATGTAACGATGCAAGGTCCAAGTGAATTTGGAATCAAAGGGGATGCAAATTTAAAATTATGGGATGTGAAAGCAGATTTACATGAAATTACAGTTCCTACTCTGAGTATTGGAGCGACCTATGATACAATGGATCCCGAACAAATGAAATTTATTTCCGAAGAGGTTCAAAATGGTCGTTTTTTATTGTGTCCTAATGGAAGTCACCTTTCACAATTTGACGATCAAAAAATCTATTTTGAGGGATTGATTAAATTTATTAAAGATGTGGATACTGGGGCTTTTTAAATAGTTCGTTCTAAGGGTTTATTTAGAAGAAAAATTACCATAGAAACAAAGCCACATATTGTAAAACCTAAAAACAACGGCCACACTGTGGCACTCATATAGGCTCCAATTACACTAGCAATTAATACACCCATCACTGTAGAAACAAATCCATTGATGGCAGCACCAACCCCAGCAATATGTCCAATAGGTTGCATGGCTAAGGCTCTGAGGTTTCCAAATAAAAATCCTACGGACGTAAATTGTAATGCAAAAAAGATAAGTAAAATCCATAAAGGAGGATTCTCTTTATTTAAAAACATGAATACATAGATAAAAGAGCTTAAGGTGTAGGATATTAATGAAACCAGTGCAATTCGTTTCATACCAACTCTAACCACAAACACACCATTCAAATAGGTTGCAAATCCAACACCAACTGCTAAACTAGCAAAAATTAAGGGGAAGTCATCTCCTAAGCCGTACTGAACTTCAAAAATATACTGACTGGTACTCAAATAAACCATAAATGAACCTGTAATAAATCCAGAAATTAAGGTAAAAGCAACGGCTTGTTGATGTTTAAAAAATTCTATAAAACCAGAAATTAAAGTTGCACTTTTAAAAGGAATCCGATTCGAAACTGCTAAAGTTTCAGGTTGTCGTTTCCAAAACCAAAAAATGACTAAAATGCCGAGCCCTAATTGTACATTAAAAATGGCTTGCCAATTATACGTTAGCATTAAAAATTGTCCAAGTGTGGGAGCTATGATAGGAATAAGGATAAAAATCATGACTATAAAAGACATGACTTTGGCCATATAATCGCCCTCATAAGAATCACGAATCATGGCAATACTTAAGGTTCGAGGCGACGCCAAACCAATCCCTTGCAAAATACGTCCTGCAATTAATATTTCATAAGAATTGGTGTTTACACAAATAATACTCGCTACAGCAAACACTAAAAACCCCACATAAATAATTGGTTTTCTTCCAAAACTATCAGATAAAGGACCAAAAATTAATTGTCCAAATCCCAAACCTAAGAAAATCATGGTAATCAATAATTGGTGGTCTTTGGTACTCGCAACTCCAAGATCGTTTCCAATGACAGCTAGGGCCGGGAGTATACCGTCAATGGACAATGCTACTAAAGACATGAGCAGTGCCATGATAGCTACAAATTCAATTTTGAGGGCAGGTTGGTTTTGCATTCGGCAAAACTAATGTTAATTAGAGGAATTTCAATACCGTATCCATCATAAACTGATAATAACTCATATCGGCTGGCACAATGTTATAATTAGGGTGCATTTGATGCATGCAGTTTTGGAGTTCTTCAAAAGTAAAAAGCCGTACTTCATCCACTTCATTTTCTTGGATTAGTAATTTAGAAACATCGGCTTTCAATTGAACTAAAAATACATGTTGAAATTCACAGTCTATAACACCGTTTTCAAAATGGTTGATATTTTTCCGAATGTCAATAGGGAGTAAATCTATTTCTTTAATATCCAATCCAATTTCTTCTTTTACTTCGCGAAGTGCACCATCCAAAATAGATTCTCCAGCACTCACATGGCCAGCAACAGAAACATCCCAATAGCCAGCGAACGTCTGTTTAGTAAGACTTCGTTTTTGAAGTAAAAGGGCAGGGGTAAGGGTATAAAACCAAACATGTACTGTAGGATGAAATAATCCATTCTGATGTGCTATATCTTTCAAGCAAGTTTCACCTGTCGGTTGCCCTTCAGAATTCCAAATATCTAAATATTCTTCCACTAAAAGTTAGTCAAAATACGAAAATGTTTCGCCGTCTGTAATGTTTAACAAAGTTTCATAAATCATTTTAATAACATTTTCTACATCTTCACGGTGAACCATTTCAACAGTCGTATGCATGTAACGTAATGGCAATGAAATCAGAGCTGAAGCGACACCTCCGTTGCTATAAGCAAAGGCATCTGTATCGGTTCCAGTTGCTCTAGAAAGAGCAGCACGTTGAAACGGAATTTTGTTTGCTTCTGCAGTATCCGTTATTAAATCTCTTAATTTTTGTTGAACCGCAGGGGCATAGGCTATCACAGGACCTTTGCCCATTTCACAATGTCCTTGTGTCTTTTTTTCAATCATTGGTGTGGTGGTATCATGTGTCACATCTGTCACAATAGCAACATTAGGCTGAATAGTATGGGTTATCATTTCTGCGCCACGCAATCCAATTTCTTCTTGTACGGAATTAGTTATATACAGTCCAAATGGAAGGCTTTTTTTGTTTTCATGCAGTAATCGCGCGACTTGTGCAATCATAAAACCACCCATTCGGTTGTCTAAAGCCCGACAAACAAAATGATCGTTATTTAGAATATGAAACGTATCAGGATATGTAATCACACAGCCTACATGCACGCCTAATTCTGCAACCGCTTCTTTGGTTTTACATCCAATATCTATGAAAATATTATCAGGTTTTGGTGCTTGTTCTTTAGCTAAACTTCGTGTATGAATTGCTGGCCAACCAAAAACACCTTTTACAATGCCGTTTTTTGTATGAATATTTACGATTTTACTAGGAGCAATTTGATGGTCACTTCCTCCATTTCGGATGACATAAATGAGTCCATCATCTGAAATATAGTTTACATACCAAGAAATTTCATCTGCATGACCTTCAATCACAACTTTAAAAGGTGCCTCAGGATTAATCACCCCAACGGCTGTACCGTAGGTATCTGTTATGAAGTTATCTACATAGGGTTTTAAATAATCCATCCATAGTTTTTGACCGTTCCATTCGTAGCCTGTTGGTGCTGCATTGTTAAGATAATCTTCTAAAAATGTAAGTGCGTTTTTATCAAGGATTGTTTTCTGTGCCATTTTGAAATAAATTTTGGTTAAAAATAACAATAATGAATGATAATAACACAAAGATTAAGGCATATTTTGTAAGTTTGAAAACACACAAGTAAACTTAGTTTAGATGTTGATGCGTTGTATTTTTTTTTGGTTTCCTATTTTCCTTTTTGGGCAAAACTTGCCTGTGAAAAATGATACAATTTCTGAAAATTATTTAATCATTGTTGGAGATACAATCACAAATAATTCGATCAATCTAAATGAAATTTATATCCTTCCAAAATTAAAGTTTTCCACGAATGAATCAAGACGGCGGTATTTGATTCTAAAACGTAAAACAATTAAGGTTTACCCTTATGCCAAATTAGCTGCAGAACGTTTAAAAAGTTTAAATGAACGAATGGCTAACCTAAAGAGTAAACGAAAAAGAAAGAAATATACACGGATGGTTCAAAAGTATATAGAGGGCGAATTTGCTGAAAAACTCAAAAAATTCACAATTACTGAAGGTCAAATTTTGATTAAATTAATACATCGCCAAACAGGAGAAACTGCATTTGACTTGATTAAGTATTTAAGAAGTGGATGGCGTGCCTTTTGGTATAATAACACTGCTATCTTATTTAATATGTCATTAAAACTGCCATTTGATCCTATTAATATTGAAGAAGATTTTTTGATTGAAGATATTTTACAACGTCTCTTCCAAACAGAACAATTAGAATATCAAAAATCATTTATTGAGTTTAATTTATATGAGCTTTCTAAAAAATGGACCCCCTAAAAAAATAAATTTCTATTATTTTGCCCACCTATTAAATCCGTTTAATCTTTAATATAGTCCGCTTGTTACTTAGAACGACCGTTTGTTACTTAAGTCTTTGTGGTACACAATAAATGTGTTTATTTTGACCTAGAAATAAATTTGAAAAATTTTGTTTATGAGATCATATTAATCTTTTTTGCCCCATTTATTTTATACCTACATAATACGGTTAAGACTCAAATCTTAACCGTATTTTCATATATATCATAAAATGCTTCAAATTTAAGCATTGTTTCATTTAAAAATTCCATTGTTGTTCTCCATGTAGATTTATTGTGAATAGAAACCTTAGACTCCAAAGATACATAAGCAACTGAAATCACTTTTTCATCAGAAACCTGAAAATACTCTTCAAACTTAATTTGAGGTAAGAAATCAGTCTCTAAGATTGATTTATGAGATACTAATTTATCCCAATAAATTTGTTGTTTAGAAAACTCCATATCAATACAAAATGCAACATAAGCGGATTCTGTATCAAAATGAAATTTAAAACTAAGCCCTTTGACATTGGTGTTATATAAAATCCATTCATGCGGAAAAGATTTTCCAAAACTAGTCCAAAATTCTTGCCTTAGGAGTTTAGCTTCATTTTTACTAAACATAGTTGTTATATAAAATAAGCTAAAATAACCGCTCCAATAATCATTAAAATTTTATTCAAATTAAAATGATGTCCTTCACTGCTTTCAAATAAAATAATGGTTGATATATGTAGAAACATCCCAATAACTATGGCGTTTACGCTGTAAATTATGGTTTGTGAAATACTTAATAATTCAGCCGAAATAGAGCCTAAAGGCGTCATAAGTGTGAATATAATTAAAAACAGAACAATCTTTGACTTTGGTAGTTTTGACTTTAGAAGGTAAGTGGTAATTAGAATCGCAATTGGAATTTTGTGAATGACTACGCCTATGATAATACTGTGGTGATCTTTTAGGGGAAATCCTTCAAAAAAGGCATGAATACCAAGACTTATAAACAAAAACCACGGAAATACAGTTTTAGCATCGTGCTGATGTAAGTGTCCATGCTCAGCTCCTTTGGAATAAAACTCTAAAAGAATTTGTAATAAAATACCCCCCATAATAAACAGTCCTATTTTTTTGGTTTCTAGGTTCGCATACACTTCTGGAAGGAGTTCAAAAATAGTCGTAGACAATAAAAATGCTCCACTAAATGCTAAAAATAACTTCAGATTTAAGGGTTTAGATTTACTATAAAGCAAAACAATTGTAACTCCAAATACTACTGACAACATAGGTGCTAGAAAACTAATCATTAGCTATAAAAATTAAAATTAAACGTTTTGACGTTTTTATATTAAAGGGTTCTAGGTTATAATTTCCGAAACATTCTAACAAATGTAATCCAGCATTAGAAAGCATCACTTCAAAATCTTGAAAACTATAAGCACGCACTTTTTCTTGAAATTGATACGTTTTATCTGAATCAGAAATATCAATGTCTTTAGTAATAAATCCATCAGAATAGGAGCGTTTTAATTTAAATGTCACTCCATCAATTTTGTGCGAATTTTGAGCAATTAAATTTTCAATTACTTGTGGGCTGTTCATAAAATCAATAACACCAATACCATTTTGTTTTAGGCTCGATTTGATGGTTTGAATTACTTTAAAATTATCCAGATCTTTTTCAAAATACCCAAAACTCGTAAATAAATTTAAAACCACTTCAAATGGAGTATTATATAAATTTCTCATGTCATGAACGTCAAAATGCAAAGAACTTGATTCCCTTGTTTTTGCTTCCTTGATACTGTTTTTGGACAAATCTAGTCCAGTGACATTAAAACCTAAGGAATTTAAAAAAATGGAATGCCTGCCTTTTCCACATGCTAAATCTAATATTGAATCGTCTTTATCAAGATTCAAATACTTAACTATATTCTTTATAAAAACTTCAGCTTCTTTGTAATCTCTATTCCTATAAAGTAAATGATAATAGGATGTATTAAACCAAGACTGAAACCACTTTGAATGTTCTTTTGTCATTTATTTACTTATAACTCGAACAAAAATACTGTATTTTTGCACGTACTAAATAATTTTGATGGAGAATAATTTTAAGATGGTTGCTAAAACCTTATTTGGTTTCGAGGAACTTTTAGCTAAAGAATTAAAACAACTAGGTGCTCAAGCGGTTACAATTGGCGTCAGACATGTTAGTTTTGTAGGAGATAAAGGTTTTATGTACAAAGCAAATATTGGTTTACGTACGGCTATTAAAATACTTAAACCTATATCAAGTTTTAAGGTTATAAATGAAACCGATTTATACAAAAAAATTAATGCTATTCCATGGGAAAACTATTTGAAATCGAATGGTAGTTTAGCAGTAGGAGCAACACTGAATGGTGATACGTTTACACATTCTCAATATGTATCATTAAAAACTAAAGATGCGATTGTTGATCGTTTTAGAGACCAAACAGGGGAGCGTCCAAATGTAGATTTGAGATTTCCAGATTTAAAAATTGATATTCATATCGACCGTCATTTTTGCACTGTTTCTTTAGATAGTTCAGGAGAATCTTTACACAAGCGCGGTTATAAAATTGCGACAAATATTGCTCCTATCAATGAAGTGCTAGCAGCTGGGTTAATAATGTTGTCTGGTTGGGATGGACAGAGTGACTTTATGGATCCAATGTGTGGTTCTGGGACAGTTCTTATAGAAGCTGCTATGATTGCTTGTAATATTCCTCCAAATTTGATGCGTAATGAATTTGGTTTTGAACGTTGGGAAGATTGGGATGTAGATTTATTTGAAAAAATTGAAGAATCATTACTTTCAAAGACACGTGATTTTCATCACAAAATCATGGGGTTTGACAAATCACCTAGTGCAGTAGAAAAGGCCACTCAAAACGTTGAGAACGCTAAATTAGAAGATTTTATATATATAAAACATGAAGATTTTTTCAAAACCCAAAAAGGTGGCGAAGAACATTTACATATGGTGTTTAATCCTCCTTATGGAGAACGATTAGATATTGAAATGGAGAGTTTTTATAGCTCCATAGGTTCAACCTTAAAGCATAAATATCCAGGCACCAATGCATGGATGATTTCTTCAAATCTGGAAGCACTTAAACATATTGGATTGAGACCTTCAAGGAAGATTAAACTATTCAATGCTAAATTAGAATCTCGTTTTTCTAAATACGAAATGTATGCTGGCACGAAGAAGACGCACAAACTTAAAACTAAAACGGACTAATTTAACACGCCTTGTTTGTTCATTTTAATAGAATACCCAAGTAAATAAAACCCAATAAACAAAGTGGTCAATGGTAGAATTAATTCCAGACCTTCAACTTTTATAGAGTCTTGAATAAAAAAGATGTAATACTGGTGTATTAATATTAAAATCATTGAAATTAAGAATAAAAAAACTGCGGGTTTTTTTTTCAGTAACAAGCTAATAGCACCAGAGACTCCGGTAAAAACTGCCGCAGCAAATGCAGCTGTTACCCATACAGGCATGTTTAAAAAATAATTTTGTTCTGTTTTAGATAAGGATGAAAAAATTTCTTCGCTCATAAAAGTTTGACCAAAATAAGCAAATACTCCTATGATATTCCAAATTAAGGCCAGACTACAAATAATCCAAAAATTGATTGTGGTTTGGTTTGTTGTTTGATTCATAATAAATGAAAATTAAGGATTTAAATTTAACCATTTATGACTCAAATATGAAATAATTATACATTTTTAACTTTTACAAATTTAATAGGCACAATATTTAATTTAATCTTAAACGAAAAAATAGTTCATAATAATTCTTTATATACTCAATAAAGAATGTATTTTTGCAAAAATCATCCAAAACCAACTATGCTTTCCATTTCAGAACAAGAAGAACGTAAAACTGGCAAAGAACTTTATAGCTACCAGAAGGGAGCGATTCAAAAAATATTTCAATGTTTTGAAACTGCTGTGGACGATTACCACCTTTTATACCAGTTACCCACTGGTGGTGGTAAAACAGTTATCTTTTCGGAAATTGTCAGTCAATACTTAAAAACTCATAAGAAAAAGGTGTTGGTAATGACGCATCGTATTGAGCTTTGTAAACAAACATCATCTGTATTGACAGAGTTTGGAGTACAAAACAAAGTAATTGACAGTAAAGCCAATTTAGAGGACCAATCTCAATTTGATTGTTTTGTTGCAATGGTTGAAACACTTAACAACCGTTTAAAAGATGATAAATTAGATATCTCAGATATTGGTTTAGTTATTATTGATGAAGCTCATTACAATTCATTCACAAAACTTTTTAAATTTTTTGAAAAATCATTCGTTTTAGGTGTTACCGCTACACCATTAAGTTCAAATATTGAGCTTCCAATGGCAGATAATTACAATGAATTAATTGTCGGAGAGAGTATTGAATCCCTAATTGAGAATGAATTCTTAGCACAAGCTAACATGTTTTCTTATAATGTTGGATTGACTTCTTTAGTGGTAGGTGCCAACGGAGATTATACGGTTAAATCTTCAGAAGATTTATATACTAACAATGAGATGCTTTCTAAGTTAATGGAAGCCTATAATGAACGTTGTGAAGGAAAGAAAACACTTATATTTAACAACGGTATCAATACCTCACTGTTTGTTTTTGACTTGTTTAGAAGCGCCGGTTATCCTGTAGCTCATTTAGATAATACTGCAACTAAAAAAGAGCGTACTCAAATTTTAAAATGGTTTAAAGAAACACCAAATGCCATACTAACTTCTGTAAGTATACTTACTACTGGATTTGATGAGCCTACTGTGGAATCTATTATCTTAAATCGTGCTACTAAATCACTAACACTTTATTATCAAATGATAGGAAGGGGTTCTCGAATTTTAAAGAATAAAAATTCCTTTGATGTTATTGATTTAGGAAATAACTTCCATCGTTTTGGACCTTGGGGAAGTACAAATTTAGATTGGCAACGTATATTTAAGTATCCAAATTATTATTTAGACGGAGTTTTAAGTGATGAAGAGCTTGAAAGCAACTTCATTTATGAAATGCCAGATGATATAAGAGCTTCATTTACTAATTCTAAAGATGTTTATTTTGATGTCAACAAAACCTACATTCAATCCATTCGTAATGGGGAGTCCTCAAAAGTTGTTTTAAAACGTTCCATTGAACAACATGCTTTTATATGTATAGAAAACAGTGAGGATATTTATGACGCCTTGGATCTTGTAAAACTTTTAACAGACGATATAGATTTTAGAATACACCGTTATTCAAAATGTATAAGTAAGAGTACACACAACTTTTTGTCCTGGCTTAAAGATGATTACAAAAAGAAGTTACGCGCCTATTTAAGAGAGAATTTTGATGAAATTTTAGAAAGACTTCCAAAAGTATAGATTTTATAATTATGTTTTATACACTGATTTTATTTACTTTTATGAATATGTTTCAATCACCTAACGAAATTTTTAAATTTGAATCTGGAAGTTCTACTAAAGGATGGAAAATTGTAGATGACCGTGTAATGGGAGGGAGGTCCCAAGGAAATTTTTCCGTAAATTCTGATGGTTTTGGTGTTTTTGAAGGGTATGTCACAACAGAAAACAATGGAGGTTTTTCTTCACTTCGTTATAATTTTGATGGAATAAAAACAAGTGGTTTTGAATTTATTGTTCTAAAAATAAAAGGGGATGGTAAATCTTATCAATTTAGATTAAAAGATACTGATAGTCAACGTCATTCTTATATCTATACATTTACAACCAATGGACTGGATCAAGAAATAAGTATTCCATTAAAAAGTTTTTATCCAAGTTTTAGAGGTTACAGACTCAATATTCCAAATTTTGATGCTGATCAAATAGAACAAATTGCATTTTTAATTGGTAACAAAACCAAAGAGCTTTTTAGTTTGAAAATTAAAAGTATTACCCTCAAATAATACTTCTTAAATTGTAATTATTAGGCTTCTACAATTAAATATAGCTCATTTGTTATATGTAGTTTTGAATATTTTTCTATATTTACTTTCAAATTAAAACTAATATTAAAATTAATCAAAATGAAAACTAAATTAACAACATTACTCTTACTTGTAACTACTGTATTTGTATTTGCTCAAAAGAAAAAAAATGGTACAGTTTACATTGAGCATCCTGCTATCGATGTCGTAAATCAAATGTATGACGCTGTAAACTCAAACAATTTAGAAGCTTTAGAATCTCTTTTATCAGATGATTTCAAAGGGGTTTGGGGCGAAGAAATGAACAAAGACAGAGAACCACAAACCAAAGAAGGGTTTATTAACACTGTAAACACATGGAATACAAAAAATAGATATTATTCCTTAGGAAGTGCTAAAAACGCATATCCAGATGCAATTAAATATACAGATGAAAACTTTAAAAATGTGACATATGTTTATTGTTGGGAAGCTATTTCTGGAGTTGGAGGTATGACAGGAGTAAAGTTTACACAGAGAAGACATACTCAGTATGCTATTAATTCAGATAATAAAATTTCTTTTTCACGTACTTACATGAACCAAATGCCATTTATGGAAAGTTGGAAAAGTAGAAATAACTTGACTGATGGTAAAATATACTCAAACCACGCCAACATTAATACTGTAAGAAAAGCAATGCATGCGCTTCAATACGGAAACTTAGATCACTTTTTTGAAGCCTTTGACGAAACTGCAACCTTTGATGGATTATTTAGCGAGTGGGGATCTGATGATTTATCTATGGATGAATTTAAAGCCATGCAGTCAGATTTCTTGAGTAATTACTCTGTTGAGAGTCTGGATAATAAATGGATAAAATACTATGAATTTGAATCTCAAAAAGGATTAGTACAGTCTTGGTGGAGATTAACTTTAGTACGTAAATCAGATAACAAAACAATCACTATTCCAGTAATGGTGAATCACAGATTCAATGATGAAGGTAAAATTACCAAGTCATTCGAAGCATGGAGTGGAGATAAAATATAATTTATATTTCAACTAACTCGTAATAAATTGAAATTAAGTTATTTAAATATCTAGGTTTCTAATTAAAAGATTGTATATTTGCAAAAATATTATAAATTTTAATTACACTATTATGAGTAAAGGAACAGTAAAATTTTTCAATGAAACTAAAGGTTTTGGATTCATCACTGAAGAAGGAGTTGAAAAAGATCATTTTGTACACATTTCTGGATTAGTTGACGAAATTCGTGAAGGCGATATCGTTGAATTTGATCTTCAAGAAGGAAACAAAGGATTAAATGCAGTAAACGTAAAAGTTATCTAATACATATACTTCAAGTTTAATAAAAAGCTCAACATAATGTTGGGCTTTTTTTGTACACTGTTGCGAATTTTAAAGTTTTCAAAATCTTGTTTAACTAATTTTACTGAAATAAAAACACTCTAGCAACAGCCTCAAGTTCAGAATAAAGATGTAGTTTCGCGGCTGCTAAAAATCATTCTATGAAGCGTATCAATCAGTACAAGAAACTATTTAATGTTGATAAGGAAATTGACCTTAAAACTCTTAAAAAGAGCTACCGTAATCTAGTAAAAGAGTGGCATCCAGATAAGTTTCAAGAAAATGATTCTAAAGCTGAAGAAGCTGAATTAAAAAGTCGTGAAATCATTGATGGGTACCATTTTTTGGTGAGTATTGCCCCTGAAACGATTGCAGCTAACTTAGATGCCTATACAGATACAATAACAAATTCGGGGATTGCAGATTATATTCACAAAGGCTTACTTTTAGAAATTACTTTTTTAGATGGAACCACCTACGAATATTTTGGGGTGACAAAACAGATTTATATAAAAATGATTAATTCTAATAAATTAAATCGTTTTGCAAAACGCACTATTTATCCTAATTATATTTACAGAAAATCAAAGCGGACAACTCAAGAAGTATAAGCAATTATAGCAATATATTATTTATCCTTCTACTATCTATATCCTTTTTTAAATTGAATTAGCATCCCAATTTAAGCCATTCTAGGATTTTGTATAGTTATCTTTGTCAAAAACTATGATATGTCAAAACCGTTTTCTGATTTAGGAATAAATAAGCACTTACAACAAGCCTTAGCTCATTTAGAAATTTCTGTTCCTACTGATATTCAAGAAAAAACCATTCCATTGGTTTTAAACCAAACAGAAGACCTTGTAGTTGTAGCTAAAACAGGAACAGGCAAAACAGTCGCCTTTGGAGTTCCTTTGTTACAATTAATTGACATTCAAAACCCGAATGTTCAAGTTGTCATATTGGCACCAACAAGAGAATTAGGGCAACAAATACATGCCAACTTAGTTGCATATGCGTCAGAAAACCCTTCAATATCGATGGCATCGGTTTGTGGAGGAATTCCTATCAAACCTCAAATAGAACGGTTAAAAACCCCTACACACATTGTAGTAGCCACACCAGGACGGTTGGTTGATTTAGTGAAACGTGGAGCTATTAACCTCAAACAATTATCATCTTTGGTACTGGATGAAGCGGATGAAATGGTGAGTGCTTTAAAACAAGATTTAGATCTTATTATTAAAGAAATTCCAAAATCACGCAGAACTCTATTATTCACCGCCACACTTTCAGGAGCGATAAAACAATTGGTTCAAAATTACATGTCAAAACATGTGATACAGATTGAAGCAGACATGAAAACCGTTGGTCATCAAGGAATTGATCACCAGTATGTCGTGGTGGAACCTATTGAAAAACTGAATGTTTTAATGCATTTTTTAAGTTCCAAAGAAGGTCAACGCGGAATTATATTTTGTAAAACAAAAGCAGCCGTTAATAAATTAGCTAAAAATTTAGCCATTAATAAATTCTCTTCGGGAGCGCTTCATGGGAGTTTGTCTCAAGGAATTCGCGACCGTATTATGGGGCAATTTAGAGAAGGCTATATTGATATTTTGGTTGCAACAGATTTGGCTGCCCGTGGCATTGATGTGAAAGAAGTTTCCTATGTAGTCAATTACCATTTACCAGATACCTATGAAGCCTATGTGCACAGAAGTGGACGTACGGCAAGGGCAGGTGCAAAGGGACTCTCTTTAACCATATTACAACAAGAAGAAGCTGAAGATATCCCTGAGTTTGAACAAGAATTAGGAATTCTATTTAATGAATTCAAAAAAGCAGACGCCCAAAGTATCGAAGAAAACAATGGATTGTTGTGGGCAAAAAAAATATTTAAGACCAAACCAAATCGTACGATTTCAGATGAATTCAGAACAAATGTGAATACTATTTTCCACCATTTGACAAAAGAAGAATTGATAGACAAAGTATTGGCAAACTATCTGGCGCAAACAAGTGCAGCAAAATCAAAAATTGAAGCTTCAAAAAAGAAGTAATTATTATGGCAAATACAATTAAAGAACAACAAGATATTTTAACGAAATTAAATATTCATGTATTGAATCCGATGCAAGAGGAAGCAATTTCTGTAATTGAAAAAACAACCAATACCATTTTATTGTCGCCAACTGGAACCGGCAAAACATTAGCGTTTTTGTTACCACTTGTAAAGTTATTAGATCCCAATTGTAAAGACGTTCAAGCTTTGATAATCGTTCCTTCTCGGGAATTGGCTATTCAAATTGAACAAGTCGTTCGCAGCATGGGATCTGGATTTAAAGTCAATGCAGTGTATGGAGGTCGTCCGATGTCCAAGGATAAAATTGAAATCAAACACGTACCTGCAATTTTAATTGGAACACCAGGAAGAATTGCAGATCATTTTAGTAACAATAGATTTTCTAAAACCAGTATAAAAAACCTCATACTAGATGAATTTGACAAATCATTAGAAGACGGTTTTGAATCTGAAATGAAAGAAATTATCGGTCAGTTGCCACATATCAATAAACGGATTTTAACCTCGGCAACTCAAAGCATCAATATCCCCGGATTTGTAAGGTTAGATCAACCTACAACCGTCAATTATTTAAAAGATAAAGTAGTTTCTAAATTGGAGATTAAAACCGTTGTTTTTCCTTCAAAAAACAAATCTCAAACTCTCTTGAATTTAATAGGTCATCTTGGCAATCAAACTGGCATTATATTTTGTAATTTAAGAGATAGTGTTGATTTAGTGAGTCGTTACTTGGATAAAAATAAAGTAAACAACAGTTGTTTTGTAGGGGGGATGGAGCAAAAAGATAGAGAACGTTCTTTAATCAAATTCAGAAATGGGACCCATCAAATTCTCATTGCGACAGATTTAGCTTCCCGAGGGATTGATATTCCTGAATTAAAATTTATTATTCATTACGAAGTACCACGTGCCAAAGAAGAATTTATACACAGAAATGGGCGTGTTGCTAGAGTAGATTCAAAAGGGACAGCCTTTATAATGAAAGGAGATGCCGAAGATTTACCAGCTTACATTAACAATTCCAAAATAGTTAACATTTCTAAGCAATCAGTTCGAAAACCTCAATTTTGGGAAACCCTGTTTATTTCTGGAGGTCGAAAAGACAAAATTTCTAAAGGAGATATTGCAGGACTTTTTTTTAAACAAGGGGATATTACGAAGGATCAACTCGGAAACATCGAGTTAAAACAAGATTGCGCGTTTGTAGCAGTACCTAAAGCGATCGCAGAGGACTTGGTTGAGAAATTAAACAACACTCGACTTAAAAAGAAAAAAGTTCGGGTGACAGTCTTATAAGCTTGAATCAAACCACCAAAGAACAATACGACTTTTTTTGTTGCCCAAATCCATTGGAATTACATAAGAACTCGCTTTTGCTTTTTTAAGTAGTTTGTCAATGTTTGCTAAACTGTCTGTTTTAGAAACAAGCGTTGAAAATACTCTCACCTGATTTTTAAACAAAATACTTTCTTTAATCAATCGTTTGATAAAAAGGACTTCACCGCCGTTGCACCACAATTCATTGGCTTGTCCTTCAAAATTAAGAGCGACTTGTTCTTTATCAAATTCACGTCCTAAATTGTTAAGTTTTTTTTGAGAACCTTTAAGTGCACCTTCTTTGGATGTATGAAAAGGGGGATTACAAACGGTAAAATCGAAATACTCACTAGGTTGAATAACATTCTTAAAAAGAAAACTTTTATTTTCTTGGTGGCGAATTTCTATCTTATTTTTTAAGGATTTTGTAGGACTAATATTAGCCTTTGCAATTTTAACGGCATTTTCATCACATTCACTGCCCACCATGTTCCAATTGAAATATTGAGCGCCTAAAATACAATAGATGCCATTGGCTCCAGAACCAATATCTAACCCTCGAAGTTTGGTGTTTTGATCGCTGTTAAATTGATTTGTAAGAAACTCCTGTATGTGCAATAAATATTCTAATCTTCCAGGAACAGGAGGGATGAGATAACCCATAGGCAACTCGAATCTATCAAGATTAAAATCGGCCAAAAGCATGGCTCTATTTAATTCATAAACAGATGCGGAATCACTAAAATCAATAGTATCTTCCTTAGAAGGGTTTAAAATAATGTGTGTTTTTAATTCTGGATTGTGTTTCACCAATCGCTTCAGATCATAACGATCGACGTAAGGGTTTTGTGCATGCATGGCGCGAAGGTAGTGCATTTAAAAACGAACTAAGAGTCTCCTATTTTTTATTGAAACGAATGGCGTTGTTCTTGAGTTGAAGAAGCTGTAAGGAATTTACTAAATATTTTTATGGTATTAAAATCTTGTGTAATTTCATCAGACACACCTATTCCAGAAATACCAGTTTCAAGAATAGAAGTCACATCAGCTGTGTTAATACCACCAACCCCAATAATCGGCGTATCGGATTGCAAGGCTTCTAGGATCGCGGTAAAACCATTTAATCCTAACACAGTACTTTGCGTGTTTTCAGTAGCTCTGAAAGGAGCCAAGTATATATAATCGACTTCTTTGTTGATGAAATTTTCACAATCTTGCAAAGAATTTGCAGTCGCTCCAATGAGTTGCCAAGGGTATAATTCTTTTCGTATAGAAGTAGGGCATTCGGCAGTAGTATCAATATGGACGCCATCAACTTTCAGATCTTTCGCTACTTTATAATATGCGCATTAATAATTAACCGTGTTTGAAAATGAGCGGTAATATCTCTGGCTTGTTTTGCAGTTTTTAAAAACTTCTTTTCAGAACTATTTTGAATATCCAACACTATTAATTCCGCTCCATTTGCACAGGCATTTTGGATGTTATCCAAATGTGATTTGTGTGAATTTCCTTGAGATATATAATGTAATTTAGGTATCATGTTTAGTTGTGTATTGTGAAAATATCCCTTAAAAAGATACAATTTTAGAGCGTTCCATAAAATAAGACTCAAAGCGTTTTAGGACTGGATGCATTTTGTCTGAATAGATAATATACTGGCATTTTTGAATGCTTTGAGCAATCGACATGAGTGCTGTATAAGAAGAATGTTGCGACAAAAAACCCGCATCATCTATGCTAATTATTTTTAATTGAGCTGTGCTAACACCATTTAATAAAAATAATTTGTTCATGGTTTTAGGCGTTGAAATTAAAATATCTATACCCATAAATATCTCTGATTTTTGAACATCAATATGCAACTGTTCATGTCCTACATATACTCGTAATGAATTATACTTCGTATAAGCTAAAAACGTATCGTACAATTCCATGGCGCGTTCCTTATTTTCTACAAGTACTACGGCTCTAGGAGCATTTCCATCAGCTTCACATTTCAATTTTTGTAAGGTAGTCCAAACAAGTGTAGATGTTTTTCCACTCTCTTTTGGAGCCATGCAATACACATTAGCACCACTTTTTATAATAGGTATACTGCTAGATTGAAACTCCGTTGGGGTGTGAATGTTTAAAGATTCTAGTTTCTCTTGAATATCAGAATGTAATTTTTTAAAAGGCATAGAAATTAAAGAGGTCACTGGTTAATACTGTATTGATAATCGTTTGGGCAAATATACGTTCTGTAAACTTAATAAATAGAAAAGAAGAATCTCTATTTTACGATAAGCCTTTGCGGGGTCGAAACTACCGATTTTAGTGGTTTATGAGAAAACTTCAATAGGTTCAACGTTAACAAAATATTATCGTTTCACAACAATGAATATTTATTAAACATATTATATCTTTATATGCTACATTAAAATAATAAACACCTAAGCATAAATGAAACTATTTAACCAAGAAGATACGATGTTTCCCTTAGCTTACGCTGAAATTCTTCAACGTGTTCGCGCTATTGACCCAGTTAAATACGGCTCTACACGTAACTATATCAATGGGGCAGTTACCTACTTATCTCCTTATATTTCTAGAGGAATAATTTCCACAAAACTTATACTTTCCGAAGTTTTAAAAAAAGGATATAAACCCGCTCAAATTGAGAAATTTATTCAAGAATTGGCATGGAGAGATTATTGGCAGCAGGTTTGGATTGCAAAGGGTAATGCCATTAATCAAGATTTAAAGCATCCTCAGAGTCCAGTGTCTAACAGTTCTATTTCAAAATCTATCGTAGATGCCACTACGGGCGTTGAAGCCTTAGACAGGGCTATTGAAACGCTTTACGAAACAGGGTATATGCACAATCATTTGAGAATGTATACTGCTGCTGTAGCTTGTAATATGGGATACAGTCACTGGAAAGTGCCAGCACAATGGATGTATTATCATTTGTTGGATGCCGACTGGGCAAGTAATGCTTTAAGCTGGCAGTGGGTTGCTGGCGCTAATGCCAATAAAAAATATGTAGCCAATCAAGACAACATCAATAAATATTGTTTTACAACTCAGAAAAACACCTTTTTGGATGTGCCTTATGAAGCCTTTAGTTCAATGGAAATACCTGAAGTTTTAAAGGATACGCCTGAAATTGAATTGAAAACGCCACTACCAAGTCAAAATCAATTAGAAATTGATAGTGTGCTTCCAACTTGTATTTATAATTTTTATAATTTAGATCCGCTTTGGAAAAATGAAGTTTCAGCCAATAGGATATTACTTTTAGAGCCGTCTCATTTTAAAGCCTATCCGGTCTCACAAAATACAATAGATTTTATCTTAAACAGTTCCAAAGAAAACATAGATGGAATTCAGATTTATGTTGGAGCGTTTAAGGATTTAGTAACGGAATATTCTCTTGATAATATCTATTTTAAAGAACATCCTTTAAGTCAACATTACCAAGGTACAGAAGACTCTAGAGACTGGATGTTTGACGTTCAGGGTTATTATCCGTCGTTCTTTTCGTTTTGGAAAAAGTGTAAAAAACAGCTTAAGTATTGAAAAAACAAAGTGTAAATATTGTTTGGTTAAAACGAGACCTTAGATCACAAGATCATGCCCCGTTATTAAAGGCTGAGCGTGCGGGTATTCCTTACCGCATTGTATATGTGTTTGAACCGTCCAGAATTGAATATCCAGATACAAGTCCTCGACATTTACAGTTTGTATACCATTCTATTTTAGCATTAAATACAACTTTAGCGCCTTTTAACAGGCGCGTAGAAGTGTTTTATGGGGAAACGCTAGACGTGTTTAATTATCTCAATGAATGCTTCGACATAAACAGTCTTTTCAGCTATCGCGAAAGTGGTACTCAAAGTACTTGGCAACGCGACAAACAAATCAAAGTTGTATGTAATCAACACCAAATTGATTGGCAAGAGTCCCAACGTGACGGGATTTTAAGAGGTATTACAAATAGAATGGATTGGAACAAACAGTGGCATATCACAATGCATAAACCTGTGATTCAAAATGTGTATTCAATTTCCAAAGAAGATCCTTTAAAACATTCTTTTTTAATTCCAAAAAAATTAGAAACGCAGTTAAACGATTATTCTAAACAATTTCAACCCCCAGGAGAACTAAATGCATGGAGATATCTAAAGTCGTTTACCAATCAACGCGGATTTAATTATCAGAAACACATATCTAAACCTACAGAAAGTAGGAAATCTTGCAGTCGATTATCACCTTATTTTGCTTGGGGTAATATGAGTATCAAACAAGCGTTTCAGTTTATTGGTACACACCCTAACGGCACCAAAAATAGCAGAGCATTTTCTGCCATGCTCACTAGATTGCATTGGCATTGTCATTTTATTCAGAAATTTGAAGTGGAATGTCGCTATGAAACGGAATGTATCAATAAAGGCTATGAGTTGTTAGCGCACGACAAAAACGAGGTTTTTATCAAAGCTTGGAAAACGGGTACAACAGGGTATCCTTTGATAGATGCCTGTTTGCGCGCAGTAGAAGCGACGGGTTGGATCAATTTTCGAATGCGTGCGATGGTGGTTTCTTTTTTCACATTAAACCTAGATCAAGATTGGCGAGACGGAACTTACCATTTGGCACGTCAGTTTTTGGATTATGAGCCCGGCATTCATTATCCGCAGTTTCAAATGCAAGCTGGAACTACGGGCATTAATACGGTTCGTTTATACAACCCAGTGAAAAACTCACAAGAACATGACCCTGAGGGCGTTTTTATTAAGAAATGGATTCCAGAACTAAGTGCAGTACCTACAGAACACATTCACGAACCTTGGAACATGACGACTATGGAGCAGACGTTTTGTGGGGTTCGTATTGGAGAAGATTATCCACTTCCCATTGTTGATTTGCAAGAGAGTGCACGTTTGGCTAGAGATAAGATTTGGGGTCATAAAAAACATCCTGCCGTACAACAAGAAAAAAAGCGTTTATTACAAACACATGTGAATGCTAGATAAAAATTAGCAGCAAAAAAAGAATGACAGAAAAAGAATGTAACATATATATTATTGGTGCTGGTATAAGTGGACTTATAGCCGCTCAAGTTTTAGAAAATTATGGCTATGCCCCAATTGTTATTGAAGCTTCAGATCGAGTAGGGGGGCGTGTTAAAACTGATAGTGTAAATGGGTATCAACTGGATCACGGGTTTCAAGTGTTACTTTCAGCGTATCCAGCAGCAAAGAAATATCTTGATTATGAGGCTCTAGATTTACAATCTTTTTTACCTGGTGCATCCATTTTTAAACCAAGAGCCCAAAAAATAATAGGGGATCCTTTAAGAAACCTTTCGTTACTATTCCCAACACTGTCTTCTGGAATAGGAACCTTTTCTGATAAACTAAAAATACTAAAATTAAACCAAAAACTGAAAAAGAAAACACTGGAGGCTATATTTTCAGAAACAGAACAGTCGACATTGGAATATTTAGAGAAATTAGGGTTTTCAAATGGGATCATTACTGATTTTTTCAAGCCTTTTTTTAGTGGTATTTTTCTTGAAACCCAACTTGAAACTTCAAGTAGAATGTTTGAGTTTGTATATAAAATGTTTGGTGAAGGTGATGCTACGCTTCCAAAAGCGGGCATTGAAGCCATTCCTAAGCAATTGTTAACTAATTTAAAGACAACCTCTTTTAGATATAACACCAAAGTAGAGTCACTAAAAGATGGTGAAATCACACTTGAGGATGGTACGAAATTAGAGAGTCATTACACAATTGTTGCAACAGAAGCAAGTGATTTAATCTCCAATTTAAAACAGCAATCTACAGCTTGGAAGTCTTGCACAACCCTATATTTTGAAACCAAATCCCGTGTTATTGACAAGAAATTGATTGGACTTATTCCAAAGTCGGGGACCTTGATAAATAATATTTTTTATAACAGCAGTTTAGAAACTGTTTCTGATCCTCAAAATGAATTGCTTTCGGTAACTGTGATAGATACTCAAGGGCTTTCTAACGCCTCACTAATAGAAGCAGTTAAAAAAGAATTAAATGAATGCTGTGGGATTACAGCTACAAATTTTATTAAACTTTACAATATTCCAAAAGCATTACCAAAATTGAGAGATTTGAAATATGAAATGATGCCTTCAGAAACCCGATTAACAGATTGTTTGTTCTTAGCTGGAGATACGCAACTAAATGCGTCTTTAAATGCTGCTATGATTTCAGGAGAACGTGCAGCGTTGGGTGTGATTGCATCCATAAATACGGCGATTTAATCTAAGGGGTTTAAATATTTTAATAGTCTTCTAGCCACAGCTCATATCGGCTATAATTTTCCATTCGCCTTCTATTTTTTTAAATATAACCATAAAAACGCCATTGGCATCGCCTACGTTTCGACTTAAAAAATACTTGCCCATCACCCAATAACTTTGGTTTTCAATAGGAGAGATGTCAAGAATTTCAAAGTTGAGTGAACCACTATGATCTTTGGAAGGGTAGCCTTTTTTATAATTATCTAGTGTTTGCTGCCAACCTTTGGTAAGCCCACTTTTTCCGTAAAATTTCAAGGAATCACTCTGGTGATAGCCTTCCATAAAACCATCTAAATCATTCTGGCTCCAAGCGATTTCTTGAGTATTCATTACTTTTAGGATAGCGATTTTATCGTCTTCAAGAGAGGATTTGGGTTGAATATTACAACTGTAGATTACGATTAGAATGATAAATAGAAATAAGTGTTTCATAGTTTGTTTTTATGGGTAAATTACGCTTTTATTTTGATGTAAATAAATTGCCAGTGCAATTTGATTTTATAAAACAATCGATCCCATTGGCGTGCGGCAATTTTAGCATAATGGCAAATTATAGATGCATTTTAATTTCTAAATGCTAATCGCTTAGAATCGTTTATAAACTATAATTTAGATGCTAATACAACATATATTAATTAAGTGAGAATTAAATTCCAACCTACGCATATTATATAACTTAGCTCGCAAAATGACTGTAACATAATTGTTATATATATATAACACTTAGTGTTCACTATTTCTACAATTATGTTAAATACACAGTATTCGTCATTTTACTCATATACTATATTTGTTCTATAATTTATATTATGTAAAATAGATAATTTCAACATCCAATACCCTCTATTCATTATTTCTTTACTAATTTTGCACTATAATTATCATACAAATGAAATTACTTACAATTTTTCGAATCGTAGCCTTTTTAGAAGGTTTATCTTATATACTGTTATTATTTATTGGCGTTCCATTAAAATACATTGGAAATGACATCACGCTTGTAAAAATGCTTGGAATGCCTCATGGGTTTTTATTTATGGCGTACATCGCTTTTATTATAGTATTACGATTTGACAACTCATGGTTCAAAAAACATTTTATTTTAATCGCTTTAGCTTCAGTAATTCCATTTGGTACGTTTATAGTTGAACATAAACTTAGAAAAACAATTTCCTAATGAAACATATTATAGAATTATTAGTTCAACTGTTGAGTTCTTGGGGCTTGCCTTCAAATGTTGCTACTAACCTTAGTATTACGATTCTATTTATAGGACTAACGCTACTTATTTATTTAATAGACTTTATTACAAAAAGAATAATTCGTGCAATCTTTACCAAAATTGCAAACAAATCTAAAACGGATTTTGATGACATCATGCTTGCGAATAGAGTTCCAAGCAGTATTGCTCAAATCATCCCTTTTATATTGACTTACAAGCTAATTCCAAGTTTGTTTTATGATTTCGAAAAACTGCAAGCCTTTAGTGAAAAAACCATATTGGTTGTTGGAATTGCTCTCACGATTTGGGGTTTTAGAAATGTTCTTAATTCTCTAAAAATATACTTTAAAACGCTTAATTTCCTCAAAGATAAACCTGTAGATAGTTACATCCAGGTGTTTATGATTTTTGTTTGGCTTACCGGTATTTTTGCTACCGTTGCCATTGTATCTGGCATTTCCTTTTTAGAATTTATTGCGGGATTAGGAACCATTTCTGCAATTATTATTTTGGTATTTAGAGATACCATTCTTGGGTTTGTAGCGAGTATTCAAGTATCCATTAACGATATGGTTCGTATTGGCGATTGGATTTCTTTTGAAAAATTTGGAGCCGATGGCGATGTTATAGAAATTAACTTAGCCACCGTAAAAGTTCAAAATTTTGATAATACCATCACCACTATTCCTACCTATGCCCTGATTTCCGATTCGTTTAAAAACTGGCGTGGTATGAATGATTCTAAAGGCAGACGTATCAAACGTGCTTTGAATATTCGTATGGAAAGTGTGAAAAATTTAAGTCAAGCCGACATTCAGAACTTCTCTAAGATTCAATTGATTTCCGACTACATTCTTCAACGCTCAGAAGACATCAACTCCTATAATGCCACGCATGATATTGATAAATCCCTTTTGATTAACGGTAGAAACCTGACCAATATTGGGGTGTTTAGAAAATACATGGAAACCTTTATAGAACAGCATTCGGCGATCAACAAAGATATGATGATTATGGTGCGCCAATTGCAACCTTCTGCGCATGGCTTACCCATTGAAATCTATGCGTTTAGTAGTGACAAGCGTTGGGCAAATTATGAATATATTATTGCCGATATTTTTGATCATATGATTGCTTCTGTCAACGATTTTGATCTTGAAATATCGGAAACACCAGTGTTTACATCTTTAAAATAATATCCAATGAGCACAAGAGATTTAAGTATAAAATCTATCCGTTTGGACTCTATTTCAGAGGCGATTAAATCAGAAATGTCTTCTGATGAATACTTTCAAAATAGTGTTCTTCGCCCTATTATTAAGTTTCAAAATGACCTCTTAATTGCAGCTTTTTTAAATTTCTGTAGTACCTATAAAAATGTATTTTTTGAACTCTCAGCTGAAAATAAAATTAGTTATATCGAAAATGCCGTTGTAAAAGATCGTACGTTTAGAAACAGCCTCAAAGATATGATTGTTGGATTGTTTACTGTAGAAGAATATACTGTTTATAGTCCTAATGCTTCTGCCCTAAACAAACGCATCATTGGAATCGTTAAAGAACGCCTCATTAGTCATGTGCAACTACTCTCAGAAATGGGGCCTACAACGTAGATTCTCCATTTAAATTCGTTGTTAATACAGCACTCATATAGTCAAAATAAGGTCGAATGACTTTAAAATCAGTAATGATTTGTTGTCCAAAATCTTTTGAAAGTACTTCCTTGTCCGTAAATTTTTTAGTGAAAATAAACTGTTTTCTACGAATCAAATCAATGTTTGGATCTAGCTTATCGAACCCCCTTGGAGCTGACTTTAGCTCGTCGCCTTGCAATTCTCCCCAAACCGATTTAAATTCAGTCTGCGCCATCAATTCACGTAACTCTTCAGAATCTATTTCAAACTCTTTTCTAATGCGTAAAAGATCTTCTTTATTTGGGTCCCAAAACCCCGTAGCAATAAAACTTTCGTTTTGAGGTGCTATATGAAGATAATAGCCTCCTCTTAGTTCTGGTTTAGTCCGATGAAAACTGCCACCAAAATGAGTTTTATAGGGTAATTTATTCTTTGAAAATCGCACATCTCTATATATGCGAAATATTTTAAAGGTATCGATAGAATCAACCGTATTTAGTTGTTCATATACTTGAGTATAGAACTGCTTCACTCCCAACTCAACCTCTTTAAATATAGTTTTATGCTCATGAAACCACTCCCGATTATTGTTTTGTTTTAATTTTTTTAAGAAGCTAAAAACGTCTTTGCTTATCATATCTTAATCTTTAAATTCAATCTTATGTAAAATCAAACCTGAAGCTGGTGCGATATAATCCATCACATAGTTACTTTCTGGTTTCAAACTATTTTTTATATACTCCAAATCAATCTCTCGACGTCCTAATTTGATCAAAGCCCCCATCATCAATCGTATTTGATGACGACCAAATCCCTTTCCTATCACTTTTAATACATAACTTTTTTCTGGGAAAAAACTGGCAGTGTAAAGCGTATTTTCTACAAGTTCACAACGGATTAATTCTCTATTATACACGCCTTCATTTGAGGGTTTATAACAATAGGTTTTATAGTTGTTTGTGCCCTCAAATAACTTTGCGCCTTCTTTCATCAATTCGATATCTAAAGCCTCTAAAATAGTGGTCATAATTGGTGCGGCAAATGGGTGAAACTTAGCGCCTTGCGCAAACACATAATGGTATTCTTTTAACTTAGAATCCTGAATGACATTAAATTTCGCATCCACTTCCTTGATGCGTAAAGCCCGAATATCTTGTGGTAAATTTATATTAAACAGTTCTAGAAATGCGGTTAGATCATCCAAAGGCTCTTGATCTAAGAACAACTCAAACGCTGCTTCATTAGCCGAAACCATCGCATCGGTTCGTCCTGCTCCTAGGGTTTTGAATTTTTGTTCTCCAAGAATAAATTTCAAAGTACGATCGATCATCAAATGTACCGTTTTGGTATTAGGCTGTTTTTGCCACCCATGAAAACGATACCCCAAAAACTGAACGTTGACCAAATAATAATAACGCTTTTGCAACATGTCTACAAGGTCGGAATTTTAAAAAGAGTTACAAAATTAATGCCTGGATTTTAGAACATCAACCACGTTTTCGAATTTAAACCCTTTGGCTTGCAACAAAATTAAGTAATGAAATAACAAGTCGGCACTTTCATTTAAAAACAAATCATCGTTGTCGTCTTTGGCTTCAATTACAACTTCAACCGCCTCCTCTCCTACTTTTTGAGCTATTTTATTAAGCCCTTTCTCAAACAATTCAGAGACATAAGACGTTTCTGAAGACGCATTTTCTTTTCGGTCTGCAATAATCGTTTCGAGCGTTGATATAAACCCAAAAGATTCAACATTGGATTCACTCCAACAATTGTCTGTTCCTTTGTGACAGGTTGGACCATGAGGTGTTGCTTGGATTAATAACGTATCGTTATCACAATCATTTTTCAAACTGTCTAAACTAAGAAAATTACCACTCTCCTCCCCTTTGGTCCAAAGACGTTGTTTACTGCGACTAAAAAAGGTCACCTTATTTGTTTCCAAAGTTTTAGAAACCGCTTCAGCATTCATATAGCCGAGCATTAAAACGGTTTTGGTTGTCGAATCTTGAATAATTGCGGGGATTAATCCTTCACTGTTATAAGTAATTTCCATTAGAGTCGTATGTTAATTTTATTTGATTGTAATTCTTGTTTTAAATCATTTATAGCAATTTCACCAAAGTGAAATACACTTGCTGCTAAGGCAGCGTCGGCTTTACCCTCCGTAAACACATCCACAAAATGTTGAATGGTTCCTGCACCACCAGATGCAATGATAGGAATGTTTACCGTTTCAGACAATTGTGCAAGTGCCGAATTGGCGAAGCCAGTTTTTACGCCATCATTATTCATTGAGGTGAATAAAATTTCACCAGCGCCACGAGTTTCCACCTCTTTAGCCCATTCAAATAAATCTAAATCTGTTGGAATGGTACCGCCAGCCAAATGCACAAGCCATTTGCCGTCCACTTGTTTAGCATCAATTGCCACCACAATACACTGGTTTCCAAAAGCCTTAGAAAGCTCGTTAACGAGCTCTGGGCGTTTGATGGCAGCAGAGTTCACTCCCACCTTGTCTGCTCCAGATTTTAATAATAACTCCACACCATCTTTGGTGCTGACACCTCCACCTACAGTAAACGGAATATCAATATGTTCCGCCACGTTCCGAACCATATCTATAGTTGTTGAGCGCGATTCTAAAGTTGCCGAAATATCTAAAAACACCAATTCATCAGCACCATTTTCTGCATATTGTTTGGCTAATGCTACTGGATCACCTGCATCTCTAAGATTTAGAAAATTTACCCCTTTAACTGTGCGTCCGTTCTTAATATCTAAACATGGAATAATTCGTTTGGCTAACATAATTATGAACGGTTTAGTTGATAGGTTTCTAATTGTTTTAAGCTGATATTTCTTTCGTAAATAGCTTTGCCAATAATGACACCTTCGCAGCCTAAATTGTCTAATTTTGGCAATTCATCAAACGTAGAGATACCTCCCGAAGCAATTAGTTTTACAGGATGAACTGTGGATAAAATCGTTTCATATAACTCAAACGATGGGCCTTGCAACATTCCATCTTTGGAAATATCTGTACAAATCACATAGGATACCCCTTTGGCAACAAACTCTTTTATAAATGCAATCACTTCTTTATCACTCTCTTCTTGCCACCCTTGAATGGCTACTTTTTGATCTAAACAATCCGCACCTAAAATAATTTTATCAGCTCCGTAGATTTCCAACCAATTTAGAAACTTTGCTGGATTTTTAACCGCAATACTTCCTCCGGTCACTTGATGGGCACCTGATTCAAAAGCTATTTTTAGATCTTCATCTGATTTTAATCCGCCACCAAAATCTACTTGTAAATTCGTTTTTGACGCTATACTCTCTAAGATGTTGTGGTTGATAATATGTTGTGCTTTAGCACCATCTAAATCTACAACATGCAGATGTTCAATACCGACGTCTTCAAACATTTTAGCAACCTCTAAAGGGTTTTCATTATAGACTTTTTTTGTACTATAATCACCTTTTGTGAGGCGTACACACTGTCCATTGATAATATCTATTGCTGGAATAATTCGCATGTTATAAATTTAAAAAGTTTTGTAATAATTGAGCACCATCTTTACTGCTCTTTTCGGGGTGAAATTGCACACCATAAAAATTATCAGATTGCAATGCTGCCGAAAATTCAAGATCATATTGAGAACGTGCTATGGTTTGCTTTCCAATACTAGCATAATAACTGTGAACAGAGTACATATAGCTCTCTTCAGGGATATTTTTTAGTAAACCTGATTGTAAGTTTTGAATGGTATTCCATCCCATATGTGGAACTTTAACAGCGCTAGAAAACCGTTTCACATCAACATCAAAAACGCCAAGTCCTTTGGTATTTCCCTCTTCGGTATGCTTACACAATAATTGCATCCCCAAACAAATCCCTAATACGTCTTGTTTAAGTGTTGGAATTATGAGGTCTAATTTTGATTTTTTAAGCATTTGCATCGCCTGACTTGCTTCGCCAACTCCAGGGAATATCACTTTATCGGCACTCAAAATTTCTTCAATAGAATTCGAAAGTTTAGCGTTTATGCCTAAACGTTGAAATGCAAATTGAATACTCTGAATATTTCCTGCGCCGTAATCGATTATTATAACATTCATTTAGTCTAGTGTTCCTTTGGTTGAAGGTAATATCATTTTATTTACATCGCGTTTAACCGCCATTTTTATAGCTTTAGCAAAGGCCTTAAAAATCGCTTCAATTTTGTGGTGCTCATTTGTGCCCTCAGCTTTAATATTCAAATTACATCGGGCGCCATCCGTAAAGGATTTAAAAAAATGCATAAACATTTCTGTGGGCATTTTACCAACGTATTCACGTTTAAAATCAGCGTCCCAAACTAGCCAATTACGACCCCCAAAATCAATGGCGACTTGTGCCAAACAATCATCCATAGGCAAACAAAATCCATAGCGTTCTATACCGAGTTTCGAGCCTAATGCGGAATTAAATAAATTCCCTAAAGCAATGGCAGTATCTTCAATGGTATGGTGTTCATCGACTTCAAGATCTCCAACAACTTTGATATCCAAATCCATTTGACCATGTCGCGCAATTTGGTCTAGCATATGATCAAAAAAGGGAATTCCAGTATCGATTTGACTTTTTCCTGTGCCGTCCAAATTAACGGTGATGTCTATTTTAGTTTCGTTGGTATTTCTCACAATGCTTCCCACACGTTGTTTTGCCTTTAAAAAACTATAGATGTGTTCCCATTGGTTGGTCTCTAAGGCAATAAAAGAGGTTAAGTCTTCTTGTTTGACCGATATTTCATGTTCCCCTAAATGGGTTTCATCATTGATATAAATACCCTTACAGCCTAAATTCTTAGCGAGTTCTACATCTGTTAAACGATCCCCAATTACAAAAGAGTTTTTTAAATCATAGGCTTCTGAAAAGTATTCAGTTAATAAGCCAGTTTGCGGTTTTCGTGTTGGTGCATTGTCTTTCGCAAAAGTGCGATCAATGAATTGTTTCTCAAACACAATCCCTTGATTCTTAAAAGTGTCAAGGATGAAATTATGTATGGGCCAAAACGTGTGTTCTGGATACACTTCTGTACCCAAACCATCTTGATTGGTAATCATTACAATTTCGAAATCTAATTCATGACAAATCTTCTTTAAATTCGAAAATACATCAGGATAAAATTCTAACTTTTCAAAAGCATCAATTTGTTCATCCGCAGGTTCTCGGATAAGCGTTCCATCTCGATCTATAAATAATACGGGTTTCATATGAGGGTATTTAATAGTGTTAATAGTTGTGTGTTTTCAGAAGATGTTCCTACTGTGATTCTAAGACAATTTTCACAATGCAATTGTGAGCTACGATTTCTTACAACAATGCCGTTTTTTATAAGTTCATCATAACGCTTATTAGCGTCATCAACTTTGATTAATATAAAATTTGCTTCTGAGGGATATATCTTCTTAATAAAAGAAACAGATTTAAAGGCGTTGATTAAGCTGTTGCGTTGGTTTAAAAGCGTTTCAACTTGAGCATCAACAATAGTTTTGTTTTCAAGTGCTTTAATGGCAGCATCTTGTGTAAGTGAATTGATGTTATAAGGTGGTTTTATCTTATTTAATACGGCAATAATAGCTTTCGACGCAAAACAAATTCCTAATCGGATGCCCGCAAGCCCATATGCTTTAGAAAGTGTTTGTGTTACAATTAGATTCGGATACATGTTTAAATACGCTGTCCAGCTCACTTCATTAGAGAAATCAATATAGGCTTCGTCTATGACTACCACTCCTTTAAAACCGTTTAAAAGGCGTTCTATAGCTTTTCGATCAACAGTATTTCCAGAAGGATTATTGGGCGAACAAATAAATAGTAATTTTGTTTGAGGTTGAATTGCGTCTAAAATGGAATCGACTTCAAGCTGGAAATCTGGCGATAAGGGAACTTGAATGTTTTCTATGGCATTCAAATTTGCCAATACATCATACATTCCATATGTGGGAGGTAATGTCAGAATACTATCTTTGTTGGGTTCACAAAAGGCTCTGAAAATTAAATCCAAAACTTCATCACTCCCATTTCCTAACAATATATGATCTGTGGATACAGTCCTTTGCTTTGCAATAATTTGCTTTAAACGATTTTGCTGTGGATCTGGATAGCGATTTAGTAGCGTATCAAAAGGATTTTCATTGGCATCTAAAAACACCATATCTGATTCTAAATCTTTGTATTCATCTCGTGCAGACGAATAGGCTTTCATTCCCAATATATTCTTTCGAAGTAATTTATTTAGATTCATCACCAATAGATTTTAGGCGGATTGAAACCGCGTTTTTGTGTGCCATCAAGCCCTCGGCTTCAGCCATCAGTTCAATGGTATTTCCTATTGTTGATAGTCCCTCTTTGGTGATTTCTTGAAAGGTGATATGTTTTAAAAAACTATCTAAATTCACACCTGAATAGGCTTTTGCATAGCCATTTGTTGGTAATGTGTGGTTGGTTCCAGAAGCATAATCGCCTGCACTCTCCGGGGTGTATTTTCCGATAAATACAGAACCTGCATTGATCACTTTATCAATATAAAACGAATTATTATCTGTACTGATAATATAATGCTCTGGACCATAAAAATTAATTAAATCCACTGCTTCTTGATCTGATTCAACTAAAATAAGTTTCATGTTTTCAAGAGCTTTTTCTACAATCAATTTACGGTTTAAGTCTTGAGTTTGAAGTTGGACTTCTATGGCAGTATCCAAAAGCATCTTTTCATCTGTTGACACTAAAATCACCTGACTATCAACACCATGTTCTGCTTGACTTAATAAATCAGATGCAACAAAGGCAGGATTCGCATTTTTATCAGCCATGATTAGAAGTTCACTCGGACCAGCAGGCATATCAATCGCCACACCATATTTGGTAGCCAATTGTTTTGCCACTGTTACATATTGATTTCCTGGACCAAATAGTTTTGAAACCTTGGGAATAGAAGAAGTTCCAAACGTTAGTCCTGCAATGGCTTGAATTCCTCCTACCTTGAGAATGGTTGTAATTCCACATAAAGCCGCTGTATATAAAATTTCGTTGGCAATTGATCCTTCACTATTTGGTGGGCTGCATAAAACGATATTTTTACACCCTGCAATTTTAGCTGGAACGGCAAGCATAAGTACTGTTGAAAATAAAGGTGCTGTTCCACCAGGGATGTATAAACCTACATTTTCTATAGGTCGTTTCTCTTGCCAACAACGTACGCCAGGCTGCGTTTCTACATCGACTTTAGTTGTTTTTTGTGCATTATGAAATACTTCAATATTTGATTTGGCTTGTTGAATTGCCGTCTTTAAATCTTCTGAAACCGCTGCTGTTGCGTCATCAATTTCTTTTTGAGATACGACTATGGAGTCTAATTCAACTTTATCAAACTGTTTGGTATAGCGTGTTATTGCCGTATCACCCTGTTGTTTAACCGCTAAAAAAACGTCATTAACAACCGATTCAATAGCTTCTACAGATTGTGTAGGACGTTGTAGTAGAACTTCCCAAGTTTCTTTAACTGGATATTTTATTAGAGCTGCCATTAGAGTACCATTTTTTCGATTGGACATATTAAGATCCCTTCGGCACCTAATGCTTTTAAATCGTCTATAATATCCCAAAATTGATATCTATCAATCACACTATGCACAGAGCTCCAACCTGATTCTGCTAATGGAAGAACTGTAGGGCTTTTCATTCCTGGTAGAAGATTGATAATCGCTTCTAAACTGTCATTTGGTGCATTCAGGAGTACATATTTTGATGATTGCCCTTTGAGGACTGCTTCAATACGAAATTTTATTTTATCTAGAACAACTTTTTGAGCTTCTTTTATGGTAGGTGATACTGCTAAAACAGCTTCCGATTTTAAAATTATTTCCTTCTCAACTAAATTATTTTTAAACAAAGTTCCTCCTGTAGAAACGATGTCCACAATTGCTTCGGCTAGTCCTATATTTGGCGCAATTTCAACAGAGCCATTAATGACATGGATACTCGCATTAATATTATTTTTTTCTAAAAAGGCATTAACGGTATTGGGATATGACGTTGCAATTTGTTTACCGTTTAAATCGTTGAGCGACTGATAATCCATAGATTTTGGAACTGCAATAGACACTCTACATTTTGAAAATCCTAATTTAGCAACATATTCTATGGTGTTGCCTTTTTCCACAAGAACATTATTTCCAATAATAGCGGCATCAACGACTCCGTCTTTTAGGTATTGTGGAATGTCGCCATTACGAAGGTAAAAAACTTCGACAGGAAAATTAGTAGCAGTAGCTTTGAGTTGATCCTTTCCATTATCTATAGAGATTCCAATGTCTTTTAAAAGTTTCATAGAATCGTCTTTAAGACGTCCGGATTTTTGAACAGCAATTTTTAAAGTATTCATTAGTCTTTGTTTTAGTATAAAAAAAGACCCGCTTGATTGCTCAAACGGGTCCGTATATAGTTTAAAATAGTATCCTACATATGATTACCTCGCTTGACAGCCAGTTAATAAATGATGATGGATAACTATGTATGATTTCATTGCAATTATATTGTGATTACAAATATTCAAAAAATAAATAATTTAAACCTAACTTATTTTTGAAAATTATGGATTTCTTAAAATAGCGCTTAAATAGCTACTTAATAGTTAATATTTATTGGTTCCCTAATATAATTGGCAATCCGTTTTTTCCAGATCCAATAACAATCACTTTGCTGTTGGGAGATTCAGATAATTTAACTGTAGCTTCAATTCCTTTATCTTGAAGGATACGATCGTTAAGTGATGCACTCAAAATTTTGTTGGCATCTGCTTTACCTTGTGCTTCAATACGTACTTTTTGAGCTTCTTTATCTGCAGTTACTAATCTAAATTCATATTCAAGTGATTCTTGCTCTTGTTTTAATTTGCTTTCAATTGCATTTTTAATCGTGTTTGGAAGTTTAACATCTTCAACAAGTACACGTTTCACGTTTAAAAACTGACCGTCTAATAAATTCACGACTTCATCAAGAATTTCTTGCTCGATAACATCACGCTTACTAGAATACAATTGTTCTGGAGTATAACGTCCAACTACACTTCTTGCTGCAGCATTAACCGCTGGGCCTAAAAGTTCGTTTTCATAATCTTCTCCTTTAGTTTTAATAAGTTTTCCAAGATTCTCAAATTCTGGCTCATACCATATTGTACCATTAACTTTAACTTCTAGTCCGTTTACAGAAAGAACATTCATTTCATCTGAAATAGACTGTTGTCTCACTTTATGAATTAACATGCTATTCCAAGGGGCTACAATTTGAAAGCCTTCTCCGTAGGTTTTATCCGTATTGATTCCATCGCCAAAACGCTCAAATAACACCCCACCCTCACCAGGGCCGATCGTTACAGCTGTTTTTGATATTAAAATAATTAGTGCACCAATTATAAAAATAACGGGTAATCCGATTTTAGGAAAGTTTTGCATTTTTTTGTTTTTAAAATTATTAAATAAGTCCGTTGTATTTTCTTAACAACCATTCAGTTGCCAAACTAAATAAAAGAATCAGCAACCATAGTTTTACAGAAATCAAATGTACTGCTTTTTTACTAAATTTTTGAATATTTGAAAAGCGTTTATCAGAAATTAACTTTGATATTAATTCGTCCATTTGAGTATCAAAATAAGAAGTTCCTTTTGTGTAAATCGCAAGCTGTTTTAAATCTTGAACATTAGCATTTACAAATTGTTTTTCTATGTTAAATTCTAAAATTTCAATAGCTCCGTTGAAACGATGCGTACCGCCATTTACATATACTTCAAATGAATATCCTCCTGGTTCTAATGCACTCAAATTCACAACATAATTATTTTGAATCGCCATCATCGGATATTCAATAAATTCATCGGTTGCGTTGTTATGGAGTATGATTTTTAAATCTGCATTTGGGTTTGGCTCGTAGTTTTTATTAAAAAATTGAGCGGATATTTCTAAAGGTGAACTTCCATCATAAATAGATTCATACTTAACAAAGAGTCGTGTTTTTTGACTTTTGATGTTTAAATATTGAATTAGTTTCGCCATAAACGAATCAAATGTTTCAAAATTTTGATCTTCACGGAAGGAATGAATGCGCCATTTCCACAAATTTTCAGCTAACAACACAGCGGTCCGACTGTAATTATTTTCATAAGTAAACAAGAGTGGTTCTCGTAAAGAAATACCGTTAATTGATTTGAATACCAAAGTTTCATGGGGGACGTTTATAGTTATATCGCCAAATTCTGATGTTATTGGTGGATATGAATCAAACGTGAAATTATCTACAGAAAAATTATTAAAATTTGGATTGACAACTCCTTGATAATTTTCGCTTTGTGCTGTAATTTCTTGTTTGAAATCAGATTGTACGGAATTTAGAAATGTCCATTCTGTTTGAGGTCCTGCTAAAATAAATGTGTTTAATTTTCTTTTTTCTACAAGGTCAAAAATGGGTTTAAAACTTTGATTTGGTTGGTATAAAATCACAAGACCATAAGTTTCATTGTTCGCTAAATATTCAGATGGTGAACATATTTTTACAAGACGTTGTTTATTGGTCTCAATAGCAGTTTTTAACGCCCCTAAATCTGGATGTGACAACGAAGTTACTAATGCAATTTTGGTGTATTCGTCAATAGTCTCTATCGCAAATAATTTTTGATTGTTGATCGAGTTTTTTTCGTTTTCAAGAGGAGTTAAAGTGACTTGGTACTGCTCCAAACCTAACTTTGTAGATGTGAGTTTTGGTGTTACTATTATTGAATTTTGTGTAGGTGAAAATCGAAGACGTTCTTTGTAAATAATTCGACCGCGAGATTGTATTATTAATTCCGACTGTATGGAGGTTTTTCCTGTGTAAGAAGTAATAATTTCAACAGGAAATTTATTATTTAAATAGGTGTATTTATTTACGTTAATTTGATGAATCTTTAAATCAGAATGGACAATACTATCTCCTAGTATCAGCGGAAAAACAACTTGTTCTAAATCTTTAGAAGCAAATTCATAATCTTCACCAATAGTTTGATTACCATCAGAAATTAAAACAACAGGCGCTAATTGTGAATCGTAAAGGGACTCTATTTCACGGAGGCTGTTTGTAATATTTGTTTGAGCATCTTCAAAAGTTAGCGTTGAATTTTGATTGATCTGTTTTCCAAAAGAGAACACTTTAACGTCATATTTTGAAGTGATCTCTGCATTGTACAAAAGGGATTGAACTGCTTTTGAAGCAACACTATCTTTGCTTAAGTAATTAACAGATTGAGAGTTATCTGCAACAACCGCAAGTGTAGGTTTAATTATTTTACTTTCTTTGTTTTCAAACTTTGGATTGATAATAAGGAGTAATAATGAAAAAATTGAAATGAACCTCACTCCTGCTAAACTCCAGTGTAGCAGAGTGTGTTTAGATTTATATATATACTGAAAAAGCGCTATGAATAGCGCTAAAATTCCAGATCCAAAAATATAAAATATTGTTTGTGTGGGCATAATTAAATGAGCTGAAACAGCTACTTTAAAAACTAATTAAGTAAGCATTCCCCCATCAACATTGATGGTTTGTCCTGTGATGTAACTGGATAAATCACTGGCAAGAAAGACACAAGCATTAGCAATATCTTCAGGAGAACCTCCCCGTTTTAATGGAATTCCAGAACGCCATCCAGCAACGGTTGCTTCATCTAGCTTAGCCGTCATTTCAGTTTCAATAAACCCTGGAGCAATTACATTACTTCTAATATTTCTTGATCCAAGCTCTAAAGCTACAGATTTAGAAAAACCTATGATACCAGCCTTTGAAGCTGCATAATTGGTTTGACCTGCATTTCCCTTGACACCTACAACTGAACTCATATTAATGATAGAACCTTTACGCTGTTTTAACATAGTGCGTTGCACAGCTTTAGTCATATTAAAAACGGACTTTAGGTTGACCTCAATAACTTTATCAAAATCATCTTCTCCCATGCGCATGAGTAAATTATCTTTTGTAATCCCTGCGTTGTTTATAAGAATATCAATCCCTCCAAAATCAGTTAGAACATCTACTGCTAATTGTTGAGCATCGCTAAAATTAGCAGCATTGCTTTGATATCCTTTAATTGTAGTTCCAAAGGCCTGTAATTCTGTTTCTAAAAGTTTGGCAGCTTCTACAGATGCACTGTATGTGAAAGCTACATTAGCGCCATGCTGAGCAAAAACGGTAGCAATTCCTTTTCCAATGCCACGACTCGCCCCAGTGATAATAGCTGTCTTTCCTTCTAATAATTTCATGATAGTAACTGTAAAAATTAATGGCCTCAAAGATAGTGAAATGCTTTCAAATATAATTCCTTAATAAATGTTTTGTGAATACAATCGATAGAAATTATTTTTAAAGAATATTTTTTGGACTTGAATTCATTTTAGAGAGAATTCATAATTATAATCAAACCATATATCTAAAAGTCCGTAATTGAAAGCCATATATTGTTTGATTATCAGTATTATTTTGTTTATTTGTTTTGATAATAAATTAAACAAAACATGAAAACATCTATTCTCTTTAAATTTATTCTTCTTGGGTTAGTATTATCTAGTTGTTCTGATAATAACGAACCTGTAAGTTCTGAAACAGGAACCGATAATGAAGAAGTCACGTCAATAGTATTATCTACAGCTTCAAATGAAGTTAATACAAATTCTTTAGTATCGTTTGTCGTTACATCAAACACCTCCACTGACCTAACAAGTTTATCTTCTTTAAAGCTAGATGGTGTAGCTGTTTCAAATCCTTTATTATTTAATTTTGAGGGGGTTTATGAAGTGGTTGCAACTTTTGAAGACTTAACGTCAAATACAGTCACAATTACTGTAACAAATGTACCGCCTTCTAGTATTGAACTAAGTTTTGATCAAGAGCGTTATAATAATGGTGACTTTGCAACATTTACTGTCACTGACAACTTTAATAATACAATTACTAATTTAGCTGAATTTACTTTAAATGGATCGGATGTTATTTCCAATCCATATCAATTTACTGCAGATGGCACTTATAATTTTGAAGCAACTTACGAAGGTCTAACATCCAATTCGATAACTATCTATATAGAAACCGCCACTGAATTTAGCGACATCTCTTCATTTACAAATTCTGGAGCTCCTGCAACTTTTACAAAAAAAGCTCTTTTAGAAGATTTTACAGGAACTTGGTGTCCACAATGTCCACCAGCTGGGGCCGCAATTACAAATGCTATCAATGCTAATTCAAATATATTTAGTGTCGGATATCATGCTGGTAATGGAGATCCTATGGAAATTCCTGAGACTGCATATTGGTCTAATTATTACAAGGTTACAGGCTTTCCTACAGTTTATGTAAACGGGCCCGATACAAGATGGAATTACGGAAGTATGTCACAAGTGAATTCTGAATTAGCAGAAACCGCTACTGTTGGTTTAGCTTTGGATGCTGCTATTGTTGGTGGAAAACTAGATTTAGAAGTCAAGGTAGGATTCAATGAAACTCCTATTGAAGAAGTAAAATTGATGTTATACTTAGTGGAAGACAATGTCACAGTTTCTACCCCTCAATCAGGGTCTTCTCAAGGCATTAATTATGTTCATAAAGATGTATTAAGAGACGTTTATACAGATCAATTAGGGGATGTAATAACTGCTTCTAATGCCGTTGCGTCAGGAGTTTTTACTAGAAGCATAACTGGATTGGATTTACCATCAAATATAGATGATATTGCCAATTTAAAAGTAATTGCATTTGTAAGAAACACATACACCAAAACCTTTGTTGATTATTTTAACACAACGCACACGGACGCTCCGCACTATGATATTTATAACGTTCAGGAAGTACATGTTGGTGAAACGAAAGCTTTTGATTAATTTGTTTAATTAATACTTAAAAATTATACTACAAAAAAGTCACTCTAAAAGTGACTTTTTTGTTTATGGTACAAATCAATAAATACATAATAAACTGTAGTATCAGTGTCTTAATGAAAATATGTTCTAATAAAAAAACCTCCTAATTGCATTAGAAGGTTTTTTTAAACATTTTTATGGATTTAAGCAAATAATGGGCGGTGACTCATCAATGCATTTACTTGTTCTGAAATTGCTTTAAGTTTCGCCTCGTCTTCATGATTATTAAGTACTTGATCAATCAGCTCTACAACTGTTTCCATATCAGCTTCAACCATTCCACGTGTGGTAATTGCAGGGGTTCCTACACGAATACCAGAAGTTACAAATGGACTCTGTGTGTCAAATGGTACCATGTTTTTATTCACAGTGATATCTGCTTTAACAAGTGCTTGTTCAGCATCTTTTCCAGTAATATTTTTATTCCTTAAATCAATCAACATCATATGGTTGTCTGTTCCCCCAGAAATCAAATGGTAGTCCCGTTTCACAAATGCTTTTGCCATAGCATCCGCATTCTTTTTAACTTGTAAAATATAATGTAAAAATTCATCTGTCAACGCTTCTCCAAAAGCAATCGCTTTTCCAGCAATCACATGCTCCAAAGGACCTCCTTGATTTCCAGGAAAAATTGCAGAATCTAATAAAGAAGACATCATACGAACTTTTCCAGATTTCAATGTGATTCCAAATGGGTTTTCAAAGTCTTTACCCATCATAATAAGCCCTCCACGAGGCCCTCTTAAGGTTTTGTGAGTTGTTGTGGTAACTATATGACAATGAGGTAAAGGATCGTTTAAAATACCTTTGGCGATCAGTCCAGAGGGATGCGAAATATCAGCTAGTAAAATAGCACCTACACTATCGGCAATAACTCTAAAACGCTCAAAATCAATATCTCTAGAGTAAGCAGAGGCCCCAGCAATGATTAATTTTGGTTGCTCTTTAGTTGCAATTTCTTGGATTTTATCATAATTCAAAACACCGGTTTCTTTTTCAACACCATAAAATACAGGATCGTATAAACGACCAGAAAAATTAACAGGCGACCCATGCGTTAAATGTCCTCCATGAGACAAATCAAACCCTAAGATTTTGTCACCTACTTTTAAACAGGCATGAAATACGGCTGTATTGGCTTGACTCCCAGAGTGTGGTTGCACATTTGCCCAGGCAGCTCCAAAAAGTGTTTTAGCGCGATCAATAGCAATTTGCTCTACTTCATCGACAACCTCACAACCTCCGTAATAACGCTTTCCAGGATATCCCTCAGCGTATTTATTGGTCAATACCGATCCGGTAGCTTCCATAACTTGTTCACTTGTGAAATTTTCAGACGCAATCAATTCAATTCCATTGATTTGGCGTTCTTTTTCAGCTTCAATTAATTCAAAAATTTGTTCGTCGCGTTGCATGTGTAATTTATTGAAATGTTTATGGCTGCAAAATTAAGGATAAGATTGGTTTAAATTCATAAAAAAATAATAATTTGAAATACTATTTATTAAACAGTCATTAACATTTTAAAAATCGTGTTTTTGTAATGCATTACAGCAACCAGAAAGATGATTATTAATAGTTCATAAATACATTGATTTTAACTCAAAAAAAGGAATATTTCTACTCAAAAATCAATAATCTACAAAATTTCTTCATTTTTTTTTTTTTAACCTTAGATTTGATACTTTTGGAAGTAATTAAAAGATACTGATGCTACAATCAATTGATACTTTAAAATCATCATCAATGGAATTTTTCCAAATGAATTCAATTTTTGTAATAACTACAATTATTATTAGTACCCTTTTGGGTTTATATCTTATATAAAACTCGTCCCCTAGCACTATTGTTTTATCTCAAACAATAGTTTCCATTAAAATATAAAAAAAATAGAATGAAAGTTTTAAAATTTGGAGGAACATCTGTAGGTTCTTCAAAAAATATATCTAAAGTCATAAAAATCGTAAAAGAAGAATCGGCTTCTGAAAACATAGTAGTCGTTGTTTCTGCAGTTGGAGGAATTACAGATAAATTGCTTACAGCTGCTGATAAAGCTATCAACAAAGATCAAAGCTATAAAGAAAACTTTGAAGCGCTACGTCTAAAACACATCGAAGTTATTGATGGTTTATTGAGCGGCGAAGTCCATGAAGCTACTACAGATATAGTTTTAGAGCATCTTTCACGACTTGGAAAACTCTTAGATGGGGTTTATTTAATTAATGAATTATCTCCCAAAACTACAGATAAACTCCTCAGTTTTGGAGAATTGATTTCTTCCTTAATTATTTATGAAGCTATGAAATCTAAAGGACTTAATGTACAATTGAAAAATTCTCAAAACTTAATTGTAACAGATTCAAATTTCACTAATGCGGCCGTAAATTTTGAAGAAACTAACTCAAATATAACGACGTATTTTGAGAATAACCAAAAAATGGTTACCATTTTACCGGGGTTTATATCAAAATCAGAACACGATGAAATTACAACGCTTGGACGCGGAGGATCTGATTATACTGCTGCAATCATTGCAGCGGCGTTAAATGTAAGTGTTTTACAAATATGGACAGATGTAAGCGGTATGTTTACTTCTAATCCAAAGATGGTAAAACATGCGAAACCTATCGCTAAATTATCATATCTGGAAGCCATCGAATTATCGCACTTTGGTGCTAAAGTACTGTACCCACCAACGGTTCAGCCTGTGCTTAGAAAAAATATCCCCTTACTCATCAAAAACACATTAGCTCCTGAAGATGCTGGGACCTTGATTACTAAAGTTGTCGAGAACGGTTCCAAGTTTCCTATCAAAGGGATTAGCAACATTAACAATGTATCTCTATTAACACTTCAAGGAAATGGAATGGTAGGAATTCCTGGGTTTTCTAAACGGTTGTTTGAAACCTTGGCACATTCCAAAATAAATGTCATCATTATTACACAAGCATCTTCTGAACATTCAATTTGTATAGGGGTTTCAGATTCGGATGCATTAGCTGCAAAAGCAGTAATTGATAAAGAATTTGAAAATGAAATTTCATTATTCAAAATTGATCCATTAGTCATTGAGTCAAACTTATCCATTGTGGCTGTTGTAGGAGATAAAATGAAAAGTCATCAGGGGATCAGTGGAAAAATGTTTAGCACGTTGGGTAAAAATAATGTCAATATTAGAGTCATAGCACAAGGCGCATCGGAACGAAATATTTCAGCTGTGATTTCTGAATCTGATGTGAAAAAAGCTCTAAATTGTTTACATGAACAATTTTTTGAAGAACAAACTAAACAGGTAAACCTATTTATTGCGGGTGTTGGAAATGTAGGTAAATCATTAATTAATCAGATTAACCAACAGAAAAAGTACATAAAATCTACCCTAAAAATTAAAATAAAAGTTATCGCGCTTTCTAATTCTAAAACAATGGTGTTTGATGAAAATGGATTAGATGTGTCTAACTGGGAAGTTTTACTAAAAAATGGTCAACCTACAGAACCGATGGCCTTTTTTGAAGCTGCCAAAGAATTAAATTTAAGAAACTCAATTTTTATAGACATTACAGCTAATGAAGCCATCGCTAATACCTATGCGCACTATTTAAAACAAAGTATAGCCGTAGTTGCCTGCAATAAAATTGCGTGTTCAAGTGCTATTGAAAACTATAAAGAATTAAAGCAACTTTCACATAAATACAACGTACCATTTTTATTTGAAACTAATGTTGGTGCTGGATTACCTGTTATTGATACATTGAAAAACCTAATCGTTTCAGGTGATAACGTTAACACCATTAATGCTGTCCTATCTGGAAGTTTGAATTTTATCTTTAATAATTTTAATAAAAATAATACCTTTCACGACGTGGTTAAACAAGCACAAGCAGAAGGTTATACAGAACCAGATCCTCGAATTGATTTGAGTGGTGTGGATGTTGCCAGAAAATTATTAATTTTAGCAAGAGAAAGTGGAGAGATGTTAGAAATGGACGACATTCAAAATGAAGCGTTTTTACCAAAAGAATGTATGGAAGCTAATTCAGTAGATGCTTTTTATGAAACCTTAAAAACGCATGAAGCGTTGTTTCAAAAATTGTTTGCAAATGCTGAAGAAAACAACTGTCAATTGAAGTATGTAGCAGAATTTAAAGACGGTGCGTCTAAAGTAGGTTTGAAAGAAATACCAGTAGGTCATCCTTTTTATAACCTAGAAGGAAAAGATAATATTGTGATGTTTTATACAAATCGCTACAGCGATCAACCCATGATTATTAAAGGAGCTGGAGCAGGATCTGAAGTAACAGCGTCTGGTTTATTTGCAGATATTATTAGAATTTCAAACACAAACTAATGAACGAAATCAGACTATTTTCTCCAGCAACTGTTGCAAATGTTTCCTGTGGATTTGATGTTCTCGGGTTTTGCTTGGATTCTATTGGAGATGAAATGGTTATTCGTAAATCTGTAGAAAAAGGAATTAGAATAACAAAAATTGAAGGTTATGACCTTCCGTTTGAAGTTGAAAAAAATGTAGCTGGAGTTTCCGCATTAGCAATGTATGAGGCCGCAAAACCAGATTGTGGTTTTGAAATTGAAATATATAAACACATCAAACCTGGAAGCGGTGTTGGCAGTAGTTCTGCGAGTGCTGTAGGAAGTGTGTACGGAATGAATGTACTGCTCGGAAACCCCTATTCTAAAACAGAGCTTACAGCCTTTGCTATGAAAGGCGAAGCCGTGGCCAGTCAAAGTGAACATGCTGATAATATTGCACCTGCTCTGTTTGGTGGCTTTACATTGGTAAAAAGTTTAGATTCTCTAGAAGTACTTCAAATCCCAACACCTTCCGATTTGTTTGCCGTGGTGATTCACCCTCAAATTGAAATAAAAACTTCGGATGCACGAAAAATACTTCCAAAAACTATTGCTCTAAAAGATGCAATAACGCAGTGGTCCAATGTAGGAAGTCTTATTCATGGACTCCATACCAACAACTATGATTTGATCAGTCGTTCTTTAAAAGATGTGGTTGTGGAGCCTTTTAGAAGTCAACTCATCCCAGGATTTGAAAGCATTAAAAAAACAGCTTTATCATATGGTGCCTTGGGTACTGGAATTTCGGGTTCAGGACCTTCTGTCTTTAGTTTATGTAAAAGTAAAACTTCTGCATTAGATGTTGAAAAAGCCATTAGAGAAACCTATGAGAAACAAAATATTCCATTTGAAATTTATGTTTCAAAAATCAATTTAAACGGTATTAAACATTTAAAATAAAACTAAACATGAACTATTACAGTTTAAATAATATAGCTCCAACAACCACTTTTGAAAATGCGGTCATTAAAGGACTTGCTCCAGATAGAGGTTTGTATTTTCCTGAAAGTATAACGCCTTTGGACGCTTCTTTTTTTGAGAATATAGAAACCCTATCAAATGAAGCTATTGCCTTTGAAGCGATTAAACAATTTATAACCCCCGAAATTCCTGAAACCGTTTTAAGAACTATCGTATCAGAAACACTCAATTTTGATTTTCCAGTAGTGAACCTTACAAAATCCATTTCAACACTCGAACTATTTCATGGTCCCACTATGGCATTTAAGGATGTTGGCGCCCGTTTTATGGCACGTTGTTTAGGCTATTTCAATAAGGACAATTCTAACGAAGTAACCGTATTAGTTGCAACTTCTGGAGATACTGGAGGTGCTGTAGCCAATGGGTTCTTGGGAGTTAAAGGTGTGCGCGTTGTAATTTTATATCCAAGCGGAAAAGTTAGTAATATCCAAGAAAAACAATTAACGACTTTAGGTCAAAACATCACTGCACTTGAAGTTGAAGGTACTTTTGATGATTGTCAGGACATGGTAAAAAAAGCGTTTCTAGATGATGACCTTACATCAGTTATGCAATTAACATCTGCAAACTCTATCAATGTTGCACGATGGCTTCCCCAACTGTTTTATTTTATGTTTGCGTATAAGCAGCTTAAAAACAATTCAAAAGATATCGTGTTTTCAGTTCCAAGTGGAAATTTTGGAAATGTATGTGCTGGAATGATTGCACAAAAATTAGGCTTACCTATTAAACATTTTATCGCTTCCAATAACGATAATAATGTAGTGACTCGTTATTTAGAGTCTAATTCTTACGATCCAAAACCATCAGTTCAAACCGTGAGTAATGCTATGGATGTGGGAAATCCAAGTAATTTTATTCGAATTCAAGCCATTTATAACAATAACTTTGAAACTTTAAAATCAAATTTATCTTCGTACAGCTTTACCGATGAAGAAACAAAACAAGCGTTAGACGAGATTTATAAGACTACTAATTATGTTGCCGATCCGCACGGAGCCGTTGGTTATTTAGGTTGCAAATCCTATTTAGAAACCAACCCGCAAGCACATTGTGTGTTTTTGGAAACTGCCCACCCAACAAAGTTTTTAGATGTGGTTAAAGAAGTTATTGATATTAAAATTCCTTTGCCTCCACAAATAAAATCTGTCATTGACAAACAAAAAGTGGCTACTGACATTAAGGACTATTCAGAATTTAAAGCATTTTTAACACAGCTTTAATTCATTTCGATTCTTATTTTTGATTAGATTTGTCGTGTTATAAATTTAATTAATTATGAAATTTACTGCTCTCCAATCAACTCATGAAGCTCTCGGTGCCAAAATGGTGCCTTTTGCTGGGTACAATATGCCCGTTCAATACGAAGGGGTTAATTCCGAACATGAAACTGTTAGGAATAACGTTGGTGTATTTGATGTTTCTCACATGGGTGAGTTTCTTATTGAAGGTCCAAATGCTTTAAACCTTATTCAATCGGTATCTTCAAATGATGCTTCAAAACTAACGATAGGAAAAGCGCAGTACAGTTGTTTGCCAAACGAGCAAGGAGGTATTGTTGATGATTTAATTATATATAAAGTTAAAGAAGAAACTTATCTACTTGTAGTCAATGCCAGTAATATAGAAAAGGATTGGGATTGGATCGTTTCCAAAAATACAATGGGTGCTGAAATGAAAAATATTAGCGATGCCTATTCATTATTAGCTATCCAAGGTCCCAAAGCTGTAGAAGCGATGCAAACGTTAACTAGCGTTGATTTGTCTTCCATAGCGTTCTATAATTTTGTGGTGGCAGATTTTGCAGGGATTGAGCATGTCATCATTTCTGCAACAGGTTATACAGGAAGTGGTGGTTTTGAAATTTATTGTAAAAATTCAGAAGTTAAACAAGTGTGGGACAAAGTGCTAGATGCGGGTGCTTCTTATGGAATCAAACCCATCGGATTAGCGGCTCGAGATACTTTGCGATTGGAAATGGGGTATTGCCTTTATGGAAATGACATCGATGACCAAAGTTCTCCTATTGAGGCTGGTTTGGGATGGATTACAAAGTTTACGAAGCCGTTCACAAATTCTGAAGCACTTAAAACTGAAAAAGAAAAAGGTCCTAAAAGACGTTTGGTTGGGTTTGAGTTGCTAGAACGTGGCATCCCTAGAAAAGATTATATTTTAGAAGATACTTCTGGAAATGTCATTGGAGTTGTTACATCTGGAACCATGGCGCCTTCGTTAGGTAAAGGAATTGGAATGGGGTATGTTTTATCCGATCATGCAGCAGTTGGAACTGAAATACGTATCGTAATTAGAAAACAAAAAGTAACTGCCAGGATTGTAAAACTTCCTTTTTACAAAAAATAACATCTTTTAAATTATGGCTACATTAAAAAAACACCGCATTCTAATATTAGGTGTCAGTGGCTATTTAGGAAGTGCGATTTATAAAGAACTCCACTCCTATTACCAAACATTTGGAACATATAAAACCCCTCTTTCATCGTTTGAAAACAACAAACATTTTTTTCATTACGACTTTGAGGAAGATGATGTTTTTGAGATTTTAAATGTGGTCAAACCTACAATTATCATCTCTGCATTAAGAGGTGATTTTACAGCACAATTAACGGCTCACAAACATATTTTTGAATATATTTCTATTCAAAAAAATTGCAAAATTATCTTTCTGTCTTCTGCCAATGTATTTGATGCCTACAGTAAATTTCCAAGTTATGAAAATGACACGACTCTAAGTAACAGTGTATATGGTCATTTTAAAATCAGACTTGAACAATTGTTTTTAAAACTATCCCCTAAAAAAGTTATCATTTTACGTTTGCCTATGGTTTTTGGTGTGGCTTCTCCACGGGTTAATGAGCTTAAATTACATCTCGAATTTGACACTCCCATAGAATTATTTCCAAATCTAATTATGAATGTCATTTCAGATAAAAAAGTTACTCAACAATTACACTACATCATCAATAGAAACAAACATGGGGTTTTTCATTTAGGAAGTAAAGATTTGGTACATCATGATGATTTTATTAAGGATTTAGTTTCTAAAATAGGTACTGAAACGCCTCGTTACAAACTTGTTTACACCACAAACGATGATCGATATTTAGCTGTTTTACCAAAAGAAAATAAACTCCCAAACCATCTTCAAATGTACAGTTTAGAAATTCTTGAAACTCTATTTTAAAGTTTTAAGTCAAATTATACTTGTTTTTTATCATAGCATTTTTATTTTTGTTAAACATTATTTAGAATAACACAAAAACCTATGGGAAGAGCTTTTGAATTTCGCAAAGCAAGAAAAATGAAACGTTGGTCTGCGATGAGCAAGGCATTTACACGTATTGGTAAAGACATTGTCATGGCTGTCAAAGAAGGTGGAGCTGATCCAGATAGCAATTCTAGATTAAGAGCTGTGATTCAAAATGGAAAGGCAGTTAATATGCCTAAGGACAACATTGAGCGCGCTATTAAGCGAGCTAGTGACAAAAGTCAAGGAGATTATAAAGAAGTATTGTTTGAAGGCTATGCACCTCATGGCATTGCTGTTCTCGTTGAAACGGCTACAGACAATAATACGCGTACGGTTGCTAATGTCAGAAGTTTTTTCAATAAATGTAATGGAAGTTTAGGAACTTCTGGTTCTGTAGTGTTTATGTTTGATCACACTTGTAATTTTAGAATCAATGCAGAAGGGTTAGAAGTTGACGACATTGAACTTGAATTTATTGATTTTGGGGCGGAGGAAGTATTTGAGGATGAAGATGGTATTTTAATATATGCCCCATTTGAAAGTTTTGGAGCCATACAATCTGAACTAGAAACACGAGGCATAGAAATTCTTTCTTCTGGGTTTGAACGCATTCCACAAGTAACTAAACCCTTGGATGAAGCGCAAGTCGCTGATGTTGAAAAATTATTAGAAAAACTCGAAGAAGATGACGACGTCCAATTTGTGTATCATACCATGCAAGAGTAATTAAGAAAACTCGGGAATTTTCCCTTTAATACCTTGAAAAAAACTACGCATAAACTTAAAGTCCTCCTCAATATTATCTGTGGGGTAAAAAGGTTCTGAGAACCGATTTACTTTATTTTCAAAATCAAAAGATAACATCACAATTGGTACTTTTGCAGTTTTAGCTATGTAATAAAACCCTGTTCGCCAAGTTTCAACTTTTTTACGGGTACCTTCTGGTGCTAGCAGCATACGAAATAGGTCTTTATCTTCAAACAATCGCGCAATGGCATCTACTTGTTTTTCATTTGCATTTCGTCGCACGGGTGACCCTCCAAGCGCTCTAAAAAACCATCCTGTCAAAGGGTTAAATAGTACATTTTTACCTACAAAATGAGCTTCCAATTTTAGAGATGATCTTAAAAAGACACCTATATAAAAATCATGCCAACTGGTATGAGGAGCTGCAATAAGTACTGCTTTTTTTACGGAATCAAAATTTTTAAAGCCCGTTACTTTCCACCCTAACAATCGGTGGTATATAAATTTTGATATTCTTTGCATTCTTACATTTTAGAATAAAGATCCTTTAAACGAGATCTTGTTATTTTATTTTTCCAATCTGTTCCGATAGCATTTTCCCATAAGGGTTCAAGACTTAAAGAAACATCAATCATGATGTCAAATTGTTTATCTGATAAGTTTGCACAAATTCCTTGCGGCAATACAATGCCATGCTTCGCTTTCATTTGTTTAAATAATTGCACCCCTTCTGGGTAAAATTCTTCTAGGTGATCAAATACAATACAATTTCCTATACCATGTTTTGTACCTAATAAAAAAGATAAGCCATAGCTCATTGCATGAGCTACACCTACTTGAGAATAGGCAATACTCATCCCTCCGTGCCATGATGCCATCATAAGTTTATCTTGACTCTCACTTGGAGTTAACGTTCCTAAAAAAATTTCTTTACAAAGCTCTAAAGCGGTCTCTCCATATGTTTTACTAAAAGCGTTAAGGTAACTTCCTGTTAAAGATTCTACACAATGAATATAACAGTCCATTCCTGTATAAAACCATTGCTCTTTAGAAATACCTTCTGTCAATTCTGGATCTAAAATCACTTGATCAAAGGGAGTGAAATCGCTATTGATTCCTAATTTTAAGGTCGGTCCAGTTAAAATAGTTGTTCTAGAAACTTCGGCGCCAGTTCCTGAAATTGTAGGAATTCCAACATGATAAATTCCTTTTTGTTTGATCAAATCCCAACCTTGATACTCTTGACTAAGACCATTATTAGTCAACATCAACGCTACTGCTTTAGCTAAATCTAAAACAGAACCTCCTCCGATTCCAATAATCCCTGAGGGTAAAACACTAGACCCTAAAACAATGTTTTCTACCAAGATGTCAACTTGAGAAGTTTTTGGTTCCTCTTTAGTAGAAATAAAAATAATTTGATCTTCATACAAAAGAGGAATCTTAGCTAATAATGTTGTGTTATTTTCAAACACGTCATCAACCAAGAATATAAATGGTGCACGTTCGTTGAGACGCATTGGTGTAATAATCTCTCCTAACTGAGTGAAACTACCACGTCCAAAAACAACTCTGGAAACCATTGGGAAATTTTTAAAACTCATATTCATAACTAACTACAATAAATCCATAAAATTATGGACGGTTTAAATTTTCTTGGAATTTTTCTACAAAAAGACCTACATGATAACCATCTACCAAGGCATGACTAACACTAATTCCTACATTCATTAATAATCGATCCCCATCTTTATAGGTTTTACTAAAGGCAAATTTTGGGACCGAATCCTTAGTTCCCGAAAAAGGCTCTTTTTGCGAGGTAAAAGTAAACCATGGTAATGCCGAACAATGGATGCAATTTAATCCATTTATGGGCGGATAAAGTTCTGTTGATTCATTAATGCGTTGTTTTTCGCTTTCTATATTGGTGTTAAAATCTTCAAAATTCTCTGAGTAATTAATAAAACTAAACCCAAAGGTTTTATCATCTCTTAAAAGAGTTGCAGAAGCATTGATAACATCAAATTCGAAAATTTCATTTTCTATAATTCTATATCTAAAATTATCTACTGCATTAACAGCTTTCATACAATCATGAAGGTATATGGCAAAAAAACTAAGTGAAGTACTTTTGGATTTTCTGTAAGCTGCGCTCACATCAAAAGGAATGGTGACTGCAAAGTACGGGTCTTCTAATGCGTTAAAATGATTAAAGTGGTGTTTTCGATTCCAGCTATCTAAATCTATTTTTTTCAATATCTACTAATTAAATTAATCGTTTTTCCATAAGTTTTTAGCTCGTTCTAAATCTTCTGGAGTATCAATTTCAACTCCTTGAATATCAGTTTCAACCATTTTTATTTTTTTCCCATATTCTAAATATCGTATGCACTCAATTTTTTCTGAGGCTTCCAACATTTGCATTGGAAGTTTCGTAAAATCTAGCAAGGCTTGTTTTCTAAAAGCATACACCCCTTTGTGTTTAAAATATTTAATCTCTATTGATTTGTCTCTATGATAAGGGATTGGGCTCCTAGAAAAATACAATGCAAAATTACGTTGATCAACAATTACTTTCACAGAATTAGGGTTCTGTATTTCATCAACATCTGAAATATGAACCATCAAAGAAGCAAGATCAATTTCTTGCTTTTGGTCGTTTTTAAATACACTTAAAACTTTCTGTAAACTCACTTTTTCTGTAAAAGGCTCATCCCCTTGTACATTAACTACAATGTCACAGTCTACAGCTTGTACAGCTTCAGCAATTCGATCACTTCCAGATTCATGCTCTTTTTGACTCATGATAACATTGCCACCATGTTTTTTAATTTCATTCGAAATAATATCACTATCCGTAACTACATAAACAGCGCTGAATAAATTTGTTTCAACTGTAGCCTCATAAGTTCTAAGTATTACACTCTTTCCAGCTAAGTCTTGCATCAATTTTCCAGGGAAGCGGGACGCACTATAACGGGCAGGAATCATGGCGATTATTTTCATTTGTTTTTTAGGTTAGTTGTAAAACAAAATTACAATATTTTTTTTGAAAAGTTATTTAAAGAAAAAGGCTTTAATCTTCAAAATAATCATCCTGAAAACCAATAAGATATAATTTTTCTTTGGCGCGGGTCATTGCTGTGTATAACCAACGTAAGTAATCGCGATCTATACCATTAGGTAAATAGGGTTGCTCTACGAATACGGTATTCCACTGACCTCCTTGCGATTTATGACATGTGATCGCATACGAAAATTTCACTTGAAGGGAATTAAGATACTTACTCTTTTTAACCCCCAAAAATTTCTTGTAAGAAGTTTCGTCTTCAAAATCTTTTAGAATTTCTTGATACAATTTATTAGATTCTTCATAAGTTAACGAAGGAGTTTCCAATGTAATAGTGTCTAACATTAAAACGGTTTCAAAAGGACGCATTTTAGGGTAATCTACCATACGGATTTTAACTTCCGCAAAGCGAAATCCATATAATTCTTTGATACTAAAGACTTCTAAAACTTCAATAATATCTCCATTAGCTATAAATCCAGCTTCGCTCGTAGGTTTTAACCAAAAATAATTATTTTTAACAATCATTAAAAAATCACCTGCAGTTAATTCATTTTCATTAAACAAAATACGTGATCGAATTTGTTCATTGTATAGGTTTGCTCGTTTGTTAGAACGTACAATTAACGCTGTTTCTTCGTTTCCTAAGTTGCTATAAGCGTCGTTAATAGCATCCATAATTTCATAACCATCACTTAAACGGACAATATCTTTGAATCCATTTAGATTGAATTGAAAAGAATCGAAGTAGGAATTAGAAATGGCTTCTCTCAAATGTGTAGCATTGAACAAAATTCCTGAGTCCTCCCCTTGCCTTACTACTTCATCTAGTTCTAAACGGAGCACTTCTTTATTGTAATTGAGTTCCAAATTAGATTCGTTTAAGGCAGGACTTAAATCGAGCTTCACGGGTGGTAATTGTGCAGTATCACCAATTAACAACAATTTACACTGAAAACCAGAGTATACGTACTGAATCAAATCGTCCAATAATGCCCCTGTTCCAAATAACTTTGCTTGATTAGAAATATCGGAAATCATAGACGCTTCATCCACTATAAAAAGAGTTTTCTTGTGTTTGTTTGGAGCTAGTACAAAAGAGATTTTACCGTTTTTTTCGGAACGAGGTACATAAATTTTCTTATGAATTGTAAACGCTTCTTTTTGTGAATAGTTGCTAATCACTTTCGCTGCACGACCAGTTGGAGCCAATAAAACAGCACTTTTTTGTACTTCCCATAAATTTTTCACAAGAACCCCTATGATGGTTGTTTTTCCGGTACCTGCATAGCCTTTTAAAACAAAGAGTTCATTCGGTTCTTTACTAAAAACAAAATTAGAAAGTTGCTGTAAACCAATGTTTTGTTTAGGTGTTGGAGAAAAAGGAAAACTAGTTTTTAGTAATTTATGAAAGTTATTCGTATCCATTGATTTGTATAGCAGATATATTTTTATTCAAATATAGAAATGATTTTTAGTAACATTCACTTTATTGAATAAAAAAAAATTGTAGATTTGTCATGTCTCATAACAATTTATATAACTATGATAATTTTTGTAATAATCGTTGCCGTCATTCTATTGACCATTGGAATTGTTTATCTTATTGATAAATTTGTCCCGAAAAAATATAAATCGCTTATACTTGTGGGTCTTTGGGGACTCATCATTTACTTAGGGTATATTACTTTTATGTCCATATATGGTGAAATTCAATTTAACCAACTCAAAGAAAAACGCTACAAGGTAGTTATCGAAAATCTTAAAGACATCAGAGATGCTGAATTAGCGCACAGAACTGTTACTGGCCGATTTGAAGGCAACTGGGATAGCTTGGTGAAATTCATTGAAACTGAAAAATTTACCATCACACAACGGCGAGATTCTACAATCATCGATAAAGAACTGACACGCTTGTATGGAGTTGATACAACTAAAGATATTGTCATCATAGATACACTAGGATTTGTCCCTGTAAAAGACTCTTTATTTGGAGCGGATCCTCGCTACAAAACAATGATGAATATTCCTACGTTAGAAGACGGTCAAAAATTTGAATTAAAAGCAGGAGTTTTGGAACAAAACGGTACTAACATCCCTGTATTTGAAGCCTCTATTTCTAAAAAAATACTCCTTTACGATCAGGATAAAAACTTGGTAGACTTAGAGTCAGAAGTCAAATCTGTGGAAGGAGTTAATGGACCTAGCCTTAAAGTAGGAGCGATGGATGAAATAAACACAAATGGAAACTGGCCAAAAAATTATTCTAAAGAACAATAACATATCAGAATCTATATATGAATTGTCCATTCAAGTAAACTTGAATGGACTTTCTTTTTTTGTTTTAAACTCAATGTCCTCAAAAATTGACTTTTTGGAGACGGTTATTTTTGACAAAAAACAAACTCCTCATGCCCTTTTAGATCAACTTACACATTGCTTTAATAGTTTAGAAGAACTTCATAAACAATTTAGAAAAGTAACCATCATTCACGATAATGAGTTAGCGACTCTGGTCCCTAAACCTTTATTTGATGAAACAAACCTTGTCGATTACCTAAAATTTAATACAAAAATTTTAAAAACTGATTTCATCACTTATGACCATCTTTCGATTGCAGATATCATGGTTGTATATGTACCTTTAATGAATATCAATAACTTTATATTTGATCGTTTTGGTAGTTTTGAATACAAGCACAGTACGACCATTATATTAAACCGAATATTGACACTTGAAAAAAACTCAAACTTATTAAAAATGTATCTCAATATTGAGGTATCTCATTTTGAAATCATTGTTGTTGAAAACAATAAATTAAAGTTTTATAACCGTTTTGAGTACAACACTAAAGAAGATTTTATCTATTACCTTCTATTCACAGCGGAGCAGTTACAACTCAATCCAGAAAAATTCCCAGCAGTCTTAATGGGCTCTGTTAATAAAAATGACGAACTCTATCAAATTGCCTACAAATACGTAAGACATGTTAGTATCCTATCTAAAGATGCCATGCTTTATAGCAGCGATACTAGTCCTAAACATTTCACACTTCTAAATAGCTTATAATGCGCATCATTTCAGGAATATTTAAGGCAAGACGAATCATGGCACCAAAAAAATTACCGGTGCGCCCCACTACTGATATGGCCAAAGAAGCATTGTTTAATATCTTAAATCATCGCTATCATTTTCATGATATTTCGGTGTTAGATTTATTTTCAGGTACTGGAAATATTAGTTATGAATTTGCTTCAAGGGGAACAGAAAGTATTGTGGCAGTAGATCAAAATTTTCATTGTACGAAGTTTATTTCTCAAACTTCTGAAGAATTTGAAATGCCCATCCAAGTCATAAAAGCAGATGTTTTTGGTTTTTTAGAAAAAACTAAGCAAACTTCTACAATTATATTTGCCGACCCCCCGTATGAGATTGAACTTGAACAGTTTTTAAAAATTGTAGAACTTGTATTTCAAAATGAATTATTAGAGACAGATGGTGTGCTGATTATAGAACATTCCAAACATACAGACTTATCTTGTGCTCCTCAATTCTCTGAAGTGAAAGGGTATGGTGGAAATCGATTTAGTTTTTTTGAAAATTAAAAAAAGCAGATCTGTAAGCCGGATCCTGTATCACAAAAATGTGACCCTTATCATTTATCTACGTTTACTGTTACCAGCAAACTTTAGCTGCCTACCCTTCAGCATCGCACGTGTCGCGCTCAAGCACTGATATACATGACATTGCACCTTATAGAGTTTACCTGGTTTCACTACAGCTTAACCTGTACATTCTTTCTGTTGCACTTTTCCTAGTCTTTCGACTGATGGCCGTTAGCCACTACAATACACTATGGTGTCCGGACTTTCCTCTCTTCGTTTAAAACGAACAGCGATAAGGCGATCTGCTTTGCGACAAAAATACATAAATTGTTAATAACTCCTTTTAATTTTACAGGGTTTAATTTAGGCATTACTAGATGAATTTTTAAATTTGTTACAATAAGATATTTATGGAACCATTTATTGTATCGGCATTAAAATACAGACCTCAAACATTTAAGGATGTTGTGGGACAATCTGCGATTACCAATACTTTAAAAAATGCCATTGATCAAAATCACCTTGCTCAAGCATTGTTATTTACAGGGCCTAGAGGCGTTGGGAAGACTACCTGTGCACGGATTTTGGCTAAAATGATCAATAGTGAAGGTGCTGAAAGTGAAAATGAAGATTTTGCCTTTAATATATTTGAATTAGATGCTGCCTCTAATAATTCTGTAGATGACATTAGAAGTTTAACAGATCAAGTTAGGATTCCACCTCAAGTAGGAAATTACAAAGTTTATATCATTGATGAAGTTCATATGTTATCGGCATCCGCTTTTAATGCTTTTCTCAAAACATTAGAAGAGCCTCCAAAACATTGTATTTTTATTTTAGCAACCACAGAAAAACATAAAATCATTCCAACGATTTTATCCCGTTGTCAGATTTTTGATTTCAAAAGAATCAATGTGACGGATGCTAAAAATTATCTAAAAGTCATTGCTGAAGAACAAGGAATTACTGCAGATGACGATGCCTTGCATATCATCGCTCAAAAAGCAGATGGTGCCATGAGAGATGCGCTCTCTATATTTGATAGAGTTGTTAGTTTTTCAGGTAAAAACTTAACACGTCAAGCGGTCACAGAAAATCTAAACGTTTTAGATTACGATACCTTTTTTGGTGCTACCGATTTAATTTTAGCGAATAAAATCCCCGATTTACTATTACATTTTAACCATATAATTTCCAAAGGGTTTGATGGTCATCATTTTATTACAGGCTTGGCTTCTCATTTTAGAGATTTATTGGTTTCTAAAACCCCTCAAACTATTGAGTTGATTGAAGTTGGTGACGATACCAAAGCAATGTATAAAGCACAATCTGAATCCACCTCACAAGCATTTCTAATTCAAGCAATTGAACTTGCTAATGATTGCGACCTCAAATATAAAACTAGTAAAAATCAGCGACTACTGGTCGAACTTTGTTTAATGCAGCTGGCCTCTATCAATTTTGATGGAGAAAAAAAAAAGCCTAGCGGATTCATAATACCAGCATCTTATTTTAGATCTAAAAGTATTCCTGAAGTCAAAATAACACAACCTGAATCTACTTCAAAAACAACAACTCAAGAACAAAAAAAGGAACTTATAGCAGTTGTTCAAAAAGTTGAAGAACCACAGACACCCTACCCAAAAAAGGAATTGCCAACACCAGTTATTAAAAGTACACAACGTCCCACTTCTGGGCTATCACTTAGCAGTATTCGAAAGAAAAAAGAGCATCAAATTAAATTGATGGAAGTCACGGTTGATGAAGAAGATCTGCCAAATGATCCATTTACCCTAGAAACAATAATCAAATTTTGGAATATTTTTGTGACTAAATTAGAAGCGGACGGCAAATATAATCTTGCAGCCATTCTTCAAATTGACACCCCGAAACTGATCAACGAAAATACCATTCGATTGGAGTTTCCAAATACGACTAATAAAATTGAAGTGGAACGTCAACAATTCGAATTATTACAATACTTACGAAAAGCCGTTAATAATTTTTCAATCTCATTAGACATTGTTGTAAATGAAACTCTTGAGAAACAATACGCTTATACACCAGAAGATAAATATCAAAAATTGGTAGAAAAAAATATACATGTCGAACTTTTACGCAAAACGTTTGATCTAGATTTATAAGTTATGCTTGGACTAAAATTACCATCGGATCCGAGATGGGTTAACATCGCTGAAAAGAACATAGAGGAAATATTATCAGATCATGCCTTTTGTGAACAAAAAGCAGCTAGTACCGCCATTTCATTGATAGTTAGTTTTCCTGAGTATACAGAGCTAGTGCAAGAAATGATAGCTTTAGTCGAAGAAGAAATGAGTCATTTTAAAATGGTACACGACATCATCTTAGACCGTGGATTCACTTTAGGTCGTGACCGAAAAGATGCCTATGTATCTCGTTTACTTCAATTTTTTCCAAAAGGAGGCAGCCGAACCACTCAACTGGTACATCGCTTATTACTTGCGGCTTTGATAGAAGCAAGAAGCTGTGAAAGATTTAGACTGTTGTCTGAGCATTTGACAGATAAAAAACTGGCTAAATTTTACAGGAAATTAATGATTAGCGAAGCAAACCACTACAGCTCTTTTTTAGGGTTTGCAAGACAATATGGAGAACGCAAAGAAGTGGATCAAAAATGGGAATCTCTCTTAGAATTTGAAGCAGACATCATGAAAACATTAAGTATCACTGAATCAATTCACGGTTAGATTGAATCTATGGATTTAGATTTTTAGGGAATAATTTAAATTCAACAATCCCATTTGAACAGTTGCTCCAATTGTTTGTTTTGAAATTTATCTTGACAATTCCACAAGTTGGAACATTTTCTATGTATTGATCTCCTTTTGCATTTACGATGGCCGTTAATGCATGGTTATGACCAAAAATAAATACGTTCGATAAATTGGAATCCATTGAATGAATAAATGCTTCCAAAGCCGAACCACTAAAATCATACAACTGATCTGAATAATGCACTTGTGTTTTTGAAGAAATAGCCGTTTTTAAGAAAAAGGAGCAGGTTTCACGGGTGCGTTTTGCAGAACTACAAAAAACAGCGTCTGGCTGAAATGATTTGACAACATCAAGAGACGACATAAATTCGGCATCAAATAAACCTCTTTTATTGAGTGGCCGATTGTGATCTGGAAGTTGTTGTTTCCAAGACGATTTTGCATGTCGGATAAAAGTGATTGACTTCATAACTAAATTAAGGAGATAAACGCTCTATTTTCCAAGAACTATCTTCTTGTAACTGGAAACGAATACGGTCATGAAGCCTATTAGCCCTGCCCTGCCAAAATTCAATTTCAATGGGTTTGACCATGAAACCACCCCAAAATTCAGGACGAGAAATTTCTTTTGTTTCGTATTCCAATTCTAAAGATTTTAGTTTTGCTTCCAAAATATCTCTATTCGCAATTACAGAACTTTGGCGAGAAGCCATCGCTCCTAATTGGCTACCTTTAGGACGCGATTCAAAATAACCATCACTAAGGTTATCTGCTATTTTTTCTGCCTTCCCTTTTATAATAACCTGACGTTCGGCAGCTGCCCAATGAAAAGAAAGGCATACATTAGGATTGGCAGCCATTGCTTTTCCCTTTTCACTCTCGTAATTCGTATAAAAAATAAAGCCTTCAAAAGTATATTTTTTCAATAGCACCACTCTGTTTTTTGGGTAGCTATCCAACCCAAGAGTTGAAATTGTCATAGCATTGGTTTCATCTTGATTAAAATGTGTATCTACTTCATGAAACCACTTCTGAAATAACTCCATTGGATTGTCTGAAATAGCTGATTCTAAAAGTGCTCCTTTTTCATAGGATTTGCGGTACTCCCCTAAGTCTTTTTCCATGATCTTATATTATAGTCCAAATTTACATAAATATAAACTGTTTTTATGGCGTTAAATTATTAAATTTGAGTGCTAACTAATTATAGTATTATGATATATGGAAACCTAACTACGGCTATAATTTTAATATTTTCTGGATTGATTGTTAAAAATAATCCCGACTTGATCGCTGGCTATAACACGCTATCTGAAAAAGAAAAAGAGAAAATTGATACGAATAAACTAACGCATATTACATGTAAATATCTGGTATTAACTGGAATCAGTGTTCTAATGGCTGGAGTTGTTCTTTACTTTTTAAAGGTTTCTGAAAAAACACAGCTATACTTGGTATGTGGCATTGTTATATTAGGAGTTGTGCTTCTAATTATTCAAACCAATCGTTTAAATTTAAAGAATTAAAAAAACCAATTTCATAAATAACTTAAGCATAAAATATTGTTACAAACAAAACAGCATCCATTGGTAGGATAAACGTAAGTAATTCGTATTTTTGTTAAAATCTCCGAAAGAGTAATGGCTAGAAAATTATCAACTAAAACTACCCAAAAACGGTTCTCAAAACTTAAGTTCACACTCACCAATTCTCAACGATTGGTGCTGGGAAGTTTTTTAGTGATTCTTGGAATCCTATTATTTACATCCCTACTCTCCTATTTATTCACAGGAGAAAGCGACCAAAGTGTTATTGGCGATTTTACAAACCGAAGTGTACAAACCAATAATTGGCTTAGTAAATTAGGAGCTTGGATCAGTCAATTACTTATTTACAAAGGTTTTGGAGTCTCTTCTTTTATATTTTCTGGTCTATTATTGCTGTCTGGAATTTCAGTTTTAGCAAATTCCTCTAAAAAACGTTTATGGCGCAATTGGATTTGGGGAACACTGGTGGTTATATGGGGTTCTGTTTTGTTTGGATTTACATTTCACACAGCTCCTAAATTAGGGGGTGTTATTGGATATGAATTAAATATATTGTTTCAGGACTACACCGGAAAAATAGGAACTGCTTTATTGTTAGTTTTTTGTTTTATAGCTTATATTGCTTTGCGTTTTAAGGTTGGTCCTCAACAAATTGCTCGATTATTTGTACGTACCAAAAATGAACTTAAATCTGAATTATCTGTAGAAGACCATTCTTTAACTTCCGTTAATGAAAATTTATCTGAAGAAAATGAATCTATAAAATCATCATTTGAAGTGCCTTTAGAAAACCTAGAGCCTACAATTTCAAACCATTCTAGTATTGATTCTTCGAGCACTTTAGAAGTCAATACACCAGCAGAAGAAGCCAGTATAGAAAATGAAGTCGTAGAAATGAAAATTGAGGCTAGTGTTGAAGAACTCTCTGAAACAGATAATCTTGCGGCAAAATTAGTAGACGACTATGGTGAAGTCGATCCTACTTTGGAATTATCAAAATTTCAATTTCCTTCATTAGACTTACTTAAAAAGTACGATACTGAAGGTATTACCATCAACCAAGAAGAATTAGAAGAAAATAAAAATAGAATTGTTGAAACACTCAATAACTATAAAATTGGGATTGCAAACATAAAAGCAACGATTGGACCAACGGTTACACTTTATGAAATCATTCCAGAAGCTGGGGTTCGAATCTCAAAAATTAAGAATTTAGAGGACGACATTGCTCTTTCGCTTTCAGCATTAGGAATTCGAATCATTGCGCCAATTCCAGGTCGCGGAACCATAGGTATAGAAGTTCCTAACAAAAATGCAACCATCGTATCGATGCATTCTGTAATAGCTTCACAAAAGTTTCAGAAATCAGAAATGGAACTTCCGATTGCTTTAGGAAAAACAATTAGCAATGAAACTTTTGTAGTAGACTTAGCAAAGATGCCACACTTACTTATGGCAGGAGCTACTGGACAAGGAAAATCGGTTGGTTTGAATGCGGTTCTTACATCATTACTTTACAAAAAACACCCTGCTGAAGTTAAATTTGTGTTGGTAGACCCAAAGAAAGTTGAACTAACGTTATTTAATAAAATTGAACGTCACTATTTGGCAAAACTACCAGATAGCGAAGACGCCATTATTACTGATAATACCAAGGTTATTAACACTTTAAATTCATTGTGTATTGAGATGGATAACCGTTATGAAATGCTGAAAAATGCATTTTGTAGAAATATTAAAGAATATAACGAAAAGTTCAAGGCGCGAAAACTCAACCCAAATGATGGGCATAAATTCTTACCATATATTGTTTTGGTTGTTGATGAATTTGCTGACTTAATTATGACAGCTGGTAAAGAAGTCGAAACTCCAATTGCAAGATTGGCACAGTTGGCAAGGGCTATTGGAATCCATTTGATTGTAGCTACCCAACGCCCCTCTGTAAATGTGATTACGGGAATTATTAAAGCAAATTTTCCTGCACGTATAGCATTTAGAGTAACCTCTAAAATTGATTCGCGTACCATTTTGGATAGTTCTGGAGCAGATCAATTGATAGGACGTGGTGATTTATTATACACTCAAGGAAACGATATGATTCGAATTCAATGTGCTTTTGTAGACACTCCGGAGGTTGAAAAACTGACCGATTATATTGGATCCCAAAAAGCCTACCCGAGTGCTTATTTGTTACCAGAATACGTAAGTGAAGAATCTGGCACAAGTCTTGATAATAACATTAACGAAAGAGATCAACTATTTAGAGAAGCTGCTGAAGTTATTGTAACAGCTCAGCAAGGGTCTGCGTCTTTATTACAAAGAAAATTAAAACTAGGTTATAACAGAGCTGGACGTTTAATTGACCAATTAGAAGCAGCTGGAATTGTGGGTCCATTTGAGGGCAGCAAAGCACGGCAAGTACTCATCCCTGATTTTATAGCGCTTAATCAATTATTAGATCAAGAAATTGAATAAAAATGAAGAATTTTACAACATTAATATTGACTTTAATCATCGGTATGTGTCACGCACAAAACCGCGACCCTGAAGCTCAAAATCTTTTAGAAAAAGTAAGTGCTAAGGTCAATGGTTACGACAATATGGTTTTGGAATTCAAATATGTCTTAGACAATAGCGAAGAAAATATTCATCAAGAAACACGTGGTGACATTACCTTGGTAGGCGACAATTATGTCTTGAATATTCTAGGAATCACAAGAATATATGATGGTCAAAAACTAACTACTATCAGTCCAGAAGACGAAGAAGTAACTATTTCTACACAAAACACCGCAGAAGAAAACACCATTACTCCAAGTCAATTACTTTCGTTTTACGAAGAAGGGTATAATTATAAAATGGATATTATTCAAAATGTAAGAGGTCGAAAAATTCAATATATAAAGTTGAATCCTATCGATTCAAATACAGAAATCGACTATGTATTATTAGGAATTGATATATATACAAATCATATATACAATTTAATTGAAATTGGAAGCAATGGCACCAAAACAACATTAACAATCAGCACATTTAAAACCAACCAACCATTGTCTGAGTCTTTATTTTCGTTTGATGCTTCAAAGTACAGTGATTATTTTATCAATAATTTAGACTAAGCTTAATTTTGAAAATTTTAGACCGCTATATACTAAGCACTTATTTAAAAACATTTTTCAGTGTATTTACCATACTGATGATGATTTTTATTTTACAATCCGTTTGGGTATATATTTCAGAACTGGCAGGGAAAGATTTAGAAATTGAAATCGTTCTTAAATTCTTACTTTATGTTTCTCCAAGGATTGTAATTTTAGTTTTGCCTCTAACTATTTTATTAGCATCCATTATGGTTTTTGGAGGATTTTCTGAAAACTATGAATTTGCTGCTATGAAATCTACAGGAATTTCACTGCAACGTGCTATGAAGAGTTTGAGTGTGTTTATTGTGTTTTTGGCAGTGATAAGCTTTTTCTTTGCCAACAGTGTCATTCCTTATGCTGAATTTAATTTTTATAGTCTTCGTAGGAATATCGCCAAAGTAAAGCCAGCGATGGCCATTGCTGAAGGACAGTTTAACCAGTTAAACGAAATAAACATCAAAGTTGCAGAAAAAAGTGGTGAAAACGGTGAATTTTTAAGAGATGTAATTATACATCAGAAAAAAGGAAATTTTACTGGAAATTTTACTGTTATTAAATCAAAAACTGGAGAGTTTATCAGTGATGACTCATCGAATATATTACAACTAGTTCTATTTGATGGAAATTATTATGATGAAGTTCAGCCTAAAGATTATACAAAGCGTACCAAAAACAGACCACTTGTAAAAAGTACTTTTGAAAAATATATTATAAATATTGATGTGTCTCAATTCAATAATATTGATTTTGAAAAAAAGGAAACCATCACAAAACATACGATGTTAAATGTTGTAGATTTAAAGACCGCTATAGACTCTTTAAACATTAATAGAAATAATGTGTTAACTACGTTTTCAGAAACGATGCTACAACGCACAAATCAGCACACCTTGAACCTTAATTACAAACTAAGTGAGCAAGATTCTTTAACTGAAACGGTAGATATTTTAAAGTTATACAAAGAGCGAAAAAAAATTCAATTGATCGATTTATCATTAAATACAATTAAAACAGCTAAAAAAGATTTAAATGCCAAATCAAAAACCATGTTGAATACACTGGTAAATGTCAATCAACATATTGTGGCGTTTCATGATAAATTTGCCTTAGGCCTGTCTTGTATCATCTTGTTTTTTGTAGGAGCACCCTTGGGAGCATTAATTCGAAAAGGAGGTATTGGTCTTCCTTTAGTCATCGCTATACTTATATTTCTAACTTACCACTTTATCGGGTTGTTTGCAAAAAATAGCTCCGAAGATAGTAGTATCGATCCCGTTGTTGCAGCCTGGCTATCTTCTTTAATTTTGTTACCATTTAGTATTTACTTGACCAATCGGGCTACAAAAGACCGTGCATTGATAGATTTTGATAGTATTTTGATACCTCTAAAACATTTATTGACTTCCAAATCAGATTCAGAATTTGTAGATATTCATCAAATTGCTTCTGAAGATACATCTGAATTAGATCAATTTGAAAATCACAAATTGATAGACGTGGTGAAAAATTTTCGTCAATTCGGACTCTCATTGAACTATAAACAAGCAGCTTTAAAAATTCTTAATAAAAGAGGGATTAGTGAACTTGAACTTAAAATGGGTGGAAATTTATCTAATCAAAATTATGAGAATGCACTGCGAAATTACATTGACTTTAAAGAAAATTCTAAACTAGCACTTGTATTTAATTTGCTTACGATTGTACTTGGTTTTGGAGGTTCAATACTAAGTAATAATGAATTTTCAACAATCGGTCAAGCGATGAGTGGAATTGCCGTTATAAGTCTTATCTTTTTTGTAATAGTATTTCAAAAAACGACTTCAAATCAATCTGATTTTTATAAGTTATTAAATGTTAAGTTTTTGACAAATGCATTCGTTTTTATCATTTTAGGGATTCCTTTGTTTTTCCTTTACAGAATCTTTTTCATTAAGAAAATGAAAGAAGATTTATTGAAAATATCATAGCGATTGAATTACTTATAATATCTTTACAAAAAAATAAAAAACAATGTCGACTACAGAACATCAACCACAAACAACATCTGAATTAAATAGTATCGAAGATGCTATTAACGATATTCGTTTAGGCAAGGTAGTAGTCGTAGTTGATGACGAGAACCGAGAAAACGAAGGTGATTTTATTGCTGCTGCAGAAAAAGTAACTCCAGAAATGATTAATTTCATGGCTTTACACGGACGAGGTTTGATTTGTGCGCCACTCACCGAAACTCGATGTGATGAGTTAGAACTAAATATGATGGTTCAAAATAATACAGTGCTGCACAACACTCAATTTACAGTTTCTGTTGACTTAATTGGTAGCGGGTGTACAACAGGAATTTCAACTTCAGACCGTTCTAAAACGATTAAATCCTTAGTAGATCCAAATACAAAGCCTCACGATTTAGGGCGTCCAGGTCATATTTTTCCTTTGAAAGCAAAAAATGGAGGTGTTTTACGTCGTACAGGTCACACCGAAGCTGCTGTAGATTTAGCACGTTTGGCTGGATTGGAACCTGCTGGTATATTGGTTGAAATCTTAAATGATGATGGATCAATGGCACGTTTACCAGAATTAAGGATTGTTGCTAAAAAGTTTGATTTAAAAATAATTTCTATTGAAGACTTAGTAGCTTACCGAATGGAACACGATTCTTTAATCAAGAAAAAACAAGACTTCCAAATCGAAACACGTTTTGGAGATTTTAGGTTGAGAGCATATCAACAAACGACCAACGATTCAGTTCACATTGCCTTAACTAAAGGTACTTGGGGTACAAACGAAACCGTTCCAACTCGAATCAATTCATCCTTAGTAAATAACGATGTTTTAGGAACTCTTACAAATGATGCAGATCAACAACTTGACGGTATGTTTAAATTAATAAATAAGCATGAAAAAGGTGCTATTCTGTTTATAAATCAAGTGAGTCAGCCTGCCAACCTTTTGAAGCGTTTAGAAATCGTAAAAAACACTCAACGAAAAGGGACCGTTACCAAAGCGCCAAGTATTGAAATGGATTCAAAAGATTTTGGAATTGGCGCACAAATTCTCCATGATCTAAATATTCACAAGTTAGGACTTATTTCTAATAGTGAACAAACCAAACGGGTAGGTATTATAGGTTACGGATTAGAAATCGTTGACTATATAAAGTACTAAGCAGTAGCTTCACGTATAAGTTTTGCCATGGTTTGAGCTCTTTGCTTTACGTCTTCTTCAGTCCAAGATAGTTTAATCAAACAAGATAAATTTCGACCTATGTAGTGATCAGACTTTTCAAAGGTTTTATTTGTTAAATATGCCAATCCGTCTTTTACTTCCTGACTTAATGGAAATAACGATTTTTGAGTTGTGAGATGCTCCCATTTTCGGATGTAGTGCCAATTATTATCATAATAGTGAAAACACACATCTATTCCGTTGGTTTTAAAAGCTTGATGCACATTTCGAGCTATTTCTAAATCATCTAGAAAGAAATTTAAAAAAGCATAACTTTCCTCCCCACCTTCGGGAACAGATCTGAAAGTGACGCCCTCAATACTAGATAATTCGTTTCTAATAATAGTATAATACTTTTTTTGAATCGCAAGAAATTCATCCAATCTACCAAATTGAGCAACACCAACAGCAGCATTTAATTCTGATATTCGGAAGTTATAGCCTAAAATTGGGTGTGTTTCTGCGCCTCTATCTGTCCCCAAATGGTCGTGTCCATGATCGCTAAATTGATCTGAATGGGTGTAAAATTCTTTATTGTTAGTAATAACAACACCTCCTTCGCCACAAGTGACTGTTTTTACAAAATCAAAAGAAAAACAACCTAAATCCCCAATGGTTCCAAGTGCTTTTCCATTGTAAGTCCCTCCTATCGCCTGACAAGCATCTTCAATAAGAAACAAATGATGTGAGTCACATATCTGTTTCAATGCATTTAAATTAGCCATACTTCCACACATGTGTACACACATGATGGCTTTTGTTTTTGGGGTAATAGCCGCTTGAACAGCTTCGATATCCAAAGTTAATGTATCATCTACATCAACAAGGATTGGAGTTGCTCCCAACATGAGAATGGCTTCAAAACTTGCCACAAATGTAAAGCAAGGCATAATGACTTCATCACCAGCACCAATTCCTGCAGATGCTAAAGCCAAACTCACAGCAGCCGTTCCACTAGAAAGCAGTTGGGCATGTTTCACATCAAATCGAGATTGAATAGCGTGTTCTAATTCTTTTGCTTTCCAATGACCTTGACGCATACCGTCAAATCCGTAGCGCATCAAAACTCCACTGTCTAGGACGTCGTTTACTTCTTTTCGTTCGGCATCACCAAATAATTCAAAACCAGGCATGGTATAATTTTATTTAAATTCTATAATTGATTCGTTAAGGGGTTTACGAACTTTTTTCATTGCTCCAAACATGTCATCTGAAGCACGATATCCTATAGGCATTACAAGAACAGAGCGTAACCCTTGTTCTTTGAGTTTAAAAAAACGATCGTATTCCACGAGATCAAAACCTTCCATAGGACAAGCATCAACTTCTTGAGTCGCACAAACCGTTAGCATATTACCCATAGCTAAATAAGCTTGTTTTGCTCCCCACTTAAAAATATCATCATCAGATTTTTGTTTAAAGCTACTAATGACACTTGATCTAAAAGGGTTCAAAATCTCATCAGGAGTATGGTTAGTTGATTTGATACGGTCGAAAAAAGCTCTGATATACGTTTCATCAATATTAGTTTCTACACAAAATACACATAAATGAGATGCTTGTCCTACTTGTTTTTGGTTCATTGATAAGGGTACCAAATCGCTTAAAGTTGATTTATTGCTTACCATAAGCAGCTTTACGGGTTGTAATCCATAAGAACTTGCGGTCAAATTAAACGCATTTTTTAGCAAATCAATCGTTTTTTCGGGAATGATGGCTTCAGAATCAAATTTTTTTGTTGCGTAGCGCCACTCAAGAGCCTCTATAATATTCATAAAAATTGTTTTTTTCAAAAGTATATAATTTTACAGCTATTCGATAAAAAATAATCTTAATAATTGCTTAAAAATAGACAGCTTAAATTTTTTGAAAATAATTACTAAAAGTATTTGATAGAACTAAAAACCCTTTTATATTTGCAGCCCATTGGAGAATTGGCAGAGTGGTCGAATGCGGCAGTCTTGAAAACTGTTGAGGGTCACACCTCCGGGGGTTCGAATCCCTCATTCTCCGCTTAAGAAAACCCACAACGAAAGTTGTGGGTTTTTTATTTTAAATCTATTCTAAAAGCATTTTCTCTATTTTTATCAAATCTCTCCTTTTTTGTTAATTTAGTGATCATAATTTTCAAGAAAACTTAAATTACTTTAAATTAGCAATGAATTTAATTTTTACAAAATGAAAAAACTACTTTATTTATGTTCCATTATATTGATTGTTTCTTGTAACAACGATGAATCTTCAATTGTAACACCAACAAACAATAATGGTATAACGAATTTATATGCGACGGGCACTGTTTCGGAACAAACACCTGAAGAAGCTAAAGAAATCATTTTTGGAAAATGGAGTCTTTTTAACAGATCAAGATTAGCAGCTGCTGATTGTATTTTTAATTCTATTGAGTTCACAGAAGATTCTTACATAGTAGAATTAACTGTGAATGGTGAACTTGAAGTTGCATTTGGTACCTATGAACTAAATATTGATACGAATGGAAACGTTTCCAGTGTAGATTTAAATTACGTATTGGACAACACACTCTTAACAATTGCAACCTTAACTGATATTGTTGTAACTGAAAGTGATACAGAAATTTTTGCCACTTTTTTAATTGAGTGGAATTTTCCTGAAGGATTTGACGGATGTGACAATCTTACAGGTGAATATTCAGCTGAAAAAGATGAACCAATGGATCAGAGTGATACAACGGATCCAAACTCTAATCATGCACAAGTTGTAGGAAATTGGACATTTGATTCAATGTTTGTGAACTCTCAAGACAACTCTTCTGAATGGTTAAATGAACCTTGTTATGAGTATTCTAGCAATGATGATAGTGATGTACTTATTGATGGGTGTACTCCAGCTAACTCTATAAATCTTACTATTTCAACTTATGGCACTTATGCTTTGGTTTGGACAGGAAGTAACCAAGGAACTCATATCGAAACAGATGTTTGGAATTGGACAGATGAAACTCAAACTGCATTTACTGTTGGATCTGAAGAACATAATACACTTATTACAATCGAATCTTTGTCCGATACACAAGGTGTATTTTCTATGACAGAAACACCTGATCCTGACAACGCTCCGTTTGAAGTATATTATACAGTATATACGTTTACAAAAAATTAATATTTCGAATTATATCACAAAAAGGCTCCATTAGGGAGCTTTTTTAGTTGATCATTTATTGAGTTAATTTCCATCTTTCTTTATGGATACTGAAAATATTGAAATTTTTTATTTGTTTTTCTAAAGTTATACTACCCAAATTATTATTGTTTCTGTTAAAAGCTTTTTAAACTATCGTTTACATAGTTCAAATTCTGTAAGCGTAGAATCTAAATCTAAAAATTTAGCAATATTATTTGCTTTAAACAAAGGCAACCAAGCATCAAAGTCATCTGGTTGAAGTGTTCTGAATTTAAGCTGTTCGGTTTCTTGACCTGTAAAAAGGTAGTTCATTTGCTAATCTTATGTGATAAAAATAGTAATTTAAAATCTATATGTCTCTTATAATTTTACTGTATTTAAGTTAAGATAGTATTTATAAAATTCACTTTGTTATATTTGTTATGCTTCCGTAATCATTTTTTAAACTATAAGAAGAATTCAAAAACAGTCAAATGAAGTGGAATAATGCCTTAAAAGATTTTGCTTTATATCTAAAAATTGAGCGAGGTATGTCCATACATACCGTTAACAACTATACTTTTGATGTTCAAAAACTGGTATTGTATCTAGAAGCGAATGAAATATCATTAAACCCACTTCAAATCACTGCTGAAGACATTCAGGGCTTTATCTATGAAATGGCAAAAGAACTAAATCCACGCACACAATCAAGACTCATTTCTGGATTGCGGAGTTTTTATGACTATTTAATATTTGAAAATTATTGTACTTCCAATCCCTTAGAACGAATTGAAGCACCCAAAATTGGACGTAAATTACCAGACACCTTATCAGTCAAGGATATCGATTTAATAGTTGGTAGCATTGACTTAAGCAGTCCACAAGGCGAACGCAACCGTGCAATTATAGAAACTTTATACAGTTGTGGACTTCGAGTTAGTGAACTTACAGGACTTAAGATTTCAGATCTATTTTTTGAAGAAGGTTTTATTAAGGTCACTGGAAAAGGCAATAAACAACGCTTTATCCCCATTGGACCGTTGACTCAGAAATATATCAACCTCTACAAAGATCACGTCCGCGTACTAATAAAAATTGAATCTCCATATAATGATACGTTATTTTTGAACCGTCGAGGAAAGCAACTCAGCAGAGCAATGATTTGTACCATTGTAAAAACCTTAGGAGCAAAAGCTGGGATTCAAAAAAATATTTCTCCTCATACGTTTAGACATTCCTTTGCAACACATCTCCTTGAAAATGGAGCCGATTTGAGGGCTATTCAAATGATGCTAGGTCACGAAAGTATTACAACCACCGAAATCTATATGCACGTTGATAAAAGCCATCTAAAAGACGCCATGCTAAAATTTCATCCTAGAGCCTAAAAAAGCAACCAAAAAGTTGCTTTTTCAATCACTATAAATATGTCATATTATTTTGCAATATTTACCGCACGTGTTTCACGAATTACCGTAACTTTCACTTGACCAGGGTAAGTCATGTCTGTTTGGATTTTCTGAGAAATTTCAAATGATAAGTTACCTGCTTTTTCATCTGTCACTTTTTCACTTTCTACAATCACACGAAGTTCACGACCGGCTTGAATCGCATAGGCTTTTTGAACCCCACTAAATCCAAAAGCAATTTCCTCTAGATCTTTTAGACGTTGGATATACGAATCTAAAACTTGACGTCGTGCTCCTGGACGCGCCCCTGAAATAGCATCACAGACTTGTACAATTGGAGACATTAACGATTTCATTTCAATTTCGTCATGGTGAGCCCCAATAGCATTACAAACTTCTGGGTTTTCTCCGTACTTTTCGGCCCACTGCATTCCTAAAATAGCATGAGGTGTTTCCATATCTGCTTCTGCGTCTGGCACTTTTCCGATATCGTGTAACAGTCCAGCACGTTTGGCAAGCTTTGGATTAATTCCTAATTCAGCTGCCATTACCCCACAAAGTTTGGCTACTTCTCTAGAGTGTTGTAATAGATTCTGACCATAAGAAGAACGGTATTTCATACGTCCAACTGTTTTAATGAGTTCTGGATGTAAACCATGAATACCTAAATCGATCACTGTTCTTTTTCCAACTTCAATAATCTCTTGTTCTATTTGTTTTTGTGTTTTCTTTACAATTTCTTCAATACGTGCCGGATGAATACGACCATCTGTTACCAATTTGTGTAAGGACAAACGAGCAACTTCTCTTCGGACCGAATCAAAACAGGATAAAATGATTGCTTCTGGTGTGTCATCTACAATAATTTCAACTCCAGTCGCAGCTTCAATAGCTCTAATGTTACGACCTTCACGACCAATAATTCGACCTTTAACATCGTCCGATTCTATATTGAATACGGATACACAATTGTCTACTGCTTCTTCAGTTCCAATGCGTTGAATCGTATTAATGATGATTTTTTTAGCATCTTGTTCTGCCGTTAGTTTCGCTTCTTCCATCGTATCTTGAATAAAGACCATAGCATCATTTTTTGCTTCAGACTTTAATGACTCGACAAGTTGATGTTTAGCATCTTCGGCAGACAAACCAGAAATAACTTCCAGTTGTTTAATTTGACTCTTATGCGCTTTTTCAACTTCTTCTTTACGTTTATTTAAAATTTCGAGGCGATGATCATAATCCTTGATTTTAGATTCAATATCAACTGATAATTTTTTGTTTTTAGAAAGTTCTGAAGAGATTTGTGACTCTTTGTCTCGAGTGCGTTTTTCTGCTTCGCTCATTTTCTTTTCTCTGGACAAAATAACCTGTTCATGTTCTGACTTCAATTCTAAAAAACGTTCTTTAGCTTGAAATATTTTATCTTTTTTTGTCGACTCTCCTTCTGATTTTGCTTTTGAGATGATTGAACTCGCTTCTCGTTTCGCGTTTTTTGTAAGTTGAGAGGCGTTACTTTTTTCTCGAACTTTAGAGATTGCTAATCCTAAGATAAGTCCTAAGACAGCTGCACCTAAAGCAATGAGTATAATGTTGGATTCCATAGTTGATAGTTTAATTTAAAAAAAAAGCCTACATCAATCTGGATTTTGTATAAACTCCATAAATACAAGATTTAGAGTTGAAAAGCTGATCAAGGATCTGTAACAAGACAGCATGCTTTTACAACTTAAACGCACTCTTTTTTAAAGAATTTCCGTTGAGTTTATCAAAAAAATGATCAATATAGGCAGTAACCTAATTTTATTTAAAGAACGTTGTTGTTTAAATGAGTGTCTAATAATTCGTTTACAGCTATCAGACGGGATTCTAAATCCTCATTTAAGCTAGTTTTATCTATAGTTTTTTGTTCGTTTTGAGTTGCAAACTGAAGGGCGCACATGGCCAGCACATCTTGCTTATCTTGAACAGAGTAACTTTTCTCAAATTGTTTTATAGTTGTATCAATTTTTTGAGCGGCTAAACGAAGCCCTTCTTCTTGATCGGGAGTGATAGTCAATGGATATACTCTATTGGCTATGGATAATTTTATTTTTAACCGCTCACTCATAAACTGTAAACTTTAATCTGATAGCTTTGATATACAATCATCAATTTCTTTAATTAAAGTATTAATTTTAAGTTTTGTTTCTCTTTTACTTTCGTCACTGCCAAGTATCGAATTTGCAAATTTGAGCGTTTTAAAATCGTCTTCTTTTTGTTGAAGTGATTCCAAATACTTAGAATTTAAAGCATTTGATTTGAGTAATTCGTCTTTTAAAAACGCGTTGTCTTTTTTTAATTCAGTCATCTCATGCAAAACACGTTGCACTTTTTGCTCTAAAGAATTGACAATTAGCTCTATTTTGCTCATTTACAGTTTCAATACCTATTTCACAAATTTAACATTCCATATTTAATAACACAATTGTTTTACCTATAATTTTTATTTATTTGCTGAAACTATCAAGATGAGTTTTATTTATTTTTCTAATTACGATCAATTGTATAAATTAGCATTCTATCCTATTTATATGAAAACGAGTTTATTTTCAATCTTATTCATAATTCAATTTTGTAACGCACAAACCCCCTATCCTCAAGATTATTTTTCAAGCCCTCTTGATATTACATTGGTGCTATCAGGGACTTTTGCAGAACTCCGCTCGAATCATTTTCATTCTGGATTGGATATAAAAACACAAGGAAAAGAAGGATTCAAAACGTATGCTGCAGCGGCAGGTTATGTGAGTCGGATTAAAATATCTCGTTATGGCTATGGAAAAGCGTTGTATATCACTCATCCAAATGGCTACACAACAGTTTATGCACACCTTCAAAAATACTCTCCAACTATTGAAGCCTACGTAAAAAAACAACAATATATCAATGAATCATTTGAACTAGAACTATTTCCAAAAGCCGAAGAACTTAAAGTTTTAGCTAAAGAAATGATCGCTTATACTGGAAACACAGGTGGGTCTGGTGGTCCGCATCTTCATTTTGAAATTAGAGACAAGCAGGAACGCCCCATGAACCCCATGTTATTTGGTCTTGAGATCAAAGACACCACAAAACCTGTAGTCTATGAGTTATTTGGATATCCATTATCTGATGGAAGTCATATAAACGGTGAAACATCAAGAGTGAAAATCAGAATCATAAAACTGCCAAACGGTCAATATAAAACCGAACAAATTACGGCTTTTGGGGATATTGGTTTTGGGATTATTAGTACTGACAAACAAGATTTTGCAGCCAACAAAAATGGACTTAATTATATCCAAACAACCTTTAATGGCACCACTTGTTTAGAGGTTGATTTCAAACGTTTTTCATTTAATGAAACAAAACACCTAAACCGGTATATTGATTATGCTTACTTTTTTGAAACCAAAAAAAGGATTCAAAAATTATTCATCCAAAGCAACAATCCCTTGAAACTTTTCAAAAGCCACACCACTCAAGGAATGGTATCTATAAAGGGAGATACAAATTCAATATACAAAATATCCGTAAGTGATTATAAAGGCAACCAATCAGATTTAAGTATCCCTATTAAAGGTTTGAAAAAAGAACTACCTGAAGCCAAGCCCTTGCCTTTGAATCTTCATCAAATCATTGCAAAAGAAGAAACAATTTTAGAAAAAGACCATGTCAAAGTTCAAATTTACAGGGATTCTTTTTACGAAGATGTTGCTATCAATTTTGAGGTCACTAATGACACTTTAAAACTACACAAACCAAGCATTCCTTTACAGAAATCAATCAACATAAATTTTGATATCAGTCAGTATAAAGGCACAGACAAAAATAAACTATATATTGCTAGTGTATCTCGTTACGGCAATAAGCTCTATTACACCCCTACTAAAAAACGTGGAAACACATTGACTGCCCGTACCAAGTATTTAGGAAATTACACTCTAGGAGTTGATGATGAAAAACCAAAAATTAAAACAATAAATTTTAAAAATGGAAGTTGGATAAGTAATTACCGTTACCTAAAAATAAAAATTTCAGATCAAATTTCTGGAATTAAAAATTACAGAGCAACTATCAATAATCAATGGATTTTAATGGAGTACGACACTAAAACACAAACGCTTGTTCATGATTTTAATGATGAAATTATTCAAGACACGAAAAACAATTTAAAAATCATTGTAACCGATAATGTTGGAAATAGTTCTACATTTGAAACTACGTTTTACAGAAAATAACACCTTATCAATTTGAAATCAATCACGGCATACCAGATTTTATTCTTTATTTTAATTTTACCAGCAATGGCTTCAGGGCAATCTGCTACCTTGCGAGGTATTGTTCTTAATGAACTCAACGAGCCTATAGAGGGTGTCAATGTAATCTCAGACAATAATGGTACAACAACCAATATAAATGGGTTTTATATTTTAAAAATACCCGCGAATACAAAAGTAAAAATTCAATTTTCGCATATTAACTACAAGTATTTAGAAGCACCTTTTAATTTAAAAAACGGAGAGGAATTAGAATTTAATCCCGTTTTAAAAAATAGTTATGAACAGATTGAAACGGTTGTAATTACAGGTTCAAAAAGAAAAGAATTAGAAGGAATTACAACAATTTCACCCCAAATTATTCGTACTATAAAGGGAGCACAACCTGGCGTAGAAAACTTATTAAAAACACTTCCTGGCGTAAATATTTCAAATGAATTGAGTACTCAATATTCTGTAAGAGGAGGGAATTTTGATGAAAATCTCGTTTATGTAAACGAAATAGAAGTTTACCGTCCATTTTTGGTGCGTTCAGGTCAACAAGAAGGGCTCAGTTTTGTGAATACGGACATGGTTCAAAATTTAGATTTTACAGCTGGTGGCTTTCAAGCAAAGTATGGTGACAAGCTATCTTCTGTATTAGATATTACTTATAGAACCCCTATTAAGTTTGGAGTTCAAGCAGATTTAAGTTTATTAGGTGGTAGCTTAACAGCCGAAAGCATAAGCAAAGACTCAAAATTTTCTGCATTACTAGGACTTCGTTACAGAGACAACAGTTTATTGGTAGATTCTAAAGAAACTCAAACTAACTTCACTCCAAAGTTTGCAGATATACAATCCTACCTTACTTATAAATTTTCAGATAAGTTTCATTTGAGTTTTTTAGGGAATTTAGCGATCAATGATTACAATTATCAACCACGAACCCGCCAAACAAATTTTGGAACATTACAGGAACCATTGGCCTTATTAGTGTTTTATGAAGGGCAGGAAAATGATAAATACAACACCTATTTTGGCGCATTTAAAGGAAGTTATTTTGCAAATGAAAACTTAACATTAAAATTAATTGCCTCTACGTTTCACACTACCGAACAAGAATATTTTGACATTCTTGCGCAATACCGTTTGGGAGAAGTGAATAGCAATATTGGAGACGAAAGTTTAGGAGAGGTTGAGTTTTCAGAAGGCATTGGTTCACAAATTAACCATGCTCGAAACGATTTAGATGCCTTAATTACAAATGTAGAACACAAAGGCTATTTAAAATCTGGAGATCATAATTTTGAATGGTCTGTGAAATACACCCATGAAGACATCCGTGATCGTATTGTAGAATGGGAAGTGATTGATTCCGCTGGGTTTTCTATCAACCCACCAAATTTAGACAGTTTTAACGACCAACCTTACACTGCATACGAAGGTCCTTTAGCACCCTATAAAAATATTCGAGCAACTAACAATACACAGATAAACCGCGTGCAAGCCTATGGGCAATGGAACCGACGAAGCATGATCGGAAACCATGAAGTTTATGCCAATGCTGGAGTGCGTTACCATGCATGGACGGTACAAGGCGATGGTATTAAAAACACATCTCAATCGGTATTCAGTACACGCGTACAATTGGCAATTAAACCAGATTGGAATAAAGATATGTTGTTCCGTTTGAGTGGTGGACTCTATTACCAACCCCCTTTTTATAGAGAACTTAGAAACAGTGATGGCATTGTAAATAGCAATGTCAAAGCACAACAATCATTTCATTTGGTACTTGCCAACGAATATAGTTTTGAGATGTGGAAACGTCCTTTTAAACTCATTTCTGAAGCTTATTATAAAAACCTATCGGATGTCAACCCATACACCGTTGAAAACGTCCGCATACGTTATGATGCTTCAAACATTGCAGAAGCTTATGCTTATGGCTTTGATTTACGCTTAAACGGGGAGTTTGTTCCAGGCACAGAATCGTGGTTTTCATTTGGATATCTAAAAACAGAAGAAAACATTAGCAGTCAAGGATTTATTGCACGTCCAACGGATCAACGTTTAAAATTTGGAATTCTTTTTCAGGATTATGTGCCAAAACTTCCAAAAATGAAAATGTACCTAAACTTAGTGTACAATACAGGTGTCCCTGGTGGCTCTCCTAGTTATACCAGTCCATACAATTACCAAAGTCGTTTACCTGATTATAAACGCGCCGATGTTGGAATGTCCTATGTGATTGTAGATGCTAAAGATTCAAATAAAAAAGGATGGCGTAAACCATTCAAAGAATTGTCAATTGGTTTGGAGATTTTTAACATGTTTGATGTTCAAAACTCCATCACAAATACATGGGTAAGAGATGTATACTCTAAACGTCAATACTCAATCCCTAACTATTTAACTCCGAGAGTATTTAATGTCAGGCTAGGAATGCGTTTTTAAGAAATTGCTGGATTTATTAAGGTTTTTAATGTTTCTACAACCGTATCAATTTCTTCTTTAGTATTATAAATACTAAAAGAAAATCGTATGGATGGCTTTTTTAGATCAGCTTCAGAAAGAATTTGCGATAATACATGAGAACCTTTATCACTTCCACTCTGGCAAGCGCTCCCTTTTGAACATGCTATCCCCTTTAAATCCAATTGAAATAGAAACATGGGGGCGTTCACTTCTGAAACAGGTAAACATACATTTACAAGTGTATAAGTACTTTTATTATTATCACTACAACAACCATTAAATTTAACACCATCAATAGTTGTTTTTAATTTTTCTACAAAATATGTTTTTAGGGCCTTTACTTGAGTCCTTTCAACCTCTAAATTTTGATAAGATAATGCCAAAGAAGCGTCTAAGCCCACAATATCGTGAATACTTTCAGTTCCCGCACGAACACCTCTTTCTTGCATTCCTCCATAAATTAAGGGTTTAAGTCCTGAGTTTTTTCGAATAAACACAAAACCAATCCCTTTAGGTCCGTGAAATTTATGAGCACTGGCGGCTAAAAAATCAATGGGTATTGTTTGTAAATCCAAATGGTAATGTCCAACAGATTGTACGGAATCGCTATGAAAAAGAGCATTATTAGACTTGCATAAATCTGCTACTTTTTGAATGTCTAAAATAGTACCTATTTCATTATTGATGTGCATCAGTGATACTAAGGTTTTTTCTGTTGAATCTAACAAAGTTTCAAGATGTAAATAATCAATAGTACCATCTGCTAAAACAGTAACATAACTAACTTTAATCTTATAATCTAATGCCAATTGTTCCACTGTATGCAGAACGGCATGGTGTTCTATTTTAGAAGTAACAATATGAGTTACTTTCAAATCTTTAACAGCAGATTGTAATACTAAATTATCAGCTTCAGTTCCTCCTGAAGTAAATACGATTTCAGATGCTAATACATTAAAGTGGGACGCAATCCGCTTGCGACAACTTTCAATAATTGATTTTGAAGAACGTCCAAAACCATGAGTAGAAGAAGCGTTACCATAATTGGATTTCAATACAGAAGCCATCGTATCGATCACTTCATCTCTGACTTGAGTAGTCGCCGCATTATCCAAATAAATTGAACTCATAGAGATTTAGTTTTACACAAAAATAACCAAATAAAATTATTAGCAAATTATATTCAAACTAATTAACAAATCCTGTATTTTTGTCAAAATATGTTTGGCATGCGATATTTATTAATCTTACTATGTTGTTGTAGTTTTCTTTTGTCTTGTAACGATGGAGATGTTTTGAATGTTGAATTAGATTTTGACAAAAATCTCACACTTTGTGGAAGTGCTGCATCAAATAATTATATTTTATACGACACTAAAGAGGACCCTTTTGAATCGCTCACACTTTTATTTCCAAACAATGCACAGGCAGACAGGATTCTTAACCCTGAAGTTTCTGGGAGTATGGAATCAATGTCCATAAATAATTCCAGTATAAAATTTATATACAGAACCTACACAGGAGACCCTAACAACTATATTTGTGAAGACATTCCAGATGCCAATGTTTCTGTAAATAATAGTTATACAGCAAACAACGGAACCGCTAATTTTATATCAACTTTTATAGATGATGACAATGATGGCGTTCCAAATGACCTAGAATTTGTTGGAGATTCTGATGGTGACGGCATTGAAAACTACAAAGACAGTGACGATGATGGAGATAATGTACCCACATTAAATGAGAAACCAGATCCCAATAACGATGGTGATCTTTCGGATGCCCAGGATACAGATGGTGACGGCACTCCAGATTATTTGGATACAGATGATGACAATGATGGCACACTTACGTATTTTGAAGATCAAAACAATAATGGTAATTTATTTGATGACTTAGCCACGGGAGCAGCAGTCGCACGATTTCTAGATGATACTGTTTCGGATACTTACGCAGTTAATTTTGTGAGAGCCAACGAGTTTACTCGCACATTTAAAATCAACGTCACTTTAGAAAATATCGATTTATCAATCTTAGCAACTGATAGCTTTGAATTAGGGACTTACGAAAAACAATAACTTATTAAGATGTTTTTGACTGAAAAATATAAACTTCGGTCGCCCCCTGTCCATATTTTTGGTAATTAGCATCGTAAAATTTTAAACCTTCATAACGCTTGAAAAGATACTCCAGTTCTAATTTCAGGACTCCTTCCCCTACTCCATGAATAAACACAATGCGTTGAATGCGGTTTTGAAACCCAAACTCTAAGCGTCGTTTGGCGGTTTCAATCTGTAAATTAAGCATCTCATGATTTTGCATTCCCCGAGAATTCTTAACTAATTGGTTGATATGCAAATCGACTTCCATCGCTGGTTGTGTACGTTCCTTTGAAGAAACTTTGGGAGGGTTTGTACGTTTTTTGGTTGCCTTTTCAGATAAAACACTTTCCAGAGACTTATTTAAAAATAGCGAACTACTCATCATTCGAGGATCTTTGATTTTGACCAACTCATTCGCTTGAAATTTTAACTCAAACCCATTTGTAGTCGCAACCGTAATTTCAGAACCTTCAATCTTGGAAATCACTCCTGACAAGTCATCATCCAAAACGGCTACTGTATCATTGATTTCAAATTTCATTCTTCTTCTTCATTTTCAACATAAAAATCTTTTGTTGGTAACTCTTTGATTCCTTTAGACAACTGATATAAAGATAGCATTAATAAACAAAACCCACCTATTTGCAGCATCAAATCAGGAGTGTCTTGAAATTCTGTGAAAATTACAAGAAAAACACCTAATATCAAACAGGTATAATAAAGATTACGTTTTGACATCTCTTTTTGTGTAAAAATCAAAATTACAGTTTTTGAATTTATGATAAATAGCAATAACCATTTTTTATTTCAAAAATATTTCTCTTAATTTGAAAATTCTATTCGAAAATACAAGCAATGACTTTAGAAAACTATATGATTCCATGTTTAAGCAAAACTCTTTTTGGGTTTGAATGCATGGGATGTGGCTTTCAAAGATCTTTAGTTTTAATATGGAAAGGTCATTTCATTGATGCCTTTTTTATGTATGCAGCCATATACCCTTTATTGATACTGTTAGCATATTTAATACTCACTAGGTTTTATAAATTCAAAAATTACAGAAAAGGAATCAATTGGCTGTCAATTACATCAATTGCGACCATAATAATTAGCTACACCATCAAACATCTCTAAAATTAAATTAAATGAAAAAACAATTAAACACCACCATCATCTATGTGCTAAGTATTGTAGGCTTACTCTGCTGCTGCTTTGGCGGTCTCGGATTTTTATTATCTGGTCCTGCTTTCCTAATAGCAAACAACAAAGTTAAAAATGCTACAGAAAACCCTGATGACTATGATGGGAATCTAAACGCAATGAATACCGCTAAAATTGTTGCCTTAGTATCACTAATTATCAATGTGTTATATTTTATATATGTAGTATATCTGATTTTTTCTGGAGGCTTTGATGAGAGTTTAGAAAAATGGCAGGAAATAATGGCAGAAATAGAAAAAAATTCTTAATTCAATTGTCACCCCCTAAATATTTAGGGGGTGATTTCTATTATATTATTGAATAAATTTACTGATCCCCTTTCACTAAACAGCTTTTTAACCAAGATTAACGTTTCATTAGGATATTTAAGCATAATAATTTATTAGTTTTATCAAACAAACTAACGACCAATTACATGACTTTTAAAAACATTCCTGAAGCTTACAAAATTAATACGCTTGTTGAGCAAAAAACCTATTTGGTAAATGGCGAAATAAAAGAATGGTCTGGAAAGATGACCGAAGTCTATTCAACCATTTCATCTACTGAGAATTATCAGCCAACACTCTTAGGAAGCGTTCCTGAACTTACAAAGACGGAAGCTTTAGAAGCTTTAGACGCCGCATCAAACGCATATAATAATGGACAAGGCGAATGGCCTACCATGAAAGTAGGCGATCGCATCGCCTGTATGGAAAAATTTGCGGAGCAAATGAAAACCAAACGTGCTACAGTTGTAAAATATCTGATGTGGGAAATTGGAAAAAATCTTGCTGATTCTCAAAAGGAGTTTGACCGTACAGTTGATTACATATACGATACCATAGACGACTACAAGCAACTGGATCGAAATTCTGCTAAATTTCAAAAACACTCTGGAGTGTATGCACATATTAGACGTGGGCCAATTGGAGTCGTATTGTGTTTAGGTCCTTACAATTATCCTTTAAATGAAACCTTTGCTTTGCTAATTCCTGCACTTATTATGGGGAATACTACAGTGTTTAAACCTGCAAAACTGGGAGTTTTATTGTTATCTCCTCTTTTAGAAGCATTTCAAAACAGCTTTCCAAAAGGAGTTGTCAATGTATTGTATGGACGTGGACGTGTTTTAGCAACTCCCATAATGGAAACGGGTAAAATAGATGTTCTTGCTTTAATAGGACATAGCAGCTCAGCTAATGCCTTGCAAAATAGCCACCCAAAAGCTAACCGCCTACGCTCTGTTTTAGGACTAGAAGCTAAAAACCCAGGAATCGTATTACCTGATGCCAATTTAGACCTTGCAATCAACGAATGTATTGCTGGAACGCTTTCTTTTAATGGACAACGTTGTACTGCACTAAAAATACTTTATGTACATGAAAGCATTTCCGAAGAATTTAACAGACGATTTTGTGAAAAAGTTGATGCTCTCCGATTTGGAAATCCTTGGGAAGAAAGCGTTCAATTGACGCCACTTCCAGAACCTAACAAACCTGCGTATATTCAGGAATTAATCAAAGATGCACAATCAAAAGGAGCAAATATTTTGAATTCAAAAGGAGGTCAGCTTTCAGAAAACTATAGTTACCCTGCAGTACTGTATCCAGTAACTAAAGATATGGACGTATATAAAGAAGAGCAATTTGGGCCTGTTATTCCAATCATTACTTTTACAGATGTACAGCAAGTATTAGACGATATGGCAGAATCCAATTACGGACAACAGGTAAGTGTTTTTGGTGAAAATGCAGATACTTTAGCGCCTTTATTTGATGTACTTGTCAATCTTGTGTGTCGAGTAAACTTAAATAGTTCTTGTCAACGTGGTCCCGATGTGTTTCCCTTTACAGGAAGAAAAGACTCCGCATTTAGCACCTTGAGTGTACGTGATGCATTGAGATCATTTTCAATACGAACCTTTGTGGCAACTAAAGAAAATGAAATGAATAAAACTATACTAAAAGATTTATTAGAATCTAGTAAATCCAATTTTATAAGTACCGAGTACCTCTTGTAAAATTTAGTTATACTCATATCAAAAAAAAACAATCCCTTCTAAAATTTAGAAGGGATTGTTTTTTTTGGTACATTTATATTTATTAACACCCCAAAAACAACTACCTACTATACCATTTATTAAATGGTATGCCGTTGATAATGGGGACAAAAAGCCTCTTATCTATGAAAACACGCTTAATTAGTACCCCTATTTTTATACTATCTTTTGTAAGTTTAATTACTGCCTGTTTTGGTGGTATTGGAATTATTTTTTCTATTATAGCTTTTTATAAAGCCAATCAAAAAATTAAAAAGGCAAAAGAAAACTTATTAGGATTTACAGGATCTTTAGGAACTATGAAACTTGCTAGAATAGCTGCTCTTATATCCTTAGCTGTGAATCTAATTTACTTTAGTTTATCAGCTATATGGATTTATAAAAATGGTTATCACGCATTTCAAGAACAGTGGTTAAATATGTTGTTTTTAAGGTAGCAACTACTTCATATTAACCAAATAAAAAAACCACTCCAACTTTGGAGTGGTTTTTAAGAATTAATAAGTCCTGTTTTGAAACTTATTTAGTTTTCAAAATTCCTTAAGGTCTTGATAATTATATTAACACAGTCAATTAGCTGATCTTCATTCATTACCAATGGAGGTGCAAAACGAATAATATTTCCATGAGTGGGTTTGGCTAGCAAACCGTTATCTCTGAGGTTCAAACAAATATTCCAAGCAGTATCACTATCTTCATGATCATCAATAACGATCGCATTTAGCAAGCCTTTTCCACGAACAAGTTTCACAATTTTACTGGTTGAGATATACTCATTTAGTAAGGACCTAAATAACTTTCCAAGTCGGTCTGCATTATCTGTAAGTTGCTCATCTTTAACAACATCCAATGCTGCCATAGCAACGGCTGCTGCAATAGGGTTTCCTCCAAACGTACTTCCGTGTGAACCTGGAGTAATAACTTTCATAACGCTATCATTTGCTAGTACAGCAGATACTGGATAAACGCCACCACTCAAAGCTTTACCTAGAATTAAAATGTCTGGTTTTGTTTCTGGAGTTCCTGAACAATCTTTTTGAGCACAATCACAATTGCCACAAGTCGCCAATAAGCGGCCTGTACGGGCAATTCCAGTTTGTACTTCATCGGCTATAAATAATACGTTATAAGCTTCACATAAAGCTTTTGCTTTTGCTAAATAACCCTCCGTTGGCACATAGACCCCAGCTTCACCTTGTATAGGTTCTACCAAAAAACCAGCGATATTCGAATTGTTTTTAAGCGTGTTTTCTAATGCATCGGTATCATCGTATGGAATCTTTAAAAATCCATCGGTAAAAGGTCCAAAATTTTCACGTGCTACGGGATCATTTGAAAATGAAATGATCGTTGTTGTTCTTCCATGAAAGTTGTTTTCACATACGATAATTTGTGCTTCTCCTTCTGGGATACCTTTCACTTCATAGGCCCATTTACGAGAAATTTTAACAGCGGTTTCGACAGCTTCAGCACCCGTGTTCATTGGTAGCACTTTATCAAACCCAAAATATTTGGTGACATACTCTTCATAAGGACCTAATTTATCGTTATGGAATGCTCGTGAGGTCAATGTGAGCGTTTGTGCTTGCTCTATCATTGCATTTACAATTCTTGGGTGACAATGTCCTTGATTCACTGAGGAATACGCAGATAAAAAATCGTAATAACGTTTTCCTTCAACATCCCAGACATAAACGCCTTCCCCCCTAGTCAATACGACTGGAAGTGGATGGTAATTGTGAGCCCCATACTGGTGCTCTAAATTAATAGCTTCTTTTGGTGTAATCTGATTTAAAATAGCCATTTTAATTAGATATTAAAAAATTTATAAAATAACTATTCCTTCTTAGTGGAGAGAAATCATCCATATTGTGATGCAATTTAAGAATTCTAAATAGATTTCTTAGAATTATGCTGTCATTTATTCTATTTTTGCTTCATGGGTAGACGAAATAAAAACAAGGTATTTACAAATTTAGATATCATAGATGCCGGAGCAAAAGGCAAAACCATTGCAAAGGCTCCTGACGGAAAAGTAATATTTTTACCAAATGCAGTACCAGGTGACGTTGTTGATGTGCAAACATTCAAGCAGCGTAAAGGATATTACGAAGGAAAAGCAATTACATTTCATAAATACTCAGATAAACGTACAGAAGCAGTTTGTGAACATTTTGGAACCTGTGGAGGCTGTAAATGGCAACACATGGACTATTCACATCAACTTTTTTACAAAGAAAAAGAAGTTATTAATAACCTAACTCGAATTGGGCATTTAGAATTACCAAAAATCACCCCTATTATGGGATCTAAAGAGCAATACTTCTATCGCAATAAAATGGAGTTCTCTTTTAGTGACAGCCGATGGTTAACAGTTGAAGAAATCGCTTCTACTGAAGATCTAGGAGATCGCAATGCCTTAGGTTTTCATATTCCAGGAATGTGGGACAAAATATTAGATGTTAAAAAATGTTGGCTTCAAGGAGATCCTTCTAATGCTATTCGAAATGCCGTTAAGGATTTTGCTATTGAACATCAAATACCTTTTTTTAATACACGTCAACAAAAAGGAGTGCTAAGAACACTCATGATTAGAAATTCAAGTATTGGTGAGTTGATGGTTGTTATTCAGTTATTTAAAGAAGATACGACCAATAGAATCGCACTACTAGACCATTTGAAAACAACCTTTCCAGAAATCACTTCACTACAATATATTATTAATGGTAAAGCGAATGACACTATTTATGACCAAGAAGTTATATGCTATCACGGTCGAGATCATATTTTTGAGGAAATGGAAGGCTTACGTTTTAAGATTAATGCAAAATCTTTTTATCAAACCAACTCAGATCAAGCCTATAATCTGTATAAAATAACGCGTGATTTTGCAGGGCTGACTGGAAATGAATTAGTTTATGACCTGTATACAGGCACTGGAACCATTGCTCAATTTGTTGCCAAAAATGCCCTAAAAGTTATTGGTGTAGAATCTGTCCCAGATGCTATAAGTGCTGCTAAAGAAAATGCTGTTTTAAATAAAATTGGTAATGTAGATTTTTTTGTAGGCGATATGAAAACTGTTTTCAATTCAGAGTTCATAGAAACACATGGACATCCAGATGTGATCATTACTGATCCTCCAAGAGATGGAATGCACAAAGATGTGGTTGCTCAAATACTGAAAATTACGCCGGAGAAAATCGTATATGTGAGTTGTAACAGTGCTACACAGGCAAGAGATTTGGCGTTGTTAGATTCGGTTTATAAAATCAGTAAAACGCAAGCTGTAGACATGTTCCCACAAACGCACCACGTAGAAAATGTTGTACTTTTGGAAAAACGTAACCCTAAAAAATAGGCCATGAAAAAGTTTATTTGTTTATTTTTAATCGTCATTTTTAGTTGTGAAAAAGACGACATCTGTTCTGGGACCACTCAGACGACTCCCCGACTTGTCATTGAATTTTATGACCTCTCCGCTCCTGATGAAGTTTTGGCAGTCCCTGGACTTTTTGCCATAGGTCTTGACGCTGAAGGTCTTGATGTTCCAATCAATAATGAAATAGTCACGACCCGCTCTTCCATTACACTCCCTTTAAAAACGGACGACATTCTAACCGAATTTAAACTTTATAAAAGTTATGATGTAGTAGATGGTGTAACCAATGGAAATCCAGATACGATAAAAATAACCTACGATACTGAAAACGTGTATGTTTCAAGAGCTTGTGGCTATAAAACAAATTTTGATATACAAACTTTTAGTATTAGTAGTGATACAGACCAATGGATGATTAGTTCTGAAATACTAATAACTAAAATAATAAATGAAAATGAAATCCATGTTAAAATACTTCATTAGCATCATTGGGTGTTTGAGTCTGTGCATGAATCTTCAAGCACAACAAGATAGCATTCCAACAGTTGACAGTCTGATTGTTAAAAATAAATATGGACTCCGTCTTGGGATCGACTTAAGTAAACTCGCGCGCACTTATTTAGAATCAGATTACAATGGCTTTGAAATAAATGCTGACTATCGTATTGCAGATAAAGTGTATATCGCTGGAGAAATAGGCAATGAAGAGCGAACAACATCTACAGAGTACCTAAACAGTACAGCTAAAGGCTCCTATCTGAAAGTAGGATTAGATTACAACATGTATAACAATTGGATAGGGATGGAAAATATGGTATATTCTGGACTTCGTTTTGGGATTTCTAATATCGATCAAACTTTAAATAGTTACACAATTTATGACACCAGCAGCTCTACTTGGGGACAAACTCTAATATCTGAAGGTGAAAAATTTAAAGGCCTTAGTGCAACATGGTTAGAACTTGTATTTGGGTTTAAAGCAGAAGTTTTAAATAATATTTTTGTGGGAGTCAATGTTCAAATTAAAGGACGCTTATCTGAAAAGCAACCCGATAATTTCGAAAATATATACATACCAGGTTTCGGGCGCACTTTTGATAGCGGAAATTTTGGAGTTGGTTTTGGCTACAATATCAGCTACTTAGTACCTTTATTTAAAAAAGCTAAGAAGTAGTTATTTTAACAGGACGCTTTTCAAATGTACCCCCACAATTAGGACACTTGTTATTTAGAATTGTTGTAACACATTTATAACAAAACGTACATTCGTAAGCACAAATCATTGCCTCACCACTATCTGTTGGTAATGCTTTGTCGCAGTGCTCACAAACGGAACGCATTTCTAACATGCTTATCTAATTAACTTTTTATATTTGATTCGCTTTGGCATCAAATCTCCACCTAAACGTTGTTTTTTATTTTCTTCATATTCACTAAAACTTCCTTCATAAAAATAGACTTCAGAATTACCTTCAAATGCAAGGATATGTGTACATACTCGATCTAAAAACCAACGGTCGTGACTGATCACAACAGCACAGCCTGCAAAATTTTCAAGACCTTCTTCCAAAGCTCTTAAAGTGTTTACATCCAAATCATTTGTTGGCTCATCTAATAGCAATACATTTCCTTCCTCCTTGAGAGTCATTGCCAGATGCAAACGGTTCCGTTCACCTCCAGATAACATGCTCACTTTTTTGTTTTGCTCGCTTCCTGTAAAGTTGAAACGACTCAGATAGGCTCGAGAATTTACTTGCCGCCCTCCCATCATAATTAACTCTTGTTCATCGCTGAAATTTTGCCAGATAGATTTTTCAGGATCAATATTTGAATGGCTTTGATCCACATAGGCGATTTTGGCAGTTTCACCCAATTTGAAACTTCCTTTATCAGAATTTTCTTCTCCCATGATCATTCGAAAAATTGTAGTTTTTCCAGCACCATTAGGGCCTATAATTCCAACAATTCCTGCTTGAGGAAGATTAAAGTTTAGGTTGTCATATAATAATTTATCATCATACGCCTTACTTACACCCTCAGCCTCAATAACATTTGTTCCTAAACGGGGGCCATTAGGAATGTATATTTCTAATTTTTCATCAAGTTGTTTTTGATCTTGATTCATTAATTTGTCATAATTTTTCAAACGTGCTTTTTGCTTTGTTTGACGGCCTTTAGCTCCTTGACGTACCCAGTCTAATTCACGTTCTAAGGTCTTTTGACGCTTAGAGGCAGTTTTACTTTCTTGAGCTAAACGCTTCGATTTTTGATCCAACCAAGAAGAGTAGTTTCCTTTCCAAGGAATACCTTCACCTCTATCTAATTCTAAAATCCAACCTGCGACATTATCTAAGAAATAACGGTCATGCGTCACTGCAATCACAGTACCTTTATATTGCGCCAAATGATGTTCCAACCAATGAACCGATTCTGCATCCAAGTGATTGGTAGGCTCATCTAATAATAATACATCCGGTTCTTGTAACAATAAACGGCAGAGTGCCACACGACGGCGCTCGCCTCCAGATAATACAGATATTTTTTTAGAACCCTCTGGAGTTCTTAAAGCATCCATTGCAATTTCTAATTTTGTGTCTAATTCCCACGCATTTGCTGCATCAATTTGATCTTGAAGCTCTGCTTGCCGGTTCATTAGCTTTTCCATTCTGTCCGCATCGGAATACACTTCTTCCAACCCAAACATATCATTGATTTTATTATATTCATCTAAAATAGCAACCGTTTCAGCTGCCCCTTCTCGAACAATTTCCATTACTGTTTTAGATTCATCTAGTTTTGGTTCCTGTTCTAAGTAACCTACTGAGTAGTCTTGTGAAAACACAACATCACCTTGGTAATTTTTATCTACTCCAGCAATAATTTTAAGCAAAGTTGATTTACCAGAACCATTGAGTCCCAGAATTCCTATTTTGGCGCCGTAAAAGAAGCTAAGATATATGTTTTTTAAAACAGGTGTATTTGAACTTTGATAGGACTTTGTCAGTCCAGACATTGAAAAAATAATTTTTTTATCATCACTCATTATACACGTCCTTTTAAAGCATTAAACACCCAAGCATTTGCGAAAAATCCGATACCTACTGCTGCAAAACCCCATCCAGCTACATCATCGTATCTAAAAGCTCCTAAAGCAATTAGCGTAATTCCTACAAATATCATTATATATGTGGCCCAAGCCAGTACTGTATTTTTATTCATTGTCATGTCTAAATTTTTTATAATTACAAATATCGTTAATTTGATTGAAACACGTTTAGCTTTAAGTAAAAGTTACAGGAACCTCTATAAATAGGAGTTGAGAATCCTCTTTAGCTTCGATTTCAAAATCTTTAATTTCAGAAATTTCTACTGCATCACGTGCTTTTAATTTTGTTGTTTCAATTTTTGAAGTTCCAAATACTTGCATCACATAAACTCCGTGATTAGAAGACTTTAAAACATATTCAAAAGTTGTATTTGTCGATAAATTAATTCGGGAAATTTGAGCATCTTGATGGATTTTTAAACTCGAATTTTCTGTGGATATGTCATCAATTGATGATACAAGAATCTGTAATTCACCTTTGGGAGATTGTTCAAAATAGCGTTGATCGTATCGAGGTGTGACATTGTTTTTGTTAGGTAAGATCCAAATTTGAAACAAGCTCAAGGGCTCCAAAATGGATCCATTAATTTCCGAATGATGAATTCCTGTACCAGCAGACATCACTTGAACCTCCCCTGCTTTTACCTCTTCCCAATAGTTTCCCATAGAATCTTTATGTTTCAAAAGTCCAGAAAGTGGAATCGTAATAATTTCCATATTATTGTGAGGGTGTGTTTCAAACCCCATTCCTGGAGCTATTAAATCATCGTTCAAAACTCTTAACACTCCAAAATTCATTTTTTCAGGATTATAAAAATTCGCAAAACTAAAAGAATGATTGGCTTGTAACCATCCATGATTTGCAAATCCTCTAGATGCAGCACTATGAAAAACTAATACCATACATAAATATATTTATAATTGTTCGTTAAACAAAAACTTGAAACCAAAGAATAATGTTATTTTTGTTACCACAAAGATACGTACGATGGATTTAAACTTTAACAAAAACGAAGATTATAATAAATTACTCACAACAGATTTAAATAAACGTTTGGCGCAAGTTAAATTAGGAGGTGGAAAACCCAAAATTGAAAAAGAACACGCTAAAGGAAAAATGACTGCACGAGAACGTATTGATTATTTATTAGACTCGAAGTCAAAATCAATTGAAGTTGGTGCCTTTGCTGGAGATGGCATGTATACAGAACATGGAGGGTGCCCATCAGGAGGTGTTGTTGTAAAAATTGGATATATCAAAGGAAAACAGTGTGTGGTTGTTGCTAATGACGCCACTGTAAAAGCGGGTGCATGGTTTCCAATTACTGCTAAAAAAAATCTTAGAGCGCAAGAGATTGCTATGGAAAACAAACTACCGATTATCTATTTAGTTGATTCGGCAGGGGTCTACCTACCGATGCAAGATGAAATTTTTCCAGATAAAGAACACTTTGGACGTATTTTTAGAAACAACGCTCAAATGAGCAGTATGGGGATTACTCAAATTTCTGCAATCATGGGCAGCTGTGTAGCTGGAGGTGCTTACCTGCCAGTCATGAGCGACGAGGCAATTATCGTAGATAAGACTGCAAGTATCTTTTTGGCAGGAAGTTATTTGGTAAAAGCAGCTATTGGAGAGTCTATCGATAATGAAACTTTGGGTGGAGCTAAAACCCATTGCGAAATAAGTGGTGTGACCGATTATAAAGCTAAAAATGATGCAGATGCGTTGGATAAAATCAAATCGATCATAGATAAGATTGGCGATTTTGATAAAGCAGGCTTTAGTAAAGTTCCTGCTAAAAAACCAAAAGAAAACGCTGAAGACTTGTATGGACTTTTACCAAAATCTAGAGCAGACCAATATGATATGTATGAAATCATTAAGCGTTTAGTGGATGGTTCTGAATTTGAAGAATATAAAGCGGATTACGGAAAAACAATTATTACAGCCTATGCTCGTGTAGAAGGATGGGCGGTTGGAATTGTGGCAAATCAACGAAAACTTGTCAAAAATGCCAAAGGTGAAATGCAGTTCGGTGGCGTTATTTATAACGATAGTGCAGATAAAGCGACAAGATTTATCGCGAATTGTAATCAGAAAAACATACCCTTAGTATTTTTACAAGATGTTACTGGGTTTATGGTAGGTAGTAAAAGTGAACACAGTGGAATCATTAAAGACGGAGCTAAGATGGTAAATGCGCTTAGCAATAGTGTAGTTCCAAAATTTACTGTGATCATAGGAAATAGCTATGGCGCAGGAAATTATGCAATGTGTGGTAAGGCATACGATCCACGACTTATTATTGCATGGCCAAGTGCAGCCTTAGCTGTTATGAGCGGAAATAGCGCTGCTAAAGTATTGTTACAAATTGAAACTGCTTCACTAAAAAAGAAAGGTGAAACCATTACACCCAAAAAAGAGGCTGAACTATTTGATGAAATTAAGTCTCGTTACGACCAACAAGTTTCCCCTTACTATTCTGCTGCTCGTTTATGGACGGACGCCGTTATCGATCCTACAGATACAAGAGATTGGATCAGTATGGGTATTGAAGCAGCAAACCATGCCCCTATTGAAAAAGCCTTTAATATGGGAGTTATTCAAGTGTAACTAAGTCCAAAGTCTCTTGACGTTTAATTTTCCCAGAAACAGTTTCCTTAATCGCATCAACATAGTAAGTATGCTTTGGACGTTTTATCGGCTCTAAAGCATCAAAACTTAAGTTTTTATAAGGTATCGAGCGTTCAATCACAATAATGATGATTTCGCCTAAAGAATTATCTTTTTGAGATGCTATAAAAAAACGTTCTTCAATAAAACCTTCCAACTGATGTTCTAATTGTTCAGGGGCTATTTTTATACCACCAGAATTTATAATGGTATCGAATCGACCTATCCATTCAAAGGTCGTTTTAGAAGTAAGATTCACAACATCATTCGTTTGAATTAGTGTTGAAATGATGTGAGGTGCTTTTATAAATAAACAGTTTCGGGTATCAACCCCAATAGACACCGAAGGTAAAACCTCAAAGGCATCCTTTGATTTGCTAATATTTTTAACTGCTATATGACTTACAGTTTCTGTCATACCAAAAGTTTCATAAATAGCAGAAGGTGAATTTACGAGTTTTGACATGAGGGCTTTAGATACTTTTGCGCCTCCAACAATAATGGTTTTAATGTGATGTAAATATTCTATAGAATTTTCTAATTGTAAAGGAACCATTGCGCAAAAATCATAACTTCTTTTCAGGTCCTTTAAAGGTTTAGAGCTTGGATTTACACAATCCATTTCTAATCCTAAAACATAAGCTCTTACAAACATCATTTTAGCTGCTATGTATTCAAAAGGCAAACAGGACAAGGCAGAATCACCAGGCTTCAATTTGAAGTAATTTCCCGTTGTAATAGCAGAATTAACCATCGCTTGTTTGGACATCAAAATGGTTTTTGGTGTTCCAGTAGATCCAGATGTTTGAAGATTAATTTCAGGGCTCGAATCAATCCATTGCTGTATAAAATGACCCAAGGAAACTTGATAGGATTCTCCCTCTGATATTAAACGCTCAGCAAGATATGATAAACCTGTCTTGTCATAAAAAACTCCTTCTAGTTTAAATGAAGAGTGTGGGTTTGTATATGTAATTGTTTGAGTCAATTATTTTAACGAGCTTGTAGTTGATAATTGATTTTTAGTTACTGAACCTGTTAGTTTATCTTTCCAATTGGTCCATTTATAGACCTTTGCAAAAATGAATATCAAAATTGGATATACAATCAATACAGAAAAAAAGATTTCTGAAGATTCAATATCTGCTGGGTCTGATATGTCTATAAGAACCGAATTTGTCTGAAAAGCCGTCCAATCTGCAGTGACCAAAAGTGCGGTGAATAGGTTGTTTGCAGCATGAAAACCTAAGGCTAATTCCAGTCCTTCATCCATTAAAGTAATAATCCCTAAAAAGAAGCCCGTACCAATATAATGGACTAATAATATGTAACCCAACTTATCAATTTCAGGGTTGGCAATATGAAGGAGCCCAAACAAAACAGATGTAATTACCAAAGGCACCCACTTATTTTTACATAGCACACCTATCCCTTGCATCAAATAACCCCTAAATAGATATTCTTCAAAACTTGTTTGAAGTGGCACGAACACTATAGCGATAGCTGCCAAAATCAAGAAAGGCACTAATTTAAAATTAAACACATAATTTTCTGGGGACATATAATGATCAATTAAAACCAATCCACTAGAAATAATTCCCCAAAATAAAAATGCAAACCAAAATCGCTTCCAATCAATTTTTAATCTGGAGGTCGTTAAACTTCGTATCGATTGTTTGTGAAGTGTTTTAACCACAAAAAAGATTCCCAACAATCCTGCAGCAAAGGAGAGCAACATCAGAAATAAATTCAAATTAGAGTCTAATAAGGTCATTGTTTGACTCATATCTAGTTTTTGAAGGTCCAACCCAGTTTCAACAGCTTTTGCAATTAAAATAAAGGTGTATGGAATTTGTCCTAAGATTACAGCTATTATAATAATTGCTATACCAGCGATGTACAGCCACCAATCGTGTTTGATATTAAATGCTTGTTTTATATACATAAATTAAAATTTTAAATTCCACTTTGTTTTTTGATCATAAAATAACTGCCCAGAATCAACTACCAAAGGAGCTTGAATATTATTGGTAAACAAACCTCCAGTCCCTAATCCTTGAGGAAGTTGACTCTCTAACGTATAAGTCCACTGCGCAATCGCATTGAGCCCAACATTACTTTCCAAAGCACTAGTTACCCACCAGCCTATATCTTTTGACTCTGCGATATCTATCCATTCTTGACTGCCTTTAAACCCCCCAACTAAGGTTGGTTTTAAAATAATATATTGAGGCATGATAGTTTGTAGCAATATCTCTTTGTTTGTTACAGAAAATACACCTATTAATTCTTCGTCTAAGGCTATTGGAAGCGGCGTTTCAGCACATAATTTGCTCATTTCGTAAGGCTGTCCCTGTTGAATAGGTTGTTCAATTGAATGTAATTTATAGTCGGACAATCGTTTTAATTTTTCAAGAGCTTCATTGGGTTTAAAAGCGCCGTTAGCATCAACACGAATTTCAATTGTTTGCGCATCAAATTCGTTACGAATTGATTTGATAAGTTCTAATTCTTTATCAAAATCTATCGCTCCTATTTTTAGTTTTATACATGAAAAATCTAAAGCTAGTTTATCTTTGATTTGTTGTTTCATGAATCGCTTATCCCCCATCCATATCAACCCATTGATAGGAATCGAGTTTTTTCCATTTGTAAAATCTGATGGAAATAATTCAAAAAGTGACTTTTGTTTTATCGATTGAAACGCCATTTCTAATCCAAACTGAATTGCAGGAAATTCAACCAAATCTGCGAGTAATACTTCCAGTCCTAAATCAATGTTTTCACAAACCCAAGCAAGTTTAGTTTCAAAATCTGGGCGGTCATCGATACTCAACCCTTTAAACATTCCACACTCTCCTATTCCTTTTAGTGAATTCAATTCAATTTGGATAAACCAAGTGTCTTTATGAGTTAAAATTCCACGAGAGGTACCGCTTGCTAGCTTGAACTGAAGTTGATATTTGAAATAAGTGGCCTTCATATTTTAAAACTGAAAAATTAATTTCATGAGTTTACGTTACATTAATAGCTGTAAAATTTTTAAACAACGATATGACAGATACTAAAAATTATTGCTAGTAAAAATGTCGACAAGGCTAATACTTTGAGTTGAGGGTCGTAATCTTTTGGGTTTATTGTGTTGCGAATAATGTTCAAATGAACCAAAAAAGGTATGAAAGCAATTATCAAAAAATACATAGAACTGTTCATCGTTAAAAACGAATAGAACCCTATTAGTACCATGCTAAACACAACCAACAACTGATGGTATATTTTTGATCGTTTAGATCCAAAATATCCTGCTAAAGTTTGCTTATTAGAGAGTCTGTCAGACTCAATATCTCGCATATTGTTCAAGTTGAGAACTCCTGTACTTAACAGGCCAATGGTACTCGCTGGCAATAACATCAAAAAGTCTATTTGTTTGGAATATAAAAAATACGTTCCTAAAACACTCAGCCAACCAAAAAATAAAAACACCATAACATCCCCTAAAGCTTTATAACCATATGCTGAAGCGCCAACCGTATATTTGATCGCAGCAACAATGGCTAAAACTCCAAGACATATAAACACTAAAGAGGTTAGAAATTGTTTTGCTCCAAAAGCTGTATAAATTAAACTAACGACCAAAATTAGACAACTAATGACATTGAAAATAATAGCATTTCGCATCTGTTTTGGACTAATTTTTCCGCTTTGTAATGCGCGTTCAGGCCCTATACGATTTTCGTTATCAGTTCCTTTTATTCCGTCGCCATAGTCGTTGGCTAGATTGGATAGAATTTGTAAGCTTAAAGTTGTAGCAATTGTTAAAGCAAATACAGAACTATCAAAAAAACCTCTAGAATACGCAATACCAGAACCTACAATCGCCCCCGAAATTGACAGTGGTAATGTTCTCAATCGACATGCAGAAATCCATGCATTAACTTGCTTCATACTATGGTATCCATTTTTTTTCAAAGTTAGGCGGTCGTTTTTCTAAAAATGCATCACGACCTTCTTTGGCTTCATCCGTCATATAGGCAAGTCTGGTGGCCTCCCCAGCAAAAACTTGCTGACCAACCATTCCATCATCAGTAAGGTTCATCGCAAACTTGAGCATTTTAATTGATATAGGAGATTTTGCTAAAATTTCTTGCGCCCACTCATAGGCTGTTGATTCTAATTCTGCATGTGGTACAACCGCATTTACCATGCCCATATCAAATGCTTCTTGAGCATTGTAATTTCTACCTAAGAAAAAGATTTCACGGGCTTTTTTCTGACCCACCATTTTTGCTAGATAAGCGGATCCGTAACCACCATCAAAACTGGTAACATCGGCATCTGTTTGTTTAAAAATAGCGTGTTCTTTACTCGCTAATGTCAAATCACATACAACATGTAAACTATGACCACCGCCAACTGCCCAACCTGGTACGACTGCAATAACCGCTTTTGGCATGAACCGAATGAGGCGTTGTACTTCTAAAATATTTAACCGGTGGTACCCATCTTCACCAACATAACCTTCATGACCTCGTGCTTTTTGATCTCCTCCGCTGCAAAATGAATAGACACCATCTTTAGAAGAAGGTCCTTCAGCGCTTAATAAAACAACTCCAATACTGGTATCTTCATTAGCATCATAAAATGCTTGGTATAACTCAAGTGTTGTTTTGGGTCTAAAAGCATTTCTAATATCAGGTCGATTAAATGCTATACGGGCTACGCCGTTACATTTTTTATATGTAATATCTTCGTATTCTTTAACAGTTTTCCATTGTATACTTGACATAAAATTACAGTTTTAGGTCGTTAAATAAATTCCATCCAATTCGATTCGGATGCGACGTTGTTTATAAAGTGTTCCTATCGCCTTTTTAAAACTTTTCTTACTCATTTGAACCGTTGTTTTGATAGCTTCAGGCGAAGATTTATCAGTTAGCTTTAAATACCCATTATCATTGTTTTCTAAAAATTCCAATATAAATTGAGCATTAGGCTCAATATTCCTGTAACCAATTTTTTCAAGAGTGATGTCTAATTTATTTCCTGGACGTATCTTCTTAACAATTCCCTTGAGTTTATCTCCGATACTAATGTCTTTGAATAAATCTTGATTGAAGATTAAACCTGAGTGAATTTTATTAACAATGACGTTCATTCCTAAATCAGAAGGGTGAGATACGATTAAATCAACTTCATCAAATGCTACTACGGTTAATTCTTTATTGTCAAGAAAACGATTTGTTTTACTTGATGCTACAAGGCGTTCCGAAGTTTCATCTAAGTAACAATAGACTAAATACCAACCACCTGCTTTCATAGGGAATGCTTGCTCCCTAAAAGGACAAAACAATTCTTTCACCAATCCCCAATCTAGAAATGCTCCAAATTCGTTAACATTATTACAGCGAAGAAGAGCAAATTCACCTTTTTTAATATATGGATGATCTGTTACAGCAACGAGGCGTTCTTCGTTATCTAAATAGACAAACACTTCAATAGTGCCATCAATTTCAAATTCTTCGGGAACATAGCGATTTGGGAGTAAAACTTCTTGATCTTCATCATCTCCTAAAAACAATCCTGGCTCAGTATCGCGCAAAATTGTAAGCTTGTTGTAGTCTCCTATGTGTATCATGTTACAAAGGTAAGAATAATAGAGGGAGAAAATAAATAAAGCGTCACAACAAATTATGATGCTAAAAAATTACTTTATTTGGGATTGGTTTATCTATCCATAGACCAATTCTTTTTTAAAATGCTTTGTTAATAAATAATAAACGACAACACGAAATTTATAACGATTAGACTCCCCGTATTGTTTCATAACTGTATCGATTCCTTCATCTAGTTTGTCATTTTTTGAAAGCCCTAATTTTTTAATCAAAAATCTATTTCTAATGGTATTTAGTTCAGATGCTCTAACCCCTGTAATCATACTAGAGTTTTTTGTATAAATTGCTGGACCGCACCCAACAGCTACTCTTTTTAGTAATTTCAAATCTGGATCTACACTGCATTTATTTCTTAAATCATTGACATAATCAACCATAAGTTCATCTCTTTTATTCATAATCTGGCTTATTTAATTAAATGTTAGAGTCAAAAAAATCAGACACCTTTCATAAATATGAGACACTGTAATTATAAATAAGTCACTTTAAAAATTTGAAAATTGAAATTTTATTTGATAAAATCAAAATAAGAGAGTAAAATTTGATCGTTTATAGAAGAAGGTGTAAAAACTTCTAAAATTTTTGGGCGTGAACTTTGTTTGTAAAAATCAACTAAAGCTGTATCTAACTCCTCCTTAGATGAGGCAGATGTGTACTCTAAATCAAAGAGTTTAGAAATGGGCTCTGCATCGAGCAAATGATTCGTTTCAAAAAATGTACTGAAATTTTCGGAGTTTTTATTTCCTGGTAAAATTCTAAAGATTCCTCCACCCCTATTGTTGACTATTATTATTCTAAAATTTAAAGGAATGTAATGATTCCACAAAGCATTACTATCATAAAAAAAACTCAAATCTCCTGTAATAAAAACCGTAGATTGTTGGGATACACAGGCGGCACCAATGGCTGTACTTGTAGATCCGTCAATTCCACTGGTGCCCCTGTTACAAAACACCGTTAGAGAAGGATTTAGTTCAAATAATTGCAAATAACGTATGGTAGAGCTATTACTTGATTGAACCATGTAGTTGTTTGGAATCTGACTCAAAACACTGTCAAATACCTTAAAATCACTAAATGGAATCGATTTAACGTACTCGTTATGCTTTTGAATTCGTCGCATTTTAATAGAGTTCCATGTCTCAAAATAGATGCTTGTGGGGAGGGGGATTGATGAGAGATTTAGTTTTGCGAAAAACGTATTGACTGAACATTTAAAATGTTTGGTTAAACAAAAAAATGTATCATTTGCAATAACAGGGTCAATATGCCAATGCGTTTTAGGAGGATTAGAACGTAAAAATGTTTTGATTTTTTTAGACACAACCATCCCACCAAAAGTGAGCAATAAGTCAGGTTGAAGTGAGTCAAAATCCGTGGCATCTAAAGGGAGTGATTAATTGGTCTATGCTAGAAAAAAAGTTAGAATGATTTAGATTTGACGTTGTTTCTGTAAGTACGATTACAGAAGGGTCATTTGCAATTAATTTTAAATAAATTTCTTGAACACTTTTTGGAGGGTTTACTCCAACTAAAACCATTTTTCGTTTAGAGGAGCTCCATTTTTTAGCATCTGAATTTGAAATAGAAAAGGAAGCTGTCTTTTTTTTAATTTTAATCAACTCAGGTTGAACTAAAAACTCATTGACAGTATCATATAAAGGTTCTGAAAATGGAACGTTTATATGCACAGGGCCTTTATTGGATGTTGCAATATGAAGTGCCTTATCAATAAGTGAATCATTCTTATTTACAAAATTAAAAAAAGACTTTTTAAGATATTGTTTTAGGTTTGCTTCATACAAAATATGAGCACCAAAAATATGGGGCTGCATAATGGTTTGACCATCTCCTATATTTATAAGATGTTCAGGGCGATCTGCAGAAATCACAACAAGAGGGATTCGACTGTAAAACGCTTCTGTAACTGCAGGGTAATAGTTAACAAGTGCACTTCCCGAAGTACATACCAACGCCACGGCTTGTTGTAATTGTTGTGCTATACCTAAAGCAAAAAAACCAGCAGAACGTTCGTCAACAATACTATAACATTCAAAAAAATCATGATTTGTAAACCCTATCGTTAATGGAGCATTTCGACTCCCTGGAGAAATCACAATATGTTGAATATTATGACTTTTACAAAGCTGTATAATTGATTGTGCTAGTGGCTGTTTTGACTGTATCATTGACCCACAAAGTTATTTAAATTTTAGGGTTTAAATTGAAATGAAATAATAAATATTTCCTAAAGGTTTAGAGCACCTTTTTTATGGTTTGAATCTTGTTTTCAGTTTCTAAACATTCCGTCAAGGGGTCGGAGTCTTTGGTAATTCCACCTCCACTGTAAAGAATTGCGAGGGTGTTTTTTAATTGCATACAGCGTAAATTCACCGCAAGGTGTGTCGATTTTCGAACGGTTTGATAGGCTCTATTTTCGATATTTTTTTTTGAGTTTCTAAAAGTTGGATTCCGTAGGGATATTTAATTCTCCAAAAAATCCAGCATAAAACTCTCGATCGTAGAGCTTCATTTGAAAGATATATTCTAAATGCCATTTGTCTAGGATGTACCACAAACAGCTGGTGTAGGATGCATTGACTTTAATAAATCTTTTAAACTATGATCAGTTGATTTTAGAGCGTCCAGTATACGTGGTTTGAAGGTGAATAATTCACCTGCTTTGAATGTCTGTGGTCCAGAAATTTTTATAGGCTCTAAATAATTGGAGAGTACTATCCACTAAATAATCCGTTACAAAGGCATGTTCTCTCTATTTTTAATATCCCATTCAACGTTCTTCAGTCAAGATTAAAAGTTTGAGTGCCTGCAAGTGCCATTGTAGAGAGTGATCTTCCTTCTAATTTTAACAAGACTTTCAGGAGATGCTCCTAACCAAAACCCTGTTTCTGGATGAAACCAACAATAAGTAAACGCAGATGGATAGTTTTGTGCTAACGTTTTTAAAATTTCAATAGGATTTGAACTTGTAAATTAAACTTTAATTACTCTTGAAAGCACCACTTTTTCTAAATCTGTTGAATTTATAGTTCAATGAGCTGTAGATACCAACTTGAAGTGATCTACTGTGTCATTGCCTATCAAATGATTTGATGAGGCTTAGCTTCAAAATCTAAATGCTCCAATTCTATGACTGTTGAATTCTCTAAGGGAATGTAATAGCTGTCTTTTTCAGACATCAAAGGGAGCAAATACAAATCCACTTTCTGAATAATCATTGATATTATAGGTATCTGTATTCGTTTGTATATATGCTTTTATTGACGTTTCTCAGGCTTTGAAAAAAGCACAAAGGGTTGTTTTCGATTGTATCGCTTTATCTATTTGATCGAAAAAATCAGTCGAGGTCATCTATTAGCGTTCTTTAGGAAGTGAAACGGTGGTTAGTTTACAAGAAGACACTAATTGATTTTGATCGTCGGTAACTTCGATATTAAAAATCTGCATAGTTCTACCTCTATGAATAAAGGTTGCTTTGGCATATACATAACCTTCTTTTACGCTTTTGATATGGTTGGCAGAGATATCAATACCTCTCACAAAATAGTTTTTGGTGTCTAAAAAAATATGTGCTGCAAAACTTCCAACAGTTTCAGCAAGTGCAGCAGTGGCACCTCCGTGCAATACGCCATCGGGTTGATATACGCGTTTATCAACAGGCATTTTAGCAATTACAAAGTCTTCACCAGCATCAACAAATTCGATGTTAAGAGTTTCCATTAAGGTGTCTTTGCAAGCGGCAGTAGCAGCCTTTATAATCTGGTCTTTAGTTGGACTCATTTCTAGTATGATTTGTGTGTAAAGTTACAAAAACCAAAGGCGAAGTCAATGATTCGATAACGTTAAAAAAGTGCAAAAAAAAAAAGGCTGTCTTTTCAGACAGCCTCAATTTAATATCTACTTGTAATTCTTTTTTCTTAAGCTGTTTTCTTAACTGCTAAGCTATAAATCACTAAACCGAATCCGATTTTGTTAATCGCATCAGCAATGTTGTAAAGTACATCCATATCAAGTCCTACTCCAGACATGAAAGAATACCACTGGCCATCAGCTGTTCCAACTAAGTATCCTAATGGATAAATAATCCATCCAACCAGAACAAACCAGCATAATATTTTGTGTGCTGCTAAAACATCGCCACCAGCTTCTTTAGCTAATTTTGCTGCTCCACCAAGCCATATTTCATAAGCTATAGCAAAATAGGCTGCTGCAGATAAAAAGCCCCAAAGCGCTGCGCTTCCTGAATATACAGTCTCACCTAGGTATCCTGTTACTAACATGATAACTGAATACACAATCATTTTAGTAAGTAACGATTTTTTTGCGCCAGCAACTTTGAGAATTAAATAAAACTCAACACACATCAATGGCACGGTTAAAATCCAGTCTACATAACGGAAAAATGTTGGAGACTCCATGTTGGTAGCCCAATAGTCTCTCATGTAGAAATAATGAACAGCTGCAATAAATGTAATTAAACCAGATACTAAAACAGAGGTTCTCCATTTTTTGTCAAACTGATTTAATGATAAAAAGAAAAAGGCAGATGCTGCCATCATTGCCATACATCCAACAAAGAATGTAAAACCTACATAGTCGGTAGGATCCATTTTTGCTACTAAAGGTAAAATTAAATTTGTCATTTTTTAAAAATTTAGTTAGTTTATTGTTTAAACAAATATATAAAAAATTAAACTAATTGTTGAGCATTTCGTAAATTTGTAGGCTCAGACCACTTATTTAACACTATTTTATGAAGAATATTTTCAATTTCTCAATCGTTACTAGCTTCTTAGGACTATGGGTAAATACACATGTCCCAGAGAGTTTTGAACTCATATTGGGCTTTATTTTAATTTTTACATTTGGTATGATTCACGGTTCGAATGATTTACTAATTGTTAATAAAATTTTGAAAAATATAAAACATTACTCCAAATTCGCACTCTTAACAGCTTATCTATTTATAGTGTCTATTGCAATTTTAATTTTCTACTGGGCACCTTCCCTCGCTATGGTTCTGTTCATTATATTTAGTGCCTACCACTTTGGAGAACAACACTGGGATCACCGTTTTTCTACATCTAAGACATTGCTAAAATCTTCATTCTATTTTTCCTACGGAATGTTAGTCTTGTTTATGTTGTTTAATTTCAACGATGCAGGAGTAAAATTGATAGTTTTTGAAATTACAGGATATGAAATAGCTAATTTGTACGTTAATATAGTTCTCGCTATTTTAGGTGGCTTTATAGGAATTGTACTTTTTACTGAATTTTTAACAAAACGACTTTCCATACAAATAATCTTAAAAGAACTATTCACATTAGCCGTTTTGGCAATAATTTTTTCATCCTCGTCCTTAATATGGGGATTTAGTATTTATTTTATCCTTTGGCACAGCATCCCTTCTTTAATAGAACAAATCACATTTATATATGGAGATGTGAAAACCGATTCTGCTTTAAAGTACTGTAAAGCTGCACTGCCTTACTGGGTTATTTCTTTAGTAGGAATGGTTATTTTATATGCAATTTTTAGTAGCGAAAAACAGTTCTATTCGTTGTTTTTTGCATTTATAGCAGCAGTTACATTTCCACATGCTTTTGTAATGTTAAGAATGTTTTCCAAAAAAAAAGCACAACCATAAACTGATTGTGCTTTTCTGTATCAAACAAAAACTACTTTTATTTCACTTCTTCGAAATCTACATCTTCAACGTTGTCTTCTTGAGACGCCTCAGTTTCTGGAGCAGCATCTGAAGGAGTACCTTGAGCACCTTCTTGTGCTTTGTACATTTCTTCACTAGCTGCTTTCCATGCTTCGTTGATTTTCTCTAAAGCTGGATCAATAACAGCGATGTCTTTGGACTCGTATGCAGCTTTCAATTCTTCTAAAGCAGCTTCAATTGGTTGTTTTTTATCATCCGATAGTTTATCACCAAATTCTTTGAGCTGATTTTCTGTTTGAAAAATCATACCATCTGCAGCATTCAACTTATCTGCTGTTTCTTTAGCTTTCGCATCTGAATCTGCATTAGCTTCTGCATCTTGTTTCATTTTCTCGATTTCTTCTTCCGTTAAACCCGAAGATGCTTCTATTCGAATATCTTGTGTTTTGTTGGTCGCTTTATCTGTAGCAGAAACCTTAATAATACCATTGGCATCAATATCAAATGTTACTTCAATTTGTGGCGTTCCACGCTGTGCTGGAGGAAGTCCATCTAAATGAAAGCGTCCAATCGTTTTGTTATCAGCTGCCATTGCACGCTCTCCTTGAAGGACATGAATTTCAACTGAAGGCTGATTGTCTGCTGCTGTTGAGAATACTTGAGATTTTTTAGTTGGAATAGTTGTGTTAGACTCAATTAATTTGGTCATGACATTCCCCATTGTTTCAATTCCTAATGATAATGGAGTAACATCCAAAAGTAATACATCCTTAACATCTCCAGTTAGTACACCCCCTTGGATTGCAGCACCAACGGCTACAACCTCATCAGGATTTACTCCTTTATTAGGTTTCTTTCCAAAGAATTTTTCTACCGCTTCTTGAACCGCAGGGATTCGAGTGGATCCTCCTACTAAAATAATTTCATCAATATCACTTGTTGACAATCCAGCTGCTTTTAAAGCTGTTTGACAAGGTGCAATTGTTCTTTTTACTAAGTCGTCAATTAATTGTTCAAACTTTGCTTTTGACAATGAACGTACCAAGTGTTTTGGACCACTAGCAGTAGCAGTTACATACGGTAAGTTGATTTCTGTTTGTGCAGACGATGATAATTCAATCTTAGCTTTTTCAGCAGCTTCTTTTAAACGTTGAAGCGCCATAGGGTCTTCACGTAGATCTAAGTTTTCTTCCGCTTTAAATTCTTCTGCTAACCAGTTGATGATTTTTTCATCCACATCATCTCCACCTAGGTGCGTGTCACCATCCGTAGCCAAGACTTCAAAAACGCCATCTCCTAATTCTAATACAGAAACATCGTGTGTTCCTCCACCAAAATCAAAAACAACAATGGTTTGATCTTTTCCTTTTTTGTCCATTCCGTATGCCAATGCAGCTGCTGTAGGCTCATTGATAATACGTCTTACTTTTAAACCTGCAATCTCACCAGCTTCTTTTGTAGCTTGACGTTGTGCATCGTTAAAATAAGCCGGAACTGTAATCACAGCTTCTGAAACTTCTTGATCCAAAAACTCTTCAGCAGTTTTTTTCATTTTTTGAAGTACCATTGCTGATAATTCCTGTGGTGTGTATAAACGACCATCAATATCAACTCGTGGAGTATCGTTGTCACCTTTCACTACTTTATAAGGGACACGACCTACTTCTTGTTTCGATTCTGAGAATTTATTTCCCATAAAACGCTTGATTGAATACACCGTTTTAGTCGGGTTGGTAACTGCTTGACGTTTCGCAGGATCTCCTACCTTAATTTCACCACCATCCACAAAAGCGATGACAGATGGAGTTGTACGTTGTCCTTCAGCATTTGTGATGACAACGGGCTCATTTCCTTCCATGACGGAAACACAAGAGTTTGTTGTTCCCAAATCAATTCCAATAATTTTACTCATAATTTATATAATTTAATTTTGTATTTAAATATTACAGAATCCATAAGTCAATCATTGTGCCAATACAAAAGGACTGACATGATGGCAGATTCAAGAAAATAAAACCTTCTTATGACTAGAAAACTGAGAACTTTGGTACGCTTTGGTAGTTAAAAGAATAATTATAAATGAAATACACATTAGAAATGTACACTCTATTATCACCCTATTTGCTATTGTTTACTGCTTGCGTTGGCGAAGATGGACCTCCAGGTCGAGATGGAGGCTTAATTGTGTCAAGTGCATTTGGAAACTGTGGTGGATTTTAATATTCAGATAACAAGCGTATCAATTGAGAATCTTACGAATTTGACGTTTATGACTGATGATAGTCACTTAGTTTATATTTTATGGGAAGCCGATAACGGTCAAGAAGTCTGGAGATTATTGCCGCAAAGCACTGTATTTTGTTGACTGGCGCGACTCTCAACTACAATTTTGATTTTACGCAAACAGATGTTGAGCTATTTTTAGAAGGCACTGCTAATTTTGAAAACCGTTTATAGGCGTACTTGGACACAAGACGTTGTTTTTAGAATCGTAGTGGTCCCAGCTGATAATGTAAGTGGTCTTGGATAATCCTAACAATATCTGACATTAACATTTGCTAATATCCAAAAGCGTCATTAACCCTTTAAGTAACTAGCATTAAAAGTCCGAAATTAATTTTTCGGCTTTTTTGTAATTTATTCTCACTAAAACAATAGATTTAAGAATATGCTTTATCAATTTAACTCATTATGTTACTTAGTTATCATACAAAAAGCTAAATTTATACACTAATTTAGTACTTTTACACTCTATCATAAATTATAACCAATTATGTCTGCATCAAAAAAAGAATACAAAAGAGTCACTGTAAAGTCGCTGATCGAAATGAAGTCCTTAGGAGAAAAGATATCTATGCTCACAGCCTATGACTACACCATGGCTAAGATTGTAGATGGCGCAGGTATTGACGTGATTTTGGTAGGAGATTCTGCCAGTAATGTCATGGCAGGTCACGAAACCACACTTCCCATTACGTTGGATCAAATGATTTATCATGCTTCATCAGTTGTACGCGCCATAGATCGTGCGTTGGTAGTTGTTGATTTACCTTTTGGAACCTATCAAAGTGATCCTAAAGAAGCCTTACGATCTTCCATCCGAATCATGAAAGAAAGTGGTGGACATGCTGTAAAGCTTGAAGGCGGTAAAGAAATTAAAGATTCCATCAAAAAGATATTGAATGCTGGAATTCCTGTCATGGGTCATTTAGGGCTCACTCCTCAATCAATCTATAAATTTGGTACATATACAGTAAGAGCCAAAGAAGAAGAAGAAGCTTTACGGTTAATTGAAGATGCAAAACTTTTAGAGCGCTTAGGTTGTTTTGCGTTGGTTCTTGAAAAAATCCCAGCTGCCTTGGCACAACAAGTTGCTGAGAGCATCAGCATTCCTGTTATAGGAATTGGTGCCGGTGGAGGTGTTGATGGACAAGTATTGGTATTGCATGATATGCTTGGAATGACACAAGAATTTCATCCACGTTTTTTACGTCGTTATTTAAGTTTACACGAAGAAATGACCACTGCAATCAATCAATATATTGATGATGTAAAATCTTCTGACTTTCCTAGTGAAAACGAACAGTATTAAATAAATGGATAAGATTGTTTCAAATATTGATAACCTTCAAATTCTTCATGAGGACAATCATTTGATCATCATCAATAAACGCTCAGGAGATCTTGTTCAAGGCGATAAAACTAGAGATACCCCTCTCAGTGATATTGTGAAAGGTTATATAAAAAAGAAGTACGACAAACCAGGTGCTGTTTATTTGGGAGTCACGCATAGACTCGACCGCCCCACTACTGGAATTGTCGTGTTTACGAAAACTTCAAAAGCGCTCACAAGAATGAATGCATTATTTTTAAATAAAAAAATATCCAAAACCTATTGGGCGGTCGTTAAAAACAAGCCTTTAAAATCAAAAGATACACTCGTTCATTGGCTTAAAAAAAATCCTAAAAATAATAAATCAAAAGCCTACATCAAAGAAGTGGACCATAGCAAAAAAGCAATTCTACACTATGAACTAATTCACAGTTTGAACCGCTATCACCTTCTAGAAGTAAAACTTGAAACAGGAAGACACCACCAGATAAGAAGTCAACTATCCACCATAGGAAGCCCTATAAAAGGGGATTTAAAATATGGGTTCGACCGAAGCAACCCCGATGGAAGTATACACCTTCATGCGCGTAACATTTCATTTACGCACCCTGTAAATGACCAATTAATAACTATTAGTGCACCACCTCCAAATGAAGTGTTATGGAAGGAGTGTATCAATCACGTATAGACTATGGAAGCAAAACTGATCTTAGAAACCCAGAAAGAGTATTTTAAAACGCGCGTCACACGTGATGTAGGGATGCTTAAGAAATTACTAACCAAACTTCGTTCAGAAATTCTTGCTAAAGAAGATGCTATTTACGAAGCAGTTTACAAGGATTTAAAAAAATCTAAATTTGAAGCTTATTTTAGCGAAATTGGTGTGGTTATTTCAGAAATTGATTCGACTTTAAAACATATTGACTCTTGGTCTAAACCTAAAAAAGTAAGAGCCGCAGGCCTTAACTTTCCTTCAAGAGATTACATCTACAGCGAGCCTTACGGATCTGTATTGATCATTGCTCCATGGAATTACCCATTTCAATTGGCGGTAGCACCTCTTATTGCTGCTATTGCCGCAGGCAACACGGTTGTTCTAAAACCGAGTGAACATACAACACATACCTCACAATTGCTGGAAGACATCTTAAGTACTGTGTTTGTTTCGGAACATGTCAAAGTCATACAAGGAGGTATTCCAGAAACAACCTTACTTTTAAAAGAGCGCTGGGATTATATTTTCTTCACGGGAAGTGTTGCTGTTGGAAAAATTGTAGCCAAAGCTGCTGCACCATTTTTAACCCCTGTAACTCTTGAGCTAGGAGGTAAAAACCCATGTATAATAGATGACAGCATGTCAACGCAATTAATAGCTAAGCGCTTGGTATGGGGTAAATTTGTCAATGCAGGACAAACTTGCATAGCACCTGATTATTTGTTGGTACATAGCTCAGTAAAAGCACAGTTGATATCTGATTTAAAATCTGAAATTATTATGGCTTACGGAGAAAATCCGCAAAAATCAGCAGATTATCCTCGTATTGTCAATTCTGAACACTTATCAAGATTAACAAACATGCTAGAAGATTCTAGAGTTGTCTTCGGAGGGGAGTTTGACACAGAAGATTGCTACCTCGCTCCTACGCTAATTGATGAGCCTTCAATTGATTCTGAAGTGATGAAAGATGAAATATTTGGACCTATTTTACCTATTTTGAGTTATGAAACTGAAAGAGATATTTATTCTGTTTTGAGTCGGTATGAAAAACCTTTAGGGTTTTATGTCTTTTCATCGAAGGCTTCATTTTACAAAAAAATGATTGAAACTTACAGCTTTGGAGGGGGCACTGTTAACGATACAATGATTCATTTTGGAAACTCTAGATTGCCCTTTGGTGGGGTCGGAGAAAGTGGAATAGGCGCGTATCATGGGCGACTTAGTTTTGATACGTTTTCACACAAAAAAGGGATTGTAATTAAAAGTAATTGGTTAGACATTCCGCTCCGTTATGCGCCCTATAAAAACAAGCTTAAAAAACTAAAACTACTCTTTAAATTTTTAGGATAATTTCAATAAAACAGTTTAAATATTACTATAGTTTTTTCTTATAGTTGTCGTTTTATTAGTTGTATTTCAATTACTTATGTAATTTACTTAAATTAATAGTTTAATATATAATAATTACCCTAGCCAACCTTCTCGATCTAAGCTTCGGTATTGAATAGCTTCGCTAATATGGGAACTTTCTATGGACAATACACCTTCTAAATCAGCAATAGTTCTGGACACTTTTAGGATGCGGTCATAGGCTCGTGCTGATAGATTTAAACGCTCCATAGCGGTTTTTAAAAGCTGCATCGACGCAGGATCTAACTTGCAGTATTTACGAATTTGTTTGGTGTTCATTTGTGCGTTGTAATGTACTACCTCAGAATCTAAAAAGCGTTTGGTTTGCAGCTCACGGGCTTTGGTAACTCGTTTTCTAATATTGACAGATGATTCGCCTTTGCGATCGTCTGACAGTTTTTCAAATGGTACTGGGGTCACTTCAATGTGGATATCTATACGATCTAATAAAGGTCCTGAGATTTTACCTAAATAGCGCTGCATCTCGGATGCTGAAGACATCAATGGTGCACTTGGGTCATTGAAATAGCCACTTGGACTAGGATTCATACTGGCAACCAACATAAAACTACAGGGATAGGTCACTGTAAACTTGGCACGTGAAATGGTCACTTCTCGGTCCTCTAAAGGCTGTCGCATCACTTCTAGAACCTCCCTCTTGAATTCAGGAAGCTCATCTAAAAATAATACACCATTATGAGATAGTGAAATTTCTCCCGGTTGTGGATAACTCCCACCGCCAACAAGAGCAACATTTGAAATGGTATGATGAGGCGATCGAAACGGACGTTGAGCAATCAATCCCTTTTGAGCACCAATACGCCCCACAACAGAGTGTATTTTGGTAGTTTCTAAGGCTTCATGCAAAGTCATCGGTGGTAATATGGATGGTAAGCGCTTGGCGAGCATGGTTTTTCCTGCTCCTGGTGGTCCAATCAATATGATATTATGCCCTCCTGCTGCTGCTATTTCCATACAACGTTTGATACTCTCCTGCCCTTTCACATCTGAAAAATCAAATTCGGGATGCTCTAAGTTTTTTTGAAACTCGGCACGGGTATCTACAATAGTTTGTTCTAGTTCTTTATTTTTATGAAAGTAATCTATCACTTCAGAGATGTGTTCGACGCCATACACTTTCAGACCATTTACGATAGCAGCTTCTTTGGCGTTTTCTTTAGGGAGAATAAAACCATCAAAACCTTCTTCTAAAGCTTTAATAGCAATAGGTAGCGCTCCCTTAATAGGCTGCACCATTCCATCTAAAGACAGTTCTCCCATAATAACATACCGATCAATGTTGACTTCTTTAATTTGATTAGAAGCAGTTAAAATCCCCATAGCCAAAGGCAAGTCATAGGCTGATCCTTCTTTACGCATGTCGGCAGGCGACATATTAATGATGAGTTTTTTACCAGGGATTTTGTACCCATTGTTTTGAAGTGCAGCCGCAATACGGAAATTACTTTCTTTAATGGCGTTATCAGGTAATCCTACCAGATGGTATCCAATACCCTTATCTACATTTACTTCGATTGTAATGGTATGCGCTTCTACGCCAAAGACGGCGCTTCCGTAGACTTTTTTAAGCATTTTTAGTAAATTTGAGAATTTAAATCTACTAAATATTTCGGAGTTTACTTACTATAAGAATGGATTTGTTTTGGTAGTAACTACAAAAAAAAGGTTTTAAGTAACGCTAGTATCATCGCTCTAGCGCACAAAAAACCTTTCATTTTGAAAAATACGTTTGAAGTTAAAACTTCAATTTCTCATTTTTATCCCAGAGTCCCCAATAAGCACCTACTTTTCCTTCGGGTCCTACTTTCCATGACTCGTCAAAAGATGAGAAATAGAAATTAGGAATATCGTTTTCTTTGGTCCATCGCATGGTGTCAATATAATATTTCATTGCAGCTTTTTCGCTAGCAATAGCTCCTCTTAAACCACCTCCTTGACTTGGCCAGCCTGTTTCTGTAATAATAATTGGCTTGCCTTGTGCTGCATCTACAACTTGACCATACATAGCTTGCATATGTCCTAATGAATAATCTATCGGGCAACCTTCCCAATAAGGGTATAAGTTTGCTAAAATAACATCTGAGTGCTCTACAATAATTGGATGACGAGAAAACTCATAATATGCATCTACATAACCAATTGGGATGTCTAATCCAGCTAAGGCTTCTTTTACACGTTTCATATAAGCTACTAATTCCTCTAGGGTTAAGTCGTTACGGTATAAAACCTCATTACCAACTGCAGCGACATCTACATGTCCTGCTTTTGCTAGTTTAATTAGACCTTCAATCTCTTTTTCATTTTCTTCTTTATCATCACCAAGCCACGCACCAACTAATGTTCTTAAACCATGCTTTTTGGCCGCAACTGGAACAAATTCATTTCCTTCTGTACAGGAGAATGAACGGATAGCTCCTACATAGGGTTTTAAAATTTTAACACGGCGCTCTACTTGAGCCATACTAATTTCATCACCTGGTTTTTGGCCATCTTCATACATACTAAAGCAAATACCATGCATACCATCTTGGATGGTTTTACGCCATTGGTTTTTTAAATCTTCTAACGAATCTTTAGAGGCTTCTATACCTTTCGTAGCAATTTGACTGTAATCGTTTTTTGGCTTGTAATAGGATTCTTCTCTGTACGACATTTCTAATATGTAAATTACTGTTAGCTAAATTTTAATTTTTCATTTTTATCCCAAATTCCCCATCGAGCTCCTACATCCCCTTCGTGATGTACTTTCCAAGACTCATCAAATGATGAAAAATAGAATAATGGTATTTCATTTTTTTTCGCCCAATTGGACGAATCAATAAAATACTTCATTGCATTACTTTCTGTTGGTTTTGCTGATTGTAAACTATCTCCTTTGTTTGGCCAACCTGTCTCTGTAATTATTACTGGTTTTCCTTTTGCAAACTGTTGTGTAACAGCATACATTTGCTTTAAATAGATAGAAGATTGCTCGATATTACAGCCTTCCCAAAACGGGTAGCAATTTACTAAAATAACATCACATGCATCTATAAGTTTTGATCTTTTTTCAAACTGATAATAGGCATCAACATAACCAACAGGAATACTAGGTAATGCTTTTTTTACTCTGTTAATGTAAGCAAGTAATTCTTCTTCGCTAAGCTCTCCACGCATCAAAGTTTCATTTCCTACAACTGCAATATCAATCAATTCAGATTCTCCAAGCTTTATGAGTGCTTTGATCTCTTTTTCGTTTTGAGTTTTATCATCTCCAATCCAAGCACCAACCATGGTCTTAAGCTCTTTTTGTTGTGCCACTTTTGGAATGAGCTCATTTCCATCAGTACAAGAAAATGAACGTACCCATTGAGTATAAGGAGCAATGACTTCCATACGTTTAGTAATTTGAGATTCAGATAATTGATCTCCAATGTTTTGTCCTTCTAAATACGGACTAAAACACAAGCCGTGCAAACCATTATTTAATGTTTTGGAAAATAAGGCTTTAATTTCCGCATCTGTTTTTGATGAAAAATCAGTATCAGAAGAGTTATCTATTTTTAAATCAGAGCTTAGCAACGACGCGAGTTTATCGGTTTGGTAGTAAGTTGTTGGGGTCTCTTTTCGTCTAGACAATATAGCACTAGTTTCTACTGCTTTTTCTTCTGTTAGGTCATAATCACGCATTATCCACATTGCGATTAAAGTTCCTAATATTGGAAAACCAGAAAAGAATGCACGTAAACCGATGATAGCTCCTTCTTGATCGGTTGAAGCAACTCCTTCTTGAAAACCAATAACAGACAGTATGATACCACTTAAAGCACCAGCAATCGCAAAACCAAATTTTACCATCCACCAGTAGATTGCTCCAAAAATACCTTCTCTACGCTTTCCAGTATTCAACTCATCTAAATCAATTACATCTGATGTCATAGACATCATCAGAGTAAATAAACTTCCAATTCCAAAAGAAAAGAAAGGAAGTGCAAAAATGAACATATAAGGTTTACCAGGGATCAATAAAAACCATAATAGAATATATCCAATTATAGAAATCCCTTGAGATAATAAAAATGCATTTTTCTTTCCTAACTTCCGGGACATCCAAGTCACAATAGGAATAACAATAAATGTTGTTGACAGTGCTCCTAAACAACCAAATAATGACGGCCAATACCCTGCATTTGCAGCTTCTGCATCTCCATTAAACAATTGATATACAATGACGAAGAAAGTAAATGTAGCAACGGTATTAAAGGCATTAAAAATCAAAAATGTTGAAATACACAATTTACGGAAAGGCTTAATTTGTAAGGCTTCTTTAAAACCTAATTTAATTTCATTAAAACTACCTCTTATGTTTTTAAGTGATAAGTCTGCATAATCTTCATCTAAAGTCGATTTACTCTTAATAAATAGCGCTGGAACCATAGCAACAAACATCAAAATAATACCAACCCATATAGCTAAGGTTCGTGTTGCCTCTTCCGCAGTTGCAAACCAACCATCATCTCCGTTAATATACATAATGACCCAAAACCAAGGAGCAATGACCCATGCCCACTGACCTATCCATTGAGCAACTGCCATGATACTTGTTCGTTCGTGAAAATCGTCACTCATCTCATAGCCCATCGCAACATAAGGCACACTAAAAATAGTAAGTCCCAAATAAAAGACGAAAGACCAAAACATAAAATACACAAAGTTATAATCAACTCCGCTATCTTTAAATAATTGCCACATAATGGCAAAAGATATTCCCATCACTATAGCGCCAATAAACACATATTGTCTTCGTCTCCCCCATCTTGATTTTGTGTTATCTGATATAAATCCCATGATAGGATCTGTAAAAGAATCAAATATTCGTGGAAAAAAATAAATGATGCCCCACATCCACCCAGGGAATCCTAAATTTTGGACGAGTACTACCATAAAAATTCCCAGAGCTGCTGGAAACATTTGATTGGCAAGCATTCCTAGTCCGAAGGCTATTTTTTGCCCTAACGGAACTTGGTTAGATTGGTTAGACATAATGAATTAGTTTTTAGTTTGTGTGTTAGTTTGTGTATGTGTTATTTTGGTACTACTATAGTTTGAATTGCTTGGGGTTGTATGGTTATTAATTTTGACGTTTTTCCTAAAGAAAGTTCAAAAGATTTTAGTTCTTTTCCTTCGTTAAAAACGACTACTGCGATAGATCCATCTGGATTTTGTGCCGCAGTAACTTGTAAGTCTGCATCCGATTTATCTAAACCAATGACTTTTGCACCCGGTCGGATGTATTTACTAAAATGTGCCATCGTGTAGTAGAGTGGCGTAAAGTATACTTGATCGTTATCTGGGTCGACAATTATTGGAGCCACACACCAGTTTTTAAACCAATTTGGTCCCCCTTGTCTGTCTAAAACCATGTTCCAGTCTACCCAACCATCTACCCAATTATTTAGACAGCCTATAATATCGCGTGCGTATCTGTTAACAGGCGCATATTTTGGGTGTAAATATTTTTTGGCTGGTTCTCTCCAGTCGTAGCCCCAATCTGTTGCTTCTTTAGACCAATACCATTTGTCATCTTGCCATTTTGGTATTTCTGAATCGACACACCCTTCAGTTTCGATTAAATATTTGTTTGGTGCTTTGTCATGTGCATATTGTAATGCTTTAGGGAAAAAATCATAGGTGCTTTCATACCAATGAATAGCAGTTCCTGCATAGTATTTAGAGGACGCTTGATCTTTATACATTACATCTACCCACTCTTTTAAACCATCTCTGTTTTGGTCATAGCCTAAGATTTTAATATCTGCTTTCCCTACTTCTTCAAGTTTTGGCCCTAAATGATTTTGAACAAAGTCTGTTTCTTCTTCTGGTGAAAAGTGCATACTCTCCCAATTGTTACCATTTCCGTGAGGCTCATTTACGGGAGTTAGTCCCCAAATATCAATCCCTTCGTTTTTGTAGGATTCTAAATATTTAGAAAAATATAACGCAAACGAACTGTAATACTCTGGTAATAATTTACCACCCACATAGTTTTTATTGTCTTTCATCCATGGCGGGGCTGTCCAAGGCGATGCAATGATATTAAAACCCTCTTTTGAGATTGCCATTGCATCTTTTATCATGGGGATTAAATCATCTTTATCTTCTTCGATACTAAAATGTTTAAGCTCCATATCGTCGGCGATTGGCGCATAAGTATAATTATTTAATGAAAAATCACAAGAACTTATATGAGTACGTGTTAGCGTATAGTTGGCGCCATCTTCACTAAAGTAAGCGTTTAATATAGTGTCTCTATTTTTTTTACTTAAACGATTTAGTAAATACGCAGAAGATTCTGTAAATGATCCGCCAAAACCTGTGATGGTTTGGAATGTTACTTCAGGATTCAATTGAATTTTAGAGGGATTTTCAGAAGTTTCAAATTCTGAAATTTCAGCTAACTTGTTTCCGTTTGCAGAAGTTTCATACACTGTAACTTCTAATAATTGTTTGGAGGTACACCCTGTGAGCATTAGTGATAAAATTAAAAAATGATAAATTTTCAAAGTATTTATATTTTATGAGATTAATTATAATTTATTTTTAACTGGTGGTAATTCAACTTCAAGCAATAAAGCTTCTTTGTTACCATTATAGGTTTTCGTGATTGGTTTTCCGTTCCGAGTCAGCCCATCAAAAACGCCTTGATCTACTAAGTCCCAGAGCACATATTTAGCTTTACCATCTACTGTGAATAAACCAAAATAGTTTTCAGATCCACCTTTATTATGAGCATCTTTCCAAGGTTCATCAAAAGCTTCAAAATAGAAACAAGACATATTATCTTGATCTGTCCATTGGCGCATATTGTCATAAAAAATGCCTTCCTTATACTCATCAGTAGCTTTTGAACCTTTAGAGCCGTAAAAACCATTTGAAGCACTCGCCCAACCTGTTTCTCCTATATGAATTGGTTTTTTTATGCCTAAACTTTTGATGTATTTGGCTACACTATCCGTTTGAGAAATCGCATAATTTTTTGCACGATTCATAGCAATATCAATTCGTTTCAAACTGGATAGTTGAGTTTCTTCTCCAAAAACACCCCAAAAAACAGGATTATAATGTGTATCGTGCATTGGATACGTATGAACAGATAAGTAGTCGACAGCTTTTATTAATTTTGTAAGATCTTCTGTATGATATTGAGGGTCACCTCCACCCCATGATGCAAAATTATCGGAACTCGTAATCCAAATGTCTTTAGATAACTTTCCTGTTTGTTTTAACGCTTGTAAATGTGAAACCCATTTTAAAATAATATTAGGTTGCACAAAATAAGAGGTCGCCCATTTTACCATGGCTTCGTTTCCAACCGCAATAACTTTTACGATATCTGGATATTCATTTGCTAAGGCTACTGCACGGTCAATTTCTTCCGAGTTCTGCGCGCTTTCGACATTATGGTTTACAGGTCTATCAGTCCAAGCATTCAAACAATCTATCCAAGCTCCTAGCATCAAATACATTTCAAAAGATTGATCTTCATTTTTCAATTCGCGTATAGCTTTCAAAATGTTTGAAGTATGTGCTAATTGAACGTTATACGTACGTAATATTCGGATGTTCATAGCGTGAAGAATTTTCATATCTTCTTTTAGCTCTCCAACAGTGGGCTGAAAATCTCTAGATGATTTTCGATAGCCACCATATGAGATTGCTAAGTAGTTTGAATTTCCTAATATATCTTTAGCAGTCACTTCTTTATGTATTTGATCGTTTTGTATATTTTTTTTTGGCTGACTTTCTTTACAGGACATTACAAGAAAAACAAGCAGTATTAAATTTAATATGGATGTTATTTTTCTCATAATGTCTTATAAGTATTATTTTAATCGAGTACTTTTAATGTGTACATTTATTTGAATAATTTCTCCATTACGGCTAAATACTTGTCCACTTGTTTCTGTATCTAGGCTTAATGATTCAAATGTTTTTGTTTTCCCGTTATTCAAATTAACTGTTAAGCCATCTTCTTCTGCAATCGTATAAATTACAGGAACTTGACAGTAGGTAAAACATAAAGAATCTTTGGAAATCAAAATACTATCTTGCTTTTTTGGTAGAGCGATATAATGAAATATTTTACTTTCTTGTAAAAATTCATTTTTACGTAATAAACAAGGATTAAAGCCTAATTTTCCGTCAGAAATAGTAACACCTAGTTCTCCAAAACGCGATAAAACATCTTCTTTAACCTGACCAGTCATTCCGGGTTGCTGAGCGCCTTTTCCGGCTGGTGTATGTGAATAAGGATCGGTTGGGAAAGCTCCATATAATTTTGGTGACTTGTGAACTCCAATGCCTGCATTGATTTCGTAATAATGTTCTAATAGACTTCCAACAATTACTGCATTTTGATTTGAATCTATTGCTGCTGTACAAGTTTCTAAAACTGCCAATTGTAGCTTAGAAACCATATGCCAATAAATAGACCCTAAACCTTCATAACCATAAAATGTACCTGAACGTCCTGTAAAAGATTTATGATTAAATACATCTTCAAAAATCTGAAGAATTTTTTGAGTATCCTGATTAATTAATTCTGTATAAGACGATTCGGAAAGTTCTTCCAAGGCTGCTTTAAGATCATTTGCATTTTTAAAGTTGCCATTGAAATGATAGGCACCGTTGACATCTTTCTCTAAAATTTGTAAGTTTTCATCGGCGACTAATTGTTGTAACAATTTTGATGTTGAAATAGCGGCAGCTGAAATCGTGTTTCGTTCTATAAATCCTTTTAATTCTTTATAAGGATATAATAGATAACTGTATTGGTCTGGACGGAAAAGTTTACTACTTTTCATTGCATTCAGCACAGATAATGACTCTTCGCTCGATAAATATTTTGAACTTAACACAGCAACTTGTCCTTCTAACATTTCATCTAAATATGAAATTGAAACACTGTTATCGTCATTTACTGTCATTAAATTATACGCGTGGTATAAATTATCTTCTCGTTTGTTGACGCTGATTGAATGTTCTAAGTATTGAAGACTAATTGTAATAAAATCTTTTAAATCGCTAATAGAAATAGTTTCTTTTCTTCCAGAGAATGCGTGTGTGTAAACTTGATTCCTATAAGAGCTACCTGCTGCTCCCAAAGCATCTAAAATTAGTTTTCTTTCTGTGTCATTGATGCGTCCTGAAAGTGAATTTTGATGATCCTTAAAAGTTGATAAAATCGCATTGAAGAATGTTACTAGTTCTTTAGAAACCTCAACAGTTTCCAAATTAGATTGATCTATAACTGTATCAAAGAATTTCATAAAACGTCTCAGGTAATACAAGGTTACCATAGAAACACCACTTCCTACAAGGGCGTTGTTGGCATCGTTCCATTCTGGACGTTGTGTATTCATCCAAATTCCTCCTTCAGGGATAAAATTTGAAAATTTTGCTAGTGTTGTTGCAAGAATTTTTTCGATGAAATTAACTTTAACAATAAATCGATTTTCATCTCGAAGTAAAGCACCATCAGCTCCAAGCTCTACACGTTGTTCTCTAATTTTGAGATCTAATGCTTCATCAAATTCGATAGTATCTTTTGGGTTTTCAAGTAGGGCTTCATAACTTTTAATTTTGTAAGGTACATTTGCATATACAAACAAGTCTTTATCAAAAAGCGTTGCTAATTTTTCGGGTTGATGTTTTTCTATAAACTCTAAAAATTTAAGTAAATAAATTACTTGATGATCTCCCCAATAGCCAATATACGACCATGGATCGTCTGGCTCAATGGTTTCCCAATCAAAACCGCCTTTGGTTACTCGGTAAGGATTGTAACCATCAAAAGTAGTAGCATTTAAAAATTTATGAATCATACTCTCAATAAACGCAGGATATGAATGTGCTAAAGCTTCCCAGTTTTGAAATATATCGCGCCAGTTTCCTTCGTAATCTAATATTTTTGAACCATCAATTTCACTTTTGGTGTTGATTGAAAATTTATTCCAAGGACGACTAGGATCACCATGTCGACGGCTAAATTTTAATGGCATATACTCAAAACACAAACGTCTAAAATTGGTGTCATCTACTTCATGAGCTAATTCTTGTAATACCGAAAGTGAGAAAATTTCAGGAAGTTTACCTACACTGTCTTCTGTTGTTCTTGATACTTTTTTATTGGCTTTTGAAAGGTAATTTTTAAAATCCCACTTTTCAATTTGATAATTATCATCAAAAATACCACCTCTCATAATATTGAATAAGGTGTTTGCAAAATGACGAGTATCTCTAAATTTGTCAGCCGAAAGTTGTAGCCCATCTGAAGCTGCATTTAAAGCAATAAGACGTGATGTTCCTTTTTCAATTTTTTGGTTGATCAGTTCCCATAAACCATCGTTTGTTTTAATTTGATTGATCAGTTTTGCAATCGCAGAGTGGTTTTTATTGACTTCTGCAACAAGCATCCATTCTTTATCTTCTTGTGCTGACAATACAATTTGAGAATTGATGAAATAAGCTCCTTTTTCAGCTTTAACGTCAGTTTCTTGAGAGAGTTCTTGTTGTTTTCTAAAACTATCTAGTTGTAATGAAGATAGTAGGTGTTTAGAATTGTCTAAACCTAAAGACCAAACAATATTTGCTTTTAAAGCTTCACTAGGCTCCGCTTTATCTACAATGATGGCACTTAAAGCATAGATTCCTAATCCAGAAATTTGCTCCAACTCACTTCTTTTGTAAGCGTCAACAAGATTACTACTTGCATTTTGTAAATCACTTCCTACACCATAAGGCAAAATGTTTTGAATACCATCCAATACATTTATGTCAACTTTTGAAGTTGAGTTATTGATAAGCTTTGATTTTTTTATAAATCCAAACGTATTTGTTGAATTCCACTGGTATTGAAAAGTAAGCTCTAAATCGTGGTTGATTTCTTCAAATAACACTTTATTACCATACTCATTTTTGTATAAATTTCGAGTGGTTTGATATTTTCCAGCAAAACGATCTGAAAAAGGTTCCCATAAATGAATTTCATCATTTTTGACTACTTGAAAAATAGACTTACTTCCTGTAATTTCAGCAGCTTCCGTAATTTTATCATCCGTATAATATGGAAATAACGCGAATTCAGAGTTTTTTCTTCCAGCTGTTAAACTTCCATTACTTGAAATAAACATCCAGTGATTGGAATCACTAACGATACTCATGAAAAATGGTCTCATTTTATCACTGTTAGAAATCTTATAATAGACTTCGTTATCAATGTTAACTAAAGTTCCATCTATATCTTTAACCTGATTTGTGTCTTTATTTTTTCCTAAAAAAATAGCTTTCTTTGTCATTTAATTTTTTTGTCAATAAACCTCTTCCTGATAATTTTGTGAGGCTTTATAATTTTTAATATCTATTTAACTACTTAAAGTTGGTTGTGTTTTAAAAGTTAATTTGTGATTTCAAAAATAGAAAAGGTTAGGTATTTAAAAAGTTTACTCTAACCTTTTATTAGCGTTTTAGATCATTTTTATTGATAAATGATTATTAAGGTGTTACTCTTACGGATATGTTATCCACATTCAATCTTGCTGCACTATTAACGATTTCAATTAAAAAGGATAAGCCTCCTTCAACTTGATTTGCGTTTCCAGGAGTTGTAAACGTGAATGTTTTAGTTTCCCAAGCTGTTGTTGATACAGACGTGGTATTGTCTGTAAGAACGTGTTGCGTTGCCGCTACAGTTCCACCATCAGCACCTTCAGAGAATGCAAATGCTTTTACAAGTCCACCTTCACCCAATACATCAGAAGCGATAATGTCAAAAGAAACTGTGTAAGATGTATTTGGAGTCACTAAACCTGTTCCAAAACGTTCCATCTTAAGACCTACAGCAACTCCTGTTGATCCTTGAATTTCTGCTGATTGACTACCTCCGTTATTTATGGTTGTAGAAATAGTTGTGCCTGGGAAAAATTGCCAGCAACCTACATCTCCAGCTTCAAAATCTCCATTAGCCAACAATTCTCCAGCTGGAGGCTCAGGGCAATCACCATTACCGCCGCCGCCGCCATTTCCACCGTTTCCGTATAATTTTAAGTCATCTATATAATAGGTTTCTTGTATCGTTGTTCCTAGCTGAAAAAATACTACAATTTTATCGAACTTATTAGAATCTGTACTTTGGAATTCAAAGGTAAGCTCCTCCCATTCATTAGCACTCGTAGCTGAAGTTGTTGCCGAAATCTCTTTAAATGTTCCTGCATTTGTTTGATCTTCTAACTTTAATAACACATTTGTGCTTGCTGTTGGTGACCATACTTTTAGTTTGAAACCTGTGTTTGAATTGAAATCTAATTTCGCATCTAAATCTATTTGATTGTTTGCATATTGTGCAGAACTTGTTCTATCAATTTGTCCAACCTTACATGAAGTATTTACTACATTATCAAAATCTGGATTATTGATCCAAGCGAATCCTGCACCATCTGAGGTAATACTTGCAGTTGGATCATTTTGGAATGTTAAATTAAAGTTTGAAGCACTAACAGATTGTGTTGTTTCAGAATCACATGTGTCGCCGCCGCCGCCGCCGCCATTACCTTCGCCGTAAAGCATTAGGTCGTCGATGTAGTAAGTTTGTTCAGTCATAGAATTTAATTCAAAAAATAGTACAACTTTGTCAAACTTATTAGAATCTGCACTTCCAAAATCAAATGTGAGCTCTTCCCATGCTCCAGCACTATCTGCTGAAGTAATTGCTGACACTTCTTTAAATATCGCTGAATTAGTCTGATCTTCTAATTTTAATAATACATTTGTACCAGCTGTTGGTGACCATACTTTTAGTTTAAAACCTGTATTTGAATTGAAATCTAATTTCGCATCTAAGGTTATTTGATTGTTTGCGTACTGAGAAGCACTAGTTCTATCAATTTGTCCAACTTTACAAGAGGTGTTTACTGTATTGTCAGAATCTGGATTATCTATCCAACTAAATCCTGCACCATCTGAAGTAATACTCGCAGTTGGATCTGACATAAAAGTTATATTCAAATCGGAAGCTGAAAGTGACTCTGCTGTTTCAGCATCACAAGGAGATAGAGGGGATGCTACTTGAGTAATATCGTCAAAATAGAATGTTCCATCGGATGTCCCTGCGCCATCTACAAATAGAGTAAGTTTAGAATAGCTAGCAGCAGAATTAAAAGTGAAAATAATTTCTTCCCATCCAGATCCTGTGTGACTAGCAGTTGTTTCAGTATCTGCTGCTGATCCTTCTTCCAGTTTCATTAAAACGTCTATTGGAGCATTTGCCCAGAAATTCATCTTTATTGACTTTTCAGTCGTTAAATCAACAGGAGCCCCTAGTTCAAAAAATAAACCTTCGTACGTAGCACCGCTATTTGTAATTGCTCCTACGTTAGACTCTACTGCATTTGTGCCTGAAAGATCTGGATTTGCAAGAATTTCAAAGCTTGTACCATTAAAAACAGTTGCTTCATAGGTAATATTTTCAATATCAAACGTCATTGGCAAAGCTGCAATTTCAGAGATTGAAATAGTAATTTCATCGGAAAAAATATCAAAATCTCCCGCTACATTGGATGCTTTTAAAACTACCAAGTAAGTTCCGTTTTCATATACGTTTACTGGATTGATAAGCGTAGAAGTACTTTCATCTCCAAAACTCCACTCATACATAGAAGCATTTGTAGATGTGTTTATAAAAGTTACTGTTCCTGTGTTAGTATTAATTGTATGCGTGAAACCAGCTTTAAGTTGTGGTAGAACTGCTCCATCATTATCATCACAACCGATAAAACTGATTGCCAAAATGAGTAGTGAAACTTTTTTAATTGTTTTGATTAAATTTTTCATTGTCTTTTTTATTAGTTGTTACTATTGTTTGTATACTCTTACGTAATCTACTAGCATGTTTTGTGGAAACGTCTCTCCAATATCAGGATTTCCAGGAAAATTACCACCAACTGCTAGGTTGATGATGATATAGAATGGTTTGTTAAATACCCAATCTCCAGTGACATCAGTCGGTTCAACTGCTTCCACAGCTGGAGTATCTTCGGTTGCTTCTACAGCTTCCACACCATCATTTAATGTGTAAACAGCATCGGTTGGTGTGACTGCAATATCAGCAGGTGTAATTTGATTGTACAATACACCATCTATGTAGTAGTTGATATATTGATACCCCCACTCGATTCCAAAAACATGGAAATCGTCGTCGTAACGCGCACTACCTAAATCGTAGCTTTTAGTCACTTGACCTTGTGGCGATGTTTCACCAGAGTATCCAGGACCGTGTATAGAACCGCTTACTTTTGTAGGTTCTTGTCTGCGGTACTCCATAATATCAATTTCACCACACTGAGGCCATCCGTCTATATCATCGTTTTCTCCTAAGAGCCAAAATGCTGGCCAAAGACCTGATCCCCCTGGTACTTTGATACGTGCTTCAAAGCGCCCAAAGGCTTGTGAAAATTTTCCTTTTGTAATTAATTTCGCTGAAGTGAAAGAGGATCCGTTATAATCTTCTTCTAAAGCAGATATTACTAACAGTCCATTTTGTACAGTTACATTTTCGGGACGGTCTGTATAATATTGCAATTCATTATTGCCCCATCCATCAAAGCCTGTACCTGTATCTAAATTCCAAAATTCGGAATTAGGAGCTCCTTCTACATCAAATTCATCTGCCATTACTAGATTTGTAAAGGTGGCAACCGTTTGGGTTTCATCCGTGTCACAACTAGTGAAGCTTATCATCGATACAAAAGCAAAAGTGGCAAACAACATTGTTGTTTTATGCATTGTCTTTTTATTATTTTTATTCATTTTTTCTTGTTTTGATAGTTTCTTAATTATTATTCTTTGAAGAAATACATATTATCGACGTGTAAATCCGTCACGTTAGAAGATTTTATCCTTTCAATGATAATGATATTGACTGCTGTTTTATCCAAACCAGTTTCAGATGTTGGTCTAATAGGAATTTTAAAAGTTTTCCATACGCCACCTTCTTCAAAAGTTCCATTGGCTTCAGTATCATTGATATCTCCTGTTTGATCAGACCATTGATAAGTTTGACCACCAATACGCTGTTGTTGTAAAGATGACTCAGCCTTCAAAACAATGAGCATGTCAATATCAGTAGGCAAAACTACAGGCATTAATATATCAACACTAAAATGAGTCATTTCCGAAATATCTATGGGGTTTGAAAGTTGAGTACCCACAAAATTAAAGTCCGTATACTTAAGCACATTTTGTCCATTTATAATAATTTCACCCCCAAGAGTTGTTTGATAAGGCTGCCAGTAGCCATTAAAAAAGTCTACAGGTACATTTGTGTAAGTATCACTAAAAACAGAAATAACATCACTAGGGTCTCTAGTTGGTGCTGGCGCCAGTTCAAACTCACCAACGGCATTTACAGTTACAGATCCTTCGGCTTCTACTCCGCCTAAAGTCGCCGTAATAACTGCTGTTCCATTACTAACATTAATTACTCCAAATTCATTTACAAAAGCTATATGTGGAGCAGAAGATGAAAAATCAAAGTAACTTGGTGCTATACTAACTGTCTTGTTTAGACCATTACCTAAATTGAATGTTTGTGTAAGGTCCGTTAATTCTAAATCAATCCCCGCAAAGACATTTTTAACAACATCTTCACCATTGACAATGGCGGGTCTTGGTTGTCCAATAGTTCCTAACTTTTCAAATTTTAATTCATCAATCCAAAAAGTGTAGCCATTACCCCCTGTGTTTTGAGTTCCTGCCGAATACCAAAACATACCTCTTTCATCAAATAGTTTTGACGGATCAGGGATTGGAATGACGTATTTTTGCCAGTTAGTACCTAGGCTTATGTTTATTTCACTGACCTGGTATTTATTAAGTCCAAAGTCTTGCCCAAAACCTATTTCTCCGATAACTACTCCCTGTGAAGCTTTTGCCCAAAAGGTAAGTGCATCGAATTCTGTAAGGTCACGCCCTGATCCATCAACTCTCAATATACCACCTGCATAACTTCCTTCAGGATCGTTTGCATTTGGTACATCAAATCGCATGGAAGCATAGCTTTCATAGCCTTCACTTTCATCAACTGACCAAGCGTTTGCTTTGGAACCTGAATATGGGAAGTAAAAATCACTCCCTAATCCAATTGGGGAGTCTGTGAAAATCTCTCCTGTTTTTGACAGGGTTGCAAATTCTGATTGATCAGATATCTCTCTTTCACAACTCATGGTGATTACAAAAAGTAATCCCGTGAGGAGCATCGTTTTTGAATATATAAATTTTATATTTTTCATTTTTACAGTTTTTTATTTTCCAATATTAATATGAATATATGTTCTAATTTCCCATTCACTTCCGTTAGGAAATCCTAAAGAACTGATGGGTGGAATTGCTGGATAGGTGTTGGGTGGTACAAAATTAGGGGAGTATCTAGGAGAATTTTCATTCATAGAACGCCATGTTCCACGTACACCAACTTGTGTATTAGGAAGGATGAACCAATCTGGTTTTCCTAGGGTAGTCGATAAATCTAACATTAATTGTACTGGGTACGTTAGGTTAAAATCTCGGTGGTAATCAAAAGGTCCCCAATCATTAAATTTGAAAGTATGGGTTAATTTTAATTTGTTATATATCAGTCGAACATCTCCACCAAATCGCTCTATTAAACGCTCATCGCTACCGTTTGCTTGTGCATTACCTGCATAAAAATTAGCAATAAATCCAAGGTCTGGAGTTAGTTTAGACACAATACGAGAATGGGCTTCCCATAAATCTTGTGCAGGAGCAGCATTTGGAAACGCAAAGGAAGTACGATTTGCTAAGAATCCAACTGCCGCATCTTGAGCTGTTGGGTGATGACGGTAAACAAAACCTAAATTGAAAGCAAACTTTGCGTCTTCAGCTCTGTCGTTGTCCCATTCGTACATCCATGTACCTGGAGTAGGATCGTAAGAAAATAAGAGTTCTCCAGCGGTAGTTTCTCTATTGGCTCTCACCGCAAACGGATCATCTTGAACATTTCTTAAACGCCCTGTGCCACCGTTTAAGTCATTTGGCATAGCAGCAACAATTGGCTTTTGCCATAAAAAGTTAGGCGCGATTTGAAAATCACCAAATGTATAAGCAAAACCAGAAAGGAAATTGTTTTGGTTACCGCTTCCTGTATCCTTTAGTTTCCAGCCTGTAAATGTTTGTGTTTGGTCAGACCCTCCATTAGCTACTAAGCCCATACTTGCTCCTTGTACATACCATTTAATAGGACCTTTTTCATAAGATAACTTTGCTTTAGCACCCCAGTTATCTTTATTATTGATTTCGTCTGTATAAATAACGTAATTATCTGTCGTTCCTTCAGCTATTTGAAATTTACGACCGTTTAACGGTTGTCCACCCCATAAACCACCGATTTCAAAATTAAAAGCTCCAAATTGTCTTTCGAAAGCTAAAGAGACTCTACGTGTTTTTGGAAGTGGTATTGCAATTGAAGTTACTGCTCTACCAACATCATCAATATCTTCGTGGTAAACGGCAGCTACACCCCAATTACCTAAATTTCTTCCATACTTTAAAAGTACGGCTGGATTAGCTCCCCACCAAAGTTGTGGTCCAAAAGCGGCTTTTAAACCATTTAAAGTGCCTTTAGCATCAAACTCGATTCCTGAAATTTCTCCGTTGTATAAATCTAAGTTTGGACCATAGTTAGCTTCTCTGTATAAATTAAAGAAATCTCCTTCGTAAGCCCAGTGGTAATGGCCTGTTCTGTAAAAACCTCTTAAATTAAAATCTTTAGCATTCCAATCAAATTCAGCATTGTAAATTTTCACTCTGTTTGGATCTGTAATAGTTACATTTCCATCATCAGTATTTACTTCAATTGGACGGCCGGTATTTTCATAAAATATTTCGTCAATTGGGTTTTCAGCAACATTTCCAAGAATATTAAAATTCACGTTGGCACGCATGTTAGAGGTAGGGTTTCCTTCTACTCCAATAAAATACGATTGCATATGATCAAAACCTAGTTCGTTTGGATATCCGTTCGAATTAGGATCTGCATTTTCTGGTGTGGTAATAAGTGAACCGCCTGTATTAAAGGTTGTAAACTCAGCTCTCATATTGCTTAGCTTAATTTTTTCACTACCACCTAAAGCTGCTTTATCTCCTCTTGCACGAAGGACTGCATCCATCAATTCAATAGTGTCAAAATGAGTTGTCAAAAATTCTGGAGTCACACCATCTTCATAAGGGTTTAATTGGTGTGCTATTTTTAAAGCATAATAAGATGCTCTTGGGTATAATGTATAAAGCCCTCTTGAGTTTGTAGGTCCTTTTGCACAAATTCCAAACCACTCCTCGTTCATGTTATTTTTACCAGGAGCAAAATCAAGTTGATACCCTCCATTAGACCATGAGGCATTGTTGTCATGAACTTCTAAGTTTTTTGTTTGTCCAAATTTCCACCAACCATCACTAAACTGGAATGTGAATCCACCAATTGCATTTTCTGATTTCCCTAAACCAGCAGCATTTTCATAAATATCTTTCCAATTTGAAACCATGTAATAAGCCTGCATTTTTTGGTCTTCAGCATTATTTAAAGCGTTGAATGCATCTGCACCAAACTCCGTTAACATAATGGGCATATCTAGTTTTTCTTTTACTATTTTAAATGCATCTGTAAAAGAAGGTCCACGGTACATATTGGTTCCGAAAACATCAACATCTTTACATTCTTCAGCAATAATGTCAATAAACAAAACATCTCCATTACAGATTGCTATGGGATGAGACGCATCAATACTTTTCATTTTAATAGAAGCATCGTTCATGAGCTTATACATTGGTCTTCCACGTTCTTCTCCTATGAAATCTCTTTTTTCTTCTTCGTCTGGAAAATCTTCTGTTTCAGCTCCTGCCCAGAAAAGACCGTAGTTGTTTTCATTTCCTAACAAAAACATTAACAATCCTGGAGTGTCTTTATAGGTTTCAGCCAATTCAGTAACTTCAGACATCAAAAGTGCTTGGGTATCTGGATCACTATAATCTGTTACAGGAACCCATGCATTATTTATGGTCAATCCGTAACGACCGAAAGAATGATTTAACATGGTATATATACCATAGTTCTCATAAATGTATTGTATCCATTTTGGCTGAGCACCAACGTATTGTCTTATAACATTGACCCCCATGTTTTTTAACAAGCCCATTTCTGCATCCAATGCTGCTTTGATGACATCATCTGATTGATTCCAAAGGCTATAGGAATAATTAGTACCTATTGGGAAATAATCCCAATTCATTCCATTGATCATGAAGTCTTCTCCATTCACTACTAATTTCATTCCATCTTCATTGTTAACAACTGTAACTTTATCTGCCTGAGCAAAAACGCTGGTTGTAATTAAAAAAAGAACTAATCTTAAAAAGGTGTTTTTCATAATTTGTTTCATTTAAAAATAATAGGATTTAACTATTAAGTATATTTTTAATCAAATAATAGTTTTGTTAAATATAGGAACTAAAAAATGTATTTGTGATAAAAAAAACTCTACAAAAATCATACAAAACAAATATTATTTCAATTTTTAATTGATTTAACAAATTCAAGGTGAAAAAACTAAGAATATCAAGTTCATAAAAAAATGAACAGGTGTTTAAAACCTACTATATTACCGTATGATGTAGGGGTGATGTATAGCTATTTTTAGCATTGTGTAGCAAGCAAATAACAAGTGTATAGTTAAAATTAGATATTATTTATGGTAATTCTATCTTTTGTAGCAGCTTCCTACTTATTTTAGTTCAAAAACTATTTAAGCTGTATTTAAAAAATAAATAGTTTTCTTGGCATGTAAAAAAGGGGCAAATAAAGCTATTTTTTGCAAGTGTTTGTTTGTGCATTAATGAATTTAAGTTTATATAAACACCAAATTAGGTTGTATCTTTGAAAAAAAATAACAGAATGAAAAAATACATTGCTGAAATTATAGGAACCTTTAGCATGATTTTTTGTGGTTGTGGTGCCATGGTAATCAATGATTTTACAGGTGGTACAATCACCCATCCAGGAGTAGCTATTACTTGGGGGCTTATTGTGATGGCTATGATTTATGCCTTTGGAGATATTTCAGGAGCGCATTTTAATCCGGCGGTGACTGTAGGATTTGCAGTAGCTAAAAAATTCAGTTGGCATGAAGTCCCAAAATATATAGGATCTCAATTTATAGGAGCCCTCGCTGCTTCTTTAGTGTTGCTCATTCTATTCCCTGAAAGTGATTTGGGCGCCACAATACCTTCCATAGAGCCGATGAAAGTCTTTATTATTGAGTTGCTATTAAGTTTTTTCTTAATGGTTGTTATTATTAATGTTTCTACAGGAAGTAAAGAAATTGGACCTATTGCTGGAATTGCAATTGGTAGTGTCATTCTTTTGGAGGCTATGTTTGCTGGACCATTAACAAAAGCCTCAATGAACCCAATTCGTTCTTTAGCACCTGCCCTAGTTTCTGGAAATTTCACACATTTATGGGTATATCTTACGGCTCCATTTGTTGGGATGTTTCTTGCTGTATTTAGTTGTAGGTTGGTAAAAAGCGATAACTGTTGTGACGATAAATGTTAATATTTGTTTAATTATAAGAGTGATTGTTTGAACAAAATGTATTTTTACGTCATAAACAATCAATTCTATGGCAAAGAAAATTACACTCACACAAAACGCACTTATTAAACTTTATATGGCGTATGTTTTAGAACATAACCACGCTCCAAAATCAATATACACATTTTCAAAAAACAATGGCTTTGATGAAGCTGACTTTTACAAGTTTTTCGCAAATTTTGAATCTCTAGAAAGCTCGGTATTTAGTTTGTTTTTTTCAAATACAATAGATACTCTAGAATCTAGTAAGGACTATCTGACTTACGATTCAAGAAATCAATTGTTGAGTTTTTACTTTACATTTTTTGAAAACTTAACAGCCAATAGAAGTTACGTAGTCTATGCTCTGAGTGAAAGCAGTAACAAACTCGAAAACCTAAAAAAATTAAAAGGGTTGCGCACCAAATTCCTAAATTACATTGATCAGTTAGATATTGAAGTACTTCAAATTAAAAATAAACAGTTAGAACAAATAAAAGACAGTGTGGTACAAGAAACCTACTGGATTCAATTGATGTTGACACTAAAATTCTGGCTAGATGATACTTCCAAATCTTTTGAGAAAACAGATATTTTTATTGAAAAATCAATCAATGCAAGTTTCGATTTAATTAATATTTCGCCGTTAAAAAGCGTAGTTGATTTAGGAAAGTTTTTAATAAAGGAAAAAATCAGCATGAATTAATATGAAGTCAATCGACAGAATACCTACTTCAAAAATACAACGCGCTGGAAAACTCGTTTCAACGGGTGCTAAAGTGGGTGTGAATTTCCTTAAATATTACGGAGAAAAAATCACAAAAACAGAAGAAGAGGCCAAAGAAAACCTCAATAAAAACAATGCTGAAGATATTTATTCAGGATTGAAACAACTTAAAGGAAGTGCCTTAAAGGTGGCGCAGATGTTGAGTATGGAAAAAAGTCTTTTACCTCAAGCGTATGTAGATAAGTTTTCTCTTGCACAATTTTCAGTACCTCCGTTATCATCTCCATTAGTGATTAAGACTTTTAAAAACTATTTTGGACAACATCCAAATCATATTTTTGACGAATTTGATTCAGAATCTGTCAATGCTGCTAGTATAGGACAAGTTCACAAAGCTGAAAAAGATGGAAAACAATTGGCTGTGAAAATCCAATACCCCGGAGTTGCTGATAGCATCAAGTCAGACTTAGCCATGGTGAAGCCTATAGCTATAAAAATGTTCAATATAAAGGGAAAAGATTCTGATAAATATTTTCAAGAAGTGGAGGATAAACTTGTAGAAGAAACTAACTATAAGCTTGAAATTTCTCAAAGCAAAGAAATAGCGAAGGCTTGTGTGCATATTCCAAATTTATTATTCCCTGAATATTACGACACATACTCCTCAGATCGCATCATCACAATGGACTTTATGAAAGGTGAACATCTTTCTGAATTTGCAAAATACAATTCAGATAAAGAAAAGGCCAATCAACTCGGTCAAGCGTTGTGGGATTTCTATATGTTTCAAATTCATACACTTAAAAAAGTTCACGCAGATCCTCATCCAGGAAATTTTTTGATAAATGAAGATGCACAATTAATTGCTCTTGACTTTGGTTGTATGAAATCCATCCCCGATGAATTTTACATTCCTTACTTTGAATTATCTGATAAAAAAATTATTGATAATCCAGAGTTATTCTCTAAAAAACTATATGAATTAGAAATTTTAACCCCAACAGATACACCAGAAGAGTTGGTGTTTTTTACTGCCATGTTTCATGAGTTACTTAGCGTGTTTACATTGCCTTTTCATGACTCAATATTTGATTTTTCTAACCCTGAGTTTTTTGATAAAATTAAAAATTTAGCAGAACGTTATAGCAAAAGTACCGAACTTCGAAAGTTTAACGGAAATCGTGGTTCCAAACATTTCATATATATCAACCGAACCTTTTTTGGTCTCTATAACTTAATGTTTGATTTAAAAGCATCGTCCGTAAAAATTAATCAATTTAATAATTACTAAATGTTACACTTAAGAAGGCAAGATTTTGATGATTTAGACCACGTTTACAGAATAAACATGATGAACAGTTGTTCTGGATTTAAGTCCGCAAATCTCATTGGAACTAAATCAAATGATGGCACTCCAAATGTAGCTGTTTTTAGTTCTGTGACTCACTTGGGTTCCAACCCGCCGTTACTAGGTATTGTTTTTAGACCGGTGTCAGATGTACCAAGAAACACTTACGAAAACATTAAAGAAACAGGTCAATTTACCGTAAACCATATACATTTAGATATCATTGAGCAAGCCCACCATACGTCTGCTAAATATGATAAAGGTGTTTCTGAGTTTGACATAACAAAATTAGAGGAAGAGTATAAAAATGATTGGCATGCGCCGTTTGTAAAAGGGGCACCAATTCAAATGGCTCTTACTTATTGTGAAGAATACATAATCAAGGCAAATAATACCATACAACTTATTGCTGAAATTAAGGACTTGTATATAAAAGATGATATTGTAGAACAGGACGGTTTTGTAAATTTAGCAAAAGCTAATGTTGTTGCCATAAATGGTTTAGATGGCTATGCCCTACCTTCACTAAAACAGCGTATCGAATACCAAAGACCTAAAAAAATAAAGTAAATAGCATTTGAAAAAAACGTTTCTACCAACCAAAGTTTGTTCACAATGCCAACGCCCTTTTACATGGCGAAAAAAATGGGAGAAAAACTGGGAATCTGTTAAATATTGCAGCAAAAAATGCAGTGGTAAACGAAAAAAAGTTTAAACTAATATCGTTTTAACAACGTCTTCAAGTGCTTGAACACTTCAACTCAGTAAATCGCAATTGAAATAAAACTAATTTATTTAAAATGAAAACACTTCGCCTTATACTTGGAGATCAACTAAATATTCAACATTCATGGTATACATCTGTTTCAGATTCAACTGTATATTGTATGTTTGAAATGCGACAAGAAACGGATTATGTCAAACACCACATTCAAAAAGTAGTTGGTTTTTTTGCGGCGATGCGAGATTTCTCAAAACAGCTAGAGTCCAAAGGTCACAAGGTTATTTATTTGACTTTGGATGACTCCTCCAACCTTCAGAATTTAGAAAAAAATCTTCATAAAATCATTTCCAGTCAAGGCATTGAATCGTTTGAGTATCCAATCTCCAGACGAATACCGTTTAGATACCCAACTCAAAGCTATTTGCAAAACACTTTCAATTGTATTTAAAGAAGTTGATACAGAACATTTTTACACGACACGTGATGAGCTTTCTGTATTTTTTAAGGGAAAAAAGCAGTATTTAATGGAACGCTTTTACAGATATATGCGAACAAAACACCACATTTTGATGCAAGGGTCAATACCTGAGGGTGGTGAATGGAACTATGATAAAAGTAATCGTAATAAATGGAAAGGGTCACCAGGAATACCTCCGTTTAAAGATTTCAAAAACCCTGTTACTGATATTCTAAACACATTACGTTCTAGCGCCATCAAGACTATTGGACGTTTTGAAAGTTCTACATTTTCATACCCTATAAATAAAGTACAATCGTTACAACAACTGGAGTATTTCAATCAAAATTTATTAGTTCATTTTGGAGACTACCAAGATGCCTTACACAACGACGAAGTATATTTATTCCACTCGCGTCTGTCGTTCGCAATGAACCTAAAACTAATCAGTCCCAAAGAAATTGTGGATGCTGTCTTGAAACATTACCGAGCTAATAGTGAAGAAATTTCAATATCTCAAGTAGAAGGATTTATAAGGCAAGTGATTGGATGGCGAGAATATATGCGAGGAATGTATTGGTCAAAAATGCCTGAATACAAGACGTTAAATACACTCGAAAACAACCATAACATTCCTGAATTCTTTTGGACTGGGGATACCAAAATGAATTGCTTAAGTAAAACAATTAATAATTCATTGGATAATGCTTATGCTCATCACATTCAACGTTTGATGATTACCGGGAATTATCTATTGCTAACCCAAACCAATCCCGATTTAGTAGACGATTGGTATTTAGGAATTTATATTGATGCCTTAGAATGGGTCCAACTTCCTAATACCCGCGGTATGAGTCAGTTTGCAGATGGCGGTATGATTGCAACGAAACCTTATGTATCGTCAGGTAGCTATATCAACAAAATGAGTAATTATTGTAGTGACTGCCAATACAATGTCAAAGAACGTTTAGGAGAAAATGCTTGCCCTTTCAATAGTCTGTATTGGAATTTTCTGGACGATAAACGTCCTCAGTTGGCTAATAACTTTCGTATGAAAATGATGTATTCAGTGTTAAATAAATTTTCAAATGAGGAGCTAAATTCAATGAAAACAAGAGCTTTACAAGTTATTGAAACTCCAGAAAATTTTTAAGCTTCAATATTAAATGTTAATATTTGTTTAATTGTTATTTTTAATAATTAAACATTGTGTATGTTTGAAGTATATACATTACTATTGGTTCTAGATACAACATACTACAACAAGGAACACAAACTATTATTTGATGATTTAGTTGGAAAACCTTATACCTTATTTGAGTCCATCAAACGGCGTGGTATTGGATCAAAACGAATGATTGTTGACAAAGTAAGTCCTAATTTAAGTTCCATTTTAAACACTGTTTCTGATATAAATTACGCAAATATCGAAATGCGTAAAAAAGGCATTTTAATTCACATTACCAAAGGGCTACGAAACTTTACGTGGGCCATTCCATTTTACCATTTAGTCTTGTACAAAACAGATGGAATGAGTATTCACGCCCAAGGTAAATTTATACATTTCAAAAAATCCAAAAATTTTTATGAAAATAAAAAATTTTTGAGATCTTTATTGAATGAAAAAATACAATTTGACGAACAATACAAAATTCCAGCATTATGAATTTAGGTGTTATTGAAATTGACCGAATTATTGAAATGGCTTGGGAAGATCGTACAACTTTTGAAGCTATAGAGCACCAGTTCAAGCTTAGTGAACAAGAAGTGATCAAGTTAATGCGTACCTATATGAAACCAAAAAGTTTTCGATTGTGGCGAGCTCGGGTTCAAGGACGAAAAACAAAACATCAAAAACTAAGATCTTTTGAGTCAGGAAGATTTAAGTGCACAAGACAAAGACAAATAACACACAATAAGATATCAAAGCGTTAAAAATTATATGAATACTAAAGTTACTATAAAAAATGAAAACCTATTAAATGGTTTTTCAAACCACGAAATTGGAGATGACCATCTTTTTACAGGTTTAGAAACCCCTATGAAAAAGGACGCTTTCAAGTTATCTGATGGTGAAAAGAAAAAGAAAATAGCAATATTATTTGAAGAAATAATGGATGTTATGGGATTAGATCTAACCGACGATTCTCTGAAAGGGACACCGGAGCGTGTTGCAAAAATGTATATTGATGAAATTTTTTCAGGATTGAACCCTAAAAATAAACCAAAAGTAGCGTTATTTGACAATAAGTATCAATATAATCAGATGCTAGTTGAAAAAGACATTACATTTTATTCCAATTGCGAGCATCATTTTGTACCTATTATAGGAAAAGCACATATTTCCTATATATCATCTGGTAAGGTAATTGGATTATCCAAACTAAACCGAATTGTGCAATATTATGCTAAACGACCACAGGTTCAAGAACGCCTTACCAATCAAATTGCAGAAGAATTAAAAGGTATTCTAGGAACAGAGGATGTAGCAGTTATTATAGATGCAAAACATCTTTGTGTATCATCTAGAGGAATCAAGGACGATACCTCTGCTACTGTAACCGCTTTTTATGGCGGTACATTTAATACATCAGCAAAAATTGCTGAATTACAAAATTATTTAAAACTATAACTATGGATGTTATCAAACAAGCTGAAGCTTTTGAACTCAAACCACTTACATTTAAAACAACAAGTGAGCGAATCGAAGCATCAAGAGAAGTAAAAGGATTGATATTAGGAGTAAATGAAATTTACAAGACCTCCAAAGACTCTGATTTGATGGATTTAATGAAACGCTTAACAGTGATCAAACAAAAAATTGAAAAACGTTTAAAAGGCCGCCCATTACAAGCATGAAAAAAATTATTATTATTGGAGGTAGTAAAGGAATTGGAAAAGCCATTACAGAAAGTCTCCTTAACGAGCACAAAGTTATCAATATCAGTCGAACATCTCCGGATTTTCAACACAGTAACTTATCACACTTTTCCTGTGATGTATTAACAGACGAATTACCTCAAATTGAGGAAGCTGATGGACTAATATACTGTCCAGGAAGTATCAACCTTAAACCTTTTAACAGGTTAAGTATTGATGATTTTAAAACCGATTTTGAGATCAACGTTATTGGAGCGGTAAAATGTATACAAGCATACACCAAAGCCTTATCGACAAGCGACACTGCTTCGATTGTTTTATTTAGTACAGTTGCCACAAAACTAGGAATGCCTTTTCACGCTAGTGTAGCAACTGCAAAGTCTGCCGTTGAAGGGCTGACAAAATCTGTAGCTGCTGACTTAGCTCCTAAAATTAGAGTAAATGCTATTGCACCTACAATTACGGACACTGAACTGGCTGCAAAATTTTTAAGAAACGAGCGCATGATTGAAAGTACCATTCAAAGACACCCTTTGAAAAAATATCTTGAGCCCTCTGAAGTTGCTGCTATGGCAACTTACCTTCTGTCAGATGTATCCAAATCAATTTCTGGTCAAATTTTTAATCTAGATTGTGGGATTGTATCCTTAAAACTATAGCCAATGAACGCTTTAAAAAAAATTGTTTTATCAACCCTAGTCCTTGTCTCAATTGTATCTAATTCTCAAACAAAAATAAACCAAAATATGTCTTTATACACTATCGAAATCAACAGCCTTGACGGAAAACCTATCCATTTAAATGACTATAAAGGAAAGTATATATTGTTTGTCAATGTTGCTTCAGAATGTGGATTTACAGGACAGTATGAAGACCTTCAAAAATTATACGATACCTATCAAGATAAATTGATGGTCATCGGAGTTCCATGTAACCAATTCGGCAGTCAAGAGCCTGGAACTGCAGATCAAATACAATCTTTCTGTTCAAAAAATTATGGAGTTACTTTCTTAATGACCGAGAAAATTAATGTTAAAGGGGAACTTCAACATCCTCTCTACAAGTGGCTTACAGATAAAGAATTAAATGGAGTTAAATCCACTTCAGTAAAGTGGAATTTCCAAAAGTATTTGGTCGATGACAAAGGTAATTTTGTAGATTATTTTTATTCAATTACAAAACCATTAAGTAGTAAAATAACACGCCAATTAAAATAAGTTATGTTTGGAATTTTTAAAAAAAAGTCTCCCATTGAGAAACTTCAAGATCGTTACAAAAAATTAATGTCAGAATGGCACGAACTTTCTACAACGAACCGCCCTGCTAGTGATGCTAAGTATGCAGAAGCTCAATGCCTATTAGATGAAATTGACAAACTAAATAATTAATGAAGTTTTATAAAGGTTTACTGCTATTCCTTCTCATTAACTTTAGCGCACTAGCCATTGGAAGTTGGCTTATGAATAACGGTCCACAAACAGAATGGTATACAAACCTAAACCAAGCTCCATGGTCACCACCTGGTTGGGTTTTTGGAATTGCGTGGAGCAGTATTATGGTTTTATTCTCGGTTTACATGACGTTTTTAGTTCAACTAAATCGATCTAAAAAAGTCATAGTGTTATTTAGTATTCAATTTGTATTAAACATAATTTGGAATTACTTATTTTTTAATCAACACCTGATTACTTTAGGTTTACTCAATATTTTACTTTTAACTGTATTAATGTTTTATTTTCTGGTTGCATTTAAACATTACTTAAAAAATAACCGTTTTTTTGTACTCCCCTATTGTATATGGTTAGTACTTGCGACTTCTTTAAATTTATACATCGCGTTGTATAATTAAGAATAAAACTACAACTAGGAATACTCATATCGGAAGGTCTGACTGGAAGCTAAAGGTGAATATATATATAAATTAAACACATGAAAATTTACACCCTACACAAAAAGCAAAACTTGCCTATTAGTTTGGAAAAAGCATGGACATTTCTATCTAACCCCGCAAATCTAAAGACTATTACACCAGAGTATATGAGTTTTGACATTTTATCTGGAGCAGACCGCCCTATGTACCCAGGTCAAATTATCCAATATATTGTAACACCAATTTTGGGCATTAAAACCAAATGGGTCACTGAAATCACACAGGTCAAGGACCAACATTATTTTGTGGACGAGCAACGTTTTGGACCCTACGCACTCTGGCATCATAAACATTTTATTAAAGAAATTGATGGTGGTGTAGAAATGGAAGATATTATTGATTATAAAGTCCCTATGGGATGGTTAGGGCAACTCGTACATCCGTTTATTGTGAAACCTAAATTGGAAGAAATTTTCGCTCACAGACAAAAGAAATTAATTGAATTATTTGGAATCTACTAATGAAAAAAACTGTTTCCCTATTCTGGTTTAGAAGAGATTTAAGACTGCATGACAATCATGGATTGTATGAAGCTTTGAAACATAACACAGATGTACTTCCTGTATTCATTTTTGACACCTCTATTTTAGATGCTTTACCAAAGAATGATGCAAGAGTTGAGTTTATTCATGAACAGCTCAAAACAATCCATACAACCTTACAAGCACACGCTAGTGGACTATCTGTGTACTACGGATTGCCTGAAACAATATTCGATCAACTTACAAACGAATACGAAGTAAGGACGGTATATTGCAATCGAGACTATGAACCGTACGCCCTATCTCGAGATAAATCAATTTTAGATTTACTAGACTCAAAATCCATCGGCTTTGAAACGTTTAAAGACCATGTAATTTTTGAACAAAATGAAATTACTAAAGATGATGGACTTCCTTATAAAGTTTATACCCCTTTCTCAAAAAAATGGTTGGCTGCTTTTAATTCCGATCATTACAGCACATTTAACTCAGAAGAGTTATTAGGCAATACTTACCAATCAGAATCTTTTCCATGGGTGGATTTAGAGACTATGGGCTTTGAAACAAACCCTGTTAAAATTGCGCCTTATAAAGTAGAAAGTAGTGTCATTGAAAATTATGAAGCTACTCGAAATTTTCCTGCGGTTGATGGTACTTCAAAATTAGGACCCCACTTACGTTTTGGAACGGTGAGTGTAAGAGAAATTGTATCCAAAGCTATTCAACACAGCAACAACACGTTTTTAAAAGAATTGATTTGGCGTGAATTTTTTATGCAAATTTTATGGCATTTCCCCTATACTGTCACCAAAAGTTTCAAACCTCAGTACGATGCAATTCAATGGCGTAATAAGCCTGAAGAATACAAAAAATGGTGTGATGGAAATACCGGTTACCCCCTTGTCGATGCGGGAATGAGAGAACTCAATCAAACAGGGTTTATGCACAACCGCGTACGTATGTTGGTTGGAAGTTTTCTATGTAAACATCTTTTGATCGATTGGCGGCTAGGAGAGGCCTATTTCGCTGAAAAACTTCATGACTTTGAACTTTCAAGTAATGTGAGTAACTGGCAATGGGTTGCTGGATGTGGTGTTGATGCAGCTCCGTATTTTAGAATTTTTAATCCAACAACTCAAGTTACCAATTTTGATAAAGAGCATACATACATCAAAAAGTGGGTGCCTGAATACCAAGAGCTAACCTACCCTACTCCAATGGTAGATCATAAATTTGCTAGAGAACGTTGTCTTGCGACCTACAAAAAAGCACTCGGCAAGAATTAAAGTTTCTTAACAAATTGTGTGATAATTACGATCTGTTTTCCATCGACTTTCCCTTCAATGTAAGTTTCGTTTTCGTGATCCAAAGAGATCCTTCGCACTGCAGTACCTTGTTTAGCAACCATACTTGTACCTTTGACTTTTAGATCTTTAATAAGTACAACACTATCGCCAGCTTCAAGAGTTACACCATTAACATCTCTATGGACAACTTTAGTTGTTTCTTCTACGCCATCTCCGAGGGCTTTAGCCCACTCCAACGCAGTATCATCCAAATACATCATATCTAATAAATCTTGAGACCAACCGGCCGAAAGCACTCTATTGAGCATACGCCATGCAATGACTTGTACAGGATGAAACTCACTCCACATACTATCATTAAGACAACGCCAATGGTTTGGGTTCAATAAATCAGAGTTTTCGATTTGTGAAGTACAAGTTGCACACGCATAGATACTATCAGTCACATCCATTTTTTTTGAAGGTTGAACTGTGTAAATAGACAGATTTTCAGTGGATTTGCAAAGTTCACAGCTGTGTTGACTTCGCTCTTGAAGGTCTTTTTCTAAATTCATAGCGTTCTATACATTAGTTGTTTGGGTAAATCTAGCTAAAGATGTTCACTTTATAATTCGACACGTTCAATTTTAGCACCTATAGCACGAAGACGGTCGTCTATATTTTCATAGCCTCTATCAATCTGCTCGATATTATGTATGGTTGAAGTTCCTTTAGCAGAAAGTGCTGCAATTAACAAAGAAACACCCGCTCTAATATCAGGAGATGTCATGGTCGTTGCTTTCAAACTCGATTTGAAATCATGCCCAATGACAGATGCACGATGGGGGTCGCAAAGAATAATTTTTGCTCCCATATCAATTAATTTATCTACAAAAAACAAACGGCTTTCAAACATCTTTTGATGGATCAATACACTTCCTCTAGCTTGTGTTGCCACAACCAAAATAATGCTTAACAAATCAGGTGTAAATCCAGGCCATGGAGCATCCGAAATAGTGAGTATAGAGCCATCAATATAGTTTTGAATTTCATACCCATCGGAATGCGCAGGAATAAAAATATCATCGCCTTTTCTTTCGATCGTAATTCCTAACTTTCGAAACACATTTGGAATGACTCCCAAATCATCCCAACTTACATTTTTAATTGTCAATTCACTTTTGGTCATTGCAGCCAATCCAATCCAGCTCCCTATTTCAATCATATCTGGCAACATCGTATGTTCGGTACCTCCTAAGGAATTAACTCCTTCGATGGTCAGCATATTAGAGCCAATACCTGAAATCTTTGCTCCCATTCTATTGAGCATCTTACAGAGTTGTTGCAAATACGGCTCGCAAGCAGCATTATAAATTGTTGTTGTTCCAGTGGCTAACACAGCAGCCATCACAATATTTGCAGTACCTGTTACTGATGCTTCATCGAGTAACATATAGGTGCCTTTTAGTTCTTTGGCTTCCACGCCATAAAAATGGTCTTCGCGGTTGTACCTAAAGTTAGCTCCTAATTTGATAAATCCTTCGAAATGAGTATCCAAACGTCTGCGGCCAATTTTGTCACCACCTGGTTTTGGAATATAACCCTTACCAAAACGAGCTAGTAGTGGTCCAACAATCATAATTGACCCTCTAAGTCCACGTCCATCGACCTTAAAAGCTTCTGTTTCTAAATACTCTAAATTGATTTCGTCAGCTTGAAAAGAATAACTGCCTTTGGCTAACTTTTCAACTTTAACCCCTAACTTTCCTAATAAAACAATGAGCTTATTAACGTCAATAATATCTGGAATGTTGTGGATCGTAATTTTTTCTGGTGATAATATAACAGCACACAAAATCTGAAGCGCTTCGTTTTTGGCACCTTGTGGCTGAATAGCCCCTTTTAATTGGTGACCTCCTTCAATTTTAAAAGTTTTCAATGTTGAGTAATTTTAATTAGTAGTAAGTGTACTGAAGTTTTGATTTACAGAAATCTTAGTATCGTTTACGATTTCTTTGATGATTATTCTTTTTTGAAGATTTCTTCTGGCTAGAAAATTTTCGTTGTACTTTTAATAAACTTGAAACTTCACTCAATTCTTCTTTGCTGTTTCGCAAATCAATTTTTCCACCAGACAATTCAAAGAGATGACCATATATAACAACATCTTCAACAGTATCTTTATTCCAGTTTAAAAATGATTTTTTCATGTGATTAGCAATCGTATATTGCAACGCATCTTTCATTTCACCAGCTTCCCAAGTATTGGCTACATCAATCATAGTTTTAATATTGTTTCCATAAAAACGATATTTGGGAAAGTTCTGTGGATACTTTAGCGGTTCAGGACGAAGGCTTAACATTTCCTCTGTTGGTTTGTCAAAAGGAGAATCAGCATCTAATTTTAAGTCAGACATGATAAATAATTGATCCCAAAGTTTATGTTGAAAATCAGAAACATCACGCAAGTGAGGTTGCATATTCCCCATCACAGAAATAATAGCTTTCGCTAATCGGTTTCTTTCTTCTTTTGATTCTTGAGCTACCGCATGGTTGATCATTTTCTGTAGATGTCTTCCATATTCAGGAATGATTAAATGTTCTCTTTCGGTATTATATTCTAATTGATCTGTTAACGCTGTCATGTATGCGATCTTTTGATTTAAAAATTATGTGTTTGCAAATTACAAAAAAATAATGTGAGTCTAATGGTATTTTAAAAGATGCTTAAAAGTGTTGTCAAAGCGAAATAACGCCTTCAACTTGACTTCCAACTTCTTTATATTTTTCGATAACGACATCCGGGCTCTTCATAATCACATTGATAGAAATACTGGTGTAATTACCATTTTTTGAGGGAATGGTTTTAATAACTGCTCCCATATTATCAAAAATACATTCAATTATAGTTATTTTTGCAGGGTCCGATTTAATGATGAATTTATACAAGTACTCTGTTGGCCAGACAGAAGTATCATATAATTTTTCTTTTAAATTTTTATAAAATTCTTCTGCGTTCGAAAGTGTATCCATTATTTAATTCTATGTCTACAAATATACATTATATCTGATTTTTTATTTCCCTTTTAAATCACGAATTTTACAATAAATAAATAAACGTCTTGAATACTAAAAAAATTGCACTAATTGGAGGCCCTGGTACAGGAAAAACAACCTTAATAAATGCCCTTAGATCTAAAGGCTACAATTGTATGGAAGAAATTTCTAGACAAATTACTCTTGAAGCACAAGAAAAAGGGATTGAACAATTGTTTTTGGAAGACCCCTTATTGTTTAGTGAGCAACTTTTATTAGGACGTCAAAAACAATTTTTAGAAGCAGATTCAATAGATGAAGAAGTTGTTTTTTTTGATCGCGGGCTTCCAGATGTTGTTGCCTATTTAGACTATTTAAAAAGTAGTTACCCTGAATCTTTTAAAACAATTTGTAGTCAACACAGCTACGATAAAGTATTTATTTTAAAACCTTGGAAAGCGATTTATGAGCAAGACAACGAACGGTACGAAACGTTTGAACAAGCTCTTATCCTTCACGACTTTCTGGTTAAAACTTATACACACTATGGATATTCAATCATCGATACCCCATTTGGAACGATTGAAGAGCGCATTGATTTTATTTTAAATCATTTAAATCACAGTGAATGAAGCATCCAATTGAAATATTGGAACACTATTGGAAGTTTTCTGAGTTTAAACCACAGCAAGAAGCAATAATTGAAGCGGTTTTAGCAAATGAAGATTGTATCGTTCTTTTGCCAACAGGTGGAGGAAAATCGATTTGTTTTCAAATCCCAGCACTTTTAAAAGAGGGTATTTGTATCGTGGTCTCTCCACTGATTGCTTTAATGCAAGATCAAGTCAATAATTTGAAAGAAAAAGGAATCAAAGCGATGGCACTGACCAGCGGGCTTAATTATGACGATATTGACCGCATGCTGGATAATTGTATTTATGGGAATTATAAATTCCTATACCTCTCCCCTGAACGTCTTCAACAAGATTTGGTTCAAGAACGTATCAAACAAATGAATGTGAATTTAATTGCCGTGGACGAAGCACATTGTATCAGTCAATGGGGACATGATTTCAGACCTGCATACCGAGATATTAAACTCCTAAGAACTCTGCACCCTAATGTTAATATAATTGGATTAACAGCTTCAGCAACTTCAAAAGTTATAGAGGATATCATCACACAATTGGACTGTATAGCACCACAAATTTTTAAAACTTCTTTTCACCGTCCTAACCTAGCATATTTAACGTTAGACTGCGAAGACAAATACTTTAAAACAGTACAAATATTAAAAAAATATGCGGGCTCCTCAATTATATATGTACGAAATAGAAAAGCAACTTTAGAAATTTCGGGATATTTGAACAATATCGGAATTACAAGTGGTTACTATCATGGAGGATTAAGTGCAAAAGAAAAAAATACTCAATTTGATCTTTGGTCAGCGAATGAAAATCAAGTAATGGTTGCTACCAATGCCTTTGGAATGGGGATTGACAAAGCCAATGTACAAACAGTGATTCACCATAACTTACCAGAAAGTTTAGAAAGCTATTATCAAGAAGCTGGACGAGCAGGACGAAATAGTGAAAAAGCTTATGCGGTCATTCTTCGGAGCACATCGGATGAAATGAGTTCCAAAAATCAATATATCAATGGCTTACCAGATATTCAGTTTTTAAAAAACGTATATAAACGATTGTGTAATTATTTTCAAATTTCTTACGGAGAAGGAGAAAGTACGGTTCATAATTTTAATTTTAAATTATTTTGTAGCACCTATAACCTTCCATCGATTCTGACTTATAATGCACTTAAAATTTTAGACCGAACAAGCATCATTTCAATGGAAGAACGGTTTAAGAATACGGCTTTCATTCAAATCATAATTGGAAACAGTGCTCTGTTCAACTATATTGAAAAACACCCAAAACAAGCGCTTATTTTAAAGGTTATTTTAAGAAGTCATGAAGGTGTATTTGACCATTCTACAGAAATTTTCACACATACCATCGCTAAAAAAACAAACCTATCAGAGGACGAAGTAATAAAGCAATTGACCGCTTTGAACAAAGCTGAAATTATTCATTTTGAATCTTCAAAAACAGATGCGCAAATTTCCTATATTGAACCTAGAGAAGATGACAAAACAATTCATAGAATTTCAAAAATAGTTAATCAGCAACACGATTTAAAAAAGGCGCAATTGCAATCAGTAATTGATTATATCAAAAACGATGGTATTTGTAAAAGCAAAAAATTACTGTCATATTTTGAAGAATCAAATTCCAAACAATGTGGAATTTGTTCGAGCTGTTTAGAATCAAAAAATAATAGCTTATTTTCTGTAAATGACACACAAATTATTTTAAATTTACTAAAAACAGAGGCTCTTTCTTCTAATAAACTAGAAGTTATAAGTACTTTTAATCGCGATAAATTAACCTCCCTATTAACCAACCTTTTAGAAAAAGGGTTGATAGAAATAACGGAACAAAACACATACAAACTCAAAACGTCATGATAAAAGAAGATATTCGTATTGTATTTATGGGTACGCCTGAATTTGCAGTGACCATATTGGATGGACTGTTACAACAAAATTATACGATTGCTGGCGTTGTTACTGCTCCTGATCGCCCTTCAGGTCGTGGACAAAAACTTCATGAATCTGCGGTAAAGGTGTTTTCTAAATCAAAAGGGATAACTGTGTTACAGCCTACAAATTTAAAAGATGATTCATTTTTAAGCGATTTAAAAGCCTTAGATGCCAATTTACAAATTGTAGTCGCTTTTAGAATGCTCCCTAAAGTTGTCTGGCAAATGCCTACATTAGGAACCTTCAATTTACATGCATCTTTACTACCTGATTATAGGGGTGCAGCTCCCATCAATTGGGCCATTATCAACGGAGAAAAAGAAACGGGTGTTACCACCTTTTTTATTGACGAAAAAATAGATACTGGAGCTGTCATTATGCAATCTAAAATCGACATAAATCCATCTGAAAATGCAGGAGAGTTACATGATAAATTAATGCATTTAGGAAGTGAATTGGTTTTAGAAACCATCCAGAAAATAGAAAAAGGCAACCTAAAAACAACGATACAACCACAAAAAGAAACCAAAACTGCTTATAAGCTAAATAAGGATAATTGTAAAATAGATTGGAATTCAACATTAGACGATATTTACAATAAAGTTCGTGGGCTCCATCCTTACCCTGCGGCTTGGGGGCTTTTGTCTAATGGGGAGGAATTTTTAAATATTAAATTATATGAAGTTCTAAAACATTCTGAACCCCATGAATTTGAAGCTGGTCAACTTCTTATCTCAAAAAAGGAAATAAAGGTTGCTGTTCAAGGAGGGTTTATTGAACTCATCAACTTTAAATTTCCAGGAAAACGACAAATGGATGCGGTGTCATTTTTGAATGGATACACATTTCATAAAAACGCACGAATGTTATAAATCAAAACTTTTTAAAATGAAAAAAAATGAGCTTATAGAACAAATGGCAATACGTGCTGGAATTTCAAAAGCGTCTGCCCAAAAAGCGATGGAAGCCTTTATAGAATCAACATCAAAATCTCTTCAAAATGGAGACAAAGTTTCGTTAGGGGGGTTTGGTACATGGTCTGTATACATGAGTGCTAAAAGACTTGGAAGAAATCCAAAAACAGGAGAACCCATTACGATCGCCTCCAAAAATCGAATAAAATTTAAAGCGAGTACACAACTCTTGAGCACTCTTTAGTAAGATTGACTTAATTAGAATTTTTGAGTGTGAAAAAAATTCCCTACATTTAATAGATAATTTACAACCAAAAATGTCAAATATCTATTTAAAAAAAGGTCACTTATTAATTGCAGAACCCTCTATTATTGGTGATCTGTCGTTCAATAGGTCTATTATTATTATAGCAGACCATAATACAGATGGCTCAATTGGTTTTATTTTAAACAAACCTCTAGATTTTACACTTCAAGATTTAATTCCTGAAATTGAAATTCCGTTCAAAGTTTACAATGGAGGTCCTGTTGAACAAGACAATCTTTATTACATACATAAAATTCCAACGCTTATTCCAAATAGTATAGAAATTTCGCAAGGATTATTTTGGGGTGGCAATTTTGAAAAGGTCACGGAATTGATTCAACAAAACAAATTAGATTCTAATGACATTCGATTTTTTCTTGGGTATTCGGGATGGGAAACCAACCAATTAACCTCAGAATTATTAGCACACACTTGGATTTTATCTGAAAATAAGCACCATAAAACAATTATTGAAAAAGTCAATACTAGTTTTTGGAAAGAAAAAATGCTAGAATTAGGTGGCGACTATAGCATTTGGTCCAATGCGCCTGAGAACCCTTCATATAACTAAGCTAGTCGTACCATCATATTTAACTTTGCTAAAATATTCTGACTCACAGAAGTCGTAAATGTTTTTTTTCTGTATGCGGTAATTGGTTGAAGTCCTTGAATCACATTGGTCACAAATAATTCATCTGCCTTTTGTAATTCAAAAGGAGAAATTGAAGTTTCCTCAAACTCGTAATCAGGGATTTTTTTGATAATTTCTAAAACTTGCTTACGCATGATGCCTTTTAGACAACCATCTTCCAAAGGAGGCGTTTTTATAACATTACCTTTCACCAAAAATAAATTTCCGTTGAGTGCCTCAACAATACTTTTGTTGGTATTCAGTAACAAACAATTATCGTATTGATTCTCTTTTGCATAGACACTTCCTAAAACATTTAGGACTTTATTGTTGGTCTTTAAGGTTGATAATAGTCCTGGAGTGACATAAAAATCCTTGAATAATTCCACTCTGTAATCTGAAGACCTAAGTAAATATAAATCTGTATCCAACGATTTGGCTGTAATAAAATAAGAAACATCGTTAGTATTTGGGGTGTAAAACCCGCCTTGGTTTCTAAAAACTGTAAGTTTTACTCTGAATGAGTTTGAATTTGAATTTTGATGCGTTAATAAATCAAGTATTTGAGATTCTAAAAATTCTGGAGTAAAATCCATTGGAATTTCCATTCTGAGAATTCTCATGGAGGCCATCAAACGGAAATAATGATCTTCCCAGAAAAGTATTTTTCCATTTAAGGTTTTAATGGTTTCAAAAAGTGCATCTCCATACGCTAATCCTCGGTTGAATACCGATAATTTTGCTTGTTTCTCCGAAAATAATTCGCCGTTACTATTTATCATAAAAAAAGTCCTGAATAAATCAGGACAAATATAGTTTAAAAATAAAAAATGTCTAGGAAGAACCTAAGATTTGCTTAAGATCTGATATTTGGTTGTCCCAAAGCATTTTCGTTTCTTCTACTTCGTCATCTTCTGCAAAATCTGTGATCATTAACGATACATCTTTTGTGATTCCGTCAACTTGAATTCTAATTTCAAAATAAGACTGATCGCCATCGCTTTCGAGCCATTTGAATTTGGCACGTTCTCCATTTTTTTTGGTTAACAATTTAGCTTGCTCTTCGGAATCGTCCCATATAAAGGTAAATAATTCACCTCTTGAATTTACATTGTCTGCAAACCATTCAGACAGTCCAGACGGCGTAGATATGTATTGAAACAATAATTGAGGGGATGCTTGTATTGGGTATTCTAACTCAAATTTAATTTTATCGCTCATTGGGTAATTTAAATTTTAAAAAATCCAATATATACATTAATTGGGGACTTCTGTAAAGAATTTTAATTTTTTTTAAAGGGGTATTTATTTGTGAGGCGATATATTGTTTTTATATTTGCAGCCATCTAATTATGGCGAGGTAGCTCAGCTGGTTAGAGCGTCGGATTCATAACCCGGAGGTCGCGGGATCGTGCCCCGCTCTCGCTACTAGATAATCAAAGGACTTTCAAGAAATTGAGAGTCTTTTTTTTTCGACTTTTAAGAAACTAATTTTATGAGTTCTTCTAGAGACAACAGTTGTTGTTCGCCTGTATTCATATCTTTTAAAAGATATTTGTTTTGTTCTATTTCTGATTCGCCAACCATAACTGCATAAGGAATTTCTCGTTTATTGCAGTAAATCATTTGTTTCTTCAATTTAGCAGCGTCTGGATACAATTCAGTAGCTATAGATTTTTCTCGTAAAGATGTGATCGCTTTTAAGCAATATAAACTTTCTGAAGATCCAAAATTGGTAAAAAGAACTTTAGTTGATTGCGTTTTATCTGACGGGAATAAGTTTAATTCTTCCAAAACCAAATATATACGATCTAAACCAAAGCTAATACCTACTCCGCTCACGTCTTTCAAACCAAAAATTCCAGTCAGGTCATCATAACGACCACCACCACCAATAGACCCCATTTGCACAGATTCTGGTGCAGCTACTTCAAAAATAGCACCTGTATAGTAATTCAGCCCTCGTGCTAGGGTAACATCCATTTGTAATTTGGCAGTTTTAAGACCTAACGTAGCTACAGAAGATGCAATGAACTCTAATTCCTGCACGCCTTTTACTCCTTCAGTAGAAGAACTTAAAATAGTTTTTAATGTTTCTAATTGTTCGGGAAAATTACCTGTCAAATTAAAAAGCGGTTCTAGTTTAGAGATGCCTTCAAGAGCAATGCCTTTATTGAGCATTTCTTCTTTAACTTTCTCCGCTCCTATTTTATCCAACTTGTCCAGAGCAACTGTAAAATCGATAAGCTTGTCTTGAGCACCTATCAATTCTGCAATACCTGCTAATATTTTTCTATTGTTTATTTTTATGGTAACTCCATTTAGGTTTAAATCCGAGAATACGGCGTCATACAATTGAATAAATTCAACTTCTTGCCATAAAGATTTTGAACCTACTACATCGGCATCACACTGATAAAATTCTTGAAACCTTCCTTTTTGAGGGCGGTCTGCTCTCCAAACAGGTTGAATTTGAAAGCGTTTGAATGGAAATACTATGTCATTTTGATATTGGGCAACATAACGTGCAAAAGGTACGGTCAGATCATAACGCAATGCTTTTTCTGTAAGCGAGTTTGAAAAACGAGCTAGATTGCCTTCTTCAAGTGCTTCTAAATCGGCTTTTTTGACTTTATCTCCCGAATTTAAAATCTTAAAAATTAAACGATCCCCTTCTTCACCATATTTTCCTAATAAGGTTTCAGACAATTCAAAACTTGGAGTTTCAATGGGCTGGAATCCAAATTTTTTAAAATTTGACTTTATGGTACTAAAAATGTAGTCGCGATTTGCTAACTGTTTTGGAGAGAAATCTCGTGTTCCTTTAGATATGCGTGGTTTTGATACCATGGTTGTGCTTTAATTAACAAATATCTTTCTTTTTACGAACCTATCCAATTAGATCGTCTAAATACTTGAAAAGTTCACCTTTTGTGATGGAAGACCCTTGAACGATGAGCTCAAATAATTTTGCGTTTTTATCAGATTCTAGTGTTTTATCTGCATTAAATAATTCAACGTCGTCGGTCATCAAATTTTCTCTTAACCATGCAAATCCTTCTTTGGTAGTCAAATCAATATTGTCCGACTTTATTTTAAGTCCAATCAATCGCAACTGCGCTCCATCGACCTTAAATAAATACATGTGCTGCGGGGCTATATTTTCTAGATACTCTACTTTGGACAAGACACCTTCCCATACCAAATCACTAAAAACATCCAATTCTTCTTCAGCAACTTCGGGCTTTTGTTCCTTAATGTCTTTCCATTCCTCTGCTGTAATGGATTGCGTTGCTAAGAAGTTGATAAACTCTTGATTTAATTCTTCTAATTGCTCTTTTGTAAGTCTTGTGTATTTCATCTTTAATTATAGTTAAAAAAAATGCGCCCTAATAATAGGGCGCAAATTTATAAAATAAGATTGAATTAATGCTAGAAGATATAGCGTAATCCAAATTGCATTTGCCATCTTGATGCTAAACTTGAATCGTATCCAAACGTTTCGGTTTGGTTCGGATTGAAAGAATATGTTGGCACCAAGGTTGTTGGATCTACACTTACTCCTATTGGAGATGTATTATTTGGCTGTTGGACTAAGCCCCAATCAGAATTTACTAAGTTTCCAATGTTTAACACATCAATACTAAATTGAATAGTATTGGTTTTGTTTTCAGAAACTTTGATTTTATAATCTTGTAAAAACTTCACATCCCAACGACCTCTCCATGGTGCTTGTGCTCCGTAGCGTTCAGCATATTGACCTCTACGACCGCTTAAGTAATCGTCTTGTGATATATAGTTATCAAACGCAACTGCTTCTCCAGCTACAGGGAAATCCATTTGTTGAATTTCTGCAGAAGTTGGCACATATAAAAGGTCATTGTTTTGACCTGATGTATCTCCGTTGATGTTACCTGCATAAGTATAGCTAAAACGACCACCACGAGAATACTCAAAGAAAGTAGAAAGTGTTGTTCCCCATTTGTTATCGGTACCGTAATTCCATTTTTTACTTGCAACACCAATAATACGGTGTGTATCTCCATATCTAGAGTAGGACAATTCATCTGAATTTACATTTCCAACAACTGGATTGAAATCAAATGCATCTCCTGTAATTTCAGCTTCAATGGAGTTGACATCTTTTGAATCTAAATAACTATAAGCCAACATAGTGTATAAACCATTATCAAATGTTTTTTGTGCTTTGAAAGAGGCATTCCAAATACGACCTTTGTCAGAATTTGTAAATACGTAAGCATTATTAATTTTGTCAGCATCTGTATAATAAGGTCTATTATCTACCCCAACTAAAGTACCTGACGGTTCTGTAAGCCCCCAGTTTTGTACTTGAGCTCCATTCATGTCTTTTGTATAAGATACGTCTGCCGTAAGGATTAAGCCATTGTCATATTTATGATCCAATCCTAAATTAGTTCTCCAAACTTGTGGAAACTTGTAATCAGGATCTACCATTTGATAGAAGTATGAATTAGGGTTCCCAATTTGGTTTCCTAACCACACAAAAGGAAAACGTCCTGTAAATAATCCTGATCCTCCTCTTAATTGGATCGTACTATCGCCTTTGACATCATAATTAAATCCAACACGTGGCGAAATTAACCAATCATTTGAGGGCATTTGTGTACTATCCAATAATTGAACTTCTCCAGTATTTGGATTAACGTAAGGAATTTCTGGTTGATAAAATGATACATCAACAACATCCTGCGCTCTTTCTGCAGAATCAAAAAATAAGGGCTTGTCAAAACGTAAGCCATAAGTTAACTTGAAATTATCTGTCACATCCCATTCGTCCTGAAGATAGAAAGCGAGCTGTCCAACATTGGTTTCAGCTAATGCCCATGAATCGGCATCTTTTACAGCCTGTGCATTTGTTAAAGCTTCAGATAATAATCCGTTTGTTGAAGCTGCTAAAAAATCAGTCATAGATCCTAAAGATCCAAAAGCACCCACATAACCATTCGCATTAGCATATCCATAAGCTCCTAAGTTAAATGAGTTATCAAATTCAAATTTCTCGTAAGAAAACCCAATTGTATAAGTATGATTTGCTTTGGAAATAGTCATATTGTTAGACAATTGGAACACTTTCTGATCCAATACGTTGTTAATTGAAAACGGCTCATGTCCAGCAATAATGTAATTTTGACCAGCACCATTTTGAATTGTAATAGCAGGAGCTGGAGATGACATTGGATTTCTAAAATCATCAAAATGCGTATATCCAGCTTGAACCTTGTTAGACACATTATCAGACAATCGTGAATTCAATTCTATTTGAAAGGAATTTAATTTATTGTTGATTTGATAACCTGAGTTTTGAAACTGAAGCGTGGTAGCACTCGGTCCTCTCACACCAAGTGCAGAGGGGTGTGCAGGCTTGTCTTTAGAAGCATCTAACCAGTTGTATATCACAGCTAATTGGTTGTTATCATTTACATTCCAATCTAGTTTAAAGATCCCTTTGCTTGAGTTAGAATCGTGTGTAAAGCCTTGGTAAGCTCCTGTATCGTATCCTAAGTTTGCTAAAGCACTTTGTACTGCTATTAAATCAGATTCTAAAACAACAGATTCATTCACTGCTCCAGAACCTGTGTTTGGCAACCATGCTTGTCCTAAATCTGTTCTTTCGTCTTGCTCATAATTGGCAAAGAAAAATAATTTATTTTTCACAATCGGACCACCAATACTAAAGCCAGTTTGCTGTTGTTTTAGTGAAGGAACAAAAATATCTTGTCCTTTGATTTTAGAACCAGTCATGTCTTCATTTCTATAGAAACCATAAACAGTTCCTTTAAACTCATTCGTTCCACTTTTAGTGACTGCATTTACTGCAGCGCCTGTAAACCCAGATTGCGTTACATCATAAGGTGCTGTTGAAACTTGAATTTGATCAATTGCATCTAAAGAAACGGGTTGTGCATTTGTTTGTCCACCTGGAGTAGCTGCATCCAATCCAAAAGGATTGTTGAAAATTGCACCGTCTAAAGAAAAGTTATTATACTGATCGTTACGTCCTCCAAAAGAACCGTTGCTAGCCGTTGGCTCTAAACGCGTAAAATCGGAAGCTGATCTAGAGATTGTAGGAAGTGTTGTCAATTCCTTACGACCGACATTTGTTTCAGCTCCTGTTCGATCACTGCCAAAAACACCATTGGCGTTATTAACTGTGAGTACAACTTCGTCAAGTTGTGCAGAGTCTGGAGTTAAAGCTAATGATAGATTTTCTGTTTTTCCTAAAGTTAAAAATACGTCAGAAAAAGATTGATCATTGTAACCTACATAACTAACCGTTATTGTATAGGGTCCGCCAACTCTAAGGTTGACAAGATTAAAACGACCATCAATATTAGTTGCGGCGCCATACGTTGTTCCTGTTGGCGTGTGTACTGCAACTACATTTGCACCTGGTAAACCAGCAGAAGTTTCATCGGAAATAACTCCCTTAATACTTGATGTTGTGACCTGAGAGAAGGACAAGGCACAAGTAAAAATGAACATAAAAAGTGTTGTGATTTGTTTCATTTGTTTGATTTATTAAAGATTAATGAGACAAATTTACACAAAAAAAAGCCTGTACTTTCGTACAGGCTTTAGTAATACCTTAAATTTATTAACGTTTTGTTAACATCTTTAGTTATTTAGCGGCAATAATTTCAAAAGGGAAATCAACTGCTACATCTCTGTGAAGACGAATGACAGCGTTATATTTACCTAAACGTTTGACGTTGCCACCAGTTACGTTAATAAATTTTTTGTCAATTGAATGACCTTCTTTTTCAATAGCGGCTGCTAAATCGATATTATTAACAGATCCAAATAATTTATCTCCACTACCAACTTTCGCAGCAATTTTGATTTCTAAAGCTTTCAGAGCTTCAGCAAATGTATTGGCTTCATCAACAATTTTCTTTTCTTTAAAAGCACGTTGCTTTAAGTTTTCTGCTAATACTTTTCTAGCAGATGTCGTAGCAATAATGGCTTTACCACCTGGAATTAAAAAATTTCTACCATAACCGTTTTTAACTGTTACAACATCGTCTTTAAACCCCAATCCTTCTACGTCATGTTTTAATATAAGTTCCATAGTTATAATAGTTTTATTTCATTAAATCGGCTACATAAGGCATCAATGCTAAATGTCTTGCTCTTTTGACAGCTACAGACACTTTTCTTTGATACTTTAAAGAGGTTCCGGTTAAACGTCTTGGCAATAACTTACCCTGTTCGTTTACAAATTTTATTAAAAAATCTGGGTCTTTATAATCGATATACTTGATACCTGATTTTTTGAAACGACAGTATTTTTTTGCTTTGTTGGTGTCAATATTTAAAGGCGTTAAATATCTGATTTCACCATCTTTTTTTCCTTTGGCTTGTTGTTCTATAGACATAATTACGCTTTTTCTTTAAGTTTAACTCTTCTTCTTTCAGCCCATGAGATTGCATGTTTATCTAAGCTAACAGTTAGATAACGCATAAAACGCTCGTCACGTCTAAATTCTACTTCTAAAGGACCAATAGCCTCTCCAGGTGCTGTAAATTCAAATAAGTGGTAAAAGCCACTTTTTTTGTTTTGAATTGGATATGCTAATTTTTTTAGCCCCCAATCTTCTTTCGATACCATCTTTGCTCCTTTAGAAACGAGTAAGTCCTCGTATTTCTTTACTGTTTCCTTTATCTGTGTGTCAGATAAAACGGGATTCAAGATGAAAACAGTTTCGTAATGATTCATAAATTTTTATTATTATTTGTTTTAAAATGGCTGCAAAAATAAGTATTAATTATTGTTTGAACAACATTAAACAACATTATTTAACTCATTTTAATTAATCGTTAAACGATGTTTTAGGAGTTTAATCGATTTATTTTTCGTATTATTGTAGCTCAAAACTACGTATAACCAAACCTAATGACTCTAAATTGTATAATTGTTGATGATAATTCTACACAAAGAATAGATACTTTAAGGCTAATTAACAGCCACTCTTCACTAAATCTATTGGGTAAATTTACATCTACTTTTGAGGCAAAAAAATTCCTACTTACACATCCTATAGATTTAATTATAATGGATACTCTAGACCAGTTTGAGCTATTAGAATGTTATAATGAAAACCCTGATCTCAACGTACCTTACGTTATTATTATTAGTGAAGATGAATCTCAGGCCTTTAAAGCTTTCGAATTCAATGCGATAGATTACTTGGCAAAACCTGCTTCCAAAGACCGATTCAATAAAGCTGTTTCTAGAACTGTTTTACAAGCCAAAATGAAGGAAAATTTTCAAGACTATGACGGAGATCATATTTTTGTAAAGAGCAACCTTAAAAAACGTAAAATATACATTAACGAGATCAAGTGGATTGAAGCTCTTGGAGACTATGTGAAATTAATTACCAACAACAAAAGTTTTGTTATTCTTTCAACTATGAAAGCTTTTGAAAATGAACTTCCAAAAGGACTGTTTTTAAGAATTCATAAATCCTATATCGTTAATCTAAAGAAAGTAGAACGGTATGATAGTAAATATGTGGAAATCGAAAAAATGAAACTTCCATTAAGTAGAACTCGAAAAACACAGTTAAGTCAAGCTTTAGATGTTATTATAAATTAATAATTATCTACATTTATAAGCAAACGTACTGCTCTAAAGTCTCTTGTACTTGAAAAACTTATTTTAATTTTTTGAAGCACTGATTTTGTCTTTACAAGCGATTGATTTTGAGGTATTTTAAGAAGAATATTCTTATGATATTGATTTCGTATTCTTGAAACAACAGGGAACTCTGGCCCTAAAACATTGTCTTTAAACACATGTCTTAAACTTACTGCTAACCATTCGGCACCCTCATTTACTTTATTATAATCCTTATGTTTGATAGTTAATTTAATAAGGCGACAAAACGGGGGATATTTGTATATACGACGGTCCTGAAGTTGTTCTGTGAACATAGATTCGTAATCGTTTATTGAAACTTGTTGTAAGATAGTATGATGGGGATTATAAGTTTGAATAATTACCTGACCTCTAGTATCGGTTCGTCCAGCACGCCCTGCCACTTGTTGTAACAACTGGAAACTGCGCTCATGTGCTCTAAAATCAGGGAAATTAATCAATTGATCGGCATTTAAAACACCTACCAGTTTAACGTGTCTGAAATCTAACCCTTTGGTCACCATTTGAGTTCCTACTAAAATATCTACTTCTTTGTTTTCAAAGCTTGAAATAATTCGATCATAACTGTATTTTCCTCGAGTGGTATCTAAATCCATACGAGCCACTTTAGCATCTGGAAATAACAATTCTATTTCTTCTTGAATTTGCTCGGTTCCAAACCCTTTACTATCAATTTCTACTCCTCCACAGGCTCCACAAAATTGTTGCATTGCCATCGTATGACTACAATAATGACATCTGAGTTCATTTTTATATTGATGGAATGTTAAGCTCACATCACAGTTTGGACATTCTGGAGTGTGTCCACAAGTATTACAAGAAACAACAGGTGAATACCCACGTCTGTTTTGAAACAAAATCACTTGAGATTGGGCTTCTAAAGTTTCTTTTATCTCTGTTATTAACCGGTCACTAAAATGACCTGTCATGCGTTTACGCTTGTGCTTATCTGTCAAATCTACCAGTTCAATTTCAGGCATCAATACGTTGTTGAAACGTTTATTGAGCGCAACATACCCATATTTATTCTCTTTGGTAGCATTGTGAAAACTTTCTAAACTTGGTGTAGCTGAACCCAAAAGTGTTTTTGCTTTGAATAAAGCCGCTAAAACAATCGCTGTATCTCTTGCATGGTAGCGAGGAGCAGGATCAAATTGTTTATAGGATTGTTCGTGTTCTTCATCAACAATAATTAGCCCTAAATTACTAAAGGGAAGAAAAACAGAGGAACGCGCACCAATAACTACTCGAGCATTTTCAGATTGATTTAAAACATGATTCCAAACCTCAAGACGTTCATTTTGGGAATATCGCGAATGATATACTGCAATTTGGTTTCCAAAATATTTTTGTAAACGTTGTACCAACTGAGAAGTCAATGCAATTTCAGGCACTAAATACAGTGCTTGTTTACCTGCTGCTAAAATGGATTCTATTTTCTTGACATAAATTTCCGTTTTACCAGATGATGTCACTCCATGAAGTAATACTATATTTTGTGTATCAAAAAGACCGTCAATTTCATCTAAAGCAGTTTTTTGATAGGAATTTAGTTCTGTTGAAGCATCATTATCTGAGTCCTGAAACTGAATGCGATCGGTTTGATAATGGTATTCTTCAAAAATCTCTTTATCTATTAATGTTTTAATTTGAGTAGAAGTACCTTTACTTTTAATTTTAAGATCCGCCACTTTTATTTGTTTCGTTGCAGTAGCTAAATTAAAATAACTTAATACAATTTCTCTTTGTTTAGATGCACTTTTTAGGGTTTCAATAAGTTCTTGTAACCCGTTTTCGTGTTGGTAATTGGAGTGCAAACGGACACAACGAATTAATTTTGGCTTGTATTTTTCAGACAATTCTTGTTCTAAAACAATGACCTTTTGATCTAACAAACGCTTTAAAACTGGAAACGAACTTTTACGATCTATAATTGCATTGATTTCTTCAACTTTTAAACTAGATTGGTGTTGCAGTGCTTCAAATACTAGGTACTCATCATCTTTTAAACTATTAACTTCAAATTCTAAAGATGGATTTAGTGAAATAATTGTTTCACTTTCCAATAAAAAAGCATTGGGCATGGCAGCACGCATAATTTCTCCCATACTACACAAGTAGTAGCTTGACATCCACTCCCATAACTTAAACTGGAATTGATTGACTACAGGAAATTCGTCTAATATACTGTGTATCGACTTGGCATCATAGGCTGTTGGTGCATTGTGGTGAATGTTATACACCAGACCAGTATACACTTTACTTTTACCAAAAGGGACGGCAACCCTCGCTCCTACTTTAATGAAATCTGCTTCTGCTTTGGTAATGGCATAGGTGAAATTACGCTCTAAAGAAAGTGGTAAAATAACATCGATAAAAAAAACGTCTATGGTGTGCATTTTTTCTTTAGAAGTTGAAGTGACGAATTCAATTCATGACCTAGGAGAATGATATTTGCGTTTAACCAAAAGTAAAACAATAATATTAACAGGGCGCCTATGGATCCGTATAGCTCATTATAGGTTGAAAAATTTTCAATGTATAGACCAAATAGATAAGACGTTAAGAGAATTAGAAACGTAGTAAATAAGGCTCCAATTGAAAAGAAGCTAGACAGCTTTCCATCTTTGGTTCCAAAATAATACAAGGTAGCCATACTTAAATAGGTCATTAAAACAAAAAAGAAATACTTGGCGCGTGTGATCCAAAATAGTTCGTGACTCGCATCTCCTGTGCTAAACCTTTCGACAATAGGGTGAATCAAATATATTTGAGCATATCCAAATCCAATAACGGTTGATATCAATAGAATCACTAAAATAATTGCAACTCCAAAAGCATAGATGTATTGTTTGACAAAATGGCGATTGAGTTGTTGATGGTAGGAGTTTTCAAAGCCTGAAAACACAGCATTAACGCCATTAGCCATCAAAAACATAGAAATGAGAAATACAGTCGAAAGCAAGCCTCCCGTATTTGTGTCATTAATGTTTTCAAAAATATTTTGATTAAAAAATTCGGAGGTATGAGGTGGTAAAATAGAATCTAAAAAACCTAAAAAATCAACTTTAAAAGTTTCAAAAGGAATGTAAGGAATGAGAATAATAATAAACAATAAGAACGGGAATATTGCAGTAAAAAAACTAAATGCAATGGCACTTGCTCGAGTGGTAAGTGTCCCTTTCAGAATACCAATTACATACATTTCTAACAAATCATAGACAGAAAAACCTTTTAATCCTGGAAGATTAATTCGTTTTAGGAATTTAGCTATCCCATTTAATATTGGAATTTTGTGTAGTTTATCTTCTACTGATTGACTCATTAAACGGCTTTGAGACTTAAATCCATATTTGAAACAGAGTGTGTCAATGCACCACAGGATATGTAGTTTACGCCACATTCAGCATAAAACCGAAGGGTGACTTCATCGATACCTCCAGATGATTCTGTTTGGCATTGATCTCCAATAAGTTTAATTGCTTTTTGTGTATCGGTATAATTGAAGTTGTCAATTAAAATTCGATGCACGCCTTCATTTGTTAAAATTTCTTGGATTTCCTCTAAATCACGAGCCTCTACCACTATTTGAATGTCTAGTTTGTGTTTCTTTAAATACTCTTTAGTGGTTAAAATTGCTTTGGTAATACCTCCTGCAAAATCAATATGATTATCTTTTAGCATTATCATATCGTACAATGCAAATCGATGGTTCACTCCTCCTCCAATCGCAACAGCCCATTTTTCTAAAGCTCTAAATCCTGGAGTAGTTTTTCGAGTGTCTAATATTTTGGTGTTGGTTCCTTTTAGGATTTCAACATAGGAGTGTGTTTTTGTAGCAATAGCACTCATGCGTTGCATTGCATTGAGGACAATACGCTCGGCTTTAAGAATAGATTGTTTAGACCCTTCTACATAAAAAGCAATATCACCAAATTTTACTTCTTGTCCATCACCAATAAGTGTTTCTACACTCAAATTAGGATCTACATAATGAAAAACTTGCTTTGCAAAATTGACACCTGCTATGACGCCATTGTCCTTTATTAAAAGTTTTGCTTTGCCTACAGCATCAGAAGGAATACACGCTAAAGAAGTGTAGTCTCCATCTCCAACATCTTCTCGGACTGCGTTGGCAATTATTAGTTGTACTTCGTTTTTAAATTGTTCGTTGGTAATCATGTTTGTAACTTTGTAGCTAAAATATGAATTGTAGCGGAAATACGTTCATAATTTTAAAACCTTATTTAAAATAATTTAACTTTGGGACATGCAAATCAAACTCATTGCCATTGGAAAAACTGATTTAGCCGAACTAAATCACCTTATTTCGGTTTATCAAAATCGATTATCGCATTATGTAAAATTTTCGTTTGAAATTATTCCCGATCTGAAAAATAGTAAAAATTTATCTGAAAAACTTCAAAAAGAAGAAGAGGGTAAATTAATTTTAAGTAAGATTACGTCTACAGATCGTTTGCTATTACTTGACGAGAATGGTAAAGAAATGAACTCTGTTGGGTTTTCTACTTTTCTTCAAAAACAGATGAATTCAGGAATCAAGCAACTTGTTTTAGTTATTGGAGGACCTTATGGTTTTTCTGATGCTGTTTATAAAAAAGCAGCTGGAAGGTTAGCACTTTCAAAAATGACGTTTTCACATCAAATGGTTCGACTTTTTGTTATTGAACAACTGTATAGAGGATTTACAATTCTAAAAAACGAACCCTATCACCACAGGTAGTATAAATCATAGTCACATGAACATTGTATTCGCAACGAATAACCCACATAAAATTAGAGAACTACAAGCCTTACTCCCATCTTATATCAAGTTGGTAAGTCTAGAAGAAATTGGATGCTTGGAAGACATTCCAGAAACTCAAGACACCATTAAAGGGAATGCAATTCAAAAAGCAGATTACATCCAACAACATTATGGTCTCGATTGTTTTGCTGATGACACAGGGTTAGAAGTTTTTGCTTTGGATGGAGCGCCTGGAGTCTACTCTGCACGTTATGCAGGACCTCAACGAAATTCAGAGGATAATATGAACTTATTACTATCAAAATTAGAACTAAAAGACCAACGATCGGCACAATTCAAAACCGTTATTGCCTTGCATTTTCAAGGAAAGCTTGTAACTTTTGAAGGCATTTGTGAAGGAGAAATTACTAAAGCCAAAAGAGGAACCGATGGCTTTGGGTACGATCCAATATTTCAACCAACAGACCACATAAATACATTTGCTGAACTTTCTTTAACCGAAAAAAACCGTATTGGGCACCGTGGAAAAGCAGTTACAAAATTGGTTTCCTATTTTAAAACTGCATTAAATTAATTAGTAGTACCTTTGCAGCTGAAAATTCCTCAGGGTGAGGATGTGTTACAAAGAGCTTGGTTTAGGTATGTTCGATACACCTCTAAGTAACACTTAGTTATATATCGAATACTTAAATTAAAAAAAATGAATGCATTCAAACAACTTGGATTAGAAGACCATTTGGTTCAAGCCATTACAGACATCGGTTTTGAAACACCGAGTGAAGTACAAGAAAAAACAATTCCACTTTTATTAGATCAAGACAGTGATCTCGTTGCATTGGCACAAACAGGAACTGGTAAAACAGCTGCTTTTGGATTTCCAATGTTGCAAAAAATAGACATTAATAGTCGTACCACTCAAGGGCTTATTTTATCGCCAACACGAGAACTTTGTTTACAAATTACCAATGAGATGAAACTCTATGGTAAGCACTGTAAAGGACTGAATGTTACTGCCATTTATGGTGGAGCCAGTATTACTGACCAAGCCAATCAAGTGAAAAGAGGTGCACAAATTATTGTGGCAACACCAGGAAGAATGAAAGATATGATCAGTCGAAGGTTGGTTGATATTTCCAAAATTGAATATGCTGTACTCGATGAAGCTGATGAAATGCTGAACATGGGGTTCTTTGAAGATATTACAGAAATTTTATCATACACTCCAAAAGAAAAAAGTACTTGGCTCTTTTCGGCAACCATGCCAAAAGAAGTGTCATTAATTGCTAAGAAATTCATGAACAGTCCTACAGAAGTTACTGTAGGTCATAAAAATATGGGAAGCAAAAATGTTTCTCACGAGTATTTTCTTGTAGGTGCTAGAGATCGTTACCGAGCATTGAAACGTTTGGCAGATGCAAATCCAGAAATATTTTCAGTTATTTTTTGTAGAACTAAGAGAGATACTCAAAAAGTAGCGGAACAACTTATAGAAGATGGTTACAGTGCGGGTGCCTTACATGGTGATTTAAGCCAAAACCAACGGGATGTGGTGATGAAGTCTTTCAGAGCTAAGCAAATTCAAATGCTCGTTGCTACAGATGTTGCTGCACGTGGAATTGATGTAGATGATATTACACACGTCATCAACTATCAATTACCAGACGAAATAGAAACCTATACACACCGAAGTGGACGAACTGGACGTGCTGGAAAATCTGGTATTTCTATGGTGATTGTTTCTAAAAGTGAAGTTCGAAAAATTAAAAGTATCGAACGTATCATTCAAAAAGAGTTCATCAAAAAAGAAGTGCCTAGTGGTATGGAAATTTGTGAAGTTCAGCTAAAAGCACTTGCTAATAAAATTCACGATACAGAAATCAATCATGAAATTGATCCGTATTTGAACGATATCAATACGTTATTTGAGGATGTTACAAAAGACGAACTGATCAAAAAATTCTTTTCAGTTGAATTTACACGCTTTTTTAATTATTACAAAAAGTCTAAAGATTTAAACACCCAATCTAACAGCAGTCATGATGAGGGTCGTAGTAATGACAATTCTACACGCTTCTTTATCAACATTGGAAGTAAAGATGGGTACGATTGGATGAAATTAAAAGACTTCCTTAGAGATACGCTACAACTGAACCAAGACGATGTTTATAAAGTAGATGTTAAGGACAGTTTTGCATTTTTTAATACAGATGTTGCTCATAAAGATAAAGTCTTAGAATTCTTTACAGACTTTAAACAAGATGGTCGTTTTATCAATGTTGAAATTACTGAGAAAAAGAGTCGCGATCGCAACCGTGGAGGTGGCGGAGGTCGTCGATCTGGCGGCGGTGGCTACGGCGGTGGCGGAAGAGGACGAAATGATCGTTCTAGAAATTCTGGGTCAAGATCAGACAGTAGAGGGCGCAGAAGTGACAGCAATTCTTCTGGAAGATCTCCACGTCGTTCATCCGATTTTAAACCAAGTGGTGGGGGCGATTTCTCAAGAGCGAGAAAGAGTCGTAGAAAATAAACCAATGTGTTAATTTTTAGTCAAAGTTTAGATTGACAATATTAGTGTAGTATTTGTTTACTACTTTTATATCCTTAATTCTAAGAATGAAATTACACTTCAAACTTTTTTTACTCCTCGTTGTTCCCTTTTTTGGAACAGCTCAAATTTACAATACTGTCAAAGGTAAGATTGTAAATTCTGAAACACTAGGAGTCATGGAAAGTGTAAACATTGTCAATCTAAATCAGGTGATTGGAACCACTACCAATACTGGTGGAGAATTTGAAATACGTGCCAAAGCAAATGACACCTTGCACCTCTCCTATTTGGGGTATAAATCAATCAAAGTAAAAGTCAGTAATGACTGGATAAAATACGGAACTTCTACAACCATTGAACTTACAGAGTTGGCTTTGGCACTAGAAGAAGTGAACGTTAATAAACTAAAATTAACGGGCTATCTAGAAGTCGATATCAAACAAGTACCTATCCAAAAAAATGTCCGTTACAGTATTTCTGGGCTCAATAGTGGGTATGAATCTAGTTCGCGCTCACCAAGTATGGTAACAAAAGTTTTAGGCGCTATTTTTAATCCAGCAGATTTTTTACACAATATCTTTGGCAAAAAACCTCGCGAAATGAAAAAACTTCGTGAAATGAAAAAACAAGATGAAATTAGAGATCTTCTCGCTTCTCGTTTTGACAGAGAAATGCTAACCGCTCTGCTACAGGTAGATAAAATTGATTTGGACCTTCTGATTAGTGAATGTAACTACTCCACAGACTTCATTAGAACTGCCAATGACTTGCAAATATTAGATGCTATTAGCGAATGCTACGAAGAATATAAAATTTTAAGTCGCAACAGAAGAAGATAGTTTATGTGAACTCAATAGAGCGCAGACTGTCCAACACAATCCCTTACAAAGGATAGCTTAGCATAAAAGAGTTGTAGACAGTAGTGCCGTTACTTATTTATTTTTCGCTTCAATCCAGCGTGCCATGTACTTTGTACTTTGCATTTGGTGGTAGTTCAGCATCTGTCCAATAAAATTTTGAGAACGGTGGACACCAAGAGTCTCTTGAAGTGTCTTCACTCGATTTAGAAAACGTTTCTGATGTTCACTTTTTTCAAATCTATTTTTTAGAATCGAAAATCCTTGTTGTTGAAACGCCTCCCATTCAGATGCATTGGAATACAACGCAACGGTACGGGCTATAAATACATCTGAAGTGTCTTCTATAATACCATTAGAGGGTAGATCGCCAAACATCCCTTCTGCAGCAATGGACGACATGGCACAAGGGGTTCCTGTTTGCATGGCTTGTATGAGTTTACCTTTGAGACCCGCTCCAAATCTTAGTGGTGCCAACAGTACCCTCGCTGTACTGAGAACTTTAAAAGCATCCTCCACAAATCCATGCACCAAAAACCCCTCTTTTTCATTGTGCATTTCTTTGATGTTTACAGTGTCATAAGCCCCATAAATATGGAGTTTTAAATCTGGAAGTGCTTTTCGAATGCGTGGCCAAATATCTTTTTTCAAATACCGAACGACATCTAAATTTGGGGGATGTAGGAAATTTCCCAAGGAAACAAAATCACGTCTTTCAGAATACGATTTACAATCGGGTTGGGGTTCACAATGTTCAGAAGCAATCATAAAAGGAAGATAGCACAAAATAGAAACATCTATTTTGAATGTTTCAGTTAGTATTTGGTGTTCGACTTCAGAAATCACTAAAGACAAATCACTTCTATAAATACTGGCAATTTCACGCTTGGTGGTTTCGTTTGTAAAAAGATCCCCCTGTAATGTCTGATTGGAGTGGAATGCTTTTTGGCGCGCCTTTCTTAAAAAGTGTAAATCTTCTGTGTCCAAAATTCGTAACGCATCTGGACAGTGTTCGGCAACACGCCATCCAAATTGCTCCTCGGTCATGAACCGATCAAACAAAACAATTGAAGGATTCAGAGATTTTATAAATACATCAAAACTAGAGTGATTGAGTTCAATTTCAACTACGGTCACCCCTATGGATTTTAAATCAAATGCATTGTCTGATTTTTTGCAAGTAGTAGCAAACGTTATGCGGTAGTCTTTATCTTGAAATGCCTGTGTCAATTGAAGCATTCGTGACCCAGCCGCCGATGAATTTGGTTCTGGGTATACAAACCCAATTATAAGTAACGTTGGCTGCATAAAACTCTACATTAATTATTGTCTGTATCAAGGCTGTAATTAGATCTTGCGTTGCGCGCCCAATCCACTAAAGATTGCACTTGAACATCCGTTAATTGAGCCTCCTTATGTGTCCAAGTATAGGATGCTAAAGGCATGTCTTGCGCTTCAATCTCCTCTATTAACTTTTCGAGTTTATGGTCTTTTTTCTTAACAGAATAGCTGGCCCATTTGGAAACATTAAAATGTTTTTTACCTTCTTTGATATGGCCATTTAACCAATAATTAACGGGCGTGATGGTATTGTACCACGGATAGTTTGTAACACTGCTATGGCAATCAAAACAGGCGTGTTTTAAAATTTGTTTGACTTCATTGGAAGCTTGTGTTTCTACCAAAAAAAGAGCAATCGGCTCTAAGTTTCCTTGGTTTTTGGTCGGTTGAAAAAATTGTGCAATTACAAACACAATTACAAGTCCACTTATTATTTTTTTCTTACGGGTCATGTTACAATTCATTTAAAGTATAAAGTTATTAAAATTATGTTAGTTACGGTGTCAATTCATCCATTAAATTATCATACGAATAGAGACCAAAAACTTAAAACCAAGTCCATTTACTTCGATTGAAAAACCCTATATTTGTAGCTTCAAAAAAAACACAACCACTATGTCTATATCTATGCTAAATGCTATTTCTCCTATTGACGGTCGGTACAGATCAAAAACTGACGCATTAGCAGGGTTTTTCTCTGAAGAATCTCTCATCAAGTACAGAGTTTTAGTAGAGATTGAATATTTTATTGCACTTTGTGAAATCCCTTTACCACAACTAAAAGGGTTTGATACTGCTCTTTTTAAGGATTTAAGAGCCATTTATACTGATTTTTCATCTAAAGATGCACAAGCCATTAAGGATATTGAAAGCATTACAAACCACGATGTCAAAGCGGTTGAATATTTTATAAAAGATAAATTTGATGCGCTTCAAATTTCTGAATACAAAGAGTTTATCCACTTCGGATTGACCTCTCAAGACATAAATAACACTGCCATACCACTTAGCATTAAAGATGCTATTGAAGCAGTGTATATTCCTGAATATAATACATTAACGGATTGCTTAAAAGGACTGGTTTCTGAGTGGGAATCAATTCCATTATTGGCACGAACGCACGGACAACCCGCCTCTCCAACACGACTTGGAAAAGAAATTCAAGTATTTGTAACTCGTTTAGAAGCGCAATTTGAATCTTTAAAATCAATTCCAAATGCCGCAAAATTTGGGGGTGCCACAGGAAATTTCAATGCACATAAGGTCGCTTATCCTGATGTTGATTGGCAAGTATTTGCAAGTCAATTTTTAAAAAATAAGCTTGGGCTTCACCACTCCTTCCCTACCACACAAATTGAACATTACGACCACATGGCTGCCATGTTTGATGCCCTCAAACGCATCAATACAATTGTCATCGATTTGGACCGCGATTTTTGGACCTATGTGTCTATGGACTATTTCAAGCAAAAAATCAAAAAAGGCGAAGTCGGTAGTTCGGCGATGCCACATAAAGTAAATCCTATTGACTTTGAAAACAGTGAAGGAAATTTAGGTATTGCCAACGCTATTTTTGAGCATTTATCTGCCAAGCTTCCCGTATCACGATTGCAACGCGATTTGACCGATAGCACCGTTTTAAGAAATGTTGGAGTGCCTTTTGCTCATACAATTATCGCCTTCAAATCCACCTTAAAGGGATTGCAGAAACTGTTACTCAACCCTTCAAAAATTGCAGAAGATTTAGAAAAAAATTGGGCGGTTGTAGCGGAAGCCATCCAAACCATTTTAAGACGAGAAGGGTTTCCGAATCCTTATGAAGCTTTGAAAGGATTGACACGTACCAACGAAGCCATTTCTAAAACTTCTATCTCAAACTTTATTGACACCTTAGAGGTTAATGATGCTATTAAAACAGAGCTAAAAGCGATTACACCTTCTAATTATACTGGGATATAACAAATTTTTAAACCAAAAAAAAGCCACGATATTTATGGCTTTTTTTTACTAAAACTAGAGGTCGTTTTTATAACAAAAATTTCATAAAGTCTTCAACATTCGCATTTTTTGTATCCAGTTGATCTACAATGTTTTCGAGTTTCATAATCTTCGATAGCTCCATATCATCTCCCAAAACTCGGATGACAGCAAATCCATTATCGGTAGAAAAACCAAATATTATTAGCTCATCAATTTCAGAGTCTTCCCCTATGTATTTGATATAAATTTTTCCTTCAGCTTTATTACCTCCGCGCATCAACTCGTTGTATTTCTCTGCTTTTAGGATGGTTTTTATGATTGCTAATTCAGTATTAAATTCATCTTCCGTACCATCTTTCAAACTGTAGGCAAGCATATTAAGTTTGTCAATAGAATCAATGGCTTGTTGTTGATCCTCAGAAAGTTCAATTTTGTCAGGGTTTAGAAAAGACATCGGAATGTCTACAGACATAAACCCAGAGGTTTCTTGGTGCTCAACAAAATAAGTCTGAAGGGTTAACTCTCTAGAACATCCTAGGAATAGAAAGAAACCAATTAGTGCTGAAAATTTAAAAAGAGCTGTCATTTATTTTTTTGTAGCTTTTTTGAGTTGTTCTCCACCTGGAACATTCAACTGATTTGTAAGTCTTGAAACTTGACGTAAATCGATGTCTCCAGTCAATGACAAAAGAACGGTTTCAATCACTCGTTGTTTTCCATTAATAGTAATGTTTTCATCTTTGGTAATGTCTCCTAAGCCATTCACAAACATCAAAAGTTCTTTGACATGATTGTCATCCTTACCTTCTAAAACAAAGAAATTGACGGTTTGATCGCCATCTTTGATGCGCATGAGTTCCTCTAACTGAGAGTTTTCAATGTATTTTTCAACATCTTTTTTCATAGAGTTTGAAACAGACATATCATCTGTTGTCAAGACCGTCAAATTATCAAGCATTTTTACTTGATTGATAAAATCATCTGAGTCAGGATCATTGGTTTGAATGTCAATATTGGCCAACATTTTAAACATTTTTTGATTGACAACCACTGATGTTACATGTTCCTTATCTTCGTATTTTTCAAATATACTTTGCGCTGACATAACTATCGGAGTCACAAGTAAACTAAGAACTATTACAATTTTTTTCATTTTTTTAAATTTTAGATTTAATTATTTAATGTTAAATATTTTGTTGGTCGAGTTATTAAATTCTTCTAAAAAAGCAACGTTTTGTTGTCCTTTTTCAAAAGAGGATGAGATCATGTTTAAAGCATTTAGTGACACTGATCCTTTATGCATTTGGTTCGAAATTAGATCAAATGCCTTCAAGGTCTGATCATAAGCAAATTGTTCTTCATTAGATAGCTTGATAAATTCATCCTTAGAAGTAAGCGTCATAAAAGCACTGAACATAATGGTCACAACTGCTGCAGATGCAAACCAACGATATTGGTTGAAAATGCTGCGAGTTATGGCTAAGGGTCTTTGAGGAGAAAGTTGTTTCTCCGATGCAAAATAAGTGAATAATGAGCTGTAAACTTCCAAGTGAGGTGCCACAGTTTCTGTTGTAAAATAGTGTTTTAACTGTGCTTCTTCTTGTAAGGTGGTCTGCCCTTCTTCGTACTTTTCTAAAAGACTTTCAATCTTATTTAGTTCCATAATTATGGGTCTTTGTTAATTTTTCTCTAATTGATTTTCTTGCTCTGGACAGTGCAACTCTAATGGTTGATTCTGTCATATCAAGAACTTTTGCTATTTCGTTAAACTCATACTGTTCAATATCTCTGAGTTGTAATATTAATTTTTGGTTTGCAGGCAAAGACTCCATATGTATTTTTACCCAGCGCAGACTGTCATTGACTTCTATTGACTTTTGTAATGATTTTGAATGGTCTTCATAATTATTATGTACTATTTTTAAGTTTTGTGCTTGTTTTGATTTTAAGCGATCCAAACACCAATTTTTTGTCATGGTCATCGCAAATGCTTCAGGACTGTTATACCCTTTCATTTTTTGTCGATGTTTCCATAATTTCATTAGAACTTCTTGTGTCGCATCTTCCGCTTCTTCAATAGAAACTAACAAACGTTTCGCTACGCGAAAAATCTTATCCCTAAAAGGGCTGACTATTTTCAGAAATTCTTGCTCGTTCATTTAAAGTTGGGAGGTTACAAATTTAAGACGACTGGTGTATTATTTTGTTACAAGAATGTGAAATAATTTTTGTTTTCTAATAATTAGCTTAAATTAGTCCTCTAAGTTTCAAAGTTATAAAAAAAGACCTTATAAAATACCCATTTTAAACGCATTCATAAAAGTTGTTTTAGCAGACAAAAAAACGACCTAAACCTAACACACATGAAATCAATTTTTAAATTAGTACTTCTTACTTTTGTTTTGAGCCTCAATTTTAGCTGTTTTGAAGATGATGATGATTCCATTTCAGGAACTACAGATATTAAAAATTTTGTATGGAAGGCTCTAAATTTCGCCTATCTCTATAAAGATGATAGTCCCAACTTGGCCAACGATCGTTTTGCGACAAATAGTGATTATCAAAGCTTTTTGAACAACTATGAAAGTCCTGAAAGTTTGTTTGAAAGTTTAATTTATGAGCGAGAAAACGTCGATCGTTTTAGTAGGATTACGAATGATTACATCGCACTCGAACAACAATTTAGCGGGGTTACCAAGACCAGTGGCGCTGAATTTAATTTCTATTACACCCCTGGAAGTACTAGTGATGTGTATGGAATTGTTCGATTGATACAACCAAACAGCAATGCGAGTACAACAACTTTGACCAGAGGTCAAGTTTTTAATAAAATTGATGGAATAGCACTTACAGAAGATAATCTTCGTTCGCTTTTAAATAGTGAAACTTACACCCTTCACTTAGCAACTTACAATACTAACGGAACAGATACCCCAGAAGACGACAGTGTTATCGATGGTACTGAAACAATAGCACTTACCAAAACTGTTTATTCTGAAAACCCAATTTTCAAAACAGAAGTTATTACTTCAAACAATGAAAAGGTAGGCTATATAATGTATAACGGATTTGTTTCTGATTATGATGCACAACTAAATGCTGCTTTTGGAGAATTTCAAGCACAAAATATTCAAAGTTTGATATTGGACTTGCGCTATAATCCTGGAGGAAGTGTAAATTCTGCAGCCACTTTAGGGAGTATGATCACAGGGCTTTCCAATGGAGTATTTGCCAAATTACAGTACAATAGTGATTTACAGAGTAATAATACAGATTATAATTTTAGAAGCACTTTATCGGAAGGAAATTCCATTAACTCAGTCGGTCTGAACAAGGTCTATGTCATAGCTACTGGGAGTTCGGCATCCGCTAGTGAAATGATTATAAACAGCCTAAAATCATATATAGAAGTGGTTCAAATTGGCACTGAAACTGTTGGAAAATCTCAAGCATCGATAACGCTTTATGATTCTCCCAACTTTCAAAGACAAGGCGCCAATCCAGGGCATCTATATGCGCTACAACCGTTGGTAGCTATCACTGTAAATAAAGATAATCAGGTGGTACCTTCTTCGGGTCTGATACCAACTATTGAAGTAAAAGAAAACGTTTCTAATTATGGCGTTTTAGGAGATGTAAATGAACCTTTACTTGCGGCTGCCCTCGCTGCAACTCAAACTGGAAGACTCGCATTTGACATTTATGGCTCCACTCCTATCCTAGATTCAAATTCTTTTGAACCGCATTCTCAAGAAATGTATATTGATTAGTTTATCTTTTAAAGATTGAGTTTAAAACCTAATCTCACATTACGTCCTTTGGTTGCATAACCAGGAATGTCTTCATAAGATTCATTTAAGATGTTATCAAGACCTCCAAAAAATGTCAGCTTGTTATGTAAAGCAGTATGACTCACATAGATATTGAACAAGCTAAAACTATCTAAAAGAGGTACAAAGCTATTTTCAAATCTTTGATGGGTGTATTGATAAGAAACCGATCCAAACGTACTTTTAGAAATTTGATACCCCAACTGAACATTCGCTTTGTGTTTTGGAATTCTACGCGCCAAAGCTTCTTTATACTCTACAAAAGTATAGTTGGTTTCAACAGAAACTTTTTCTAAAAGGGTTGCCTGAAACTCAATTTCAACGCCTCTTGCGTGCAATACATCAGCAGCATTTAGATATCCGCCATCAATCCATAAAACAGTGTTTTCTTCTTCTCTACCAAAAAATAATCCAGAGATTCTGAAGTTATCATTTAACTTCCACTCAATCCCAGCTTCAATAGTTAAATTTTCTTCTGGCTTTAAGTTAGGGTTTGCACCAAAATCGCCAAACAAATTAGATAAGGAAGGGGTTATAAAAGAAGTGCTATAAGAACCAAAAATCTTTGTATATCCCTTATTAGATTTAAGCGTAAAAGATGGGTTTAAATTGTATACAAAATGAGATCCGTAGGCGTTGTGATTATCTAAACGGACTCCAGCATTCATGTGAAAACCAAAATCTGAAACATAGACAAAGTTCGCATAAGGATCTAAAATATTAAAGGTTTCATCTCTAGTAAATGTGGCTTCGTTTTCAATAACATTAAGTCCAATAATGGTGTAAAATGTATCGTCAAATACATATTTATTATAAACATCTAATATGAAATTTTTAGACTTATACTGGGATGGAAAATCAGAAACAAATGCTCTGTCATATTCACTGTAAGCCGCATTTAAGTTGACACTACCTTTATTATATTTGAAATTTGATGATACCCCTACACGAGATTGTTTACTATTAAACGTATCGGCAGTATCTACAAAATTAAAATTTGCATCATAACCATCAATATTAGATTTGGTATCTGTATAATTCCCATAAATGTTTATTGAAAAAGCAGTATTGAATTTATAACCCAAGTTTGCATCTACTCCATATTTTGAATACGCATCTTTTTCATTGGCATCACTAATTGCAGCTGATAAACCATCAGAAAATTGGTTGTTAAAAGCAGTACGGTATGTGAACTTATTGAGTGTACCACTTAAAGAAACACTGTTACTAAAATCTGCTATATTATAATTTTGATCCGATTCTGTTTGATTTGTTCCGATGCTCGATAAAAAAATAGTACTTATTTTTTTTGTACTCGCAGCTTTGGTAATAATATTGACAACAGCAGTAGCGGCACCACTTCCATACAGCGTACTTGCAGCCCCTTTTATGATTTCTATAGATTCAATTTGATTGAGGTTTAACAATCGTAAATCATATCCTCCAGATAGCTCAGAAGGATCATTCACTTGAATACCATCTATCAAGACCAAAACTTGACGGTTGCGCCCACCACGAACATAGACGCCCAAATTTTGTCCAGCATTGCTTCGACTGCCATTAATTTCAATACCGCTTTTAGTGTTGATGAGTTCTGATATGGTACGTCCTTGATTATTTTCAATTTCTTGTTTAGAAATTTTAATTACGGTTTTACCAGAATTTTCACGTTTTAATTCAAAACGCGAATCGGATACCACCACTTCATCAAGTGATTCCTGCGTAATAGTTTGAGAGATCATTTGAGTGTGGGCGCATAGGAAAAGTGCAATTAATGCGTAGGATTTGTAGGTCATTTAAATTTAATTACTCGAGATTATAAGGCATACTTTGTGGTATGAAAACTTCTATCCCGAAAGTTTAACATTGTTTTTTGAATTAGGCAGGTCTCCTGGCTTACGTCTTTTGATAGGTCTTCCCAGAAATTTCCAGTGACAAAGATGAGAATCAAAAGCATTTTGCGAAAGCAAAACTAAGTATACAGTTGCGGGAACAGCTCTGGAATTAAACCAGATTCCCTTTTAATTGAATATTCGTAAATCAAATATCCAAACCAAAATTCAGGTCAAATGTAAAAAATTTAGATACATATAGACGGGATTAATTGAAATATTATTATTTTTGAAGAAACTAATTCTTATGTTAAATACCTACTTATCTAAAAAACAATTATTTATAATTGTATTTATGCTTGTAGCCGTTTTATTTAGACTGCTTCCGCACCTTCCAAATTTCACCCCCATTACCGCTATTGCTCTTTTTGGCGGACTGTATTTTACAAATAAATCCATGGCATATTTAGTTCCTCTATTTATCATGGTGTTGTCCGATCTCTTTTTAGGATTTCATTCCATTTCAATTTTTGTGTATGCCGCTTTTTTACTGGTCAGTTTTATTGGAACACAAACCAAAAAACCAAGCGTATTCACAATTCTGTTGAGCAGCATTGGTTTTTTTATCATTACTAATTTTGGTGTATGGATTCTTTCATATCCTAAAAGTTGGACTGGTTTGATAGAGTGTTACACATTAGCAATTCCATTTTTTAGAAATTCTCTTTTAGGAGATTTCTTTTATTCTGGTGTGATGATTCTTGGCTTTAATTATGTTCAGAAAAAATATCTTAATTTAGCCTAAGAAATTTAACTCTTTAATGTTTCTTTTAACCAAACACCTTTATTAATAAGGTTTAACTTATCTATTATGGAATTTATAATTCTAGCTTGTATTGTGATTGGCTTTGTTGTGTTAGCTATGTATTTAAAACGACCTAATACCGATTTGCAACAACAAGTAGAACAACAATTAGAGTTGCAAATAGAACAGAAAGAGGCTCGAATATCGCAGTTAGAAAATGAAGGTATTGAAAAGGATACGCATCTTTCTAATTTCAAGAAGCAGTTGGAGATAGCTTCAGCAAAAACAGAAGCTTTCGAACAACTAAAAATTGAAAAAGCAAAACTAGAAGAAGGCATCAAACGCCTTGAAATTGAGCGAAATAACCTGAAAGGGGAAACAATTTCACTACAAAAAGCAGAAGAAGGCAGACAACTAGAGTCTAATAAAAATATAGCAGCAGCAGTGACCCTTCAACAATCTTTAGAAAAAGAAAAACAACGACTCAATGATGATCGTGTTAAGGAAAAGGAAGACCACATACATAAAATGAAGTTAAAATGGTCTGAACACGAAAAGGATGTTGAAAATCACATTCAACAAATATGTAGAAACAACATTATTACTTACATCAGTCAAGAAAACTTTCCGCACCCTAGAAATAAACCTGACAATTCCATTGAAATTATGGATCAATTGGTTGTTTTTGATGCAAAAAGCCCAGCGAATGACGACTTAACAAATTTTCCAAAATACATCAAATTACAGACCGAAAGTTTAAAAAAATACGCGAAACATGATAATGTTAAAAATGATCTTTTCTTAGTGATCCCATCTAACACTTTGGATGTGATTGATCAGTTTCATTATAATATAGGCGATTATAACGTGTATATTATTACCAAAGATGCCTTGGAGCCTATTATTTTAAGTTTAAAGAAAATAGAGGAATATGAATTTGCAGACAAACTAAGTCCTGAAGACCGCGATAATGTTTGTAGAATTATTGGTAAATTTGCGCATACAACTAAAAGGCGTATTCAAATTGATGAATTTTTTGCACGTGAGTTTTTAGATACTTTAAGCAAAGCTGGGACACAACTCCCAAGAGAAATTCTAGAAAATGTCATCAAGTTTGAAAATGCGGAAAAGTTAAATCCTCCCATGGAAAAACGAAATAAACAGATTTTAACCAAGGATTTAAAAGAACAAGTGGACAAGCTTCAAAACGAAATGCAACTGCGAGAGATACCAAAAATTGAAACTAAAATAGATTTCGATCAATAGCTCTTAATTATCTATTAAAACGAGCGCGCTAAGTTGAACCCAAAATACACGTCGCTATCCCCCCAATCTCCTGTACTAGTCCCAAAAACGCCGTTGGTATTCATAGACTGAGAATTGGTGAAATGCAACTGAAAAATGTGCCCTCCAGTTTCTAAATCCACTCCAATAGAAAAAGGATTGTTGTATAAGGACGTTGCACTTCTGTTTAAATGCATACCATATTCCATATTAACAGACCAACGTTTGCCTAACTTATAACGACCACCAAGACCAAGACCATACTGTGAATTTTTTTGTGTGTCATCAATTACATAATTATCATGAAAAAATGTAGGAGAGGCAATAAGCGATAACTCATTTGTTATTTTTCGAGAAATTAATAGCTGAGCCACATAACTCAAACGGTGTTTAAAATCTAACTTCGGCAAATTGTCTGTATCAAGCGCCGTATTTGCTAAAACAGAAGTATATCCAACCAAAGTGAAGGGCATTTTGCCTTCTTCTTGTCTTGCCAATCTAAACTTGGTGGCAACTTCATAAATTTTTTGATTAGAACTTCTAGAAGCACTTACATTAAAATGATCAGAAATTCCATACACAAAGTTCAAATGGGTCACGGCTTCATCCAATCCAAAAAGATTTTCAAAACCGTTTTTAACTGTTCCAAATCGATGGGATACAATAAAATTAAATCCTCCTTTAGCGACCAACTTAGTGGATTCAAAATTAATCACTTTCAACCCCTTAAATACGGCAGAAGCATAAACAGGAGCTTGGTCGTCTGTATCAATTTCACTCAATAAATCTTCTTGAGAAAAAAGAATCACACTAAAAAGTAAAAACAGGAAAGTAAGAGATTTTTTCATTGGTTAAAGTTAAAAAAAAACCATTAGAAATGCATCTAATGGTTTTTATAAATTATAATAAATGCGTTGTTATTGTTTGATAATACGTTTCGTTTGAGAAAAATCTGCTGTACTAATGTTCATAATAAAAACTCCTGCACTCCACTCAGACGTATTGATTTTTGAGTTCCATTGGTCCAATTCAGCTTGAAAAACCAAAGTTCCTAAAACACTGTACACCGCTACGTTTGCTTTTTGTATGCTCGTAGGAAACTGAACATTCAGTTCTAAATCAGCTGGATTTGGATACACATCAAATTCTGGCATTACGGCAATCTCTGCAGTACCAATGTAGAAGAGTACTCTCCTTTATTTAGCAACCATGGTAACCAAAAGTACCAGCGCCTTTAGCCCAAAGCAATGGAAGGGCTGTGTTGCTTTGTGGTCGTAAATACATAATCTTTAGCATCGCCTGTATTTAGATGCTCGAGTCGCTACAACCGTACGTACGCCACTGGTTACTGTATTACTTGATTGTGACCAATCTTGATTAGAAGCACCATCAGGTGGAGGTGCCACTTATCCATTCAAATATCGATCTTGAAGACCAGAACTATCATAGACAATCACATCTTTATTTATACTTCCCATGCCAGTTGCATCCAAAGCAACCGCTAACCAATCAGCTCAGGAAGAATCATCGTCATGGTAACCAGCTAGTTGTACCATTCACATCGAACTGCACCGAATAGCCAGTGATGAAAGTGCTACTTGACCTGTGGAAATGTTTTGTGCGAAACCATAAGCGGAGATTAATAAAGAAAGAATTAAAGTAATTTTTTTCATAGTATTTGTATTTAGAATTATTTATTTAAAATGGTGTTTAATGTTTTATCGTTGTGCATTTTTGCAAAATCTAAAGGCGACTGACCTACATTGTTTTTCATAAAAGCACTTGCACCAGCCTCCATTAGTAGGGTTGCTAGTTGTTGGTTATTAAACATAACCGCATAGTGCAAGGCAGTGGCACCGTTTGCATCGGTTAGGTTAGGGTCTGCTCCCGCTTGTACAAAAGCTTCGGCAATTTCTACATGTCCTTTGACCACAGCAGCCATTAAAGGCGTGCCATCGTCACTATTTCCGTTGATGTTGTCCACTTTGTCTATTAAGTAATTGGCAACTTCAATATTGTTATAATAAGCCGCTAAGGTGAGTGGAGAGCTTCCTCTGTCATTCAATGCATCTACTAATTCTGGATTACTAGTGTAAAAGGCTTCCATTTCTTTGGCAGTTCCTGTGCGTGCACAGTCAAAGACATCCGTTTGAGCGAAAGATAAATTGAACGTTAAAATAAGTAATAGGTACTTCATAAATTATTTTATAATACTACATTGATCGAGTTTAATCTCTTCTAATAAATCATCAAATCCAATACATCGACCTTTTATAGCCACAGAGTCGTTTACTTTTAAATCATTATTTAAGGATTCAAATTGACAATAAATTTTATTATTAATTGTTACATTTTCAACGTTCACAGATGTTATAAGCCCCGAAACAACAATGGTTTGATCTAAATACTTTGATTCTGCTTGTGTTGCATCATCAATAAATTCATTAAATATAGACTCAGCTTGTACGTTAAAACTTACAATTTCTTCGCTAATAGTTCTGTGATCAGGATACATATAGCTGATAAGCAATAACGATCCCTAAAAATACAATAAAACCAACTATTAATTTGTTTCTCATAAACATATTTACAGTTAAACAAGACTAAAGATAGAGATTAATATCGAATTAAATAATTTCTAAGCAAAAAAGAATTAAATTTGAAACTAGAAAACACTATTTTGATATGAAAATCACACAATTTATTTTCACAATTATGGCTACTTTTTTGATACTTTCTTGTACAAATGCAAGTGAAAGTGATCTAATTGAGCAGGTCGATCCAGAGATAATTATTACGTACACAGAACAGATCAAACCCATATTTGATTCCAACTGTGTTGCTTGCCATTCCAATCCCGCAATCAATGGTGCTGGAGTGCCCTTAACAACATTTGGTGAAGTTAAAAGCTCTATTGAAAATACAGATCTTATAGACCGCATCAATAGACAGTCTGGTGAAGGTGGCTTCATGCCTCTTGGCGGCTCTCGAATACCACAAGCATCTATTGATTTGATCATGCAATGGGAAAGTGAAGGGTTTGCTGAATAATATCAAACAAAATAATGAGCCATCCGTAGCAAAAAGTTAATAATTAACTAAAATAATTTAACGGATTTAACATGTGAACATAAAAACAATAAAAGAATACACATGAAAAACATATATCTATTATTCGCATTCATTTCTGTGGTAGGATTTTCTCAAGAGAAATATTTGACCAAATCAGGGGTTTTAAATTTTGAAGCGAGTGTGGAAGCTTTTGAAGAAATAAAAGCGACCAATACTAATGTGACTGCAATTTTAAATACGGCCAATGGTCAATTTGCTGCCTTGGCACTTGTCAAAGGTTTTCGTTTTAAAAATGCGCTTATGGAAGAGCATTTTAATGAAAACTATGCCGAATCCGATCAATATCCAAAAGCTATTTTTAAAGGAGAGTTAGCTGATTTCTCTTTAGAAAATATTCAAAATACATATAGTATTACCGGGACACTGAGTTTCCATGGCGTGACAAAACCAATTGAAAACGTTTCTGTAGAAATCACTCCTTCTAAAAATTCGTTCAACTTTAAAGGATCTTTTGAAATTACACCCAATGATTTTGATGTTGAAATCCCAAGCATTGTCAGTTCAAAAATTGCAGAAATAGTTACTGTGGTTTTTGATTTTGAGTTGATAAAAAAAAGCGACTAAAAAGTCGCTTTAATTAATTATTTACTCAAGTACATTTTTCGTCGTGAATATAAATTATAAAATTCATCGTCCTTAAGACTGTCTATAAATAGAATGCTTTCCCCTGTACTTTTCATTTCTGGCCCTAATTGTTTGTTGACATTAGGAAATTTATTAAACGAGAATACAGGTTGTTTGATGGCATAACCTTCCAAGTGTGGTTTAAAATCAAAATCTGTAACTTTCTTTTCACCTAACATGACTTTAGTGGCATAATTCACATAGGGTTCTCCGTATGCTTTCGCAATAAAAGGAACTGTACGAGACGCTCTAGGATTGGCTTCAATAATGTAAACCATATCGTCTTTAACGGCAAACTGTATGTTTATAAGACCGACAGTATTGAGTGCCAATGCAATTTTTTTGGTATGGTCCTTAATTTGTTGCATGACCAAATTGCCTAAGTTAAATGGTGGTAAGGTGCATTACTGTCACCAGAGTGAATTCCACAAGGTTCAATATGCTCCATAATTCCAATGATATACACATTTTCTCCGTCGCAAATAGCATCCGCTTCTGCTTCAATTGCTCCATCTAAATAGTGATCTAACAACAACTGATTCCCTGGCATTCTACTTTGTAATTCAACAACATGTTTTTCTAATTCTTCTTTGTTAATTACAATTTTCATTCCCTGACCACCTAACACGTAAGACGGTCGAACTAAAATTGGAAAATCCAAAACATCTGCAATTGCTGCTGCTTCATCAGCCGTAGTCGCAATGTCAAATTCTGGGTAAGGAATGTTATTCTCTTTCAAAAGGTTTGAAAACAAACCTCTATCTTCTGCTAAATCTAAAGATTCGAAACTGGTTCCTAATATTTTAACGCCATATTTGGTTAATTTTTCAGCCAATTTCAAAGCCGTTTGACCTCCTAACTGAACAATGACTCCTTCTGGTTTTTCATGCTTAATGATGTCGTAAATGTGTTCCCAGAAAACAGGTTCAAAATACAACTTATCAGCGGTATCAAAATCAGTTGAAACAGTTTCAGGATTACAGTTAATCATAATGGTTTCATACCCACATTCTGCAGCCGCTAAAACGCCATGCACACAACAGTAATCAAACTCAATTCCTTGACCAATTCGGTTAGGACCAGATCCTAATACAATGACTTTTTTCTTATCAGAAACAATGCTTTCATTGTCTGAAAAACGGTTGCCATCCGCTGTTTCCATATCACTTTCAAATGTTGAATAGTAATAAGGTGTTTTCGCTTCAAACTCCGCAGCACAGGTATCTACTAATTTATAAACACGATTGATTCCAAGTTCTTCACGTTTATTGTACACTTGACTTTCCAAGCAGCCTAACATATGTGCAATTTGTCGATCGCCATATCCTTTTTGCTTTGCTTCTAGTAATAAAGGTTTTTCAATAGAATCAATTTTAAAGGTAGAAATTTCATTTTTAAGATGATGTAATTCATCATATTGTTTCAAAAACCACATATCAATTTTAGTGATTTCATGAATACGACTTAAGGGAATTCCCATCTGAATGGCATCATAAATAATAAACACACGATCCCATGAAGCATGGGTTAATTTTTCAATAATTTGATCGTAATTCTTGTTTTCTTTTCCGTCAGCACCTAAACCGTTACGTTTAATTTCGAGTGACTGTGTGGCTTTGTGAAGTGCTTCTTGAAACGAACGTCCTATTCCCATCACTTCCCCAACAGATTTCATTTGCAATCCTAAAGTTCTATCAGAACCTTCAAATTTGTCGAAATTCCATCGTGGAATTTTAACAATTACATAATCTAAGGTCGGTTCAAATAAGGCCGATGTTGATTTTGTAATTTGATTTTTTAATTCATCTAAGTGGTATCCTAAGGCTAATTTGGCAGCAATTTTTGCAATTGGGTATCCTGTGGCTTTACTTGCTAATGCTGATGAACGTGATACACGTGGATTGATTTCGATAGCAATAATATCTTCATTTTCATCTGGAGACACTGCAAATTGAACATTACATCCACCTGCAAAATCACCAATACTACGCATCATATGAATAGCCATATCTCGCATACGTTGATAGGTACGATCACTCAAAGTCATTGCAGGAGCTACTGTAATAGAGTCCCCTGTATGAATACCCATCGGATCCATATTTTCAATCGAACAAATGATCACCACATTGTTATTAGCGTCTCTAAGCAATTCTAGTTCATATTCTTTCCAACCTAACAAGGCCTTATCAATCATGACTTCATGAATTGGAGAAATTTCCAGTCCACGGGTTAATAATTCATCAAAGTCGAGCTTCTTTATGTACAATGGCAGCACCATCACCTCCTAACGTAAATGAAGCTCTAATAACGAGTGGAAATCCAAATTCTTGAGCAATTTCTTTTCCTTTTAAAAAAGAAGTTGCTGTGGCTTGAGGTGCCATAGGAATGCCTATTTCAAGCATTAATTCACGGAATTTCTCTCGGTCTTCAGTGATATTAATAGCATCAATATCAACTCCAATAATATCTACACCAAAATCTTCCCAAATACCTTTTTCATCCGCTTCTATACAAAGGTTCAAAGCGGTTTGTCCACCCATTGTAGGTAATACTGCATCAATTTGAGGGTGTTCTTTTAAGATTTTGATAATTGACTTAGTTGTCAATGGAAGTAAATATACATGATCGGCCATTGCTGGATCCGTCATAATAGTTGCTGGATTTGAATTGATAAGAATGGTTTCGATTCCATCCTCTCTTAAAGAACGTAATGCTTGTGTTCCAGAGTAGTCGAATTCACAGGCTTGTCCTATGACTATGGGCCCAGAACCTATTATTAAAATTGATTTAAGATCTTTGTTTTTAGGCATTTTTTAATGTAATTAATTGTATCATAATAGAATACGAAATTAAGTAAGGTTTGGATATAAAAAAAGGCGTTGCTACAAGCAACACCTTTAATATATTAACAATTGTTAATCATTATTTTTTGTGACGAAGTTCAGAAGAAACACTTATTTTCTTTCTGCCTTTGGCACGTCTTCTAGCAAGAACTTTTCTTCCATTGGCAGAAGCCATTCTTTCTCTAAAACCATGTTTGTTTTTTCTTTTTCTTTTCGATGGTTGGAACGTTCTTTTCATTTTAGTATATTTTTAAAACTTTTTCTAGTATTTTTATCTTTAAAAAATGCGCTCAAGTCCTCACTTAAAGCGCGGTGCAAATATACAAAGAGTTTTTACTTTGACAAACCTAATTTTAAAATAATTTTGATTTGTTTTTACTACCTTTGTCCTCGCTAAATAAATAACTTAGATATGTTCAACAAAAATATAAAATTATTCCTTGCTATTGCTATCACTGCATACGCTGTTTATCAAATTATAGAAACGTATGTCGGAAACGGCATCATGCTCATTCTTCTAGCACTCATTTTTGTGTTTTTTTATTTTAAAAATGAAATGATTCTACTAGCATTTCTAAAACTTAGAAAACAAGATTTTCCAGGCACAGAACGCTTACTCAACAAAATCAAGAATCCTAAATCGGCATTGACTAAAAAGCAACAAGGGTATTATAATTTTTTGAAAGGAATTATGGTGTCTCAAACAAATATGAACGATGCTGAAAAGTACTTCAAAAATGCTATATCTCTAGGTTTGTCAATGGATCATGACTTGGCGATGGCAAAATTAAACTTAGCAGGGATTGCTTTTACAAAACGTAGAAAATTAGAAGCTCAAAAATTGTTACAGGAAGCACAAAAGCTAGACAAAAGAGACATGCTCAGTGAACAAATCAAAATGATGAAGCAACAAATGAAAAAAGGAGGAATGCCTAATCAACATTTTGGTGGACAACAACGCCGACGGTAATTAACATCAGAATTTAATTTGAATAATATTCTTTTTGAGGGATGTCCAAGGTATACAACTTTCTAGATTTATTATTTAAAAAGCCTTCCCGTAACCAAGGATTGTGAATTTTAAGTTGTTTGTAGTTAAGTCCAAATTTAGCTGCAAACTGAACAAAATCAGTCACTGCAGTATCCACTTTAATTTTAGAGGTTGGAATTGTTGAGTATAGATCATTTGATGTAAAATTAAATCCATATTTTTTTGGATGTGCAAAAATTTCTTTCAACGCAACTGCTCGAAACACATACCGACCTGTTTCTTCACCTAATAATAAATCATAATACTCAGAAACATTTTGCTTTTCTAATTGGTTTGTAATTCCACGAATGCCTGCGTTATATGCAGCCGCAGTAAGTGTCCAATTACCAAATTTTTCTTTGGCCTTCAAAAAATAACGACAAGCTACATGCGTAGAGAGTTCTAAATGATAACGCTCGTCCACGTTTGTATTGATTTCTAAGCCATACTCTTTACCAGTAGATTTCATTATTTGCCAAAACCCCTTAGCTCCCGCAGGAGAAGTTACATTTTGAAGTCCGCTTTCTATAAGCGCTAAATATTTAAAATCATCCGGTATTCCATACGATTTTAATATCGGTTCAATCACTGGGAAGTAGCGATATGAACGTTTAAATAATAACAAACCATTGGACTGCCAATAGGTGTTAACAAGCAACTCACGATCCATTCGTTCACGAATATCAGGAATTTGAACAGGAATAACTTCTCCAGAAAAATCAAGAAATTCTGGTATTTCTAACGCATAGATATTATAATCGTTTTCAGATGTATCAGGATTATCTTCCGGAATTGGTTGACTTGTAAAAGCAAGAACTAGGAATCCAATTACAGATATCATTCCAATAGTTAAAAAAGTGTGTTTCAAAAATCGCATAACAACATAGGTTTAATAAACTAAAAATACAAAAAAAAGCACAACTGACATCAACTAAGAATTAATTTAGGTAAGTTTTCATTCAACCATTTATATTTATTTAAAATCATAATATGAGTTCCTCCTTTAACTACAATAGAATCGTTTATATTTTCAATGGGGAAAATAAGGTCCTTATCTCCATGGATGTGCACTAAATTGGAGTCGCTCTGTTCTTGCCCCCAAGAGACCACCTGTTTGATAGCCCAATCTAAATAGCGTTTATCAGTAATTGACAAGTACTGTTTGTATAAATCTAAACGCTTTACAATCGGTTTTCCGAAAGCATACTTGGAAAGTAAATCAATATTTTGAGCAAAAAAACTTGTTGGCATTAACTTATAAACCTTTGTTTTACCTGCTAATTGAAGGTGCAATGGTAGTTCTTGACGGGTCTTAACACTAGAGATGATCACAATTTTTCTAAAGTTATGAACTAAATTCATTTCTTGAGCGATGATCCCTCCAAAAGAAACACCCACCAAAACAGCATTCGGATGATTAACTTTAGAACAAAAACGAAGTGCATAATCAGAAATAGATTCCTCTTCAAAAGGAATCATCCATTCTAAAAAATACATTTCAAACCGATCAGTATCTAACTTAATATTTTTAAAGATACTAGTATTGGCAGCTAAACCTGGTAAAAAATAGACTGGTATTTTTGTTTCATTTTGATGCACTAATAGAATATATATTAACTAGTTATGTAATTTTTTTGTAAATTTGCAATCTAAAGATCTCTTGACCTAACTTAAAACTCTTTATAATGGTTGACGCTTCTAATTTAATAGACAATGTTTTTTTACGCCAATATGAACTAAAAGTTGGTAGTGAGATGGCTACACTTGAATATTCTCAACAAGAACGAAAAATTTTCTTAACAAAACTAAATATTCCTGAAGTTTTAAATACCGATCAATTTCTTGAAGATTTTTTAAAGGTCATTCTAGAGGATATTATTGAAAAAAATATCAGTGTGGTTCCCACCAGTCCGCCAGTAGCAAAATTTATACGTAAGAATCGCCGCTACCGAAAAATGCTCCCCGTAGGGATTCGCATTTAATCACTTGTACTAAATACCTGTTCAAATTCAAACCTTACCAAACCATCTGAATCAATTTCAGACAAACTTACCTCATGTAAAGTATTGACGAGTTCTGGATTCCATGGTGCTTTTACTTTGACATAGTTTTCTGTAAATCCATGAATATACCCTTCTTTATTTTCGCCCTCAAATAACACAGTTCGCTTACTTCCTATCTGACTTTCATAAAAAGCACGGCGTTTTTTGGCAGACAATCCTCTCAGCATTTTACTGCGTTTCGAACGCACCGATTTTGAAATAACTCCGGGCAGGGTGGCTGCGTGGGTATTTGGGCGTTCGGAATACGTAAATACGTGAAGGTATGAGATGTCTAACGCATTTAAAAAATTATATGTTTCTAAAAATAAATCGTCTGTCTCACCTGGAAATCCAACAATCACATCCACTCCAATACAAGCATCCGGCATACTATTTTTGATATGCCCTACTCGTTCTTGATAGAGCTCTTTCATATAACGTCTTCGCATCGCTTTGAGCATTACATTACTTCCACTTTGTAAAGGAATGTGAAAATGAGGAACAAAAGAGTTGCTTTGTGCAACAAAATCAATAGTGTTGTCTTTTAGTAAATTAGGCTCAATAGATGAAATTCGCAGACGATGAATCCCTTTAATGGTATCCAAAGCTTGAACCAATTCATAAAAAGTATGCTCGTGCTTTTTATTTCCAAATTCGCCTTTGCCGTAATCTCCTATATTGACACCCGTTAAAACAATTTCCTTAATCCCTTGATCTGCTATTTTTTTGGCATTACCTAATACATTCTGAAGCGTATCTGATCTAGAAATCCCACGTGCCAACGGAATGGTACAATAGGTACATTTATAATCACACCCATCTTGAACTTTTAAAAAAGCCCGCGTACGATCGCCAATAGAATAACTACTTACATAAAAATCGGCATCTTCAATTTCGCAAGAATGAATCGCAGCGGACTCATTTTTAGTTAACTCGTTTAAGTAATCAGTAATTTTAAATTTTTCAGTGGCACCTAACACTAAATCAACGCCATCAACAGCCGCCAATTCTTCAGGTTGTAATTGAGCATAACACCCAACAGCGATTACAAATGCTTCAGAATTTGAACGTTGAGCTTGCTTTACAATCGTCTTGAAACGTTTGTCTGCATTCTCGGTTACAGAGCACGTATTGATCACATAAATATCTGCAAATTCAGAAAACTCAACACGGTCAAAACCTTCATCCTGAAAGTTTCGTGCAATTGTTGCAGTTTCTGAAAAATTTAATTTACACCCTAAAGTATAAAAAGCGACTTTTTTTCTATCAATCATTCTTGTACTTTTACCAAGTGGACAAATTTACAATTAACATCTATAATGACAAAGCAAGCTTCTAATTACTTCTGGTTACAAATTGGAAGACTTCTTTTTTTTAGTTCCTTATTTTTAGGATGTAACACAAATGATGTCGATACCAAAGCCAAGCAAGTATTCCGATATAACGAACATAAAAATATTAGTTCTTTAGATCCTGCATTTGCAAAAGACAACGCCGATATTTCGGCGATCAACCAATTATTTAATGGCTTAGTTCAAATGGATTCTTTAATGAATGTGATCCCTGCCATTGCGAGTTCATGGTATATTTCAGAAAATGCAAAGACCTACACTTTTGATCTTAGAAAAGATGTCTTTTTTCATACTCATTACTTATTTGGAGAAAATCAAACACGTACAGTTACAGCTAATGATTTTGTATATAGTTTTGATCGTTTAAGAGACCCCAAACTCGCTTCGCCTGGGGGATGGGTGCTTCAAAATGTGGAATCCTATAAAGCATTGAACCAACATAGCTTTCAGATCACTTTAAAATCCCCTTTTCCCGCTTTTTTAGGACTCTTAACAATGAAATATTGCAGTGTAGTACCTAAAGAAATTGTAGCCTTTTATGGTTCAAATTTCAGATCAAACCCAATTGGAACAGGACCTTATAAATTTAAACGTTGGGAGGAAAATATTAAATTAATCTTCAGAAAAAACAATCGCTATTTTGAAACCAATTCAAAGGGTGAAAAACTACCGTATTTAGAAGCGGTATCAATTACATTTTTAGCAGACAAACAAAGTGAGTTTCTCCAGTTTATCCAGGGGAATATTGATTTCATCACTGGCTTAGACGCTTCTTATAAAGATGATATTTTACGAGCTGACGGCGTCTTAAAGTCTTCTTATGCTTCAAGCATAAAAATGCTTAGAGCCCCTTATTTAAACACTGAATACTTAGGGTTTTATATGGATTCAAAGATACCTGAATACCAAAGTGAATTGATACGACAAGCTATGAATTATGGATTTGATCGTGCCAAAATGATGAAGTACTTAAGAAACGGTATTGGGATTCCTGCAATAGGCGGTTTTATACCAAAAGGGCTTCCTGGTCATAATGAATTTGCTGGCTATGATTATCAACCTGAAAAAGCAAAACAACTTTTAGAAACCTATCAAGTTATTTCTGGAAATACTCAACCAGAAGTTACTTTGACCACAACTGCTAATTATTTAAGTTTTAGTGAATTTATTCAACGTGAATTACAGTCAATTGGTTTAACAATTCGCATTGAAGTCATGCCGCCATCTTCTCTAAAAACTGCAAAATCAAATGGTAAGGTGGATTTATTTAGGGCGAGCTGGGTCGCAGATTATCCTGATGCTCAGAATTATTTATCCTTATTTTATAGTGGTAATTTTGCACCCAACGGGCCTAATTATACCCACTTTAAAGATGCACAATTTGATACTTGGTATGAGCAAGCACTATTAGAAACAAATCAAACAAAACGTATAGAACTCTATCAAAAAATGGATGCATTGGTTATCAAAAAAGCGCCTGTAGTCGTATTGTTTTATGATGAAGTTGTTCGGTTTACTCCTATTACTGTTACAGGGCTAGGAATCAATCCTACCAATTTATTGGACCTGAAAAATGTTCAAAAAAATTAATCAGTTCTGTAAGCTGCAGAGAGTTCAAAAACATGTTCTAAAATAGCAGAATCTTGTGTTGAAAGTTCCAACCCGCGTCGTTTCATAACCACTTGAGCAACTTCAAAAGCTTTTGACGTTAAATAAGTTGTAAATCCTTTAGCTCCACCCCAACTGAAACTTGGAATAAAATTACGAGGAAAACCACTGCCAAAAATATTAGCACTCACGCCAACAACGGTTCCAGTATTAAACATAGTATTGATACCGCATTTACTGTGATCTCCCATCATCAATCCACAAAACTCAAGCCCTGTTTTGGCAAAATTTTCAGTTTCGTAGCTCCATATCCGTACCTCAGCATAGTTATTTTTTAGGTTCGAGTTATTAGTATCTGCTCCTAAATTGCACCATTCTCCAATAACGGAATTACCTAAAAACCCATCGTGACCTTTGTTAGAATACCCAAAGAATACAGAGTTATTGACTTCACCTCCTACTTTAGAATGAGGTCCAACAGTGGTTGGTCCGTAGATTTTAGTGCCCATCTTAAGGGTTGATCCTTCACAAAGTGCAAAAGGTCCTCTGACCATACTGCCTTCCATGATTTCAGCATTTTTACCAATATAAATAGGACCATCCGTAGCATTGAGCACACACAACGGTAATTTAGCACCTTCTTCAATAAAAATAGCCTCTGAATTAAAAGCTACCGTATTTTCAGGAATTGGTGCAGATGTTCTCTCTTCTGTTAACAACTTGAAGTCTGCTTTTATGGCAGCGCCATTTTTGGAGAAAATATCCCAGGTTCTTTCAACTTTTAAAACACTTCCTTCGATCTGGAACACTTCTAATTCATCAATATCTATTTCTTGATCTTCTAAACTAAAAAAAGCGACCATTGTATCGCCATCAAAAACAGCTTGATTTTCTTTTAATTTTTTTATTTGAGTGACTAAAACTTCGGATGGAGTGTATGACGCATTGATCATGACATTTTCCTCCATTTCAACCATTGGATATTTATCTGATAGATAATCCTCCGTGACTGTGGTGGTGGTAGCTCCTAAATACAATTCCCATTTTTCACGAATCGTTAAAATTCCAATACGGAGATCTGCGACGGGGCGCGTATAAGTAAATGGCAATAATGCCTCTCTATTTTCACCGTCAAAAAGTATATAATTCATACGAAAGCTTTATGTAAAAATAAGAAAAGCCTTTCAATAGTTGAAAGGCTTTTGTAGTATAATTAAAAGAAAAGTAATTATTTCTTGAATTTTGCGTATTTAGTTTTGAACTTATCGATACGTCCTGCTGTATCTACTAGTTTAGATTTCCCAGTGTAATATGGGTGAGATGTTCTGGAGATTTCCATTTTGATTAATGGGTATTCTACACCATCCACTTCTAAAGTTTCATTTGTGTCTGCAGTTGACTTAGTTAAAAACACGTCTTCATTTGACATATCTTTAAATGCTACTACTCTGTAATTGTCTGGGTGTATATCTTTTTTCATCACGTAAACTATTAAATTCGATTTTTCGAGTTGCAAATTTATATATTTTTTACAAATCTACAACAGTTTATTTATTTTATTTTTTTAATTAAAATTGTAACTTATCTTTGAAAACTGTGTCATATAAATATAACTTAAAAAAAATCAATAAAATTATGGAACCAACCACAAAATCATCATCTGTAAATTACGGACTTTATCTTGGAGCAATTCTCTCTATATGGACTGTTTTAAACTATGGAACAGGGAATCTGGAATTACTAGTAAATTTTTGGGTTATATTTTTAATAACACCCGTTTTAATAATTTCATTTGGAATTATTTCAACTTCAAAAGCAAAAGCAATTCAAGAGGGGTATATCAACTTTAAAGAGGCATTTACATCTTATTTTATAACAATTGTCATTGGGATTGTTGTAAGCTCTTTAGTGAGTTACTTGATTTTTAACGTCATTGACACAGCGGCTGGTCTTGAATTAATTGATATTGCTATAGAAAAATCTGTTAAACTGATGAAACGTTTTGGGGCACCAGCGGATCAAATAGCATTGCAAGTTGAAGCAATTGAAAATCAAGACAAAGGGTTACAATCTCAACTCCTTCAAGTTCTTCAGGGAATTGTTATATTTTCAGTTATTGGACTAATTGTAGCTGCTATTATGAAAAAAAATAAAGAAGAGTAATTTTAATTTCTTTACTTTTGACTTTCAAAAGTAAATAGAATGGATATTTCTGTAGTTATACCACTACTTAACGAACAAGATTCCTTAGAAGAATTACACGATTGGATTGTGTCTGTGATGCAATCCAATCAATTTTCTTATGAAATTCTTTTTATAGATGATGGTAGCTCCGATACTTCCTGGAAGGTGATCCAAAACCTTCACGCCAAAAATACAGCAGTTTTAGGGCTCAAATTTTCCAAAAACTTTGGGAAATCTCAAGCTTTGCATGCGGGTTTTGTAAAGGCTAATGGAGATGTAGTCATTACAATGGATGCCGATTTACAAGACAGTCCAGATGAAATTCCAGAACTTTATAAACTCGTGAAAGAACAAGGCCACGACATTGTTTGTGGTTGGAAAAAGAAACGCTACGATTCCTTTTTTGCTAAAAATCTCCCTTCAAAATTATTTAATTGGGCCGCTAGAAAAATATCCGGTCTTACCCTTCACGATTTCAACTGTGGCTTAAAAGCTTACCGTAAAGATGTTGTAAAATCAATAGATGTCTATGGAGAAATGCACCGGTATATTCCTGTATTGGCAGTCAATGCAGGGTTTACGAACATTGTAGAAAAAGTAGTCATTCATCAAGCAAGAAAATACGGAAAAACAAAATTTGGAATGGAACGATTTATAAATGGATTTTTAGATTTAATTACAATATGGTTTATCTCCAAGTTTGGAAGACGCCCCATGCACTTTTTCGGACTCCTAGGGGTTATTATGTTTATGATTGGATTGGGGTTTGCCACTTACCTAGGAATAGATAAATTATTCCTGAATCCTTCAGGACGTTTGATTGCCAACAGACCCGAATTTTTCATCGCTTTAACAACCATGGTGATTGGAACACAGTTTTTTGTGGCAGGATTTTTAGGGGAAATTGTCCTCCAATCTAGACAAAATAAAGAGCGTTATCTTGTCTCTGAAGCTACACAAGCTTAAAATATCCTTAAAAAGCCCTCAAAATAATTTATAAATGTTCGCAAATATTTACATTTGCACAAAATAATTTTTTTTACATGTCTAAAACAGATTTACATATTCAAGAAAATTTAACCACTTGGTTATCTCCTTTTTTTGATGATGATACAAAGAAAACAATTCAGCAACTTCAAGCGAGTAACCCAGAAGAGCTCAATGATAGTTTCTATAAAAATTTAGAATTTGGAACTGGTGGTATGCGCGGCGTTATGGGCGTTGGCACCAACCGAATTAACAAATATACTCTTGGAAAAAATACGCAAGGACTTAGTGATTATTTACATCAAACTTATCCCAATCAACTCATTAAAGTGGTGATTGCTTTTGATTGTAGACACAACAGTCAGTCATTCGCCAAAATTGTAGCAGATGTATTTTCTGCCAATAATATCGAAGTATTTTTGTTTGAAGACCTTCGTGCCACTCCAGAATTATCCTTTGCCCTCAAACATTTAGGATGTCAATGTGGAATCGTTTTAACCGCTTCTCACAATCCTCCTGAATACAATGGCTACAAAGTGTATTGGGAAGATGGTGGTCAACTCGTACCTCCATTTGATGGTGAAATCATCAACCTTATAAATTCTTTAGAATACACGGATATTAATTTTTCTGCAAAAGAAGAATTCATTCATTTAATTGGTAAAGATGTTGATGATGTCTTTATAAACGCATCAGTTAAAAACGGTAGTTTAGAAGTAAACACTCCTGCATCAAGAGAAAATGTATCCGTTGTATTTACAGCTTTACACGGAACTTCAATAACTGCTGTTCCTGAAACATTGAAGCGGGCTGGCTATACGAATGTACATCTTGTAGAAGCACAATCTGAACCTGATGGAGATTTTCCAACAGTAAAATCTCCAAACCCTGAAGAACCAGAAGCTTTAAAGATGGCGTTAGAATTGGCAGAAAAAGTCAATGCTGACATCGTGATCGGGACCGATCCTGATTGTGACCGTCTCGGAATTGCAGTGCGTAATTTTGACAACAAAATGGTGATGCTCAATGGAAATCAAACCATGGTGATGATGACCAAATTCTTATTGGATCTATGGAAAAACAATGGTGCGATTAACGGCAATCAATTTGTAGGCTCTACGATTGTTTCCTCTCCGATGCTCCCCAAACTTGTGGAGGCCTACGGAGTTGAGTGTAAAATTGGACTTACAGGATTCAAGTGGATTGCTAAAATGATAAAAGACTTTCCAAAAATGGACTTCATTGGTGGAGGCGAAGAAAGTTTTGGTTTTATGGTCGGTGATTTTGTGCGTGACAAAGATGCAGTCACCTCTACTCTATTGGCTTGTGAAATTGCTGCTTACACCAAAGCAAATGACAGCTCCTTTTTTAATGAATTAGTCAACACCTATGTTGAACACGACTTTTATAAAGAACGCTTAATATCGATCACCAAAAAAGGTATTGAAGGCAGTCAAGAAATTAAAACCATTATGGAGTCGGCTCGAAACAATCCGGTTTCTACTATAAACGGTTCAAAAGTAGTCACTGTAGAGGATTTTAAACTTTCTATTTGTAAAAACTTAAGCACTAAAAGTACAGAACCCATTTCAATCCCAAAAGCCGATGTATTAATTTACACCACAGAAGACGGCAGTAAAGTAGCATTGCGTCCCAGCGGTACAGAACCTAAAATAAAGTTTTATATTAGCGTAAATACTAGTTTGTCTAGTGCCACTGAATTTTCTCAAACAGAAAATGCACTGGATGCTAAAATTGACGCTATAATTAAAGATATGAAATTGATATAATGAATTATTTAAAACCCATTCTTCGCTACGCAATTCCTTATAAATTTTATGCTATACTAAATATTATTAGTAATGTTTTTTATGCCTTTTTTGGAACCTTATCGATGATCTCATTATTTCCAATGCTTAAAGTACTATTTGGAGATTCGGAAGCACTTTTTATTAAGCCCAAATGGGAAGGGTTTACGCATCTAACATCTTATGGAGAAGACTATCTCAACTATTTTATCACTCTAAAAAAATCTGAAGGAAATGACGATGTTCTAATTTTTATGGTGGGGTTTGTAATCAGTTCTTTTTTATTAAAAAACCTTTTCAGTTACTTAGCAATGTTCTTCATCACCTTCTTGAGAAATGGCGTCTTAAAGGACATGAGAAATGAATTATATGACAAAATAACCAGTCTTCCTTTAGCTTTTTACTCCGAAAAACGAAAAGGCGATACCATGTCAAGAATCTCAACAGATGTATTAGAAATACAACATTCGTTTTTATCTATTTTAGAACTGATTGTAAGAGAACCTCTCACAATTCTATTTACGATTGTATCTATGTTTATAATCAGTCCAAAACTTTCAATTTTTGTGTTAATCTTCATCCCAATTTCTGGATTTATTATTTCACTCATTGGAAAATCATTAAAACGAAATTCAAATAAAGTTCAAAAAGAACAAGGTTTTTTTCTTTCTGTAGTTGATGAAACACTTTCAGGCCTTAAAGTTATTAAAGGATTTAACGGGGAAAAGATTTTTAGTAATAAATTTCAATCCTCTACCACAAGGTTTTATAAGTTTTCAAACAAATTATTAAACAAACAAAATCTAGCAGGTCCAACAAGTGAATTTTTAGGCATCACAGTCATTGCTGTTTTATTATGGTACGGAGGAAATATGGTATTAAATGAAAAAACATTAGATGCTAGTTTATTCTTAGTTTACATGGGATTAGCCTATAACATTCTGACTCCTGCCAAGGCTATTAGCAAAGCTAGCTATGGCGTCAAACGAGGGAATGCTGCTGCAGAGCGTGTTATGGAAATTCTAAACTCAGAATCTCCCTTAAAAGACAATTCTGATGCTCAAACTAAAAATGATTTTAAAACTGGTATTGAAATAAAAAATATTAGTTTTAAATATGAAGATGAATATGTTCTAAAAAACTTTTCTATTTCTGTGCCTAAAGGCAAATCCGTAGCACTTGTAGGACAATCTGGAAGTGGAAAATCAACCATTGCCAATTTAGTGACTCGATTCTACGATGTGAATGAAGGACAGATAGATATTGATGGTCAAGATATTCGCAAACTTACTAAACACTCGTTACGTAACTTGATGGGCTTGGTCACACAAGACTCTATTTTGTTCAATGACACCATAAAAAATAATGTGCGGTTGGGCAAAGAAGATGCCACTGACGAAGACGTTTTAAATGCTTTAGAAATTGCAAATGCTTGGGAATTTGTAAAAGAGTTGCCAGATGGTATGGATACCAATATTGGAGATTCTGGCAATAAATTATCTGGGGGTCAAAAACAACGTTTGAGCATTGCTCGAGCAGTCTTAAAAAACCCTCCAATTATGATTTTGGACGAAGCTACGTCTGCTCTTGACACAGAAAGCGAACGCCTCGTTCAAGTAGCTCTTGAAAATATGATGAAAAACAGAACCTCTATTGTCATAGCACACAGACTTTCAACCATTCAGAATGCCGACCAGATTATCGTGATGCAAAAAGGGCAAATTGTAGAACAAGGAAAACACCAAGAACTCTTAGATAAAAAAGGAGTTTACAACAACCTTGTATCCATGCAGTCTTTTCAGTAATTTAAAACGGACAAAAACAATTATTACCTTTGCTACTAAATCTGTATTTTAAGCCTATAAAATATTGGAAATGATTAGAATTTAGATATTCATGTTCTAGTGCAAATTTAGCTACCGATGAAATCACAAAATCCGTTTTTTCAGTTAAGCGTATAATTCCCCCAGCTCCAATATTAGCTGAAAAACCTAAAGACTCAACTTTAAATACTCCCAATCCAACTTTTGCAAAACCAACGATACTTGTGGTATAAACATTTATATCAAATACAGCATGCTTTACTCCAAAATCAATTGAAAAATAGTTGTATGTACTATCTGAATCCAAAACATCTATTTTTTGATTTTCAAGAAATTTATTAGAACTCCCTGATAAATACAATTCAAAAGTGTTGTTTAAAAGATAGTCGATTTCAAACTTAAAAGGGAGATTAAAAGCTATGTCAGAATAATCTTTGAAGATGGTTAGTGGATTTCTATTTCCTGAGCTATCAACCCAGTTAACACCGTATTCAATAGAAAAATTATTTAAAAAATTAGAATTTGTTTGAGTATTTCCATTGTAAAACAGAACAATGAAAACTAATAAAAACAGTGTTTTAGTAGTATACATTTAGAAAGATTTGGGTAATCAAATATATAAAATATGAGTTAAAATTAAAAACATAGTGAAAAATATCACATTATTTAAAAAATGTCAGTTTAGAAAGTCGTCCCTTTCCAGCAGCGAAAGCCACACTGTCATTTAAAAATCGTAACGTGTAAAAACCTTCATCACTAAGGTGTTTCCAAGTACTCCCAGCATCTGAACTGTAATCAACTCCTTCAAATCCCACAGCTACCAACCCCATAGCATTGCTATTGGGAACATATTGAACACAACTTCGATACCCTGGGTTTTGATCTTGTGCCTACAACTTCCCAAGTTCTTCCGCCGTCATTTGTACGAATTTTATTTGAATGTTGATTGTTTGGTTTTGTATAATCACCCCCAATAGCAAATCCATTTAATGTGTCATAAAAATCGATCGAATACATTCCGGTAGTTTCTAGTCCTTGAACAATTGGAGACTCAAAAACATCCCAAGAGTGTCCTTTGTCTGAAGAATACAAAACACGACTCGAACGTCCTCCAGTAGCTATCCAAGTTTCATCACCTACAATAGCAATATTTGTATCACTCGCGGCAAAAGCCGCTTCACCTTCCAACGCAGGTGGCAACGATTCACAAGGCGTTTTTTGCCATGTATCCCCTCCGTCTCTAGTAACCACAATACTCATACATCCATCTGTTGGATCTCCAATCGCAATACCTTCTTTTGAATTCCAAAAATGAAGAGCATCGTAAAATACAGCAGGATGTATTTCATTATACACCAATTTCTTATCCTTAAATAAATAAGCTGGACTACCAATAGTTAACGTAAAATGGGTACCCTCTACAATGGCAGAAGAACGAAAATTAAGAGTATCCTCAGAAACCCTATCTAATGAGACCTGATTCGTTTTTGAATCATAACTGTAGATGTTACCAATAGATGACACAGCTTTTAATGTAAGTTCATCAATTTCCAAAGCTCTAATATTTAGAAGAGAGTCTTCAATAACAGATTCAATAATCACTTTAGAAAATGGATTTATAGCTGTTTTTGTTGCAGGCTTACATCCGGTGAAAAAGAGGATAAACATCCCAATTGTAGGTACATATTTCATGAGTGTCCATGTTTAAAAAAAATGAATTCTCAATATACATATTATCTATAATAATTAGCATTATTAAACGTAACTTTGCAGCGATAATTAATTTACTTATGCGTTTACACAGAAACTTATGTTTTGCGGTCATTGATGGACTTTTATTGATATTTAATGAAGGGGAATATGCTGATAAAGTCATTCAAAAATTATTAAAACGTGATAAACGTTGGGGAAGTCGCGACCGTGGTTTTGTCGCTGAAACTACCTATGATATTGTACGATGGAAACGTTTATACGCCGAAATTGCACAAATCAAGGAACCATTTAGCAGAGACGATGCTTGGCGATTGTTTGCGGTATGGGCTACACTGAAAGGTATAAAATTACCCGATTGGAAATATTTTGAAGGTACACCTTCACGTAAAATAAAAGGTCGCTTTGACGAGCTTTCTAAAGACCGTAAGTTTCGTGAATCCATCCCCGATTGGATTGATGAATTAGGGGTAAAAGAATTGGGCGAAGCCAAATGGACCAAAGAAATGGCCATGCAAAACAAACAAGCCAATGTCATTTTAAGAACAAATACCTTAAAAACATCTAAAGCAGATTTAAAACTAAAACTCGAATCTGAAGGTATAGAAACCATCGAAATTGAAGACTATCCATATGCTTTACAACTCAAAGAACGGGCCAATGTATTTACGACAGAAGCATTTAAAGATGGTTGGTTTGAAGTTCAAGATGCTTCATCTCAATTAGTCGCCGACTTTTTAGATGTGAAGCCAGGTATGAAAGTAGTAGACTGTTGTGCAGGTGCGGGCGGAAAAACCTTACACCTTTCAGCTTTAATGGAAAATAAAGGATCCGTAGTAGCAATGGATATTTACGAGAGTAAACTGAAAAAATTAAAAATTAGAGCCCGTCGAGATGGTGCCCATAATATTGACATGAAAGTGATTGACTCGACAAAACCAATCAAAAAACTATACGGAAAAGCCGACCGTTTATTGATTGATGCGCCGTGTTCTGGTTTGGGGGTTTTAAGACGAAATCCCGATTCAAAATGGAAGTTAGAACCTGAATTTATAGACCGAATCCGCGAGACTCAACAAGACGTTTTGCAACAGTATTCAAAAATGGTAAAGCCTGCTGGGAAAATGGTGTATGCAACTTGTTCTGTATTGCCTTCTGAAAATGAATCTCAAATTAAAACGTTTTTAAAATCCGAATCTGGAAAAGATTTTACATTTATAAAAGACAGAAAAATACTAGCGCACGAAACAGGATTTGACGGCTTTTATATGGCCTTACTAGAAAAAAGATAATCCAGTTATTTTTAAATTTAAGATATTATGAAACATTTATATATTTTGGCTATTCTTATTTCAAGCCTTTCTTACGGACAAATTCCATCAAACTATTACGACTCTGCTAACGGATTATCGGGATACGCTCTAAAGACGCAACTTAAAACAATTACTAGTAACGGGCATCAATCTCGTTCTTACGACCAATTATATGACGGAGATGGCATAAGCGGTTCTAATGGTTATGAGGACACCCACTCTGATACAGCGGTAAGCTCAGGAACTAATTATGAAAATGATGGGACTATTTTAGATATGTATTCAGAAAGACCATTTGGACCAGACTCTTACAACTATACACATGGAAATAACCAGTGTGGAAATCAAAGTTCTGAAGGCGACTGCTACAACAGAGAACACCTTGTGCCACAGTCTTCCTTTAACAGCGCCTTTCCAATGCAAAGTGACATTCATCACGTCATTCCTTCTGATGGTCGTGTGAATAACTTTAGAGGTTCACTTGTTTTTGGAAATGTAGCTTCCACAAATTGGGCTTCAACTAATGGCTCTAAAAGAGGATCAAGCGCCATGTCTGGATATTCTGGAACTGTATTTGAACCCATAGATGAATTTAAAGGCGATATTGCAAGAGCACTGCTCTACTTTGCAGTACGCTATGAAAATACTGTTGATGGCTACACCAGTTTTGCAATGTTTGATGGTTCTAATGAATGCAGTAGTTTTACACATGGGCCATTGAGTTATTATTAGATTGGCATAATAACGTGGATCCTGTCGATCAGCGCGAACGCGATCGAAATAATGCTGCATACGACTTTCAAAATAATGCAAATCCATTTGTGGACCATCCAGAATATGCTTCCATGATTTGGAATCCTGTGACCGATACAGAAGTACCAACCGCCGCAACAAACCTCACCGCATCTAACCCAACAGTAAATTCTATTGATTTGAGCTGGACAGCTGGAACGGATAATATTGCTGTAACCTCTTATGATATTTATGTAGATGGCACCAATACTGTAAGTACATCAAACACTTCAATTACGGTCACTGGTTTGGCAGCAAATACAGCGTTTTGCTTTACCGTTTTTGCGAGAGATGCAGCGCTCAACACAGCTCCGAGTAGTAATGAAAGTTGCGAAACAACCAATGAAGGGACTTCGACACCAAATGAATTGTTTATCTCTGAATATGTAGAAGCTGGGAACAATAAAGCCATAGAAATTGCAAATTTCACAGGTAGTTCAATAAATCTAAATGCCTATACAATTGCGAGAGATGTGAACAGCAATGGTACTTATGGCACCGCATTGCAATTAACAGGTACTCTAGCCCACGAAAACGTACACGTCATTTCAAGAGGTAATTCTTCGGCTGAGATAGTAGCCCTTGCTAATCAACTTTCTAGTGGAGATGCCATGTCTTTTAATGGAAATGACCCTATAGGGTTATTTAAAAATGGAGTGCTCATAGATATCTTTGGAAACTTTGGGGGTACTAATGAATTTGAAAATGTGACTTACAGAAGAAAACCAACGGTTATCAATCCTACCACTGCGTTTGATTTGGTTGGAGAATGGGATGCCTATGACATTAATAACGTCACAGGTTTAGGGTCGCACTCAACAACTTTTGGCATCAACAACCCCGAAGAAAATAGTTTTTCGTTCTTCCCTAACCCTGTTGAATCAAATCAATTATTTTTCAACTCAGCGTCTCCTTTAAAGGTTGAAGTATATTCTATTACAGGAGAATTAATTATAGATACGTTTCTAAAAAATCGTACAAAGTCGTTAGACATTTCGATTTTAAGTTCCGGTTTATACATTGTGAGAATGACTCATAATTTTGGGGTTCAGGTGAAAAAAATAATCCGTCAATAATTCAGTTCAAATTAAGCTTTAGAACCCGTATTACAGATGTTTAAAACTGGTGAATAACTCCATAAATTAGAAAATAAAATTATTCCAAAATACTCTTAAAATCATTAGATTTGTTGGATCGAATAATATCCAAAATAAAACGAATGATTCATTTCTTTGGAACTCCTGATATAAAAGTGTTTGCAGTTCAAACTGTAAACGATTTAACTCCCGAAACCATTGCCAAACTACAATGGCTTTTTGGCGACCAACCAAAAATAGAACAGACAACGCTCAATTCAAATTTTGTAGGTCCACGTGCAGCGATGATTACCCCTTGGAGTACAAACGCCGTAGAAATCACTCAAAACATGGGCATAGAAGGCATTATTCGAATTGAAGAATTTAGTGCCATAGGAAGTGATTTTTCTGACTTTGACCCGATGATCTCTGAAAAATTTGAAGGCTTACACCAACAGAGTTTTGAAATTGACATCACCCCAGAACCCATTTTAAACATTACAGATATTTCTGCTTATAACCAGCAAGAAGGACTCTCTTTAAATGATGATGAAGTGGCATATCTCAATCAAGTCAGTGAAAAAATTGGACGCCCCCTCACCGACTCGGAAGTTTTTGGATTTTCGCAAGTCAATTCAGAACATTGCCGTCATAAAATATTTAATGGCACCTTTATTATTGATGGGGAAGAAAAACCAACTTCTCTTTTCAAGCTCATAAAAGAAACGTCCAAACAACACCCTAACAGCATCGTGTCGGCATACAAAGATAACGTAGCTTTTATCAAAGGGCCTGTTGTGGAACAATTTGCACCTAAAAGTGCTGATAAACCTGATTTTTATACCACAGAAGATTTTGAATCTGTGATTTCTATCAAGGCAGAAACCCATAATTTTCCCACCACTGTTGAACCTTTTAATGGAGCTGCAACGGGGTCTGGAGGTGAAATTAGAGATCGACTCGCTGGTGGAAAAGGATCGCTCCCATTAGCAGGAACGGCGGTTTATATGACCTCATATTCGCGTTTAAATGAAAACCGACCTTGGGAAGCTGGATTTAAAGAAAGGGACTGGCTCTATCAAACACCTATGGACATTTTGATCAAAGCTTCCAACGGAGCTTCTGATTTTGGTAATAAATTTGGACAACCACTCATTTGTGGTTCTGTGCTTACTTTTGAGCACCAAGAAGATGCTCAGCGTTTAGGCTTTGATAAAGTCATCATGCAAGCCGGGGGTATTGGCTATGGAAAAGCCAATCAGGCACTCAAAGACATTCCTAAAACAAATGATAAAATAGTCATTCTAGGTGGTGAAAATTACCGCATTGGAATGGGTGGCGCTGCTGTATCATCAGCAGACACAGGAGCTTTATCTAGCGGAATTGAATTAAACGCCGTACAACGTTCTAATCCTGAAATGCAAAAACGTGCCGCCAATGCCGTTCGTGGTATGATTGAAAGTGAAGAAAATTTTATTGTTTCAATTCACGATCATGGAGCAGGTGGACATCTTAATTGCTTGTCAGAATTGGTCGAAGATACTGGGGGTCATATCGATTTAGACCAACTTCCTGTTGGAGACCCTACTCTATCTAACAAAGAATTAATCGGTAACGAATCTCAAGAACGGATGGGTCTTGTGATTGCTGAAAAACATCTTGACTCCTTACAGAAAATTGCGGACAGAGAACGCTCTCCTATGTATACGGTTGGGGACGTGACAGACGACCACCGTTTTGTATTCGAATCAAAATCAACGGGAAATAAACCTATGGATTTTAATTTAGAAGACATGTTTGGAAGTTCTCCAAAAACGATTTTAGAAGACAAAACAATCGTTAGAAATTATAAATCTGCGTCTTATGATAGTAGTTTATTTCAAAGTTATCTTGAAGCTATTTTAAAACTTGAATCCGTTGCATGTAAAGATTGGCTCACTAATAAAGTGGACCGTTGTGTAGGAGGAAAAGTTGCCAAACAACAATGTGTAGGTCCGTTGCAACTCCCTCTAAATAATGTGGGTGTGATGGCTCTAGATTATTCAAGTCAAGAAGGAATTGCTACTTCTATTGGACATGCACCTGTTGCAGCACTTATTGATCCCAAAGCGGGGAGTCGAGTTGCCATTACAGAAGCACTTACCAATATTATTTGGGCACCTTTGAAAGACGGTTTACAGAGTGTTTCATTGTCTGCAAACTGGATGTGGCCTTGTAAAAACGAAGGAGAAGATGCACGTTTATACAGTGCAGTTGAAGCGATCTCTGAATTTGCCATTGACTTGGGAATCAATGTCCCAACTGGAAAAGATTCACTTTCAATGAAACAAAAATATCCTGACGGTGATGTGGTATCTCCAGGAACAGTTATTATAACGGCTGCAGGAAATTGTAATGCCATCTCGAAGGTCGTTGAACCTTTGTTCAAACCCAATGCAGGGCCTATTTATTACATCAATATATCACAAGATGCTTTTAAATTAGGAGGCAGTGCTTTTGGACAAGTTTTAAATACAATTGGATCAGACACACCAAATGTACAAAGTGCGGCTTATGTGAAAACCGTATTTGACACGCTTCAAGAATTGATTCAAAATAATAAAATTGTGGCGGGTCATGACGTTGCTTCTGGCGGATTGATTACTACGTTACTAGAACTATGTTTTTCAGACACTAACATAGGAGCCGATTTGAACTTTAATGCGCTTAATGAAGCTGATAGTATCAAACTGTTGTTTTCTGAAAATTCAGGAATTGTGTTTCAGGCTACTGATACTTCAATTGAAGCGGAGCTTTCTAAAGCCAGTATTGAATTTCATAACATTGGAACGGTTACAAACAAAGACACTTTAAATATTACAAATGCAGCGGATACATTGGCATTAAATGTCAGTCACTTGAGAGATGTATGGTATGAGACCTCATTTTTACTCGATCAAAAACAAACTGCTAATGGATTGGCAAAAGATCGATATGACAATTATAAAAACCAACCGCTGAGTTATACATTCCCTCAACAATTCACTGGAAAATTACCTCAATTAAACTTAGAAAACAGACCAAAAGCTGCTATCATAAGAGAAAAAGGGAGTAATTCTGAACGCGAAATGGCAAACGCTATGTATTTGGCAGGTTTTGATGTAAAGGATGTTCATATGACCGATTTAATTTCGGGACGTGAGACTCTGGAAGACATTCAATTTATTGGTGCTGTGGGTGGTTTTAGTAATAGTGATGTACTGGGTTCTGCAAAAGGATGGGCTGGCGCATTTAAATACAATGAGAAAGCTAATTTAGCACTCAAAAATTTCTTTGACCGTACTGACACATTATCTGTTGGAATCTGTAATGGATGTCAACTTTGGATGGAATTAGACCTTATTAATCCTGATCATGATAAACATGGTAAATTAACTTACAATGATTCTCAAAAACACGAAAGTGCTTTTACCTCGGTTACCATTCAGAAGAACAATTCGGTGATGCTTTCATCTCTTGAAGGCAGCACATTAGGAGTTTGGATATCGCATGGCGAAGGGAAATTTAAATTACCTTATGAGGAATCTAAATACAACATTGTTGGTAAATATGCTTATGATACGTACCCACACAATCCAAATGGTTCTGATTTTAATACAGCTATGATGTGTGATCGCACAGGGCGTCACTTGGTAACAATGCCTCATATTGAGCGTTCTACGTTTCAATGGAATTGGGCACACTACCCTGAAAACAGAACAGATGAAGTCTCTCCATGGCTAGAAGCTTTTGTAAATGCAAGACAGTGGTTAGAGGCATTGTAATTGTGTAAAATTATTTTAAAGATTCGAATTTGATACTCTTTTAAAAATTAGTACTTTGCATCTTCACAACCTTATTACAATTCGATGAAACCAATTACTCGACTTTTTGACTTTGCATATTATCAATTAGAGACCCATAATTTAGACGCCGCATTGGTATCCAAAAAAGATGGTGAATGGATAAAAACGTCTTCAAAAGAATATATAAATAAAGCCAATGCACTCAGTAGGGCCTTGCTTAAAATAGGCGTTCAAAAAAACGATAAAATTGCTGTTATTTCTACAACCAACCGTACCGAATGGTGTATTTTAGATGTAGGTGTACTTCAAGTAGGTGCACAAAATATCCCTATTTATCCTACAATTTCTTCTGATGATTATGAATATGTTTTAAACCATAGTGAAGCCGTCTATTGTTTTGTATCAGATCAAGAAGTTTACGATAAAGTCTTAAAAGTAAAAGGTAACACCAAGCTTAAGAATGTTTTTAGTTTTGATGAAATCGAAGGTTGTGAGAATTACACAAAACTATTAGAGCTCGGAGCCGATAAAAGCACACAACCTGAAGTTGAAAAACGAAAGTCAGAAGTTGTACCTGCTGATTTAGCCACCATTATTTATACTTCTGGTACCACTGGAAAACCTAAAGGGGTCATGCTATCTCATTCCAATGTGGTCAAAAATATTTTGGCAAGTATGCCACGACTCCCACTCATGGAGGGCACAACTAGAGTACTCAGTTTTTTGCCGTTGTGTCATATTTTTGAACGGGTCTTGATTTATATTTATCAACACGCAGGCGTAGGAATTTATTTTGCTGAAGGCATCGATAAAATTGGTGAAAACGCACAAGAAATCAAGCCCAACCTGATGAGTGTAGTGCCACGCTTGTTAGAAAAAGTATTTAATAAAATAAACGCCAAAGGCAGCGAGTTGACAGGTATTAAGAGAGCTTTGTTTTTCTGGGCTATCAAATTAGGGGAACAATACGAACCTTACCAAGCCAATGGATTTTGGTATGAGTTTAAACTTAAAATAGCACGCAAATTAATTTTCAGCAAATGGAAAGCCGCGTTTGGTGGTGAACTTCACACGATGGTTTCGGGAAGTGCAGCCCTTCACCCCCGTTTATCTCGTATTTTCTGTGCGTCTGGAATGATGATTATGGAAGGTTATGGACTTACAGAGACGTCTCCGGTAGTTTCAGTAGGAATGCATGCCAACCAGCATTTCAAAATTGGAACGGTAGGAAAACCCATTTCTAATGTAGAAGTGACAATTGCTGAAGATGGCGAAATTCTCATTAAAGGTCCTAACGTGATGGAAGGGTATTTTAAAGATCCTGAAAAAACAGCAGAAGTGATGAGTGGCGATTATTTCCATACTGGAGATAAAGGTGAAATTGATGCCGATGGATTCCTTAAAATCACAGGACGTAAAAAGGAAATGTTTAAGACTTCTGGTGGGAAATACATCATTCCAACCCTAATTGAAAACGATCTGAAAGAATCTAATTTTATTGAACAAGTAATGGTGATTGGTGAAAACCAAAAAATGCCGGCAGCTTTGATTCAATTGGATTTTGAGTTTATCAAAGAGTGGATCGAACGCAAAAAATTTGATATAGAGGCCACACCAGAAGCCATTTGTGCTTCAGAGCTTATTATTAGCCGTATCCAGAAAGAAGTGGACAAATCCAACCAAGGCTTTGGGAAATGGGAACAGATCAAACGGTTTGAGCTCACTCCAGAGGTTTGGTGTATTGAAGGAGGACACCTTACGCCTACTATGAAAATGAAACGTAGTGTCATTTTTGAACTCTATAAAGAGTTGGCAGACAAAATATATACAGACGTCTAAACCCTTATTTTTAAAGCGATTCGCTTTAAATACAAATTTGTTAAAATCACCGGTGTCTTTGGATAGTGGTGATTTTTTTTATAAATTTACAATTGATTTTGACCCCAAATCTAAATCTTCATAAGCAGCTTGACCGAAGTTTTAGATATTATTTTATTTGAATACCATATTGGAAAGGTTCCGATATGCATCCTTTTTGGGAATTTTCGAGATACGGTTCTTTGAAAAAATATTTTGCAAATACAAAAAGTGACATAATAGCTATATTTAAGAGTTAAGGTTTTGTTTTATAGTGTTTTAACTTTAATGTAAATTGAAAATATATAGACGAAATAAACGCAACAGTGCAGATATACAGTAGTTGCCAGCAAGTTGACCAAAAATGAGAAACCTTAACTAATAGATAAAAAAAATTGAAAAAAACTGCGAATTTCAGTAGGAATTAATTTATGGAAGAAACAAAAACTGATTTAAGCGGTCTTAATGATAAACAACGAGAAGCTGTTGTAAGTGAATGTAAAAGATTACTTGTGCTTGCTGGAGCTGGTTCTGGAAAAACAAAAACATTACTTCAAAAATTAATCTACTTAATTGAAGAAAAAGGTGTGAATCCTTCAAACATTTTAGCAATTACATTTACTAAAAATGCAGCTAATGAAATGTTAGACAGATTAATTATTTCAGCAGATGAAACAGAGGAGTATTCAACTATAATAACAGATAAAAATAGGTCAACAAAAGAAAAAGAACGTGAACGCTATTTTTATACAACAAAGCATAAATGGATTGATAATTTAACACTCAAAACTTTTCATAGTCTATGTTATGGAATTATGAGAAATTTTGGAGTGAATGAGTTTGATAACAAATTTAAAATTATAGGCGAATCTGCTAATAAAAATGAAGATTTTGCAAAATTTTCAGCCACCGAAACTTCTTTTGAAATAATTCATAAAATTCTAATTAAAAATTGTGAATCAAATGATTATCTACTCAATCTAAAAAGGTATATTTTAGATTATATGGTGGATAAAATTCATATTAAATTAAAAAAAAAATCATATTCTCCAAACTATGAAAAACCATACACTTCTCTAAATGGAACAAAAGTTCGTTCAAAATCCGAACAATATATTTCTAATTGGTTATATAGACATAGCATCAAATTTGAATATGAACCATCAGTGAACTTTAGAGATTTTGATTTCAAACCAGATTTTTTTATACCTGAAGCTAATCTTTACATAGAACACGTAAGTAAAATTAGTTATCCAACTAAAAAAAAAGAAGAGCAGTTTAAAAAAGCAAACAAACTATTAGTAAAAACATTTGAAGAACAAACTAAAGATACTGCTCTATTTAATTTAGTTCTAGAAAGAATTATAAAAAACAGATTACCCGCAAATTATCATTATAAGAGTGCTTTATCTTTTGAAGAAGAATTTAGAACATATCATAAAGAAGTAAAAGACTTTTTACGACAAACTATACAAGTAATAAATATGGTTAAAGTAGAAAACTTAACCTCAAAACAAATACTTGAAAAATCTGACAAAGACCAACATGAAAGAGTTCGAGATTTTTATAAACTTGCTGTTCCTATAATAACGGAATATAAAAACTATTGCACAAACAAATCATATCTTGACTTTAGTGATATGATAATTAAAACAATTTCTCTTTTTAAAAATCATCAAGAAATTGCTGATAAATTTAAAGAAAAGTACGAATATATACTTGTAGATGAGTTTCAAGATGTTAATAACCTTCAAGTTGAATTAATAAAATTATTATTAACCAACAAAAATCAACTGTTTTGTGTTGGAGATGACTGGCAAAGTATTTATGGATTTAGAGGTTCAAACGTTGACTATATTGTAAACTTCAAAGACCATTTTATAAATGCCGAAACCATAAAGTTAAGTCTCAATTACAGAAGTACGGAAAATATTGTTAGTGCAAGTAATGAAGTTATAAAACATAATAAATTCAAGGTAGATAAAGAAGTTAAATCATCTAAAAAATCAAATAGTAAAATTCATATCTATGCAGGAAAAACAGAAACGGAGAATATTGAATATGTAGTTAACCAAGTAAAGCAATTAAAAGATAAAGGGTATTTAAAAGAAGACATTCTATTTCTATATAGGAGAAGTAAAATGTTTAATCCATATTTTGAAAGATTTAAACAAGAAAGATTATTTGTTTCAGGAAAAACCATTCACGCCTCAAAAGGACTTGAAGCAAAAGCAGTTTTTATAATCGGACTTACACAAGGTAATGGTGGATTCCCTGATATTTGGATGGAAGATAGAATTTATCAAGTTATTAAAGCTTCTAATCACGATTTGCTTCTAGAAGAAGAAAGACGACTGTTTTATGTTGCAATAACTAGAGCAAAAGATCAACTCTTTTTATTAACCGAAAAAGGAAATGAGTCTAAATTTTTAAAAGAAATTCCAGACGATTTTACTTTTAAAACTAGTATTCCTTTTAAATCTGTAATTGAAGAAGTTAACTTGTGCGTGAATTGTAAAATTATGATTGACAAGGATTCTGCTTTTTGCAAATATTGTGGAACCGAACAACAGTCCGAATAAAACCTGCTGGCAACAATGTATAAAAAACATAGGGCGATTTTGGCTTGCCGAAAGGTCTGTGCTTATTAACCAAGTCCGCCAAATCTTTTGATTTGGCTTTAAAAATAAAAAGATAAAATAAAAAGATGAAATGCTATGAAAATTGATAATTTAAAATCCGTAACTGACGGTTATACAAGACCGTTATGTGTAATTAAAGTAAACATGAAAAACTCTTTGATAAAGATATTTATGGCTCTTAACCTACTTGCTTGTGTACAAAACCGTAGTTCAGATAATCAAGCTAGCAGCAATAAAGAGTTTAATAAAAATGTTAAAAAACCATTAGAAAACCCAATATCTAAATTTATTCCTGATGGCTATTCAGTTCTTGATAGTGTGACAGGAAATTTAAACTTAGATAAGCATAATGACCTAGTCCTAGTCCTAAAGAAAAATGACGAAGAGAAAACTTCTAATGTAATTGATAACCCCGTAAAAAGACCTCTATTAATTCTAATAGGTCAAGACAACGGAGGCTACAAACTAACAGCAAAAAGTAACTCGACTGTTTATTGCTTTGATTGCGGAGGAATGATGGGCGACCCATATCAACGAATTAAAATTAAAGACGGGTCTTTCTCGATAGAACACTACGGAGGAAGTGCTTGGAGATGGTCAAGAATTATAACTTACAAATTTTCTCAAACTGATAATTACTGGTTTCTTCACCGTGATGGAGGTGAAAGCTTTCACGTATCAGAACCTGAAAAATTAGAATCAAATATTAGAACAAAAAAAGATTTTGGAAAGATGAGATTTGAGAATTTTGACATTTTTGAAGACAAAGAATAAAACACATAACACTTTGTACAAAACATAGCTAATAAGTGCTGAACCGATAGGTTTGTATTTTATTTGTTGAGACCGCCAAATTTTTAATTTGGTATTAAAAGAGAAAAATTAAAAAAAATAGCTTGTGACTTAATCGAAAATATTTACTTGTTTTCTGCCCTACTTGACATATGTTTAACGTTGTAATATATAATAACCTTTTAAAATGATATTTTTATGTTTGAATTAACGCGTGATGTAACCCCAGAAGAATGTGATTGGCTAAATACTACATTCAAAAAAGGTGATAAAGTTCACAGGTTTACCGGTAATACTTATGGTTGTATTTCTTATTCCGGTGTTGCCTGTTCTGTGGATGGTAAAAACCCCTTTTTTCAACTTCCAGCTAATGCATTAAAACAAGTAGACGGTTAAAAATTACAGTATATACCATTAAAGCGGTTCATAGCAACATCGTTGTTCATAGTATGAAAAAAAACTAAAAATAAAAGAAACTCAAGGATACGGGTATTATACGAATGGAAGACCATTAGACAGATGAGTTGAGTTTGAAATCAAAAATGATACTGTAACTCGAAAATTTAGCGTAATGAAATATTAAAAAATACTATGCACAACAATGCATAAACGCAATTAGAACCGTAACTGACGGGTAACGAGACCGTTAACGAAAATGCCTGCGACATGCTTAAAAGGCAACTGCGTTGCTTACTTTAAAGCTATTCCCCCAGCTAGTGCGCGAATTCCTCGCGTTACGAATAAGTTTCAAAAACCAGACGATAGGTTTGACTTTTTCGAATCTTCGATTTCCCGACTTTAAGCAATCCTCATAAGTAATTCTCTAGGATTTCTGTATCTATCCTTCGTTTAAATATCTTTCTATGAGCAACTAATACTATGCATGCATAACTTTTTTATGTTTTACTATGCGTGCATAATATATTTTCCTATATTTGAAATAAGATATTAGAAGAGAGCATGAAAGAAAAAACAATAGATTACGTTTTGAGAACCACTTGGTTAGCGGTTCAAAAAATGTATAATGAAGAGGCATCAGAGTATGGAATCACCATGGCAACAGGGTTTACACTTTTAAGTGTTGATCCCCAAAATGGAACGCCTTCAACATCATTGGGTCCAAAAATGGGCATGGAAGCGACCAGTTTATCTAGAATTTTGAAAACATTGGAAAGTATGAGTTTGATTGAAAGGTTACCTAATCCAAATGATGGTCGTGGCGTACTTATACACTTAACCGAATCGGGACTAAAAAATAGAGAAGAAGTCAAACAAAATGTTTTGAAATTCAATAGTGTTATTAAAACTGAAGTTTCAGAAGAAAAACTAAATAACTTTTTTGAAGTTTCAGACTGTATTTTGAACATGATATCAAATAAAAAAATATTCTAACAACATTATATATACTTAGATGAAAACAAGAAGAATTAAAAAAATAGCCATTATTGGGTCCGGAATTATGGGCAGCGGGATAGCTTGTCACTTTGCCAACATTGGTGTTGACGTATTACTTTTAGATATTGTCCCTAGAGAGCTCAACAATAAAGAAAAAGAAAAAGACTTATCTTTAGATGACAAAGTTGTTAGAAATCGATTGGTTAACGAAGCACTCACTGCTTCTCTAAAATCTAAGCCCTCTCCTATTTACCATCAAAAATTTGCGAGTCGCATTACTACAGGAAATCTGGAAGATGACATTGCAAAAGTAGCCGGTGTCGATTGGATTATGGAAGTCGTTGTAGAGCGTTTAGATATCAAAAAAATGGTGTTTGAAAACTTAGAAAAATACCGCACACCAGGAACACTCATCACCTCTAATACATCTGGAATTCCTATAAAATTCATGAGTGAAGGTCGTAGTGAAGAGTTTCAAAAACACTTTTGTGGCACACACTTTTTTAACCCTGCGCGCTATTTAAAATTATTTGAAATTATTCCAGGACCGCAAACATCTCCTGAAGTTCTCGAGTTCTTAAATGGATATGGCGAACAGTTTTTGGGAAAAACATCTGTCATCGCAAAAGACACGCCGGCGTTTATTGGAAACAGAGTGGGTATTTTTAGCATACAAAGTTTGTTTCACGCGGTTAAAGATTTGGACCTTACGATCGAAGAAGTCGATAAATTATCTGGCCCCGTCATTGGCCGTCCAAAATCGGCAACCTTTAGAACCGTCGATGTTGTTGGATTGGACACCTTAGTGCATGTGGCTAACGGCATTCGAGAAAACTGCCCTAACGATGAGCGTTTAGAATTGTTTGAATTACCAGATTTTATCAACACCATGGTAGAAAACAAATGGTTAGGTAGTAAAACTAGACAAGGATTTTATAAAAAAAATGTGTCTGCAGATGGTAAAAAAGAGATTTTAAGTTTAGATTTAAACTCCTTAGAATACCGTTCTGCTAAACGTGCAAAATTTGCCACGTTGGAACTCACAAAAACAATTGACAAAGTCGTAGATCGCTTTAAGGTTTTAGTTAATGGAAAAGATAAAGCCGGTGATTTTTACCGTAAAAGCTTTACGGCACTTTTTGCTTATGTTTCTAACCGAATTCCTGAAATTACGGATGAACTTTATAAGATTGATGATGCCATGAAAGCAGGCTTTGGATGGGAACATGGACCGTTTCAAATATGGGATGCTATTGGGGTAGAAAAAGGAATCCAATTAATGAAAGCGGAAGGCTTAGAACCCGCGGCTTGGGTCAATGACATGTTAGCTTCAGGCTCTGACTCGTTCTATTCGGTTAAAGCAGGCGCCACTTATGCCTATGATATTCCATCAAAAGAACAAACAAAAATTCCTGGTCAAGATAGTTTTATCATTCTAGATAACATCAGAAAAACGAATGAAGTGTTTAAAAACTCGGGAGTCGTTATTGAAGATATAGGCGATGGTATTCTTAATTTAGAGTTCCAATCGAAAATGAATACCATTGGCGGAGATGTTTTAGCGGGATTAAATAAGGCTATTGATTTAGCCGAAAAAGATTTTGCAGCATTAGTTGTGGGTAACCAAGGAGCAAATTTCTCTGTTGGTGCCAATATTGGAATGATTTTTATGATGGCTGCTGAGCAAGAATATGATGAACTTAATATGGCGATTAAATATTTTCAAGACTCTATGATGCGTATGCGTTACTCATCAATCCCAACAATTTCTGCACCTCACGGTATGGCATTAGGAGGTGGTTGCGAATTGTCACTTCATGCAGATAAAGTAGTCGCCGCAGCAGAAACCTATATGGGACTTGTTGAGTTTGGTGTGGGTGTGATTCCTGGAGGAGGTGGGTCAAAAGAAATGGCTTTAAGAGCACAAGATGTTTTTCAAAAAGGAGATGTCCAATTAAATGTCTTACAAGAGCATTTCTTAACCATTGGTATGGCCAAAGTGTCTACATCCGCTTATGAAGCATTTGACCTCAACTTATTACAAAAAGGAAAAGATGTGGTCGTAGTTAATAAAGATCGTCAAATAGCTGTTGCGAAACAACATGCTAAATTAATGGCCGATTCTGGTTACACACAACCCATAAAAAGAACCGATGTAAAAGTATTGGGTAAACAAGCCTTAGGGATGTTTTTAGTCGGGACAGATTCCATGCAAGATAGCAACTACATTTCAGCACATGATATGAAAATTGCTAATAAATTGGCCTATGTCATGGCTGGTGGTGACTTATCTGAACCAACTTTAGTATCGGAACAGTACTTGCTAGATATAGAGAGAGAAGCTTTTTTAAGTTTATGTACAGAACGCAAAACTTTAGAACGCATTCAGCATATGTTGAAAACTGGGAAACCACTTAGAAATTAGATATTAGACTGCTATAAACTAGATTATAGACTATGGGACGACATAATTTTAAAAAACTGAAAGTTTGGCAAGATGGAATTTCTCTTGTAAAAGAGAACTATAGCCTAACTCGAACTTTTCCTGATTTTGAAAGATATAACCTTATTAGTCAAATGAACAGATGTGCTGTTTCTATTCCTTCAAACATTTCTGAAGGCTCTAGTAAAAGTACTGATAGACATTTTAAAAAATATCTAGATAAAAATAAGTTTGAAGAATTAGAAAATAAAGTATTACAAATTCAAAAAATATTAGGAAAGTTTATTGATAACTTAGTTGATTAGTCTAATTTTTAATCGTCTAGATTCTAGACTCTCTTTCTAAAATAAATAATAAAAATTATGAAGACCGCATACATTGTAAAAGCATACAGAACAGCCGTTGGTAAAGCACCAAAAGGCGTATTTCGTTTTAAGAGAACAGATGAATTAGCAGCAGAAACCATCAAACACATGATGAAAGAACTGCCGGATTTAGATCCAAAACGCATAGACGATGTCATTGTTGGAAACGCTATGCCAGAAGGATCTCAAGGGCTAAATATGGCACGATTAATCTCTTTAATGGGATTGGATATAATCGATGTTCCTGGGGTTACCGTCAACCGTTTTTGTTCCTCGGGAATTGAAACCATTGGAATGGCAACCGCTAAAATTCAAGCTGGAATGGCTGATTGTATTATTGCTGGTGGTGCAGAAAGTATGAGCAGTGTTCCAATGACAGGATATAAACCAGAACTGAACTACAACCTGGTAAAAGCAGGTCATGAAGATTATTATTGGGGCATGGGAAACACCGCTGAAGCCGTTGCTAATCAGTTTAAGATTTCACGTGAAGATCAAGACGAATTTGCTTACAACTCTCACATGAAAGCGTTAAAAGCACAAGCAGAAAATCGTTTTCAGGATCAAATTGTTCCTATTAAAGTTGAAGAAAACTATATTGATTCAAATGGAAAAAAAGCAACACGATCCTATACGGTAACCAAAGATGAAGGTCCAAGAGCAGGAACCAGTAAAGAAGCTTTGGCAAAATTAAGAGCCGTCTTTGCTGCTGGAGGTAGTGTCACCGCAGGGAATTCATCGCAAATGAGTGATGGGGCTGCTTTTGTTATGGTCATGAGTGAAGATATGGTGAAAGAATTAAACCTAGAACCAATTGCACGATTAGTAAATTATGCAGCTGCTGGTGTAGAACCTAGAATTATGGGAATCGGTCCTGTAAAAGCCATTCCGAAAGCCTTGAAACAAGCCGGACTGAAGCAAGACGACTTATCTTTAATTGAACTCAATGAAGCATTTGCATCTCAATCATTGGCAGTAATCCGTGAATTAAACCTCAACTCTGAAATTATCAATCCAAATGGCGGTGCTATTTCATTAGGACACCCACTTGGATGTACAGGTGCAAAACTATCAGTTCAATTATTTGATGAAATGCGTAAGCAACAAATGCAAGGAAAATATGGAGCAGTGACTATGTGTGTAGGAACAGGGCAAGGTGCCTGTGGAATTTTTGAATTTCTTAAATAGAATCAAGACAAAAAGAACAAAGATTTATAGAATTAAGTATTAAGACATTATAATTCAGTTTTGTGCTTCATTTTTAAAAAATAGTAATCATAAAAATAAAAACTTAAAAAAACATTAAGTATTAAGACTAGGGTAACCAACTTAAACATCTTAATACTTTACACTAAAAACTTAATACAAAAGAGAATGGAAACAAACGACAAACAACTCTTAAGAGGAGGGCAATTCTTAGTGAAAGAAACCAAATGTGAAGATGTGTTTACTCCCGAAGATTTTACAGAAGAGCAGCAAATGATGAAAGAAGCGGTTATGGAGTTTAACGACCGTGAAATCATTCCGCATAAAGCACGATTTGAAGCTAAAGACTTTGCATTAACGGAAGACGTTATGCGTAAAGCTGGGGATCTTGGTTTTTTAAGCGTAGCTGTTCCCGAAGCTTATGGCGGTATGGGAATGGGATTTGTATCAACAGTACTAACGTGTGATTATATTTCCAGTGGAACAGGGTCTTTAAGTACTGCTTTTGGTGCACATACAGGAATTGGAACAATGCCCATTACACTGTACGGAACTGAAGAGCAAAAACAAAAATATGTACCAAAACTAGCTTCTGGAGAATGGTTTGGAGCCTACTGTCTTACAGAACCCGGTGCAGGATCAGATGCCAATTCTGGAAAAACAACGGCTGAATTATCTGCAGATGGAAAATCTTACAAAATCAATGGTCAAAAAATGTGGATTTCAAATGCAGGGTTTTGTAGCGTAATGATTGTTTTTGCACGGATTGAAAATGATAAAAACATCACTGGCTTTATTGTAGAATACAATGGCGAGACTCCTAATGGCATCACTTTAGGAGAAGAAGAACACAAACTAGGGATTCGAGCTTCTTCAACCCGTCAGGTATTTTTTAATGATACTGTTGTGCCTGTTGAAAACATGTTAGCTGGTCGTGGCGAAGGATTTAAAATCGCTATGAACTCACTAAATGTAGGACGTATCAAATTAGCAGCGGCTTGTTTAGATTCTCAAAGACGTATTTTAAACATCGCGGTAAATTATGCCAAGGAACGCAAACAATTTAAAACCGCTATTGCGGACTTTGGAGCCATTAAAGTAAAATTAGCAGAGATGGCAGCTAGTGCTTATGCTGGGGAATCTGCAACCTACAGGGCTGCAAAAGATATCGAGGATCGTATCGCATTACGTGAAGCTGCAGGAAATACTCACCAAGAGGCAGAGCTCAAAGGAGTTGAAGAATATGCTATTGAATGTTCTATATTAAAAGTGGCAGTTTCAGAAGATGTACAAAATTGTGCAGATGAAGGGATTCAAATCTTTGGTGGTATGGGATTCTCTGAAGAAACGCCAATGGAGTCTGCATGGAGAGATGCTAGAATTGCACGTATTTACGAAGGAACCAATGAAATTAATAGAATGCTTTCTGTTGGAATGTTAGTTAAAAAAGCAATGAAAGGACATGTTGATTTACTAGGACCTGCTTCAAAAGTACAAGAAGAACTTATGGGGATACCTTCTTTTGAAACACCAGATTATTCTGAGTTATTTTCAGAAGAAAAAGAAATGATTAAAAAGTTAAAAAAAACATTCTTAATGGTAGCTGGTGGAGCGGTTCAAAAGTATGGCCCTCAACTAGAAGAACATCAACAATTATTAATTGCTGCTGCAGATATCTTAATCGAGATTTATATGGCAGAATCCGCAATTCTAAGAACTGAAAAAAATGTAAAGCGCACAAGCCAAAAAGAACAATCTGCACAAATCGCAATGGCTAAGTTATATTTATATCATGCCGTAGATATTGTAGAAGAAAAAGGAAAAGAAAGTATTATTTCTTTTGCTGAAGGCGATGAACAACGCATGATGTTAATGGGGCTTAAACGTTTTACAAAATACACTAACTACCCTGATATTGTAGATTTACGTATAGAAATTTCCGAAAAAGTAAAAGAAGAAAACAGCTATTGCTTTTAAGTTCATAATTATATATTTAGCTGTAAGAGAAACGTCTCAAAGTGATTTGAGACGTTTTTTTTTCAAAAATTAGAGACTTTTAACAATACATTTAAAAATTGTGTAACTTTAAAGAAAATTTTATTATGAACTCCAAGTCTTTATTTCTTATCCCTATTTTATTAATAAGTATTTCAATACAAAGTCAAACCTTAGATACTGATTCACAACAATTTACACACCAAGATACACTTAGAGGAAGTATCACTCCTGAGCGTGCTTGGTGGGATTTAAATTATTATCATTTAGACATTTCTGTTCATCCAGAAACAAAATCTATTAAAGGAAAAAATACAATTCGGTATTCAATACTTGAACCTAATCAAACCCTTCAAATTGATTTACAATCCCCTATGAAACTCACTAAAGCAATTCAAGATGGTGAAGAATTAACAATAACAAAAGATGGGAATGCGCACTTTATTTTCTTAAAAAAACCACAAACTAAAATAGGTGAATCAGAAGAAATAGAAGTCTATTATGAAGGCCAACCACGCATTGCTGTAAGAGCTCCTTGGGATGGTGGTATCTCTTGGAAAAAAGATGGAAACGGTATTGACTTTATCGCTTCCTCATGTCAAGGCTTAGGTGCCAGTGTATGGTGGCCCAACAAAGATCATATGTATGATGAAGTGGACAGTATGAAAATTAGCGTCAATGTTCCAAAACATTTAATGGATATTTCTAACGGAAGGCTTCAATCTATTGAAGAACACGACGATGAAACCACTACCTATAATTGGATGGTTACGAATCCAATTAACAATTATGGAGTCAACATCAATATTGGTGATTATGTTCATTTCTCAGAACTATATGATGGAGAAAAAGGCCCTCTAGACATGGACTACTATGTGTTGAGAGGCCATCTAGAAAAAGCAAAAAAACAATTCAAGGATGCCCCCAAAATGATGAAGGCCTTTGAGCATTGGTTTGGCCCCTACCCTTTTTATGAAGATAGTTTCAAATTGGTGGAAGTACCTTATTTGGGGATGGAACACCAAAGTTCTGTTACCTATGGCAATCAATTTAAACAAGGCTATCTAGGAAGAGATTTATCTAAAACAGGATGGGGATTGAAATTTGATTTTATTATTATACACGAATCTGGTCATGAGTGGTTTGCTAATAACATTACACACAAAGATGCTGCCGATATGTGGATTCACGAAGGTTTTACGGCCTACTCTGAAAATATATTTTTAGATTATCACTATGGAACAGAAGCTTCGGCAGACTATGTGATTGGAACAAGAGCAAATATTCAAAATGACAAACCTATTATTGGTACTTATAATGTAAACTCGCAGGGTTCATCTGATATGTATTATAAAGGTGCAAACATGCTACACACACTACGTCAACTCGTTAATGACGACGAGAAATGGCGACAAATTTTAAGAGGCTTGAACAAGACATTTTTCCATCAAACCGTCACTACGCAAGAAATTGAAAACTATTTAAGTGAGAAGTCTGGACTCGATTTAACAGCCTTTTTTAATCAATATTTGAGAGATATTAAAATTCCAAACTTAGAGTATTCTATAAAAAATAATAAATTAAACTACCGTTGGACAAATGTGGTTGAAAACTTTAAAATGCCCATTGAAATAGAAGTCAACGGCGTAACTGAATGGCTCTACCCTACTACCATTTGGAAAACAATTAAAATTAGTTCCAAAAAAATCAATATAGATAGAAACTATTATATCAATCATAAACAACTAAATTAAAAATTAAATTCATATGAAAATAATACTATCCGTTCTGTTTTTACTATTAAGTTTTATGAGTTCCTCACAGGAATTTTCAATGGAACTACTTAAAAATAAAACTCCGCGAAACATCGGTCCAGGCGGCATGTCCGGACGAGTCACTTCTATTGATGTAGTACATTCCAACCCAGATATTATGTATGCGGGTACAGCATCCGGCGGCTTGTGGAAATCGACTTCTGGAGGGGTCAAATGGAATCCTATTTTTGAAAATGAAGCAACCGCATCTATAGGAGCTGTTGCTATTCAACAATCTAATCCAAGTGTTATCTGGGTAGGTACTGGTGAAGGAAACCCTAGAAATAGTCTGAACGGAGGTTATGGAATTTATAAATCATTAGATGGCGGTAAAAACTGGCAACTTATGGGTTTAGAAAAAACCAGACATATCCATCGTGTTATTATTGACCCTTCAAATCCAAAGACAGTTTATGCTGCTGCTATTGGATCTCCTTGGGGCGAACATCCTGAACGAGGCGTTTACAAAACTATAGACGGTGGAGTCACATGGACTAAAATATTATATACAAATCAAAAAAGTGGAGCCGCTGATTTGGTAATGGATCCCAAAAATCCTAATAAATTGATTGCAGCCATGTGGGAACACAAACGTGACCCTTGGTTTTTCAACTCTGGAGGCGAAGGTTCTGGCCTGTATAGCTCCTATGATGGTGGAGATACTTGGAAGAAAATAAGTTCGGAAGATGGGCTGCCAGAGGGAAATTTAGGAAGAATTGGTATAGCGATTGCTCCTAGTAAACCCGATGTTATTTACGCTCTTATTGAAGCAAAAAAAAATGCACTTTATAAAAGTATAGATGGTGGAGATTCATGGAAAATGGTCAGCGACAACATGGATGAAATTGGGAATCGTCCTTTTTATTATGCAGACATTTATGTCGATTCTCAAAATGAAAATCGTTTGTTTTCAATTTTCACTTATGTCAATGTGAGTGAAGATGGTGGAAAAAGTTTCACACAACTCATGCCAGCCTATGGCGTTGACAACGGAATTCACCCCGATCATCATGCTTGGTGGATACATCCTAACAATGGTGATTTTATGATTGATGGCAATGACGGCGGTATGAATATCACCAAGGATGGTGGAGACTCATGGCGATTTATAGGAAATTTGCCTGTGGCACAATTTTATCATATCAATATAGATAATGAATATCCTTACAATGTTTACGGAGGTATGCAAGACAATGGCTCTTGGAGAGGGCCCGCCTATGTATGGCGTGCACAGGGAATTAGAAATTCATATTGGCAAGAAATAAGTTTTGGAGATGGATTTGATGTCATCCCTGATAAAGACGATACTCAATATGGATGGACCATGAGTCAAGAAGGCTATGTCAGTCGATACGATTGGAAAACAGGAAATAATTATATTGTACGTCCTACACACCCAGATGCTGATATTAGACTACGATTTAATTGGAATGCGGCTATAAATATAGACCCAAATTCAAATAGCACACTATACTTTGGAAGTCAATTTGTACATAAATCTACGGATAAAGGTGAGACATGGAACATGATCTCTCCAGACTTGACTACAAATGACCCAGACAAACTAAAGCAGCATGAAAGTGGTGGATTGACAATGGATGCTACTGGTGCTGAAAATCATTGTACCATTCTAGTGATTGAGCCCTCAGAAGTTGAAGCTGATATGCTTTGGGTAAGTACCGATGATGGACGTGTACACTACACACAAAACGGAGGTAATCAATGGGTAGAGGTTACTAAAAACATAAAAGGGTTGCCAAAAGGAAGTTGGATTCCGCAAATCAAAGCTTCTAAAACCATTAAAGGTGAAGCTCTTTTAGTAGCTAACGATTACAGACGATTTAATTACACCCCTTATGTATATCGCACTAAAAATTACGGAAAAACTTGGGAACGCATTGTGGACAGTAATGATGTAACCAGTTATGCCTTATCTATTGTAGAAGACAAAGAAGAACCTAATTTGCTGTTTTTGGGCACCGATGATGGTCTTTATATGTCTATTGATAAAGGAGATAAATGGATCAAATGGACGGAAGGATTCCCAACCGTTTCTGTAAAAGATTTAATCATTCATCCACGTGAGCAAGACTTAGTAATTGGTACGTTTGGACGTGCCGCATGGGTATTGGACGACATTCGCCCTTTGAGAGCAATTGCAAAAAATCAAAATTTACTCCAAAAATCAGTACATTTATTTGACCCACCTACGGCCTATCAAGCAGCCTATCAACAGCCTACGGGAAGTCGATTTGGAGGAGATGCCATGTTTAATGGAGAAAACAGAAACAGTGGTGCACAGTTTTCATATTATCTAAACGTAAAAGAAAAAGAGACTATTACAAAAAATGAAGATGAAACTGAAACTGAAAAAGATGAAACTGAAGATTCAACAACTGTAAAATGGGACTCTTTACAGCTTCAGTTATTTGACGGAGATCGTCTGATTCGAACCCTAAAACAAAAAGCGCCTAAAGATGATGGTTTTCACACTTGGAGATGGAACATGGACGAAAAAGGGGTTAAAAGACCTTCTAAGAAATTAAGCAAATCAAAACGGGAATCTTCTGGTGTTCAAGTGCTTCCAGGAACTTATCGTGCAGTAATAAGCTATGGCGATCAAAATTCGGAAACTAGTATTGAGGTTCAAAACGATCCTCGTATTCCACAGAATGCAATAGCTATTCAAGCTGTTTATGAAACTTCAAAAGCATTTGAACATCTTCAAGAAATTACTGCAAATGCTGTCAAACAACTTGTTGAAAGTAAAAACATCGTTTCTAAATTTTCTGACAAGCTAAGTGAAAAAGATGAAAAATTAAATAAAGATGCTTTGAAAAACTGCAAAAAAACCACCAAAAAAATAGACACCATTTTAGCGCTCTATTTTGGAAAAAACGATAAACGCCAAGGGATTACAAGCGACCCTGTAGTTTCTGTAACAGAGCGTATTGGAACAGCTTTGTATTACATTAGCACACGTCAGAATGGAATTACAGACACAGAACAGATCCTTATTAAGCAAGCCAAAACAGCTATTGAAGATGCTTTAAAAGCTACGAATGACTTTTTTGAAAATGAATGGATAACATTTAAGTCTGAAATGGAAACCATAGACCTATCTCCTTTTAAAAACCTTAAAACATTTGAGCTAAAAAATTAAACACATTCTTATGCATTTGCAATTTTTTAACTAACTTTCGAATAATTAAATTAAACTAAATGAAAAAATCTATCGTAGCTTCACTTCTAATTTTTAGCATATTAGCTTGCAAGAAGGAAGTCAAAAAATCAGAGTCAAAGTCAACAGAAATATCAAAGACCGAAAAAATTCAAGAACCTACTAAAAATTCAGTCTTTTTATCCATCCAACTCAGTCCTAAAAGCGGGAGTTCTGTAAGTGGTACTACTGAATTTACAGAAAATGACGGCGTCGTTCAAATGACTGCGAAAATCAAAGGACTTTCAGAAGGATCTCATGCGATTCATATTCATGATAAGGGTGATTGTTCATCAACAGATGGTAAATCATCAGGTGGACATTGGAATCCCACGGCACAACCCCACGGAAAATGGGGTGCTAAAACAGGGTATCACAAAGGAGATGTAGGCAATTTTATTGTTGAAAATGCTGGTAATGAAACGACCGTTGAGTTTAGCACAGACGAATGGTGTATTGGTTGTGGAGATGACACAAAGGACATTCTGGGCAAAGGGGTAATTGTACACCAAGGTGTAGACGATTTTACATCCCAACCCTCTGGTGCTGCAGGCAGCCGTGTAAGTTGCGGTGGAATAATCCAATAATTTAACTTTAAGAAAATAGATACAAAGCTACTTCGATGAGGTAGCTTTTTTAATTTATTGTAAATGAATTTTCAAGTATGAACCCATCGGGAAGCGGTTGGATTACTAAGCTATTAAGACTAATGAGAACCAATTCAGAACACGAATTTGAGTCCTTAGAACAGTTGTATCCTAAACTTAGAAATGTTGGGTTTTTATATGGTAGTAATATGGCTACCCTCTGTCATGTAAAAAATAACCCCGATTACACCAATGAAGAGCGTTGTAAAATTAATTTACTAATTGCTTTATATACTGCTCATACGCAAACAAAATCTACAAAACCATTTGAAAAAAGTTTATTAAATTTTTACAAAGAAATTACAGGCTATAAATCAACCTTTATAAGCACCATCTTAGGGACTAATTTAGAAACTATTCTTCATAAACGGATTCATATAGACAATAATATATTGACAAAAAATTTTAGTTTTTTTGTAACCAATGCTCTACTGTTTATGGATGTAATGGCCTATAGAAAATATTTAGAAGGAGAAAAAAATACAATTTATTATTTAAAACAGTTTGAAAACTCCATCAGAACCTTAGTGTTAAGTGCCTTAAATTCTAAATCGCTCAAAACGTCTTATGATGACAGTTTAATCAAACTTTTGGAATCATCATTCCGATTTACAGATGACGCTACACATAATTATAAAGTGGTTACAGATACTGTTCCATCAAAATTAGAATCTTTTTATTACTTAGATTTGGCGTGCATGTCAACTTGGAATGACTTAAAACTCGAAGGTACTGAACAAGAATTTTTAAATACTTTGGGGTCAGAGCTTAAAATTTCAAAAGCTACAATAAAAGAATCTATAACTTCAGTTCAAACATTTTACACAACACATAAAAGTAAAATGGCACTTTTAAACTCAAAAAATAGTGTCCAAAGTTTTTATGACAATACCAGTCTGATGGTTCGTAAACTGATCTCAAGAAATAGCAAGCGTTTGTTTAAGGAATTAAAAGAAAGTAAAGAATTGGTTAAATTACTATCTCAATCTACCCAGAGAGAACTTAATGATGCCGAACAAAAACAAATGCAAGAACAGCTGTTAGATGTCTTAAAATCAATACCAAGTTTAGCAATTTTTTTACTTCCAGGTGGTGCAATTTTACTCCCCCTTTTTGTGAAATTTATACCTAAATTATTACCCTCTGCTTTTGATGACAATAGAATAAATGATTAACTCATAAAAATACTACCTTTGTAACATGGGATTAAACAACAACGATATATTCAAAAAACTTAGAGTCGCTCACAAATTAAGAGATGACGATATTGTAAAAATTTGCAGTTTAAAAGATTTCAAAATCACCAAAAGTGAACTGAATGCAATTTTTAGAAACGAAACCCACCCAAAATATATGGAATGTGGCGATCAGTTTTTAAGAAATTTTTTAGATGGACTCATCATTCACTTAAGAGGTCCCATGCCTCCAAAAGGATCAAAACCCACTCACACTCCTAAAAAATAATTTAGATGAAAAGATATTTTTTAATCGGTTGTTTTGCAACACTACTTATCAACTGTAAGGAGTCCAAAAAAAACTCCTCAATGGATGCTTCGTATGTACAGGCTTTAAACCAAAATCGTGAAATCCGTGCTAAAAATCGAGTGAACTATTTAGAGTTGGCGGGGTTATTTAAGTTAGATTCCACCAACAATACATTTGGAAAAGCGACTTCAAATCATTTTGTTTTAAATATCGAAAATTTAGCAGCAACAATTGGAAGTCTTAATTTATCAAAAGACGAACTAACGTTTTATGCTGCAAAAAACATCAAAGTCACAAATAGCGATGGAGAACAAATAGAGCGTTTACCCCTCGAAATTGATGTCAATGGAAACTCTGTTCAACTTTTTCATAAGCATCTAAAATGGCAGGTGATTACTCGTTCAGGGGAATTATACCTACGGGTTTGGGATTTAAAAAATCCTGCCATTCAAGCCTTTAAAGGATTTAAAAATTATGATACCAATAGTGCCTATATTTTTGAAGCGGACTTCAATTATTTTGAAACAACACACTTAGAGTCTGTAGATTCAAAACTAGGAATTCCAGATGTTACCGATTTTATAGGGCAAGTACGTTTTACTTACAAAGGAGACTCCTACAGTTTAGATGTTGGAAGTGAAGGATTTTTGATGGTTGGAGATTTAACTTCTGGAGAGACTACTTATGGAGGTGGACGGTATGTTTATATTGACCTTCCAAAAACAAATGGAGCTGTTACTCTGGATTTTAATTACTTATTTAATCCGCCTTGCTCCTTCTCAGAATATACAACTTGTTTGTTCCCACCACGACAAAATCAACTCACTTTTAGCGTGAAAGCAGGGGAACTTCTTGAAAAAGCACTTTAATAGTTGAAAATTTTAGTAACAAATTATGAAATTGTCAGACTAACCTAGAAACTAACCAATTTGAAATCATCAGAACATAACTTTGTAGAACTTTTGCAAAAGCACCAAAATATTGTGCATAAAATTTGTAGACTTTACACAAACGACTCTGATGCACATAAAGATTTGTTTCAAGAGATTACCATTCAGTTGTGGAAGGCTTATCCCAAATTTAGAGGCGACTCAAAATTCAGCACTTGGATGTATAGAGTGGGATTAAATACCTCTATTACCTTGTACAGAAAATCTTTACGCCGAGTAGAAAGTCAAAGTATTGAACCAGTAGCTTATAAACTTTCTTATGAAGAATATGACGATACTAAAGATGAGCAACTGAAAATGATTTATGAAGCTGTTCACAAATTAAACGATATTGAAAAAGGAATTATTTTCTTGTATTTGGAAAACAAAAATTATAAAGAAATTAGTGAAACACTAGGGATAAGTGAAGTTAATGCTCGTGTTCGAATGAACCGTATCAAAACAAAACTTAAAACCCAGTTAAATTCTTAAGTATGGATGAATTAGAATTATTAAAAAAAGATTGGGAGACGTCTTCTAAAAACTATCCAGAATTAAATAAAGAGGATATTTATAAATTAATTTACAAGCGATCTTCATCGATTGTGAAATGGATTTTTATAATCAGTCTTCTGGAATTTGCATTTTGGACCCTCATATCCTTCACCTTTAAGGATAGTAAAGACTTAGAAAAAATGGAGAGTTATGATGTAGATTACATCCTATACCCTCTTATGATTTTAGGGTATGCTGTCTTAATTTATTTTTTCTATATTTTTTATAAAAACTACAAAAATATTTCAGCGACAGAAAACACAAAAACGTTAATGGAACGTATTTTAAAAACACGTAAAACCGTCAAACACTATGTGGTTTTTAATCTTGTTTTTATGTGTATCTCTATTATTGTTGGAGTGTATATAGAGATGACAAACAACCCAGATGTTCAAAATATGCTTACGAGAATTCAATCCGAAGGAGAAGGAAACGTTACTGTATTTTATCTGATTGTTGTTGGGGTAAGTATTATTGCAATGGCCATTATTACAGCCATTTTGTTAGGATTCTACTACTTAATTTATGGACTTTTATTAAAACGTTTAAAATCAAATTATAAAGATTTAAAAGGACTGGAAACTGAATCCTAGTTTACCATTTTCTTTTAGTGTTCAGGGCTTCTTTTTCTAACAATTCATCTTGTGGAATCACTTTCATAAAAGAAGGATGTTGTTCAATCGCATACTCAATTTTTTCTACAATTTGATCAATCGATTCATTTTCGTAATCAATCTCCAAAGGCGCTTTAATTTCCATTGATTGAAGAATATTTTTCTTCTTCACACGAATGCCTTTTTTATCAAAAGACCGTCGGAAACCATCAATTACAATTGGAACAACTATGGGCTGGTAATGCTTAATTATATGCGCCGTTCCTTTTCGAATAGGTTTAAAAGGCGTTGTTGTTCCCTGAGGAAATGTAATCACCCAACCATCATTAAGAGCCTTATTGATGTTTGATATATCGCTCATTTTAACCTGTCGATTTACATTTTCTCCAGAAGCACGCCATGTTCTTTCAATACTAATAGAACCGGCATAAGCAAATATTTTTGGAAGCAATCCAGACTTCATAGTTTCTTTAGCTGCTACAAAATACATATTCAATTTTGGATTCCATAAATAGCCAACATTTTTGATGTTGTCATCACGTCCACTCAAAGCCGCATTAAACACATGAAACATTGCCATCACATCAGCAAAATACGTTTGATGGTTAGATATAAACAACACGTTTTGCGGGGGTAAATTTCGAAGAATTTCAGAGCCTTCAATTTGAAGTTCATTAAAACCTCTGTAACGTCGGTGACTTAATACACCTGCAATTCGAATGATCCATTTTTTTAAAAATAAAAATTGACCGAAAATATTTTTCTTAAAAAGACCCATTAAAATTTTGAAAATTTATTCTGCAAACCTAAGCTATTTTTTTAAAATTTGATTTAACATTGATTTAATTTCTATTAACATCATAGCAGTTGCGCCCCAAACAATATGGTCCTTTAGTTTAAAAGCAGGAACTTCGAATGTTACCCCCTCAGATACCAATACTTCAGAATAAACTTCTGATTTATCATCTAGAAACTCTGTTAAAGAAACTTCAAGGATGGCATCAACTTCAGATTCTTGAAGGGTAAATGTTAGTGGCATCGTTGCAATTCCCAAAAAAAGGGACACCAAAAAATTACTGGGCGGTATATAAATAGAAGATAATTCTCTAATAACCTTAATTTTATCAGAAGACACCCCAATCTCTTCCCAAGTCTCTCGCAAAGCAGTTGCTTCTTTTGAAACATCTTCAGATTCCGGTTTACCCCCAGGGAACCCCACCTGAGCAGAATGTACTCCTTTATACGATTTTCGCAATATTAAAACCATCAGCGTCTCGCCTTTGGGACTTGGATAAAACAATGCCAAAACAGCCGCAGGTTTTGCGGATTTTCGTTCTTCTTTATAACGCTCTAATAATTGTTCACGAAAAGGAGGTGCCATTTTTAACTGCGTCTCAATTCCTGGTAAACTCAATTTATTTATTTCTAGAATCGTTTTTTCAAATGCCTTAAATCTCATATATTACATTTCAATAAATCAGGTACAACCTATGCGAATTTTTATACTTTTATTTTTAAGTTTTGTTTTGATCTGTTGTGAAGGTAAGAAAACTAATACAATCAACCCCAAAAAAAATGATTCTGCTTCTGTCATAGAAAAATCAATCCTAGATAAAAAAGAACCCAATTTCCTTCTGAATGATACCAATGTTATGGAATTTTTCTTAGACTATGACCAAAAGAATAAAGAAGATAAGGTAAGAATCACCACTGATTTTGGAACCATTGACATTCATCTGTTTGAAGCGACTAAATTTCATCGATCCAATTTTATTTATCTTACAAAAAAACAGTATTTCGACGGTACTCAATTTTACAGAGTGATTCAGAATTTTGTCATTCAAGGCGGAAATAGTGATGACCGACAAACCTCCATAAAACGACGAAACATCGGCAAATATTTACTTCCAAATGATTACGACAAAGGATTTAAACACGACCGTGGCATGCTCAGTATGCCGAGCAAAAACATAGAAAATCCTTATAAGAAGGCCTCCCCTTTTGAGTTTTTCATTGTGCAACAACAAGGTGGCGCACATCATTTAGATGGCGATTATACCATTTTCGGAAAAGTAATTCGCGGTATGGAAGTGGTGGATAAAATTGCAGCCGTCCCCACCGATACCTCCGATTGGCCACTTCAAAATGTGTATATCCGAAAAATTGAAATCTTAAAATAACTTGAAATCCACAACAGTAATAACATATTTTAAGTACATTGTAACTCTTATTTTAAACCTTTAAAATCATAAACCATGAATATTACTGTATCAAAATCTTACCTCAAATTTTTTTGTTTGAGTTGTCTAACTCTGATTGTAAGCTGTAAAAAAGACATGAAAACACAATCTGATAATATCTTACTACAAGAATGGCAAGGTCCCTATGGTGGCGTTCCAGCATTTGACAAAATGAGTGTTAGCGATATTCAGTCAGCCGTTGAAACGGGCATGGAACTCAACCTTGCGGAGATCGAAGCTATTGCAAATTCAACAGAACCAGCCACTTTTGAAAACACCATCGCAGCAATGGAACGCTCTGGAGCAGAATTGGATCGTGTATTTTCTTATTATGGAATTATGAGTAGCAATATGTCTTCGCCTGAATTTCGAGAAGTACAAGGAGTCCTCGCACCAAAATTATCCGAGTTTTCTTCTAAAATCAATCAAAACAAAGCACTTTTCAATCGCATAAAAGCGGTTTATGACGCCTCAATGACAACCCCTTTAGACGCCGACCAACAACGTGTTGTAGAACTTACATACAACAGTTTTGCCATGCGGGGTGCAGAATTAAGCACTGATAAAAAAGCACGGTACGCAGCGATTGACAAAGAGTTATCAACCCTCTACAACACGTTTTCAGACAATGTACTTCACGACGAAGAGAACTATGTAACTTTTTTGAATGCCGATCAATTGGACGGACTTTCTGAAGGGTTTATTAAATCTGCTGCAGCTATTGCCACCGAAAAAGGAAACGAAGGCAGTTATGCCATTACAAATACTCGTTCTTCAATGGATCCATTTCTCACCTATTCGACTAACAGATCTTTAAGAAAACAAGTTTGGACCAATTATTATTCTAGAGGAGATAACGGAGATGAGTACGACAACAACAGTATCATAGCTCAAATTTTAAAATTACGTCGCGAACGTGTGGAGCTGTTAGGACATAAAAATTATGCCGAATGGCGTTTACAAGATCGCATGGCAAAAACGCCCGAAAATGCGTTGGCTTTGATGGAAGCTGTTTGGCCTGCATCCATTGCTCGTGTTCATGAAGAAGTGGAGGACATGCAAGCCGTTGCCAATGCAAATGGAGACAGCATCACAATTGAGCCTTGGGATTACCGTTTTTATGCTGAAAAAGTACGCGTCGCTAAATACGATTTAAACAGTGATGAAGTGAAGCAATACCTTCAACTTGACAAACTGAGAGATGCCATGTTTTACGTTGCTGGTCGTTTATTTAATTATGAGTTTACGCCCGTCCCAGAAGGCAGTGTTCCTGTCTTTCAAGAAGATGTAAATGTTTGGGAAGTGACGGATAAAGATACAGGGATGCATATTGGACTTTGGTATTTGGATCCGTATGCACGTCAAGGAAAACGTTCTGGAGCGTGGGCAACCACCTATAGAAGTCACACCACTTTTGACGGTAAAAAAACAGTCTTGGCTTCCAACAACTCTAACTTTATTGAGCCTGCCGCTGGCGAAGCCCTACTGGTCTCTTGGGACGATGCAAACACTTTTTTCCATGAGTTTGGTCATGCTTTGCACTTCTTTTCATCCAATGTGAAATACCCAACCCTGAACGGCGGTGTTAGAGATTATACTGAGTTTCAATCTCAATTGTTAGAACGTTGGTTATCCACAGACGAAGTGATCAATCAATTTTTAGTACATTATAAGACAGGTGTTGTGATTCCACAAGAATTGGTAGCGAAAATTAAAAAAGCAGCGACCTTTAATCAAGGGTTTGGAACGACCGAATATTTAGCCTCTGCATTAATGGACATGAAACTCCACCTTGCTGATCCTGAAAATATTGATATTGATGCGTTTGAAAGACAAACCTTAGCAGACCTCAAAATGCCAACAGAACTTCCAATGCGCCACCGCACACCACACTTTGGACATGTATTTTCTGGGGAAGGCTATGCAACAGCCTACTATGGTTATATGTGGGCGGATGTACTCACAGCCGATGCTGCAGAAGCATTTCAAGAAGCACCAGGCGGGTTTTATGACAAAGACCTCGCTCAACGTTTGGTAAAATATTTATTTGAACCAAGAAACTCTATGGATCCGGCAGAAGCGTACAGACTGTTTAGAGGCCGTGATGCTAAAATTGAAGCGCTCATGCGCGACCGTGGTTTTCCTGTAAACTAAAGAATTACATATAGTATACGATAAAAGCTGATTCGATGGGATCAGCTTTTTTTATGCCATCAAAAACACTCTTTAGATGAGCATAACTCCTTTTATTACATTGATTAATTTTCATTTGTTGTTTATTTATTTCAAAACGCAAGTAATACATTGTCAAGCGGTTACAGTTAATTTGAGATGTGTTTTTTTTTGGAAACTTAAAAAATATGTTATAGGTTTGAATGATGAGATGAAGACCCCAAGTTTAAAATCTTTGTAAGCAGCTTAGCCGAAGTAGAAGCTATTATTTTACTAGAATTTTAGAACATTTGGGTAACTAGAGTAGTTCAATACACGCTGTATTTGGATGTATTGAACCACTTTAAACAAGATATAAGCGATATATAAACCACTAGTGGATTATATATCCTAGTTGTAAGCAACCCTAAAAAACCACAACGGTCAAAAGAAACATCTATTTTGAGACTGACCATCTTAAATTTTATGCGATTGATTTAAGAGTTTAAGTTCACCTTATTTCTTTTTGTAAAAAAAGAGCTATTTTTTAAACAGTAAAAATAATACAAAATGAAAAAACAATTTAAAGGAATTACATTCTATCTAATCTTAACAATGTTCTCATTCATCCTTATGTCTTATGGTGGAGGTGGAGGAAAAGGAAAAGATCCAGGAGGTGGAAATACTGGCGGAAGTACATGCCCAACAAAGACAGTTCCTTTAGTTCTATTTCAAGGAAATATTGACCCTTATGCAATTCCAAATAGACAGTTTGGATTTATGCCAATTCAGAATATCTTGAATGGTGGTCAAGCTACAAGTCCTTCAAGTTTATACCAAGATACTCATCTTAGTTACTGTCATATTACCATTACGACAACAGGTTGTAGTAGTTATGGAGATGGAGGGACAAAAAGTTTTGTTTGGGATAGTAGTAATGATGGAGATAATTATGATAGTACAATGAATATTGAAATACCTGAAAACGCAAGTTTCACTATTACAATAGATTTACATGATGGTTGTGGTGCTTGGTATAGTGGGTCTAATCCATCAAGAAGAGCAATGTGGATACATCAAGGAAACTACAATCCTGCACCTTCAATTAATATATCAACATGGTCATTAAATAGAGTAGATAATTGTTAAAATAAAATAAGATGAAAAAAATAATTTATATATCAGTTTTAAGTATCTTTTCTTTAATCTCGTGTTCAGATGATAAAGGAATTGAAACAAGTGTCGTTACAGAAAATAAAGTAGCGTCAATTGAAGATTACTTTGAATTTCTAAACACAGAAACCAATGGTAGTGTGATTGTTCAAAGTATTTCTACACCATTAGCAAGTGAAGCATTTATGGCTACATCTAGCATTAAAGGAGATAAAACACCTTTAGCATTAAAAGTTGCTGAAAAGACTGTTAGTTTTACAAATAGACAATATTCACAAGTTGCGAACAAAAGTTATTCAAATGTAAATCTTGACAATATGTCAGAAATTTTTGGTAGCACATTTAAAGTAGAATTAAGTCAAAACCAACTTGAAGCCAAAAGGACTAGTAATATCTCGTCAAATAGTGATACTGTGGAGAGTGTTTATATTCCTAGTATTGTTAAAGCAGAGTTTTTAGGACTTCAAGGCGATAAAATAGTCGTTGGAAGCGAAGTAATTTGGAATTTTGATGATCAAAATGAAAATGGTGTTGTAATTAGCATTGAATATAATCCACTTTCACAATTAGAAGAAAGTATTGTTAATCAAAAATCAACTCCTCTTTTAAAAGGAATTACAACTCAAGATGATGGTAGTTATACAATTACTACTCAAGATTTAGCTGAATTTCCACAAAATGCAATACTTACCTTTTATGTTGCACGTGCTGGGTATGGTATATCTACAAACGATAGTGGCGAAGATTATTCTTTAGCTGGTTTAACTGTTAATAGAGCAGATTTTAAAATTCAAAAATAATTTATACTCAATGCACCTCACTTAATAAATGAGGTGCATTTTTTCATATATGAGGTTACTATTAAAATATCTTTCTTTTGGGATTCTTTCGTTTATTTCTTGGAATTACTTAGGCATTCTTTTTATCCCTACTATTTCTCTTTTTCTTTCAATAATAATACAATCGTTGAAAAAAAAATGGTATATTTTTTTGGTTCGAGTATTTATACTTGTCTTAATATTTAATATATCTGTTACATTTTGGTTAATTAATGTTACTTGGTGGGAAAGTACTTTAGCTTATTTTGGGAACAGCATAGTAATGGCTATCCCTATTTTTATGACTTATTTAGTAGTAAGATATTTTAAGCATTATTTTCTTATTACTTTTCTAACCCTTTGGACTTTATATGAAATATTACATACACAATGGGATTTAGCTTGGTCTTGGTTAACATTTGGTCATGTAATGGGGAATATGCACTATTTTATTCAATGGTATTCTTTTACTGGAGTTTATTCAGGCACAATATGGATTATTTTACTCGCTTGGTTACTAAATATTACATTTAAATCAAATAGTTTCAATAAAAAATATTTCTCCTTATTTTCCGTTTTAATGTTTATCCCTATATTATTATCTTTATGGCTATATTTTATACCACAGCCAAATTATGCGAATATTAAAAACATCACAACCTACATACCTTCAGAAAAAAACAATACTAATTATCAAAAGACAAAAAGGCTTTATACAGATTTAGAAAATTATGATACAGAGAATTTAATCGTTTGCCCTGAAGTTTTTCTAAGTCCAGTTAATATTTATTCAAACTTTCAACAAAAGCATTTTTTTTATTTAGATAAGTTACTTGATAAGAAAATTAAAACCACATTAGTATTTGGTACAGAACTAAAATCAGATTTTAAATTATTTAATTCAGTATTTATTAAAAACAGACGAGAGTCTCTTTACAGAATAAAACAAAAATTTGTTCCTATTCGTGAATTTACACCACAATTTTTTCAAAACACACTTAATGTGTCAACCTTTTATTCTAAAAATAAATATGACCATACTGAAAAAATTAAAACTGAATTTGGTTTTCTTCCTTTAGTCTGTTACGAATCTATTTTTTCAATCTTTACATCAAAAAAAGCATTCAATTCAAATTTTATTGTTTTAGCTACAAGCGAAGAATTCATGAATAACTCTTATTTTGGTAGAAAACAATACTTAAATATAGTAAAACTTCGTGCAATTGAAAATGGCAGGTACATTCTTAAATGCTCAAATCAAGGAATATCTTGTGTAATAAATGAAAAAGGGTGCATTGTTAAAACAATAACAAAGGAAATTGAAAACAGTAAAATACAACGGATAAAGAAAAATACTTTTTATCAAAAAATTTTATCCAATTTATGAAAACTAAACACATGTCTATTTTAATCGTTCTTATTCTCTTTAATGCATTTTCAGTTAAAGGACAATCTAATGACAAAGAAGCTGCTCTATACAATATTGGCTTTGGAGCTGTATTTAGTACAGTAGGTGCAATTATAAATAAAAAACCTAATGAACCTTTAGGAAGAGTAATAAAAAAATCTTTATGGCAAGGAGCATTAGGAGGTTATGTGACTTTTGAAAGTAAACGTATTTTGAGAGAAGCGCAACAGCAAAATAAGTGGGAGTACATTTGGGTTGCTAAACTAGTAAATTCAGTTGGCACATCTATTAAAGAAAATACTGCCCAAAACAAAGGTTTTTGGAAAAAATTACATATAAATATAGGTTTTAATCGTTTAGAATTTAATTTTAAAGACAACTTTTCTGTAAATTATAAATTAATGCCTGTTGCATTTTTATATACAGTTGATGCTATTGTAAAACATAAATTTGAATTAAAAAAGTCTATTCAAACAGGAGAGTTTATCTTTTCTCATCAGAACAATAAATACCCCATTGCCTCAACAAATCCAGGAATAATAATGTATAATAGAGATTTTTATAATGAGTCGTTAACTACAAATGAAATATTACGTACAGCAACACATGAAATATTACACATATACCAATCTAATGATTTCTCTCTTTTTAATACTTATTTAAACAAATCTATAATAAAATGGTCTGAAAAAAATAAAACAATCAACTGGCTAAATAAAAATTTATATCTTGAATACCATTATTTAATTTTAAGAACTGCCTATTTATTAGAAAATGTAAATATTAATAATTATTATGACAATTTTTTTGAACATGAAGCGGGATATTATTCGGGAACTTTAAACTAAATTTGAAACACGGGCAGCTTACAACACTCTGTATAGTTAATGGCTACAAAAAGTAAACCTCAAAGTTAGGTGCTTTTCATAAAGTTTATCGCTTACCGAAAGTTATAGTATTTTAACACGCTACGTTTCATACACTAGACCGTTGGCAAACATTTTGAGAAACCACATATATTGAATGAAAAAAGTCGTTTTAATAACAGGAGCTAGTAAAGGAATTGGAAAAGCATTGGCGGAAAAAATGCTGAATGAGAACTTCTTTGTTATTGGAACAAGTAGAAACAGAAAAATTAAAAACTTTGAACATCAAAATTTTTATTCCTTAAGGTTAGACCTTTCGAATACAGAAAGTATTGAAAAAGCTCATAAAGAAATTTTCAAGAATTTTAAACAGATTGACCTTTTAATTAATAATGCTGGAATTGGACCTGATTTGGATACTTACATTCCTGAAAAAGAATCGTTCAATCTGACTTTTGATGTTAATGTAGCTGGAACTGTATTCTTCACAGAACCGTTGATTGAATTGATAAAAGAAAGAGGAATTATTCTAAATGTATCATCAAAAATGGGTTCTTTAAATGTTTGCGAATTAACCGACTCTATTGCTTATCGAATGTCGAAAAGTGCTTTAAATATGTACACTAAGATTCTAACGAATAGATTGAAAGATAAAATTAAAGTAGCTTCTATTCATCCAGGTTGGGTTAAAACGACAATAATAGAAAGTAATCTTAAAAATGGTAGATTAACACCTCAACAATCAGCTAACAATATTTTTGAGTTTTTAACAAACGAATTTGAGAGCGGAACATTTTGGAACTCTGAAAATGGAACTGAATTATTATGGTAAAAAAAACGATTTGCCAACACCCCCCGCTGCGCAAAATCTCCCGACTTTGAGTTTTGTTTAGCAAAGCCTGACTTCGTCTAATATTTGATTTCTTGACTTAGCACCACATAAAAAAGGCAAGAATGCATTGTAAAGTAAAAAACTATCAAAACAAGCTGAGTTCATAGTTTTTATTGATAGCTTTGTAATCTCAATAAGAACCATTATGACCATCACACAACTCAAATATGTCTTAGCAGTTGCTGAACATCAAAACTTTACCAAAGCAGCCGAAAAATGCTTTGTCACACAACCCACGCTAAGCATGCAAATTCAAAAATTGGAAGACCAGTTGGCCATCCAGATTTTTGATCGCAGCAAAAAACCAATTGAATTGACCGAGGTTGGGCGCAAGATTGTAAATCAAGCCAAAAATATTGTCAATGAAGCCGATCGTATCACTGATATTGTGGACCAACAAAAAGGATTTATTGGGGGAGAATTCAAATTAGGGATCATTCCAACAGTAATGCCAACGTTGCTGCCAATGTTTCTTAAAACATTTATCAAACGCTATCCTAAAATAAAACTCAAGATAGAAGAACTGAATACCGAAGAAATTATTCAACGCATTAAGGATGGGCATTTAGATGCTGCCATAGCAGCTACCCCTCTAAAAAATGAACACATCAAAGAGCGTGTGTTGTTTTACGAGCCGTTTGTGGGGTACATCCCTAACAATCATCGGTTGACCTCCAAAAAAACCTTGGAGATTTCTGACTTAGATATTAATGACATGTTGTTATTAGAAGATGGGCATTGTTTTAGAGATGGAGTGCTTAATTTATGTAAAGCAAATAAAACTGCCGGTCAAAACGAATTTCAATTAGAAAGTGGGAGTTTTGAAATGTTAGTAAAACTAACAAATGAGGGTATGGGAATGACACTGCTCCCCTACTTACACACTTTAGATTTAAAAGAAAAAGAACAACAAAACTTACATTATTTCAATGAACCTTCGCCCGCAAGAGAAGTTAGTTTGATCTACCATAAAAGTGAGTTGAAAATTCAAATTAGTGATGCCCTTCATAACATCATATCAGGAATCATTCGGGGAGCAATTGCGTTTCAAAATGTTCAAATTATAAGTCCAATAGCAACATAAAAAAAGTGGCCTCTCGGCCACTTTTACAGTTTAATTTTATAAAAAAGACTAATTCAAATAAACCATACATTGTTTCAAATCTGGATTAAATACTACCAGGTTTTGAATAAATAATTTTAATTCTTCTATTTCGTATGGTAATAAACGTTGAAGTGCCTTTTGAACTTCTTTACAAAAAAGGGTGGTATCAAAACTCACCTTATTCAGTACCGTTTTGGTGTACTCAAACATTGCTCTTGACATTTTATAGAAATTAAAATTAATAAAAAGTAATGTTATTGAATAGGCGTGTACTTTTGTGATTAGATCCTAAATTTAGTGAAAAATAAAGACACCTAGCGAACTTTAACACTATGTTTAGATTTATTTTTGTTTCACTTTCAGAGACCACTCGAAGTCAAAAGATGAGACCTCATCTCCAGACAAATCAATGCCTTTGGATGTTAAAACTAATGTTTGTCCATCACCCGTAGCAAGCGCCTTTTCTAAGGCTTCATCCACAAGATTTCCTTGATCGCATGAGAAGGTAATAAGGCCTTTTGCTTTTTTGTTAAAGCTGGCATTATTTCTAATAACCAACATAGAAACGTTTTTATTTAAGGCTTGAATTTTCATCATAATCAGAGCTCCTGTAGATAATTCTGCCGCCATTCCTTGAACCGCCCAAAACATAGATTTAAAAGGATTCTGATTGATCCAACGGTGCTTTACGACTACTACACATTTTTGTGCATCAATTGATTTTGTACGCACGCCTGTTAAAAAAGCAGATGGTAATTTGAAAAGTAAAAAAAGATTGAGTTTTCTTGGTGTAAAGTTCATGAGTGCTCTTGGATAGTTAGCTAAGATAGGTATTTTTTAAGAATCTTAATTTGTTAATATTAAGTTAAAATATAATACTATGTTATACATAATACCTTTTTATGTATTAGGTTTGTTGAAAATTAATAGTAATGAAAATAGAAAACACAAAAGCACAGATGCGAAAAGGTGTTTTAGAGTTTTGCATATTGTCCGTCTTAAAAAATAAAGATGCCTATGTTGCCGAAATTTTAAAAACCCTGAAAGAAGCAAAACTGTTAGTAGTTGAGGGAACGATATATCCCCTATTAACACGGCTTAAAAATTCTGGTTTACTCAATTATCGTTGGGAAGAATCTACGACCGGACCTCCTAGAAAATATTATACACTCACTGAAAATGGAGAGTTATTTTTAATTGAGTTAACGACCACATGGAGTGAGCTCCACAATGCAGTAACTTTAGTAACCCTCCCAAAAACCACAAAAAAATGAACAAAACTGTAAGTATAAATTTAGCCGGTATCTTTTTTCATATTGATGAAGATGCATACCAAAAACTTCAAACTTATTTTGAAGCCATCAAAGCATCACTTCAAAATACAGAAGGTGCTTCTGAAATTATAGCTGATATCGAAGGACGTGTAGCAGAACTGTTTTCGGAACGTATTAAAACAAGCCAACAAGTTGTATCAAACAAAGAAGTGGATGAAATTGTATCCATAATGGGGCAGCCCGAAGACTATAAAATAGACGAAGAACTTTTTGAAGAAACCCCTGAAAAAGACAAATCAGACAGTCAAAAACGACGTTTATTCAGAGATCGAGACAACTCATACATAGGTGGTGTATCATCTGGTTTTGGGTATTATTTTGGAGTCGACCCGCTCATTATAAGATTGTTTTGGGTGATCTTAATTTTTGGAGCTGGAATGGGCCCCTTACTATATATTATTTTATGGATTTTAATTCCTGCAGCGAATACAACTGCCGAGAAATTGTCCATGATGGGAAAGCCCATCAACATTACCAATATTGAAAAAAAAGTAAAAGAAGAGTTTGGTAATGTTAAAGAAAGCTTAGAGCGTGTAAAAGACAGCGTGAACTCAGGGTCACTCAATGATTTGGGGAAAAACATCCAATCAAAATCACGTTCTTTTTTTGAAACGATTGGCGATCTTATTTTGCTCTTATTTAAATTGATTTTTAAAACAATTGGGGTGATCTTTATCATTCTAAGTATTGTTATTCTCATTGGATTTTTTATCAGCTTACTCTCTGTTGGTATTGCTGATGCCGTACATTTTCCGGGGATGGATTTTGCAGACTTGATCAATTCCTCAGGCTTGCCGATATGGTTGGTTTCTATTTTAGCACTACTAGTAACTGGAATTCCGATGGTTTTTATATTGCTATTAGGTCTGCGCATGGTCTCCAAACGCATGTCTTTAGTGAATTTATACACTAAATTATCACTATTAGGAATTTGGCTTATTGTCTTGATCACACTCATTATATTTAGTCTTAGACAAGCCGCCGATTTTAGAATAGATGCGAGTGTCACAGAACAAGCTGAATTGCCAATTACTAATACAGACACCTTGTATCTAGAAATGAAGGGCAACCCTTTATATTCGAAATATTTACATCGTGATAATGACTTAAAAATTATATATGACGAACAGGACACGAAGCAAATTTATGGATCTAATGTTAGACTCATTGTACAGTCTACAAAAGATTCTATTGGGGCGATTTCAGTCGAAAAAAAAGCATCTGGAATTGATTATTTAAAAGCAAAAGACCGTGCTAAGGCGCTGGAGTATCAATATGAGTTTAAAAACAACACATTATCTTTAGATGGGTTTTTTCTTACAAATATAGAACATCAGTATAGAGGGCAAACAATTGAGATCATTATAAAACTGCCCATTGGCAGTGTCTTATTCCCTGACGAAAACACCTATTCTTACCACAGAAATATTTCGAGGTATAACGATATTTTAGATAATGGAAAAGAAGAACACTATCTTAAGATAGCCCACAAATCCATGCGTTGCCTGGATTGTCCAAACCTAAATAATAACGAATAACCTAAACCCAAATTATCATGATGACACTTGTAAAATTTATTAGCCTCACTATTGTAAGTCTTGTTTTAAGCGCCTGTCAATTCAACTCCTTTCCATTTAATAAAGGGGTGCGTGGCAACGGCGTTGTAGTAACCGAACAACGCCCCATTAATGGATCGTTTAACAGTATTGAAGTAAGTACCGGAATTGATCTTTTTCTAACACAAAGTGAGAGTCCGAGTATTTCTGTTCAAGCAGATGAAAATATTCAGGAACTAATTATTACAGAAATTAAAAATGAAACACTAAAAATTTACATGGATAAAAGTAGTCACCATGTTGCCTCCAAAAAAGTAGTTGTTAATTTTATTACAATTGAACAAATCAAAGCTACTAGTGGGAGTGAGGTTTTTAGTACCAATACACTAAAAGTTCCAAGCCTTGATTTGAGTACTTCTAGTGGAAGTGAAATGGAGCTATCCATTGAAACCAGTCGAATCAGTAGCAGCAGTTCTAGCGGCAGTGAATTAACCTTAGAAGGAAATACCGAAGAGTTTATTGGAAGTTCATCAAGTGGAAGTGAATTAAATGCTTCAAAGTTAATTGCCAATTATTGTGAAATAAATGCGTCGAGTGGATCCGATTTATCTGTAAATTGCCAAGAAGAACTCAACGCGAAAGCCTCTAGTGGCGCGCACATTAAAAACCACGAAGCTGCTATAAAAAATGTTATTAAATCTTCTTCGGGGGGACATATTGATACTAAAAATTAAAACCTATGGAATCTGATTATTCAAAATTGTATGCTGGGAGTTTTATTGTGGTTCAATTAATCACTCAAAACCTAGAAAAACAAGGCATCACTCCCATTGTTAAGGATGAAACAGAATCCGCTAGATTAGCTGGTTTTGGAACTCCCACCTACGGATTTCAAGAGCTGTATGTACACTCGAGTGAAAAGAAAAAAGCAGAAGCTATTGTTGCCACCACCTTAGCAGAATTTTAAATTATTACCTCTATTTTGTAGTAAAGTTGTATTTTAGTAAACTCTAACATATATTTTATCACAATGAAAAATAGTCTTTTTTTTATCTGTATAATTTCTCTATTTATTGGATCCAGTCAATCCATTGAAATTCCTGTAGACACATTAGTTACCACCTCGCATACAACAACCGTAAAAGGGGTGAAGTTTGATTACACTGCAGAAACAGGGATGCAACCCGTTTGGGATAAAAATGGTTTCCCAATTGCGAGTTTGTTTTATACCTATTATACGCGAAACAATATAAAAAACAGGGCTACACGTCCTTTAATCATTTCTTTTAATGGAGGTCCAGGCTCTGCCTCTGTTTGGATGCATGTTGCTTATACAGGTCCTCGAATTTTGAATGTAGATTCAGAAGGCTACCCAGTTCAACCCTATGGATTTAAAAACAACCCAAACTCTATTTTAGACGAAGCAGATATTGTTTTTGTTAATCCTGTAAATACAGGATATTCCAGAATGCTTCCAAATAAAGAAGGAGAAATGCCCGATCGGGAACAGTTTTTTGGAATTAACGAAGACATCAAATATTTAGCGGAATGGATCAATACATTTGTAAGCCGTAAAAATAGATGGGAATCTCCTAAATATATCATTGGCGAAAGTTATGGTGGAACTCGTGTGATGGGCTTGTCTTTAGAACTCCAACAAAATCAATGGATGTATTTAAATGGTGTCATTTTAGTATCTCCTGCAGATTATAAGGTTTTACGCGTAGGAGGACCGGTTGCATCAGCATTGAACCTCCCCTATTACACTGCAACCGCATGGTATCACAACAAATTACCTGTAGCACTGCAATCTAAAGATTTATTAGAGATTCTTCCAGAATCTGAAGCATATGCCATAAACACACTCATCCCTGCATTGGCTAAAGGAGGGTTTATTGATGCCGATGAAAAAATGGCAGTGAGTGAAAAAATGGCCTATTATTCGGGGTTGAGTCAAAAAGTAATTTTACAACATAATTTAGAAGTTCCTAATTCATTTTATTGGAAAGAATTACTTCGAGATGATACAGGTCAAACAATTGGACGTTTGGACTCTCGTTACCTTGGAATAGACAAAAAAGAATCTGGAAACAGTCCCGATTATAGCGCAGAGCTTTCCTCTTGGCTGCATTCATTTACACCTGCCATCAATCATTATATTAAAAGTGAATTAAGATTTAAAACCGATTTAAAATACAATATGTTTGGATCTGTTCGTCCTTGGAATAATGACGATGACAATACACGAGACAATCTAAGATTGGCCATGGCACAAAACCCGTATCTTAAAGTGCTGAATCAATCTGGGTATTACGATGGAGCAACCACTTATTTTAATGCAAAATATACCTTATCGCAAGTAGATCCTAGCGGCAAAATGAAAGATCGATTTACATTTAAAGGTTACAGAAGCGGACATATGATGTATTTGAGGAATGAAGATTTAATTCAAGCTAATGATGATTTAAGACAATTTCTTAAAGAATCTTCTGCCAATGGGAAAGCTGCTAAATATTAATGCAAACTCCGCTTATAAGTATTCTGGTTCCCTTTAAAAACACGGAATCTTACATAGTAGAATGCTTAGATTCTATTGTACAACAAACATATTCCCATTGGGAACTTATTATTATTGATGATGGTTCCACAGATGCGAGTTATCAACTTGTACAAAATTATGCTAATTCCGATGCTCGAATCCACTTACTCAGCAATACCGGTAACGGAATTATTGAAGCGCTTCGAACGGGCTACAAACTGGCTAAAGGTACTTTTGTGACACGTATGGACAGTGATGATGTAATGGCTTTAAACAAACTTGAGCAAATGCAACAATCGCTTGTAACACGTGGAAAAGGTCACTTGGCATTAGGAAACGTTCAGTATTTTTCAAAAACAGGAGTTGGTAAAGGTTATAAACGCTACGAAGACTGGCTCAATAGGCTAACTTCCAAAGGCATTAACTTCGACGAAATTTATAAAGAATGTGTCATTCCCTCCCCCTGCTGGATGGTTTACAAAACTGATTTTGACCACTGCGGCGGATTTACCTCAGATATTTACCCTGAAGATTATGATTTAGCGTTTCGGTTTTACAGACAAGGACTCAAATGTATTCCTTCAAACGAAGTACTCCATCATTGGCGCGATTATGCTGTAAGAACTTCGAGAGTAGATACGCATTATGCTGAAAATTCATTTTTAGAAATAAAGGTCAATTACTTTTTAGAACTCTCTTACAATAAAGACAAAACATTAGTTATATGGGGGGCAGGTACCAAAGGAAAAAAAGTAGCGCAGTTACTTATTGAAAAAAATACTCCTTTTGAATGGGTCTGTGACAACCCAAAAAAAATAGGAAAAGATATTTACAATCAAACCTTAAAATCTTTTGAATACCTAAACTCAATCAAAAACTATCAAAGTATTGTTACTGTTGCCAATCAAGAAGCGCAATTGGAAATCAAACAGTATTTTCAAGCGCATCAAAAGACCTCCATGAAAGATTATTTCTTCTTCTGTTAAACAAATCAAATTTTAGTTTTTATATTTGACAACTCAATCCATCAGATGCAGTTTTTACACCCAGGTTTTTTTTACGCACTTCCAGCACTGCTCATCCCTATTTTTATTCATTTATTTCAACTCAGACGTTTTAAAGTTCAAGAATTTACAAATGTTGCCTTACTGGAAAAAATACGTTTCCAAACTCGAAAGAGTTCACAACTGAAAAAATGGCTTATTTTACTGATACGACTTCTTACAATTGCAAGTATTATTATAGCCTTCAGTCAACCTTTTCTATCTAATCAAACAGTTCAAAAAAAGACTTCTGAAACCGTTGTCTATTTAGATAATTCCTTCAGTATGCAAGCTATTGGTCCTAAGGGTTCCCTTTTGAGTAGAGCGGTTCAAGATATAATTACGGGTTTTGATGAAAATGAAAAAATTGGGCTATTAACTAATGATAAGAGTTATAAATCAACCTCAGTAAAAAATTTAAAAACAGACTTACTTTCAATGAAGTACAGTCAAAATCAATTGAACTTAAATACGCTGATTCTAAAAGGAAAAGCACTATTTTCGGACTCCAAAACCAGTTCAAAAACACTTGTTATAGTGTCTGATTTTCAACAACAAAAAGAGGGAATATTATCCGTACCAGACTCTTCAATACAGGTCGTCTTAGCGCCTTTAAAACCAATCAATACTGCCAATAGTTATATTGAATCTGTATCTTTAGAACCCTCTCTAAACACCAATTACACTTTGAATGTTATTGGAAAATCCTCGAGTAAAACAAGCGACAGTATCCCTGTGACTCTATACCAAGACCAGAGAGTCGTTGGGAAATCTATTTTAGAAAAATCTAAAAACTACCAAACTGCATTTGTTTTATCAAACACATTAGAGTTTAACGGTAAACTTTCCGTCGAAGACACTCAAATACCTTTTGATGACACCTTCTATTTTAATATTCCAAAAGCCGAAAAAATAGCGGTTTTAGCTATTAATGAAAATTCGAATTCTACATTTTTAAAGAAATTATATGCTAAGGATGAATTTTTATTTCAAAGTCAAAATTACAAGACACTAGACTATAGTCAAATTAAATCCCAAAATCTTATTGTATTAAATGGTTTGAATCAGATTTCTATTGCCTTAAAAAATAGTCTAGAGGCGTTTATGGATACTGGAGGCGTGGTTGTCATGATCCCCTCTAAAAACGGCAACTTACAATCTTATAATCAGCTTCTAGCTACACAAACAAAATACAGATTTGAACAAACTAAAATTCAAGAGAAACGCATTACCAACATTGCGTTTAATCATCCTATTTTAAAAGATGTTTTTGAAGAAAAAGTTACTAACTTTCAATACCCAAAGGTTCAGTTTTATTATCCTCTCACTACTACCACAAATAGCGTGTTATCGTTTGAAGATCAACAGCCCTTCTTAGTTCAATTTAAGAAGTTGTTTGTCTTTACTGCTGCCGTAGAAACGAAGGACTCTAATTTTGTAAATTCCCCATTAATAGTTCCAACATTTTATAATATTGGAAGATCCAGTTTAAAAACACCCCCTTTATACTATTGGATTGACGCAGAAAACATATTTGATATTAAAGTAAATTTACAAAAGGATCGTATTTTAAAATTAGAAAGAAATGATAGACAATTTATTCCTTTACAAACAAATTTTAATACCAAAGTTAGCATCACTACAAAAGAGTATCCAAATGAACCTGGACACTATTCCGTCTTAAAAGACAAAGACACCTTGACACAAATAAGCTATAACTATAACAGAAATGAAAGCCAGTTATACTATTCAGATGTTACAAAAATAAAAGGAGTTTCGATTCAGAATTCTTTGGACACCACACTTAAAAACATAAAAATTGAGGCGAATGTGACTTGGTTATGGAAATGGTTTGTTATTTTTGCACTAATATTATTAGCTTTTGAAATGCTCATCTTAAAATATTTTAAATGAACGTACTTATAAAATCAGCTACAATTCTTGATGACAAAAGTGATTTCCACAATCAAACTCAAGACATTTTAGTTGAAAACGGTTTCATTACTCAAATTGCTAAATCTCTAAAAAACACAAATAAATATCCTGTAATATCGTTTGAAAATCTACATGTATCTTGTGGCTGGTTCGATAGCAGTGTGTCTTTTGGTGAACCTGGGTATGAAGAACGTGAAACGATTGCAAATGGACTACAAGTCGCAGCGGCTTCTGGTTTTACAGACATCGCTCTAAATGCTCATACAAATCCCGTGATTGACTCTCACTCAGACATTGCGTTTGTAAAATCAAAAGCAACCAATTTTGTAACCAACTTACACCCTATTGGGGCACTTACAAAAGGAAGTAAAGGAGTAGACCTTGCTGAATTATTTGATATGAAATCGGCTGGAAGCATCGCTTTTGGAGATTATAAAAAACCGATTGAAAATCCTAATCTCCTCAAAATAGCTTTACAATATACATCCAGTTTTGATGGTCTGGTACACTCCTTTCCACATGAACCCAAAGTAGCTACAAATGGAGTTATGAATGAAAACATAACGAGCACTCTACTCGGACTCAAAGGACTTCCAGCATTGTCGGAAGAATTACAAATTGCACGTGATTTATTCCTCTTAGAATACACAGAAGGCAAGCTACATATTCCAACAATTTCTACCGCAAAATCAGTCGATTTAATTCGTGAAGCCAAAGCAAAAAAACTAGACATCAGTTGTAGTGTAGCCATCCATAACCTAGTATTTACAGATGAAAGCTTGAGCGACTTTGATACCAATTTTAAAGTAAATCCCCCTTTGCGAACGCAGTCAGATATTGAGGCGCTTATTTTGGGACTCAAAGACGGGACAATAGACATGGTCACAACCGATCATAATCCGATTGATATAGAACATAAAAAAATAGAATTTGATTATGCTAAAAATGGCACTATCGGATTAGAAAGTGCTTTTGGCGCATTAAATGCTTTATTTACAACCAAAAAAACTGTGCAATTACTGACGAGAGGAAAAGAACGATTTGGTTTAAAATCTGATTCCATTACTGTTGGAAACAAAGCACAACTCAGTTTATTCAATCCTTCAGAAACCTATATTTTTGAAGAGAGGCACATCCATTCAAAATCAAAAAACTCGCTCTTTTTAGGCTCAAAATTAAAAGGAACAGTTTATGGCATCATTGCGAACAATTCCACTTCAATAGCTCTTTAATGTTAGAAAATCAAGATATTAAAGCAGGGAAAAATAGTGCTGTTATAAGTTACTTTTACCTCCTAGGAGTACTCATAGCTTACCTTGCAAATTCAGACAAAAAAAGTCAATTCGCTTATTTTCATATCCGTCAATCTTTAGGGCTTTGGTTGTCGTTTTTGGCCTTAGGCTATCCAGTTGGATATTTTGACAACTGGCAAGTTACAGGATCATTTTGGACTGCGTTTGGTATTCTATTTATCTATGGATTTTCAACGGCATTATCTGGAAAAACAATTCCAATTCCTTTGGTTGGAAAATTCTATCAAACTGCTTTTAAAAAAATTAAATAAATGAGTGCTCAACTGCCGTTAATTCATATCACTAGACCGTCAACTCTCAAAGAAAATGCACCTTTATTAGTGATGCTCCATGGATATGGCAGCGATGAAAATGATTTGTTTTCATTTGCAACTGAACTTCCTGAGGAGTTATTTATTATATCCATTAGAGCACCTCACCCACTCCAACCTAGTGGAAATGCTTGGTATGCGATTAATTTTGATGCAGAACAAAATAAATGGAATGATAATGAGCAAGCAAAATCGTCAATGAAAGTTTTAATTGATTGTATAGATGCGGCTTGTGAACACTACCCTGTCGATAAAAATAACGTGAGTCTATTAGGCTTTAGTCAAGGTACCATTTTAGGAATGGCAACAGCCTTGAATCACCCCACAAAAATTAAAAACATCATTGGCTTGAGCGGTTATGTGAATCATGACATATTACCTGATAATTTAGAGAAATTAGACTATTCAAACTTGAGTTTTTATTGTTCTCATGGTACAGTAGACCAAGTCATCCCAATCGATTGGGCACGACAAACGCCTGTGTTTTTGAAGTCTTTAAATATCGAACATACCTATAGCGAATTTCCCGTGGGTCATGGAGTTGCACCTCAAAATTTCTATGAACTAAGAGATTGGATTTCAACTAAAATTTAACTGTGTCTTTTTCAGTTTCTAAAAGAGAGGCTTCTGAATTTGAGTGTTCTAAAATTTCAATTTTAGCTTTAAATTTCTTGATATCTTTTTCATACTTATCAATAATGCCTTTGGAGTTTACGTATTGAAATACATTGACTAATAAAGAAAATACGAATAAGTAAAGGTATATTTTTCCTTTCATTTTAAATGGATATTTGTAATTGATCGTAAGCGAGTTTAACATTTGGTGGCAGGCTATTTTCTACGGTTTCATGAAAGCCTAAGTGATGACTTATATGCGTTAAGAAAGCTCTTTTTGGGTTTATCAACTTGATAAATGCTAGAGCTTCTTCGAGGTTAAAATGAGACACATGCGGTTCAATACGTAAGGCATTGATCACTAAAACATCTAAATTTTGTAATTTTTCAACCTCGATATCTGAAATCGTTTTTGCATCGGTTATATATGCAAACGTATCTATTCGAAATCCAAAAATAGGAAGTGAGTTATGAAGCACATTAATGGGCTGGACTGTTTTGGCTCCAATAGAAAAAGAAGTATCTGTAATTGGATGTGCATTTAAAGTCAGCACACCAGGGTATTTATTTTCAGTGACAAAAATATAATCAAAACGTTTATAAAGCGATTTCAAAACCCGCTCCTGCGCATAAACATCAATAGCACCTTGTCTGTAGAAGAAAGGCCTTAAATCATCTAAGCCAGCTGTATGATCGCTGTGTTCGTGCGTAAAAAGAACGGCGTCTAACTTGGTGCAATCTGTTCGAAGTAACTGCTGTCTGAAATCTGGACCACAATCAATAAGGACAGAAAAATCGTCCCACTGAACCAATGCAGAAACCCTAAGACGTTTATCTTTTGGGTCTTGACTCAAACACACAGGATGTGTACTTCCAATTATTGGAATCCCCTGTGAAGTTCCGGTGCCTAAAAAAGTAATTTTCAATGGGTTAATAATTTCAACAAAAATAGGGTATTTTTTTTTTAAGATTATCTAAAACGATACCTTTGTGTAGTAAACACCTTAATTTTAAAGATGGAAATAACGCTTAAAGGGGATGCTCAAATAGAAAGCATTCCTTCATTAAAAGACAAAGCTTTAAGAATAAATTTGAACGAAAATATCTACGGAACTTTTGCAGAAATTGGCGCTGGACAAGAGACTGTAAGACATTTTTTTAGAGCTGGAGGTGCTTCAGGAACCATTGCAAAAGCCATGTCGGCTTACGACAAATCTTTTAGTGATGCTATTTATGGAACCGAAAAGGAGAATCGATATGTGACCGAAGATCGGTTAAAAAAAATGTTATCTCATGAAGTTATGCTGATTGAGAATCGCCTTTCTAGAGACGAATATCCAAATAAAATGTTTTTTAGCTATGCCAATACTGTAGCAACAATTGATTTTGCAAAACGTTTTAAAGGTCATGGATGGGTTGGAATCAGATATCAAATTGATGCAAACCAAGAGGAATACAACGAAATCACACTGCATGTACGATTTAAGGAAACCGATGCACGACTGCAACAAGAAACACTTGGTAAGTTAGGAACCAATCTCATATATGGTGCTTATTATAAATACAACCAGCCAAAAAAATTATTAAGATATCTATACGATCACATTGATAAAGATCAGTTAGAAATTGACACCATTAATTTTTCTGGACCCGACTTTAAAGATGTCGATAATAGGCTCATGAGCTTACAACTCTTAAAAAACGGAATGACAGACGCCGTTATGTTTGCGCCAGATGGTAACAATGTATTGCCCGCCCGCGTGTTGTACAAGAAAAATATTTTAGCATTTAGAGGGAGTTTTCGCCCTGTAACAAAAGTGAATATAGATATGTATGAGAAATCATACAATATGTTTTTACAAGAAAATAAAGTTACAAAAGAAAAAACACAAGTTATCTTTGAAATCACCTTATCCAACCTGAGAGCTTCTGGAGGTGAGATTGATGAACAAGATTTTATGGACCGTGCGCGCTTGTTATGCTCGCTTGGACAAACGGTTCTTATTTCCAACTTCCAAGAATATTACAAACTTGTCGAGTACTTTAATCTATACACCAAAAACCGTATGGGATTATCGATGGGAATTAATAACTTGATTGATATTTTTGATGAAAAATATTACCGCCATTTAAGTGGAGGAATTTTGGAAGCCTTTGGAAAACTATTTAACAAAGATCTCAAAATCTATTTGTATCCCATGTTAAATGAAAATAAAACCATGACCACTAGTGAAGATTTGAAAGTACATCCACGAATGAAAGAACTCTATAAGTATTTCAAATTCAATGGAAAATTGGTGGATATTAAAAACTATGAACCTGAAATTCTGAATATTTTCTCAAGAAAAGTATTAAAAATGATTTCTAATGCAGAACCAGGGTGGGAGGAAATGCTTCCTGAAGGGGTGTCTGACATCATTAAAGGACAAAAATTATTTGGATATGAGGCTTAAAAACTTCAAGTGAATTCATAAAAAAAGCGACCAATAGGTCGCTTTTTTTTATTTTAAAATTTGACTTGTATGTTCTTTGGTTTTAACCTTTATAATGATGTCTTCAACAACACCAGCTTCGTCGATAACAAAAGTGGTTCTGTGGATACCATCATACTCTTTACCCATAAATTTTTTAGGTCCCCAAACACCAAAGGCATTGATAACTGTTTTATCTTCATCGGCTAACAAAGGGTAGGGAAAACCATATTTTTCTTTAAAGTTAGACTGTCGTTTGGCAGAGTCTGCACTTACGCCAAGAACATCATAACCTTGAGCTGTAAAACGACTGTAATTATCACTCAAATTGCAAGCCTCAACCGTACATCCGGGTGTACTGGCTTTTGGATAAAAAAACAATACGAGTTTTTTTCCTTTGTAATCTGCTAAGGATACAGTGTTACCTGCCTCGTCTAAAGATTTAAAATTTGGAGCGGCATCGCCTATTTGTAGTGTGGTCATAATTAGTATCTTTGATTATTACAACAAAGATAAACGAATGACTAAAACTGAAAAGGTAAATTTTGTTATAAAAACCTTAAAAGATTTTTATCCTGAAATCCCTATTCCCCTAGACCATAAAGATCCATATACCCTTTTGATTGCAGTGTTGTTATCTGCACAATGTACGGATGTACGCGTGAATAAAATTACCCCGCTCCTATTTGCCAGAGCAGACAATCCTTATGACATGATAAAAATGACAGTGGAAGAGATCAAAGAAATCATTCGGCCTTGTGGACTATCGCCCATGAAAAGTAAAGGGATTTATGGCTTATCAAAAATTATTATAGAATCTCACAACGGCGAAGTTCCGCAAAGTTTTAGTGCTTTGGAGGCATTGCCTGCTGTAGGGCATAAAACAGCGAGTGTGGTGATGGCACAGGCATTTGGTGTGCCTGCATTTCCTGTGGATACTCACATTCATCGCTTGATGTACCGATGGAACCTAACGAATGGTAAAAATGTAGTACAGACCGAAAAAGATGCCAAACGCCTATTTCCCGAGGAGTTGTGGAACGATTTGCACTTGCAAATCATTTGGTATGGCCGTGAGTACTCCCCTGCCCGTGGGTGGAATTTAGACACGGACATCATTACCAAAACTATTGGTCGAAAAACGGTTATTGACGCGTATTTTAAATAAATCCCAACAATTGTTGGGATTTATAAGATTTAATTCTAATTAATTACAGATTCAAATTTGAGTCCTTTATAAACTGAAACTTTCAAGGCTTTTGAATAATCCAAAAGAAAATTTATAGTTTCGGTTTTAGGTTTAAATGTGTGAGAATTAGAAGGTTTTTCAGAGTAAATTTTTGCCATTAGCCTGTCATTGTTAGTTAGTTAATACTACAACGGCAGGAAACTAGTTTTATTTTACCAAACCTTTAATTTGTCAAAATAATATTGTGTGTTTCAATTAATTTACGAAGATTGATCAAAGCATAACGCATTCGTCCCAAAGCAGTGTTGATACTCACCCCTGTATTTTCAGAAATTTCTTTGAAACTCATATCATTGTACATACGCATCACAAGAACAGTTTTTTGTTCTTCTGGCAACTCTTCTACCAAGTCTCTGATATCCTGAACAATTTGAGATTTGACAAGTTCACCTTCCGCATTTAGAGCACCATCACTGAGCACTGAAAATATATCAAAATCCCCGCTGTTATTAAATTTAGGCATTCGGTTATTTTTTCTAAAATGATCGATTACTAAATTATGAGCAATGCGCATCACCCAGGGTAAAAATTTACCTTCTTCATTATAGTTGCCGCGTTTCAGGGTTCGAATGACTTTAATAAATGTATCCTGAAAAACATCTTCAGTCACATCTCGGTCATAAACTTTGGAGTATATAAAACTATACAACCGTTGTTGGTGGCGTTTGATGAGTACAGACAAAGATGGTTCATCACCTTTAATATATTGACTTACGAGGATAGCATCGCTAATAGATTTAGAATTCATAACATTACTTTTATGAGCACACATTTTGGGCGTACCAGGTTAAAAAATTTAAAAAGTAATGTTATTCTATAAGCGGTTATTGAAAGTTAATTCATCAAATATAACAACAATCCATCTAAATTAACAAATTTATTTTGGTTTTTAATTCTAAGAAGACCAAATACAGCCTTCATATTTTTTATAATAATACTATCTTTACACTCAAATTTTAAATCAAAAAATGCCAGTAGACCTTTCAAAACTAAGTCCAAAAGAGCACATTCTAATTAAGGGGGCAAAATTGCACAATCTTAAAAATATAGATGTTGCAATACCACGTCACAAATTGGTGGTGATTACTGGGCTTTCTGGATCTGGAAAATCAAGCTTGGCTTTTGACACTTTGTATGCTGAAGGGCAACGACGGTACGTGGAAAGTTTATCAAGTTATGCACGGCAGTTTTTGGGGCGTCTCCACAAACCAAACGTGGATTATATCAAAGGCATTGCACCAGCTATTGCGATTGAGCAAAAAGTAAATTCTACCAATCCTCGTTCTACGGTAGGTACCTCGACGGAAATTTATGATTATTTAAAATTAGTTTTTGCGCGAATTGGAAAAACCTATTCCCCGACTTCCAATAATGTGGTAAGAAAAGACACCACTACCGATGTCATCAATTATATTAAAACACTAAAGGTTGGTGAGAAACTTCTGCTTTTGTCACCGATTCATTTAGAAGAAGGTCGAACACTAGAGAATAAACTACAGGCGCTTCAACATCAAGGGTTTGCACGAATCAAGGTCGGCAATACAGTAGAGCGTATTGAACAGGTTGAAGATTTTAAAAAACTACCAAAAACAATCAGTCTTGTTGTGGATCGGATTATTGTGAAAGACGAAGAAGATTTTTATAACCGTTTGGCCGATGCCGTTGAAATGGCCTTTTTTGAAGGCAAAGGACGTTGTCAAATTGAAAAAATAGAAACTTCTGAATCGCGTGAATTTAGCAACTCTTTTGAGTTAGATGGTCAAAAATTTTTAGAACCCAATACACATCTATTTAGTTTCAACAACCCCTATGGGGCCTGTCCAACATGTGAAGGCTATGGCGATGTTATTGGCATCGATGAAAGCCTTGTTATACCAAATACTTCACTGTCAATTTATGAGAATGCAGTATTTCCATGGCGTGGAGAAAGTATGAAGTATTACAGAGATCAATTGGTAAATAACAGCCATAAGTTTGACTTCCCGATTCATAAACCGTACTTTGAATTAGAAGCCAAGCACCAACAGTTGTTGTGGACAGGTAATACTTATTTTACAGGTTTGAATTCCTTTTTTGAAGAATTAGAATCTAAGGCTTATAAGGTTCAAAACCGTGTGATGCTTTCGCGCTATCGCGGAAAAACAAAATGTGGAAGTTGTCAAGGAAAACGCTTGCGTCCCGAAGCCAATTTTGTAAAAATTGGAGGTGCCTCCATTACCGATTTGGTTGAATTATCACTCAAGGATTTAAGGGGATTCTTTCAAAACCTTAAAGCTAGATGCTAAAGAACAAGAAATCGCCAAACGACTACTCAAAGAAATTAATAACCGCTTGGAATTTTTGTCTAATGTAGGACTGGATTATTTAACTTTAAATCGAAAATCAAATACATTATCTGGTGGCGAAAGTCAACGCATTAACCTAGCAACTTCCCTTGGGAGTAGCTTGGTAGGCTCCATGTATATTCTGGACGAACCTAGTATTGGGCTTCATTCTAAAGATTCCGAACGTTTGATCAATGTTTTAAAAGCCTTGCGGGATTTAGGAAATACAGTGATTGTAGTGGAGCATGATGAAGCCATCATGGCCGCAGCTGATTACGTCATAGATATTGGGCCCGAAGCGGGTACTTTTGGTGGAGAAGTCATGGCGAGTGGAAGTTACAAAACGCTTTTAAAAAGTAATACATTAACAGCACAGTATCTCAATGGATCTCAAGAAATTGAAGTTCCTAAGAAACGTCGCTCGTCTAAGTACAGTGTCATCATAAAAGGGGCAAGAGAACATAATTTAAAAAATATTGATGTGACATTTCCATTAAATATGCTCACGGTTGTGACTGGCGTTTCTGGAAGTGGTAAAAGTACACTTGTCAAACGAATCGTGTATCCTGCCTTGCTTAAATCCATTGGTGGTTATGGAGAAAAGGCGGGCGAATTTACGAGAATAGAAGGTAACTTTAGTACTGTTAAGTTTATCGAATTTGTAGATCAAAACCCAATTGGACGCTCTTCGCGTTCCAACCCAGTGACCTACATCAAAGCCTATGATGATATTCGTGCTTTATTTGCGAAACAAAAATTAAGCGTTTTAAGAAATTATCAACCCAAACATTTTTCTTTCAATGTAGATGGAGGCCGTTGCGACACTTGTAAAGGAGAAGGTGCTGTTACCATCGAAATGCAGTTCATGGCAGACGTTCAATTACTTTGTGATGACTGTGATGGGAAACGCTTTAAAAAACAAGTTTTGGAAATTAAATTCAATGGCAAAACAATTGATGATGTTTTAAACATGACCATTGATGATGCAATTGCCTTTTTTGAAACACATAATGTAGCTAAAATCAAAACAAAACTTCAGCCACTTCAAGATGTTGGGCTTGGATATGTAACACTTGGACAGAGCTCTTCAACACTTTCTGGAGGTGAAGCTCAACGTATTAAATTGGCCTCTTTCTTAGGAAAAGGTTCGAAAGCAGAAACGGGTTTATTTATTTTTGATGAACCCACAACTGGACTTCATTTTCATGACATTAAAAAACTACTCAAATCTTTTAATGCTTTGATTGACAAAGGCCATTCTATAATAGTGGTAGAACATAACTTAGACCTTATTAAATGTGCCGACCATGTGATTGACTTAGGCCCTGAAGGAGGTCTCAATGGAGGCTATTTGTTAGCTGAAGGAACCCCAGAATTTATCACTAAATCTAAAACATCTTCAACTGCTGAATTTCTTAAAAGCAAATTAAACTGACCTTGTAACAATATTTATTTAATTGATTATCAGCTAAATAACCTGATATTTAAATTCTTGGCATGCTGTTTGGTACTACAGAGTTGTGTTTAATTTTTAAAACTTTTATTATGAGAAAATTATTTTTAGCCCTCGTTAGCATCTCTTTATTCGGAACTATATCAGCATCTACGTTCCCTAACCACACAAGAAATAATAATTCTTTCGTATTTAATGAACAAGGTATCGAATTTGCTATTTTTAAAGATGGACAATTTGATTTTAATGTACTCCGACAACGTCAAAATTTTGTTCAGTTTTCAAATCACAATGGAATAAACGTCAGTTTCAATACAGGCTACGATTATGGCGCCTACATTCAATATGATAATTATGGTGCGGTCATTCAAATTGAAAATACACCAATATACTATGATTATTATGGTCGTATCCGTCAGGCAGGAAGGGTACATGTAAATTACGATTACAGAGGCCGTGTGGCTTGGATAGGCAATATGCAAATTAACTATGATCGTTATAACATCTCACGTTGTAATGGGTATGTCAACAGTCAACACCGATATTATACACCAAGCGTTTGGCATTCATATTATAGCATACCAAATGTTCAGTATTGTGTAATTTATAAGACCCCTTATAGAAGACATTATACGCCTGTCAGACATCAATACAAAAGACCATATAGAAATAACCGACGTCCAAATGTATATAGAACTCGACAAAATCAAAATAGGGTGGCAAATAATAGATCGAACCATAGTGATCGTTATAAAACGAGACGAGACACAAGAAGATCAAACAACAATGCGACGCGCTCCGAGAGCCGTCAAACATCAAGATCAGCAACAAATCGATCTACCAATAGAGTGGCAAATTCCAATCCTAAAATCAGAACGAATAGAACTGATCAAGTGAATCGCAGTAAAGAGATCAATAAAAACTCAAGAAGAGTCGCACAAAGAACAACAAAAGTGAATTCAAAGAAAACAGCTGTACGACGTAGAAAATAATGTTTTAGTTAGTTAGATAAACTCCGTATTTGAATATCCCAAATCAATACGGAGTTTTTATATTTAATTCAGAAGTTTGTGAGCCAATTGTTGAGTTAATGATTTACGACTGTAAGCATCTAACCCTTTTGAATCCACTTTTAATTGCTGGTCTTTATAAGCTTCAAAATGTTGTAATAAAAGTTTTCGGAGTGCTACCGCTTCGTCATATCTAAAATAAGTTCCCGAATATGTTTGGTTTAAAATCGCTTCTACATCAGAGGACTCGGGACCAATGGCAATTATGGGACGTTTAGAGGCCATGTATTCAAATAATTTTCCTGGAATAATGTATTCTGTTTCTTTTGAATCTTCCTCAATAAGCAGTAACAATTGTGTCTTTCTTTGATACTCTAAAACGTCGGTGTGGGACACATATCCTAAATTAGATATATAATTTTCTAAACCATAACTACAAAGAGTATCTAAAACTTCTGTACTAACAGATCCAATAAGATTCAGTTGGAATGTCTCAGCAAAATCTTCTGACTCTTTTATGAGACCTGATAAGACTTTCCATAAAACAGATGGGTTTCTTCCTTCAAATAAAGACCCAATATGGGATAAAGTGAACTTAGAATCTAATGGAGTGCCACTGCTAATTTCAAAGTCAAACCCATTTGTAAGAACCGATATGGGTGTGCTTGTTAATTCTGAAAATAGTGTTTTAGTTTTTAGACTGGTTACTAATAACTCATCAGCCGTTTGAAGTACAGTAGCCTCTAATGTTTTATGTTTTTTTTGGGCAAAAGAACTGAGTTTTAATTTTTTATGATACCCTATTTGCGTCCAAGGATCTCTAAAATCAGCTACCCATTTGATGGAATGTTTTTGTTTTAATTGCAATCCAATCAAATGTAAACTATGAGGCGGTCCTGTGGTAACAATTGTATCAATTTTATGAGTCAAAATATAATCAGACAAAAATAAAATTGAGGGGCGCACCCATGAAATACGTGCATCTGGAATGAAAAAATTTCCTCTAACAAAAAGAAGTAGCTTCTCTAGAACTGATTGTTTTTTTTGATTTGTAATAAGACCTTTAGACAGCTTTGCTGTTTTGGACTTAGAAAATAACTGTGCCCATTTGTAAGGTTCACGAATGGGGGTCTTTAACACTGTTAGATCAGAATTTATATCCGACACTAACGAGGTATCTGTAAAAGGGTAATTGGGGTTATCTGGACAATATACAATAGGTTCTATGCCAAACTCAGGTAAATATTTCACAAACTTCAACCAACGTTGAACGCCAGGCCCTCCAGCAGGCGGCCAATAATACGTTATGATGAGTACTTTTTTCACGATGGTTTTCTATAGATTAGAATTCCTTGACCTAGGATTAGCAACATTAACAAAACAGTGCTCATCAAAGCAATTTTAGAACCTGTTTTAACAACAGTTGGATTGAATTTAAAGACTACCGTATGAGTTCCCTTTGGAATTTCAAGTCCACGAAGTACATAGTTGACATTGTAATGATCCACCTGAACTCCATCAATAGTGACGTCCCAACCATTTTTATAATAGACCTCGGAAAATACAGCAAAGCCATCTTCAGAATTATTGGTTTCATATATCAAATGATTGAGTTTATAATTCACCAATTGAATAGCAGAAGTTGAATCCTTTAAAAAACGTTTGGTCTTCAAATCTGCAACATTAGCAGTAGCAGTTGTTTTTGTATTTATTTTATCTAAGGCTAGAATTTCTTCATCTGGGGTGTCAAAGGTTTCAATGGCATCCACAAACCAAGCATTTCCATTTGTTTCTTCATTTTCAAAATACAAAACCTCTCCTTCTTTGTTTTGATAAATGACATACTTGGTGTTCAGCATATTCAAAACTTCAAAGTTGTTTTTATCTATATGAAACTCTTGTATGGCTTTAAAACGTTTCAACTTTGCTGCGTGATATCCTCCTATTGAGTTATGAAAATAAGAAGCTCTAGTGGAATTATCAGACATATCAAAGACTCTAAAATTTGAAGTGTCTTTTAATATTTTTTTATCAATCAAACTTGCTTGATACGGACGTTCTACTTTAATTGATGAAACAAAATTATCATTGTTCACATAGCGACGGTCTACGCCTATCATATCAAACATAAGAAGGAATCCTAAAATAATGATCGTGGTATTTTGAGTAATTTTTTGTTTGAGGTAGGCAAAAATCAAACTTCCAACAGCTAAAACAAATAGTAAAGTTCTTAGTGCATCAACTGTAAAAATAGTGCTGCGATCTGCTCTTAAAGCTTCTACAAAAGAAACCCCATAATACTCTTTATATTGACCATCACTCATTCCAACAAAATCAAACAGACTGTTCTTGAAAACCAGAAATAATACTGTCAATCCAGCTACAATAACTAAGGATTTTTTTAAGGCATCCACTTTCAATTGAGAGCTTACATCTTTATGAAATAATTGTCTCAATCCTAAGGTCGCTAGCAATGGAATGCATAGTTCTAAAATGACTTGAATAGAACTTACTGCTCTGAATTTATTATAAAGCGGAATGTAATCGATAAAAAAGTCGGTTAGGAATGACAAATTTTTTCCATAAGACAATAGTAAAGACATCAAAATACCTGCTATCAACCACCATTTGAAACGACCGTGGTATAGGAACAGTGCCAACACAAAAAGAAATATTACCACAGCGCCTACATAGGCAGGTGCTTCCACAATAGGTTGATCGCCCCAATACATCGGTGCTTGTTTAGACTCCTGAAGTGCTTGTAAAGGTGTCGCTCCCAAAGCACGGTAGGCTTTATAAGTCTCAGAATCTTTCCCTAAATTTTCTGTATTACCGCCACCCATAAATCTCGGAATGAGCAAGTTAAAAGTTTCCAATTTTCCATAACTGAATTGCGTAATGTAAGCTTTATCCAACCCTGTTGTTTGTGCTTTGGTACTGCCATCCGGATTGATGGTTAGTTCACTCTTTCCACGCGTACTTTCTTTGGCGTATTCGCTAGTGGCCATTAAATTGGTAGCGTTCATCCCAAAGGCAAAAATAGCAGCTATTAAAAGTGTGACTGAGGCTTTAAAAAATGCTTGTAGTTCTTTTGTTTTGACTGCTTGAAATAGATAAGATAGCCCTAAAATTATAATTAAAATCCCTAAGTAGTAGGTCATCTGAGGATGGTTGGTCACCAACTCTAATCCAGAAGCTACCGCTGTCAATATAAACCCTAAAAAATAACGCTTTTGAAAGGTCAAAATAATACCAGATAGTACTAGCGGCATATAGGCTATTGCATGGGCTTTGGCGTTATGCCCAACCCCCAAAATAATAATTAGATAGGTAGAAAAACCGAATGCAAGCGCGCCTAGTACAGCAATTTTATAATCGATTTTTAAAACCATCAATAAGATGTAAAACCCTAATAAATACAAAAAGAGATAGTCTGCTGGACGGGGTAAAAAACGGAGTGCTAAATCAAGTTGTTTAATGTAATTATGAGGGTATTTAGCTCCTAGTTGGTACGTTGGCATACCACCAAAAGCACTATTGGTCCAATAAGATTCGGCGGCGTAAGTTTCTCGAAAATCGATTTGCTGTTTGGCCATTCCTGTGTATTGAACAATATCACTTTGATATATTTTTTCACCTTTCAAAACGGGATTAAAATATAGGACAGCCACCAGGACAAACCCCAAAATAACTAAAAAATGTGTGCCAAATTGTTTTAAGCTAGGGTTCATTATGTCTATTGTTTATTCAACTTCTTCATAATCTACATATTCTCCAACATCATTATTTGAAGATTTAGAATTGGGCATCTTATCAATACTTATCTCCCCTTCGTTTTGGCTAGGTTGTTTTGGAGCAGATTGATTTCTGAAATGGGCTTCAGCTTTTTTGGCAATAGATTTGATGATGAATGGCGCAAATAGGCGCATCAAATACTTGAAAAGGGTATAAACCAAAACAAAAATTAGAAGCGTTTTTAGCAATCCAATTATAGACGCAGTTTGTAACATCGGTAGATTATTTTTTCAAAAATACAATTCTTATTTTTATTTCATGTGTCTATATCTATTGTTTTTAAAAGGTCAGATACTGTTCGCTATTAATCATTCCTTAGTTGATAATAATTTTAGCCTACTCGTTTCATAAATTATTATATAAAATGATTGCGGCTACAAGAAAAAAGGGGCAATCAATTAAAAATATAAAAAAAATATGTAGGTTTGATAAAAGTCTTTTTTAAATGAAAATCCTATCCAAGTTCATTATAAGTATAGCCGTTTTTTGCATTCATAACACTGCAAACGCACAATATACCGATGTTATAAATTCTAACCGACCAGGTGCCTCGCAAAGCGCATTTTCTGTGGGTACCAAGGTATTACAGCTTGAAGTAGGTCCGTATATTATTAAAGAAAAACGAGATCTATATCCCAAATATGAAGTCTCTGGATTTGGGGTTGATTTTGCAGCCCACTATGGTTTCTGGAAAGAAGCTTTTGAACTCAATGTTCAAGGGACTTTTCAAAACGACACACAAACCTATCCCTCACTAGTAGATGTTAAAAATGAACGTGCAAACTTCAAAAACCTCAACATTGGTGCAAAATATTTGATATATGACCCCCTTAAAAATAAAGAAGACAAACCTAATTTGTATAGTTACTTCGCCAACAGAGGCTTCAAATGGAGTCAATTTATTCCCGCCGTTTCAGTAGTTGCTGGGATCAATTATGATACGAGTGACAATTCCTACGTAGCACCTAGTGTTGAAGGACTCAGTTATAAAGGAGGCATCATAACTCAGAATAATTTTTCTGGAGGATGGGTATTCATTACAAACTTTATGTTAGATCGTATAGGAAGCGACCAAACAGATTTTCAGTATATTCTTACGCTTACACATTCATTCAATCCTAAATGGGTCGTTTTTGGAGAAACACAAGCCATTAAAAGTGATTTCTATGCTGATAATTTATTTAGATTTGGGGGAGGCTATTTATTAAACAAAAATTTACAACTAGACACAGCCCTCACATTCAATACTAAAAATACACCATCAGTCTTAAGTCTGAATTTTGGAGCCTCGTATCGATTGGATCGCCACAAAGATAAAATCAAAATCGACAATGACACTTCTACTAATAAACGAGACAAGCGAAAACTTCTTAAGAAAAATAGAGGCAAAAGAAAAAAGAATATTAAATTTGATGAGGACTAAAGCAGTATGATAGTCATAAAGAAAGCCATTTCTAAGAAGGAAATAAAACAATTTGTGATGTTCCCTTTTACACTCTACAAAGATTCTAAGTGTTGGGTTCCTCCAATTATTAGCGAAGAAATTAAAGTGTTTGATAAAAACACCAACCCTGTACTCCAAAATGCGGATGCTCAATTGTTTCTTGCTTATAAAAATGGAGAAATTGTAGGACGTGTTGCAGCGATTATTAATTGGCTGGAAGTCAGAAATAATGGCAGCAATAAAATCCGTTTTGGATGGATGGATATGATTGACGATATTGAAGTAACAAAAGCACTGTTAGACGAGGTAAAGTCCATCGGAAAATCACATAACTTAAGCTATATGGAAGGGCCTATTGGGTTTTCTAACTTAGATAAAGTGGGAGTTCTTACCTATGGTTATGACGAAATTGGCACCATGGTTTCTTGGTACAACCATCCTTATTATGTAGACCATTTTAATCAATTAAAGTTTAAAGTTGAAAAAGAATACTTAGAACACAAACATCTGTTTAGTGATATTTTAATTGCCGATTCTAACCGTCTCGAAACAGTCATCAAAAAACGATATGACCTAAGAAGTTTAGATTTTAATAAAACCAAAGACTTGATGCCGTATGCAGATAAGATGTTTGATTTGTTCAATCAAAGCTACGCCTCTTTATCTTCATTTGTAGAAATTACAGACATTCAAAAAGCATTTTTAAAGAAAAAATTTTTAAACTTCATCAACCCTGAATACATTAAATTTGTAGTGAATTCGGCAGATGAATTGATTGCTTTTGGAATTGTAATGCCATCATTTTCGGAAGCATTACAAAAGATAAAAGGTAGATTATTTCCTTTTGGAATTTTTCATATTTTAAAAGCCAAGAAATCAAAAAAAGTAAATTTTTATTTAATTGGTGTCCATCCAGAATACCAAAAAAAAGGAGTGCATTCCATTATTTTTAGTGCATTTCATAAAACCTTCCAAGAAAAAGGCATTATAGAATGTCGAAGAACACCAGAATTAGCGGACAATGTAGCCATCCAAAAATTATGGAAAAATTTCAATCCTGTATTGATTAAAAAACGATGTACGTTTAAAAAAGAATTGTAGAGTAGTTACTCCCCCATTGCTGCAGCAACCGATGCAGAAAGGCGTTTATAAACGCCTTTCTCTAGGCGTTCACGAATCACAGAAAATGCTTTTAAAGTTTCATCGACATCAACAAGTGTGTGCATAGATGTTGGAATCAACCTCAGTAAAATGAGACCTTTAGGAATGACTGGATATACTACAATTGAACAGAAAATTCCATAATTTTCACGAAGGTCTTTCACTAAGGCCATCGCTTCGGGAATACTTCCTTTTAAGTAAACTGGAGTTACACAACTTTGAGTTGTTCCTAAATCAAATCCTCTCTCACGGAGTCCAGATTGCAACGCATTAACAATTTTCCAAAGATTTTCTTTAAGTTCGGGCATGGTACGAATCATGTCTAAACGTTTTAAAGCGCCTTTTACCAATTGCATTTGCAACGATTTTGCAAACATTTGTGAACGTAAGTTATATTTTAAATAATCTATGATTTCTTTATCAGCAGCAATAAAAGCACCTGTACTAGCCATAGATTTAGCAAAGGTTGCAAAATACACATCTATTTCATCTTGAACCCCTTGTTCTTCACCTGCGCCAGCACCTGTTTTTCCCAATGTACCAAAACCGTGTGCATCATCAACTAAAAATCTAAAATTGAATTTATCTTTAAGAGCTGCAATTTCTTTTAGCTTCCCTTGCTCTCCTCGCATTCCAAAAACACCTTCGGAAATTACTAAAATTCCACCGCCTGTCTGTTCGGCCATTTTAGTAGCTCGCTCTAGGTTTTTTTCTAAACTTTCAATATCGTTGTGCTTGTAGGTAAAGCGTTTTCCCATGTGTAAACGAACGCCATCAATAATACAGGCATGTGAATCCACATCGTAAACAATGATATCATCTTTAGCTACTAAAGCATCAATTGTAGACATGATTCCTTGATAACCAAAGTTCAAAAGATAAGTGGATTCTTTACTTACAAATTCTGCTAATTCATTTTGTAATTGTTCATGAAGAGATGTGTGACCAGACATCATTCTAGCACCCATTGGATATGCAGATCCGAAATCATTAGCAGCTTCTGCATCTACTTTTCTAACTTCAGGATGATTCGCGAGTCCTAAATAATCATTTATACTCCAAGTAATGACATCTTTACCCTGAAACTTCATCCGATTAGAAATCTGACCTTCTAATTTTGGGAACACAAAATAGCCTTCGGCTAAGCTAGCCCATTTACCTAAAGGCCCTTTGTCTTTATATATCTTTTCGAATAAATCTCTCATCATGATCTTTAGTTAGTTTGCACCACAAAATTATACAATAATATTATGAATACATAATAATTTATGCAATTAAAACGGAGAGAGTTATTGTATTAGTTATGTGATATGAGAGAGTGAATTTATCTATTTAATAAACTCAATACTTTTGGCTGATGATTGATTTTGTTCATCAAAGAAACCTTGATCGTTCATCCATTGATCGTTGTATATTTTACTCATGTAACGTGACCCGTGATCTGGAAATATAAGAACGACCACATCTGTGGCTTTAAATTCGTTTGATTCTTGAAGTTGCTTAACCGCTTGTACAACAGCTCCAGAAGTGTAGCCTACAAAGATCCCTTCAGTTTTAGATATTTCTCTAGCAGTGTGTGCGCTGTCCTCATCATTCACTTTGATGAATTTATCAATGAGGTCAAAATCGGTTGCAGTAGGAATTAAATTTTTACCGAGTCCTTCAATACGATAGGGATAGATTTCATTAGGATCTAACTCGCGGGTTTCATGGTATTTTTTTAAGACAGATCCGTAAGCATCAACGCCTATTATTTTAATGTTGGAGTTTTGTTCTTTCAAATACTTAGCAGTTCCAGAAATGGTACCTCCTGTACCGCTACAGGCGACTAAATGTGTGATTTTACCTTCGGTTTTGTTCCATATTTCAGGGCCGGTACTTTTGTAATGTGCCTCCAAATTAAGGCTATTAAAGTATTGATTTATATAAATCGAGCCTTCAATTTCTTTGTGCAATCGTTTTGCTACTTCGTAATAGGATCGTGGATCATCAACGCTAACGTTTGCAGGGCAGACATATACTTTTGCGCCCATACTTTTTAGCATGTCAATTTTGTCCAATGACGATTTTGAACTAACAGCTAACACACATTTATAGCCTTTAATAATACTGACCATAGCGATGCTGAACCCTGTGTTTCCAGAAGTAGTTTCAATAATTGTGTCGCCAGGTTTTAGAATTCCTTTTTTTTCGGCCTCTTCAATAATGTGAAGTGCGATTCGATCTTTAGAAGAATGCCCTGGATTAAAAGAATCTAGCTTGGCAATATAACTACCTGGAAACTCGGATGTTACTACATTTAACCTCACCAGTGGTGTATTTCCCACTAATTCCAATACATTATTAAATATTAATTTTTCTTTATTTACCAAACCTAGTTTTTCAATTTTTAGTCGTCCACAAAATTACAATTTTATTTTATATCTACTTTGATATAGATTCTAGATCTAATAAAAATGAATACTCAGCGGCGACTTCTTTTAAGGCTTCAAAACGTCCAGAGGCACCTCCATGACCTGCTTCCATATTGGTCTGAAGATAGAGTTGAGACGAGTTTTTGTTCTGTGCTCGTAAGCGTGCTACCCATTTAGCTGGTTCCCAGTATTGAACTTGAGAATCATGCAGTCCTGTTGTCACTAACATATTAGGATATAACTTATTTGTGACATTATCATATGGCGAATACGACTTCATGTAATCGTAATAATCTTTTTCATTTGGATTCCCCCACTCATCATATTCTCCTGTAGTTAATGGAATACTATCATCCAACATAGTGGTTACAACATCTACGAATGCTACCTGTGCTACTACCCCATTGTATAATTCAGGAGCTAAATTTATGACAGCTCCCATTAATAACCCACCGGCACTACCGCCCATTGCATAATGATGCTCAGCAGAGGTATAATTATTTTTAATTAAATATTTTGAACAATCTACAAAATCTGAAAACGTATTTTTCTTTTTAAATAACTTTCCATCTTCGTACCACTGACGTCCTAGGTACTGCCCGCCTCTAATGTGTGCGATTGCATAAACAAACCCTCTATCTAAAAGACTCAATCTTACTGTAGAAAAATACGGGTCAATTGTACTTCCATAAGACCCATAAGCATACAATAACAAAGGAGTGTTAGGAGATTTCTCAGTATCTACATGGCGTATTAAAGAGATTGGTATTTGAGTCCCATCAGCAGCTGTCGCCCACAAACGTTCGGAAGTATAATTTTCTTTTTTAAATTTCCCACCTAATACTTCTTGTTCTTTTTGGATGGTTTTAGTCTTAGTAACCATATCAAAATCAATAACGGAAGAAGGTGTCGTTAGAGACTGATATCCGTATCGTAAAATAGTCGTATTAAAATCAATATTTGTAGTGGTGTATGCTGTATAGGTTTCACTTTCAAAAGGAAGGTAATAACTATCAGTACCGTCCCAACGTTTAATATGGATATGATTCAATCCATTTTCACGTTCTGATACTACTAAAAAATCTTTAAAAATATCAATATCTTCTAACAATACTGATTTTCTGTGTGGGATTACATCTTTCCAATATTGTTTTTCAGTTTGAGTTTCTGATGTTTTTGATAGCTTAAAATTTTGAGCACCATCGGCATTAGAAACAATATAAAACGAATCTTCAAAATGAGAAATCCCATACTCTAAACCGCGAGTCCTGGGTTGAAATACCTTAAAATCTCCATTGGGAGTATCCGCTTTTAGAATTTGATATTCCGTCGTTAGGGTACTATAACTCGCTATGACTAAATATTTATCAGATTTAGTTTTATAAACGCTCACTCCAAAAGTGTCATCCGTTTCTTCATAAATCAATACATCTGATTTTTGATCCGTATTCAGTTGATGCTTATAAATTGCTTCCGAGCGAAGCGTTGTTTCATCTTTCTGAGTATAAAACAAGGTTTTATTGTCATTTGCCCAAGTACTACCTCCAGTAGTATTTGAAATTTCATCCTTAAAAATTTTATTAGTTTTTAGGTCTTTGATATGCAAGGTATATTGACGTCTACCTGTTGTATCTATTCCATAAGAAACCAAATCATTGTTGAGATTTATATTCAATCCTACCAATCTAAAATACGAATGATCTTTAGCCATCTCGTTACAATCAAACAACAATTCTTCTGCCGCCTCTAACGTTTCTTTTTTTCGCGTATAAATAGGGTAATCTTTCCCTTTTTGATATTTAGTGATGTACCAGTATCCATTGTATTTATAAGGCACAGAACTGTCATCTTCTTTTATTCTTGATTTCATTTCTTCAAACAAAGATGTTTGAAATTTTTTGGTATGCGCCGTATGAGCGTCATAGTAGTCGTTTTCTTTATTAAGATAGTCAATCACTTCAGGATTTTCTCTATCGTTTAACCAGTAAAATTCATCAACTCTCACATCGTCATGAATTGTTAAATTTTTAGGTATTTGTTTCGCTACTGGAGCATTTGGTAATTCAGACATTGATTTTTGAGTCTTAGTATCACAAGAAAAAAGTGAGCTTATTAAAATTGGAAATAAAAATTTGAGTTTCATAACAATGAATATTAAAATTTAGAGGGTTAAACTTACAAAAAATAATTAGGGTTTACTCAATATTTCTAAAAGATTGGCATGCATGGCATCGGTATAATCTAAATGCGTCACCATTCTCAGCTTTCCACTTCCCATGTCGCTTACAAGAATATCGTGTGCTTTTAGATTATTTAAAAATAAATCTTGAGGTGTATTTGAGTTTAATTTGAATATTACAATATTTGTTTCCACAGGTTCAACATTAGAAACAGCATCTAATTGGTTGAGAACTTCTGCAATCTCTTTTGCTTTTTGGTGATCGTCTTTAAGTCGATCGTATTGGTGGTCCAACGCATAAGAAGCTGCTGCTGCAAGCAATCCAATTTGACGCATGCCTCCCCCTAACATTTTTCGAATGCGTAACGCTTTTTTCATCAGATCGTCATCTCCTACTAACACAGAACCTACCGGAGCTCCTAAACCCTTACTAAAACAAACTGAAATAGTATCAAAAACTTGACCATATTGAAGTGCTGTCTCAGACTTTGCAACGAGTGCATTCCACAAACGAGCCCCATCTAAATGAAGCCCTAAATCATGGGAATCACAAACCGTTCTAATTTTTGAAATTTCGTTAAAATCCCAACAAGCACCACCGCCTTTATTGGTCGTATTTTCCAAAGTTACTAAAGAAGTCAATGGACTGTGGTAAAAATCAGGCGGGTTGATAGCTGCTTCTACTTGGGCTGCCGTCATCATACCCCGATGACCATCCACAAGCTGACATGACACACCACTATTAAATGACACACCACCGCCTTCATAGTTATAAACATGTGCATATTTATCACATATCAACTGTTCTCCAGGCTGTGTATGGAGTTTGATACCCGTTTGATTTGCCATAGTTCCCGAAGGAAAAAATAGGGCTTTTGGTTTTCCAAAAAGCGTTGCAATTCGGGCTTCCAAGGCATTGACCGTCGGATCTTCTGCATAGACATCATCTCCCAATTTGGCAGTCATCATAGCCTCTAACATTCCTTTAGATGGTCTTGTAACGGTATCGCTTCTTAAGTCTATTTGCATGAATTATATTTTGGATATAAATCTACATATTATTTTAATTCTATACTATAAATTCTATTTTTGTATTTCGAAATAAAATTATGATAACAAACGATCACATAAAAGATCTTTTTGAGCGCCTTGGAGCGTTGAGGAGGTATCTTTGACTTAGATGCCAAGCGCATTGAAATTCAAAACGAGGAAGAAAAAACCTTTGCTCCTGATTTTTGGAACGACTCAAAAGCAGCCGAGCTGCTCATGAAATCTTTACGAGTCAATAAAAAGTGGGTTACCGATTTTGAAAAAGCACAAACTTACACTGAAGAACTAGAAATCTTGTTTGATTTTTTTAAAGAAGGTGAAACAACCGCTGAAGAAGTTGAAAAACAATTTGAACTGACTTCTACATTTTTAGAGGATATCGAGTTCAGAAACATGCTTTCCGAAGATGGAGATGGACTCAGTGCTGTATTACAAATCACTGCAGGTGCTGGAGGTACAGAAAGTTGCGATTGGGCAAGTATGCTCATGCGAATGTATATCATGTATGCTGAGAAGAATAATTTTAAAATCAAAGAACTGAATCTTCAAGATGGCGATGTTGCTGGTATCAAAACAGTAACACTACAAATTGAAGGCGACTTTGCTTTTGGATGGCTAAAAGGTGAAAATGGCGTGCATCGTTTGGTGCGAATTTCTCCTTTTGATAGCAATGCCAAACGCCATACAAGTTTTGCTTCTGTCTATGTCTATCCACTTGTAGACGATACGATTGAAATCGACATCAACCCTGCAGATATTGATATCACCACCGCACGATCCAGTGGTGCTGGAGGGCAAAATGTGAATAAAGTTGAAACCAAAGTACAATTAACTCATAAACCTTCTGGTATTCAAATTTCCTGTTCGGAAACGCGTTCGCAACACGACAACCGTTCAAGAGCAATGCAAATGTTAAAATCGCAATTGTATGAAATTGAACTTAAAAAACAATTGGCACAGCGCGAAGATATTGAAGCAGGGAAAATGAAAATTGAATGGGGAAGTCAAATCCGAAATTATGTAATGCATCCCTACAAGCTGGTCAAAGATGTCAGAACTTCTGAAGAAACTGGTAATGTTGACAATGTAATGAATGGAGATATTACTTCTTTTTTAAAAGCCTATTTAATGCTCATGGGGCAAAAAGAAAAACCAGATACACTATGATAAAAATTTACCACAACAATCGCTGTCGAAAATCTCGTGAAGGGCTTCAAACGGTTCAAAATTCTGGTCAACCTTACAAGGTTATTGATTATATTTCTAATCCATTGAATGCAACTGAACTGAACGAAATTATTATAATTTTAGGTATTTCACCAATCGATCTTATACGTCGGAATGAAGCAGTTTGGAAATTGGAGTACAAAGGAAAGCAATGGTCAGATCAAGAGTTGATTGAGGCTATGGTGTCTCACCCAAAACTAATAGAACGCCCTATTGTAATTCACAAAAACAAAGGAGTCATTGGGCGACCAAATGAAAAAATTCTTGAAATTCTTTAAGTTCATTTAGTCTCTCTTTATTTAACACAATATTAACCCTAATGCGTTATTTATCAAGCTATTTTTACCTTCGATAATTAACCGATTGTTATGATTAAAAACTTGTTGTTTGCTGTTACTTTATTTCTAGCGCTCACTTCTTTGGATGCTCAAAATAAACGTGATTCATTTGTTGTTTCTGGAAACATTTTAGAAAAAGAAAGTCAACGTTCTATTGAATATGCAACTGTTGCTTTTTTTAGTACAACTGAAAATAAGATCATTGGTGGTGGTATTACAGATTCTGAAGGAAACTTCAGTATCGAAATTCCCAAAGGAATTTATGATATTTCATTTGAATATTTCTCACTTATGACAGTTATAAAGCCAAATTATAACCTTGACCAAAACACTGATTTTGGTGTCATTCAACTAGAAGCAGATTTCCAAACATTGGAAGTTGTTGACCTTATTGCTGAAAAAACCTCGGTTGAAATTAAATTGGATAAAAAAATATACAATGTAGGAAAAGACCTCACTGTAAGAGGCGGTAGCGTGAGTGATGTTTTAGACAATGTACCTTCTGTTTCTGTGGATATTGAAGGAAATGTTGCTTTGAGAGGAAATCAGAATGTACGTATTCTAATAAATGGCAAACCCTCTGGGCTGGTAGGATTGAACTCCACCGATGCTTTAAGACAATTACCCGCAGATGCGATTGAAAAAGTAGAGATTATCACCTCTCCTTCTGCACGCTATGATGCTGAAGGCACTGCTGGAATTTTGAACATTATTTTGAGACGAAGTAAGCTTCTCGGACTAAATGGTGCTGTCATTTTGAATGGAGGTTATCCTGATCAGTTAGGGAGTTCAGGAAATATTAACTTCCGTACTGGCAATGTGAACATCTTTAATAACTCTGGCTATTCTTACAGAAATAGTCCTGGAAATTCTACCACAAAAACAGAGTTTTTCAATTCAGAGTACGATGAGGCTGGAGTTCTCATTCAGGATGCTCCAAATACGTTTCGAAATGAATACCGCACTTTTGAAAGGATTCGAAAAGGATTTAATAGCAACACTGGTATTGAATGGTACATCAATCCAACCACCTCTTTGACAACCGCCTTTCTTATCAGAAAAAGTGACAATAGTAATGAAACATTTAACAGAGCAGAAACCTTAGATGCATCAAAAACACTGATTGGTGAATCTTTGCGTTATGATCCTGAGTTAGAAACGGATCAAACTACACAATTTTCTATTAATTTTGACAAACAGTTTCATGGCAACAGCGACCACCGTTTGACAGCAGATTTCCAAGTTGAAAATAGCACTGAAGATGAAAATTCTATCATTTACAACAATTCTTTGGCAGCTGAACGTGTCCAAACAATTGAAGATCAAAGACGTATTTTGTTCAAAACAGATTTCACGCTTCCCATTGGAGAACAGAGTCGTTTTGAAGCAGGCTATAACGGTCGGTTCACAAAAAACACAACGGACTATAAATTAGAGTTTGCCGAAAATGATAATTTTGTATTAGATACTGACGTTAGTAATACATTGATATATAAAGAAGATGTCAATGCATTTTATTCACAATATGGAAGTAAATTAAAAGATAAATTTTCATTTTTGCTAGGCTTACGTTTGGAAGCAACACAGATAACCATACAACAGCTGAGCAGTAATGATTATTCAAATAATAATTATGTTGGACTCTTTCCTACGGTCAATTTAGGTTACGAATTTTCTGAAACCCAAAGCTTGACATTAGGCTATAACCGCCGTATTAGCCGACCAGGATCATGGTATTTAAATCCGTTTCCTTCTAGAAGCAGTGCAACAAATTTATTTCAAGGCAATCCAAACATCAATCCAAGTTATTCAAATGGATTTGATATTGGATATCTAAACAAATTTGGTGTCTTAACACTCAACACTTCTTTATATTTTAGTCATGCAACCGATATTTTCACTTTTGTGAGTGAAGATACTGGCGAAGAAATTGTAGTGGATGGACAGAGCGTACCAATCATTCGACGCGGCCCTATCAACTTAGCTGAAGACGACCGTTATGGGTTTGAATTTACATTGACCTACCGTCCAACAAAAAAATGGAATATGAATGCAAATTTTAACCTTTACCAGTCCATTATTAAAGGGAGTTATAAAGGTTTGAGTTATGATTCTGAAAATTTAGGCTGGTTCATTCGTTTGAATAACAAATACACCTTACCAGGAAATATTGAATGGCAAACACGCTTGAGTTATGATGGCCCAAGAATTGATGCTGTAAACAAACGAGAGGGGCGCTTCTCTTCAAATATGGCATTTAGTAAAGACCTATTCAAAGAAAAAGCATCTCTTTCAGTTAATATCAATGATCTATTTAATACTCAACGCCGTAACTTAGAGTCAACCACTCCTACGTTTTATAGTGACAGTTATTACCGATGGCGTGTACGATCTTACAACCTATCATTTACCTACCGTTTTAACCAGAAGAAAAAAGATGCACAACGAGGCTTTGGAAATGGTTATGAAGGGTAAGAAACAAAAAAATCCAAAACATAATTGTTTTGGATTTTGATTTATATAAAGGTGAAACTATTTAAGCTTCTTCCGCTTTTGCTTTTTTAGCGTCTCTTTTTTCTTTGAAATGCTCCAAAGCAGAACCGACCAACCAATAAGGAATGGCAAAAGTCAATAAGAAAATCATTAACCAAAATCCTAAGGTTAATATTGATAAAAATGCTAAAAATCCTAAATACTGATCAAAATCGAACATGGTATATGCTTTTGTTTTACGCTACAAATATACTATAACAAAAATAGTTTTACAACATAAAATTTTAGATTTATTTATTAAGATTCAAACCGATTTTGTTGGGGTTTAAAAAATTTTGTGTAGGTTTGGGTAGTTATAGAACCCAAGTCTATTTCTTCATAAGCAATTTAACCGAAGCTTAAGATATTATTTTATTGAATTATATAACACTTGGGAAACAAGAGTGACACAATACACGCCGATTTGGGATGTATTGAACCACTCCAAACAAGATATAATGGAAATATAAACCACTAGTGGTTTATATATACTAGTTGGCCACAATTAAAAAAAACTGAAGAAAATATATGAATGTAGAAAAACTAAATTCACTCGCTTATGATTTGGTAGAAGAAAATAAGATATTAAACTATGTTACCAAGTTTCAAACGGCTCTTGGATCTCTTCAAAATGTTATAAATCAACCACAACAAGCTCAATATCAAACTAATTTAACAAAACAGTTAACAGACTTAAAAGCATCTTTATCTAAATCATTAGTAAATTCATTAAGTCCAGCTTGGTATCAGGTTTTAGTTGAGTTAGAAATCGATGATGTTTTCGGTGAAAGACTTTATAGTTCAATTGATAAAATTTTATCTACAAATCAAATTACCCCAGCGAAAGCAAAGACAGACTTAGATATATTATTTAATAAACTGAATGATAAAATGACTGCATTTACAAGTGTAGTTAATGGATTAGAATCATTAGAAATTGGGTATGATGAATTAAGTGAAGGTGAATGTGAAATAGGAATGTTAATTCCTAGAGACTATATAAAAAATGATTTAGGAAAACTTGGTGACGAAATAAAAGAACTCACATTCATATTTAATAATTATTCAGAGCTTATAATAGGTAAAAGAGAATCATTTCAAATAAAAAACATCTCTACAAGTGACCCATTAATAACAGTTGGTACGATTACTGCAATTGCCGCTGGTGTTGCTAAAACCGTAGGTTGGTTAATCGATAACTACAAAAAGCTTCTTGAAATAAAGAAACTAAAAGGAGAATTAGAAAAACAAGGCCTAAGTGAAGAGAATCTTCAAGGTATAGCCAACCATAGTAATGGATTTATGGAAAAAGCAATAGATGATATTGTAAATAAAATGAAAAATGAGTACAATGGGAATGGTGATGAAAACAGAAAGAATGAATTACTAAATGGTATAAGAATTTCCTTGAATAAAATCGCCAACAGAATTGACCGTGGATTTAACTTTGAAGTGAGAATTGAGCCTATTTCTTCTGAAAAAGGAGAAGAAACTAATGGAAATGAAAAAGAAATAGTTGCAATTCAAGAAGCATCTAAATCGCTACAATTTATGAAACTCTCGGGGCAACCTATTCTTAAACTATCCGAAAAGAAGAAATAACTATGCACAACACCGTGTATGGAAAATCGCTTAAATAAAGCTTAAAACAAAGTGAGTTGCCCCCGCTGTCGCTTGAATCCTTTCGTGTGGTTTATGAAGCTTATTTGGGAACGCGAAAGATTCGCGCACCAGCGGGGGTTACTTAAAAAAGAATTTGAATAAATGGATGTAAAGTTTGATTTAGTTAGAATTGGAACAACTCGCAAGAATTATACTTCTGAAAAGATACTAAAACAGAATGTTGACTTATTGAAAAGTAATATTCGAGATTTATTAAAAGATGAAAAATGTAGTCATAAAAATAACAGAATTGATATGACTATGATAGTACCTGCAAAAGGACATAATATTAAAATACGATTACAGGATATAAAAGATTTTCATATTAGAAAACTGATTAGGGAAAATTATCCAAATTCTGTGTACAAAGGAAAACTAGATACAATTTTAGATCATATAAATAATCGTGTATTCAGATAGTAATCGAACAAATAACCACAGGTAACCCCCCGCTACCGCTAGAATTTTTTAGTGGCTTCAAAGAATGGTAGTTCATGGTAGTGGTGAAAATAAAAGATGTTTTTAGCTAGTTTACGACCACTAAGTACAACTTAGCGGCAGCAGGGAACGCGAAAGATTCGCGCACCAGCGGGTGGAGAACATAAAAATAAAACTCCTTAGTTTTTTTCTAAATGTTCTTCAATATCAGCAATATGGTATTGCAACGCCTGAGCAGAGATCTGTATTTCCTTGATCAATAATGCCAAAGAAATGATTAATAAAATTAAAGCGAACCCAAAAATCCAAACGGCCATATTATGTTGATGGACATAAATTAAAAACATGGTCAACACACATAAAAGTAAGCTTGAAATTCCAAAAATCTGCATCCATCGGGTTAAGTTTAGACGTAGTTTTAAATTCTTAATCTGTCTTATTAACGATTCTTCTTTGCGTTCTAAATAAATACCGTGCAAATTTCTAATGACTGCAGCATAGGCTAAAAAACGGTTGGTATATGCCAACATAATTAGAGAGATTGCAGAAAATAAAAGTGCAGGTGTTGTTAATGTTAATTCTTCCATAGAGTTGTCAAAATTAAGTAATAATTATCATCCAAAAAAAGAAATAGTTTATGAAAATCCCCCATCAATTTTCCGCTTGCGTAATAGCAGCAGTGTATACTTTTTTTTAGGCTGCAAATAGTCTGCAAAAAAACTAGCTTAACACCCTAAAATTTTAGATTTATCAACAGCCTGATAACTACATTGAATTGAAATTAAAAAATTGTAAATTTGTATTCAAATCAGAACGTTATGATGTTTAGAATAGAAAAAGATACAATGGGAGATGTGAAGGTTCCCGCAGATAAATTATGGGGCGCCCAAACCGAACGTTCTCGAAATAATTTTAAAATCGGAACGGCGGCTTCTATGCCAATTGATATCGTGTATGGATTTGCATATCTTAAAAAAGCAGCAGCTTACACCAATTGTGAGCTTGGAGTTATGACTTCTGAAAAACGTGATTTAATTGCACAAGCATGTGATGAAATTCTTGCAGGCAAACATGACGACCAATTTCCATTGGTCATTTGGCAAACAGGTTCAGGAACGCAGAGTAACATGAACGTGAACGAAGTGATTGCCAACCGTGCACAACAACTGGCTGGAAACATTATTGGAGAAGGCGAAAAAACCATTCAACCCAACGATGACGTCAATAAATCACAGTCTTCAAACGATACTTTTCCAACTGGGATGCATATCGCTGCCTACAAAAAAGTAGTAGAAACAACCATCCCTGGCATTCAAAAATTACGAGATACACTTCAAACAAAGTCTGAGAAATTCAAAACAGTCGTAAAAATTGGACGTACCCACCTCATGGATGCGACGCCTTTGACCTTAGGACAAGAATTTTCAGGCTATGTTTCGCAATTAGACCATGGACTAAAAGCACTCAAAAACACACTAGAACACTTAAGCGAAATTGCTTTGGGGGGCACAGCCGTTGGCACAGGATTAAACACACCTGAAGGCTATTCGGAATTGGTTGCAAAATATATTGCAGATTTCACAGAACTGCCCTTTATCACAGCACCTAATAAATTTGAAGCGCTCGCTGCACACGATGCAATCGTAGAAAGTCATGGCGCATTAAAACAATTGGCCGTTTCCTTAAATAAAATCGCTAATGACATTCGTATGATGGCTTCAGGGCCTCGCTCTGGAATTGGAGAAATTACCATTCCTGCAAACGAACCTGGAAGCTCAATCATGCCCGGTAAAGTAAACCCTACACAATGTGAAGCACTTACAATGGTCTGTGCACAAGTAATGGGCAACGATGTTGCGATATCTGTTGGAGGCACTCAAGGACATTACGAATTGAATGTTTTCAAACCCATGATGGCAGCTAACTTCTTACAATCTGCACAACTGTTGGGCGATGCAGCACTTAGTTTTGAAGCCCACTGCGCTTCAGGCATTGAACCCAACCACGATGTTATTGAAAAATTATTAAATAACTCATTGATGTTAATCACCGCTTTGAATACCAAAATCGGGTATTACAAAGCTGCTGAAATAGCAAATACAGCCCATAAAAATGGAACAACTCTTAAAGAAGAAGCCATCAATCTGGGGTATGTAACCGCAGAAAATTATGATGCTTGGGTCAAACCAGAAAACATGATTGGAAACTCAAAATAAATCTATGAACACCCTTTTTATTCACATTAAAGAATTACTTCAAACCCGCCCAAAATCGGAAGTAAAAGTGATGGGGGATTCAATGAAGGAGTTACCACATATCAAAAATGCATTTTTAAGAATTCAGGGGGATAACATTTTAGATTTTGGATCTATGGCAGATTTGGTCATCCAAGAAACGGATGAAGTTGTGGATGTTACTGGAAAAATAATTCTTCCTACTTGGTGCGACAGCCATTCACATGTGGTGTATGCAGGCGACCGTTCGCAAGAGTTTGTAGACCGGTTGAATGGATTGAGCTACGAAGATATAGCAGCAAAAGGTGGTGGTATTTTAAACTCCGCTCAGACCATACAAGCTACTAGTGAAGAAGCACTTTTTGAACAATCCATGGAGCGTGTAAATGCACTCATTCAACTTGGTACCGGTGCCTTGGAAATAAAATCTGGATACGGACTCAGTACCGAAGCGGAACTTAAAATGCTTCGTGTCATCAAAGCTATTAAAGACACCTCATCCTTAAAAATAAAAGCAACCTTTTTGGGAGCGCATGCGATTCCAAATAAATACAAAACAAACAAAAGCGCTTATATTGATTTGATTATCAAAACCATGCTTCCGGAAATACACCGTCAAAAAATAGCTGATTTTATCGATGTATTTTGTGAAAAAGGCTATTTCTCATTAGAAGATACCGAACAAATTTTAGAAGCTGCAACCCGCTATGGACTGATACCAAAAATTCATGTGAATCAATTTAATGCATTTGGAGGGGTCGGATTAGGAGTTAAGTACAATGCCTTATCTGTCGATCACTTGGAAATTTTGAATCAAGAAGATATTGATGTTTTAAAAAACTCAAAAACTATTCCCGTTGCCCTACCGGGATGTTCCTTTTTCTTAAGGATTCCTTACACACCTGCACGGAAATTGATCGATGCTGGTATGGCACTGGCACTGGCCTCGGACTATAACCCCGGCTCTGCTCCTAGTGGCAATATGAATTTTGTAGTAAGTCTAGCCTGTGTCAAAATGAACATGACTCCTGAAGAAGCCATCAATGCAGCAACTTTAAATGGTGCATATGCCATGGGTATTTCAGAACAATACGGGAGTATAGCAACAGGCAAAAAAGCAAATCTTATCATCACAAAAGACATGACATCTTACCGCCAAATCCCTTACCATTTTGGAAATAACCCCGTGCACAAAGTGATGATCAACGGTGCATTTGTAAAATAAAAAGCTCCTATTTTAAAGTGAAAGTAGACGTAGAAACCAACCTATTTTGATCAAACACATTTACAGTATAGACTCCTTTTTCATAATCAGCCTCATCAGCAGCAACAAAATCACAAACATCTAACAGTTCGTTGTCGTATGTAAAAGCACTCACGTAGCTGTATTTTAAAACATCTTCTTCATACTGAATTGGAGTATTAGATCCAATTACACTAAGGCTAGGATCAATGACTTGAACAAAATATTTTTTATCTCCTGGTTCTGCTAATAAATTTGAAGGCACGGAATAACATATTCTTAAATTATCAACTCTTGAAGCACGGGAAGTTGGTACTAACTTTCCTGATCTTCTTTGAATCACTCCAAAAGCATTCAAACGTTCAACTGTTAGTTTTTTAGCAACACCCACCGATTTGGATAAAAGAAGGTTTTGTGCTTCTAATTGAGTATTGGAAACTAATTGAGAAGACAATTGAACTTGCGTACTATCTAAGGCTGTTTCTAATAATGCATTTTGAAATTTCAAAGTTGCATTTTCTTCTAATAATACTTCCATTTCAGATTCCAATTCAACATATTTTTTCTTGTACTTAAGCAATGCAGATACACTTGATTTTGAAGCTTTAAGCTCTGCCATTAGAGCTTCTAAACGTGCTTGCGCATCGATCAATTTTTCATTCACAACTTCATTATCAGCATTGGCTTCGTTGTACAATAAGGACATGTTTTCTAAATTTCTAAGAACTTCACTTTTCTCAGTTTGGAGAATCGTCTCAGTTTCGCTACTCTCTAGATGCATTTGATAACTATAAAACAAAGTTCCGATAAGTAATAGAGCTAAAATAATAATTGCAATTTTTGAGCCTTTATTTGAAGATGTAGAATTCATAATATTTAATAATATGGTTTAAAATAAATAGTTCTTAAAAAACAATAAAAAAATATCGTAGTTTAGAGTCCAGCAAATGTATTATAAATAATGAACAATCTTCAAATTATTACTACCGAAACGCTAGAACGTATTACAAACAAAAGATCAGGCGAAACTAAATTTTTTGAGCATGCTAAATACATATCCAATAGTAGCGATTTAACATCAATGCTTGCTGATTCTGAAGTGAAATTTGTAATTTTTGGCATCAAAGAAGATATTGGTGTGTTGGCAAACAATGGACAGCCTGGTGCAAAAGACACTTGGGAAGTCGCTTTAAAATCTCTTTTAAACCTCCAAAGTAATCAATTTACAAATCCTTATAATGTTCTTATATTAGGACATTTAGATTTCAGAGATCTATACGATGCATTATCCACTGTAAAGTCAGATCAACTCCAGCACACCTATCGAACCTGTGTGGAGAAAATTGACCAATGTGTAACTCAACTGGTCAGTACAATCGTAAAAGCTGGTAAAACACCCATTCTAATTGGGGGTGGTCACAACAATGCGTATGGTGCTATAAAAGGAAGTTCTCTCGCTTTAAATACCAAAATTAATGCTCTAAATTTTGATGCTCATACCGATTTACGAGCACTTGAAGGTCGGCATAGTGGTAATGGTTTTAGTTACGCTATTGAAGAAGGATATTTAGACCGCTATTATATTTTTGGAATGCATGAAAACTATACTTCTAAAGAAATTTTAAAGTATATAGAGGCATCAAAATCATCCATAAAATTCAACACTTTTGAAGACCTTATCGTTCGAAAGAAAAGCTCTTTTAAGACAGCCTCAAAAATCGCAATGGGTTTTATTTCAAATTCAAAGTTTGGTATTGAGATTGATTGTGATGCCATTCAAAATGTCCCTAGCAGTGCGCAGACTCCGAGTGGGTTTTCAGTAAATCAAACACGTTGTTTTGTACATTATTTTGGAAATCACCCGAATGCTACTTACTTACATATTTGCGAAGCAACTACAGGAAATGAAAATTCAAACGCACAAACTGGAAAGCTCCTCTCCTATTTGATGACAGATTTTATGAATGCTCAAAAAAAACCTTGAATTAATTACCTTTTTTGAACCCATAAAATAACTGACCAAAAAAACCAGACGGCATCTGTTGGTCATCGCTGTAGCCTAACTCAATATTTTTATCGGGTGTAGGTACATAATTGGTTTTAAAGATATAATCCCACATACTAAGACTGATGGCAAAATTAGCTCCTATTTTATGGTTTTCAGGCAAGGCTTTTGCATGGTGGTATAAATGCATTACAGGGTTGTTAAACACATATTTTAAAGGACCATAATCTAGTTTGATGTTTGCATGGTTCAGATGCCCAATTGAAATGGCGATAAAATGAACAATAAATGCTTGTTCCGGTTCAAAGCCTCCCAACAACATGAGCGCAATAACTTTAAAAGGTTTATAAAGAATATTTTCCATCCAATGGTAGCGCAAATGTGCTGCAAAACCCATCTCTTTGACGGAGTGATGTACTTTATGGAATTTCCATAAAAATGGAAAACGATGTAAGATTATGTGGGTTAACCACTGTACAAAATCAAGAACTACAAAGAAAATCAATAATTGGAGTATTGGAGAAAAATTTGACAAATCAATAAGGGCAATGGCATTCGGACTTATCTGAAATTCATCAACCGAGATTTTTGTAATGATTTTATACACGCCGCCAATAAACATACTAAATATGAAAAAGTTGAAAAACATATAAAACCCATCTAGAAAAAAATCTTTTCTAAAAACAGATTGTTGTTTGCGCCATGGAAATAATACTTCAATTCCCCACACAAGTAATGAGATCGCTATCAATCCCCAGAAATAATTGCGCGTCCAAGGCACCTCAAAACAAATGGATTTCCATGTCCAATGTACAGTACCTAAAAAGGCGTTAAAAAATAATTCTAAATACTCCATTTAATACGCTAGTAACGCTAGTAGTTCTTGTTCAAAAGTTCGCTTTGCAAGATACTGTTGTTCTAGCGCACTTGCAAATGGAATGGGTGTTTCTATACTTGCCACACGTTTGACAGGAGCATCTAAAAATTCAAACGCTTGCTCCATCAATTGAGATGAAATATCCGAAGCAATACTTCCAAATAACGAATCTTCTTGTAAAATAATGGCTTTATTGGTTTTTTTGACGGATGCTAATATCGCCTTAAAATCTAAAGGTTGTAAACTTCTTAAATCTATTAAATCTGCAGAAATATCAGGGTTTTGATCTAAGGTCTCAAGCGCCCAATGTACTGCTGCACCATAAGTAATAATGGTGACATCCGATCCTTCTTTAAGTAAGGAGGCAACTCCAAACGGTAAGGTAAAATAATCTGTAGGAACTTCTTGTCTTATGCTTCGATACAAGGCTTTATGTTCAAAAAACAAGACCGGATTTGGATCGTTTATGGCGGTAGCCAACAAGCCTTTTGCGTCGTAAGGAAAGGCAGGATATACCACTTTTAGTCCTGGTGTTTTGGTAAACCAAGCTTCGTTGGTTTGGGAATGAAACGGTCCAGCTGCCACGCCAGCTCCACAGGGCATACGAACTACAATGTCCGCTGCCTGCCCCCATCGGTAATGGGATTTTGCTAAATAATTAACCACAGGGTTAAATCCTGAGCTTACAAAATCTGCAAACTGCATTTCAACCACTGATTTGATCCCTGCAATAGACAAGCCCATCGCTGTTTCTACAATAGCAGATTCACAAATGGGTGTATTTCGAACTCGTGCTTTTCCAAACTGTTCGACAAAATTTTCTGTAATTTTAAAAACCCCTCCATATTCTGCAATATCTTGCCCCATAATGACCAAGTCTGAATGCACTTCCATAGACTGTCGGAGTCCCTCAGAAATGGCATCAATGAGTCGTTTTGTTTCTTGGCTGGATGTGGGTTCGGTCGCTATATACTCAAAAGGTTTATAAACGTCACAAAGTTCAGTTTCTAAGTCTGGAATAATTGCAGGCTCATCAAAAGCTAGTTGCAATCCGTCATGAATATCTTTTTTAAAAGTCTCTTTAAAATTATCTATTTCAGTTGGTGTAATTAGTTTTTCATGAAGCAGGTAGGCTTCAAAATTTGATATGGGATCTTTTTGAGCCCAAGCATCTAACAACTCTTGTGCAACGTATTTTGTACCACTCGCTTCTTCGTGACCCCGCATTCTGAATGTTTTAAATTCAATTAAAACAGGTCGAGGATTCTTACGCACACTTTTGGCAATGGCATCTACTTTAGAAAACACTTCCATCACATTATTACCTTCAATCACATGAGATTCCATCCCATAACCCACACCACGATCGGCAATGGATTCACAATTATACTGTTCATTTGATGGCGTTGAAAGTCCATAGCCATTATTTTCGATACAAAATAAAACAGGTAAATTCCAAACAGAAGCTACATTCAGCGCTTCATGAAAATCCCCTTCACTTGTTCCGCCATCTCCTGAAAACACAGCGGTGAGTTTGGTTTCTTTTTTCAATATATGAGAGAGTGCAATCCCATCGGCCACACCAAGTTGGGGACCTAGATGAGAAATCATTCCTATAATTTTATAATCCTGAGTTCCAAAATGAAACGAACGGTCCCGTCCTTTTGTAAACCCACTGGCTTTACCTTGCCATTGAGAAAATAAACGGTGTAAAGGAATTTCTCGAGTTGTAAACACCCCTAAATTACGGTGCATAGGAAGGATATATTCGTCGGCATTTAAGGCCATTGTAACCCCCACAGAAATTGCTTCCTGCCCTATACCTGAGAACCATTTTGATATTTTTCCTTGGCGGAGTAAAATCAACATTTTCTCTTCAATAAGCCTGGATTTCAACATATTGAAATACAAAGACAGCTGAGTTTTTAAACTGATCTCTTTAAAATCGTAGTTAAATAATGGTTTCAAATTTAGTTTGTTTGTCATTCAAAAGTAGGAAAATATTAATTAGAAACGTTTAACTTTAAAAATTGCTTTTGTAAAACTTTTGAATTGTTATCTTTGTTACAAACATGATTAAACTAAAGCCATGAATAAAATCCCAAGTGTCAATCTTTTAGACTTTATATCAAATGACCCAAAGGTCAAACAAAAATTTGTTAATCAAATTGGTGAAGCCTATGAAACTATTGGTTTTGTAGCTCTTAAAGGACATTTTTTGGATGATACTTTAGTGGATACATTGTATTCTGAAATAAAGAAATTTTTTGATTTACCAACAGCTCAAAAACAAAACTATGAAGTTCCAGGCATTGGAGGACAACGTGGGTATGTATCCTTTGGCAAAGAAAGTGCAAAAGGAAGAAAAGAAGGCGATTTAAAAGAGTTTTGGCATTTTGGACAGTATGTCCAAGACAATCCAGAACTCGAAGCAGAATACCATGAAAACGTAGAAGTTCGTGAATTGGCTGAGTTTAATAAAGTCGGAAAAGAAACTTATAAAATGCTGGAAAAAACAGCTACCTATGTTTTGAGAGCTTTGTCCCTTCATTTAGGATTGGATGAGTTTTATTTTGACAAGTATGTACATAATGGAAATAGTATTTTACGTCCTATTCACTACCCACCCATTCATGAAGAACCAAAAAATGCCGAGCGTGCAGCAGCGCATGGCGATATCAACCTGATTACGTTACTAATGGGCGCTCAAGGAAAAGGACTGCAAGTTCAAAACCTTGATGGCGATTGGATTGATGCCATTGCCAATCCAGATGAATTAATGATAAATGTGGGCGATATGTTATCGCGTCATACCAATAATAAATTAAAATCAACCATACACCGTGTGGTCAATCCACCACGTGAAATGTGGGGGACCTCTCGCTATTCGATTCCTTTTTTCTTACACCCTATCAGTGCTATGAAATTAGATGTCTTAGAGAATTGTATTGATGCTGAACATCCAAAACAATTTGAAGACATCACTGCTGGTGAATATCTAGAACAACGTATAAGAGAACTGGGATTAGCTAAAAAATAATGGACTTAAAAGATCAACTTAAAAACCTATTTCCAGAGCATACCGAAAGTCCTGAAGATCCCTCCGAAGTTTCCGAAACATCTCTATGGATGCAAGACGCTCCTATTATCTGTAAATACGAAAAAAGAAAAGGAAAACCCATCACAATTATTGAAGGCTACACGGGAGCTGACAAAGATTTTAAAATTCTTGCCAAAGATCTCAAAAAGAAATTTAGCGTAGGTGGTAGTTTTAAAAACGATACCATCATCATTCAAGGGGATTACAGAGACAAAATTATGGGATTTTTAAAAGATTTAGGATTCCAAGTCAAACGTGTTGGAGGTTAACTATAAAATAATTAAATGTCTATAAAAAACTCTGAACTCATACTCAACCCTAATGGTAGTATTTACCATCTTCATTTGAAACCTTCGGACATTGCAAATACCATCATTTTTGTAGGCGATCAAGAACGTGTTGGGGAAGTTACAAAGCATTTTGATTCGATTGATTTTGAAGTTCAAAGTCGTGAATTCAAAACCCAAACAGGAACCTATAAAGGAAAACGATTGTCTGTAATTTCTACAGGGATTGGTCCAGACAATATTGATATTGTTTTGAACGAACTAGATGCCTTGGTTAACATCGATTTTGAAACTCGTGAAATCAAAGCGAGGAAAACAAGTTTATCAATTGTGCGCATCGGAACTTCGGGGGCATTACAACCTGATATTGATATTGACAGCTTTGTACTGAGTGCATATGGAATGGATATTAATGGAATGTTACAGTCCTATAAAATTGATACCATCAAACATACCGATATCGAAGCTGCTTTTGTAGCACATACACAATGGAGTTCACAAAAACCCTATCCAGTCATCATTAAAAATTCAAGAGTATTAGAAGCTAAATTAAAAAGTGAACAAACCATTAATGGATTGACAGCGACTTGTGGTGGGTTCTACGGGCCTCAGGGGCGTGTGTTGCGCTTAGAATTACAAGACGACAGTCTGAATCATAAGATGGATAGTTTTGAGTACAACGGCTTAAGAGTCACCAATTTTGAAATGGAGACTTCCGCTATTTATGGCTTGTCAAAATTATTAGGACATCAAGCCTGTTCAATGAACGCTATTTTAGCCAATAGAGCTTTAGGAACGTTTAGCAAGAATCCGCAAGCCACCATCGAAAAATTAATAATCTATACGCTGAATAAACTCATTTCTTAGATGAAAAACGTACGCATTGGCGGAGTTCCCGAACACTTCAATTACGCTTGGTATTTAGCCTTAAAAAAAGGGCATTTTAAACCCCACAACATCAATGTTCGCTGGAAGGATTATTTTGGTGGTACAGGTCAAATGACCAAAGCACTTCGAGAAAACGAAATTGACATCGCTGTCATTCTAACAGAGGGCATCATAAAAGATATTACAGAAGGAAGTCCCTGTAAAATTGTACAAGTTTTTGTAGAATCCCCTTTAATTTGGGGCATTCATGTGGCAGAAAAATCTGATTACAAAGAACTGAGTGATCTCAAAGGTCAGCGTGCTGCTATCAGTCGGTTTGGGTCTGGATCTCATTTGATGGCGTATGTGAATGCGTTAGAACAAGGTTGGGATACAGTAAAAGATTTAAAGTTTGAAGTTGTGAAAGATTTGGACGGAGCTGTAGAAGCCCTTACAAATGAGAACGCTGATTATTTTATGTGGGAGAAATTTACAACCAAGCCTCTGGTGGATCAACAAACATTTAGACGTTTGGGTGATTGCCCTACGCCTTGGCCTTGCTTTGTGATTGCGGTACGTGATGAATTTATCGCCAACGAAAAAGAAACCCTTCAAACCGTTTTAGAAGTCATCAATTCCATTACAGCCGGTTTTAAAGATATCCCTGAAATTGATGGGATTATTTCCAAACGTTACGAACAAAAAAATGAAGATGTAAAAAATTGGCTAGCCCTTACTGAATGGTCGCAAAAAAATATTGATCCTTCAACAGTAGAAGCGGTACAAAATCAATTGATAAAATTAGACATCATTTCCAAAAAACTACCCTACAACCAATTGACTGCTAATTTAGAAGATTAACCCCACTGTACGGGCGATTTACCTAAGGATTCCAGTACTTCATTTGTTTTACTAAAATGCTTATTTCCAAACCAATAGCCGCGATTGGCACTCAAAGGCGATGGATGTCCGGTTTGTAAAACTGTATGTTTTTCTGTATCAATGAATCTGAGTTTGTTTTTGGCATAACTCCCCCATAACAAAAACACTAAATCCGATCTTTCACTAGAAAGAGTTTTAATCACAGTATTTGTGAATTTCTCCCAGCCCTGTTTTAGATGGCTCCCAGCTTCCTTTGCACGCACACTCAGAGTGGCATTTAACAGCAACACTCCTTGGTTTGCCCAAGAACTTAAATCGCCGGTGGATGGATATGGAAGTTTTAAATCGGATTCTAATTCCTTAAAAATATTTTTTAAAGACGGTGGATGCGGCATGCCTTTGTTCACAGAAAAACACAATCCATTGGCTTGCCCTTCACCATGGTAAGGATCCTGACCAATAATCACAACCTTGACCGCTTCAAACGCACAACTGTCAAATGCATTAAAAATTTGATTAAAGGGTGGATAACACGGATGTAAACCATATTCTGCACGCACAAAAACATCTAGTTTCTCGAAATAGAGTTTCTTACATTCAGCTTCTAGATGAGAACGCCAGGTTCCGTTGAGTTGTAACATATCAAGTGGTTTAATATTTAGGGCTTAAGGAACAAATTTAAGCTATATATTTTAAACATTAATTCCTACATTTGTGACGACTTATGCTTGAACACAATGATTAATATTTCCAAGAAAACTTTACAAGATTTAGAATTTGAATCCGTGATTCAACAAGTGGCCTCTCACAATGTTACAAGCTTAGGTAAAAATGAGATTCTTGCTACGCTGCCATTTTCACAAAGAGAGGATGTGATTCAGGCACTTCGACTCACTAATGAATTTGTATCTTCTTTTGACAATGAAAATCGGATTCCCAACCATGGGTTTGATGCGATTACCGAAGAATTAAAATTGATTCGGATTGAAAATAATTATCTAGAAATAGATGGGTTTAGAAAAATAGCGAGCATTTGTGTGACCACAAACATACTATTGAAATTCTTCAAAAAATTTCATGAGTACTATCCCCTATTACATAAAGTTTCTTTACAACTAGAAGCCAATAAAGACATTCCAGAAGCCATTCATAGTGTGGTGGATAAATTTGGAGAGATTCGCAACGATGCTTCTGATACGTTGTACGGTTTGCGCAAATCGATTCAAGCGGTTCGCACAAAAATAAACACCAGTTTCAACTCCGCTTTAAGCATGTATAACAGTGCTGAATATTTGGATGACATTCGTGAAACGGTGATGGAAAACCGCCGAGTATTGGCTGTAAAAGCCATGCATCGCCGTAAGGTCAAAGGCAGTATTTTGGGTGCTAGTAAAACGGGAAGCATCGTCTATATAGAACCAGACACAACCCAACAACACCAACGCGATCTTAATAACTTGGAGTTTGAAGAAACCGAAGAAATCAAGCGAATTTTACTAGAGCTTACCAGTTTTATCAGTGGCTACAGTCCGTTGTTAGAATCCTATCAGCAGTTTCTGACCAAAATAGATGTCATCTATGCCAAAGCAAAATATGCCAAAGTCATTGATGCTGTCCTTCCAGAAGTGACCAAACATCAAGAAATAGACTTGGTAGACGCTTACCATCCTTTACTATTGGTGGCGAATAAAAGCGAAGGTATTACGACCTTTCCACAAACGATTACCATGACGACGGACAGTCGGATTATCGTGATTTCAGGACCAAATGCTGGTGGAAAAAGCATCACGCTAAAAACAGTAGGCTTGCTGCAATTAATGGTACAATCGGGGATGTTGATTCCTGTGCATGAACGCTCAAAACTCTGTTTATTTGATTCGATTTTAAGTGATATTGGGGATAACCAATCCATTGAAAACCATCTAAGCACCTATAGTTACCGCTTGAAACAAATGAACTATTTTTTAAAGAAGTGTAATAAGCATACGCTCTTTTTAATTGATGAATTTGGAACGGGAAGTGACCCTGAACTGGGTGGCGCCTTGGCAGAAACGTTTTTGGAAGTCTTTTATGAGCGTGAAGCCTTCGGAATTATCACCACGCATTATAGTAATTTAAAGCTTTTAGCCAACGAGTTGCCGCACATTCAAAATGCGAATATGTTGTTTGATGAAAAGACGTTATTGCCATTGTATAAGTTGGTCATTGGACAAGCTGGTAGCTCCTTTACGTTTGAGGTAGCTCAGAAAAATGGCATTCCTTTCAGTTTGATCAATCGGTCTAAAAAGAAAATTGAACGCGGCAAAATTCGGTTTGATAAAACGATTGCGAAACTTCAAAAAGAGCGCTCTAAATTGGAGAAAACAGAGCGGGCACTCAAACAAAATGAGATTAAAAAGAGTTTAGAAGCCGACAAGTTGGAAACAACCAATGCGAAGGCCAAGAAAAAACTGCAAAGCTATCAAGAACTTTTTGACAGCAACCAGCGTTTGGTCTATCTTGGGCAAAAAATAAGTGATTTAGGGGAGCGTTATTTTGAAAATAATCGGAAACGCGAATTGATGAGTGAGTTGTTTAAGTTGGTTCAAATCGAAAATTCCAAACGTCAAAAAATTACTCTGAAACAAAAAAAGGCGCAAAAAGTTAAAGAAACAGAGCTTAAAAAAGAGGTGGACCAAAAAGTAGCGGTGATTCGCAAAGAAAAGAAGAAGCAAAAAGAAAAAGCAGCCTTGATTCCACCCAAACCAAAACGTGTTCTTGTGGTTGGAGATTCGGTGCGTTTGGAAGATGGCCGCGCTGTGGGGACTTTGGATAAACTCGAAAAAAACAAAGCAGTGGTGAATTATGGACTGTTTACAACGACAGTTAATATTGACCGCTTGGAGTATGTGAATTCTAAAAAATAATGCAAACTAGTGTCTTTTTTGATGGCGTGTGTAACCTCTGCAATCGCAGTGTGAACTTCCTCATTTCAAAAGACAAAAAAGAGGTTTTAAAATTCGCGTCTCTACAAAGTGAATATGCCCAAAACATTATTCCAAAAGAGCTGTTAAATCGTGAAAATTTAGATACTATTATAGTGTATTCCGATGGTCAATTCTACGACAGAAGTAACGCAGTTCTAAAACTGTGCAAGGTTTTAGGTGGTGGGTTTTATGTGGTTCTCATTGGATACCTCATCCCCCGTTTTGTTCGGGACGGCTTGTACCGATTTATCGCTAACAACCGTTACCACTGGTTTGGAAAACAATTTCAATGCAGGGTGCCCTCTCCAGAACTGAAAGATCGGTTTTTGGAGTAATGAACTGATGAGTGTTTTTTACACTACCCCGCGATCACAATTAAATTATTTTTACTACATTTAGGCAGACTTAGATCCCAAATCTGATTCTTCATTTTTAACCAATTCAATTTTTTAGTAAGATATAAGGATATTGCCGTTGCATCGCTGCGCGCGAAATCGAAGATTAGACGAAGTCAATCCTTTCGCGTTCCAAAAAAATAACCCACCCGATAGGAATCATGCGGTAATGGGAATAAAAGAAATAAATACAATAAAATGTATATACATACTAATTGGCATTAATCAGCCACAAACTAAACTCAAATGAGTAAGGAAAAATACTACTATGACCCTGAGACTTTAACCTATAGAAACGTTAAAAAAAGAAGAAATAAACTAACACAATACTATAGAATCGTCTTTTTAAATGAGGATACGTTTGAAGAAAAATTATCATTTAAAACTAGTAGAATAAAATCTATATTATTTCTATTTAGCACCATCATTGTTATCTGTTTGTGTGTGTTTTATATTTATTACTTGTTGTTGGGCAAAAACAAAAACTTACCTCCTCTTAACGTAAATATTTCACCCTCAATTTCTATTTTATTAACAATATTTTTAACTACAATCATAATTTATATTCTGAAAATTATTTATCAATATTTACAAGAATCTCAAAACAAAAATAGAGACCTAGAAAAACTACAAACTCTGCTGAAAATTGAAAAAGGAATACATTTTTTTCTAAATAAAACAAAAAATAAGACAAAAACTAAAGACGAAAAAGTAAATGAAATAATTACATTCATTAAAAATAAGATTGAACTAGAAATACACAAAAAAGAAAACAAAGAAATTACAATTGACAAAGAATTACTTACTCAGGACAAAGATATTAACAGAAAACTAATTAACAATTTTAAAGTCAAAAAAGAAACTATAGAAAGGTTTGAGAAATTAATTTCATCATTTACAAAGAGGTCAAATGTTAATCTCTTATTAGGGATATCAATTACATTTATTGCTTTCTCAATAATAAGTTACACTCTTTTCAACTACCATACTATATCTGTGGATAGCATTAATATTTTTGAGTATTTTTTTCCGAGATTTTTAACACTAACTTTTATTCAAATATTTGCATTTTTCTTTTTAAAAAATTACCGAACAAATATCAAGGACATCAAGTTTTATCAAAACGAAATAACCAATATTGAATTAAAATATCTTGGTATATTTCTCCACAGTAACGGCAAAGAATTGGAAAAATCAACTATTCAAGAATTAATCAAAACAGAAAGGAATTATTTAACCTATGATAAAGTAATTGAAGACAATTCTATAAATGGAATTGTTAGTATCATAAAGGAGGGAATCAAAAACTATAAAAAATAATTTTGTTAATGGAAACTGTTATCCCCTCTAAAGAAAACCCGTTCCGCAAAGTCTCTGACTTCGCGGAACAAAAAAAATAAAAGAGAGACAAGAGGTCATCTCAAAACAGAGCTATAGTAAAGAAAAAGTATATAAATGAATTGCTAAATGCAGGTTTCATTAGGATTAAGAAAGTCCCTTAGATCACCTCCTCCAAATGGTCATCCCATTCCTTGGATTTTGGTTTATGAAGCTTGCCTTCAAACTTGGCAACAATCATGGAAACGGTGGCATCGCCAGTGACATTCACCATGGTACGGCACATATCTAAAGGACGGTCAACCGCAAAAATAAGCGCCAATCCAATGGCTAATTTATCCGCTGGAAAGCCAACCGACTCCAATACAATCACCAACATCACCATACCGGCTCCCGGCACTGCTGCACTACCAATAGAGGCTAAAAGTGCGGTAAGAACAATGGTCAATTGATCTGCAAATGTTAAATCAAAATCCAAAGCTTGTGCAATAAATACCGCGGCGACTGCTTGGTATAAACTGGTGCCATCCATGTTGATGGTAGCACCAACTGGTAATACAAAACTAGAGACTTCTTTATCGACGCCCAAGTGCTCTTCCACACGTTCCATCGTAACTGGCAAGGTTGCCGCGCTACTACTTGTTGAAAAAGCTAATAACTGTGCTGGACTGATTTGCTTTAAAAACCAAATCGGATTCCGTTTGGTGATTACGGATACCAAAACAAGATAAAAACAAATCATCAAAAACAAACCACCAACCACAACTCCTGAATAAAACAGAAGCGCGTATAACAACTCTGGATCTCCAGAAGAGACCACTACATTTGCCAACAATGCAAACACGGCATAGGGTGCTGATAGCATGATTAAATCCACCATTTTAAGCACCACATCGTTCAAGGAATCAAAAAAGTCTTTGAGGGGTTTGGCACTTTTTTCACCTACTAACAAGAGGGAAATCCCTAAAAACATCGCTAAGAAAATCACTTGAAGCATGAGTTTATTATTACTCAAAGCAGAGAAAGCATTATCCGGTACCATATCCACCAGAAAGTCCAAAGGACGGCTGGCTTGTTGACGACTGGCTTCCGCGATTTTTCCTTGCACACTGCTGTTGTCCGCATAGGTTTCAGTTAATTTTGCAATGGTTTCAGTAGAAACGCCGTCTCCAGGATTTAGTGTATTCACTAAAATCAGCCCGATACTGATTGCAATCACCGTGGTGAGTACATAAATTACAATCGTTTTGAGTCCTATAGACGCAAATTTGGAAATGTCTTTTAAATCCGAAATTCCTTTGATCAGCGACGCTAAAATAAGCGGTACTGCAATTAGCTTTAATAATTTCACAAAAATAGTTCCCAGTGGTTTGATCCAACTGGCTACAAAATCAGCACCATCTACTTCGAGCATTATAAAACCAAAGGTCACACCAGCGAGCATGCCTATTAATATTTTCCAATGTAGCGCAAGTGATTTCATATATGTTTGTATTTAAGTTCTAAGCTTTACTAAGCCGATTTAACAGCATAAAGTCGGCAATGACCAAGGCAGCCATAGCTTCAACAATGGGCACTGCACGCGGTACGACACAAGGATCGTGACGGCCTTTTCCGTGCATTTCAACTTCGTTACCATCCTTATCGATGGTATCTTGAGCTTGCATAATTGTGGCAACCGGTTTAAAAGCCACATCAAAATAGATGTCCATTCCGTTACTAATACCTCCTTGAATGCCACCAGATAAATTTGTTTTGGTAGAACCATCGGCATTAAACGCATCGTTATGCTCACTTCCTTTGAGCTGCGTGCCTTCAAATCCACTGCCATACTGAAAGCCTTTCACGGCATTAATGGATAACATGGCTTTTCCTAACTGTGCATGTAAACGATCAAAAACAGGTTCACCTAATCCAACAGGCACATTTTTAATGACACAAGAGATCACGCCTCCTATGGTATCTCCTTCTTTTCGAATGGCTTTGATTCTTGAAATCATTTGTTCAGCCACTTCTGTATCTGGACAACGTACATCATTCGTTTCTGCATTAGCTAAATCTAAGTCTTTGTACGATTTATTAAGTGCAATGTCGCCAACTGATGAAGTATAAGCGTTTATTTCAATAGTTTGTAAAAATTGTTTTGCAATAGCACCGGCTACCACTCGACAGGCTGTTTCTCGTGCCGAACTACGTCCACCACCTCTGTAATCGCGTTGACCGTATTTTTCGGTATACGTAAAATCGGCATGACTTGGACGATAGACATCTTTTATATGGGAATAATCATTCGATTTTTGGTTGGCATTTTGAATGACAAAACCGATGGGTGTTCCAGTGGTGATGCCTTCAAAAATTCCTGATAAAAATTGAACTGTATCTGGTTCTTTTCGTTGGGTTACGATCTTAGATTGTCCAGGTTTACGACGGTCCATTTCGTGCTGAATGGCATCAAAATCCAGTGTAATCCCTGCTGGGCACCCATCAATGACACCACCAATAGCAGTCCCATGAGATTCCCCAAAAGTAGTCAGTTTAAAAATCGATCCAAATGCATTCCCTGCCATATACTAATTCTTAAGTCTTTAGAATGTAAAAGTAATTGTATTATTATAAAAACAAAAATTCCAACGCTACTAAGTGTCGAATCTTTTGACGAATTAAATTGAAATGCAGTTTTGAAGCGCTTCTTCATAAATAGCTTCATAAAAAGGAACTATTTTGTGAATATCAAATTTTGTTGATGTGGCTTGTGCCCCTTTTTTAAATGTGTTTAAAGTCGTGTCATCTTTAAGAATCTTAATGGCGTTTTGAGCCATTTCATCAATAGCACCAACCGGACTTAAAAATCCAGAAACGCCTTCTATATTTACTTCTGGGATACCGCCTGAATTACTGGAAATAACAGGAACTCCAGATGCCATCGCTTCTAAAGCTGCCAATCCAAAGCTTTCGGTTTGAGAGGGTAATAAAAACAAATCACTGAAACATAAAATTTTATCTACTTCGCTACTGTTCCCTAAAAAGACTACTTTATCTTCAATCTTGTAAGTTTCACAAAGCTGTTCGGCCTCCTTACGTTCGGGCCCCTCGCCCACCATCATTAATTTTGCAGGAAGTTCTTTTTGAATTTTATAGAAAATCTCAATCACATCCGCAATGCGTTTGACAGGTCTAAAATTACTCACATGAGTTATAACACGCTCTGTAGGAAGTGCTAAAAGATCACGGTCACAGTCTTTATAAGTGACGTTGTATTTATCAATATCAATAAAATTCGGAACAACTTTGATTTCTTTTTTGGTGTCAAATAAACGTTGAGTAACTTCTTTTAAATTTTGAGAAACAGAGGTCACAGCATCAGACTTATTGATACTAAACGTGACGGCTGTTTTGTAAAACGGGTGGCTTCCTACCAAGGTGATATCGGTGCCGTGTAAGGTAGTAACGATTGGGACATCAATTCCTTCTTCATGGAGCATTTTTTTAGCCATGTAGGCTGCATAGGCATGCGGTATAGCATAGTGTACATGCAAAACATCTATTTTATGAACCTTTACCATATCGACCAACTTACTAGATAATGCTAATTCATACGGCTGGTAATGAAATAGAGGGTACTCTGGCACATTGACTTCATGAAAATGCACATTAGAACTCAATAATTCTAGTCGAACTGGTTGACTGTAGGTAATAAAATGGACTTCATGCCCTTTGCGTGACAGCTCCAGTCCTAGTTCAGTTGCCAAAACACCACTTCCTCCAAAAGTGGGATAACATACAATACCTATTTTCATATTATTCTATAATTGATTCGTAGATTAAACGTTGTATATCCGTTCTAATATTTTCTTTTGAAAGTCGATTTGAGTCGGATTCGGGATATGTTCTATTGGCCAAAAATACATAAACTATTTCTTCTTCTGGATCTGCCCACGCATAAGTTCCCGTAAACCCTGAATGTCCAAAACTAGTCATGGACAAACAGCCACAAGTGGGGCCTTCATCTTCTAATTGTGGTTTGTCAAATCCGATTCCACGACGGTTTTCTTGATCGCAATAATGACAGGTATTAAATTCTTTAAATGTGTCCGTAGAAAAATAACGTTTACCTCCGTAAACACCTTCCTGAAGATACATTTGCATCAGTTTTGCAATATCATTCGCATTGCTAAATAAGCCTGCATGTCCGCCAACGCCGCCTTGCATGGCTGCCCCCATATCATGCACATAGCCATGCACGGTATCATAGCGAAAATAGTTGTCAATTTCACTTGGGATGATCTCAAACTTATTGAATTTCTCTAATGGCTTATAAGTGGTAAGATTAGCTCCTAATGATTTGTAAAAATGCTGTTGTACCAATGCATCGAGAGATAAATCATAGTGTTTTTCAATGATTTGTTTTAATATATAATAAGGCAAGTCACTGTATCGGTACTCCTTTTCTTCTAGTAATTCTGAAGTAATAATTTGATTTTGAATACTGTCTCTAAAATCTTTACGTAGGTATAAACGTTCCTTCACTTTTATTGGGAATTTCTTAGAGAATTTAGATCTGTAAAACTTAGGGTTTGGCTTTTGAGTGACCGAATCTAAAGTTGATACATAAAATGGAATCCATGGTTTAAGTTGTGCAAAATGAGACAGCATTTCTTGAACTGTAATGGTTTCTTTATTGGAATTTTTATACGAAGGCAACAAATCTCCTAAAGTAGAATCGAGACCAATCACTCCTAAGTCTATAAGCTCCATAAGTAACGGTAGCGTGGCTAATATTTTAGTCAAAGATGCCACATCATAAAGGTTATTAAAATTCACTTTAGAGGCGTTTTTATAGGTGTGGTAACCAAATGATTTTTCGTAAATTACTTTTCCTTTACGCGCCACTAACAATTGAATCCCAGGGGTCATTTTTTGTGAGATGGCAAAGTGAGCAAGGGAGTCCATTTTTTGCAAGCGGCTTGCATCCATCCCAACTGATTCTGGTAATCCATAGGACAACCTGTTTATGGAAATTGTTTGCATACCTTCACCTGCATTAAAGTTGATACCACAACTCACAGGTAAAGTTCCTTTAGCTGGCAGGGCTCCAAAAATAATTTGAGCTGCTTTTTGCTGCGCAACTGGACTGTTTTGATATGCCATCAAAATGCTTTCAAAATTTGCAAAAGTTTTGAAATCATTCAATGCATAAGGTTTTGCAAATAGGGTTAAAATCACGTTGTTGGATCGTGCTATTTCATAGAGCCACACAAGTTCCTTGTCGGAAAACTGATACGATTTCCAAGGGTTTGTATTGGACTTGTGAAATCCGATAATCACAGTATTATAGTTCTTCAAAGATGTTATAAGTGCATCTAAATTTTTTGAGTTTACAACATCTACTTTGGTATATTTATTAAGCGAAGTTACAAACGGAGTCGCATCGGCATCTCCCATATTGACATAGGCAATTTTGTGTAATTCTAAATTTTTAAGTGGCAATAATTCTCCTTGATTTTGAACAAGGGTAATGGCATTCTCCATTAAATTTTCATACAACAGGTCGTCTTTTTGACGGTTCAAGTCGGCTACCAAATTAGTGGTATCAATCGGTTCAAATTGATGCAGTCCGACTTTGTATTTGGCCTTTAATATTTTCTTTACAGAATGCGCCAGTCGTTCCTGGGAAATAACTCCCGATCTAACCGCTTCTTCCAGAGCAGCGATGCCTTGAATGACATCATTTGACATGAGCATCACATCGTTTCCAGCCAAAAAGGCTTGTAAATCAATTTCGCCAGGATCACTGAAATTGGAAGCGCCTTTCATACTGAGAGCATCCGTAAAAATCAAGCCTTTAAACCCTAATTTTTCTTTTAATAATTCCGTAACAATTGGATAGGATAAAGAAGATGGATAGTTGGGTCTAGGCTCCAAATTGGGCACATTTAAGTGGGCAACCATCACCGAAGACAATCCTTTAGAAAAGAGATTTTTGTAGGGATATAATTCTAGAGAATCAATACGTTCAGCTGAAAAATCAATTGTTGGAAGGGTTTTGTGCGAATCGGAACTCGTATCCCCATGCCCAGGAAAATGTTTGGCATTTGCCAACACACCCACACTTTGCATGCCTTCCATAAATGTCAAAGCACGCTTAGCGACTTGTTTTTTATCTTCTCCAAAAGAACGATTCCCTATGATCGGATTTTTGGGGTTGGTATTGATATCTACAACTGGGGCAAAGTTAAAATGCACACCAATCCGTTTGCAATGCTCTCCTATTTGAACGCCTGTTTGACGTATGAGGTCTAAATCTTTCACAGCTCCCAAAGTCATGTTCCATGGAAAAGCGTAGGTGGAATCCAAGCGCATACTCAGTCCCCACTCGGCATCCATTCCTACTAACAAAGGAATTTTGGACGCAGCTTGTAGTTCATTGTTAAGTTGGGCTTGTCTAACAGGCCCTCCGTTAGAATAAATTACACCACCAATATGATTGACGGTAATTTGGTTTAGAATCGATTTTTTTGTCGCTTGATCTTGATTAGAAAATACTTGAACCATGTACAATTGTCCTATTTTTTCTTTCAAACTGAGCGCATTGTAAGTGCTATCTACCCATGTTTTTTGCAGCTCTACATCAAATGTGTCTAAGGGAGAAACAGATTCTTGAGCAAAAAGTGACAGTGAAAAAATAAAGCAAAAAAGTGTATAAAATTGGCGCATAAATAATTTTAAAAAAAGGGAACTTTAAATCCAATACCAAATTACTATTTTTAATAGAAACACTGAATGTTTTTAAGAGCAATTTAAAACAATTTGTTTTAAAAAATAATTGAAACACTTATGAGAGTATTGACAATATCTATAATATATTGTGCCAAAGTACCTTGAATTTTTTGTAAATTTATACTCTATCATAAAAGTTTAAACCCAAAAAAAAATCTCCTATGAAATTATCTGAAGTTAAAATCGTTTTGAAAAAATTAGATACCATTGGATTTCAATTACCAAATGGAGAATTGGTTCCGAAACACTTTCATGTTACCGAAGTTGGAAAAATAACTAAACGCTTTATAGATTGTGGCGGAGTTGTAAGAAATGAAGAAGTGGTTAACTTTCAACTTTGGAATGCAAATGACTATGACCACAGACTGCATCCAGAAAAACTACTCAATATCATTGAGCTTTCTGAAAAAATTTTAAACATTGAAGATTTAGAAATTGAAGTTGAATACCAAGGAGAAATTGGAAATTCACAAACAATTGGCAAATTTGGGCTTGATTTTGACGGTAAGAATTTCTTACTAAGCTCTAAACAAACCAATTGTTTGGCACAAGATCAATGTGGGATCCCGGAAGAAAAACAAAGGGTAAAATTATCGGATTTAAATACAGAATCTTGTTGTGCGACTGATGGTAATTGTTGTTAGATTTTAGAGTGCAGTATAAAAACTTCGATTATATTTAAGCCATACTTAGATCCCAAATTTGATTCTTCATAACCAACAAAACTGAAAGTAATTTATTCTTTTGCTATTACCCAATAAGTCTCTAATAAGAAATTTGTTGGGTATGGTTTTATGAATAAAATTTATAATCAGCGTAACATTTTAGTTTAAAACCTTCAATAAAAAAAACAAAAAACTAAATGAATTATGACCCAAAAAAAAATCGTTTTTATACAATACTACAAAACAACTATCGGAGAAGTGATCGTTGGAAGTTATGAAAATAAGATATGTTTATTAGATTATCGGTATCGAAAAATGCGACCTCAAGTTGACAAACGAATACAAACAGCTTTAAACGCCACGTATTTTGAAAAAGAAGTACCTGTATTAAGATTGGCAAGATTACAAATCAAAGCCTACCTAAGAGGATCGCGAACTAAGTTTTCTCTACCTACTAAAATGGTAGGAACTCCATTTCAACTGAGTGTTTGGAAGGCTTTAAAAACCATTCCATATGGTGCCACAATATCGTATTTAGAGTTAGCCAAACTAATCGGAGATAATAAAGCCGTAAGGGCGGTTGCTGCTGCAAACGGAGCCAATGCCATCGCGCTCATGATTCCATGCCACAGAGTTATTGGTTCAAACAATAAGTTAGTGGGTTATGCAGGCGGGTTAGCCGTTAAAAAAAGATTATTAAAATTAGAAATGTCACATTCTCAAAACCCAAATGAGTTACCATTTTTATGGAAAAACGAGTAAGTTATCTCTTATACAAAACGACTGTGCCAGCTTTCGGATGCTGGGACTTCCCAAAACTCTAAGTATTCAGCCTTTGAATTTACGAGGTTATTAAATACAATTGTATTTTTTGAAACGGCTTTGTCTTTCGCCATTTTTTTAAAATCTGTTAAGGTTTTATATGCCACATAGTCACCTTGCTTGTAAGATACATTCATTTTATCCATCAAATCTACTTTATACGTAGTTTCAAGATCCTGAATAAACTTCACAGAAGCATCAATAGAACAACCAGTAGCGGCATTGATTTTTTGGTCCAATGCAATAACAATAAAACGTTTATATTTTATTTCAAATCCGGCTTGTAAATCGGCAGCCGTGTGCTGCCCATTCTTCTAAAAACACAGATATTTTTTTTGAAATTTCTTCTAATTCAGAATCTGAGAAAGAACGGTTGCACTGGTAAATCCAAATACGAGCAGTTTCGGGAAGGGTATCAAAATTAACGAGCATTTATTTGAGTAGTATTTGATTTATAAATCGTTAGCGTTTGCTATCAGTTCAGCCACATCCATGACCTCAATCTGACCTTCGGCTTTATTTTTAACACCATCGGTCATCATGGTATTGCAAAATGGACAGCCAGCAGCAATGACATCGGGTTTAACTTCCATAGCCTGTTCTGTTCGCTCAATGTTAACCTCTTTGTCGCCTGGTTCGGCATCTTTAAACATCTGAGCACCTCCAGCCCCACAACAAAGTCCTTTTTTGCGGCAATTTTTCATTTCTACCAACTCGGCATCTAACTTTTTAATCAAATCACGAGGGGCTTCATATACATCATTTGCCCGACCTAAATAGCAGGGGTCGTGAAATGTGATGCGTTTGCCTTTAAATTTTCCACCTTCAATAGTAAGGCGTTCTTCATCCAACAAACTCTTTAAGAATTGTGTGTGATGCATCACTTTATAATCCCCTCCCAAAGAAGGGTATTCATTTTTAAGTGTATTGAAACAATGAGGACAAGCAGTTACAATTTTTTTAACTTGATAAGCATTCAAAACTTCAATATTGGTAACGGCTTGCATTTGAAATAAAAACTCGTTCCCAGCACGTTTAGCAGGGTCGCCGGTACAGCTTTCTTCAGTACCTAATACCGCAAACTCAACTTGGGCTTTGTGTAATAATTTTACAAAAGCTTTGGTTATTTTTTTGGCACGGTCGTCAAAACTACCAGCACAGCCAACCCAAAACAAAACTTCAGGTTGTTTGCCTTGAGCCGTAAATTCGGCCATTGTAGGAACTTTTAATACATCGCTCATTATCTAATTATTAATCATGTTGACCATCGTCAAAAACTTCGATTGTCACTTCTTTTTCTACTAAATCGGTAAATTTACCGTTATAACGTGTTGCTTTTACTAAATGATTATCGATCCAATGGTAGTTTCCACCTCTTGGCTTGCCCATTAAAAGGCTATGGTAATTAAAACCGTGTTGTTTCAACCAATTCTGTGTCACTTCTCTATGAGACTCTGTTCGAGATGTGAAAAAGCAAATCATATGCCCTTCATCATACCAACTATTACAGGTCTTTAAAGCATCTAAAAAAGGCAAACAGGTTGCCATGCGCTCTGGCTCTTCGTTAGGAACATCTTCTGTAATGGTTCCATCAATATCAATTAAATAATTTTTTACACCTCCTGGCAGTACTGGACTTATTAGTTCACCAGCTTCTACTTTTTCATGTAATAACTTATCTGCTTCTTCTCTTTTCATTTAAATTTTATTTACTATTTTTAATCGTTTTTCCAGTTGAGTCGGTCCATTTGGTTGTAAGGCCAAGGGGCACCATTATTTTCAATATTAGACATCATGTTGTTTAGCTCCAATGGAGCAGCACTTTGTTCCATGACTAAATAGCGACGCATTTCAAGAATAATTGAAAGTGGATCGATACTTATTGGACAGGCTTCTACACAAGCATTGCAACTTGTACAAGCCCACAATTCTTCGTTGGTGATATAATCGCCTAAAAGCTGTTTGCCATCAGAAACAAATTCACCATTATTAGCGTCTATATTTATACCTACTTCTACCAAACGGTCCCGAGTGTCCATCATGATTTTTCGGGGAGATAGTTTTTTTCCAGTTTGATTGGCAGGGCATTCACTTGTACAGCGACCACATTCTGTACAGGTGTAGGCATTTAAAAGTTGTAGTTTATTGAGGTCTTGTACATCACTTGCTCCAAATTTATCTGGAACAGAAGCATCATCAGTAGTTGCTGCAAAAGGATCTATATTTGGATCCATCATTAGCATGACTTCGTTAGTAACGGCTTCTAAATTATTAAAATGACCTTTTGGTTTTACGCTGCCGAAATAGGTGTTTGGAAACGCCAACAAAATATGTAAATGTTTGGAGTAATAAAGATAGTTTAGGAAAATTAAGATTCCGACAATGTGCATCCACCAAGCTGTACGTTCTATTAAATGGACATTATAGCCTTCAAAAAAGGGAGCGAAAAATTGACTAATTATGTTTCCTGAATTCATGGACTGAAATTCTACATCAGTAGCGTTCATTATAATGAACAAGCCCATCAACACCATTTCAAAGTAGAGGATTAGGTTTCCATCTAACTTAGGCCACCCTTTCATTTCGGATTTCATGAAACGTTGAATTTTAATAACATTTCTGCGAAACCAAAACACAACAACGGAAACAAATACCAGAAATGCAAGAATTTCAAAGGTTCCAATCAAAATGCCATAAAGGCTTCCAATCTCAGAAAAAATACGATGTGTCCCAAACAAACCATCAATAATGATTTCTAAGACTTCAATGTTTATAATTACAAAACCTACATAGACAATAATATGAAGAATTCCGGCTATGGGACGTCGCACCATTTTACTTTGACCTAAAGCAATTCGAGCCATGTTTTTCCAACGAATTTTAGAATCGCCACTAACATCTACATCTTTTCCTAAGTAAATATTGCGTTTAAGTTTACTTATGTTTCGCGCAAAAAAACCAATGCCTAAAAAAAGGATAATTGCAAAAATTATATTTGGCAAAAACATCATTTGGTTAATCGTTGTTATTTTTTATTTGGTTGCCTTCAGAGTCGTATTGTTTGGCTTTTTTTCCAAATAACGAAAAATGGACATACCGTTTAGGGTTTAACTTCATGTCTTCTAAAAGTTGTTCCAGTTGTTTGGTAGCGCCTTCTAGGTTGTTATAAACTGCATCATCTTTCATGAGTTTTCCAACAGAACCTTCTCCATTTTCTATATTAGTTAATAGTTGATCAAAACTAGAAATCGTAGATTTTAAATCAACCATAATGGTATCTAAATCTGCGGCGGCTAATGAATTACTAAGCGTTGTTAAATCTTTAGAAATCTTATTAAAATTTGTGATTGTTTCCCCGATATCGGAGGTATTGTCAACCACTAAACTATTTAAGGATTCAGAAGTGGATTTGAAGGATGCGATTGTTGTACTTAATTCGGCGATACTTGACTTGATGTTCTCTTTAGTTTGCGTATCAAAAAGGGTGTTAAGGTTACCCAACAAAGTGTCTGCACTCACCATCATGGTTTCCATTTTTTCTTGCAGGGGTGTCAATCGTTGATTGACCAAGTCGGTAAGTCCTGGTTTTACATCAGAGCTTAAAAAGTCACCTGATTTGACTGAAGGTGCTCCATCAAATGCAGGGATAATTGCGATGGCTTTTCCACCAATTAGACCTGCTTCATATAATTGAGCTGTACTGTTTTTTGAAAATTCAAAGTCACTATCAATAAGCATGTTGACACTTAATTTTCCCGAACGATCGTTTGTAAATTCTATAGATTGAACTTTTCCAATTTTGTGACCATTGATGGTAACCGCTGCAGAGGTTGCCAATCCTTCGACATTGTCATAAACAGCCGTTATTTTTTTAGAATCGTCAAGAATATTTTCTCCTTTTAAATAATAAAAAATAAAGATAAAGAGTAAGATTCCCGAGATGACTAAAATAGCCGTTTTTATTTCTTTAGTTAATTTCAATACGATGGTTTTTTCTTCTTACAAATTTAATAATAATATTGAAATAAAAGGGTGTATTATTCTGTAGATTTTAAAGCAGCATTTATAGCTATCTTTTTTCCGTTTTTATAAGCTACAATGAAAGCATTTTTATAGCCTTTGGCGAGTGCCTCTTTTTTCATTCCAATAGCCGTATTGTAACTTGTGGTATTTCCGTAAAAATAACGGTAGACAGATTTTGACTTTGTTCTTGAAATATCATTTAATCCCTTAAAATTATAAGACTTAGGAGCTAATTTATTAGAACCTGCAGCTATTTGAATTTTATATACGATCGATGTGTCTATTGTAACAGAATCACGAGGAGTTTGATCGACTTCTACTGTATCTAATGAGGTTTGAACCGTTTCATCAACAAACACTTCAGTATTCAAATTAGATTTATAATCTAAAATAGCATCCGATATACTTTTTGAAATATTATTTTTACCTACTTCTGAATTTAGATAATCTCCTTCTTTTCGGTTGGTTATAAAACCTGTTTCAACTAAAACACTTGGCATATAGGTGTTGTGTAATACCCAAAAAACAGCTTGTTTAACTCCCCTATTTTTACGTTTCAATCTATTGGTGAAATTATCTTGTATGTTCCGAGCCAAAAGGATACTTTGATCTAAATAATCTTCTTGCATCAGAGTCAAGCCAATCAAGGTTTCGGGAGAATTTGGATCAAAACCTTCGTAGTTGGTTTCGTAGTCGTCTTCATAAAAAATAACTTCATTTTCTTGCTTTGCGACATTAAAGTTAGACGCATTTCTACCCAGTCCTAAAACATAGGTTTCGGTGCCATAAGCTTGCGAGCTGTGTGCATTACAATGTACGGACACAAACAAATCGGCATCGGCTTTATTCGCAATCTTTGCACGTTGTCTTAATTCAATAAAAACATCTGTTTCGCGTGTGTATATGACTTTTATATTTTTATGTTTTTTTAAATTTTTCCCTATTTTCAGTACAATACTTAACGCAATATCCTTTTCTTTATATCCAAAATTGGTAGGTCTACCAGGGTCTTTACCCCCATGACCGGCATCTAAAACAACAATAAATGGTTTGCTATTATTTTGAGCATAGGCTTTGGGTATTCCGAAAAAAATAAGAAAGACTAAGAAGAATTTTATTTGCTTTTGCATGTTGATTAATTTGCCTATGAATCGAATGGTTAAAATATAAAAATCAAAAAAAAATATCCGTAACTTTGGTTTTTCAAAAATCGAGCCACTTAATACAAAAATACCCCTAAAAGCATTGAAAACAAGATTCTTTCAACTAGTTTTTATTTTAAGTTTTACAGTGTTTACTAACACTGAAGGCATGGCTCAGGATATTCCGACTCCAAAACCATCGATAGATACCACTGCTCTACAGGAGTTAGAAATTGAAAATGATTCGATTCCTACAAATGAAGTTAAACGCATCGAAACAGATTCTATTGTTAATGACAGTCTTTCAAAACCTAAAAAATTATTGGAAGCTATTGTTACCTATAAGGCGAAAGACTATACTTCTGTCAATCAAAAAACAGAACAAATATATCTTTATAACGAAGCTGAAATTCAATATAAAGACATGGATATCAAAGCTGGAATCATTATAATCGATTATGGAAAAGATATTGTTTATGCTGGTCGGTTGAAAGATTCTATGGGAAATTACTCTCAACACCCTGTATTTAAACAAGGAAGTGATGTTGTGGAACCCGATTCTATAGCTTTTAATTTAAAAACAAAAAAAGCATTGATATGGAATTCAAAAACAGAACAACAAGGCGGCCGTATTATTTCTGATCTGACCAAAAAAGAAAACGATTCTGTATATTTTGTAAAACGAGCTAAATTCACTACTTCAGAAAACACAGAAAATCCAGAGTATTATTTTTTGTTGAGAAAAGCAAAAATTGTTCCTGGTAAAAAGGTGGTTACTGGGCTTACCAATATGTTTATTGCTGACGTCCCTACTCCTATTGGCTTGCCGTTTGGTTTTTTTCCACTCTCACAAACTCGAACATCTGGTGTGCTTTTTCCTTCTTTTGGCGAACAAAGAGGTCGTGGATATTTTCTTCAAAATGGAGGATATTATTTTGCAATCAGTGATTATTTTGACCTCGCTGCGCTTGGAGATTACTATACCAATGGAAGTTATGGAGTTCGTCTGGAAAGTAATTATGCCGTGCGTTATAAATTCAGAGGTTCTTTAAGTTTTAGGTATGAAAATCTTATAAATAGTGAACGTGGTTTTCCTGAGTACTCAAAAAATACTATCTATAATTTGCGATGGAATCAAAGTCAAGATTCCAAGTCAAGTCCAAATTCTCGGTTTTCAGCTTCGGTAAATTTAGGTTCTAGCACCTATTTTCAGGAATCTGTGAATCAACTCAATTCTTCAAATTTTTTAAATAACACTTTATCGTCTTCTGTTTCGTATTCCAAAACATTTCAGGGGGAGCCACAAGTAAATGTGAGTTTATCAGCCACACACTCTCAAAACACAAACACAGAAGTCATTAACATGACTTTGCCAACATTTCAAGGAAGTGTCGACAGAATTTACCCCTTTGCACCCAAAACTGGAAGTAAAAAAGGAGCGATTGATAATATTAATCTTCAATATAGTGTACGTGGAGAAAACCGTATTCAAACAACAGACAGCCTATTTTTGACTGGAGCCATGTTTGATGAGGCGAAAACAGGGTTTCAACATTCCATTCCTTTAAGTACAAACTTTAAGGTTTTTAAACATTTTAGCATGACTACTAGTGCTAATTACAAAGAGAACTGGACTTTTAATACCATTAATAAATCGTATGATACTGAAACTGAGTCGGTAGTTACTACTCCTTTAAAGGGCTTTGATTCTTTCAGAACTTATAACTTTAGTACAAGTGTAGGAACTACGGTTTATGGGATGTTTGATTTTGGAGAAGATAAAAAAATACAAGCTATAAGGCATGTCATGAGACCCTCGATTAGCTATAATATCAATCCTGCTTTTGACAAGTATTATGAAACCTACGAAGTCATTAGTGCTGATGGTGTCACGACTGATGAGGTTGAGTATACGCGATTTGAACAGTCTTTGTTTGGATCTCCTGGTAAAATTTTCTCTAGTTCAATTGGACTATCGCTTAACAATAATCTGGAAGCAAAAGTTCGCGATAAAGACAGTACCGCTACTGAATCAAAAAAAATATTTTTATTAAATTCACTGAATTTCTCTACAAACTACAATGTTGCTGGAGACTCCTTGAACTGGAGTCCTGTTAGAGTTTCGGGAGGAACACAACTGTTAGATAATAAAATGAGTGTTAATTTTGCAGCTACTTTAGATCCCTATGCTTTGGATAATAACAACACAAAAATCAATACTTTCAATATAGATAACGGCGGTAGTTTGTTTCGCTTGTCCAATGCAAATATGACTGTGAGTTATAGCTTAACTAGTGATTCTTTTGAAAGTAACGATCAAAATGATACTGCAGCTAGAGATCAATCTATTAGAAGTGGTGGGCGTGCCGATGATTTATTTGGAAAATCGCAAGATTTTTCAGACCAACAGCTAAATGATAGAACTGATACTAAAGAAGTAACTGCAACAGACCTATACAACTACAAAATCCCTTGGAGTTTGAGACTTGCTTATGCTGTTAACTACAATAATACAAGGCGCCAAAATGAGATTTCATCACATTCATTAATGTTTTCTGGTGACATAGAACTGTCCCCACGTTGGAGCGTAGGAGCTTCTTCTGGATATGATTTAAAGGATAAAGGTTTTACGTATACTCAATTACGTTTTGAACGTGACTTAGAAAGCTGGCGAATGAATTTTTCATGGATTCCTTTTAGTAACAGATCTTCCTGGAATTTCTTTATCGGTATTAGATCGAGTATTTTGAAAGATCTCAAATACGAAAAGCGAAAACAACCTGATAGGCAATTGTAAACATCATAAAAACATTTATGTTTGGAACATGATACTTAAAGAAAAGATGAAATGAATGTAATTTGTAACCAATAAGAAATAAAAAAAACATGAAAACTATTATAACTACGAATAAAGCACCTCAACCGATTGGTCCTTACAACCAAGCTGTTTTAGTGGGAAATACTTTATATACTTCTGGTCAGATTGCATTACATCCTGAAACAGGAGAGTTGGTAATAGATTCTATTGAAGTGGAAACCACTCAGGTTATGAAAAACCTAAAGGCAGTTTTGGAAGCCGCAAATATGACTTTTGAAAATGTCATTAAAACGTCCATTTTTATTTCTGATATGCATACATTTAGCGCTATTAATTCTGTGTATGCGCAGTATTTTGATGAGGCTACTGCTCCTGCCAGAGAAACGGTAGAAGTAGCAAATTTACCAAAATTTGTGAATGTAGAAATTAGTATGATTGCTGTGAAGTAATTCTTTAAGAACTTCTGGCTATTTCGGCATGGTATTCAACCAAGCCTTCAATAGGACGTCGTTCAAAATTTCCGACTGTAAATCCATATTCTTGAGCTACTGCTTTGATTTCTTCTTGTGTGAAATAAGCAATGGAACCTGCAAAATGTACAGGCACTGTTTTAATTTCCTCTTTGTATTGCAAAATCATAGTTTCTACAAAAACACGAAGCCCTTTTTTTATGACGTTTTGGATATAGTCTGACTCTTTATTAAGGATCAAAAATTCAGCAAAAGTTGCTAAATAGGCATTCGGGTTTGGTTTTTTATAAAGTGCTTTTTTGATCGCATCTTCATTGACATTATAACGTGTTTCGAAGACTAACTTCAAATCATGAGGCATTACATTAAAATAATAATCTCTTAGCAGTTGTCTTCCATAATAATTACCAGAAGCATCATCCATTATTGAATATCCAAGTGAGCAGACTCTTTGGTCAACCTGTACTCCATCAAAATAGGTACAGTTTGATCCTGTTCCTAATATACAAACTACAGCCGGACGAAGAGACACCCCAACAGTTGCATAAATAGCCGCATAGGTATCTTCTTCTACGACCACTTCAGCATTTAAAAAAATAGATTCTAAAACCTCTTTAAGCATCTTGCTTGGTTTTTCGGTGCCACAGCCAGCACCATAAAAATAAACATGCGTAACGTTTAATTTATTGTCATAAATTATATCGTTTGCTTTGATGATATTAAATGCATCTGTATCCGAAATAATAGCTGGATTTAAACCTTTGGTACGTTGCTTTTCAAAAAGCAGATCGCCAGTTTCTGTATCAATTGCTATCCAATCACATTTTGTGGAACCGCTGTCTATTATAAAAATCATATTCTAAATGTATAAAAAAAAATACTGTTAGCTAGTAACAGTATTTTTTTAAATTTAAGTAACTTATATTACACTGATATAATGTGCTAAATCTACTAATTTTGCAGAATAGCCATACTCATTATCATACCAAGAAATCAATTTTACAAAGTTGTCATTTAGTCCCATACTTGCATTGGCATCAAATGTACTTGTCTTTGTTTCTGATACAAAATCCTGAGAAACAACTCCTTCTTCGGTATACCCTAAAATTCCTTTTAATTCATTTTCTGAAGCATGCTTAATGGCTGCTTTTACGTCCTCAAAAGAAGCCCCTTTTTCTAAACGACATGTTAAGTCAACAACCGATACATCTACTGTTGGAACTCTAAAAGCCATTCCTGTTAATTTTCCGTTTAGTTCTGGAATTACTTTTCCAACAGCTTTTGCAGCTCCTGTAGAAGCTGGCACAATATTGTTTAATGAAGCACGTCCAAGTCTGTAATCTTTTCTTGAAGGTCCATCAACTGTAAATTGAGTTGCTGTCGCTGCATGAACAGTTGTCATAAGTCCTTCTACAATTCCAAAGTTATCATTGATAACTTTAGCGAGTGGTGCTAAACAGTTTGTTGTACATGATGCGTTGGATACGATCGTGTGATCTGCTGTAATTTCATTGTGATTGACACCCATTACAAACATTGGTGCATCTGCAGATGGCGCAGAAATGGCAACTTTTTTAGCACCTGCAGTAATGTGTTTCTGAGCACCTTCTAAATTTGTGAAAATCCCTGTACAATCTAAAACAACATCTGCATTAACAGCGTCCCATTTTAAATCTTCTGGATTGCGTTCAGCAGAAACACGAATTTCATTTCCGTTAACTACTAAATTCCCATTACTTACTTCGATCGTTCCTTGAAACTGGCCGTGAACAGAATCATATTTGAGAAGATATGCTAAATGCTCTACATCTAACAAGTCGTTAATACCAACTACTTGTACATCAGATCTTCCTGCAGCTATACGAAAAGCAATTCTTCCTATTCTACCAAATCCGTTAATTCCAATTTTTACTTTTGACATTTTATTTTAATTTTAATTAATTCGTTATTAAATACTCATAATATCTGAAACTCTTAAAAGCTCAGTGTCTATTGTTGAGTGCCCTTTGACTGCTTTGTCAATAGGATATAATTCTAGTTTATTATTGACGGTTCCAACCATGTAATTAAACTTGCCTTCTAACAAAGATTCTACAGCTTTGACACCCATTCGGGACGCTAATACTCTGTCAAAACAAGAAGGTGAGCCTCCGCGTTGCATGTGCCCTAAAACAGAGACACGAACGTCGTAACCATCTAAATTTTCTTCAACATAATCTCTAAGTTCAAAAACATTTTTACCTGTTTTATCACCTTCAGCAACCACAACTATACTTGATGATTTACCTGTATGTCTGCTTTTTTCTAACGATTCTAAAAGACGATCTAAGCCTAAATCTTCTTCAGGAACTAAAATTTCTTCTGCTCCAGAACCCACTCCTGCATTTAAAGCAATATGACCCACATCGCGCCCCATGACTTCAACAAAAAACAAACGTCGATGAGAACTGGCTGTATCACGAATTTTATCAATGGCTTCTACCGCAGTATTTAAAGCTGTATCGTATCCAAGTGTGTAATTAGTACCTACAATGTCATTATCAATGGTTCCAGGGATCCCGATAATAGGAAAATTAAATTCTTCGTTAAAAATCATACCTCCGGTAAATGTCCCATCACCGCCAATTAATACCAAGGCATCTATTTGTTCTTTTTGAAGTTGGCTGTACGCTTTTTTTCGTCCTTCTTTGGTTCTAAACTCTTCAGAGCGGGCAGACTTTAAAAAAGTACCTCCTTTATTAATGATATGATTTACACTTCTTGCATTCAAAGATTCAAAATCACCTTCAATCATTCCTTCGTAGCCTCTGTATATTCCTACACATTCAATGTTGTGATAAGCACAGGTACGCGCCACAGATCGTATTGCTGCATTCATCCCAGGCGCATCACCTCCAGATGTTAATACACCAATTTTCTTTATCTGATTTTCCATAGTTGTAATGGTTTATGTTGTAAAATTAGTAAACTTATAAGTTAAAAAAACGTAAGTTGGGGTCAATTTTCTTTTGTTCTTTAAATTCAAACGTTTTCGTTAATAACTATTTGATTTTAAAGCCAAAAAATTAATTATTAGTAGGTTTTAATGGGCTGTTTTATTTGAAATCTACATAATTAGGAAGTCCAGAATTGGGAGATTTTGTAAGGTCTTCTGTTTTCTTTTGATTATTTTTAAATAATTCCTGAAATAGTTCTCTTAAATTATCAAATTCTATATTGTAGGACACACCAATACCTTGTGTAAATCCAATCTGTTCTCCAAAATTTTGAATGCTATTTTCTCGATTAAAAAATTTGAGAGACAATGTACGGTCTTCATTAAGTAAAACCTCTACTTCAAAATCTCCTGCAACGGTTGTTTTATTAACGCCTCCTATTGGAACTCCAACCTTACCATTGATAAGTACATTATCACTCAACTTAGTGGACAATGTAACACCTACCCGACTGTCAGTTTCATAGTCTGGAGTTGTTTCTCCTAAATCGACGTCAATACCTAATTTGACTTTGTTATCGTCATCTGAAATTAAATCATTTAACATGTTGGTGACACCATCTGAAACAAGTCCAAAAGCATCTTGTGAATCCAATGTCAATTCGCTTCTAAAAGACCCCGTCGCCAATAAGGACAAGGCCTGAAACTGACGTCTATCTTGATCTCTCAACCGATCTGCTAACTCACTATTTAGAGTAGAATTAACACTCGGAAATCGTATGTCAAAGTTCAAATCGGGTTGCTCTAATTCTCCTGTTAAATGAATTTCAACTTCCGTTGGAATACTTTGATTGATAGGATTATCTAAAAGAGTAGAAGGGTTCACACTTATTCCGTCATAAAGGGCTTTGATATTTACTTCAGCGCTCAGAGGGTTTCCATCCCAAGCTAGGGTTCCATCTTTTACTACTTTGAATTGTTTTTGAATGATCTGACCGAATGAAAAGTTATAAAAACCTGAGAGTACAATAAAATCTCCAAACATTTGAAATTTTCCTTTTGTATTGATCTGTGCCAACATACTTCCATTTCCACGTCCAATAATGGAACTTCCTGTTTCTTTGTCAACTACAATTTCTATTTCAGCATTATCGTTTATATCCATATTAAACTCCATTTCTACCCCTTTAATATCATCTACTAAAATTGAACCAGTATCTTGGTTCGATTTTTCTTCGGGAGTAAGGAAATGGATATAAGGGTTTTCTGCTAAAATTTCGTTATCACTTAAAGGGATTTTAAAAATGGTTCCTTCGGAAGTAGTGACGTCAGCTTCTATTAATAGCTGATCTGTTGGACCAGAAACATTAATAATGCCATCAACAAAAGCAGTTCCAAAATAGACAGACTCATCTTGTTCATCTGTATTTAAAACAAGTAAACGGTCGGAATCAATACTAAGATTCAAAGCCCAATCTGAGAAATTATTATGTCCGATACTTCCATTTAAAAGTGCTTGTGATTGATATTCAATATCCACCATAGATGCCTTGTCAAAAATAAAATCTTGACCTTTCAGCAAGACCGCTGTATTATTTTCAAATCTGTAATCCACATTTAAATATGGAATTGCAAGCCCTCCATTATTGATTTTTAAACCGCCTTCAATTTGAGGTTTTTCAAGACGTCCACTCACGTTAGCAAATCCAGAAACGTCCCCACGAATGTTGGTAATCACCCCACCTCCAAATGGATTTAATGGATTTAAAATAAATTCCTTGAAGCTGATATCTAAATTGAGTTCAGAATTTTTACCAGAAACATCAAGAGAGCCAACCACAAATAACGATTCCAAATCGCCCTCTTTTAAAGTTACATTGACATCATAATTAGTCAAAGATTGATTGCCTTGAATATCTGCTCTAAAAGAACCTAAATTAAAGTCATTAACTTCAAAATTATCAATGGTTAAACTAGATTTAGGAAGGTATATACTTTCTAATTGACTTATGTTCAATTGCCCATTTAAATTACCTCCTAGTTTTAAATTTTCAATGGTCGGAGTTACTTTAACTAAATCAACATTTTTAAAGTCAAGATTGATGTTTTTGTTTTGACTGCCTATAATTGAACCATTTAAAAGAATATCTTCACTGGCATAAGACATGTTTATATTATCAATAATAATTTCATCAAATGACCTGTCGAATATAATTTTGTTTTGTTTGTTTTGAAGCGCATTTATGAGCCAAGGTGTATTTTTAAAGTTAGCCTTTGATTTTTTAATTCCAACCACCGATTTATTATCTTCATCAATTGTGTAGTAGAGATTTAAATCAAAAGCATCTTTTGTGTTTTTACCTCCTTTAAATTCAGATTTGACATATAGTGTGTCGTTAAGAGTCACATTGATCAAGCTAAATTCGGAAGCGTTATAATAAGGAGTTGCCAAGCTATCAACTTCAATAAAGGAATTAAATAAAGGGTTATCATTGATCAGTTGCACCTCTATTTTAGAAGCAAAAAAGTCATCTAATTTGATTTCAGGAGACCTAAAAGTTAATTTGAAACTTTTGGGATCACTCTCCACTCTCCCTCTTGTAAATGTATTAGAACCTAGTTTTAGTTCAGGTGAAAAAATTTCAATAATTTTATTGTACAGTTTAAAATTAAAATTAAAATATTGCCCTTCTCTTACCTTATAAGGTTTGTAGTTAGTATAAATATCACCGAGTGCGTTTCGCAATAAATTAGGCAATTCGTTAATTACAAATTTTCCATTTATAGTTCCTAAAACTATTTCAGGAGAATTCACCCTGAGAGTTCTTTCGTTGTCATCTCCAAAATTTGAGGTGATCTTAAAATCCTTAAACGAATAACTGTCATTTTGATTTTGATAGAGTGCGTTTTTGAATTCAATTGTTCCATATACATCATCAATCGTTGTGCCTTTCATGTCCATGGTCATTTGACCATTCAAAATTGAAAGACTGTCCCTCTGTACAAAATTTAAGGCGTTTAGATTGGCATGTTCAATAGCTGCAGAAAAATCATAGATATTTTCTTTTTCAGAAAAATTTACAAGACCTTCAAAACTAAACTTTAGATTCGGGTCATCGATATCTAATTGACCATTAAAAATTTTATTTTCAACTACACCTGAGACCTCTAAATCTTTGTAAGTATAGTCTTGAAACGCAAAGGAATCAAAGATACCTGATATATTAGAATTAATTGTTTCTCTATCAAAGCCACGTCCCTCGACGTTCAAACGAGCAGTAGCAAGTCCAATTTTAGATTCTTCGATCAAATAACCTAAATCAAAATCGGTCAGCTGAATCTCCCCAATGTACGACGCATTGTCAATGGCTGCTACTTCATCTAAAATCAAATCCACAAAAAGAGTTCCAATTTGTGTTTCTATGTCCATGACCGCTTTGATTGATTCATTTGAAATCCCTACAACCCCTTGCATACCAAAACGTCCTAAAGCATTCATGCTTGAAGGAATACTATTTCCTAAGACTCTTGGCAATAGCCCTTTTAAATCCTCATAAGTGGAGGAAATATTATTGAAACGACCATCCATTTCAAAGTTATCTGTGGTGACATTTAATAGGTTTTTAAATTGGATATTTCCGTTTATTGAGGTGTTTTTATTTGTTTTTAAATCAAACTCTTGAAGAAATAAATCATTTAATGTCCCAGAAAAAAAAGTGTTTAAAATCGCTTTTTGATTCGACCCAAATTCATCATAAAACACATTCAATTCTTCTAAGTCTAGGTTGCTATTTTTAAAAAAACCAGAAATTTTAACTTTTTCTAAAAAATCTTTAAAATCCTTTCGATCATAATCAAATTGAATTTGACCCAAAAGCGAAGAATTAGCACTCTTAATTTCTAATTGCTCAAAATTCATTTGGGTTAAAGAATATGAAAAATTTGATTGTAGGTTTTGAATTTCAGCACCTCTTGAATCTTTAAAACTCAAACTATTAATAGCCGCTTTGACATCCACTCCTAAAATCAAAAAATCAGAAGCCGATAAATTCAGTTCGTCAAAATCCAAAACCTTAGGATTATTTAGATTTTCATCGGTTAATAAAAATTTACTGTTATGTATTCGAACCTGACTGGATGACAAAAGAAATTTATGGGCCTTTAAAGACGGGTTTTTATCATCAAACCTAGCTACAAAAACATCTAAATTAGTATCAGTTTCTCCCTTGTGTTTTTTAATATGAAAAAAAAGATCGTACAAATCAATAGCTCCAAATGTCAATTTGTTTTCAGTCAGTTTAACAAAACTTAAAATAGAAGTATTTAATTCCCCTACTGAAATTAAGGTTTCGTCGAAGTGATCCTTTATAATAATATTTTTGAGCTCCACATCCCCATTAAACTGAAGTCCTACTTTTTCTATTTTAATAGCTGTACCGTAAGTTTCATTAATGGCATTAGTTGTATAACTCCCCAGACATGTTTGGACACTCGGAATGGAAAACACCAATACCAATAGCACGAATAACAACAAGATTGAAGTTAAAACTTTTTTCAGTATTTTAAAATATTTATTGATATGCGAGATTGGTTATTATATTTACAATTTAACTATTTATGCTAAAATTTAAACTACTCAAAGCATTTATTTTAGTGCTATTTTTTTTATTTCTTTGCAGTCATCCTATGAATGGATAAACCAAGTCGTTTATTTAATTACAAATTAAACGAATATTATCGCTAAAACGTGTTAATGAGCTCAAAAAATACATACATTTTAGGAATTGAATCTTCTTGTGATGACACGGCTGCCTCTGTTTTGTGTAATGGAAAAGTACTGAGTAATGTTATTGCTAACCAAGCAGTTCATCAAAAATATGGAGGTGTGGTTCCTGAATTGGCTTCAAGGGCACATCAACAAAACATCGTTCCTGTAGTCGATCAAGCTATAAAACAAGCTGGAATTTCATTAACAGACCTTCATGCTGTTGCATTTACACAAGGTCCTGGACTGATGGGATCTTTATTGGTAGGAACTTCATTTGCTAAGTCATTGGCTTACGGACTCCATGTTCCTTTGATTGATGTGAACCACATGCAAGCACATATTTTAGCGCATTTTATTGAAAAAGACGGCTATGAAAAACCTGATTTCCCGTTTCTAGCAATGACCATTTCTGGAGGGCATACTCAAATTGTTCGTGTGGATAATCATTTTGAAATGACAGTTATAGGGGAAACTATTGACGATGCCGTTGGAGAAGCTTTTGATAAAAGTGGTAAAATTTTAGGTCTTGGCTATCCTGCAGGGCCCGAAATTGACAAACGTGCAAAGTTAGGAAACCCCAAAGCGTTTAAGTTTACAAAACCTAAAGTAGCAGGTCTTAATTTTAGTTTTTCAGGATTAAAAACAGCTATCTTATATTTCATACAAAAACAATTGAAAGAAAATCCTCAATTTATTGAAGAAAATCTTAACGATATATGTGCATCTATACAATATACTATTGTAGGTATTTTGATGGACAAACTAAAAGTAGCTGTTAAAGAAACAGGGGTCAATCGCATAGCAATTGGAGGGGGTGTTTCTGCCAACTCAGGAATCAGAGCAGCTTTGAAACAAGCCGAAAATCAATACGGGTGGAACACTTTTGTACCTGCTTTTGAATTTACAACTGATAATGCAGCGATGATTGCTATTGTAGGATATTTAAAATATTTAGAGAAAAATTACGCAGATCAAACCATTATGGCTACGGCGCGACTTAAACTATAATCAAATGCAATTATTTTATAATTCTGAACTTGATGCAGCAACGAAAACTTTTAAGTTTTCAAAAGATGAAAGTCGACATATCGTAAAAGTATTACGAAAATCCACAGGTGATTTACTCTTAATAACCAATGGAAAAGGTTGGATGTTTGAAGCAGAAGTGGTCATTCCAAACCATAATAAATGTGTGGTCAATATTTTAAAATCAACCTTTGAAACACCAAAACCTTATACGATTCATCTGGCCGTTGCCCCCACAAAAATGAACGATCGCTACGAATGGTTTATTGAGAAAGCGACCGAAATAGGTGTAAATAAAATCACACCAATTATTTGTCAGAACAGTGAACGAAAAATCATCAAAACAGAACGGTTTGAAAAAATATTACAATCGGCAATGAAACAATCGCTTCACTCCTATTTGCCAACCATGGCACCCGCCACACGTTTTTCTGAATTTATAAAAACCCCACAAGAAGGAACTACTTTTATTGCGCACTGTGATCACGGAAATAAGTTAAAATTCAAAGATCAAATCAAACCTGGAGAATCCATCACTATACTAATAGGGCCTGAAGGTGATTTTAGTCCTCAAGAAATAGAGACTGCTTTGAAACATGGGTATATTGCTGTATCTTTAGGAGCGTCAAGACTCCGAACCGAAACCGCAGGAATCGTGGCGGGACACACAATTCAACTTTGCAATGAATAAAATCTTTTTATATAGTTTATTAATTCTAGGGATTCACTTCTGTGAAAGCCAAAATTTAGCGGTTTTGAAATATAATGGTGGTGGCGATTGGTATAGCAATCCAACTGCTTTAAAAAATTTAATTCAGTTTTGCAACTCCAATATTCAAACGGCAATGGACGCCAAACCCCATACCGTAGAAGTGGGGAGTACCGCTCTTTTTGAATACCCGTTTATCCACATGACAGGGCATGGAAATGTGGTTTTTTCTGAATATGAATCTGAGAATTTAAGAACCTATTTATTGTCTGGTGGGTTTTTACATATAGATGATAATTACGGAATGAAACCCTATGTTTTGGAAGCCTTAAAAACAGTATTTCCTGATAAAAAAATGAGTGAAATTCCTTTAACGCATCCTATTTATAACAATGCATTTTTATTTCCAAATGGCTTGCCAAAAATTCACGAACACGATGGTTTATCGCCAAAAGCATTAGGGTATTTTCATGAAGGAAAATTAATTTTATTATTCACTTTCGAAAGTGATTTGGGCGATGGTTGGGAAGATGCGAACGTGCACAACGACCCCGAGACAGTGCGTTTAAAAGCCTTAAAAATGGGTGCAAATATTATTAAATATGCTTTCGAAAACTAGAATGACTATGCAGTTAAATCATTACACTTCTAAGTTTACAAAACAACGCTTTCCAATTGTTTTAATAAGTGACAATGTATCGCATGCTGCTAATTTGGGGAGTTTATTTAGAACCGCTGATGCTTTTGGAGTTGAACACCTAATTCTCGGTGGAAGCCCTGTGGAACTGGGTCGGAAATTCACAAAAACATCTCGTGCAACAGAACAATCTGTTTCGTTTGAACAGCTTGAAACGTTGTCAGAAAAAATTCATGAACTAAAAACTCAAAACTATACCCTTATTGCACTTGAAATTACAGACAAGAGCATTCCTATATCGGAGCTAAAACTAGAGAAAAACTCTAAAATAGCATTTGTTATTGGTGATGAAAATCATGGAGTTTCGGACTCTGTTTTGGAAGAATGTGACGCTGTAGTTCACATTGAAATGTATGGGCAAAACAGCAGTATGAATGTGGTACAAGCCACAAGTATTGCTCTGTATGAATTCACTAAAATATTATCAATAAATAATTCATTTTAGGTGAATAAAGTGATTCTCAATAGCGCTATTCAAGAGTTTATAACGAACCATTTACACTCTAATATTCACGAATTAATTCTAAAGGGAAGTCCTTTTGAAGGTCTTGATATTAAAGAACTCATCGAACAAATTGAAGCGAAGAAAAAATGTGTTTTAAAATTAAAAACTTGGTTTGAAACGCCAGGTATCTTTTACCCAAATAAACTCAATATAGAACAGACGTCTTCGGAAACTGCTGCAAAGATTAAAAGCGGATTTATGCAAGGTGAATCTATAGTAGATTTAACAGGTGGATTTGGGGTGGATAGTTATTATTTCTCAAAACAATTTAAGTCCGTAGTGCATTGTGAAATGAACCCTAAATTGGCTGAAATTGCTGCTTATAATTTTGAAGTTTTAAAGGCAAAAAACATTACGACGCACTCCAAAGATGGAATTGAATTTTTAAAATCGTGTTCAGATACTTTTGATTGGATATACATTGACCCCTCACGTCGCGACGCACAAAAAAATAAAAAATTCTTGATTGAGGATTGCAGTCCGAATGTAATAATCCATCAAGATTTGTTTTTTAAGCATTCCAAAAACATACTTATAAAAATGTCTCCAATGCTCGATATCAGTGTTGGTTTGAAAACTCTAAAAAACGTGAAAAACATTTATGTTGTGGCAGTAAAAAATGAAGTAAAGGAGCTGTTGTTTCATCAAGAACAGAGTTTTGAAGGCATGGCGACGATTCACACGCTTAACAGCCACCCGAATGGCGATGAATATTTTTCCTTTGAAATAATAGAGGAAGAAACGGCGGTAGCTAGCTACAACACACCAAAGCGGTATTTATACGAGCCAAATGCTGCCGTAATGAAATCAGGGGCATTTCAATTAATTTCGGAACAATTTAAGCTGGATAAACTAGACTTACACACGCATTTATATTCGAGCAGTGAAAAGATAACCGATTTTCCAGGTAAAATATATGCGATTTCTAATTTCCATCCCTATCAAAAGAAACCTTTAAAAAAAATGATTGGCGGCCTAAAAGCCAATGTAAAAACACGGAATTTTTCAGAAAAAACTGAAACTCTCAAAACACTATTTAAACTCAACGATGGTGGAGATTTATATTTGTTTTTTACAACTTCTAAAGACAAAAAATTAGTGATTGAGTGTCGGTTAGGCTTCTTTTGAAACCTCCAAGGATCGCAAGCCTTCAAACACCACTATACTTACGGCATTGGCTAAATTTAAGCTTCTCACATGCGGACTATGAATGGGGATTTTATAGAGTTTATCTGAGTTGTCTGCGACGAGATTTTTTGGCAACCCAACTGATTCTTTTCCAAATACAAAAAACAAATCGTCTCTAAAATCAATAGAAACGTAACTCTTTTCTGCAGCACTTGACAGGAAGACCATCGTCTTATGTTTATGGATGTTTAGAAACTCTTCTAAGTTCTCATAAATCTTGACTGTAATGTATTTCCAATAGTCCAGTCCGGCTCTTTTGAGTCGAGCATCACTCAACTCAAACCCAAACGGTTTGACCAAATGCAACACTGACCCTGATGCCAAGCTCAGTCTGCCTATATTACCCGTATTATTTGGTATTTCGGGCTCTACAAGTACAATGTTAAATGGCATTTGTTTTTATTATAGTTATAGATACAAATCTAATGTAAATTAAATATATCAGTACATATACTAAAAAAAAACCTTACTATTTCTAGCAAGGTTTTTTTAGAATTTGTTTGGTGTATATATCTAATCCAATCTAACGTATTCTCCCACATCTCCTTCTGGAAAAGTAAGTTGAAGCATTTGATTTTGTTCAGACAAAACGTATCCAATTTCATCCAATTGACCTTCTAAAGTACCAAAGATTGTAGTCGCATTAGAATACCATGTTAGCTCAGCTTCAAAAGTTTCAGGTGGCAAAAGGAATACTTCTGTGATAGACCCAGTACCATCAGCATTGAAAGCAATTGTTTGAACACCAACATTAGTTGGATTGTCATCACTAATGGCTGAACCAACCCAAGTGCCTACCAAATCAGAATTGATTGAAGTGTCTGGATTATTATCATTGTTGTCGTTGCTGTCATTATCATCACTACTACATGATAGTATGAATAGAGATAAAATTGTAAAAAGTACTTTTTTCATGATGTGTTTATTTTGTTTATTCAAATTTAGTAAATAATAAACAAAATATATGTTTATTAAGAGAAAACAAATAATCCTAATAAAAAAAAGAAACAAAAAACCCTGCGTTTCAGAGAGAAACGCAGGGAATTAAAATAAATCAAAATTATATTTGTGATCGCACTAAACTAAACCGATTTCTACTCCCCTTCTTATTTTTTCTATTTATTAACTTTAAATTGAATGGCAGTGAAGCCCTTGTGAAACAAAGGGTTTTTAGGTCTATCAATTGTAATTGCATAATAATTAAATTTTGTATATTTCTAAATTATATAAGACAAAACAAATCAACCTGTCTAAATAAAAATAGAATAAAAAGTTCAACCACTAGTTACCACTAATTTTAAAAATGAATATTAAAATCCAACTATTAGCATCATTTTTGATATTAATTTCTTGTAATAAAGAAGATCTTATTGTACCAAAGTTAAATAACAAAGGTTCAGAATTTATTTCTGCTGTTGACATTTCAAGTTATCCAGAAATATCAAATTTAAATCCAATATTTTATGATTTGGATGAAAATCAGAAAAACTTCTTACTAATACTAAAAGAAAATGGAATAAATACTGTTAGATTGAGACTTTGGGTAAATCCAACTAATGAACACTCTGGGTTTAACGAAGTAAAGCAGTTTTCCGAAACCCTAAAAGCTAATGGATTTAAAACTTGGTTAACTCTTCATTATTCAGACAGTTGGGCAGATCCAGAGCATCAAGATACACCAACCCAATGGCAAGAGATAAGTTTCACTACTTTAAAGGATAGTGTTTTCAACTACACAAAAAGAGTGGTGACAGAACTAGAACCTAACTATATTCAAATCGGGAATGAAATTAATTCTGGGTTTCTTCATCCTTATGGGCATATTTCAAATAATCATCAGAATTTTATCGAACTAATGAAAATGGGGATTTCAGCAGTAAGAACTAATTCAAATATCACTAAAATAATTTTACATTTTGCTGGAATAGATAATTCGGATTGGTTTTTCAACCAGGTAAGCACTCTAGATTATGACATCATAGGTCTTTCTTATTATCCAATATGGCATGGTAAATCTTTAGAAAATCTAAAAACTAAAATGGAGTTATTAAGTAATAATCATAATAAGAATATCTTAATTGCCGAAACAGCCTATCCTTTTACACTTGAATGGAACGATTGGACAAATAATATTGTAGGTTTAGATGAACAACTTATTTTACCCGCATATCCAGCAACAATTGAAGGGCAAAGAGAATTTTTAAAGAAAATTAAACAACTAACGAATGACGTAGAAAATGGGATTGGTTTTTGTTATTGGGGTGGTGAATTAATTTCGTGGAAAGGCAATCAATCTATTGACGCTTCTCCTTGGGAAAACCAAGCATTATTTGACTTTGAAAGCAAGGCATTACCTGTATTGAGAGAATTTAAAACTGAATAAAAATAATTTTAAATTCTCACCGAAAAAGTTGGCTTTTCCTTATGCGTTTCCGCTAAACTGTTACTATCTGTTTAATGATAATAAGAGCAAATTATATATTTAATTTTGAAGAAATATTCTAAACCCCCAAGGCTCTAAAGTCAATATTTTATCATTAATTTTTAGTTCTGAATCATAATCCAAAGCCCCCATAGAGGGGTTTTCTAAAGTTTGTTTTTCACCAGAAAAGTTGCCAATAAAAACTATTTTATGCTTATTTTTTTCTCTGCTGAAAACCAAAACTTTGGAATTAGCTGTTTCAATGTCCGTATAGGTAGCTGGGTTTTTACCGCCATTTAATGCAGGATTTGTGTTTTTCAGCTGTCCTAATTTTTCTAGAAGGGGCCACATAACTGCCTTACCTGAAGGGATTTGATCTTTCTCAAAAAACAAAAGA